>NZ_JAATVW010000029.1 GCF_011947225.1 Planosporangium flavigriseum | reverse complement strand
CCCCGCGCGGCGGTGACCACGTTGCGCAGCAGCAGCGCGGTGGTCACCGGCCCGACCCCGCCGGGAACCGGCGTGATCGCGGCCGCCACCGACTCCACGGCCTCGGTGTCCACGTCGCCGACGAGCCCGCCGTCCTCGGTCGGGTTGGTACCCACGTCGATGACGACCGCACCGGGCCTGACGTGGTCGGCGCCCAGCATCTTCGCGCGTCCCACCGCGGCGACCAGGACCTCTCCCTGCCGGGTGTGGGCGGCGAGATCACGGGTACGGGAGTGGCAGATCGTCACGGTCGCGTTCTCGGCCAGCAGCAGCAGGGCAGCCGGCTTGCCGACGACGTTGCTGCGGCCCACGACGACCACGTCGGCGCCCGCCAGCGGCACCTGCTCCCGCTGCAGGATCTCGACCACCGCCTGCGCGGTCGCCGGCGCGAACGCGGGCAGCCCGGCGGCGAGCCGGCCGAGGCTCTCCGGGTTGGCGCCGTCGACGTCCTTGGCCGGCGCGATGTGCTGGCCGATCTGGTCGAGAGTGACGCCCTTCGGCAGCGGCGTCTGACAGATGATCCCGTGCACGCCCGGGTCGGCCGAGAGCGCGGCGAGCTCGGTGATCAGCTCCGGGGCGGTCGTGCCGTGCAGATCGATCTGGCGGGCGGTGATGCCGACCCGTTCCGCGGCCCGGACGATCGAGCGCACGTACCAGGCCGTCGCCTCGTCGTCGGTCGGCACGACGATCGCGAGCGTCGGCGTCGTACCGGCGGCCCGGAGCGCCTCCACGTCCGCGGTCACCGTCTCGAGGATCGCCTTCGAGATCGCGCGTCCGTCGATGAGGGTCATCGGCTCAGTCCCTTCCGTACGGAAGCCACCACGGCGCTCGCCCGGTCGAGGTCACGCTCGATCGCGGCGACCGCGTCGCCGAGGCGGGCCCGCTCGTCCTCGTCCTTGATGGCAGTCCGGTTGACTTCGATGTTGACGATTGCGGCCTCCAGGCCCGCGCGAGCCGAGGAGGCAGCCACCGCAACATCGGAGAGCACGTTGACGTTCGCGCCGGGAAGAATTCTTTCGGCGAGGTCAAGAACTGTCGCGGCGGCCTGCGCGGTCCGCCACGGCACCTCCGCAGCCCCGAGCAAGGCCTGCTGGATCCGGGCGGAACGGGCGGCCTTCTCCTCATCCGTGGACTTTGGCAACTTGTACGCGTCCGTAACCGCGGTGAAGGCGGTGGCGTCGTCCTCGGCCAGTTGGAGCGCCAGGCGCCGCTGCTCCGCGGCCTGCTCCCGGGCCTCGACCATGGTCTGCTCGTGCTCGGCGTACCGCGGGTTTCCGATGGTCAGGTTCGTGACCATCTCCACCAGGCCGGCGGCCATGGCCACCTGCATCGCGGCGACGGCGCCACCGCCTGGCGCCGGCGCCGAGGAGGCGAGGTCGTCGAGCCAGGCGCCGATCTCCTGGTGCTGCACGATGAGCTCCCGTCTGGTCTTCGGGTGTCTTCGGGAAGAGTTAAGCAGATGATCAGCACGGCCCGTCTGCGCGGTGGCGCCCGGGCGACTGGCCACACCGGTGGTCGGATTTCCACGTTATACGGCGGATATAACGGGGAAATCCCGCCACTCGCTCTGCCAATTCCGACCGTTGACACCCCCGTCGATACGCGGCTACGGTCCAAACCGACCGGTCGGTACGGAGGAGGCGCAGTGGCATCCGACACCAGTCCACCCGGGCTCGATCTCACGCGAGCCGAGCCCTACCTCGCGCAGGCGGGGCTGACCGGTCCGCTCACCGCCTCGGTGATCAGTGGCGGGAGATCAAACCTCACGTACGTCGTGACCGACGGGACGAAGCAGGTTGTTCTCCGGCGCCCGCCGCTCGGGCACGTCCTGCCGTCCGCGCACGACATGGCCCGGGAGTACCGGGTGATTACCGCGCTGGCGCAGGTCGGGTTCCCGGTACCGGAGTCGCTGCTGCTGTGCCCGGACGCGGACGTGATCGGCGCGCCGTTCTACGTCATGGAGTACGTCGACGGCATCGTCGTGAGAGGCGCAAACATCGGCCCCGAGGCTGCTTCGCAGTGTGGGGAGAAGCTGATCGACCTGCTGGTCCGGCTGCACGGCGTCGACCACTCCGAGGTCGGCCTCGCCGACTTCGGGCGCCCCGAGGGCTATCTGGAGCGGCAGGTACGGCGTTGGCACCAGCAGTGGGAGCGCTCGAAGACGCGTGAATTGCCACTTCTTGAACAGGTAACGGAACGGCTGGCCAAGGAGCTCCCGGACTCGCCCCGCGCGGGGATCGTGCACGGCGACTACCGCCTCGACAACGTCATGTTCTCCCACGACCTGAGCGCCATCCTCGCGGTCATGGACTGGGAGATGGCCACGATCGGTGATCCGCTCGCCGACGTGGGGCTGCTCGTCGTGTACACCGACCTGGCGCAGTTGAGCCTGCTGCCGCCCGTACCCCGTGGTTTTCCGACCGGTGCGGAGCTTGCGGCGCGCTACGCGGCGGCGACGGGCATCGACGTCGCGCGGCTGAACTGGTATGTCGCCTTCGGCAACTACAAGCTCGCCGTCATCAGTGAAGGCATCCACGCCCGCTACCTGCAGGGCAAGACCGTCGGCGCGGGGTTCGAGACGTTCGGGCCGGCCGTGCCGCAGCTCATCGAACGAGCTGCCGCGACTCTAGGGGAGTAACCAGATGGACTTCGCATTCAGCGATCGCGCGAAGGAGATGCACGAAAAAGCCGCGGAGTTCCTGCGCGACTGCGTGTACCCGGCGGAGAAGATGTTCGAAGAGCAGGTCGCGCAGCGCCCCGGCGAGTGGGATGCCCCGCCGATCATGGAGGAGCTGAAGGCGGAGGCGCGCAAGCGCGGCCTGTGGAACCTGTTCCTGCCGCACTCCGAGTTCGGCGCCGGACTGTCCAACCTGGAGTACGCGCCGATCGCGGAGCTGTCCGGCCGCAGCCCGCTGATCGCACCGGAGGCGATGAACTGCGCCGCGCCGGACACCGGCAACATGGAGATCCTGGCCATGTTCGGCACGCCGGAGCAGCAGGAGCGCTGGCTGAAGCCCCTGCTCGACGGCGAGATCCGCTCCTGCTTCTCGATGACCGAGCCGGAGGTGGCCAGCTCCGACGCCACCAACATCGCCACCCGGATCGAGCGTGACGGCGACTCCTACGTCATCAACGGCCGCAAGTGGTGGTCGTCGGGTGCGATGAACCCGCGCTGCAAGGTCTCCATCGTGATGGGCGTCAGCGACCCCGACGGGCCCAAGCACCGCCGGCACAGCATGATTCTCGTACCCCTGGACACCCCCGGGGTGACGATCGTGCGCCCCACGACCGTCTTCGGGTACACCGACGGCCCGCACGGCGGGCACGCCGAGATCGGATTCGACAACGTCCGGGTACCCGCTGCGAATCTCCTCGGTACCGAGAACGAGGGCTTCGCGCTCGCCCAGGCCCGCCTCGGGCCGGGGCGCATCCACCACTGCATGCGGTTGATCGGCATGGCGGAGCGCGCGCTGGAGCTGATGTGCCAGCGGGTGCTGTCCCGGCAGACGTTCGGCGTCGCCATCGCGCAGCACGGCGTGGTGCAGGAGTGGATCGCGGAAGCGCGCATCCGGATCGAGCAGGCGCGGCTGCTGACGCTCAAGACGGCCTGGCTGATGGACACGGTCGGCAACAAGGGCGCGGCCATGGAGATCTCGGCGATCAAGGTGGTCGCGCCGGAGGTCGCGCGGTGGGTCATCGACAAGGCGATCCAGGCGCACGGCGCGGCCGGTGTCAGCCAGGACACGCCGCTGGCCAACCTGTACTCACACGCCCGTACCCTCCAGCTCGCCGACGGGCCGGACGAGGTGCACCGCCGCTCGGTGGCGCGCCGCGAGCTGGCCAGATGGCGTTGAGCCCCGTCCAGGGGAGGCTGCTCGATGCCGCGGTCAGCCTGTTCGCGACCCAGGGCTTCGACGCCACGTCCGTACAGGAGATCGTGGCGCGGGCTGCGGTCACCAAGGGCGCGATGTACCACTACTTCCGGTCCAAGGACGACCTGCTGTACGAGATCTACCACCGGCTCATCAGCGAGCAGTTGGCGCACCTCGACGGCATCCTGGCTGCTGGTGGCGTGCCCGGCGACGTCATCCGGGCGCTGATCGTCGACCTCGTCGAGACGACCACCGCACGGCTGGCCGAGGCCGCGGTGTTCGCCCGGGAGATGCACAAGCTCCCCACCGAGCCGATGGCGGCGCTGCGGGCGCAGCGCCGCCGGTACCACGAGGCGTTCCGCGACCTGGTGGCGCGCGGGCAGGCGGACGGAACCTTCGCGGCCGTCGCCTCGGCCGACACCGTGACGCTGGTCGTGTTCGGCGTCGTCAACCAGTTGCCACAGTGGTACCAGCCCGGCGGCCCGACCTCGCCCCGGCAACTGGCCGACGAGATCGCCGACTTCGTCCTTGCGGGGCTCTCGCCATCCGGGGTCGCAGAAGGTTAACTGGCCGGTAACTTGACGGGGAGGGTTCATGGTCGACCAACCACGCACCGCGTACACCACCTGTCCACTGTGTGAAGCCACCTGTGGCCTGGAGCTCACCGTCTCCGGTGACCGCCTCACCCGCGTCCGCGGGGACGCCGACGACGTGCTCAGCCACGGCTTCATCTGCCCCAAGGGCGCCTCGTTCGGGGAACTGGACGCCGACCCCGACCGGCTGCGGACCCCGCGGATCCGCCGGGACGGCGCGCTCGTGCCGGCCGGGTGGGACGAGGCGTTCTCCGCGGTCGACGCCGGCCTCACCCGGATCATCTCTGAGCATGGCCGGGACGCCGTCGCGATCTACCTCGGCAACCCGAACGTGCACACGCTCGCCGGCAACCTCTACGCCGGCCTGCTGCGCAAGGCGCTCGGCTCGCGCAACGTCTACACCGCCTCGACGCTCGACCAGATGCCCAAGCACGTGTCGTGCGGATACCTGTTCGGCGGCCCGTTCGCGATCCCCGTACCCGACATCGATCGCACCGACTTCCTGGTGATACTCGGCGCCGACCCCTACTCGTCCAACGGCAGCCTGTGGACGGTTCCCGACGCTCCCGGACGGCTGAAGGCGCTGCGGGCGCGTGGCGGCCGGTTCGTCGTGGTCGACCCGCGCCGCAGTCGCACCGCTCAGGCGGCCGACCAGTACGTGCCGATCCGGCCCGGTACCGATGTGTTCCTTCTTCTCGGCATGGTGAATGCGCTGTTCGGGGCCGGGCTGGTGAAACCGGGCAGGCTGAGTGAGCATGTCAACGGGGTCGACGCCGTGCGGGATCTGGTCGCGCCGTTCACCCCGGAGGCGATGGCCGCGCGCTGCGGGGTGGACGCGGCGACCATCCGGGAGCTCACGGCCCAGCTCGCCGCCGCGCCGCGCGCCGCCGTGTACGGGCGAATCGGCACCACGACCGTCGCGTGCGGCACCGTGACGAGTTGGCTGGTCGACGTGCTGAACATTCTCACCGGCAACCTCGACCGGGCAGGCGGGGCGATGTTCCCGCTGCCGGCGCACAGCCGGCGGGGCAAGGGGACCGGCCCGGGCTTCACCACCGGTCGCTGGCGCAGCCGGGTACGCGGGCTGCCCGAGGTCCTCGGCGAGTTCCCGGCCGTCACGCTCGCCGACGAGATCGAGACGCCCGGGGAGGGGCAGGTCCGCGCGCTGGTCACGGTGGCGGGTAACCCCGCGTCGTCGGTACCCAACGCCGACCGGCTGTCCCGCGCGATCTCGACGCTCGACTTCGTCGTCAGCGTCGACCCGTATGTCAACGAGACGTCGCGGCACGCCGACGTGATCCTGCCGCCGCCTCCGCCCAGCCGCGGCGCCCATTACGACGTCGCGTTCTACGGGTTCGCCGTACGCAACGTCGCCAACTTCTCGCCGCCGGTTCTGCCGCTGGACGGGGAGATGCGTGACGAGTGCGAGATCTACCTGCGCCTGATGGCCATCTTCGCCGGCCTGGGTTGGCGCGCCGACGTGGAGGCCTGGCAGGACGGCGAACTGCGGCAGGCCTGCGCGAAGCTCGGGGCCGACCCGGCGCTGCTGACCGGCGACACCGCCGCCGAACGGCTGGTCGACCTGCGGCTGCGGACGGGGGCGTACGGCGACGGCTTCGGCCGCGTACCCGATGGCTTGAACCTGGCCCGGCTGCGTGAGCAGCCGCACGGGGTCGACCTCGGTCCGCTCACGCCGCGTATCCCGGAGATCCTGCGTACGCCGTCGGGGCGGATCGAGCTGTGTCCGCAGCCGATCGCCGACGAGGTCCGCGCACTCGCTGCCGCGCCGGCACCGGAGTCGGGGGATTTCGTCGTCGTCGGCCGGCGGCACCTGCGCTCCAACAACTCCTGGATGCACAACGTGCCGGCGCTGGTGAAAGGCCGCGAGCTGTGCACGGTCGTGGTCAACCGGGCCGACGCGGCGCGGCTCGGGTTGGTGAACGGCGGGAAGGCGCGGGTCTCCTCCCGGGTCGGCCGGGTTGAGCTCACCGTCGAGGTCACCGACGACATCGCGCCGGGCGTGGTGAGCATCCCGCACGGCTGGGGTCATGACCTGCCGGGTGTGGAGCTTTCCGTCGCCGCCGGAACCGCGGGGGTCAACGCCAACCGGCTCACCGACGACCTGCGGGTGGATCCCTTGTCGGGTACCGCGGTGCTCAATGGCGTGCCGGTGACGGTCGAGTCGACCTGAGCCGCATCGCTGTCTGTTGCACCAGTTGTGACAGCTCGTTTACTGAGAATCGACATTTATTTATGTAGGCAGCGCGAGGCGTTGGAATCCGTTGAACTCCCTTAGGAAAACGCTTTCGTCCATGGCAGTATCTCAATGATCACGAGGAATTCGTGGTCTGTTGTCGTCGCCGCCCAGACTGCTCCCCTCCGGGCGGCAGCCGATCGTTGAAGCTCCATGGAGGCTCCACCGTGGCTGGCTACACCATCACCATCACCCCCAACGATGACGAAGCCGGAGCGCGCACCACCATCAGGGTGGACACGACATCCGGTAGCGCGCGCATTACCGAACTGACCGTACGGGCGACAGCGGGCGGCGCGATCTTTCCGCAGCAGCTACCGGCGCTGAACCTGGACCAACTCATCGCCGCGCTCGTTCCGCCCGCGCCGGCGGCCGTGACGGCGACGCCCGGACCGAACGGGCATGGGTCGACGCAGGTTGATGTCTCCGGGTTGGCGGCTGAAGTCTCCGAAGCTCAGGTTGCCGAGGAGGTGCCGGAGGCGTCGGAGGCGTCAGTGTCGTCCGTGCGCACTGGCCGGTCATCCCGGCCGAAGAAGACGGCTCGCGCGGCGCCCGCGAAGAAGGCGCCGTCGCGTACGCGCCAGCCGAAGGCCGACCGGGCGGCCGCGGCGGCCGCCGCGGCCGCCGCGGCGCAGCCGGCGAACGGCCGCCGGGCGTACCGCCGGATGCCGGAGCCGGGTGAGGTGCTTTCGGCGTACCGTGAGGTGGGTGGTACCACGGCGCTCGCGCGGCACTACGGCGTGCCCCGTCACACCGCGACCGGATGGCTGCGCCGCCTGCGCAATCTGGGGCTGCTCGAGTCATAGGGTGCGTCACAAGCGACCCCGCACCGTCTGATGTCGACGGTGCGGGGTTCGTTTGCCCGGGGGAAGCTCGGTCTGTCGAGCCGTCGCGTTATACCCATTTTCGCCTATGTCTAGGTTCTCTCTGGCGTGTGATGCTTTGCCGGACCGACGCCGGTACCCGCCGGCGCTCCGGTAACTGATCGGCATCTGGAACTAATCGTCATCGCATCGGAGGCGGCTGGTCCACTGTGGCCAGCCGCCTCCGAGGCTCAGTGGCCGTGTTCGGCCAGCGGGCCGATGCGCAGCCCCCGGCCCCGGACGTCGTCGATCAACTCAGGCAGCGCCGCGAGGGTACGCCGCCAGGATCCGGGCGCCGACGTGCAGTCGGAGTCGTGCAGCAGGACCGTCCCGCCGCCGCGCAACCGGCCGGCGACGGTGGCCAGCACCGACTCCGGCGTGGCGCGGGCCTCCCAGTCGCGTCCCCAGGCCGTCCACAGCACCGGGGCGAGGTCGAGCCGCCGGGCGGCGTTCAGCGCCGCGGTGGTCAGCACGCCGTACGGCGGCCGGTACCACTGTGGTTGCCGGCCGGTGACCGCCGCGACCAGGTCGCGGGCGCGGGCGATGTCGTCGTACGTGGCGCGCGGGCCGCGGGCGATCAGGCAGCGATGCTCCCAGCCGTGAATGGCGACTTCGTGCCCGGCCGCCACCAGTTCGGCGCCGAGTTGCGGCGCCCGGATGAGCATGTTGCCGAGGAGGAAGAACGTCGCGCGTACGTGCTGGGCGCGCAGGAGGTCCAGGAACGCGGGCGTGGACCGGGGATCGGGGCCGTCGTCGAAGGTCAGCGCCACATGGTTGCGCAGCCCCGTGCCGGACAGGCCGGGTAGCAGGCGGCGGCGTAGCGGTGCGATCGAGGTCAGCGCGGGAGCCGCGTGGGCGGCTAGCGTGAGCGCGGCGCCGGTGGCGAGAATCCGGGAGCCTTTCACGCGAGGACGCTAGAAGCGCGGGCGGCGATTCCCATGATCGCGTCAACGGCGTGGATGCGAGGGAAGGTCGACGGTCCCGGCAGCGCGAACGTGCGGGTGAGCGCCGTGCCCAGGTCACGGCGGTGCTGTACCCACTCCGCCCAGCCGGCCCGTTCGAGGGCCGCGGCATTGGTCTCGCCGTGCCCGGGGAGGCAGCGGTAGGTCAGTACGGGTACGCCCGACGCCAATGACTCCAGCGAACTCAGCCCACCGGCGTTCTGGACGACGAGGTCGCAGGCTCGGATGAGGGTCGCCATGTCGTCGACCCAGCCCAGCGTGATGACCCGGCGGTCGCGGCTCAGCCGCTTGCGGAGCGGCTCGTTCCGCCCGCACACCACCACCGGCACCGCCAGGCCGGTGTCGGCGATGTCGCGGGCCGAGCGGCCGACGGACCCGACACCCCACGAGCCGGCCACGACCAGCGCCAGCCGCGCGTGGCCGGGCAGCCCGAACGCCCGCCGCGCGGCGAGGCGTTCCGGGTCGTCCCGGCGGGGGCGGAAGCCCGGGGCCACGGCGGCGCCGGCTACGACGGTGTTGCGCGCGCCGAGCGAGCGGGCCTGGGTCGCGGGTACGGGGTGGAGCGCGAGATGGGCATCGACTCCGGGCGCGACCCACAGTGGATGTACCGACATGTCGGTCAGGAACGTCGCGGCGGGTGCGGTGAGCCGCCCCTCCTGCCGCAGTCGCCCGAGGAGTTGGCTGGCGAGCGGGTACGTCGACAGCACGACGGACGGGTCCGATCCGACCGCCTCCATCATGCGGGCGCCCGCGACGCGGCTGAGCCCGGCCGAGGTGCGGGTCGACGTCGCGCTGCTCCCGGTCGCGTTCGCGACCCACCCCCAGGTTCGTGGCGCCACCGTGAGTTCGGCCCGGTACACGCTCCGGACCAGGCGACCCCAGCCGCGGGGAAGGATGTCGAGAAAGTCATGGCGGTCGACCGTGAGCCCGGCGGCGCGCAGTTGCCGGGTGAGTTCGGCGGCCGCCCCGTCGTGTCCGGCCCCGACGCTGGCCGACACCACGACCACGCGCCCGTGCTGCCGGGCCGCCGCGACCTGTGGCACCAGGGTCTGCGGGGGCGCAACCTCCGGCGGCCTGGCCTGAGCGATCGCGGCGTCCGGTGTACCGGCGCTGGGCTGATGGCGCGCGGTGGCGACTGCCATGGCGTTCCTTTCGGCGAACGGGCAGAAGATCACTGTCCCGTGAGCGCGTTACAGCCGGCTGGTGCCCGTCTGAACAACCGGTTGCCGTTCCCCACTCATCACTACAGGTCGTAGGGGCATGCGGATCATAGGCATTCTCGGACCGTTGCCAAGGCGCTGCCGGGCGGTTTCGTCGTGCTCCTACCGGTTTCTTAGGCCCCTCTTATGGAGTACTGAGGTTGTGGCGGTCAGGTAGTTGGGGACCGGCGTGCACGGCGGGCCTACGGGCCCGGGCGGGTAGATTGTGTTGCCCGGGCGCTGCTCGCTGGCGGTCGGCTCGGCTCGCGGTGCTGTTCGTCGGCCTGCTCCGGAAGTCGGCGTGCTTCGCAAACTGGTACCTGCCCGCCCGCCATCTGGCAAACGCGGTACGGCCAACGCGATAGGTGGAATTGGGGGGAGTCGGGTGCGGATTCTGGTGGTCGACGACGATGCGGCGGTGCGCGACTCGCTGTCGCGCACGCTCCGCTTCGAGGGCTACGAGGTGGCCGCCGCGGAGGACGGGCTCGCCGCCATTGACCTGATCCGCAGCCAGGAGCCCGACGCTGTGATCATGGACGTGATGATGCCGCGCCTGGACGGGCTGGAGGCGTGCCGGCAGATGCGTGCCGAGGGCATGCTGCTTCCGGTGCTCATGCTCACCGCTCGCGACAGCGTGGGGGACCGGGTCGCCGGGCTCGATGCCGGTGCCGACGACTATCTGATCAAGCCGTTCGCTCTGCAGGAGTTGCTGGCCCGGCTGCGCGCGCTGCTGCGCCGGTCGAACCTCGCCGGCCCGAACGAAGCCGCCGAGCCGGCCGCGGAGCCGGTCGACTCCGGCGTCCTGCGCTTCGCCGACCTGACCCTCGACCCGGCCACCCGGGAGGTGCGACGGGGCCCGCGCGAAGTACGGCTGACCCGTACCGAGTTCGCCATCCTGGAGGTCTTTCTGCGCCACCCGCGCCAGGTGCTGACCCGGCCGATCCTGTTCGAACACGTCTGGGGGTACGACTTCGGCGAGACCTCCAACAGCCTGCACGTGTACCTGGGCTATCTGCGCCGCAAGTTGGAAGCCGACGGCGAGCCGCGCCTGCTGCACACCGTCCGGGGCGTCGGGTACGCGCTGCGGGAGCAGCCACTGTGAAGATCAACCCATTCGGCAGCTTGAAGGGTGGGCGGCAGCTCCTGGCGCGGCGGTGGGCCAGGCTGTCGCTGCGGGCGCGGCTGTCGTCGATCGCCGCGCTGGCGGTCGCGGTGGCGGTGGTCGCCGTCGGCGGCCTCGCCTGGCTGGCCGTACGCGCGGAGCTGTACCGCCAGCTGGACGCGCAGCTCACCACCGACGCGAGTGCGATCGCCGCCCAGCCCGGCCAGTGGCCGACGTCGCTCACGCCGGCGGTGCCCGACAAGTCCTATCCGGGTGGGCCCGACTTTTCCGATGAGCACTCCGGTAACGGTTTTCAGGGACGCAGGGAGATCGGCCCGCGCTGGCAGATCCTCGACGCCACCGGCATGCTCGCCAACGGCGCGACCCCCGTGCTGCCGGTGACCCCCTCCGCGCGGTCCATCGCCACCGGCCGTCAGGCGGCGGTACGTGAAGAGGTCGAGGTCGGCCCGCGGACCTACCGCATGCTCACCGTCCCCGCCAAGGGCGGGGGAGCGGTGCAGGTCGCCATCGCGCTCGGCCCGACCCAACGTACGCTCGGCGAGCTCGGGTTGCTGCTGACGATCGGCTGCCTGGCCGGCGTGGCCGGGGCCGCACTGCTCGGACGCACGGTCGCCCGCGCCGGGCTCGCCCCGGTCGAGCGCCTCACCGGCGCGGTCGAGCACGTGGCCGCCACCCAGAACCTGCAGGCGGCGATCCCGGTCAGCGGGGAGGACGAGATCGCCCGGCTGGCCCGGTCGGTCAACGCGATGCTCGCCGCGCTGGACGCGTCCCGTACGGCGCAGCGGATGCTGGTCGAGGATGCCAGCCACGAGCTGCGTACCCCGCTGACCAGCCTGCGCACCAACATCGAGCTACTCGTACGGGCGGAGGCCTGCGGAGCGGGCACCGGCCGGCTGCTGCCGGCCGAGGACCGGACGAAACTGCTCCAGGACCTGGAGGTGCAGGTCATCGAGCTGGCTCAGCTGACCAACGAACTCGTCGAGTTGGCGCGGCAGGACGCCAGTCCGGAGCCGGTCGAGGAGGTCGACCTCGCCGAGGTGGTCGGCGCGGCGGTGCAACGCGTCCGGCTGCGGGCGACCGCCGTCAGCTTCGAGACCGACGTACGGCCCGCCGTCGTCGCCGGGCGGCCGCTCGCGCTGGAGCGCATGGTGCTCAACCTCCTCGACAACGCCGCCAAGTGGAGCCCGCCCCAGGGCGCCGTCCACACGGCGCTGTCCCTGGACGCCGACAGCGTGGTGCTCACCGTCGCCGACTCCGGTCCGGGGATCGCGGAGGAGGACGTACCCCGGGTCTTCGAGCGGTTCTACCGGGCGGCCACCGCGCGGTCCATGCCCGGCTCCGGCCTCGGCCTCGCGATCGTCGCGCAGACCATCGCCCAGCACGGCGGCACCGTCACCGTTGGCCGCTCCGCGACGGGTGGGGCGCTGATGACCGTACGGCTTCCGCTGGAGCGGAACGGCATTTCGGCTGATGCTGGCTTCTCATCCGATTCTTAAGTGGCGCGGCGGCTGCGTTTAGGCACGGCGGTCACTGTCGTAGGCGACAGGAAGCCTCGACTCAGGAGCCCAACAGTGACCAACCCACCTGACAATTCCAGTGCTGTGCCGCCCGCCGACCAGCCGCGACAGGAGAGCCCGACCACGCCGTTGGCTCCCGCTGCCGGCTCCCGGCCCGCGTGGTACCGCCGGCTGCCCGGTCGCCTGAGCATCTGGATCGCGGCGGCCGCCCTGCTCAGCGCCTGCGTGATCGGCTGCGTCGGCTTCGTCGCCGGCGCGGCGGTCTCACACGGTTTCGGCGACCGCGGCTACCACGAGCGTGGCTACAACCGTGACGGTGGCTGGGGCAACGACGGGCAGCGCGGAGACGAGGGCGACCGGCGCGGGGCGCGGCACGAGCCCCACCGGAAATCGCCGAAGCCGACGCCGTCCAGCAGCACCTCGGCGCCCACGCAGTCGTCGAGTCCGTCCCCGTCGGTCAGCCCGACCGCCTGACGACCCGACAACCTGAGAGGAAAGGGCACCCCGCAGCGGGGTGCCCTTTCCTCTCACCGGCCGAGGTCCCGGATGGGGCTGCTCCGCGCGGTCTGCCCGATCGGGGGGAGCCCGTAGAAGTCCTGGATGGTACGCAGCACCCGGTAGTGGTTGATCGGCTCCCGGTGGTTGCGCGGGGCGACCCCGGCGCCGGCGAAGAGCGTGAGGATCTGGTTTTTCGGGCTGCCGTCGTTCTCGTCGAACGTGACGATGAGCAGGCTGTTGTGCCGCTCCGCCCACCGCAGGTACGGGTCGAGGTGCGCCCGGGCCCACCGGTCACCGGTTTCCACGCCGCAGTCGTGCATGTCGTCGCACAGGTTGGGCACGACGAAGGACACCGTCGGCAACGTGCTGAAGTCGGTGGGAAAGGCGCTGTACGGCTGGTTGGCGCTAGCGGGCACGTTGTCGAAGTCGACCCACGGGTTGTGTTTGGCCGCGTAGCGCTTGTGCGAACAGCCGAGAAAACCGGGCATGGGCAGGTCTTCGGAGTAGCCGGTGAAGCCCAGGCCCGCGTCGAGCAGTTGGCGGCCCAGATTGGGCTTTCCCCGCAGATCGACGGGGCAGTGGTCATCTTTGACGCCGTGGGTGGAGCCGGAGAAAAGCGCCAGGTAGTTGGGCTGGCTGGGGTGCGTCACGGCGTGCGCGTTGGTGAACACCGCCGACCGCTTCATCAGGGAGTTCAGGTAGGGCGCCTTCTTGTTGCCGGCCATCTTGGCGTACGCCGTGTTCTCGAAGATGGCGACAACGACGTGGTCGGGGTGGAGGGCGCCGTCCACCGCCGAGGTGGCCGACGGCGCGGGAGCGGCGTCCGGAACGGCACGGCTCGGAGCGGGGCCCTGCGCGGTCACCGACGGTCCCAGGTGCGCGGGCCTGCGGCCGAACGAGACCGGTACGAGGATCGCGACCAGTGCCGCCACCACGGCGACCCGGAACAGCGTCCATCTCGCGGTCGAACCCATGGAGTGCCTTTCTCCTACTCCGGCCGGGAAATATCCGCCAGGTGTCCCAGTTGGAGCTTTTCATGGCCGTTCGGTCGCGCCGGTTGTCGACGCGTGCCTATAGTGGCCGAGGTCACATAGACCACTGGGAGTGAGCTAGAGACTCCTCGCCGGCTTCCGTCACCGGCGAAGAAGGTCGGGCCACGGCGAACCCGTCCACAGCTCGCAATGCTGCGAGGAGGACGAACAGGTGAATCCTGGTCAAGGATCGTGGGATGTCGGTGCGACCGCCTGGGTACTGGCCAGCACGGCCCTTGTCCTGGTGATGACCCCCGCAGTGGCGTTCTTCTACGGCGGCATGGTGCGCCAGAAGAACGTGCTCGGGGTGATCATGCAGAGCTTCACCACGATCGGCGTCGTCAGTCTCATATGGGCGGCGATCGGATTCTCGTTCGCGTTCGGGACCGGCCGGTGGCTCGGCGGGTTCGACCTCGCCGGTCTGGCCGGCGCCGACGTGTACCAACCCGACGGACACCTACCCGGCCTGGCCCACCTCCGCGTACCGGTACTGGCCTTCGTGGCATTCCAGATGATGATCGCCGTCTTCGCGCCCACCCTCGTGAGCGGCGCGGCCGCCGAGCGGTGGAGGTTCGATGCGTACGTCGTCTTCACTGCATTGTGGACGGTGCTGGTGTACGCGGTCGTAGCGCACTGGGTCTTCTCTCCCGAGGGATGGGCGAGCCGACTCGGGGCCCTCGACTTCGCCGGCGGCACCGTCGTGCACGCGAACGGCGGCGCCGCGGCCCTGGCTATGGCGTGGGTTCTGGGCCGCCGTCGCGGCTGGCCGCTGGAGCAGCACCGCGCGCACAACCTGCCGCTCGTCATGATCGGCACCGCCCTGCTGTGGTTCGGGTGGTTCGGGCTTACCGGCGGATCCGCCCTGGCGGCGAACGGGGTGGCCGCCACCGCGGTCATCAACACCCAGCTCGGTGCCGCCGCGGCGCTCCTGGCCTGGATCGTGATCGAGCGGACGCGGTTCGGCAAGGGTACGACGCTGGGGGCCGCCTACGGTGCGGTCACCGGCCTGGTCGCGATCACCCCTGCGGCCGGGTACGTGACCCCGCTCAGCGCGACCGCCATCGGTCTGCTCGCCGGCGCCGTCTGCCAACTCGCCGCTGGCCTGAAGTCGTGGTTCGACCTCGACGACGCCCTCGACGTGGTCGCCGTCCACCTCGGTGGCGGTGTGCTCGGAACCCTCGCCGTGGGCCTCTTCGCCACCAGGTCGGTCAACCCCGCCGGCGCCGACGGGCTCTTCTACGGCGGCGGGTACCGGCTGCTCGGCGCGCAACTCGTGACCGTCTGCGCGGTCGTGGCGTACTCATTCATCGTGACGTGCCTGGTGGGCAGCCTCACCAATCGGCTGCTCGGCAACCGCGTACACCCGCGTGAAGAGGCCGCCGGGCTGGACCTGTCACAGCACGGCGAGTCCGCGTACGAGATCGTGCCGCCCCGGGCCCGCTCGTGCGCTTCGACGCCCGTACCCAGCGCCGCGTCCGTAGCCCGTACCCGGCGTCGCTGATCCGTTTCTGCTCCTTCGACCCAACTGTTTCTACCCTGCCCGTCAGGAAGGGGAACGATCATGCCCAACGGGGTTCGTTCCGCGATACCGCGACGCTGGAGCTCGCACGTGTTCGTGCGCCTCGCCGTCGTGGTCGCGGCCGGCACGCTGTTCGTATCCGTGATGGCACAGTCGTGGAGCGCCACCAACAAGGGGCTCGCCACCATCGAGGCCGAGCGCCACGGCGTGGCGTACCTGCAACCCCTCGTCCAACTCGTCGGTGAGCTGACCGACGCCCAGTCCGCGGCCATTCGCGGGGCACAGCCCGACGCGAACCAGGTCGACGCCGCGATCGCCGGAGTCGACACGGCCGACGACATCCACGGCGATCCGCTCGGTACCCACCGTCGCTGGACCGAGCTGCGCGGCCGGATCGCCACCGTGATGGGCCAGCACCTGGGCGGCGAGCAGGCGTACTCGGCGTACTCGGCGGTGGTGGCCCTCGCGGCGGACCTGATCCGCGCCGTCGGTGACGCCTCGAAGCTCGTACCCGACCCGGAGCTCGAGTCGTACTACCTGGCGGACGCGGCGCTGCGGTGGATACCGAATGTCCTGGTCTTCGCGGGACGCGCCGTCGACATGGCGGTGCTCGGGGAGCGCACCCCGTCGGACGACGCGCAGACCCGGGTCACGGTGGCGCGCTACCAGGTGGCCGTAGCCAGCGAGCAGGTGAGCAGCAGCCTGCACAAGGCGCTCGACAGCCGGGCCGCCGGCGGCGTTGGCGCCCCCACCCTCGGACCCAACCTCGCCGGTCAGCTCGACGCGTTCACCTCCGCGGTGGACGCCTTCGTGCCGCCGGCGATCTGGCTGCACAGGCTCGGCAAGGTCGACGTCCCCGGGCTCACGGGCGGCTCGGAGCGGGTACGCCAGCAGACCCGCCCCCTCGCGAGCGCGGCGCTCGGCGAACTGGACTCCCTGTTGCGCGAACGGGCCGACCGGCTGTCCATCCGGCGGACCTGGACACTGCTCGGTGCCGGCGTCGGTCTGCTGCTCCTCGGCTTCCTGCTGGCGTTGCTGCTCCCCGCCCGGCCGCCGGCCGCGATGGCCGAGCCGGCCCCGTCCGGTGGCTCCGGACGGGCACGGACCGCGCGGACGGAGAGCCGAGTGGCCGACCCGTTCGACACGTTCGCCTTCGAGGAGTTGTCACACCTCGGTCGCGCGGTCCGTGCCAACCGGGGGGAACGAGTAGGCGATGTTAGGTAGGTTGAACGTCCAGCAGAAGCTCAGCCTGCTGCTCACGCTGCCCCTCGCCGCGCTCGTGCTCACCGGAGTGCCTTTCGCGGTCGGCCGCCTCGACTCGGCGATCTCGGCGACGGTGACCGTCGACGCCGCGCGCAAGGCGCGGGAGGTCGCCGAACTGATCGAGGGGCTGCAGCAGGAGCGGCTGCTCGCCCTCGCCTCGCTGGCCACGCCCGCCGTCGACCGGAGCGCCTACGCCGCGCTCAGCGCGACCAGCGCCGATCTGGCCCAGGAGGCCGTCGAGGGCGGCACCCCGCCGGTACGCCGGGCGGTCGGCCAGCTCGGCTCGCTCGACGCCGTCCGGCGCCAGGTGCTCGGTGGTACGGCGGCGCCGGCCGAGGTACAGGACGCCTACCACGCCGGGATCGTCCGCCTGATCGACGCGCTGGGGCTGACCTGGCTGCCGCGCGTCGACCTCGCCGGGCTCCGGCAGTTGAGCGCACTGGACGCGCTGCTACGCGCGAACGAGGAGGCCAACCGGATCGGCGCAGCGGCGCTGGTCGCGGTCACCGACAGGCGCGGCGCGGCGCAGCTCGCCATCGAGGCCAGGTCGCTGCGCCGCATCGACGTCGACCGGTTCCGCCAGCAGGCCGAGGCGCCGGCGGTGGCGATGCTCGACGCGGTCGAGCGGGGCACCAACGCCCGTCGCCTGGACGAGTTGTCGGCCGGGGTCGGTGCCGGCAACGGGCTGCCGGCGCCGCTGACCGACGTCATGGCGGCCGTCCGGTCCGCTGCCGTCCAGGCCGGCGCGCTGCAGGAGCGGGTCGTGCACGCCACCCTCGTACGCGCGCAGTCCCGTGCCGGCCAGGCCCGGCTGAGCGCGGCCACGCTGATCGGACTCACGGTCGCGCTGCTGGTCGGCGTCGTCTGGATGAGCTTCCGGGTGAGCCGCTCGGTCGCAGTGCCGCTGCGGCACCTGACCTCGGCGGCCAAGCGGGTGGCCGACCTCGCCGGTGCCGAGCTCGTCCGGGTCGCCGACGGCGATGCCAGCCATTCCCACCCGCCGACGCTCGCGATGGTGCGGGTCCGCGGCAACGACGAGATTGGCGAGCTGGCGGCGGCGTTCAACCGGGTGCAGACCACGGCGGCCCTGTTGATGGAGCAGCAGGTGGCCAGCCGGCGCAACGTGTCGGTCATGTTCGCCAACATCGCCCGGCGTACCCGCGGGTTGGTCGCCCGCCAGCTCGCGTTCATCGACGAGTTCGAGCGCAATGAGCAGGACGAGCGGATGCTCGTCAAGCTGTACCGGCTCGACCACCTGACGACCCGGCTGCGTCGCAGCGCCGACAGCCTGCTCGTGGTGTCCGGGATCCGGGAGGACGAGCCGATCTGCGCGCATGCCTCGCTGCTGGAGGTGGTGCGGTCCGCGGTGGCCGAGATCGAGGGGTACCAGGCGGTGCGCATCGCCGCCGTCTCCGACGTCACGATCCTGCCGCAGCTGGTGGCGGACCTTCGGCTGCTGCTCGCGGAGTTGCTGGAGAACGCGACCGCCTTCTCGCCGCCCGGCGCGCCGGTGGAGGTGTACGCGCGGGTGTCCGGGCACTGCGAGATAACCGTGGTCGACCACGGTATCGGGATGTCCGACGAGCGCCTCGCGGAGGAGAACCGCCGGCTGGTCGAGCGGGAACGGCTCGACATCGCGCCGACGAGCGTCCTGGGCCTGTTCGTGGTGGGCCGGATAGCCCGTCGCCACGGCCTGCGTGTCCACCTGCGCCACAGCCCCGGACAGGGGGTGAGCGTCGAGGTGCGGGTGCCGCCGGAGCTGTTCACCACCGCTCCTCGCGCCCTGTCGCGCCCCGCCTCGCCGCCGTCGCCGACCAGGCCGAGGAGCGCCGCGCCGCGGCCGCCGCGGGTGTACGACCCCGGTTTCGACGACACCCGAGAGCTGGCACAACTCGCAGACTGGGCGGCGTCCGAGCGGGCTGGCTCCTTCACCTGGTTCGCGCCGCACGAGCTGGAGGCTCCGCGGGGTGCGGTCGTGACCGGCACGGCCGTGAATGGCGTGGTCATGGACGCTGAGGTGATGGAGGAGCACGAGCCGGCCGCCCTCCCGTCGGAGCCGGCCGTGCCGGAGCAGGTTGCGCCGGAGCGACCGGCCGCGCCGGCGCTGACCCGGGGTGGCCTGATCCGCCGCCAACCGGGCGACCACCTGCCCTCCTTCGTCATGGACGAACCCCGTACCGAGCAGCCCGATAGGAAGCGGTCGACCATCCCCGAGCAGGCGTCAACGATGCGCGGAGAGCTGACGCGCCGGGTACCGGGCGCGCACCTGGACCGGTCCCTTCGCGTCGACCACGCGTCACCCCGGCCGGCGGTGCACAGTACGCAGACGCGGGACCCGGTAGGTGAGCGGGCGGAGTTGGAGAGCTTCGTCGCCGGCGTGGCCCGCGCCACGGGAGCCGCAAGTGATACCCGCGCGAACAACTGATGCGCAACGGCAGTGACGCACGACGGAAGGGAGTGGCGATGACAACGCAGAGCATCAATAGCGACGTTCAGCGCTTCAACTGGCTGCTGCGGCGGTTCGCCGCGGGCACCGCAGGGGTGATCGAGGCGATCGCAGTCTCATCCGACGGCCTGCTCATCGCCATGTCGGACACCCTGGAGCGGGCCGACGCCGACCGGCTGGCCGCCATCACCTCGGCGATCAACAGCCTGGCCTCCGGCGCTTCCCGGGTGTACGACCTCGGCGTGGCAAACAAGGTAATCATCGATCTGGAGCGCGGATACCTGATGGTGTGCACCCTGGGAATCGGATCCTCGCTGGGCGTGCTGGCGATGAAGGAGGCCAACCTCGGTGTACTGGCCTACGAGATGGCGATGTTCGCCAACCGGGCCGGTGACTTCCTCACGCCGCAGCTCGTCGAGGAGCTGAAGATCAGCGTCGGGTCCTGACGGCGATGGCCCTGAGCGCGATGGCAGGCGGCGAGGACTGGCGGCAACCGCCGGATCCGGGACTGACCCGGCCCTACCTCGACGAGGCGGGCGGGGTGGACGTCCCGCCTCCGGTACGGGAGGCCTCCGGGGTACGCCCGTACCTGCTCACCGGCGGCCGGGTGCGCCCCGCCGATGCCAGCCTGGAGATCGAGGCTCAGGTGCAGACCACGCCGGCCGGGCACAGCGACGCCGACCGGCTGATGTTCGAGCACCGCGACATCGTCGTGCTCTGCGCACAGCCGATCTCGATCGCCGAGGTCGCCGCCCGGCTGGGCCTGCATCTGGGCGTGGCGCGGGTACTCGTCAGCGATCTCATCGAAGCGGGTTACCTGGCGGTGCGCCGGCCGGACGTCGGGCTTCCCCAGAACAAGAAGATCATTGAAAGGGTCATCCGTGGACTCCAAGCCATCCGATGAAGCCGGAGAGCTGGCCGGGAAACCGCCGCTGCCGGTGAAGATCGTCGTTGCCGGCGGATTCGGCGTCGGAAAGACCACCACCGTGTCGGTGATCTCCGAGATTCCGCTGCTCACCACCGAAGCCGCGATGACGGAGGTGGCCGCGGAGATCGACCGCACTGGTCACGTGCCGCAGAAGACGACGACGACGGTGGCGCTCGACTTCGGGTGCATCACGATCGACGAGGAGATCAAGCTGTACCTGTTCGGCACGCCCGGCCAGGACCGCTTCGGTTTCATGTGGCAGGACCTGACGCAGGGGGCGCTCGGCGCACTGGTCATTGTGGACACGCGGCGGCTGGAGGACTGCTATGCGGCGGTGGACTACTTCGAACACCACGACATCCCGTTCGTCGTGGCGGCCAACCGGTTCCACGGGAAGCTCGAGCACCACCTCGAAGACGTGCGGTGGGCCCTCGCGGTGTCCGAGGAGACGCCTCTGATTAGCTTCGATGCACGTCAGCGCCGGTCGGTACGGGACGCGCTGCTCTCGGTGCTGCACATGAGCCTGGCTCGGGCAGAGTATCCCCGCTAGGGCGGTAGTGGCTGTTGGCAATCATGGCTGCTGGTTTGCCATCGAGTGCCGTGTATGGTGACGCTTGTCGGGTTCAGGATGATGACGATGGAGCCAGGGTGACCGGCGCAGTTAACGGGCGTGGTCGCGGCGGGAGCGCTGTGCGGGGCGCTACCCAATGGTCCGTTGATCACGCAACGAGTTGCTGCAACTACATTCAGCATGGCCTATGCTCGCTGGCTGAGGTCTGCAGCGCCAACTCACGTCAAACCGCCCACCTCTCCGGGTGGCGCGCGGATCAGATCGGAGCGACATGGGCTGCTCGCATACCAGAGAATGCCCGCTCTTCCCGCTGCTCAACGCGAGCTTGCGCGACTGGCGCAACTACTACTGCGATAGCGCGGCCGGATGGCGGGACTGTGCGCGGTACAAGTTGTCGACCACGGGTCAGCTTGTGCCGATTACGCTCCTGCCGAACGGGCACGACGCACTACACCTGAGAGGCATCCCCTCGGCTGACGGGTCTGTCCCGGCCCGACCGAGACCGGTACCGCAACCGCGGAGCGAACCCGGGCTCCCCTGGGTGAATGCCGCCCGGTTCGAGTCGGCGCCGCCACCGGAGCCCGCGCTGCGACCGGCCCGCGGGTTCGACCCGGTACCACCCGCACAGGTTCCGCCGCAGGTTCCGCACCCGGTTCCGCACCCGGTCTCGCACCCGATTTCCCACCCGGTTTCCCGCCCGGTTTCGCACCCGGTTTCGCCACAGGTTCCGCACCACTCCGGAATTCCATCGGTCCGACCGGCGCCACCCAGGCAGCGCCGGTGGTGGACCCGACTCGCCGATTGGATTGCAGGTCCCGCATGAATGAGTACTGGCCTTGGTGGGCGGGTGCCATCGGACTCGCTCTCGTCACCATCAACTACACCGTCACGACTGACCGGTTCATCGGCGTGTCCGGAGCGTGGGACCGGGTCCTGCACTGGCGCAAAGAACGGCGCGTCGAACGGCTGAACGACCGGGTCACTGACGATCGCGTCCTCGTCGAGGCGCTCGCCGCTGCGACCGCCGAGCAGTTCGGCGGTCGTCCGGCGGTACCTACCGCCGCCTTCCCCCCGTACGGCGGCGCGCCGGTGCAACCGCCGGTACCGGAGCAGCAGGTGCGGCGAACGGCGGCAACGCGGGGCCGGGTCGCGAGCCTGCTGCCGGCGCCGCTGGCCAGCCAGGCCGCGCTGCTCTTGTCGATCTTCATTGGTGGCTTGATCGCGGCGGTCACCTCCGGCCGTTTCCACCTCCGCCTCGACATGGGCGACGGCTTCCGCCACCTGGTGACCGGCAACCCGACGCACATGGTCGGCGTGTTGTTCATCGGCGGTGTACTCGTCGGCTTCGGCACCCGCCTCGCCGGAGGGTGCAGCAGCGGTCACGGGCTCAGTGGCTGTGGCCGGCTACGGCCGGTCAGCATCGTCGCGACCGCCGTCTTCTTCGGCGCCGCCGTTCTCGTGTCGTTCGTGCTGTGGAAGGTGATCTGATGCGTACGCGGGGCGGAATCCTTGTCGCCAACATCATCGCTGGGCTGGCCCTCGGCTACACCGTCGGGAACATCGGGTTCGGCGACTTCGCCGAACTGAACCGCATGTTCACCTTCCAGGATCTGCGTATGTTCCTGGCCTTCGCCGGCGCCGTGGCCATCATCGTCGTGGTCTTCGCCGTGCTGCGCGTCCGCCGCACACCAGGCCGCATCCACGCTGGCGTGATACCCGGCGCGGTGCTGTTCGGCACCGGTTGGGCGATCTCGGGTGGCTGCCCGGCGATCCCGATCGTTCAGGTCGCCAGCGGATACCTTCCGGCCTTCGTCACGATCGCCGGCATCGCCGTGGGTACCTGGCTCTGCCGCTGGGCCAACACGAGGTACTTCCGCTTCGACACTGGTTCCTGCGGCCAGTAGCTGCGGCCGCCGTCGCGATCTTGGACGGGTGGTCCGGTTACCGCCGGTCCACCTGTCCAAGATCGCGGTAAACCCGGCGCAGCCGGTCGGTCAGGTCCGCACCGCCGAGCGTCGGTCCGGGCGGTGGAAGCTGTCGCAGCAGTAGGTCCGGCTCGACATCGAGAGTAGGCGGCCGCGGCGGCAGCGGTACCGGCGAGACCCAGAACCGGTCGAGTGTGTGCGCGAGCGGCGGCGTGGCGAGGTCGGCGAGGGCCGGACCTGCGCCGAGGGGAATGACGGGTGGGGCGGCCGGCGCGGGCGAAAAAAGCTCGTCGACCCCGGTCCGCAGCACCCGTAGGTTGGCGAGCAGCGTTTCCCGGTCGCGGCCGCGCCAGTACAGGATCTGGAACGGATCGGCGTCGAACGCCTCGGCGAGCAGGTAGAACGTAGCGGCCAGGTGTTTGCAGGGCACGCTCCAGTCCGGGCACGAGCACGTCATCGACAGATCGGCCGTCGACTCCGGGAACAGCGGCGCATTCTCCGCCCGGAACACGTCCTCGATCTCGGGTGGCATCTCGCCGGCGAGCAGTTGGGCGCCGAACAGCGCCTGCGCGGCGAGAGCCTCCTCGACCCGGGCCCAGACATCGTCGGCGAACGGCTTCAACCCGATCGTCAGCGAGTAAGGCTCAGCCCGGGAGCCCTGTACCGACGCCGTGACCGCGCCGGGCGCAACGGCCAGCGAGAGAACCTGCCCCTTCCGCGCGTACGCGCGGCCGCGGGTGAGCCGCGTGCCCAGCGCGAACGACTCCAGGACGGCGAGGAAGCGCTTCGACCACCAGGATTCGCCGATGACGCCCCGGGCGCTGCGCGCCTTGATGCCGCCGGAGACCTTGCGCGGCTTGCCGAATTCTTCGAACTTCACTCCACCACCGCCCCGCGCTCCAGCGCGAACAGGTCGCGAAGCTCCGACGTGGACAGCTCGGTGAGCCACTGCTCGCCGGTGCCGACGATGCGTGCCGCCAGCCCGCGCTTGTCGCGGATCATCGCGGAGATCTTCTCCTCGACGGTGCCGGCGCACACGAACTTGCGCACCTGTACGGACCGCCTCTGTCCGATACGGAACGCCCGGTCGGTGGCCTGGTCCTCGACGGCTGGGTTCCACCACCGGTCGACGTGTACGACATGGTTGGCGGCGGTCAGCGTCAGTCCGGTGCCGCCGGCCTTGAGGGACAGGACGAACAACGACGGTCCACCGTCATCCTGGAACCGCGCTACCAGTTCATCACGCGCGGACTTCGGCACGCCGCCGTGCAGGTACGCCACCTCGCGGGAGAACCTCGTCGACAGGTGCGCCCGCAGCATCGCGCCGAACTCGGCGTACTGGGTGAACAGCAGTGCCTTCTCCCCGGCGGCGAGGACCTCGTCGAGGATCTCGTCCAGTCGCGCCAGCTTGCCGGACCGGCCGGCCAGCCGGGTGCCGTCGCGCAGGAACTGCGCCGGATGGTTGCACACCTGCTTGAGCTTGGTCATGGTCGCGAGCACCAGACCGCGCCGTTCCATGCCGTCGCTGCTCTCGATGCGGGCGAGCATGTCGTCGACGACCGCCTGGTAGAGGGTGGCCTGCTCGGCGGTGAGGTTGCAGAGCACCTCCATCTCCAGCTTCTCCGGCAGGTCGGTGATGATCGTCTTGTCGGTCTTGACCCGCCGCAGGATGAACGGCCCGGTCAGCCGGCGGAGTCGGGCGGCGGCGTCTTCGTCGCCGTGCCGCTCCACCGGTTCGGCGAAGCGCTTCTTGAAGGTCGCGGCGGCGCCGAGCAGGCCAGGGTTGGCGAACTCCATCAGCGACCACAGGTCGGCCAGCCGGTTCTCCACCGGCGTACCGGTGACCGCGACCCGGTGCCGGGCGGGCAGCGACCGGACGGCGACCGCCTGGCGGGTGGCCGCGTTCTTGATCGCCTGCGCCTCGTCGACGACGAGGCGGTGCCAGGAGATCTCGGCCAGTGCGGCGGCGTCCCGCGCCGCGAGGGAGTACGTCGTGACGACCAGGTCCGCGTCGTGGACGGCCGCGGTGAAGTCATCGCCGCGGGCCCGTTCGGCGCCGTGATGCACGTGTACGCGCAGGTGTGGGGCGAACTTCGCCGCTTCCCGCTGCCAGTTGCCGACCAGCGACATGGGGCAGACGAGAAGCGTCGGGCCGGCGCCCGGCGGGTCGGCCGCCAGCAGGGCGAGCAACTGGATCGTCTTGCCCAGTCCCATGTCGTCGGCGAGGATGCCGCCGAGCCCCAGCGACTGCAGGAACGTCAACCAGGCGACGCCGCGCTCCTGGTACGGGCGGAGCGTGCCGGCGAAGTCGGGCGGTGCCGGGACGGGGGTGAGATGGCGTTCGGCCTGCCCGGAAAGCAGTTCGCCGAGCCAGCCGTCGGCCGTGACCCCGACGACCGGCAGGCCACCGGGGGCCGCGTCGGGGGCCGCGGCGGTGCGCAGCAGTTCGATGACGGTCGCCTGCCCGTGGCCGTTCGCGCGCAGCAACTTCACGCCGTTCGCGAGGCGCTTGGGGTCCACCTGTACCCACTGCCCGCGCAGCCGTACGAGGGGAGTCTTGAGCGCGGTCAGCGCCTCCAGCTCCGCGGCGGTGAGCGGCTCGTCGCCCAGGGCCAGCTCCCACCGGTACTCGACGATCGCGTCCTGGCTCAGCATGCTCTTGGCCGCCACCGTGCCGGGCGCGGTCGGGGAGTGGGCGGCCAGGCGTACGCCCAGCCGGGCCGAGGGCCGGCCCCACCACGAGGGGAGCAGCACCCCGAACCCGGCGGCGGCGAGGACGGGAGCGCCTTCGGTGAGGAACGCGTGGGCGCCGTCGGATCCGAGGGTGAGCCCGGAGGGCTTCGCGTCCCGGAGCGCTTCACGGATCGGCGGGTGCAGCCGGCTCGCGCGGCCCAGCTCCGCCAGCAGCGTCTCCTGGGGGGAGTCGATGTGCGCCGACAGCGTCCCGTGTGAGCGCCAGACCTGCTCGGCGTCCACGACGAGGCTCGGTTGATCGGTCGCCCGGAGCGCGAACTGCAGCCGCCAACTGCTGTCGCCGTCCTCGCCGTCCTCGCCGTCCTCGCCGGCGTCGTCGGCGTCCGGCTCGATCAGCCGGAAGGCGGCGCGGACCGGGCCGCCGACTGCGTCGCGCTGCCACTCGGCCAGCTCGTCGGCCAGCCGTGCCACGTCGGTCGGGTGGGCTTCGAAGCGGCGTTCGCATCCGGTCAGGGCCCGTAGCCAGGCGTCGGTGGCCGTGCGTGGTTGGCCGCCGGCGATCGGGTACCCGTCGAGCGCGGCGCGGGCGGCCGCGTCGACGAGCACGTCGAGCGCGGCGGCGAGCAGGCCCGTCCCCGCTTCATCGGCGTCCCCGCGGATCTCGGCCCGTCCAACCGGTGGCAGCGCGAGCGCGAGCGCCTGGGCCCACGCGGCGTCGGCGCCGGACAGCACCGGTCGCCACACGGCGACCGGGCCGGGCTGCACCGTGGGTAGCAGCCGACCACGAGTGACAAGGTCACCGGCGAAGTCGATCACCGCGTTCAGGTGGGCGATGGTGGCGCCGCACGTGACCCCGCCGGCCCGCTCGGGGTCGCCGAGCGCGCGCAGCACGGCGAGGGCGTCGTCGGGCTCGTACTCGAGGGTCGGCACCAGCCACTCGCCGACGGTGACCGGTCCGCGGGATTTCGGGGGCAGCTCGTCGCGTACGAGTTCGGGCGAGGCCAGCGGGCCACCGCCGGCCGTGGGGAGCGCCAGAGTGACGGAGCCGGGCACGGGCTTCGGGCCCGCGGAAGCCAGCGCTTCGGTGAGCGCTTCGGGCGAGGCTGCATACGGATGGCGGCGCTGTCGCCCGCGACGTCGCGCCGGCAGCGTCGGATCTTCCCCCCAGAGGGCCAGTCGGCCGCCTGCCAGCCACAGACCGTGGACCACCAGCACCGACGCGCCACCCCCTGAACAGACGCGCACAAGCATAGGGCGGCCGTCGGGGTGCCCGGCATTCGCAGCGCCCCGCGATGTTCCCCGTACATGAGGAGGGCGTCCTAGTCCGGAACAGGCCGGAAGAGGGGCGCGCTCCTACAACAGCAGGCGCCCTCCTACAACAGCACCGGCGTCAGCGCCGGTCCGCCCGGTCAGTCCGGTCGACCCGTGCGCCGCGGGTCACATAGACCCCCAGGGCCACCATGGCTACCCCGAGTAGGAAGTGCAGCCAGTTGTCCGGGGTGTTGAGCGGGATGAAGTTTGCGGGACTGGCCCGGTTGATGACCAGCCCGTACAGCCACAGCAGCAGGTAGATCGCGCCGCCGCCGACCAGGAACAGGCGGGCGGTGTCGGCGTCGCGGGCCATCGCGATGCCGGCTGCCCCGAACGCCAGGTGGACGAGGTTGTGCAGGATCGACACTTGGAATACGCCCAGGAGCAGCGCGCCGGAGTGGTGACCGGCGAAGGTCATGGCGCCGTAGTTCGTCGTGATGCCGGGGATGAAGCCGAGGATGCCGATAACCAGAAACAGCACGCCGAATCCGAGGGCGAGTCGGCTCGACAGCGGGCGGGCCTCGGCTCTGGGGTGGGGAAGGGTGACCATCTACGTGCCACCTCCTAGTGCGGTCGGACGACCGGCGGCGGCCGCGGCTGCGGCCGCTCGCCCGGTTCATCGGCTCACGTGCCGCGATTCCCGGTACCGGGGCGGACAAACGGCGGCTGCGGACGAGATTCGCTTATCGCCGGCGCCCCTGGGCATTATCGCCGGCGCCCCTGGGCATTAAGGACCCATGGCACGGTTCTCGGTCGCCGCGTCGGACGAGTGGACAGATGGCGACGGCGTACGCCAGCCCGCCGGCGAGGTGCACGGCTGGCTGCCCGGTACCAACCAGACGGTGTGTGGGCTGGCCCTGAGCCGATCGCGGCTGCGCCGCTTCGCCCACGTGCGCTGGGAGTACACGGCGACCGACGTGCTGACCGAGGCCGACCGGGTCGGTTGGATCTGCCCGCGCTGCACGGCGGCCGCCGGAGGAGCGAAGCCGGGCCGGCGGTCCTGGACCCGCGTCAACCCCCGCCCCTGAGCGGGCGAACCCGCCGAGGACGCACCGGGCAACCCGCGCGGCTACGCACCGGACATCGACCGGATCCTGGTGCGCTGACGGGTGTCAGACCCGCCGGCGGGCGCCCGGCCCCGGCCGGGGTGCGATCTCGCGCGGTGACTTCACCTCGTGACCGGCTGTGCAGTTCAGCGGCGCGTGTACCGGGGCGCCGCAGTCGCGGTGGACCAGTTCGATCGGGGAGCCTTCCGGATCTGCCAGGTACCGGTCGCCCCACGCCAGGATCGCGACGAGAACCGGGTACAGGTCGAGCCCCTTGTCGGTGAGGCGGTACTCGGTACGGGTACGGGAGCCCTCTTCGCGGTAGGGCTCTCGGCGCAGGAGTCCCTCGGCGACCAGCCGGTCGAGCCGGTTGGTGAGCACCTGCCGGGGAATACCGGTGCGGACCCGCATCTGGTCGAACCGGTGGATGCCCTGGAAGACGTCGCGCAGCACGACGAATGTCCACTTGTCACCGATGATCGCCATCGCGCGGGCGATGGTGCAGTTGTCGACTGACCACAGGAGAGCGGGCGGTTCCACGTCCCCAGGCTAGGTCTTATTGACAGACCCAGCAAGGGGTGGAACTCTGCGTCCATGACCGAGACTCAGCAGGCCGTCAGGGCCCGGACGTACACCTGGGAAGACCCGACCATCAGCGCGGCGATGGTGGGCAGCCGCAGCGGACTCGAATTTCTCCAGGCCATCGGCACCGGTGAGATCCCGCGGCCGCCGGTGATGCAGACGCTCGGCATCACCCCGATCGAGGTCGAGCCGGGGCGCATGGTGTTCGGCCTGCAACCGCAGGAGTTCCATTTCAACCCGATCGGCACCATGCACGGCGGCGTGCTGGCGACCCTGCTCGACTCGGCTGCCGCGTGCGCGGTGCAGACGACGCTGCCGGCCGGCGTCGGGTACACGTCGCTGGACCTGACCACGAAGTTCCTGCGGCCGGTCACGCTGCGGTCCGGCGCGCTCCGCTGCGAGGGGACCGTGCTGTCGCGGGGACAGCGGACCGCGCTGGCCCAGGCGCAGGTGTTCGACGACGCCGATCGGCTGATCGCCCACGCCACGTCGTCCTGCATGATCTTCCCGGTCGACTCCTGAGCGTGGCCGTACGCCCGTAGACGTGCGCGAGCGTGGCCGTACGCCCGTAGACGTGCGATGGCCTGGAAGGCGAGCGCGCCTTCCAGGCCATCGCGTCAGATGTGGCGCCTAGTCCGCCCTGAGTTGACTCAGGTCGTAGGACCAGATACCGCGCCCGTGCGTGGCGGTGTACAGCTTGCCGTCCGGGCCGGTCTTGAGCTGCATCGTCGTCGTGGTCGGCAGGTTCTGCCCGAGCGCCGTCCACTCCTTGCCGCGCGGTGCCCGGTAGAACACGCCCAGGTCGGTACCGACGACAAGGCCGCCGCCGCGGACCATCTTCACCGTGCCGGCCGGCACGTCGGGCATGTTCCCCGAGATGTCGGTCCACGTCTTGCCGGCGTTGCGGGACTCGAAGACGTGGCCGATCCCGGCGCCCGGACCCTCGGTCCACCGACGGCTGAAGCCGTTGATCGCGACGAACACGTGGTTCGGGCTGTCGGGGTCGACGTCGAAACCGGAGACGTACCGGTTCGGCAGCTGGCCCTCGGCCGGGAGGTCGAGCTGGCGCCAACTGGCCGGATCGTTGACCTTGCCGACGGCGATGCCGCGGGTGAAGCCCTGGTTGTTGCAGGGGCCGCACCAGCCGACGTAGGCCATGCCGTCGGAGACCGCCACCGCGGTCGCCACGTGGGGCGAGAGGATGTCCTTTCCGGTCGCCGGATCCTTGCCGATCACCGTGGCGCCGAGGTCGAACACGCTCGTCCAGTCGCTGCCGGACTGGATGTTCCAGCCCTTGTCCTGGACCCATACGTGCCGTCCACCGGCAACCCAGACGTTGCTGTCCTTGGCGTCGAAGGTGAACGGGGCGATGAAGCGGGCACCGTCCGGGCCGAGCTTGTTGTCCGGCGGCGCGATGTCACGGCTGGTCGCCGTCTCCGGGTCCCACATCCCGGCGTTGGCCGCGCAGTCGTTGGTCACCTGCATCGCCAGGTAGACGTACTCCTCCGCGATGTTGCAGCCGTTCCTCGGATCGACGATGGTGTCACCACCGTCGCCGCCGAAGTTGGAGCCCATCACCTTGTCGCCGGAGCGCTTGATGGACTGGCCGTTGTCCTGCAGGCCGCCGCTGATCGCGACCTTCAGGCTCCT
Source organism: Planosporangium flavigriseum (assembly GCF_011947225.1). GTDB lineage: Bacteria > Actinomycetota > Actinomycetes > Mycobacteriales > Micromonosporaceae > Planosporangium > Planosporangium flavigriseum. The sequence goes on along the minus strand of NZ_JAATVW010000029.1, from coordinate 15,676 downwards.
GCCCCGGCCGTAGTCGTTGTTCTTGACACCCGGGTCCCGGCCGACGCCGACCGAGTAGTACTGCAGCACGTCCATCGTGCCGTCGTTGAGCGAGGTCCAGTCGGTCGCGTGGCCCGCGGCGTCGGCCTGGCCGCGCAGCGGACGCCGGTAGGCCCCGCCGTCGTTGCCGACGATGACGTACGCCTTGCCCTGGTACTTCCCGACGGCCACCGAGTGCTGGTCCGGGTGGGTGGTCTGGTGGCAGTCGCCCGTCTGCTTGCTCGGGTCCGGGCTCCAGCACGGGAAGAAGAAGTTCCAGTACGGGCCGGGCGTGGTCCAGGTCTTGCCGCCGTCGACGGTCTCGAAGACCTCTTCAAGGCCCAGGTACAGGTGGTTCGGGTCGGTCGGATCGACCTGTAGGAACTGGTTGTACCAGGCCTGGATGCCCGGCTGGTAGCCCGGCAGGTCGGCGATACCCGACCCGGAGGCCGCCAGCTTCTTCGAGTCCGCGATGCGCGTCCACGTGCTGAACGGCGAGCCGGACTCGGACACGAAGACGCCGTAGAGGCCGGTCGCCAGGGCCGGGTCCATGGACGGGGACTGCTCGATCGCGTAGAACCTCGAGCCGTCGGCCGCCGCCGCGAAGGTCACCGCGCCGACGGTGGCGGGGTCGCTCGCGATGTCACCGGGTAGCGGGACGCGCTGCCACGCCTCGCCCTGCTTCGCGTAGAAGCCGTTGTACGTGTCGCCGCTGCGCCAGCCGATCGCGAGGACCACCTTGGACGGATCCTTGGGGTCGATGGCGATGTCGTTGGCAATGTTCTTGTACGGCGCGCTGGGCTCCTTGGCGTTCGCGCCGCCCGGCAGGTAGCTGGGGTTCGGCGCGAACTCCAGCGTCCACGGACCTGACAGCGTGGTCGTGGAGTGGCTCCACACGCCGCGGTTGGTGGCGGCCCAGACCTTGTCGCCGCCGAAGCGCAGCGCACGGATGATGGTGCTCTCCAGCTCCGTGCCGCCGACCCGGGTGCCCGGCTGGAACTGGCCCTTCTTCGGGTCGGCGAGCACGTACACGCCGGAGCCGACGAACGCGGTCGAGCTGGTGTTGGCCTCGCCGGTGGCGTACCAGAGCCGGCCCTTGCCGTCTAACTGCAGGTCGCCGGTGGCGGGGGAGGGGAGCTTGTCGGAGATCGGCTCCCACGTGCCGCCGCCGGTACGCGAGCGCCAGACGCCGCCGTTCGCGGCGCCCGCGTAGACGTAGCCGGAGTCGTCGGCCGCGAGGCCGGTGATCCGGCCGCTCACCTGGCCGGCGCCGCCGGACGAGTTGGAGGGGTTGTCCCGGTAACGCGGGTCGTCGGAGTTGTACGGCAGCGCGGTCTCGTCGGTCCAGCGACCGCCGGTCCGGCGCAACGACTGCTGCTGGGCCCAGGCCGCCGAGTACGCGCCGGGCGCGACCACGCCGGGGGCGGAGCGGGCCTCGGCGTACTGGTCGGCCCCCTCCTGGATCTCGTTGCCGTCCTCGGCCTCCTTGGTGCGTTCACCGAGGGCGCTCACCGTTCTGGGGGAACCGGGCTGCGGATTCGCCGCTTGAGCCGGTGCCGCGCTCAGGCCGAGTGAGACCGCGGCCAGCATGCTGATCAGAGCGATTTTTCGATGCCGCGTGGGCAGTAACGTGGGCGACAATGCCCCTCCCTATCCACAAGGGACGCGCCGGTGGGGTGCCCGGCGCCTACCTGCGGCATCGTTTAGCAACGGCAATCACGATGGGAGATGGCGAGGGTGGGGGATAGGGTCGGACGAGGGAGCCATGAACGCCGATCTCCGTCTAAGGGCCATGAAAATCGCGACACCCGTGGCCGCGGTGGCCGCCGTCGTCCTGCTGTCCGCCTGCTCCTCGGCCGGGCCGGCGTACCGGGTGCTCGAGTCTCCGTCACCCGTCCCGCGACCCAGCGTGAGCGCTTCGGAGGGGAGCACACCGATGGCCAGCGCCCCGTCCGCCGATCCGCAGCAGCCGATGGACCTGGCCGGTGGGCCGACAACGCTCACCGGCACCGTGTCGACCGCGGGTGGTTGCGCGATCCTCGACACCGGCGCGCAGCGGTGGGCGCTGCTGGGTGACAAGGCCGGACAACTACGGGACGGGAGCCGGGTCACCGTACGGGGACGGCCGGGCGCGGTGCCGGCCGGCTGCGGCGTCGACCGCGCGCTCCAGGTCGTCCTCGTGTCGTAGTTACAGCACCGGCCACACCGGTTGGCTGCGCGTTCAATCCGCACTGCCGGTACGCGCGAACCGTCTGCCGGCAGGACCCGCCGCCACCGCTGTACGACGTGGAGCCCGGGCGTATCAGCGCGTGCCACTTCTGGCAGGAGGTGCCAGGCTCAGGTGATCAACCTGCTGGAGCGGCTGCAGGGGGAGTTGGGGCTGGCGTACATCTTCATCGCCCACGACCTGTCCGTGGTGCGGCACATCTCCGACCGGGTCGCGGTGATGTACCTGGGGAAGATCATCGAGACCGGTGCCGACGTCGAGATCTACGAGAATCCGACCCACCCGTACACGCAGGCGCTGCTGTCTGCGGTGCCGGTGCCCGACCCGATGCTGCGCGGGCTGCGCGACCAGATCATCCTCGAAGGCGACGTGCCGTCCCCGGCGAACCCGCCCAGCGGGTGCCGGTTCCGGACGCGGTGTTGGAAGGCGCGGGAGATCTGTGCCCTGCGGGAGCCGGAGTTGGTCGTACGGGAGGGTTCGACGCATCCGAGCGCGTGCCATTTCGCCGAGGGGCGGGACGTGATCTACGCCGACGGTTGAGGCATTGGTTGGGGCGCGGCCGGTATCGGACGGTGGAAAGGCTCGGCCGAGATTTGCCCAAAAGCCACAAACTGCCCCTGTGTGCACGCTCGCGCCGATCGTGGCAATGTACGCTCGCTGTCCGTGGAGCATAAGAGCGCCGGTATCGTAGGCGCACCGGAACAGCCCGTCGCGCCGCCCGATGGTCCGGCACCTACCACCGCGCCCGCCCCCGCCGTCGTATGCGGGCTCGTGCTGGCCACGATCGCGGCTGCTCTGGCCGCCGGGTCTTGGATCGGTGCGGCCGTCGTCACCGCCGGGCACGGGTTCGACGTCACCGACGAGGGCTACTACCTCCTGTCCTACCGCTGGTGGAGCACGAACCTTCGCGCGTTCAGCGGCGCGCAGTACCTCTACGGGCCGGTCTTCCAACTGCTCGGCTACGACATCGCGGGGCTGCGCCTGTTCCGGCTGTTCACGGTCGTGGCCGTCCACCTTCTGTTCGGCTGGACCTTCATGCGCTGGCTGCGGCTGCGCCGCCCGGACGCACCGGCGTCACGCTGGTGGGAAATCGCAGGTACGGCGGCCATCGTGGCCTGCGGCGGCATGATCTACAGCTGGCTTCCGCTCAGCCCGGGCTACAACGACGTGTCGCTGCTGGGCGCCCTGCTCCTGGGGGCGGTCGTGATGCGGATGGCGGCTGATGTGGACCGTGGGCGGGCCGTACCGGCCTGGGTCGCGGCCGCGCTCGGGCCGGTCGCCGTCGGCATGCTGCTCGCGAAGTGGGCCTCGGCAGGAGTGATCCTCGCGTTCATCACCGTCATCGCGGTCGTCGTGGTGGCACAGAGGGGACCACGCGAGGTCGCCCGGCTGGCCGCCTGGGCGCTCGCCAGCGCGCTGATCACCGCCGCGGTGTTCCAGGTGCTGGTCGTCCCGCTCACCGCCGCCGTGCCGGAGATGCTCGAGACGAACCGCCTCATCGCCGCGCGGGCCTACGCGCCCACCGTGCTGCTGACGATGTACGTGACGAGCGGGTACCAGCTGTTCACGACGATCGTGACGGACCATGCGGTGCTGCTGCTCGCCGCGCTGTTCGCGGTGGTGGCCCGCGGCCGGGTCGGGCGGCTGTGCGCCGGTGTCGCCGCCGCGCTCGGCCTCGCCGTCTCGAGCTGGCGGCTGGTGACCGATGGCAACCTGTTCGGTGGAGCGGTCAACATCGAGCGCTTCCCCGTCGCCGTTCTGCTGGTGTTGACGGTGGCCCTTCTGGTGGGCGTGGTTGTACGGCTCCATCGTTGGCGTGCCGGAACGGGGGCGCCCAGGCCGCGTTGGGAACGACGGCGAGGCGTGGCCATCATCGGCATGCTGGCGCTGCTGCCGGTGCTGCAGGCCGCAGGTACGAATAACGCCCTGCACTTCGTGGCGGTCAACGGATTCGCCTCCTGGGCCGCACTGATGGTCGTTGTGCTGACCGGCATCGAGAGCACCCGCGTAGTGGCGCGGTGGCTGACGGGCGCTGTGACGGCGGGCGCCGTCGCGCTCTCCGCGTCGATCGGCACCAGCGGGCTCTGGTCGTACCCCTATCGCACGGCCGGGTACGCGGTCACGACCGCGCCGGTCGCGGGCGTGCCGGCGCTCGATTCGGTGCGGCTGGACCCGTTCACCGCCCAGGCGTACAGCGACTTCCATCAGCGGCTGCTGCCCTATATCCGCCCCGAGGGGCGCGCCGTCATGGCGTTCGACGAGATGGCCGGCGTAGTGCTGCTGCTGGATGGCCGGCCGGTCGGCGAGGCGTGGTACGCCCGGATGGATCAGGATCGGACGGCGGAGGGCATCCGTCTGTCCTGCCCGGGCGGTCGTGGCTGGTGGGGCGATCGGGCGCCGGTCCTGATCTTCGGCCGGCCCGTCCGCTCGATCGATATCGCGGCGCTCTGGTCGTGCGGTCTGCAATTCCCCGCGGACTATCGGTTGCTCCTCACCCCGGACCAGGCGATGGGCCTCCACGTGTACGTACCGAAATCCGACGACGCGGGAAGGTGAGAATGAACGAACCTCCCAGTGCGGCGGGCGTTCGCCTCGCCAGCTGAGGCCTCATCTTCGGCACGTGTTCGGCAAGACCAGCCGGTGATCACCGGATACGGCCGGGTACAGCCGGGCAAATGAGAGAAGCCCTTGACCGGGTACTCCCTGGTCAAGGGCTTCTTTGTCCTGCTCAGTACTGGTGCCCCCGGCAGGATTCGAACCTGCGCCCCCGCCTCCGGAGGGCGGTGCTCTATCCCCTGAGCTACGGGGGCCCTGGCGACCAGAGAAGACTAGCAGAGACTTCCGGCGACCTGCGCGCAGGTCGCCGGAGCGGCGCCGACTGCCGGATATGCGGTGTTGCGTCCCGTATGCGGCGAGAATCCTGGCTGTTCAGGGGACTTGTTGCGGGCCTCGGGGGCGGCAGGATCTCCCTCTGCAACCAATTTGCTCCCGGGAGGCAACCATGACGAGCTACCGAATCGCCGCGGTCGCGGCGGTCAGTAGCGCGAATGCCGCCTTGTCCGCCCTCCGGTGCCTGCCGGTGTCCATCGCTGAGCCCAGGAGGGCCACCTGGGAGGTTGAGCGCGCCCTGGCCGGCGTTCCCGACACCGCTGCTGCCTTCGAGGCAGAGAGCCAGGAGCGCCGCTAGATCTTGGAAGATTTGACACTGATTTCGATGTCAAACCTTCCAAGATCCAGGAACTACATGGGCTTTGCGCCCATGCTTGTCAGCAGGTTGTTGAAGATGGTGATCTCGCCCTGCTGACCCGCCTTCATCGCTTCGGCCAGCGACCGCACGTCGGCGTTGTCGCTCACCTTCACGATCTCCTCGGCCATGTGGATGCCGCCCAGGTGGTGGCGGATCATCAGCTGGCAGAAGAGGATGTCGAAGTCCTTGCCGGTCACCGTGTTGAGCTTCGTCAGTTCCTCGTGTGAGGCCATGCCCGGCATGCGGCCGTCCGAGGCGAGCGTCATCTTGCCGCCGGGCATCCAGGACATCGGCGCCGTGCTGCTCGCTCGGCTGACACGCCACTTGTCCAGCCACGACTTCATGGCGCCGATCTGGCTCTGCTGGGTCAGGGCGATGTCGTACCCCTCATGGCGGACCTCGGGGTTCGTCGCCCGCTGGTACGCCAGCATCCCCATCTCGACCGCCTGGGCGTGGTGCACGGACATGTCCCGGACGAAGCCGGCCTCCGGCGAGTTCTCGCCGGGCGCGTAGAACCCGGCCGAGACGACACCCGCGGCGTACGTCAGCACCAGCACCACCACCGCGGCGAACCCGGCAAGCAACAGCCGGACCCGCCGCGAGGTGGGCAGGATGGACACGGGCATCAGCCGGTGCCGCCCGGAGTGCCGCCGGGAAGGGCGGGCATGCCGCCGTTCGAGTTGGCCGGGGGCTGCAGGTCGTGCGGCGTCGTGCCGGTCTCGGTGATGTAGGCGCCGGCGGAGCAGGTCGCGCCGGGCTCCTTCGCGGAGACTTCGCGCAGGGCCTTGATGAAGTCGTCGATGCGCGGGTCATCGGCCTTGTCGACCTTGAGCTGGTATCCCCAGGTCTGCACCGAGATCGGCTTGTCCAGCCCGGGGAACGGGCTCATCAGCGTGAAGTCGTGGCCCTTGACCTTGCTGGCCAGCTTGTCGATCTCGCCCTGGGCGAGGCCGGGACGGTACGTGATCCAGACCGCGCCGTGCTCCAGGCTGTGGACGGCGTGCTCGTTCGCGATCGGGGCGTCGTAGACGTCGCCGAGGCAGCGCTGCCAGTTGATGTTGTGCGCGCCGCCGACCGGCGGCAGGACCGAGTACTTGACCGGGCCGGTCACGTGGTCGGACACGAGCATCTTGGCGTCCGACTTGCGGAAGTTCGTGATCCCGGAGATCTTCGCCGCGCGATCTTCCCAGGTCATGCCGTTGACGTAGACCTGGTAGCCGCCGAAGCCGATGATGCCCAGCGCGATCGCGCCGACCACGGCGAATGTCACGATCGGTCCCCAGTTGCGACCCTGGCTGACCTTTACCGGGGTGATCGGCTTGCGGCCCTTGCCGCCCCCGGCGGTGGGCCGAGCGCCCTTCTTGCCGGCGCCGGCACTGGCGCTCTTGGCCGCCGACCCGGGCTTGTCGACCGGGGCGTCCTTGGGCTTGCCGCCGGGCTTCGTGCTCGCCGGCCGGCGCGTTCCGCCACCGCCGTGCTGTGTACTCATGCTCATGGGGCCTCGTCACGTCGGGTGATCTGGGATATCGGTCCCGGGGCATGACAGCGTCCCGAATTGTGACCAGTATCTTGGGCCGCCGCCAGGTCAGGCAGTCTACCCCCGATAGCATTGCTCAGTGACTCCCGCCGACCTTGCTGCCGCAATCCTCGACTCCACCCGTGCTGTATTGACCGAGCGAGGCCTCGACACGTCCGTTCTTCCGCACTCGATCGGCGTCGAGCGACCGCGCAATCCCGAGCACGGTGACTATGCCTCCACAGTGGCGCTGCAGGTCGCGAAGAAGGTCGGGGCAAACCCCCGGGAGCTCGCCACGGCGATCGCCGGCCGGCTGGAGACCGTCGACGGCGTCAAGGCCGTCGAGGTCGCCGGTCCGGGCTTCCTCAATGTCCGGCTCGACCCGGCGGCCGCTGGCCGCCTGGCCCGCGTCGTGGTCGAGGCCGGCCGCGAGTACGGGCGGAGCGCCGCCCTGGCCGGCGAGTCGATCAATCTGGAGTTCGTGTCGGCGAACCCGACCGGTCCGCTGCACATCGGCGGCGTGCGCTGGGCGGCCGTCGGTGACGCGCTGGGCCGGCTGCTGCGCGCGGTCGGGGCGCAGGTGGGCACCGAGTACTACTTCAACGACGCCGGCTCGCAGATCGACCGGTTCGCCAACTCGCTGCTGGCCGCCGCGAAGGGCGAGCCGACGCCCGAGGACGGCTACGGCGGTGGGTACATCACCGACATCGCCAACGCGGTGCTGGCCAAGCGGCCCGACGCGCTGAGCGCGCCCGACCCCAAGGAGATCTTCCGGGTCGAGGGCATCGCGCTGATGTTCGACGAGATCAAGGAGTCGCTGGCTCAGTTCGGCGTTCACTTCGACCGGTACTTCAACGAGAAGGACCTGCACGACCAGGGCAAGCTGGACGCCGCGCTGGCCCGGCTGCGCGAGCAGGGCCACGTGTACGACGCCGAGGGCGCGACCTGGCTGCGCACCACCGACTTCGGCGACGACAAGGACCGGGTGCTGCGTAAGTCCAACGGCGAGTGGACGTACTTCGCCGCCGACTGCGCGTACTACCTGGACAAGCGGGAGCGCGGCTTCGAGCGGGTTGTGATCATGCTCGGCGCCGACCACCACGGCTACATCGGCCGGATGAAGGCCATGTCGGCCTGCTTCGGTGACGATCCCAAGCGCAACCTGGAGATCCTGATCGGTCAGCTGGTCAACCTCCTGCGGGAGGGGCAGCCGCTGCGGATGAGCAAGCGCGCCGGCACGGTGGTCACCATCGAGGACCTCGTCGAGGCGATCGGTGTGGACGCCGCCCGGTACGCCCTGGCGCGGTTCTCGGTCGACTCGCCGATCGACCTCGACCTCGACCTGTGGACCCGGCGCAGCAACGACAACCCGGTCTTCTACGTGCAGTACGCACACGCCCGGATCGCGAGCCTGCTGCGCAACGCCGCCGAGCTGGGCGTCACGCGGGGCGACGACTTCGATCCGGGCCTGCTCAGCCACGAGAAGGAGAACGACCTGCTCAAGGCGCTGGGCGAGTTCCCCGAGATCGTGGCCAGCGCCGCTGAGCTGCGTGAACCGCACCGGGTGGCGCGTTACCTTGAGGAGCTGGCGACCGCGTACCACAGGTTCTACGACGCCTGCCGCGTTCTGCCTCAGGGTGACGAGGAGGCCACCGATCTGACCAGGGCCCGGCTGTGGCTGGTCGAGGCCGCCCGGACCGTCTTCGCCAACGGACTCGACCTGCTGGGCGTCTCCGCTCCGGAACGGATGTAGACAACTGATGCGAGCACACGAGGCGGGGGCGCTCCACGCCGATCTCGGCCACCGCGGGCCGAGCTGGCTGCGTCCCCCCGAAGACGTCAACGCCCTCCTCCCGCAGTTGTGGCCGCGGACGGTGACCCGCGCGGACTCCGGCGCCCTGACCGTTGGCGGCGTCGACGTGCGCGAGATCGCGCGCCAGCACGGCACTCCGGTGTACGTGCTCGACGAGGCCGACTTTCGGGCCCGCTGCCGGGAGTTCGCGGCTGCGTTCTCCGACTGTGACGTTTATTACGCGGGCAAGGCGTTCATCTGCAAGGCAATCGTGCGGATCGTCGCCGAGGAGGGGCTCTTCCTCGACGTGTGCTCCGGCGGCGAGCTGGCAGTGGCCCTCGCTGCAGGATTCCCGCCGGAGCGGCTCGGCTTCCACGGCAACAACAAGTCGGTCGCCGAGCTGACCCGGGCGGTCGAAGCCGGTGTCGGCCGGATCATCGTCGACTCGTTCGACGAGATCGAGCGGCTGACGGCGATCGCGCGGGAGCGCGGGGTCCGCCCGAGCGTGCTGATCCGGGTGACCGTCGGCGTCGAGGCGCACACCCACGAGTTCATCGCTACGGCCCACGAGGACCAGAAGTTCGGCTTCTCGCTCGCCGGTGGGGCGGCGCTCGCCGCCGCACTCAAGATCATCGACGAGGACGCGCTCGAGCTGCGTGGACTGCACTCGCACATCGGCTCGCAGATCTTCGACACCGGCGGGTTCGAGGTCTCGGCCCGGCGGGTGGTCGAACTCCAGGCGCGGATCCGCGACGCGCGCGGCGTCGAGCTACCCGAACTCGACCTCGGCGGCGGCTTCGGTATCGCGTACACCTCCCAGGACGACCCGGCAGAGCCGGGCGACCTGGCCAAGCGTCTCCGCAAGATCGTCGAGGACGAGTGCAATCTGGCTGGGCTGGCCGTCCCGCAGGTGTCGATCGAGCCCGGCCGGGCGATCGTCGGTCCGGCGATGTTCACGCTGTACGAGGTGGGCACGGTCAAGGACGTCGACGGAATCCGCAGCTATGTCAGTGTCGACGGCGGCATGAGTGACAACATCCGTACGGCGCTGTACGACGCGTCGTATTCGGCCACAGTCGCCAACCGTGCATCAAATGCCACACCGATGCTCGCCCGTGTCGTGGGAAAACATTGCGAGGCCGGGGATATCGTCGTGAAGGATGAATTCCTGCCCGCTGACGTGCGGCCAGGAGATCTTCTCGCCGTGCCCGGCACGGGGGCGTACTGCCGCAGCATGGCCAGCAACTACAACCACGTGCCGCGGCCGTCCGTGGTGGCTGTCACCGAAGGCGCCACCCGCGTGATCGTCCGGCGGGAGACTGAGGATGACCTTCTCGCGTTGGACATGGGGTGAGCATGAATCCCGTCAGGGTTGCGCTACTCGGCTGCGGCACGGTGGGCGCTGATGTCGTACGTCTGCTGAATGAGCAGGCCGCCGACCTGACCGCCCGTATCGGTGCCCCGCTGCAGTTAGTCGGGATCGCCGTGCGGCGGCCTGCCCGCGACCGCGGTGACCTGCCCGTCGATCCTGCCCTGTTCACGACGGACGCGCTGGACCTGGTCAAGCGCGACGACGTCGACATCGTGGTCGAGGTGGTCGGCGGCATCGAGCCGGCGCGGACCTGGCTGGTCGAGGCGTTGCACCGGGGTAAGAGTGTGGTGACGGCCAACAAGGCGCTGCTCGCCGAGGACGGCCCCACGCTGCACCAGGCGGCCGTGGACGGGCGCGCCGACCTCTACTACGAGGCGTCCGTCGCCGGCGCGATCCCGCTGCTTCGGCCCCTGCGCGAGTCGCTGCACGGCGACCGCATCACCCGGGTCACCGGCATCGTCAACGGGACCACCAACTTCATCCTGTCGTCGATGGACGCCACCGGCGCCGGGTTCTCCGAGGCCCTGGACGAGGCGACCGCGCTCGGGTACGCCGAGGCCGACCCCACCGCCGACGTGGAGGGCTTCGACGCCGCGGCGAAGGCCGCCATCCTCGCGTCGCTGGCCTTCCACACCCGGATACGGGCTGCGGACGTGTACCGCGAGGGCATCACCGAGGTGAGCGCGGCGGACGTCGCCAGCGCGAAGGCGATGGGCTGCACGATCAAGTTGCTGTGCCTGGCGGAGCGGTCCGGCGACGCGGTGAGCGTGCGGGTGCACCCGGCGATGATCCCGCGGACCCACCCGCTGGCCAGCGTCAGCGACGCGTTCAACGCCGTCTTCGTCGAGGCGGAGGCGGCCGGACAGCTGATGTTCTACGGTCGCGGCGCCGGCGGCGCGCCGACCGCGAGCGCGGTGCTCGGCGACATCGTCGCCGTCGCGCGCAACCGCCTCGCCGGCGTACGGGCGGCGAGCGAGTCCGCCTACGCTGACCTGCGCGTCCGTCCGATCGGTGAGGCGACCACCCGCTACCACATCAGCCTCGACGTCTCCGACCGCGCCGGCGTGCTGGCCGCGGTGGCGGGGGTCTTCGCGAAGCACGGCGTGAGCATCGCCACCGTTCACCAGTCGGGGCGCGGCAACGAGGCCGTGCTGGTGATCGTGACGCACCGGGCGAAGGACGCGGCTCTGGCCGCGACAGTCGCCGAACTGCGGTCCCTGGATATCGTCCGGTCTGTCGCGAGCGTTCTGCGCGTCGAGGGGGAGTAAGTAAGTGGCCATGTGGCGTGGGTTGATCGAGCAGTACCGGGACCGCCTGCCGGTAACCGAGTCCACCCCGGTGGTGACCCTGTTGGAGGGCAACACGCCGCTCGTGTCGGCGCCGGAGCTGTCCGACCGGACCGGCTGCGACGTGTACCTGAAGATCGAGGGCGCCAACCCGACCGGGTCGTTCAAGGACCGGGGCATGACGATGGCCGTGTCCAAGGCCGTCGGGGCCGGTGCGAAGGCCGTCATCTGCGCCTCGACCGGTAACACGTCGGCATCCGCGGCGGCGTACGCGGCCCGCGCCGGCCTGACCTGCGCCGTCCTGGTGCCGCAGGGCAAGATCGCGGTGGGCAAGCTGGCGCAGGCGCTGGTGCACGGTGCGCGGCTGTTGCAGGTCAACGGCAACTTCGACGACTGCCTTTCGCTGGCCTCGAAACTGTCCATCGACTACCCGGTGGCGCTGGTCAACTCCGTCAACCCGGACCGGCTGCACGGGCAGAAGACGGCGTCGTTCGAGATCGTCGAGGCGCTCGGTGACGCTCCCGACATCCACTGCCTGCCGGTCGGCAACGCGGGCAACATCACCGCGTACTGGATGGGCTACAACGAGGCGTTCGACGCGGGGGAGTCGACCCGCAAGCCGAAGATGTACGGCTTCCAGGCCTCCGGTGCGGCGCCGATCGTGAACGGCCAGGTGGTACGCGAGCCGTCGACGATCGCCACCGCGATCCGGATCGGCAACCCGGCGTCGTGGACCAAGGCGGTCGACGCGCGGGACCAGTCGGGTGGCCTCATCCATGCCGTCAGCGACCGGGACATCCTCAACGCGTACCGGCTGCTGGCCCGCAAGGTCGGCGTCTTCGTCGAACTGGGCAGCGCGGCGAGCGTCGCCGGACTGCTGCAGTCGGCCGAGGCCGGTCTCGTGCCGGCCGGCTCCACGATCGTCTGCACCGTCACCGGACACGGCCTCAAGGACCCCGACTGGGCGATCTCCACCGCGCCTAAGCCGACCACGATTCCGGCTGACGCGCTCGCGGCCGCCCGGGAGCTTGGCCTGGCTTGATCTTCGCTGTACTCCGCCGTAACCGCGACTTCCGTCGCCTGGTCGCCGCCGAACTGGTCATGTTCGGCGGCGACTGGCTGGTTATGGTCCCGTTGCTGGTGCTGTTGCCGCGACTGACCGGCAGCGGGCTGTGGGGCGGCCTGGTCCTCGCCGTCGACACCGGCATCCAGGCCGTACTGCTGCCGTTCGCCGGTACGGTCGCCGACCGGCTGGATCGCCGCCGCGTCATGCTGGTGGCCAACGCCGCCGGCGTGGTCGCGGTCTTCGCGCTCCTGTTCGTCCGGTCACCGGGCACGGCCTGGGTCGCGCCGGCCGCGGTCGCCGCCCTCGCCGTCGCGAAGGCCTTCTACACGCCGGCCGCCTCGGCGGCGCTGCCCAACCTCGTCGAGCCGGAGGATCTCGCCGCCGCCAATGCCGTCGCCGGTTCGGCGTGGGGAACGATGGCCGTCGTCGCCTCGTCACTGGGCGGAGTGCTTGCCGCTCACGTCGGCCCGTACACGTGCTTCGTCGTCACGGCGGTCTGCCTGGCGTCGGCCGCGTTGCTGGTCGGGTCGGTGCGCCGGCCGATGCAGGTGAGCGTCGTACGGCCGCCGGTGCGCACGTTCACCGCCATCGGCGAGGCGCTGCGCTACATCCGCGCCCGGCCGCGCGTCGCCTCGCTGGTGACCGTCCAGTCCGGGGTGGGGCTGGGCAACGGCGTGCTCACGGCGTTCCCGCTGCTCGCCACGACCGTTTTCACGGTGGGCGCGACCGGTACCGGCGTGCTGTTCGCCGCCCGCGGGCTGGGCGCGGTCATCGGGCCGCTGCTGCTGCGGCGGGCGCTGGTCAACCGGTCGTGGCTGCTGCCCGGGATGGCAGTGTCCATGGTCGCTTACGGACTGGCGTACCTCGGGGTGGCGGTGGCGCCCTGGTTCTGGCTGGTCGTGGCCCTCGTGGTGATCGCACACATGGGCGGCGGCGGCAACTGGGCGATGGCGACCTTCGCCCTGCAAGCGGAGGTGCCGGACGAGCTGCGGGGACGGGTGATCGCGACGAACGTCATGATCACGACGCTGGCGATCACTCTCAGTCAGCTCGCCGTCGGCGTCGCCATCGACCGCGTCGACACGCGGGTGCTGGTCGCCGGCTGCGGAGCGGTCACGGTCGCGTACGCCATCGGCTGGCGCCTGCTCACCCGCAGGGTCCTCCGCCGGGTCGGGTCGGACGTCGAGTCGACGGTTACCACCCGGTAACGCCGCGCCGGTACGCCCTCGGTGACCGATCTCGTCGCAGTCGTTGCCTAGCATGTGCGGCATGGCGTTCCTGACCGAACCGATATGGGTTCGAACCCCCGCGACGAGCGCGAATCTGGGGCCCGGCTTCGACGCGCTCGGGCTCGCGCTCGCACACTATGACGAGGTGATGGCCCGGGTCACCCCGGGCGGCGTCAGCGTGGAGGTGACCGGAGAGGGCGCCGGTGACCTGCCCACCGACGAGAGCCACCTGGTCGTGCGCTCGATGAAGGCCGTCTTCGACGAGTTGGGCGAGCACCCGGCCGGGCTGGAACTGCGCTGCCACAACCGCATCCCACAGGCGCGCGGACTCGGGTCGTCGTCGGCCGCCATCGTCGCGGGAATACTCGCCGCGCGGGCGCTTGTTGTGGATGGTGTTGTCCGGATGTCGGACGAGGCGGTGCTCCGGCTCGCCTCCCGGCTCGAAGGGCACCCCGACAACGTCGCGCCCTGCCTGCTCGGCGGCTTCACGATCGCGTGGACGCAGAGCGATGGGGCGCGTGCCGTTCGTGACAACCCGGCCCCTGCGGTTCGTCCGGTGGTGTTCGTGCCGACCGAGCGCGGTCTGACCGAGGTCGCCCGCGCGGCCCTGCCGGACGTCGTTCCGCACCGGGACGCCGCGTTCAACGCCGGTCGGTCAGCGCTGCTCGTGTACGCCCTGACCAAGGCCCCTGAGCTGCTGTTTCCCGCCACGGAAGACCGGTTGCACCAGCCGTACCGGGCCAGCGGAGCGCCGGCCAGCGCGGACCTGGTGGCTCGGCTGCGCGCCGACGGCGTCGCCGCTGTGGTCAGCGGTGCCGGACCCACCGTCCTGGCGCTCGTGACCGACGGCTGGACATCGCCGGACGTCCCTGGCTGGGAGGTCTGGCCCCTGGAAATCGACACGAGGGGGGCGACCGTGACGATCGGCACGAGATCGGGTACTCTTGAACACGCCGAGCGGGACCCTGTTGCCGCAGGTTGGGCCGGTTGACTACGCTCTAGAGCTAGTAGCCGCTTCAAGTGCGGCGATCTCGAGCGGGACGGCGTACCCCAAATTTACCCGTGGCACCCCTTGCTAAAGCCTCGGAAGCCAACCGCAGTTTCCACAGATCGCCTGCGTTGAGCGGGGCCTGACCGCACTGGTGGCCCGGTTCCGCACGGCTGCAAAGACTCCCGTAACGCCTACGCGAAACGGGTGTATCCGCGGACCGCACCGGCCGTCGTATCTCGACCCGGGCAGTCCCGGCCTATCGAGGGAAGGAATCCATTGAGCGACACTACCGACGTGACGTCGGACGTCTCTGGCGACCGCTCGTCGGTCGTGGCCGAAGGCGCTGAGCGCGCGACCGCGCCCCGCCGTCGCCGCACCGGCAGCGGGCTGTCTGCGATGCTGCTGCCTGAGCTGCAGAATCTGGCCTCGTCGCTCGGCATTTCCGGCATCGCGCGCATGCGCAAGAGCGAGCTGGTTGCCGCCATTCAAGAAAAGCAGAGCGGTGACGTGCGGACGTCCGGCGTTCGCGGTGAGGTCGCTGCTCGCGCAGAAGCCCCCCGTGCCGAAGTACGAGCAGAGGTGCGCGCCGACGAGGCGGCTGACACCGAGGTGCGCGCGCCGCGCCGCGCCAACCGGCCTGCGGGCCCGCCGGAGTCGCGCGCTACCAGCAAGGAAAACGTCGAGCGGGCCGACGCGAGCGCCCGTACCGAGACGACCGAGCGCGCTGAGCGCCCCACGCGGGGTGACCGCGCCGAGAGCACCGAGCGCGTGGAGCGGGCCGACCGTGGCGAGCGGGCCGAGCGCGTGGAGCGGGCCGACCGCGGCGAGCGGGCCGACCGCGGCGAGCGGGCCGAGCGCGCCGAGCGCGGCGGCCGTGCCGAGCGTGGTGACCGTGCCGAGCGTGGTGACCGTGCCGAGCGTGGTGACCGTGC
>NZ_JAATVW010000028.1 GCF_011947225.1 Planosporangium flavigriseum | reverse complement strand
GCGTCGAAGTCGGCCATCACCGACACCGACATGGCCCTGGAGATGACGAACTTCTCGAAGGCGCAGATCCTGACCCAGGCCGGTACCGCGATGCTGGCCCAGGCCAACATCGCCAGCCAGGGCGTGCTCAAGCTCCTCGGCTGAACCGGCTGGACCTAATCGCACGACAACTACATAGGCACCGGAAGGGGTGGCCCGCGTGCACGCGGGCCACCCCTTCCGGCATTGCGGCCCCCAGCTACCGACCGGATCGACATCCTGCGCCGCCAGGTGCGGCCGCGCTACGTCGTCGCGCACGGTCACCTCGTGGCCGAGAACCCGGTGGCCGAAACGACGCTGCACTGGCCGGGCGAGGAGACCCGTACGGTCGACTTCCTCCGGGACACGGACCGACCGGGGCAACCGTAGGCTGCGACCGTGGCGTCTGAACCGGGTGCGCGTGCGTTTATCGAACAGGTACTCGACAGCGGCTCCTGGGTGCCCTGGGACGATCCGGAGCCGACGCTCGCGGACGTGCCCGACGATTACCGGGCGGCGCTCGCCCGGGCGAGGCAGGAAACCGGCCTGACCGAGGCGGTCCTGACCGGAGAGGGTCGCATCGCCGGCCGGCGAGTCGCAGTGCTCGCTGGGGATTTCGGTTTCCTCGGCGGCTCCATCGGGGTGGCCACGGCCGAGCGCCTCCTGCTCGCCATGGAACGGGCGACCAGGGAAGCGCTGCCGCTGCTGGTCGCCCCCGCCTCCGGCGGCACCCGCATGCAGGAGGGCACCCTCGCGTTCCTGCAGATGGTCAAAATCACTGACGCTGTCGCCGCGCATCGGGCAGCCGGCCTGCCCTACCTGGTGTACCTGCGACACCCCACGACCGGCGGCGTACTGGCCTCGTGGGGTTCGCTGGGGCACGTCACGCTGGCGCAACCGGGCGCGCTGATCGGGTTCCTCGGCCCACGGGCGTACGAGGCGATCCGGGGGGAGGCACCCCCTGACGGCGTCCAGTCCGCGGAGAACCTCCACAAGCACGGGCTGATCGACGCGGTCGTACCCGCCGAGGAGCTCGCGGAGACGATCGAACGCGTGCTCAACGTCGCGTGCGCGCCGCACCCGGTAGGCGTCCGGCCGCCCGCGCCGTACGGATCCGTACCGGACGTCTCCGCGTGGGAGTCGATCCAGCGGACCCGGCGCGCCGACCGGCCGGGGGTGCGAGACCTCCTCCGGGCCACCGCGCTGGACGTCGTGCACCTGCACGGCAGCCTGGAGGGGGACGTCGACGAAGGCGTCGTCCTCGCGCTGGCCACGTTCGGCGGCCTCCCCTGCGTTGTGGTGGGACATGACCGGAGCGGGCCGGCCCTGTTTCGAAGTGCGCTACGGGTGGGCCGCCGGGGCATGCGGCTGGCCCGCGAACTGCGCGTGCCGCTGCTCACCGTCATCGACACGCCCGGCGCGGCCCTGTCTCCGGAGGCGGAGGAAGAGGGCGTCGCGAGCGCGATCGCGCACAGCCTGCTGGACCTGGTACGCCTCGACGCCCCCACCGTGTCGGTCGTGCTCGGGCAGGGGGCCGGCGGCGCCGCGCTCGCCCTGCTGCCGGCGGACCGGGTGCTCTGCGCCCAGCACGGCTGGGTGTCGCCGCTCCCGCCGGAAGGCGCCAGCGCCATCGTCCACCGCACACCCGATCACGCCCCGGAGGTGGCCGCCGCGCAGGGCGTACGCTCGCTCGATCTGCTGCGGCACGGCATCGTCGACCGGGTCGTCCCCGAGTTGCCCGATGCCGCCGAGGAGCCGGAGTCGTTCCTGGACCGGATGGGGCTGGCCATCGAGTACGAACTGGCGAGTGTCCTGGTCACCGATCCGGTCAGCCGCCTGACCGCGCGGCGCGCAAGGTACCGCAACCTCGGCCGGGAAACGTTGACGTCAGATACCTGATCTCCAAATAGGACGGCAGCCGCTCGCATTCGATCACCGCTCCGGCCTACGGCAGCGTCCGAACTTTTTCACGCCTCGAGTTGTGAGCCCCACTGCCAACCCATAGGTTCTCTTGTGGACGGAGCCTTACCAAGAATACCGGCGCCAGCGGATAGGTGACGTCACAATTCGCGTCGGATCCGGGCTTTCATGACGTATCTAAATGATGGCCCGGTGTATCGACACGCCAAGGTAATCACGAGAGGGAGGAAATCATGAGTTTCGGTGGACTCAGCCCCAGCTACGGCGGGAGCTCGAACTGTGGCAACAACCAACGCCGCAGCCGGCACCACCACCGCAGCCGCAGCCGCAGCCGCAGTCACAGCCGCAGCCAGTCCCGCCACACGGGGTCCTACTGAGGCATGTGCCAGGCGGCAGCGGAACCGCTTCGCGCGGTTCCGCTGCCGCCTGGCGCGGGAAAGGCGGCCGTGGCAACGGAAGGATTCCGGTGGACGTATGGCCTTGCTGAGACCCGACGCGGCTAAGCGGCGCGCCGTTTCGGCACCCGCCCCCGACGATGACGCGGAGTACGTCGAGCAAGCGGCCGCGGTGCCGATCAGCACCATTCTCCGTCGCTTCTGGCCTTTCGTTCGTCGGCGCCCCGTCGGCCTGGCGGCCGTGCTCGGCATCAGCACGGTCGCGCCGTTTATCGAAGCCGGCGAGGTCTGGCTGTTCAAAATTGTCGTCGACGATATGCTCATCCCGAAAAATTTCGGCGTTTTCCCGCGCGTCGCGGCGCTCTACCTTATTTTCCTGCTTATCCAAGGGGTTCTCCGCTTCGTCGACGGCGTTCTTTCCACCTGGTTGAGCCAGCGGTTTCTCATAGACCTGCGCGGGCACGTTTTCCGGCACCTGCAGGCGTTCTCGATCGACTTCTTCCAGCGCCGGCGACTCGGCGACCTGGTATCCCGCCTCACCAGCGACGTGTCCGCCATCGAGTCGTTCCTTCTCGGCGGTGCCGCCGACTTCGTCGCATACGCGGTGCGCATCGCGGTGTTCTCGGTGATGTTGTTCCTCCTCGACTGGCGACTGGCGCTGGTCTCGCTCGTCGTCGCACCCGTCTTCTGGGCGGTGGCGCGCTTCTTCAGCCGGCGGATCAAACAGGTCTCCCGGGAGTCGCGCCGCAGGTCAGGATCGATCAGCGTCGTCGTCGAGGAAGTGCTGCGCAACGTTCCCCTGGTACAGGCCTACGGGCAGCAGGAGCGCGAGAGCAACCGCTTCACCCGCGCGGCGGAGGCGAAGTACCGCGCTGAGATGTCGTACGCCCGATTGCGCGGCGTGTACTCGCCACTCATCAACGGGGTGGAGATGATCGGCGCCCTGGTCGTCATCGGCTACGGCGCCTGGCAGGTGTCCCACGGTCGCCTCACCGTCGGCGAACTGCTCGTCTTCGTTACCCTGCTCAGCCGGCTGTACGGTCCGATCCGTGGCATCAACGGGCTGATGACCAGCGCCTACGCCGCCGCTGCCAGCGCCGAACGGCTGGTCGAGATCCTCGATGAACGTCCGAGCGTCACCGACCCGCCGTCACCACGCGAGCTGCCGTCCCAACCGTCCGTGGTGGAGTTGCACGAGGTGTCCTTCACCTACCCGGAGACGAGCACGCGGGCGCTGGACAAGGTGTCCCTGCGGGTGGGTACCGGCCAGGTCCTCGCGCTGGTCGGCGCCAGCGGCGCCGGCAAGTCCACGATCGCCCGGCTGCTGCTGCGGTTCCACGACCCCGACGACGGGCAGGTAACGGTGGACGGTATCGACCTCCGGGATCTCCGCCTCGACGACCTGCGCCAGAACATCGCGGTCGTGCTCCAAGAGACCCTCGTCTTCGACGGCACCATCCGGGACAACATCGCGTACGGTCGGCCCGGCGCGACCGACGCGGAGATCGAGGCGGCCGCCCGGGCCGCCGACGCGCACGACTTCGTCATGGCCATGCCCGACGGCTACGACACCCGGATCGGCGAGCGCGGTTCGCGCCTCTCCGGTGGCCAGCGCCAGCGGATCGCGATCGCCCGTGCCATGATCCGCGACGCGCCGGTGCTGCTCATGGACGAACCGACGACCGGGCTCGATCCGCAGTCCGGCGCGCGGGTCCTCGAACCGGCCCGGCGGCTCATGGCCGGCCGGACGACGATCGTGATCTCCCACGACCTGCTCCTCGCGCGGGACGCCACCGAAATCGTGGTGCTCGACCACGGCGCCATCGTGGAGCGGGGCACCCACGACGAACTGTTGAAGCGGGGCGGCCACTACCGGCAGTTGTACCGGTCATCGGGGCTCGCACTGCACCGCCGGCAGCGGTTCACCGGGGTCGCGCCGGTCCCGACCCGTGGTATCGCGGCGGGGCCGACCAGTCCCGCTCTCGCGGGAGCCGGGCATTCGACAGCCACCCTGCCCAACCCTTCGGAAGGAAGAACGGTGCTCCCATGGCCGTAGCGCCAGCCACCGAGGTCAGCGAAGCCACACCCGAGGAGGAGTGCGAACCACCGTTCCCACCGGCCTACCCGCTCGCACCCGGCTACGAAGTCCTGGCGCACATCAGCCGCGGCGACGCGCTCGACGTCTACGACGTGTGGAGCTACGAGCGGTTCTGCAGTTGCATAGCCAAGGTGATCCGCCCGGACCGCCGAGGGGTCGAGCGGGTACGCACGCGGCTCCTGCGGGAGGGCGAACTGGCGCTGCGCATGTCCCACCCGCACCTCGTGCGGGCCTACGCCGTGTTCCGCGAGCCGGACCCGGTCGTCATCCTCGAGACGTTCCCGGGCCTGACGCTCGAGGACTACATCGAGATGGCGCCCCGTCGACTGCCCATCGTCGACCTCGCCTACCTGGGACTGCACCTGTGCAGTGCGATGCACTACCTGCACGGCACGGGATACCTGCACCTGGACCTCAAACCGGCCAACGTCATCGAGCAGCAGGGCATCGCGAAGGTCATCGACCTCAGCCTCGCCGCGCCACCCGGACCGACCACTCGGGGCCGCGGAACCCGTGAGTACCTCGCGCCCGAGCAGGTGCGCGGCGAGACGGTGACCACCGCCACCGACGTGTGGGGAATCGGGACCACGCTCTACGAGGCGGCGTCCGGGGATGCTCCCTTCGCCCCGCTGAACTCCCAAGAGGAGGCGGCCGTGCAGGACCATCGGTATCTTCAGCTGGAACGCCCGGCCGTGCCGTTACGACGGTGGCGACGCACGCTGCCCGCCGAGTTTCGGACCGTGGTCGAGGCGTGCCTCGATCCTGAGCCGGCCCGGCGCCCGAGCCTGCGCGAACTCGCGGCCGTGCTCAAGGCGCTGACCCGCGACCCGTTGCGACCGGTCCTCGACCGGGGGTCTGACGAACGAGTTACAGCTCCGGCTGCGGCACCGATCGCGGGGTGAGCCCCAGACTGCGCACGTACTCCGCGACCTCGGCCAGCGGCGCCACCCAGACGTCGTCGCAGGAGACCACGTAGGCGATGAGCTCCTCCAGGACGGCGGCGCGGGACGGCCGGCTCGTAAGGTCCAGGGATCGCCTTGGCCGCCGAGGTAGAACGGGACCTGGCCACGGTCGGTGTCGAAGTCCGGCGTGAACGTGAAGGTCTGCGGCCGCGGGTCCGGGCCGAGGTCGACGTCCCGGGAGAACGTCTCGGTGAACGGCTCCTCGCTGAGCTGTACGTGGACCTTCGGCCGCGCCGGGCGGCTCGCCGACGCGGTGAACGTCAACGTGTACGGCTGCCCCCGCTGCAGCGGGATGTCGTTCTGCCCGATGATGACGTCGGACGGCCCGGCCGTACCCCCGGCACCTCGGCTTTCACTTTCCCGTCAGGGGCGGACATCGTCGCGTTGGCGGCGAACCAGCCGCCGGTGTCGTTGTCGTTGAAGCACCCGTTGAAGACCTGTTCTCTCGGGTCCTGTGCCATAACTCCAGCCTGCGTCGCGTTCTCCGGGTCTGCCACGGCGATTGGCGGCATGGTTAGGCAGCCGGCGTGACGTCCGGCGATTTCGACCCGCACGGGACTAGGGCGCGTCGGCCGGGGTAGTCCGCCCTGCCATCAGCCCACCATTTGATGTGATCAGGAGGAGCGCATGGCCATTCAGGGCCCGGCAGACCTGTTCGTCCAGGAACTCTCCGGCGTGTACGACTCCCAGAAGAAGACCACTGAGTGGAAGGGTGAGGTGGTCAACCAGGTCCGCGACGCCAACGTGCAGCAGCTCATCCGGACGGAGCAGCAGCAGGGGCAGCAGCTGGTGCGCAACCTCGAGTCCTGCTTCCAGGCCCTGGGCACCCAGCCGCAGGACGTCCGCTGCCTGGCCACGGATGGGATGCGAACCGAGTACCAGAAGTTCATGGGTCAGAATCCGCCGCCCGAGACGGTCGACATGGCCACGCTCAACCTCATGGTGAAGGCGGGTAACTACGAACGCGGGTGCTACACGAACCTGGTCGACATGGCGATGGCGATGGGTGAGACGCGGTGCGCCCAGATCCTGCAGACCAACCTGGTGATGATGGACGAGAGCAAGGGCAGGGTGGAGCGGACCGGCCACGAGATGCGCCAGCGGATGATGGCGACCGCTTAGCAGGCCGGGGCTGTCCAGCCCTGTCAGCACTGCCGACCGGACAGCCGGTCTAACGGCCGTTGGCCAGACCGGCCGCAGCGATGGCTGCCCAGGCCACCTCCGGGTGGCAGATGTCGCTGTGGGCGCCGGTGAACGGCGACTGGACGGCGTCGATGACGGAGTTGGCGTCGAGCCGGTAGAACCTGCCGGAGGCAAAGCCGTACGGGAAACCGTCGTCGCCGAGGGGGACCCGGCTCGTGCCGTCCACTTGGTAGCCGTCCGCGCCCATCGCGCCCCAGCGGTACAACAGATCCGCCTGGCTGCTGGCGTCCTGCCGCTTCAGCATGCTGGCCAGCGGATACCACCAGCCGACCGCGCGATCATGCCGGGTGAAGGTGGACAGCAGCGGCCCGTCGACCCGGTTGGAGTAGCCGGCCAGCGCGCCGCCCCGGTCCGGATCGAACGACAGCCTGTCGTTGAACGAGAAGTGGGAGAACGCACCCTGGATCAGCAGCAGCGACTTGATCGGGCTCGCGGCACCGACCAGACCGTCGGCGAGTCCGGACAACGCGTACGCCACGAGCCGGGCGCCGAAGCTGTGCCCGAGCAGGTGTACGCGGGGACGGTGCCCATCCGGGGCGGCCACCGTGGACAGGAAGGGGCCGAGTCCAACGCGCCCCACCTGTCCGGCGCGGTTCTTCATCTCGTAGTAGCTGAGGGTGCGCAGCACCTCGCGGGCGCCGTCCCACAGACCCTCGACGGGGTCGAGCAGTCCTTCCGCCGCCCGGCCATCGGCGTGCGGCCAGCCCGAGTAGTACGTGATGACGGCACCGGTCGGTAGCTCGACGGCGGCCCGCTCCCCCGAGTCCTCGCCCGCGTCGAGGTTCGGGGTGGTCACCAGCCGCTTCGCGCGTTCGTGGAACTCGACGAGTTGGTCACTGCCGCCCTTGCCGTCGAGGAGTTCGCCGATCCGCGCCAGGTTGTCCTCGTTACCGGGGAACGCCGGCTTCAACGCGGTGGCCAGCTCGGCGCCGGAGGATCGGGGAGCGGAAGCCGGCCGCCCGGTGGTCGGATCGTCTTCCGGGAAGAGCAGGGACGGCCAGAAGATACCGACGACCGCGGTGCGGGCGGTCTTGTCCGGCGCATGGCGGGCGAGACCGGCGCCGAGGAGGTCGAACATGGTGCCGTAGAGGCGCCGCGCCGAGTCGGTGCCGTTGTTCCAGCCGTGGGAGAACACGAAGACGTCGTCGAACTCGCCGGTGGTGACCGCGCCCCGGAGTCCGGTGTCGCGTACCAGGGAGCCGCCTTCGGTGAACTCAAGTTCGTAGGAGGACAGACCACCGATTCTCTGACCATCGTTGCCCATGGTGCGCTCCGATCGGCTAGACGTTGGACAGCACGCGCATGAGGTCGAGCAGACCGGCGCCTTCGAAGAACTGGTGCCGGCCCAGCGAGGTGGCGTTGTCGCAGAAACGCTTCTTGATCCAGTCCGGTTGCCCTGTGAACTCGGGGCGGGCGGACAGGAACGCGGCGATCGCGCCCGACACGTGCGGGGCCGCCTGCGAGGTGCCGGACTCCTCGATGTAGCAGGGGTCCGCGTCGGTGAACCGGGCCAGGTCCCGGCTGCGGGTACGGAAATGCGCGACCGCGGCGGAGGTGATCCGCTCCCCGGGCGCGACCAGGTCGGGTTTGGGCCGCCCGTCCAGGGTGGGCCCCTTGGAGGAGAAGAAGCTGACGCCGTGGGTGTGTGGGCTGTCGCGGTGGGTACTGCCCACGGTGATCGCCCGGTCGGCGTTGCCGGGATCGGTGATGGTGGCCAGCGACGCGCGGGGGTCGCCGCCAGCGAACGGGTCGGCGGTGGCCGCGCCGTTGTTGCCGGCGCTCACCACCGCGACCACGCCGGTACCCACCAGGAGGTTGACCTCTCGGCACAGCGGGCTGCGTCCGGCAGCGTACTCCTGCGGCTGGTAGACGAGTCCCAACGAGAGGTTCACGCCGTGGATCCGCAGGTTGCTCCCGCCTGCGTTGACCTCGCGGACATAGTCGAGGGCCTTGATGACCGCGCTGGAGGTGGTCGTCTCGTCCTCGAGCAGAACACGCAGGCTGACCAGCCGGGCCAGCGGCGCGATGCCGGAGAGCGTACGGCTGGGCTCGAGCGTCCGCGTGGTCCACTCGACCAGGTCCTGGTCGCCGGCGTGGGGTGTCCACTGCTGGCAGGCGATGTGTGGCACCGCCGCGGCCGGGGCAGCCCCGGCGATGATCCCTGCCACGTGGGTACCGTGCCCGCTCAGGTCGACCAGCGCGTCGGCCGGGTCGAACTTGGGCGGCGGCGGATCGCCCCGCACCAGGTAGGTGAAGTCACGGTGCAGCGCCATCACGGCAGGGTCGGTCAGGGTCCCGCCGGCGAAGTGCGGGTGGTCGCGGCAGATGCCGCTGTCGGCCACGCCCCACGCGATGCCGGCTCCGGCGGCGCCGTAGGTGCGGTTGGCGGCGTCCGCCTTCACCGTGGAGATCGAGTGGTCGACGTGGGCTTCGACCACGTAGTCGGGCCAGATCCGGACCACGAACGGTAGCAGCGGAGGAAGCGGGGTGGTGCCCTGGTCGGTGCCGACCAGGCGCTGCAACTGCTCGCGGTCGAGCACCGCCCGCGCGTACATGGCCGAGAGCCGTTCGGGCGGCTGCGCGTCGGGCAGCCGCGCCCGGTAGCCCTCCAGGAACCGGGTGAAAACCTCGTCGGGTTCAACCCCGGCGGAGAGGTTGAGCTCGATGAGAACGCCTCGACGGCCGTCGCCGTAGCTAGCCACCAGGTTCTGCTCCGCGCGCCAGATGTGATCATGACGTAGGAGCGGATTGACGGTCCACCGGGTGACCCGGACACCCCGGCCAGGGTTGCTCATCGGAACTCCAGACCATGTTGGATACCCCCATTGGACGAGTAATTCCTGCCCGCTACAGGTCAGCGCGCACCGACTGTGCAAACAGGCACGGGGAACGGACGGCGCGTAGCGCTCATCAGGTACGCGATCCGGCGGCCCGATCGACGACGTCGCCGAGCGACTGCGGGCGGCCGGCATGCGCGTCGAGCAGATCCTCCGCTCGGTAGGCGTGATCACCGGGACGGTGGACCAGACCAGGCAAGACCAGATCGCGGCCATGTCGGGCGTGGCCGCGATCGAACACGCATCCATGATGGACATCGCACCGGGGGGATGCCGACCACGATCGGCATCCCCCCTGTCGTGCGAACTACAGGTCGAGGACCAGCCGGGGGCTCTTGGACCGCCCGACGCAGATCATCATCGTCTGGCCGCGCTCGCGTTCCTTGGCGGACAGGATCGTGTCGTGATGGTCGGGCACGCCCTCGAGTACCTTCGTCTCACACGTCCCGCAGAAGCCCTCCTCGCAGGAGGTCATCACGTCCGGTGCGACGTCACGGACCGCGTCCAGGATGCTGCAGCCGGGCGGCACGGTGACAACGCACCCACTGCGCGCCAGCTCCACCTCGAACGAGACTTCGGCGCTGTCGTCGACAGGTTCGGCAGCTCCGCTCGCGCCGAACCGCTCCAGGTGCAGGCTGATACCGCGGTCCCCGCAGCGCTGCTCGGCAGCGGCCAGCAACCCCTCCGGGCCGCAGCAGTAGACCGCCGTGCCCGGCTCGGCCTGCTCCAGCAGAGCGTCCAGGTCGAGCAGGCCGCGCTCGTCCTGCGCGACGATGTCGACCCGGTCGACACCGTCGACTCCGTCGACACCGCCCCGCCCCAGCTCGACGAGTTCGTCCACGAAGGCCATCGTCGAGCGGGACCGCCCACCGTACGCGAGGCGCCAGTCGGCGCCGCGCGCCTCTGCCTCGCGGATCATCGCGAGGATCGGCGTGATGCCGATGCCGCCGGCGAGGAACAGGTAACGCGGGGCGTCCTCCAGCGGGAACCTGTTCCGCGGGCCGCGTACCGAGACGGTCTTTCCGACCAGCGCGGTCTCGTGCACCTCCCGCGAACCGCCCCGGCCGTCCACCTCCCGCAGCACCGCGATCGTGTACGCGCGCCGGTCGTCGGTACGCCCGCAGAGCGAGTACTGCCGCACCAGCCCGGACGGCAACACCAGATCCAGGTGCGCGCCCGGCTCCCAGGCCGGCAGTTCCCCGCCGTGCGGATCGACGAGGCGCAGCGACAGGACGCCGTCGGCCTCCCAGGTCGCGGTCTTCACGAGAAGCTGGCGCAGATCGCGACTCGCGTCGCTCACGGTTTCCGGCGCGCTTTCCATCATTACGGTCATGCTCATGTGCCTTTGCGGTATCTCAGAGGGTCGCCAGGGCGGGTTTGCGGCGGCCGCCGCGGAGAACGTCGAGGAAGGGCGCGGCCAACGCCACGCCGCGGACCACCACGAGCATGTCCACGGCCTCGCGAAGCGCCGCCATCGCCGTGTTGCCCTGCGGGGTGTCCCAGTTGCCGGACCCCACCACCAGCGCGGCGACCAGGGAGCCGTTGGCCTGGGCTGCTTCGGCCACGGTCAGGCAGAACCGGGGCGGCACCTCGGCCAGGTCGGTGGCGAGCAGGACCACCATGTCGGCGTCGTCCACGAGCCGGGCCACGGTGAGGCCGTCGGCTGCGGGCCGCCAGCCGGTCGTGGCCAGCGGTGCGGAGCCGAGCCGGGGCTCGGCGCCGTCCGAGCCGGTCAACGGCGTGACGCCGCGAACGGTCATGACGCCGTCCAGGCCCCGCGCCACCATGTCCTCCTGCGCGCGGGCCGCGTCCGTGCCGAGTGGTACGAGCAGAACGTGGGCCTCGTAGGAGCGCCTGTTCATCGGGTTTCCTTCCGTTCCTATTCGGCCCATGGCCGGACGACGACGTGCGGACTGTCCGGGCCCGTACCGGCGGCGAGGCGGTCGAGCATCTCCCCCACCCCGGCGAGCGGCACCTCGACGGTCGGGACCTTGTCCAGTTCCGGCCCGACACCGTCGGCCAGCAGGTGGATGCTCTGCCGTACCCGTTCCGGCGCGCGTCCGCGCACCCCTCGTACGGTCGCGGTCAATCTGGTGAGCTCGCTGGTGTTGAGGGTCGCCGCCGTGGAGCCCTTCCCGCCGGCGAGGACGAGCCGCCCGGACTGGGCGAGCAGCGAGACGGCGCGGGTGACGCTGTCCGCGCCGGCGCCCGTCAGGTCGAGCACGACGTCGGCCATCCGCCCGCCGGTGGCGTCGACGACGCGCTCCCGCAGGTCGTCACCGGACGACTCCACGGTCGTGGCGCCCATCGCCGCGGCGATGTCCAGCCGCGACCGGTCCCGCGGCAGCCCGCACACCACAACATTGCCGGCGTCGCCGTGGTGCGCGGCCGCGACGGCGGCGAGGCCGTGGTAGCCGGGGCCGAGCACGACCACGGTCTCGCCGCTGCTCAGGGCGCCGGCGCCGAGCACCCAGTCGAGCGCGTTGGCCAGTGGCAGCGCCCACGCCGCGCGTCCGGTGTCGACGCCGCCGGGCAGCGGGTGGACCACGGCTTGCGGCGGCAGGTACATGTACTGCCCGTTGCCGCCCCACAGGGCCGGCGCCTCGTCGATCGCGATCAGCCCCACCCGGCGGCCCTCGCCCCACATGTCGGTGCGCGGGCACAGCCGGTACCGGCCGTCGGCGCACCGGTCACAGTGGCCACAGGGCAGGTACTCCTCGATGACCACCCAGTCGCCCGGCCGCACGGCCCAGCGCCGCGCGGCCTCGTCACCGATCTCGGCGATCTGGCCGTAGACGTGGTGGCCGAGCACCGTCGGACTGGGCAGGCCGGCGGAGTGCAGCCCGACGTCGGTGCCGCAGATGCCGCTCGCCTCGACCCGCAGCCAGCCTGAGTCCGTGTCGCACGCCGGGAGCGCGAACTCCCGAAGCTCGGTCTTGCTGCCCGGCAGCGCGACGCTCGCGAGCGCGGTGCTGTCCCTCATCGGCGGAACCACCGGCGCTGCTGCGACTGCGGGGCCGTCACCTGGGCATTGTTGACCTCGTCGCGCAGGTGCTGCCAGATGTCGTAGACGATCTCGCCGTACTCCGGCCGGTGGCGCAGTTCGAGGACGTCGCGGGGGCGCTCGAACGGCACGTCGACGAATGCCTTCGCGCGCCCCGGGCGGGAGGTCATGATCATGATGCGGTCGCCGAGGGTCACCGCCTCGTCCACACTGTGCGTGATGAAGATGACCGTCTTGCGGGTCTCGTCCCAGATCCGCAGCAACTCGCTCTGCAGCAGCGTCTTGTTCTGCTCGTCGAGTGCGGAGAACGGCTCGTCCATCAGCAGCACGTCCGGGTCGTTGGCGAAGGCCCGGGCGATGGAGACCCGCTGGCGCATGCCGCCCGACAGCTGGTGTGGGTAGCAGTCCGCGAACGCGGTCAGCCCGGTCTTGTCCAGGTAGTGGCCCACCGTCTCCTTGATCTCCGCGGCCGGCGCCCCGCGCATGCGCAGGCCATAGGACGCGTTGTCCCAGACCGTCATCCACGGGAAGATCGAGTCGCCCTGGAAGACCATCGAGTTCTCCGGCCGGCCCTCGGTCGACCGGAGCACCTCGACGGTGCCCGCCGTCGGCTGCTCGAGGTGGGCGAGGATCCGCAGCAGCGTCGTCTTCCCGCAGCCGCTGGGACCAACGATCATGAAGAACTGGCCACGCGGGATGTCGAGGTCGAGCGAGTCCAGCGCCGTCACCATCCGGTCCTTGGCCGGGAACTGCTTGAGCAGGCCCCGGACGCACACCTTGATCTCCGGCTCGGCGGTGCCGTCCTGCGGCCGCGAATCCCGCAGCGCGGTGGTCGTGTACTGATCGGTCACCGGTCGGTCCTCCAGGGAGTGACGATGCGGGCAACCCAGCCCAGCAGAAGCGACATGACGTAGCCGATGACCGCGATCACCAGCAGCCCGACGTACATCGTCTGCACCGAGTACAGCTGCCACGCGTTCCAGATCATGAAGCCGAGACCCGACTGGGCCCCGACCATCTCGGCGATGGCGATGAGGATCAGCCCCAGGCCGGCGCCCAGCTCGACGCCGGTCATGATGCTCGGCATGGCACCGGGCAGGGCCACGGTGCGGAACACCTTCATCCGCTTCGCGCCGAAGTTCTTCGCGACGTCGTAGTAGATCGGCTGGATCTGCATGACGCCCGCGGCCGTGTTGAGCACCACCGGGTAGAACACGCCGATCGCCACCATCACGACCTTCGACATCTCGCCGAGGCCGAAGATCAGCAGGATCAGCGGCAGCAGCGCGCTCTTCGGGATCGGGTAGGTGCCGGACACGAGCGGCGAGACCGCCGCCCGGAACGGCCGGCTCAGCCCCATCAGGACGCCGAGCACGAGGCCGGGTACCAGCCCCAGCCAGAACCCGAGGAACAGCCGCTGCAGGCTGGCCCACATGTGGGTCCACAGCTCGCCGCTCTTCATCAGGGTGACCATCTGGTCGAAGATGCTGCTGGGCGCCGGGAAGAACCGCGCGTCGATCAGGCCCGTACGGGCCAGCAGCTCCCAGACCACGAGCAGCGCCACCGGCGTGGCCGCGGCGAGGAGGCGGTCCCGGTTGCGGGCGGTACGCCAGCGCGACGGCCGTACCGGCGCGCCGCTTGGGCGGGCGATGCCCCGTGTCTCAATCAATGGTGCGGTGGCCATGTCTACTCCTTCCGGGCCCACGGCCCACTAGGACCCGGCCTTGGCGAAGGCGCCGAGCTTCTCGGCGGCTGCCTTGGCGAACGAGGAGTCGACGAGGTCGTCGACCGCCGGCGGGTTGCCCTCCAGCCAGCCCTGCTGCTTGAAGAAGTCGTAGTCGCGACGCAGGCTCTCGGTGTTCACGACCCCGTCTGGGTTCACGTAGTTGGCGACGATCGTGCGGTACAGCTCGGGCTTGAGCCCGGTCGCCTTGGTGACGATGCCGACGATCTCATCGGCGTTCTTGCCGCTCACCTTGCCGTCGGACAGCGCGGACACGTAGTCCCGGGCACCCTCCAGGTACGCCGTCATGACGCACTTGCCGAGCTCGCTCTTCTCCGCGGCGAACTTGCCGCCATACAGGACCACGGCGAGCTGCTGGTTGTCGTAGAACGCCGGCGGGTCGCCCAGGCGCACCGCGACACCGCGCTGCTCGGCGACCGTGGCGGACGGCTCGGTGATCAGGGCCGCGTCGATCGCCTTGTTCATGAACGCCGTCGGCTGCTCGGCGAAGCCGATGAACTCGTGCTTCACGTCGCCGTACGAGAGTCCGCCGCTCGCGAGCAGGACGGCCGCCGTGTTGGAGGTGGCCGTCGCCTGCGCCGGCTCGGCGACCTTCAGACCCTTCAGGTCGGCGATGCTCTTCACCTTGCCGCTGTCGTACAGGTCCTTGCGGACCATGAGCGGCATGTAGCCGTAGCCCTTGGGCATCGAGCCCTTGTCCGCGACGATCTTCAGCTTCACACCGCGCCCGACCGCGTTGTAGAACCCGGCCGACGGTGCGCCCGCGCCGACGTCGAGCTGGCCGGAGCCGAGCGGGGCGATCATCTTCGCGGCCGAGTCGAACGGCACGAACTTCGCGGTCAGCCCCTGCTTCTTGAAGTAGCCCTTGTCCTGGGCGACGTAGAAGGGCGCGTCGCTCGCGCTCTTCGTGATGCCGATCGACACGGTCTTGCCGTTACAGGACTCCTTGGCCGCTGCCTGGTCCGAGCCGCCGCCGCAGCCCGCGGCGAACAGCGCCACCGTGGCGGCGACCCCGGCCGCGACCGCGCCACCGCCGACTCTGCTCATTGCACTCATGTCACTCGTCCTTATGTCGGTCGCGAAAGTTCAGATAGAGACGAAGTCCGTGCCCGGCTCGGCGATCAGCGCCTCCTTGGCGCCTTCCTGGAACGGCACCGTGCTCGGCAGGATGATCGAGGTCGAGCGGACCCGCTGGTGCTCCGGTTCGGCGCCGGGCAGCACGTCGGTCGAGTCGAGCTCCTCCAGGGCGGCGAGCAGCCGGCGGCGCGCCAGGATGATGGCGGCGTCACTGGTACCCAGCCGCTCCTTGGTGCGGTCGCAGATCGTGCCCATGCTCTCCTGCAGCGAGGCGTCCTGCATCGAGATGCCTTCCACGCCGCTGAAGCTGCGCTTCTCCTTCTGCGCCTGCCGGTCGATCAGGAAGTCGTTGTCCTTGTTGGCCAGCGGGCGGTAGGTGCCGGGGAGGTACTTGACGTGGATGCCGTCACCGGCGCGCATCGCGGCCAGTTCGTCCTCGCGCAGCGGGCGGCTCGGGTGGTAGTTGATGCTCCACGCCCAGCAGTTCTCGTCGTCGATCGGCACCCAGGCGTGGCCGCCGAGCGGGTTGTGCGTGCCGAACGGAGGAATGATGGTGTACCACGGCATGATCCACTGCGTGATCCGCCAGTAGTAGTTCTCCTCGTCCGCAACGCGGCGGGCGCCGATGACCAGGCCGCCATCGGACTCGGCCACCTCGAACTTCGGCCGGGTGTCGGCCTTGAGGTACTTCAACCCCTCGGTACCGGCGTGCATCGGGTCGTCGTCGATATTGAAGCGGTGGGCGAAGGACACGTGGCTGGAGTCGATGCCACCCTCCATCGCCTGCAGGTAGTTGGACTCCTGCCAGCGCTTGGAGACGAACCGCTGGTCGTCTTCGAGCAGCGCCCACTCCAACTCGGGCAGCTCGGGGCGCTTGTCGGCCGGCCCCATGTAGGTCCAGATGATGCCGGCCCGCTCCACGCAGGGGTACGCCGTCTGCTTGATGCGGTTCTTGAAGTTCGAACCCTCGGGCTCGGACGGCATGTCGACGCAGTTGCCCTCCACGTCGTACTTCCAGCCGTGGTACGCGCAGCGCAGGCCGCACTCCTCGTTCCGGCCGAAGAACAGCGACGCGGTGCGGTGGCTGCAGAACTCGTCGAGCAGGCCGATGCGGCCCTGGCTGTCGCGGAAGGCGATGAGCTGCTCGCCCAGCAGCTTGACGCGCACCGGCGGGCAGTCCGGCTCCGGAATCTCCTCCGCGAGCAGCGCCGGGATCCAGTACCGGCGGAAGAGGCCGCCCATCGGGGTGCCCGGGCCGGTGCGGGTGAGGAGCTCGTTCTGTTCCTGGGTGAGCATTGCTGTCCTTTCGTGCGGGTGGAGCGAATGTCCTAACGAGAACGTTGGGCGGCCTCGACCGGCGCGCGGTCGGGTTCGCCGGGCACGACGGGCGCACCGCCGTTCGCGCGCTGCGCGCGCCAGACAAGGGCGAGGACGGCGGCTACGGCGTACGTCGCCATGACCGCGAGCCAGCCGTCCGTGTAGTAGCCGATGCCGTCGGCGATCAGGCCGAAGCTGATCGGGCCGAGGGCGAAGCCGAGATAGAGACCGACGGCGAGGATCCCGGAGGCGGTGCCGATGACCTGTACGGGACTGACGTGCACCAGCGCGATCATGACCACGACGTTGGCGGCGAGCCCGCTCGCACCGAAGACCACCGCCCCGGCCCACATCAGCGCCGGCTGGTGGAGGTGCTCCGCCGCGAGCACGGCGGACACCCCCAACCCGCCCGCAATGGCGAGCAGGAACAGCGGGTGGTACGGGTCACGCATCCGGTCCGCGCCCCGACCCCAGCCGATCCGGGACACGAGGCCCACGCTGCCGACCACGGCCGCGGTAAGGCCGGCCACCCGCACCGACAGGTGCAGCCGCTCGAAGCTGTACAGCGGCAGGTAGACGTTGGTCGCCTGCAGCGCGGCGCCGGTGAGGAGCGCGTATCCGGTCAGCCACCACACCGCCGCCGGCAGGTCCGCCAGCCGCCGGCCGTGACGGACCCCGGTCGCCGGCGCGTCGTCCGGCACGGTGCCCCGGACGAGCAGCAGGCCCACGACCGCGACGGACGCGGCGACGGCCGCGGCGCCCCGCCAGCCGAGCAGCACCGCGACGGTGGGCAGCACCAGGCCCGCGGTGAACTGGCTCAGCTGGACCCCCGCCTGCTTGAGACCCATGAGCGGCCCCCGCCGACCGGCGGGCACGTGCGCCGCGATGAGCTGGTTGGTGACCGGGTTGGACAGTGCCTGCACGGCACCGCAGACCGCCACTGCCAGCAGCAGCCACCCGAAGGACTGTGCGACGGCGGCGCCGACGAGCGCGAGCGCGGAGCCGGTGAAGAGGACGACGAGCACGACGCGGCTGCTGAAGACGTCCGCGCACCTGCCGACCAGCGGAGAGGCGATCGCCGCGGCGAGGAACGCCACCATCGCGAAGATCCCGAACTCCGCGCGGCTCAGCCCGAGGTCGGCCGTGACCAGCGGGGAGGTCGCGTTGAGCGTGTAGAGCGCGAGCGGACCGACCCCCATGGCGAGCGCAAGCGTGAACCCGAAGCCACGGGGCACGGAGCGCTCCCCGGCTTGCTTCGAAATCTCCATCGCGCCGCCTTTTCGCATGTCGAACACTCGTGCGTAGTACGGTCAACGTAGTGAGGCTCACACCGGGTGTCAACGGCCACACGAAACCTGTCCGCAATTTCGCCAAAACGGATTACGTCCGTTAAATGGCCCGCAACCTGCGGCCTCCACGGGCCACGGCGCCGGGCGCCTGCGCACGCTCTGGATCCGCGATTGCGTACCGTTCACTAAGGACGCTAGTGTTCGCCATGCGCACATCAGTGCTCCGGCGCGGCGATGCCGGCAAAACGTGCACGGTACGTAAAATGAGCTGTCGATACGCGCGGAGAGAGCGAGGCCCTGATGAGCGACCCGACGCGCCGCTCGCCTCGCAACACGGATTTCGTCCAGTCCCTCGCGCGCGGGCTGGCGGTGATCAACGCCTTCGACGCGGCCAACCCGCGGATGACCCTGAGCCAGGTCGCCCGGGCCGCGAACATGCCACCCGCCGCCGCCCGCCGCTTCCTGCTCACGCTGCTGCAGTTGGGCTACGTCGCGTATGAGGACGGGCTGTACTCGCTGCGGCCACGCGTGCTCAGCCTCGGCTACGGCGCCCTCTCCCGGCTGACGCTCCGTGACGTCGCCGAACCGCACCTGGAGAGCCTCGCCGCCGAGGTCCACGAGTCGACCTCGCTGACGGTCCTCGACGGCGCCGACATCGTCTACGCCGCCCGGGTGGCCACCTCACGAATCATGACCCACGCTCTCGGCCTCGGCAGCCGCCTACCCACTCATGTCACCGCCATGGGCCGGGTGCTGCTCGCCAACCTGCCACCGGACGCCCTGGAGCAGCACCTCGACCGGGTGCGCTTCACCCGCCGGACCAGCAGGACCATCTGCGACGCGGACGAGCTGCGCGCCGAACTGGACCGCATACGCAAGCAGGGCTGGTGCATCGTCGACGAGGAGCTCGAGGAGGGGGTACGCGCGGTCGCGGTACCCGTACGCTCCCGGCACGGGGTGACCGTCGCAGCGCTCAACGTGGCCACCCACGCCAGCCGCCACTCCGTCGACGACCTCCGGCGCTCGATCCTCCCACCACTGCTGGCCACCGCGGCCCGGATCGAGGCGGACCTGCTCATCTACCCCGCCACGCCGGCGCCCGACCAACGAGGCAGCGCACGTGTCTGACCAGCCCTTCGTTCAGTCCCTGGAGCGTGGACTGGAAGTCCTGCGCACCCTCAACGACTCCCCCGCCGGGCTGACCCTGGTGGAGGTCGCCAAGCAGACCGGGATGACGCGCGCCGCCGCGCGGCGGTTCCTGCTCACCCTCGTCGAGCTGGACTACGCGAAGTTCGACGGGCGGACGTTCACGCTGCGACCCCGCGTGCTGCAGATCGGCCACGCGTACCTGTCGAGCCTGCGGCTACCGGACATCGCACTGCCCCACCTGGAACGGCTGGCTGCGGCGGTACGGGAAACGACGTCGTTGACGGTGCTCGACGACGACGAGGTCGTGTACGTCGCCCGCGTACACGGGTTCCGGATTCTCACCGTCTCCATCGCAGTCGGTACCCGCCTGCCCGCGTACGCGACATCGACCGGCCGGGTCCTGCTCGCCGGCCTCGACGACGCCGCATTGCGGTCCTATTTGGAGCGGACCGCGCTGCGGCAGTTGACCGCCGACACCGTCACGAGCGCCGAGCACCTCGCTCGCGACATCGAAAAGGTCAGGCGGCAGGGGTGGATCATCGTGGACCAGGAGCTGGAATCGGGGCTGCGGTCGATCGCGGCACCCATCCGGGACGCGCAGGGTCGGGTCGTCGCCGCGGTCAACACGTCGACCCACGCCAGCCGGACCTCGCTGGACACGATGCGCCGGTCGTTCCTGCCGCACCTGCTGGAGACGGCGAAGAACATCAGTACTGAGATCGCGGGCGGCCAGTTCCCCTGAACCGGTCCGGAGCTAGTTGCACGCGGCCGGTACACGCTCCGGCTGACGTTAGCCCTCCACTCGAAGAGGTAGGGGTGATTCAGCAGAACCGGTTCCCGTACGCGATCGAGAGGTAGGCGATCCCTATGAGCAGCGTCGGTGCCCTGCACGGGATCAACGCGGTCGCCCCGGCCCGACCCGCCGTCGCGAACCCCGCGGCGGTGGCCGCTCGGAAGTACGCCGTCGAGCTGATCGGAACGTTCTTCCTCGTCTTCACGGTGGGCACCACCACCTTCACCGGCAGCCCATTGGCGCCCCTGGCGGTCGGCGCGGCCCTGATGGTCATGATCTACGCCGGTGCGCACATCTCCGGCGGCCACTACAACCCGGCCGTGACCGCGGCAGCGCTGATACGCGGCCGGATCGACTGGCGCGACGCCGTCGGGTACTGGGCCGCCCAACTCGCCGCCGGCCTGCTCGCCGCGCTGGTCGTCCTCGGGTTCATCGCCCCGGGGCCCGGCGGGGCTCGGCCGCTGTCCGGCCACGCCCTGGCAGCGGCCTTCGTCGCGGAGCTGCTGTTCACCTTCGCGCTCTGCTACGTCGTGCTCAACGTCGCCACGAGCAGCGACCACCCGGTCAACTCCTTCTACGGCCTGGCGGTCGGCTTCACCCTGGTGACGGCGGCCATCGCCATCGGCCGCATCTCCGGCGCCGCGATCAACCCGGCGATCACCCTCGGCGCCTGCGCCATGGGCCTGATCGCCTGGTCGATGCTGGGAATCTACGTGGTGGCCGAGTTGATCGGCGGCGTCGCGGCGGGGTTCGTCTTCCGTGCCCTGAACCCCGCCGACAAATGACCTGACTACCCGATCGGCAGGCCCGTGTAGTTCTCCGCCACTTCGGCGGCGGCGTGCTGCGACGACGCGATCCGGTCCAGCTGCGAGATCTGCAGGCGGGTCTCGAACGGCGACTGCTCCGGGTCGGGGTGCAGCGTGGTGGTCATGAAGTACGAGAAGTGCTCGGCCCGCCACACCCGGCGCAGGCAGGTGTCGGAGTAGGCGTCGAGCAGCTCGGCGGAGCCAGTGGTGTGCAGGTGGGCGAAGGCCCGGGCGAGCACCACGACGTCGGCGACGGCAAGGTTGAGGCCCTTGGCGCCGGTGGGCGGCACGATGTGCGCCGCGTCGCCGGCGAGCAGGACCCGCCCGTACCGCATCGGCTCCGCCACGAAGCTGCGCATGGGGGTCACCGACTTGCTGGTGATCGGCCCGCGCGCCAGCTTGAAGCTGCCGTCGGCGAGGGCGAACCGGGCGTCGAGCTCGCCCCAGATCTGCTCGTCGGACCAGGAGGCCGGGTCGGTGCCGTTCGGGACCTGCAGGTACAGCCGGCTGACGCTCGGCGACCGCATGCTGAGCAGGGCGAAGCCGCGCTCGTGGTGGGCGTAGATCAGCTCGTCGGACGAGGGCGGCACGTCGGCCAGGATGCCCAGCCACGAGTACGGGTAGACCCGCTCGAACGTCTGCCGGACACCGTCGGGGATGGCGTGCCGGGTCACGCCGTGGAAGCCGTCGCAGCCGACGACATAGTCGCAGTGCAGGGTCTGCTCGCGGCCGGAGTGGGTGAAGCGGATGACCGGGCTGTCGGTGTCGGCGCCCTCGACCGCAGTGACCTGGGCCTCGAAGAGCAGCTGCGGGCCCTCGGCCAGGTGCAGCGCGATGAGGTCCTTCACGACCTCGGTCTGCGCGTACACCATGACCTGCCGGCCGGTCAGGCCGGGGAAGTCGATCCGGGTACCCCGGCCGTCGAAGCGGAGCTCGACGCCGTCGTGGGGCAGGCCCTCGCGGTCCATGCGCTCGCCGGCCCCGCAGGCCCGCAGCGCGTCAATGGTGCCCTGCTCGAGGATGCCGGCGCGCTGACGCTGCTCGACGTAGGCGCGGTCGCGGCACTCCAGGAGTACACAGTCGACGCCGGCCTGGTGAAGAAGGCGAGCGAGCAGCAGCCCGGCGGGGCCGCCGCCGACGATGCCGACGGTGGTGCGCATCAGTTCCTCCCGGAGGGGTCGTTCAGGTTGAGCGGTTCCAGTTCGACGCCCTCTTCGCGGAGGGTGCGCTGGGCGACGGCGAAGGCCGCGTTGGCGGCCGGTACGCCGCAGTAGACGCCGACCTGCAGCAGCACCTCGCCGATCTCCTCGGGCGTCAGTCCGTTGCGCAGGGCGGCGCGGACGTGCATCGCCAGCTCGTCCAGGTGGCCGTGGGCCACCAGCGCGGTCATGGTGATGCACGAGCGGGTGCGGCGGTCCAGGCCGGGGCGGGTCCAGATCTCACCCCACGCGTACCGGGTGATGAAGTCCTGGAAGTCCGCGGTGAACCGGGTGGTGTTGGCGCCTGCCCGGTCCACGTGGGCGTCGCCGAGCACCGCCCGCCGCACGATCATGCCGGCCGCGTGCCGGGTTCGGTCCCCGCTGACCGCCGGGCCGAAGTGCTGGGCCAGCGCCGCGGTGACGACCTCGGGCTTCTCCACGTTGGCCAGGTGCGCGGCGCCGGCCACCTCGAGGAGGCTCGCGCCGGGGATGCCGTCGGCGAGTTCCCGGGCGTGCGCCGGCGGGGTGGCCGGGTCGTCGCGCCCCGCGACCACCAGCGTGGGGACGGCGATCCGGGGCAGGTCCGCGCGCAGGTCGTACGCGGAGAGCGCATCGCAACAGGCGGCGTACCCGGCGTCGTTGGCGGCCACCAGGTCCCCGATGAGCGCCTTCGCACGGTCGGAGCCGGCGAAGGAAGCGGTGAACCAGCGCGCGGGCGTCGCGTCCGCCACCGCCTTCGTGCCCTGGGTACGCACGAGTTGAGCCCGATCGGCCCACCCCTGCGGTTCACCGAATCGGGCGGACGAGCAGATCATCGCGAGGCTTTCGACCCGGTCGGGGTGGTGCAGCGCCAGGTACGCGCCGATCGCGCCGCCCAGCGAGATGCCCGCGTACGCGAACCGCTGCCAGCCGTGGTGGTCGGCGAGGTCGAGGACGAGCCGGGCCAGGTCGGCGACTGTCGTGGTGCCCGCCGGGAGCACCGTGACCGGCGACCCGCCGTGGCCCGGCAGGTCGAAGCGCAGTACCCGGTGCGTACGGGCGAGTTCGGGCACCGACGGCTCCCACACCGCCAGCGAGGTACCCAGGGACGGGCCGAGGATCAACGGCGGCGCGCCTTCCGGGCCGTCGAGGCGGTGGTGCAGGAGGGTGGTCATCGGTTGTTCTCCCCTGACGGTCTGCGCCGCAGCGCCCGGTCGGTAAGCGCGACGGCCGAGCCCAGATAGCCGGCCGGGTCGGTGAGCTCGCGCAGCCGGTCGGCGTCGAGCATGCCGGCG
Source organism: Planosporangium flavigriseum (assembly GCF_011947225.1). Lineage (GTDB taxonomy): Bacteria > Actinomycetota > Actinomycetes > Mycobacteriales > Micromonosporaceae > Planosporangium > Planosporangium flavigriseum. Next base: position 23,233 of record NZ_JAATVW010000028.1, on the reverse strand, counting down.
AGCGCGGGCTCCTCGGCGAGGGCCACGTCGAGGCCGATCCCCTCGGCCGCGGCGCGCCGGGAGGCGCGGGCGACGATCTCCTTGGCGTTGACCCGGCCGACCTTCGCGGCGAGCGCCACGCTCAACCGCTCGGAGATGATGAGCCCGCCGGTGAGGCCCAGGTGGGCGCGCATCCGGTCCGGGTGCACCCGCAGCCCCTCGGCCAGTTCGGCGGCGTCGCGGGCCGCGCCGCCGGTGAGCCGCAGCGCCTCGCGGAGGGTCTGCCACTCGGCGTGCCAGGCGCCGGCCGGGCGCTCGTCCTCCGCGGCGACCGCGCCGAACAGGACGGAGGCCAGGGCCGGGACCTGCCGGGCCGTCGCGGCGATGAGGGTCGCGCGGACGGGGTTGCTCTTGTGCGGCATCGCCGACGAACCGCCGCCGCTACCCTCGGCGACCTCGCCGATCTCGGTACGCGACAGCACGAGGACGTCGGCGGCGAGCTTGCCCAGCGCCCCCGCGGTGAAGGCGAGCGCCGCGCCGAGGTCGGCGACGGGCGTACGCAGGGTGTGCCAGGGCAGCGCCGGCTCGGCCAGGCCGGTCTCCTGCGCATACCGGGACAGCAGGTCGAGGCCGCCGCCATCCTCGTGGAAGGCGGCCAGGGTCCCGGCGGCGCCGCCCAGCTGCGCCGGCAGGGATGCCCGTACGGCGTGCAGGCGGTCGCGGGCGTCCAGCACGAGGTTGCGCCAGCCGGCGGCCTTGAGCCCGAACGTGGTGGGCACGGCGTGCTGGGTGAGGGTACGGCCGGGCATCGGCGTGCCGCGGTGCTCTTCGGCGAGCCGGGCCAGCGCGGCGGCGGCCCGGTCGAGGTCGGCGAGCAGGTGCCCGAGCGTGCGCCGGGCCACCAGCATCGCGGCGGTGTCGAGGATGTCCTGGCTGGTGGCGCCGCGGTGCACGTACGCTGCGGCGTCCGGGTCGCGCTCGGCGACGGCCGCGGTGAGGTCGGCGACGAGCGGGATGACCGGATTGCCGCCGGAGCGGGCGCGCCGCGCGAGGCCGGGCAGGTCGTACGCCTCGGCACGGGCGACGGCACCGACCGCGGCGGCCGCCGATGCCGGGGCGAGCCCGATCGCCGCCTGCGCCCGGGTGAGCGCCGCCTCCGCGTCCAGCATCGCCTGCAGGAACGCGGCGTCGCCGGTGGCGGCCTCGGCCGCCGACCCGGCGCGTACCGGGGACAGCAGGCCGAGGTCACCCTGGGGCAGGTCAGCCGAAGTCAAGGAAGACCGTCTCTTCGTCCGAATCGCCCTGCAGGCGAATGTCGAAGCGGTACACCCGGTCGCGCTCGCACGCCGCGACGAGAGTCGCGCGGCGCTCCGGCGCGAGCGAGGCAAGTAGCTGGTCTTCGGCGCTGTCGGTCAGGTAGGCCCGCGTGAACAGATGGTGCAGCAGACCGCGGGCGAACACGCACACCGAGATGTAGGGCGAGTCGCCGGGCGGCAGCGTACGCAGGACGTAGTGCCCGTCGGCGTCGGTGGGCACCCGGCCGAAGCCGGTGAAGTCGACGCCGTTGCGGCCGATGACCGCGCCGGTCGTGGCGTCACGGCGCAGCGAGCCGGGTGCGCCGGTCGTCGAGCCGTCCGGGCCGGTCTGCCAGAACTCCAGCAGGGCGTCGGGGATCGGCTGTCCGGCGCCGTCGTAGACGTAGCCGTGGACGGTGATGGCGCCCGCGTGCCCGGCCGGGGCGACGTCGCCGCCGCCGACGAACGGCAGGGCGTACCCGTAGAACGGGCCGACGGTCTGGGACGGCGTGGGAGCGGTCACCGGCCCTCCTCCATCCAGGTCGCGGACGGGCCATCGAGGACGATGTCCCAGCGGTAGCCCAGCGACCACTCGGGGCTGGACAGGTCGTGGTTGTACGTCGCGATCAGGCGCTCACGGGCCTTGTCGTCGGTGATCGACTGGTAGATCGGGTCGAACGCGAACAGCGGATCGTTCGGGAAGTACATCTGCGTGACGAGCCGCTGCGTGAACGCGGTGCCGAACAGCGAGAAGTGGATGTGGGCCGGCCGCCAGGCGTTGAGGTGGTTGCGCCACGGGTACGCGCCTGGCTTGATCGTCGTGAACTGGTAGCGACCCTCGTCGTCGGTCAGGCAGCGGCCGACACCGGTGAAGTTGGGGTCGAGCGGCGCCGGGTGCTGGTCGCGCAGGTGGGCGTACCGGCCGGACGCGTTCGCCTGCCAGATCTCGACCAGCTGGCCGCGTACCGGCCGGCCCTGGCGGTCGAGGACCCGCCCGGCCACGGTGATGCGCTCACCGAGCGGCTCGCCCTGGTGCTGCCGGGTGAGGTCGGAGTCGAGCTCGGTGGTGTCGGTGACGCCGAAGACCGGCCCGGACAGCTCGACGGCCTCCGGGTCGCGGACCACCACGAGAGGGTTCTTCGGGTACCGCAGCGCGCTGCTGCGGTACGGGGCGTAGTCGCGGGCCGGGTGCAGGAGCGCCGGCTTGCCGGCCGCTGCACGCTTCAGTTCGGCCATCTCGCGGTCGATGTCGGCCTGTGCTTCTGGTGCGGGCACGGCTGGCGCCCGCTCGATGGATGCGGTCATGTAAGTCTCCGTTAGCGCTCGAGGACCAGAGCCAGTCCCTGGCCGACGCCGATGCACAGGGCGGCGAGTCCGGTGCCGCTACCGGCGGCGGCTAGCTGGTGGGCGACGGCGCCGGCGAGACGCGCGCCGGAGGCGCCGAGCGGGTGGCCGATCGCGATGGCGCCACCACGGGGGTTGACCACCGCCGGGTCGAGGTCGGGCCACTCGGACAGGCAGGCGAGCGACTGCGCGGCGAACGCCTCGTTGAGTTCGAACGTGTGCAGGTCGCCGAAGCCGCGACCGGCCTTGGCCAGGGCCTTGCGCACCGCCTCGACCGGCCCGGCCCCGAAGTACTGGGGCTCGATGCCGGCGACGCCCGAGGCCCGGACCCGGGCGAGCGGCTCGCGGCCGGTGGCCTTCAGGCCTTCGGAATCGACGAGCAGCAGCGCGGCGGCGCCATCGTTGAGCGGCGACGAGTTGCCCGCGGTCACGGTGCCGCCGTCCGGCCGGAAGACCGGCTTGAGTTTCGCGAGCGCCGCCAGCGAGGTGTCGGAACGGATGGACTCGTCGCGCGTGAGGTCGACGCCCGGGTACGCGACGACCTCCGCGTCGTACCGACCGTCCTTCCACGCCTGGGCGGCCTTCTGATGGCTGGCGAGCGCGAAGGCGTCCTGGTCCTCCCGGTTGACGCCGTACTTGTCGGCGAGCAGTTCGGTGCCCTCGCCGAGGGACACGGTCCACTCCTTGGGCATCCGCGGGTTGACCATCCGCCAGCCGAGCGTGGTGGAGTGCAGCTGCTCGTGCCCTGCCGGGAAGCCCTTCTCGGGCTTGGGCAGCACCCACGGCGCACGGCTCATGGACTCCACGCCACCGGCGATGGCGATCGAAGCGTCGCCGAGCGCGATGGCCCGTGCCGCCTGGATGACGGCCTCCATGCCCGAGCCGCACAGCCGGTTGACGGTGGCGCCGGGGACGCTGACGGGCAGGCCGGCGAGCAGCACGGCCATGCGCGCCACGTCGCGGTTCTCCTCGCCGGCGCCGTTGGCGTTGCCGAACAGCACGTCGTCGATGCGCGCCGGGTCGAGGTCGGGCGTGCGGTCGACGAGCGACCGGACCACGTGGGCGGCGAGATCGTCGGGGCGGGTGCGGGCGAGCGCGCCGCCGTACTTGCCGATCGGGGTGCGTACGGCGTCGACGATGTAGACGTCGCGGAGACGGTCGGTCATGTCGCGCTCCTTCCGGCTGCCTGCAGGGCGCGCAGGGCGGCGAGTTCGTCGGCGGTGGGCGGCTCGGTGGTGGCGACGGTGTCGGCGACCTTGAGGTCCCAGCCGGTGGCGGCCCGGACCTGCGCCACGGTCACGCCGGGGTGGAGATCGGTGAGCACCAGCTCCGAGGTGGCGGGGTCGGGGCGAAGGATACCGAGGTCGGTGATGACGGCGACCGGTCCGGCGCCGCGCAGCCCGAGCCGTTCCCGGTCGCCGGGGCCGGAGCCGTGGCCGACGGTGGTGACGAAGTCGAGCTTCTTCACGAAGTTGCGGGTCGAGTGGCGCAGCACCATCAGTACCCGGCCGCAGTTGGCCGCGATCTCGGGCGCGCCGCCGGCACCTGGCAGGCGCCCCTCCGGCTTGTCCGGGCCGCGGTCGACGATCGTGGTGTTGATGTTGGCGTACCGGTCGACCTGGGCGGCGCCGAGGAAGCCGACGTCGATGCGGCCGGCCTGCAGCCAGTAGTTGAAGATCTCGGGTACGGAGACGACCGCGTCGGCGGTGTCGGCCAGCTCGCCGTCGCCGATCGACAGCGGCAGTCGGGTGGGCTTGGAGCCGAGCGTGCCCGACTCGTAGATGAGCACGAGGTCGGGGTGCGCGGTCCGGCGGGCCAGGTTCGCGGCGGTGCTGGGCAGTCCGATACCGACGAAGACGGTACGGGCGCCGACCAGCGCCCGGGCCGCGTTGATCGTCATCAGCTCGTCGGAGGTCCACTCGGCCGCGGCCGGTGCCTGCTGGGCGGTCTGGGTCATCGGGCGGCCGCTCCTTCTGCCGTGTTCTCCAGGACGTGCTCGCGGATCCAGGCCTGGAACTTCTCCCGGTCGCGCGCGATCGGGTCCCAGGCCTTGTAGAAGTCGTTGTCGCGGACGGAGTAGCCGGCCGCGTAGGACGGGTGGGCTCCGCCGGGGACTTCCACCACCGCGTTGATGGCCCACGCGGGCAGGGTGACCGCGCCGGCCTGGGGCGACAGCTCGTCGACGATCTCCTCGACGGTGACCAGGACCCGGTCGGCCGCGAGGGCGGCCTCCTTCTGCACGCCGACGAGGCCCCACAGCCGGACGTTGCCCTGGCGGTCGGCCTGCTGGGCGTGGATGACGGTCACGTCGGGGTTGATCGCGGCGACTGCGGCCAGCTCCTCCCCCGTGAAGGGGCAGGTGACGGTCGAGACGGTGTCGGTGCGAGTCGGGATGTCGCTGCCCCGGTAGCCGCGCAGCACCGCGAACGGCAGCCGGGAGGCGCCGGCGACGTAGCGGTTGGCCATGCCGGCGTGGCTGTGCTCGTCCAGCTCGAGGGGGCGCGGCCAGCCGTTCTCCACGGCGTCGCGAAAGCGGTGCAGCGAGCCGACCCCGGGGTTGCCACCCCAGGAGAAGACGAGCTTGCGCACCAGTCCGGCACCGATGAGCTGGTCATAGATCACGTCCGGGGTCATGCGGACGAGCGTCAGATCGGTGATGCCCTGACGGATGATCTCGTGCGCGGCGGCGAACGGGATCAGGTGGGTGAAGCCCTCCATCGCGACGGTGTCCCCGTCGTGGATCAGCTCCGCCACGGCGTCGTGCAGGGTGCGGATGTCGGCCATGATCCCCTTTCGCTCCCAAGCGGTGTGGGGATCAACCGATCGCCCGATTGCCGCCTTGTGTTCGCGAGGTGAACTTTAGTTCACTATCTGCGTCATGCAGTGTCCGCCCCTCTCGGTTCAGTGTCAATGACGGCACGGGATTTGAGAGGATTCCACCCGATCGGCATTGGACCGCCGCTGAGCTACAGGAGCACGCCGATGACCTCGACCTCCGGGCCTACGGACGCCCAGGCGCCGCTCCCCACCCCCGCTCAATCGCCGCTCCCCGCCGCCGACGAGGCGGTGGTGGGGCCGCTCGACCGGGGCCTGTCCGTCCTGCGCGCCATGTCGGCCCCCAGCGAGCACCGCCTGCGCCCCAGTGACCTGGTACGGGCGACCGGGCTGGCGCGGGCCACCGTGGACCGGGTCGTCAGCACGCTGGTGCACCTGGGCTACCTTCGGCAGGCGGGCCGCGACGTGGAGCTCACCCCCCGCCTGCTGGAACTCGGCAACGCGTACCTGTCCGCGTGCGGCATCCCGGACACCCTCGGCCCCATCGCCGACCGGCTGGCCGCCGAGTTCGACGAGTCGCTCTCGCTGGCCGTACCCGACGGTGACGGCGTCCGCTTCGTCACGCGGGTGTCCCGGCGACGGACCATGTCGCTGGCGTTCCGCATCGGGGACCTGCTGCCGGCCGAGCGCTGCGCGCCCGGGGCGCTGTTCGCGAAGGAGTGGACCGAGCAGCAGTGGAGCGCCTGGCGCGCGCGCCTGCGCGCCGACCCCTGCGACGCCTCCTTCTCCGCCGTCCCGACGCGCACGTCCGCCACGGTCGCGGAGACCGCCGAGGCGGACTTCGGCGACCGCGTCACGCAGGCCGCCGCGCGCGGCTGGTCGGCCGACAACCAGCTCGTCGAGCCGGGCCTGATCGCCGTGGCGGTGCCGGTGGCGGACCCGTCCGGGCGGACGGTGTGCGCGGTGAGCGTGGTCAGCCACATCAGCCGGCACACGGTGGAGTCGCTCGCGGCGGCGGTGCTGCCGAGGCTGCGGGACGAGGCGGCAGCCATGGAGCGCGCGCTGGCCGAGGCCGTCACGCAGCCCGGTGGCAGGGCAGCGCCCGACAGCGCACCACCTGACAATCTGACCGCCAAACAGGAACTCGGCGCCGGCTTCCTGCAGTCGCTGGCCCGCGGACTGGCCGTGCTGGCCTCGCTCAACGCGGCGGGCGGTCGCACCCTGTCCGAGGTCGCGTACGCCACCGACCTTCCCCGCGCCACCGCACGGCGGGCGCTGCTCAGCCTGGAACAGCTCGGCTACGTGGAGGTCGACGGGCGGCGCTTCCGGCCACTCCCCCGGGTGCTCGAACTCGGCTACGCCCACCTGTCCGGACTCAGCCTCACCCAGATCGTCCAGCCACACCTGGAGCGGCTGGTCGGGGAGGTCCACGAATCGGCCTCGATGACCGTGCTCGACGGCGACGACATCCGGTACGTCGCGCGCATCCCCACGTACCGGATCATGAGCGTCGACATCACCGTCGGCACCCGCTTCCCCGCGTACGCGACCTCGATGGGCCGGGTCCTCCTGGCCGGGCTGGACGAAACCGAGCGGCTCGACCGACTGTCCCGCGCCGACCTGCGACCGTTGACCAGTCGGACCGTCACCGACCCGGCGGCGCTCGCGCAGATCCTGCGCGACACGGCCACCGACGGGTACGCCCTCGTCAACGAGGAGTTGGACGAGGGGCTGCGCTCGCTCGCCGTACCGGTACGCGACGCCGCCGGCACCGTGGTGGCCGCGGTCAACGTGTCCACCCACACCGGCAGGGGTTCGATCGCCGACACCCTCGCCACCCTCCTGCCGGCGCTGCGCCGGGCCGCGGCCCGCATCGAAGCCGACCTGCGTGCCGTCTCGGCCCGGACGCCGCTGCGGATGCCGTAAACGCTTCCGGCTTCCGATGAGTTTGTGGCCCGAGAGTGGTCAGTACCGAGGACACGTTTACCGACCAGGAGGTGCCGATGACCACCAACGGACTCACCACGTGCCTGTGGTTCGACGGGCAGGCCGAGGAGGCGGCGAACCACTACACCTCGATCTTCAAGAATTCGAAGCTCGGAAGCGTCAGTCACAACGCCGCCGGCGGGGCGGTGCTCACCGTGGAGTTCGAGCTCAACGGCCAGCGGTTCGTCGCGCTGAACGGCGGACCGCAGTTCACGTTCAACGAATCCATCTCGTTCCAGATCTTCTGTGCCGACCAGGACGAGGTCGACTACTACTGGAACCGTCTGCGCCAGGGCGGCCGGGAGAGCCAGTGTGGCTGGCTCAAGGACAGGTACGGCGTGTCCTGGCAGGTCATCCCCGCCGTGCTCCCCGACCTGATCGGCGGCCCGGACCCGGTGAAGGCGAAGCGGGCCACCGAGGCGATGCTCACGATGAGCAAGCTCGACGTCGCCGCGCTCCAGCAGGCGTACGCGGGCGACTAAGAGGCCGCCGGGGTGACCCGCTCGACGAAGGCGGTCACCTCGGCCAGCACCTCGTCGGCGTTGATCTCGTTGAAGAGCTCATGCCGGGCACCGGGATAGGTCCGCTCGACCAGGCGGCTGGCGCCCAGGCCCGCGATCCCGGCGCGGGTACCGGCCAGCGGAACGAGCGGGTCGTCCTCGCCGTGGACCCACAGCACCGGCAGGTCGCCCAGCGCCGGGCCGGCGGCGATGTCGTCGAGCACCCGCTGCCAGGCCAGCAGCGTCGGCCGGCGGAACGGGCCGTGCCAGACCAGCTCGTCGGCGGCGTACGCGGCGCCGACTTCCGGGTCGCGCGAGAGGGTGTCGATGTCGATCGGGATGTCCGGGATCTCCGGCAGCGCGAGAAGCTGCTCGATGGTCTCGAACCGCCCGAGGACCGGGCCGGACAGCACCAGCCCGGCGAGGTCGGGCCGGTGCCGCTGGGCGTACCGGGTGGCGATCGTGCCACCCATCGAATGCCCGATCACCACGAGGGGCAGGTCGGGATGCTCCACCCGGACCCGCTCCGCCGCCAGGCGCACATCGTCGACGACCGCCTCGTAGTCGGCGATGACCACCCGCTCCCCGGCCGAACGCCCGTGGCCGACGTGGTCGGGTCCACAGACCGTCGCACCGCCCTCGACCAGCGCCGCCGCCACGTGCTCGTACCGGCCGATGTGCTCGCCGTACCCGTGGCAGATCAGCACCAGGCGCTTCGGCCGCGCACTCGGCCACACCCGTACCCGCAGCTCGCCGGCGTGCCCGTCGAGCTTCCACCAGTCACCGACCTGCTCACCCATGTGCGGCCCCCTTCGGTACGCGAAAAGCTACCGACACCATTCCGATCGGAGGCCAGGCGCGTCAAGCGGTACTGGGGACGTAGCCGAGCTTCTTGTCCAGGACGTTGTCGAGCGGCTCGCCCTTGATCCACCGGTGCAGGTTGCGCAGGAAGACGGCGACGAGATCCTGGGCGAAACCCTCCGTGTCAGCTGACATGTGCGGTGACACGACGACGTTCGGCAGGCGCCACAGCGGTGACTCCGGCGGGAGCGGCTCCGTGGCGAAGACGTCCAGCGCGGCCCCGCCGAGGCTCCCGGAGGCGAGCGCTTCCACGAGATCGTCCTCGACGACGAGCGATCCGCGACCGATGTTCACCAGGTAGCCGTCGCTGCCGAGCGCGTCGAGCACCGTGCGGTCGACCATCCCTCGGTTCCGCTCGGTGGCCGGCGCCGCCAGGACCAGGGCGTCACAGTCCCGGGCGACCGCGGCGAGCTCCGCCGCCACGCGGATCTCCCCGAACTCCGGGTCGAGGCGGCGCCTGGTCCCCACCAGCACCACCCGCATCTCCAGCGCCTTGAGCATGCGGGCGATGGTGCGCCCGATCGACCCGGTACCGACCACCGCGACGGTCTGGCCCGCGAGCGTCCGGGTGACCCGGTTGCGCCACACGCGCTGCCGCTGCAGGTCGTACGTGAGCCGGAACTCCTTGGTGTGCGCGAGCAGCAGGCCGGCGACGTACTCGGCGATGGACCGGTCGAACACTCCCCGGGAGTTCGTCACCAGGACGTCGCTGGCCACGATCTCCGGGCTGAGCACGCGGTCCACGCCGACCGCGGCGACGTGGATCCAGCGCAGCCCGGGCGCCGCCGTGAGCAGCCGCCCCGGGGCGGCCCACTGGAAGTTCCACACGAACGCGACCTCGGCGTCCGGCAGTGCCGGCCAGTGGTCGTTCGCCGAGTCCACCACCGTGACCTTCGCGAGTTCAGCGACGGCGTCGAGCGGTGGGATCGGCACCACCGATCCGCCGCCGACCGCCAGGACCTGCGGAACGTTCATTCCTGTACCTCCGGAAGCTCCCCGTACACGACCTCGCCCCCGATGACGGTCGCCACCGTCCCGATCGTGTGCAGCTTGCGCGGATCGATCGTGAACGGGTCGCTGTCGATGACCGCGAGGTCCGCGAGCTTGCCCGCCTCCAGCGTCCCGATCTCGTCCTCCCGGAACGTGGCGTACGCCGCGTCGCGGGTGAAGGAGGCGAGGGCGTCGTCGACCGAGACGGTCTCGTCGGGCGAGATGACCAGACCGTTGCGGTTCTCCTGCAGCACCATGCACTGCATGACGAACCACGGGTTGCACGTGAAGGGCTGAGCGCCCGCGGTGTCGGAGTTGCCGGGCACGAAGCCGGACATGCGTTTGAGCGTGCGCAGCCCGTACTTGGTGACGCCCGGCGGGATGCGGCCGGCCGGGTCGTCCGGCTCCGCGAAGACGAAGCCGGGGTTCGGTACCGCGAGGCCGCCCGCGTCGACGAGGCGCTGCAGCCGGCTCATCTCGTACATCTCGTTGGCGAAGTGCTCGATGCGCGCCCGGTGGTCGAGCCCGGGGTGTATCAGGGCGATCTGCTCGACGGCCGTGACCGCGCACTCCTGCGCCAGGTCCCCGATCGCATGCACCCACACCTGCATGCGGGCGTCGGCGGCCGCCGCGAGTTCCTGCACGAGCCGCTGGGGTGTCCGCGTCAGCAGCCCCCACGCTGCGGCTGGAGCGGCGAGATCGCTGGAGCGGAGAGCCCCGTCCCGGCCGCCGTCGAGGAAGATTTTGACCGCCTGTAGCCGGCAGCGCTCGTCCCCGAAGCCGGTGCGCAACCCGAGGCTCGAGAACTGGTCGGCGTCGACGAGGGGTTGATGGCCGGGGGCCGCGGTGAGCGCCAGTCCCATCCGCGGGATCGTCCGGGTGGCGGCGAGGTCCTGGTAGACGCGGGCACCCGCCGCGCTGGCGACGACCTCGTTGACCGTCGTGACGCCGTTGGTCAGGAACAGCTCCCGCAGCGTCTCCTGCAGGACCGAGCTGAGCACGTCGGGCGACGGATGACGCCAGCCGAGGAGGTCCCAGCCCTCCTCGATGAGACCGGTGGGCTCGCCGTCGGCCGCGCGATGGATCCTGACCCCGGGCGGCGCGACCGTCCTGCGGGTGATCCCGCTCGCCTTCAGGGCCGCGGTGTTCACCTGCTGCTTGTGCATGGACCAGCGAAACGACACCGGGTGGTGCGGCGCGACCGCGTCGAGCTGCTGCCGCGTCGGGAGGGCCTGGCCGAAGGTGCCCTGCAGGACGATCCAGACCCCGTCCGGTCGTTGGGCCACGAGTTCCGCGACACGATCGAGAAGCTGCGGCACGGTCAGTCCACGGGCGTCCGAGAAGAAGTGCCGTGCGTACGCGGTGAGCTCGACATGGGTGTGAGCGTCGATCATTCCGGGTACGACGGTCCGGCCGGCCAGGTCCACCACTCGGGCGCCCTCGTGCGCCGCCGCACGGACCTCGGGCTCCGACCCGGCGAGCAGGACCCGCCCGTCCTTGACCGCCAGCGCGCTCACCACCCGGCGGGCGTCGTCCATGGTCACGATCCGGCCGCCGGACAGGATCAGGTCGGCGCCCCGGCTGCGTACCGAGACGGTCACCGGGCGGTGCCCTCGAGCTCGTCCAGCCCGTCCGGCGCGTCGATCCCGCCCCGCCAGTAGTACGTCCAGCGGCTGGCGGTGAACGGGGTGGTCGCGAGCGTCTCGAACACCTTCGAGCGCAGGCCCGCGAAGGCCGGCGGCCACTTGTAGCCGGCGACGTCGTACGCGGTGGTCAGGCGCTGGACCATGTCGACGCGCGGCTTCTCCTGCCGCTCCCAGCGGACCAGTCCCCGGCCGATGTCCCGGGCGTCCGCGAGGGTCTCGGCCATCGTCCACGCCGCCGTGATCGCCAGGCCGGCGCCCTGCCCGAAGTTCGGCGGCTGCGCGTGCGCGGCGTCACCGATGATGGCGACCCGCCCGGCGACCCAGGTGTCGCAGTAGACGAACGCGTGCGCGTGGTGAATGCCGGTCTCGTCGGAGACCCGGGCGAAGACGTGCTCCAGGTGCGGGAACTGCTTGGTCCAGTACGCCCGGTCCAGCGGCAGCCGGCGGACGCGATCCTCCCGCTCGGGACCGATGATGAACGAGTACGTCCAGTCGGGGCTGCACGGCGCGACGCCCACCCGGTGCTGTCCCGACCAGTACTCCGTGCTGTACGGCTCCTCCTCGCGGGGGATGAGCACGCGGGTCGCGCCGTCGCCGAGGCGCGCGTTGATCCGGGCGAGGCCGAGCAGGTCGCGTACCCGCGAGTGCAGGCCGTCCGCGCCGATCACCAGGTCGGCCTTGACCTCGTCGCCGCCCTCGAAGTGCAGCACGCCCTCGGGCGAGGCGCCGGCCACCCGTCGACGGGTGATGAGCTCGGCCCCGGCGTCGAGGGCTGCGTCGCGCAGCGCGGTGTGCAGGTCGGCCCGCAGGGTGACGATGAGGCGCTCGTCCTCGAGCGTACGGTTGATGATCATCTTGCCGGCCTCGTCGACGACCCGGACCGCGTTCAGGCGCTGTCCCTTCGCCGCCAACTGGTCGGAGATACCCAACCGGTCGAGGACCTGGAGGCTGTTCTCCTTCAGGTAGATGCCGGCGCCGAACTCACGCGGCTCCTCGGACTGCTCGTAAACCCTCACGTCGAAGCCGTGGCGCGCCAGCGCGGCGGCAGCCGCGAATCCGGCGATGCCGCCCCCGGCGATGGCAACGGTTCTCTTGTCGGCCATGGATCCTCTCCCCGGAACGAAATATGTGGCAGGGGTGACGGCGGTGCGCTACGGCGCCAGCACGGTGATGTCATGCGACGCGGCGGACAGCGTGACCGTGGCGCCGGGCTCGAACTCGCCCGGCTGCGCGGCGCTGATCCGGGCGACGACCGGTCCGACACCCGCGGCCTCGAGCCGCACCTGGCGGTCGTCGCCCATCAGCAGGGAGTCGATGACCGTGCCGTGAATCGTGAGCCCGTCCGCGACAGTCTCCGGACGGAGGCTGCGGGGTCGGACCGCGAGCATGACGTCGCCGCGCAGGTCGGTTGCGGCAGGGAACCGGCAGTCGCCCACCTCGACGACGGCGCCCTCCGATCCGGGGTCACTCGACGCCGTGGCCGGAATGAGGTTGGCGTTGGAGAAGAACCGCGCGACGAAGGTCGACGGGGGCCGCTGGTAGAGAGCGGTGGGCGTGTCCAGGCCGGCAAACCGGCCTTCCTGCATGACGGCGATCCGGTCGGAGAGGGCGAGCGCCTCCTCCTGGTCGTGGGTCACGTAGATGACGGTCGTCCCCAGCTGCCGGTGGACGCGCCGCAGCTCCTCCTCCATCTGCAGCCGCAGGTTCTTGTCCAGCGCACCGAGCGGCTCGTCCATCAGCAGAAGCTTGGGCTCGTACGCCAACGCGCGCGCCAGCGCGACCCGCTGCTGCTGCCCGCCGGACAGCTGCCTGGGCTTGCGGTCGGCCAGGTGCGGCAGGCCGACCATCTCGAGCATCTGCTCCACCCGCGCGCGCAGCTTCGCGCTGTCCCACCGGCGCATCTTGAGCCCGTACGCGACGTTGTCGGCGACCGTCATGTGCGGGAAGAGCGCGTACTGCTGGAACACCATGCCCAGGTCCCGCTGGGCGGGGCTGAGCCGGGAGATGTCGTTTCCCTGCAACCGCATCTCACCGCTGTCGTGGCTCTCGAAGCCCGCGATGATGCGCAGCAGCGTCGTCTTTCCCGATCCGCTCGGGCCGAGCAGCGTCAGGAACTCGCCCTCGTGCACGTCCAGGTCGATGCCCCGCAGCACCTCCTGGTTGGCGAAGGACTTGCGGATGGAGCGAACGTGCAGCGCGACGGATCTCGCGCCGTCCGGGGTGGGCTGGGTACCGCGCTCAACGCCGGCCACGGTGGTCATCGGACATCCTTCCGCAGTTGAGTGGCGCCCAGCATCAGACCGGCGGTGACGACCATGAGGATCGTCGCGATCGCGGTGATGCTGGGGTCGACGCCGTACTGGACCGAGTCGAAAATCATCTTGGGTAGGGTCACGAGCCCCGGTCCGCCGAGGAACGTGATGAACACGGCTTCGTCGAAGCTGCTCACGAACGCGAGCGTCGCCCCGCCGAGCACCGCCGGCGTGAGGAGACGAAGCGTGATTCCGACCCAGGCACGGGCCCGGCTCGCGCCCATCGTCATGGCCGCCAGCTCGAGCTCGGGTCGTACCCGGTCCAGGGCGGTGCTCAAGACGATGACCACGAGCGGCACGGCGTGGATCGCATGCGACAGCACGATCCCGTGGAACGTTCCGATCAGACCCGCTTCGGCGAACACGGCGTACATCGCGACGGCGTAGGCGGCGATCGGGAAGAGCATCGGCGCGATCGCCGTCGCCTCGATGAGGCCCGCCCCCGGGAGCATGCCCCGCTTCATGCCGAGGACCGCCGGCACGACCAGCACCAGCGCGAGGAGCGCGGCCAGCGCGGCCACCTGGAGCGACAGCGAGATCGGGTCCAGCCAGGTCCCGGACGTGAACACCGACGTGTACCGGTCCAGCCCCCAGGTCTTCGGCGGGAAGCCGATGAACTTGTCGTTGGAGAACGACAGCACCACGATGAACAGGGCGGGCGCCGCCATGAACGTGAAGGCCACCACCGCGCCCACGCGCCCGGCCAACGAGAACAGCCGGTCGCCAACCTTGCCGGATCTGGTGGTCACCCGAGCCCTCCCCGAAGCGACTTGAAACCGACGGCCTTCGCCGCGGTACCGATGGCTGCGAGCGCGATCGCCAACAGGAGGACCGATGCCGCCGCGGCCCGCGGATAGTTGAAGAACGTGAAGATGTCGTCCCCGACGACGGTGGCGATGAAGGGGGTCTGCGCGCCGCCGAGGAGCACCGGGGTCACGTAGAACCCGATCGAGATCGCGAACACGATCGCCGTCGCCGCGATGACGCCGGGCAGGACCAGCGGCAGGAGCACCGACCGGAAGGCCCTGCTGCGCGAGGCGCCGAGGCCCTGCGACGCGTTGAGCAACTCCAGGTCGACGGCGCTCATGCTCGGGTACAGCGCCAGCACCGCGTACGGGATCATGGTGTACGTCATGCCGGCGATGACGGCCCAGGGCGTGTACAGCAACTGGACCGGCTCGTCGACGATGCCGAGCGCCCTCAGCGCGGTGTTCACCAGACCGTCGCGCGCCAGCAGCAGCGCGAAGGCGTAGTTCTTGACGACGACGCCCATCCAGAACGGCAGCAGGACGACGGCCCAGACCAGGGCCGTCACCAGCCGCCGGCGGGCCAGGCGCAGCGTCCACGCGAGAACCGCGCCGAGCCCGAGCGACAGCACGGTGACTGCAGCCGAGTTCAACAGGGTCAGCACGAACGCGCGCCGGATCGCCTTCGACGACACGGCCTCCACGTAGTTCCCCGGCCCGTCCCCTTGGGTCAGGGAGTCGTACAGCAGCTTGAAGATCGGGTACACGACGAGGAGGAGGACTGCCAGCACCAGCGGGGCGACCATCAGGACGGCCGTACGCCGGGACAGCTGAGCACTCCACGTCTTGCCGGGACGGGCTCGTCCCGCTGGCACCGTCGCCTGTTGCATCGCAGCGCTCACAGCACTCCTCCTCGTCGGTGTCCGCGATTACCCGCGCAGGAACTCCTGCCAGCGCCTGTTGACCTCGTCGAGGTTCTTGACGTACCAGTCGTAGTTGATGTTCGCGAGCACCTCGCGGTTAGCCGGCCAGTCCGCCAACGACTCCCGCAGCTGCGGCGTCATGGTGTCGAACGACTTGGGGTTGGGCACCGAGTTGCGGGTGCCCGACGCCCAGCCGGCCTGGGCCTCCGGGTGCTCCGCGATCCACTGCAGGAACCGGAACGCGGCGTCCTTGTGCTGCGACCCCTTCACCACGGCCATGTAGCCGGGGTTGTAGAGCCCGCCCTTCCACACCGGCTTGACCGGCGTGCCCTGCTCCTTGAGCAGGTAAATGCGGCCGCTGTACAGGATCCCCAGGTCGACCTCGCCGTTGCGGATGGTCTGCTGGGACTGGTCCGACGACTGCCACCAGACCTTGACGTCGGGCTTGAGCTCCTTGAGCTTGGCGAAGGCGCGGTCCATGTTGATCTCGTGCGTCCCGAGGTCCTTCGGAGCGACACCGTTGGCCAGCTCGGCGAGGCTGAGGTTGACCATCGGCGAGGTCGCGATCATCTGCCGCCGCCCCGGATACGCCTTCGCGTCGAAGTACTGCTGGGCGTCGGGGCAGCTCGCCACCCGCTGCTCCTGGCAGCCGACGATGTAGCCGAGCGCGGAGTAGCTGTAGCCGAAGTCCTTCACGGCGCCGTCGACCAGGATCTTCGACAGCTTTTGCTTGAGGTCGGCCGGCAGCGGCTCGAGGAGCCCCTGGGCGTGGAGGGCGTAGGCGTCCGGCGCCGACGCGGCGTCGAGGATGTCCCACTGGATCTTCCCCGCGCGCGACTGGGACTGCACGCCCGCCGCGTACTTCCCGGGCGCGTCGACGATCTTGATCTCGATGCCGGTCTCTTTGGTGAAGGGCTCGGCGAGGTACTTGCGCATCGACTCCGTCGTGGTCGATCCCCAGCTGGCCACGACGAGCGGGCCCTTGTCCTCACTCTTGCTCGAACCCGACCCCGCTCCGGCCGAGGTCTTTCCGCCGCAGGCAGCCGTTAACAGCAGCACCGCGGCAGCGGCGGCAGCGGCGAGGCCAGCCCCCGCCCGGCGCCGCGCTGACATGTTGTTCTTCACCTTGAACCTCCGGTTGATTACTTCGCTGACAACACCTGGTAGGGGCTCAGTTACTCGGTGAGCTGATCACCCAGAGAGCCTGGGAAGGCTCCTGGCTGACGTTGACGACGCGGTGCGGAACGCTGCTCCAGAAGGCGATCGAGTCGCCTGCCTCCAGGAGAAAGACGTCCGTGGAAAGTTCCAACTTCACCGCGCCGGATGTGACGAGCAGCAGCTCCTCGGAGTCGCCGTGCGTGTAGTGCGTGTCGCCGGTCGATCCGTTGGGCTGAAACGTGACGCAAAATGCCTCGAGGTGTCGCATCGGGTGTGGCGTCAAGAGGTACTTCACGGCGTTGTCCCCGAAGGGCATGGTCGGCCGCGCCGACTGCCGCAGTACCCGGGCGCCCGCCGCGCCGCTGGTGGTGAAGACGTCCGCCAGCGTGATCCCCACGGCGCCGGTGATGCTGCGCAGCGAGGCGATGCTCGCCTGGCTCAGCCCCCGCTCGAACTGACTCAGGAAGCTCTCCGACAGCCCGGTCACCGTGGACAGCTGGCGCAGCGTCATCCGCCGGCGCGTACGGGCCGCGCGGACGATGGACCCGGCCACAACCGAATCCGGTAGGCCGACCCCTCGCGCCGTGCTCATGTCGCTCGGCTCCCGCCGGAGCGCTGGCGCCGTCAACTGGCCAAGTCCGGGAAAGCCGTCGCGACGCCGGCGTGCCGGACAAGACCGTCGCGCACATTGAGGCCCGCCTGCAGCGCCTCGTCGCCCGCCAGCGCCAGGTCGGGGCCGAGCCCGGCCAACTTCCTGACGTAGGGAAGGGTGGCGTTGGTCAGCGCGCGGGTCGAGGTGCGCGGCACGGCACCGGGCATGTTGGCGACGCAGTAGTGCAGGATCCCGGCCACCCGGTACGTCGGGTCGAGGTACGTGGTCGGGCGGGACGTCTCGAAGCAGCCGCCCTGGTCGATAGCGACGTCGACCAGGACCGCCGCGGGCTTGAGCGACGGCAGGTGGTCCGCCCGCACCAGTTTGGGGGCCGCCGCCCCGGGCACGAGCACCGCGCCGATCAGGACGTCGGCGTCCACAATGGCCTCTTCCAGCGCCAGCGGGTCCGACATGACGACCTGGGCGCGCGGACCGAAGAACTCGTCGAGCTGCCGCAACCGCCGTGGCGACGAATCGAGGATCGTGACGTCCGCCTGCATCCCGACAGCGACCAGCGCCGCCTGCGTACCGACGACGCCGCCGCCGATGACCACGACGCGCGCGGGCGGCACCCCGGGCACGCCTCCGATCAGGAGACCGGGGCCGCCGAAGGGGTGCTGGAGGTGGTGGGCGGCGGCCTGCGCGGCGAGTCTGCCCGCCACCTCGCTCATGGGCGCGAGCAATGGCAGCGCCCCGGACTCGTCGCGCACCGTCTCGTACGCGATCGCCGTCGTCTTGGCGGCCATGAGCGCCTCGGTCAGCGGCCGGTCGGCGGCCAGGTGCAGGTAGGTGAACAGGGTCAGGTCGGACCGCAGGTACCCGTACTCCGCCGCGATCGGCTCCTTGACCTTCACAAGCAGTTCGCTGTCGCCCCAGGCCTGGTCGACACTGACAATTCGGGCCCCCGCCCGCAGATAGTCCTCGTCGCCGAAGCCCGCACCGACGCCGGCACCGGTTTGCACGAGCACGTCGTGCCCGTCCGCCACCAGCGCGGCCGCGCCGGCCGGAGTGAGCCCGACCCGCCGCTCCGCCGGCTTGATCTCGGCTACCACGCCTACCCGCATGTGACTCTCCCCCGTTTCGAACTAGCTGGCCTGGTTGTTCAGTGCGACGTACGTGAGGTCGAGGTACTCCGGGATGCCCTCCGCGCCGCCCTCGCGCCCGACGGCCGGACCGCCATGGTCGCGGTCGTCATCGCCGGCTCGCGAAGCCGTCGAGCGCGTCCTGGATCGTTGCCGCGATTCGCGACACCTCCTCGTCGGTCACGACGAAGGGCGGGCAGATCTGCAGCGTGTTGTTGTTGATGGCCCGCATCACGACACCGCCCGCGATGCACGCGTCGGCGATCGCCTCCCCCGGCACCTCCGGCAGCAACTGCACACCGGCCATGAATCCGGCGCTCCGCACGTCCGCCACGAGCTCGTGATCGGCCAGCGGCTTGACGGCCCGGGCGAGGACCCCTTCGAGCTCAGCGGCCCGCTCCACGAGCCCCTCCTGCTCGAGGATGTCGAGGTTCGTGGCCGCGACGGCACACGCGGTCGCGTGGCCGGAGTACGTAAGGCCGTGCCGGAACATGGGCGCGTCCGCGTCGGCGAAGAAGCGTCCCCAGACGGCGGGCGCGATGAGCACGCCGCCGAGCGGCGCGTAGCCGGAGGTGATTCCCTTGGCCATCAGCACCATGTCGGGCTGGAGCCCGAAGCGCTCACTGGCGAACATCACGCCGGTACGGCCGAAGCCGGTGATCACCTCGTCGACGATGAAGAGGATGTCGTTGGCGCGGGCGAGCCGCTGCAGGCCGTCGAGGTAGCCCGGCTCCGGCGGGATGACGCCACCGGTGCCCATGACCGGCTCCGCGACGATCGCGGCGATGCGCTCCGGGCCCAGCTCGGCGATGACGGCAGCGACGCCGGCCAGGTCGTTGGTGGGAATCCGGGCCGTTTCCGGGATGAGCGAGTCGGAGCCGTACCCGTCCCGGTTGTACTCGAGCCCCGCGATGCTGGTGCCGAAGCCGTGCAGACCGTGGTAAGCGTTGGCGCGGCTCAGGATGATGCGCTTGTCCGGCCGGTTCTCCAGCTGCCAGTGCCGGCGAGCCAGCTTGCAGGCGAGGTCGACCGCGTCGGAGCCACCGCTGGTCCAGAAGACCTTGGCGTCGGGGATGGGACCCATCGCCGTGACCCGGTCCGCGAGCTGCAGGGCCGGCTCGTTCGCGAAGCGCCCGAAGACGTGGTAGGTCTCCAGCCGGCACA
Source organism: Planosporangium flavigriseum (assembly GCF_011947225.1). Taxonomy (GTDB): domain Bacteria; phylum Actinomycetota; class Actinomycetes; order Mycobacteriales; family Micromonosporaceae; genus Planosporangium; species Planosporangium flavigriseum. The sequence continues at coordinate 3,820 of NZ_JAATVW010000028.1, read as the reverse complement.
TCTGCTCATACGCTGCCCGGGCGATCGACTCACGGCCGTGGCCGACGTTCGCATGCCAGAGACCCGCGGTCGCGTCGAGCAGCCTGGCCCCGTCGGACGTGGTGAGGTACGCACCGTCGCCGGCCACGAGCGTGACCCGGCTGTCGAGCACCGAAGGCATATGCGCCTGCGCGCTCCACAGCGAAGTGCCAAGTCCCACCCGGTTACTGCTCATGGACTCCTCCAGGCGCCGGCGTCACCGGTCGTTGCTCGATCGGGTGTCCGACTCCGGCGGCACGTCCGCGAGCGGGCGTGTGACGTACCAGCGTGGCCCAGGACACATCCAGTGATCGCAGACTGTAGAGCAGTTGAACTGTAGAGCACAAGTACCTTGTTCTCTATAATCAGCGCGTGATGACGTTCGAAGACCTCCCCCTCAAGCGCCAGAGCACGGCGCAACAGGTCGCCAGCGGGCTGAGCGACATGATCATGAGCGGGGCGCTGACGGCAGGCGCACCGCTGCGCGAAAGCGCGATCGCGGCGTCGCTCGGGATCTCCCGCAATACGGTGCGAGAGGCGGTACGCATCCTGGAGCAGGGCGGACTCGTCCGTCACGAGATGCACCGCGGCGCGGTCGTGATCGAGCCCTCCGTCGACGAGCTCGACGAGCTGTACCAGGCCCGGCTACGGCTGGAGGTGGCGGCGGTCCGGCACGCCCACGCACCGGAGCGGGTACGGGCCGTCCGGGCGGCGTTCGAGGAACTGGCCGAAGCGACCGCGTCAGGTCAAGCGCACGAGATCGTCGTCAAGGACCTGGCCTTCCACGCCGCCGTCGTGGGCCTGCTGGCGAGCAAGAGGATCGACGCCTTCTACAGCCAGCTGGCCACAGAGCTGCGGTTCTATCTCATGGTCCTGTCGGTCACCGACCGGGAGTACGAGCGTCCGGAGTCGGTACTGGAGGAGCATCGCCCCATCCTCGACGCGCTCGAATCAGGCGACACCGAGGCCGCCGTCCAAGCCGTCACCGTGCACGTCGAGGGCAACGGTGAGCGACTCAAGGCAATCCTGGAAGGGCGAAGCCAGAGCCCCAGTTAGCCCGCCGCCCAACCAAAAACGCTGCGGTCCACCTCGGTAGGCGAGGTGGACCGCAGCGTTATCTGCCGACTAGATGTCGAGACCGATGTACTTGGTCTCGAGGAACTCGTGGATACCGTCGAAGCCGCCTTCGCGGCCGAGGCCGCTCTGCTTCACGCCACCGAACGGCGCCGCCGGGTCGGAGATGACGCCCCGGTTGACGGCCACCATGCCGGACTCGATCGCCTCCGCCGCCCGGATGGCCCGCCCGAGCTCGCCGGAGTACACGTAGCTGATGAGGCCGTACTCGGTCGCGTTCGCGTGCGCGATCGCCTCCTCGTCGGAGTCGACGACCACGATGGGAGCGACCGGCCCGAAGATCTCCCGGTCCAGGATCGGCGCGTCCGCGGCGACATCGGTGAGGACGGTCGCCGGGTAGTACGCGCCGGCGCGGTCGGGAACGGCGCCACCGACGACGGGCTTCGCCCCGTCGCCGATCGCCATGTCGACGAGCTCGGCGACCTTGTCCCGCTCACCGGTCGAGACCAGCGCGCCCAGCTGCGAGGACGGGTCCAGGCCCGGCCCCAGCCGGAGCGCGCCCATCGCTGCCGCGAAACGCTCGGTGAACTCCTTGGCCACCTCGCGGGCGACGTAGAACCGGTTCGCCGCGGTGCAGGCCGAACCGCCGTTGCGCATCTTCGCGGCCATTGCGCCCTCGACCGCCTTCTCGACGTCGGCGTCCGCCAGCACCAGGAAGGGCGCGTTGCCGCCGAGCTCCATCGAGGTACGGATGATGAGGTCCGCGGCCTCGTGCAGCAGTACCCGGCCGACCTCGGTCGAGCCCGTGAACGACAGGTTCCGGACGCGGGGGTCGTGGAGCATCCGGCTCACGAGCGCCCCGGTCGGCTTGGGCAGCACCACGTTCACGACACCGTCGGGTACGCCTGCCCGCTTCAGCAGGTCCGCGATGGCCAGGGCGGTCAGCGGGGTCTCCGTGGCGGGCTTGAGCACGACGGTGCAGCCAGCGGCCAAAGCCGGGGCGATCTTCCGCGTCGCCATGGCGGCCGGGAAGTTCCAGGGCGTGATCAGCAGCGAGACGCCGACCGGGTAGTGCGTCACGAGGATCCGCTTGTCCCCGTTCGGCGCCGGCCGGAAGTCGCCGGGCACCCGAACGGCCTCCTCCGAGAACCAGCGGAAGAACTCCGCGGCGTACGTGGCTTCGCCGCGCGCGTCCGCGAGCACCTTGCCGTTCTCACGGGTGATCAGCTCGGCGATGTCGTCCGCCTCGGCGCGCATGAGCTCAAAGGCCCGCCGGAGGATCTCCGCCCGCTCCCTCGGTGATGTACGTGCCCACGCGCCGGCGGCAGCGTCCGCCGCGGCCACTGCCTCGTCGCACTCCCGCTCGCCCGCGGTCGCCACCGTCGTGATGACGGAGCCGTCGCTGGGGTCGATGACGGGTACACGGTCTGAACCGGCGACCCACTGGCCACCGATGAACAGATCGGAGAAGACTGCCATGACTCTGTCCTGTCTGAGTTTGTCGTGATACGCCCTCCGGTAGGGTGACCACCCCACGGGTTGATGATCACTGTAGCGGGCACCCGGCGCAGCCCCCTGTCCACGGCCGCCGCATCGGCCCAGGTCGACCGTCAGGCGACCTCGGCCACGAACGCGCCGACATCCACCAGTCCCGGACGGAACTGTCCGGCACTGGTGGACTGTGCTACGGCATAGCTCGATCACACCGCCGCGCGTAGCAGGTCGAGGACGGCCGTGCCAACGACGGGACGGCTGCGCTGGTACAGGCTCACCCGGAGGAGGAGCTGACGCTGTCCGCCATCCACATCGCGCGACAACGACGCCAACATGTTCTGCGCATTGTCTCGCTCGATCGGGTCGGTCCAGCAATCCACCGCCGACCGCGCCCGCTCGATCGCGTTCGCGGCGTCGGGAACGTACACATAGTCGTCGCCGCCCGGCAGGACCTGCTGGCTCAGGTCGATTCCGGAGCGGAACGCCACGTCGCACACTCTTCATTGGAAGCGATTTCACATCACGCACGGTCGACTGGACGCGGTCGAGAGATCCATCCACCAACGACGGTGGAGCTGGAATGGGTCATCCCGCTACGGCCACTCACACCGACCGCCACGCGGCTTCTCCGTCATGAGGATGGGATTCGCCGACGCCCAGGCCGCGACCGCTTCCCCGACCAGGGTCCGACACGGTGCCCCGGCAACTGTCATTGGGCACCTACAACGCCAGTCAGCAAAGCGACCAGCACTCCTACTGGGAGTTCAGCCAGGACACCGACTGGGCACCGTCGACCTACGAACCGCCGTTCACCGGAGGCATCGGCTCCGGCCCGTCCGGGGTCACCAACGACCCCGTCAGTTCGGCGACAACCCTGACAACCCGCGCGACTCCGACCGGCTTCTCGACACCAGCCCGACCGGCGCGCGGTCAACAACCCCGAACGCAAGAAGAAGCGAATGCGGTTCATCCCCATTGGAGGGCACGTCCGACGGCGGCTGGTCGAACCGCCGGCTGTTCCTGCCGGCAACCGAGTTCAACCGGATAGCTGTCACCCGCGAGATCAATGACGGGCTGATGCAGCCAAGGTTCGCGTCAACTACCCGCGCCTGGCTCCTCAGCGGCACTCTCGTCACCGTCCAGAACCCGGTTGACTCCTCCATCCCGCAAGACGCCGACAACCGATAGGTCGGCCCCTGTCCCAGCCCGCACGAGCGGGCCGGGGCAGCCCAAA
>NZ_JAATVW010000027.1 GCF_011947225.1 Planosporangium flavigriseum | reverse complement strand
GGCTCCGCTACGACGGCCGGTGTCGGCTCGTCCGCGGACGCGTCCGATCGGGCGTCCCGCTCGGCCCGCGACCGGCTGGTCGCCAGTACGCACCCGACCAGGGTCAGCGCGAAGCCGGCCGCGATGCCGACCGTGAACGGCTCGCCGAGCAACGTGACGCCCAGCGCCACGGCGACGGCCGGATTGACGTAGGTGATGACGCCGGTCCGGACCGGGCCGATCTCGTTCACCAGGGCGAAGAAGATCAGGAACGCCGCCACGGTGCACACCAGGGCGAGCAGGAGAACCGCCACGGTGACGTCCGGCGACGGCCACCGGGTCGGCAACTGCGCGATCCCGACGGGGGCGAACCCGACGGCCGCGATCGCGAACGACGCCGCGACCACCCCGAGCCCCGGCAGGTCGGAGAAGCGGCGGGCGAGGATGAACGGGCCCAGCGCGTACCCGATGACCACGAGCCCGATCTGAACGAACGCGATCGCGTTGCCGCCGCCGAAGTCGGTCCCGACGAGCGCGCCGACCCCGGCCAGTCCGACGAGGAGCCCGATGAGTCGACGGGCGCCGAGCGGCTCGTGGCCGCCCATCATCCGGGCGATGAGCGCGCCGACCAGCGGAACGGCGGCGACGAGCAGGCCGGCCAGCGAACTGCTGAGTCGCTGCTCGGCCAGGGTCAGCATGGTCCACGGCACGGCGAGCTCTACGAACGTGTACGCCAGGAGCGGCTTCCACCGCGGCAAAAGCGGACGGAGCTGTCCGCGCATCGCGGCCAGCGGGAGCAGCAGGGCCGCGCCGATCGTGGTGCGCACGAACACGAGCGAGGCGGGGGTGAACGTCTCAATCGCGACCTTGATGAGCAGGTACGGCAGGCCCCAGATCAGACACATCGCCGCGAACAGGACCCAACCGCGCCGTGTCACTCGTTCTCCTATTGATCGCTGACGACAGGACCGATTCTGTCCGGTCGGCCCTTTCGGTCACGACCAAACGGTCGCACTCGGAGTGCGATTCTCGTCACCGTCCAGCTGCGACAGAGCGGCTACCGGTTCAGACATTCAGGTGCGACCACGCATAAACCGGTTTGGACGGGTAGCTGGCGCCCCAGGGCACTGTCGCGTCTGGAGGAACTCGCCTTGCGCATACTTCACCTGACGTTCATCGCGCTCATCATCGCGTCGTCGTCCTTCGTGGCACTGGAGCCGGTCACCCTGGCCTGGGCCACCGCCGACCAACTGCTCGCCCGGACGCAGCCGTGCGATGCCGTCTCCACCGGCAGATACACGACGCACGACAATCCCACCGCCCGCGTGCCCGTGTGCCGATCGGGCCCGGCGTACTTCTGGCACGCGGGTATGAGCATCGACTGCGACGGCGTCGCCACCCCCCGCTGCAACGCCGGGACGGACCCCGCGTACCAGGCGCTGACGCTGTATCGGGGCGCCGACGGCCGGTACCTCACCGCGGACGAGGCGCGGTACTTCGTGATTCCGCTGCCGAGTTCGCGATTCGACTATCGCAGCGCCGGCATCGCGCCCGGCAACGTCGGCGCGATCGTCTACGACGGCAAGGTCGTGTACGGGATATTCGCCGACGTGGGCCCCGAAACGGCCATCGGGGAGGCGTCGTACGCCACCGCCGTGGCCCTGGGCATCAACCCCGACCCCGGCCACGGCGGAGTGAGCGGGGGCGTGACCTACGTCGTCTTCCCCGGCCAGTTCCCCGACGACACCGGGACCAGCGCCATCAATCAGGTCGGCGCGGCTGCCGCCGCCGCGTTCGTGCGCGGCTAGGTCCGGTCACCCGAGCGGAGCGGCGCGTTGAGCACCTGCTCCACCGTCTCCATCAGTTCGTTGGGCATGAACGGCTTGGCCAGCGTCGCGGTCGCGCAGGAAGCCTCGGAGCCGGTGGGCAGCCATCCGCTGACCACGATCACCGGGAGGTGGGCGGTCGCCGGATCGCCATGGATGCGCTTGCACACGTCGAAGCCGCTCGTGCCCGGCATGACGCCGTCGATGAGAACGAGGTCCGGCCGGTGTTCCCGAACGCTCCCCCAGGCCGCCTCGCCGTCCGACTCGACGACGACGGTGTGCCCGGCGCGCTGGAGGACGCGGGTGATGACCTCGCGAATTCGCTCGTTGTCATCGGCCACCAGGACCAGCGCCATCGACTACTCCCCACTACGGCTACATGTACTTTTGTACAACGTCGGAACGTCCGAACCGACGCGGCCGGCCGACTACCGGACGAACGTAACGAAGTGACCTTCGTCCCGGGCACCCGGCCCACTCCACATCAGACTGTGGGAACCAGCCTCACAGCAGGCGCAGCTGCCGGGCCTTGAGCACGGCCTCCCGCCGGTGCGCGGCGTGCAGCTTGCGGTAGATGCTGCGGACGTGGGTCTTCACCGTGTTGACCGACAGCGACAGGTCCGAGGCGATCTCGAGGTTGGACAGCGCGCCCTGCAGGTACCGCAGCACCGTCAACTCACGGTCGCTGAGCGGCTCGACGAGATCCACCGGCGGAAGGTCGTCGCGGGGCGGCTCGGCGGCCGACGCCTTGAGCGCCTCGCTGACCATCGACCAGTACGCGGTACCCGCGTCGAGCTGGTCGACCAGCAGAGCGCGCAGCTGCGGCTCACCGTGGGTGAACAAGCGCCGGAACCCCTCGGGCTCGGCGAGCTGGAGCACCCGCTCCAGCAGGGCCGATGCGCGGTGGGTCTCGCCGGCCAGCCGGGAGGTCACCGCCGCCAGCAGGCCCGCCTCCAGCCGGAGCGGCAGGGGTGTTCCGTCCTGGTCCTCCGCCCAGACCGGTAGCGCCCGGGCCGCAGCACCGGGATCGTCGTCGCGCAGGTACGCCCGTGCCAGGGCCACCGCGACAGCGGGCGCGGCCGGCCGGCTCTCCTCCAACAGCGGAATCAGCAGCTCCCGTGCCGTCTCGATGTCCCCGTAGCAGGTGCGCAGGTCGGCTTCTGCTGCGGTGAGCCAGTCGCCCAGATAGCCGGTCAGCTTCGCGCCCAGGTCGCGCCTGGCCGCCACGAGGACGGTGTACCCGGCCGCCAACTCGCCCCGTGCCCGCAGCACCCCCGCGCGGATGGCGGCGATCCCGGCCGTGAGGATCGGCTCCCCGGCCTGGTCACCGGTGCCCGCCGCCAGCTCCAGGTACCGCTCGGCGTCGTCGAGCCGGTCCCACTCGTAGCGCACGAGCGCGAGCGCCAGGTACGCGTAGGCGCTGCCGGTCAGCCGGCAGCGACCGGCGCACGGCGGCAGCGCCAGCGCCGCGCGCGCAGACTCCTCGGCGCGGCGCAACTCGCCGCGCAGGGCCCGTAGGAGGGCGAGCCGGCCGGCGCACAGCAACTGCGCGCAGGGCAGCCCGGCGAGTTCCGCCGCGGCGAGTCCGGCGCCGAGCGCGTCCGCGGCCGCCGCCAGTCGACCGTCGTTGAGGTGAGCCGCGCCGCGGGCCGCGTACGCGATCGCCCACAGGCTCGCGTCCTCGCCGGTCTCCTCCACCGCGGCCGGATCCGCCACCGGCGCCAGCGCGATCAGTCGCGCGGCGTACGACAACACCTTCCCGTTGTCCCCGGCGAGCTGAGCCCTTGCCAACTGGAACGCGGCGGCCATGAGCGTGAACCGTTCCCGACGGGCGGCGGCCAGCCGGGGTCGCTGGTCGTCGGCGAGCCGCAGGTACGCGTCGGCCGCGCCGAGATCGCCCAGGTCCAGCCGATCCGCCGCGTACGCGAGCGCCAGCTCCGGATCGGTCCGAGCGGCGGCGTCCGGCGGCGGTGGCGGCACCAGCGTCCGCAGCGCTCCGTTGCCCTTGCACAGCACGAGCTCCGGCCAGTGATCGACCAGCAGCGCGGTGGCGTAGCGCCAGTCGCCCGCGGCGAGAGCGTGGCGCAGCGCGTCGGCCGGGAGGCCGTGGCCGGCGTACCAGGCGGCCGCGGCCCGGTGCAGGTGCGGCACCTTCTCCGGCAGCTCCCGCGACAGCTCGGCGCGCAGCAGTTCGGCGAACAGCCGGTGGTAGCGGTACCACGGGTACTGACCCGGTATGGGGACGGTGAAGGCGTTGCGGCGCTCGAGTTCGGCCAGGATGCGAGCGCCGTCGGAGCGTCCGGTGAGCGCGTCCATCAGCCCACCGCAGACCCGCTCGAGGACGGACGTGCACAGGAGGGCGTACCGGATCTCCGCGGACAGGTCGGCGAGCACCTCCCCGGTGAGGTACTCGGCGATGCCCGGCTGGACGCCGGAGAACTGGTCGACGAAGCGCGGCGGGTCCGGGTGCTCACGCATGGCGAGGGCAGCGAGGCGCAGGCCGGCCGGCCACCCTTCGGTGTGCGCGCGCAGGGCCGCGAGGTGGCCGTCCGGCAGTTCGACACCGTGCCGGGCGAGCAGTTCGGCCGTCTCTTCCACGGTGAACGCCAGGTCCCGGGCCTGCACCTCGGTGAGCTCGCCGGACAGGCGCCATCGGTGCAGTGGCAGCGCCGGATCCATCCGGGTCGCGATGACGAGGCGCAGCCGCCCGGCGGTGTGCCGCAACAGGAACTCCAACCCTTCCGGAACACCGGGGTCGGGTACCTGGTGGAAGTCATCCAACACGACGACGGTCGGCGCCGGTAGACCGGCCAGCGCGTTCGCGAGCCGGGCGAGGTAGACGTCGCGCGCGACGATCCCCGGCGCGGGCACGCTCTGGTGGTCGGCGCCCTTGGTCGCCCCCGACGTGTTCAGCGCGGAGTGCAGGTACGCCCAGAACCGGTCACCCGCGTCGTCGGCCTCCACGGTCAGCCAGGTGACCGGCTGCACCGGGCCGCCGGCCCGTACCCAGGCGTTCAGCAACGCCGTCTTGCCCCACCCCGCCGGTGCGGACAGCACGGTGAGCGGGCCGCGGATCCCCGCGTCCAGCATCTCGACCAGCCGGGGGCGGGTCACGAGACCGTTCGGGAGCACCGGGACGGTCAGCTTCGACGTCAACAACGGCACTCCTACCGACGCGCCGCTCGGATCTTCCAACACCGGCGCGTAAACCCGATCACTCGCGCAGACCTTCACCCGATCACCGCGCATCCTGATCCCCCGGCGGACACGTCGCCTCGATAGCCGCGACCGGGCCGCGTAAACCTGCTGACGCCCAGATCGTTGCCCCGCCGACGCGACTGGATCGTGCGGATTCGTCCGGGTGGGATGAGGCATGCTCACCCGCGCCGCTCGAAACATGGTCTTGATGTGGGGGCTTGCGGAGCGCGAGTCACCTGTGCCGGCCGGCCGGACGCGGCCGAGCCGGCGGGTGAGTGTGCAAAGCCAGTCAGTCGTGCAGCTATCCGAAATCGCGGCCCACGAAAGGAAGTACTGGATTATGACTTCTCTCGCCCCACGCCGCGGCCGCCAGCTCACGGAGCAACGAGGGGGGCGTCGCGGCGGTGACCCGCTGGCCGACCTCCAGGATCGGATGGGCGATCTCCTCGCGAGCTTCTTCGCCGACCCCTTCCTCGCGGCCTCGCTGGCGCCCACTGTCGCTCCCGTATGGGTGCCGCCGGTGGACATCGAGGAGACCAATGACTCGTACATCCTGGAGATGGACCTCCCGGGGGTACGGCCGGAAGACGTCAACATCGAACTGCGGGACAGCAACGAACTGCGGATCACCGGCCGGTACGGGGAGCGCGAGCGCACCGGCACGATGAGGCGCCAGAACCGCCGCACCGGCGAGTTCGAGTACGACGTGATCCTGCCGGGCGACGTCAACGCCGACCAGATCGACGCCACGCTGGAGTACGGCGTGCTGACCGTACGCGCGGGCAAGGCGCAGCCCCAGGCCAAGCGCATCGAGGTCAAGGGTGGCGGCGCCGAGGCCGGCGGAGGCGACGGTACAGCCGCGGGCCGGACCCCTCCCGTCGCGGGCGGCACCGCGGAAGCCACCACCGGGGGCGTCAGCAGCGCCGCGGCACCACCTCCCGGCAGCCCTCCCGGAGCCACGGGCCAGCGCCAGACCCGCGTCTCGCCGGGAGGCGGACCTGGCACATCGCCGAGGTAGCGCTAGACCGGGGCGGACCTCGATGCACTTCTCCGCCGACGCGCCGCCCTGCTCATCCCGTCCGCGGCCGGAAGCCGGCTGCGGACGGGCTCTTGAAAGGAAGTAAGAGACTCATGGCAGCCGTTGGCATAGACCTCGGTACGACCAACTCCGTCATCGCCGCTTACATCGACGGCCAACCCCAGGTGATCCCGAACGCCGAGGGAAGCCGGGTGACGCCGTCAGTGGTGGCGTTCACCGAGACCGGTGAACGCCTCGTGGGACAGATGGCCAGGCGCCAGGCAGTGCTGAACCCCAAGGGCACGATCTACTCGGCGAAGCGGTTCATCGGCCGCAAGTACGAGGAGGTCAGCGAAGAGGCGAAGACCGTGTCCTTCGACGTCGTACCGGGGCCGGACGGCGCGGTGCGATTCAGGGTGCACGGCAAGCTGATCTCCCCGGAGGAGGTCTCCGCCGCGATCCTGCGCAAGCTGGCCGACGACGCCGGCAAGCAGCTCGGCGAGCGGGTCACCGAAGCGGTGATCACTGTGCCCGCGTACTTCAACGACGCGCAGCGCCAGGCCACCAAGGACGCCGGGCGCATCGCTGGGCTCAACGTCCTGCGGATCATCAACGAGCCGACCTCGGCCGCCCTCGCGTACGGGCTCGACAAGCGTGAGCACGAGACGGTCCTGGTGTACGACTTCGGTGGCGGCACCTTCGACGTGAGCATCCTCGACGTCGGCGACGGCGTGATCGAGGTACGGGCCACCGCCGGCGACAGCCACCTCGGCGGCGACGACTTCGACCGCCGGCTGGTCGACTTCATCGCCGACCAGTTCAAGCGGGACACCGGAATCGACCTGCGCCAGGACCCGCAGGCCCTGCAGCGACTGCTCGAGGCCGCGGAGCGGGCGAAGGTCGAGCTCTCCTCGGTGACCCAGACGCAGGTCAACCTGCCGTTCATCACCGCGGACGCGACCGGCCCCAAGCATCTGACGATGACCATCACCCGGGCCCAGTTCGAAGAGCTCACCAGAGACCTGGTGGAGCGCACCCACGGGCCGGTGCAGCAGGCGATGCAGGACGCCCGGGTCACCGCCGACGACATCGACGAGGTCATCCTGGTGGGCGGCACCACCCGGATGCCCGCGGTGCAGGCCCTGGTCAAGCGGCTCACCCGCGGCAAAGAGCCGAACATGTCGGTCAACCCCGACGAGGTGGTGGCGATCGGCGCGGCGATCCAGGCCGCCGTGCTCAAGGGCGACATCAAGGACGTCGTACTGCTCGACGTGACGCCGCTGTCGCTGGGCCTGGAGACCCTGGGTGGGCTGATGACCCGGCTCATCGAGCGCAACACCACGATCCCCACCCGTCGGGCGGAGACGTTCTCCACCGCCGAGGACAACCAGCCGGCCGTCGATGTCGTCGTGCTGCAGGGCGAGCGGGAACGGGCCGCCGACAACCGGGTCCTGGGCCGGATGCGACTGGAGAACATCCGGCCGGCGCCGCGCGGCGGACCGCAGATCGAGGTGACGTTCGACGTCGACGCGAACGGCATCCTCAACGTGCACGCCCGCGACCGGGACACCGGCGCCGAACAGAACATCACGATCACCGAGAGCGGCACCCTGCCCGAGGCCGAGGTGCAGCGGATGGTCTCCGAGGCCGAGCAGAACCGGGCCGAGGACGCGCGCGCACGCGAGCAGATCGACGCCCGCAACGAACTCGACAGCGCCGCCTACCAGGTGGAACGCGTACTGCGCGACGCCGGCGACCGGGCGCCGGAGCACGAGGCGGCCCGCGCGCGGATGCTCATCGACGAGGCCCGCCAGGCGGTCAAGGAGAATGCGCCGCTCGACCGGCTGCGCCAGCTGACCTCCGACCTGCAGCAGATCTACCAGTCGCTGAGTTCCGCCGTGGCGGCGGCCGGCGCCCCCGCGGGCGCCGGGGCCGGGCCGGGCGGTCCGGGCGCCGGGGCCGGGCCGGGCGGTCCGGGCGCCGGTGGGCCGGGCGCCGGTGGGCCGGGCGCCGGTGGGCCGGGCGGCCCCGGTGCCGAGGCCGGCGCCCGGGCGGGCGCCCGGGCCGGTGGTGGCGACGAGGTCATCGACGCCGAGTTCACAACGGGTGGATCATGAGTGAGTCACAGCCGAACCCAGCGACACAGCAGCGACAGGATCGGCCGACCGGGCGGCTGGAGCAGACGGCCACGACCACGGCCGAACGCCCCCTCGAGGAGACCGCTCCGGGCACCGAGACAGGACAGGCGGCCGGCACGCCGGCCGCCGCAGAACGGGCCCAGGAGGGGCAGCGACCCGGAAGGATGACCCCTACTGACGAGACGACGACCGCCGAACAGGCCATCGCCCAGATGCGCGACCGCTGGCAGCGGGCCGAGGCCGAGATCGACAACGCCCGGAAGCGGTACGAGCGCCAGCGCGCCGACGACTGGCGGGCGGAGCGGGCCCGGGTGGCTGCCGAGTGGCTGCCCGTGCTCGACAACCTCGAACTCGCGTTGGGGCACGCCGCGGCCGATCCACAGGCCATCGCGCAGGGCGTGGAAGCGATCCGCCAGCAGGCCGTGGACGTGCTGCGCCGGCTCGGCTTCAACCGACTCGACGAGGTGGGGGTCCCGTTCGACCCGAGCCGGCACGAGGCGGTCCGGGTCGTGGACGCCCGCGACGCGGTGCCGGGGACCGTCGTCGAAGTGATCCGGCCCGGGTACGCGGCGCTCGACGTGCTGCTACGTCCCGCAGTGGTGGCGGTGGCCGGAAAGCAGGAGTGAGATGGCGAGGGACGAGCGGGACTACTACGAGATACTCGGCGTCCCTCGCGACGCCAGCCAGTCCGACATCCAGCGGGCGTACCGCCAGCTTGCCCGCCGTAACCACCCGGATGTGAACAAGAATCCCGGTGCCGAGGAACGGTTCAAGGAGATCACCGAGGCGTACGACGTCCTGTCCGACCCGAGCAAGCGCAAGCGGTACGACCAGTTCGGCCACCAGTGGCGGCAGGTACCGGAGGACTTCGAGACCGCGGGCGCCGGCTTCCGGCAGCGGGCCGGGGCCGGTGCCGGCGGACCGTGGGGCGGCGGGGTGCGGGTCGAGGACTTCACCGAGGGCGGCGGGTTCGACTTCGAGGACCTGTTCGGCAGCTTCTTCGGGGGCCGGGGCGGTCGCGGCGCCGGGTTCGGCGGCGGATTCGGCGGCGGGCGCGGGTACGCCCGCGGCGGGTTCGGCCGCGGGCCGGTGCCCGGCGCGGACAGCGAGGTCGAGTTTCCGCTCACCGTGGAGGAGGCCTACCACGGCGGCCACCACCGCGTCACCCTGCAGACCCCGGAAGGCGACCAGCGCACGCTCGACGTGAACATCCCGGCCGGGGTGACCGACGGGCAGCGCATCCGGCTGGCCGGGCAGGGCAGCCCGGGCACGGACGGCGGCCCGCCCGGCGACCTGTACCTGAACATCCGCATCGCGCCGCACCCGCGGTACCGGGTCGACGGTCGTGACATCGTCTCCACGCTCCCGGTCGCCCCCTGGGAGGCCGCGCTCGGCGCCAAGGTGCCGGTCCAGACGCCCGGCGGCACCGTACAGCTCAACGTGCCGGCCGGTAGCTCCTGTGGACGGCGGCTTCGGCTGCGCGGCCGCGGACTGCCCAATCCGCGCGGACAGCCAGGCGACTTCTACGCCGAGGTACGGATCATGGTGCCCACGAGCCTGTCCCCGGCGGAGCGCGACCTCTTCGAGCAGTTGGCGCGGACGTCGACCTTCAACCCGCGAGAGGGGACCTGATGGTGTACACCATGGTCCGGTCGAGGAGACCGGCCCGGCTGTCGCTGGACGCCTTCGCCGCCGACGCCGACATCCATCCAGAACTGCTGCGCCGCCTGGTGAACCTGGGTCTGCTGGACCCGTACGTGGACGACGCGGGGCAGTTCTGGTTCTCCCCCACCCAGCTCTCCACCCTCGCCCGGGCGCGCCGATTGCATGACGGCCTGGGACTCAACTACGCCGCGCTCGGCGTGGTACTCGACCTGCTCGCTCACATCGACGAGCTGGAGGCGGCGCTGCGGTCGGGCCACCGCCCCTCCCGGAGGTACCCCTCATGGACATGAACAAGCTGACGCAGAAATCCCAGGAGGCGCTGCACGACGCGCAGACCAAGGCGCTGCGCTTCGGACACACCGAGGTCGACGGGGAGCACCTGCTGCTCGCACTGGTCGACCAGCCCGAGGGGCTCATCCCGCGGCTGCTGTCCGCGACCGGGATCGACGTCGAACAGCTCCGCGCCGATCTGGAGCGGGAGCTGGGTCGCCGGCCGAAGGTGACCGGACCGGGCGCCAGCCCCGGGCAGGTGTTCATCACCCAGCGGCTGGCCCGCCTGCTGGACGCGGCCGAGCGGGAGGCGAACCGGCTCAAGGACGAGTACGTCTCGGTGGAGCATCTCCTGCTCGCCCTGCTCGACGAGGGCTCCGCCTCCGCCGCGGGCCGGATCCTGCATGCCCACGGCATGACCAGGGAGCGGTTCCTGTCCGAGCTGACCAGTGTGCGGGGGCACCAGCGGGTCACCTCCGCGATGCCCGAGGTGACGTACGAGGCGCTCGACAAGTACGGCCGCGATCTCGTCGCGGACGCCCGGGCCGGCGCCATGGACCCGGTGATCGGCCGGGACGCCGAGATCCGACGGGTCATCCAGATCCTGTCCCGCAAGACCAAGAACAACCCGGTCCTGATCGGCGACCCCGGCGTCGGCAAGACCGCGATCGTGGAGGGGCTGGCCCAGCGGATCGTCAACAACGACGTACCCGAGGGCCTGCGTGACAAGATCGTATTCGCGCTGGACATGGGCGCGCTGGTGGCCGGAGCCAAGTACCGCGGCGAGTTCGAGGAGCGGCTCAAGGCGGTGATCAGTGAGGTCATCGCGTCGCAGGGGCGGGTACTGCTGTTCGTCGACGAGATGCACACGATCATCGGGGCCGGCGGCGGGGCCGAGGGCGCGATGGACGCCGGCAACATGCTCAAGCCGCCCCTCGCCCGCGGCGAACTGCACATGATCGGCGCGACCACGCTCGACGAGTACCGCAAGCACGTAGAGAAGGACCCCGCGTTCGAACGGCGCATGCAGCCGATCATGGTCGACGAGCCGACCGTGGAGGACACCATCTCCATCCTGCGCGGCCTGCGCGAACGCTTCGAGGTGTACCACGGCGTGCGGATCCAGGACGCCGCGCTCGTCGCGGCCGCCACGCTGTCGCACCGCTACATCACCGACCGCTTCCTGCCGGACAAGGCCATCGACCTCGTCGACGAGGCGTGCGCCAAGCTGCGTACAGAGATCGACTCCCAGCCGGCGGAGCTCGACGAGATCACCCGGCGGGTACGGCGGCTGGAGATCGAGGAGGCGGCGCTGTCCAAAGAGGAGGACCCGGGCAGCAGGGCGCGGCTGGACCAGATCCGCAAGGAACTGGCCGACCTGCGCGCCGAGGCGGACGCCATGCGCGCGCAGTGGGAGGCCGAGCGCAACGCCATCCACAAGATCCAGGCGCTGCGCGAGGAGCTCGAGCGGGTACGCCGGGAAGCCGAGGCGGCTGAGCGCACCTACGACCTCAACCGGGCTGCGGAACTGCGCCACGGCCGGCTCCCGGAGCTGGAACGGAAGCTCCACGCCGAGGAGGAGCGGCTGGAGTCCAAGCAGGGCGGGCATCGCCTGCTGGTCGAGGTGGTCACCGAGGAGGAGATCGCCGAAATCGTCTCGCGCTGGACCCGAATCCCGGTCAGCCGGCTGACCGAGAGCGAACGCGAGAAGCTGCTGCACCTCGACGAGGTCCTGCACCAGCGGGTGATCGGCCAGGAAGAGGCGGTCCAGGCGGTCGCCGACGCGATCATCCGCGCCCGCTCCGGCATCAAGGACCCGCGCCGGCCGATCGGGTCGTTCCTGTTCCTCGGCCCCACCGGCGTCGGCAAGACCGAACTGGCCCGCGCGCTCGCGGAGGCGCTGTTCGACTCCGAGGAGAACATGATCCGCATCGACATGAGCGAGTACCAGGAGCGCCACACGGTCAGCCGCCTGGTCGGCGCGCCGCCGGGGTACGTCGGGTTCGAGGAGGGCGGCCAGCTCACCGAGGCGGTGCGGCGCAAGCCGTACTCGGTCCTCCTGCTCGACGAGGTCGAGAAGGCCCACTCGGACGTCTTCAACATCCTGCTGCAGGTGCTCGACGACGGGCGGCTCACCGACGCCCAGGGCCGCACGGTCGACTTCCGCAACACGGTCATCATCATGACCAGCAACCTCGGGTCGCAGTTCCTGCTGGAGGGTGTCATCGCGGACGGCCACATCACCGACCAGGCGCGCGAGGCCGTGATGATCGAACTGCGGCGGTTCTTCCGGCCCGAGTTCCTCAACCGCCTCGACGAGACCGTGCTGTTCAAACCGCTGAGCCTGCCCGAGATCGAACGGATCGTGGACCTGATGCTCGGCGACCTGCGCAAGCGCCTGGCCGGCCGGGGCCTGCGGCTGGAGGTCACCGAGCCGGCACGTCGGCACATCGCGGCCACCGGCTTCGACCCGGTCTTCGGCGCCCGGCCGCTGCGCCGGTTCCTACAGCGCGAACTGGAGACGCGGATCGGGCGGGCGCTGCTCAAGGGCGAGGTCCGCGCCGGTAGCACGATCGTCGTCGAACTTGACCCTGGGACCGGCGACCTCACCGTCAGCTGGAAGCAGCCCGCCGAAGCCGAGGTGAAGGCGGGCGTCTGAGTCTCCCGAGGCCTCGAAAGGTGGAGCCATGGACAGAAGGCACGTGTGGTTGCTGGCCCTGCGGGGCGCGGCTGCGTTCCTGTTCGGGATCCTGGCCGTGCTGCTGCCGGGGGTCACGCTGGTCGCGCTGGCGATCCTGTTCGGCGCGTACGCGCTCGTCAACGGGGTGCTCACGATGGTGACGGCGTTCCGCCGCCCGCGCGATGCCGCCCGCCGCACCGCGCTGGTGATCGCCGGAGTGCTGAGCATCCTCGCCGGTCTGGTCGCGCTCGTCTGGCCGGGTATCACCGCGCTCGCGCTGGTCGTGCTGTTCGGCGCGTGGGCGGTCGTCACCGGCGCGATGGAGATCTGGGCCGCGACCCGCCTGCCCGGCCAGTGGCTTCCGCTGCTGTTCGGCGTCCTGACGATGATCGCCGGCGTGCTGGTGCTCATGCGGCCCGCGGCCGGCGCCGTCGCGCTCGCGCTGGTGATCGGCGTGTACGCCATCGCGGCCGGTGTGGTCATGCTGCTTGAGTCGTGGCGCGTGCACCGGAGGCTGGCCGGGCCGCGGGGCCGGATGGCACCCGCTGGCGTCTGAGCCTCATCCCCGCGCGGGCGAACCATCCGGCGCAGGTGACGGCGACTCACCCCGCCCGCTTCGACGATCGCCCCATGACGAGCCTGGCGGGTGCCCTGCGGGGTCAGCGCGCTCCCGACTTCTCCCTCCCGTCGGGTCCCGACCGGCACATCACCCTCGCGCAGTTTCACGGCGCGCCGGTCGTCCTTGCGTTCTACCCCGCGGACTGGAGCCCGGTCTGCAGCGACCAGATGGCGCTGTACCAGGCGGTGATGCCGGAGTTCACCCGCTACGGCGCGACCGTACTCGGCATCTCGGTCGACGGGGTGTGGTGCCACCGGGCGTTCGCCGAAGACCGGGGCATCAGCTTCCCGCTCCTGTCCGACTTCGAACCCAAGGGCGAGGTCGCCCGCAGGTACCACTCCTACCGGCTGCCCGACGGCGTCGCCGAGCGCGCGCTGTTCGTCCTGGACCGGGACGGCTACGTGGCCTGGAGCCACATCTATCCCCCCCACACCAACCCGGGCGCTGACGGCATCCTGCACGCGCTCGAAGCCCTCACTCATGAACGGCAGGCGGTGGTCTGAATGACGACCCCATTCCGCGTCACGACCGGCCGGCTCGCAGCGCCGGTCACCGACGACGACCACATCCGGGGCCCGGCGACGGCACCGGTCACGCTCGTCGAGTACGGCGACTACCAGTGCCCGTACTGTGGCATGGCGCACCCGGTAACTCAGGAACTGCTACGGCAGCGGCCGAACGTGGTCCGATTCGTGTACCGCCACTTCCCGTTGACCAACGTCCACCCGTTCGCCGAGGTGGCCGCCGAGACCGCGGAGGCGGCCGGCGCGCGCCAGCGCTTCTGGCAGATGCACGACTGGCTGTTCGAACACCAGGACGAGTTCGACCCGGTCCACCTCGCGGCCGGGGTGGAGGAGGTCGGCCTGCCCGTCGACGAGGTGGTCCAGGAGGTCAACGCCCACGTGTACCTGGACCGCATCCGGCGCGACTTCGTCAGCGGCGCGCGCAGCGGCGTGAACGGCACCCCGACGTTCTTCATCAACGGCCTGCGCCACGAGGGCGGCTACTCGCTGCCGGAGTTGCTGGTCGCCGTGGACCAGGCCGCGACGGTCCCCGCCTGAGCCGCCCGGTGGGGTTTGACCACCGCCCCACCGGGAAGTAACCCCAACCGGTGGAGTGAGCCGGATGGGGCCGAAAGGCGTCCACGGCCGCCACGTTCGACGTCCACGTCACCGCACGCAGGATGGCCTTCACATGATGGTTGTGACCACGGAGTGGGTGCCCGGGTACGAGATTCGCGACGTCCTGGGCGAGGTACACGGCATCACCGCCCGCTCCCGCAACGTCTACAACGAAGGCGTCAAGCTGCTGTCCGGCGGCTCGAACCCGCGGATGGGCACCGCCCTGGGCAGGTGGCGCGATGACGCGATCGCCCAGATGAGCCAGCGGGCGTTCGTACGGGGAGCGAACGCGGTCGTGTGCATGCGCTTCGACCACCGTGACATCAGTGCCATGTGGACCGAGATCTGCGCATACGGAACCGCCGTGTTCGTCGTCCCCACCCCGGTGCGGCGGGCGGTGGCCGGACCGGCCAGCCGAATATCAGCTCGAGGGTGGGCACCGGCGCCGATGCCGACGCCGATACCGACCGACTGAACACGCAACGAAACCCCCTATCGGGGAGGAAGATCGTGACCGGCGGAATGTGGGGCTCCGGCGACGTCGGGTCGGGCCAGTTCGACGACTTCCTCGCACGCTTCCTCGGCAGCGCCGGGCAGGGGGGTCAACAGCCCATGCAGCGGGTGGACATCACCCGGATGATGAGCCAGGAGGCGCGGGAGCTTCTCGCGACCGCCGCGGCGAAGGCCGCCGACCTGGGCAGCTCTGACCTCGACACCGAGCATCTGCTGTGGGCGGCGACCCACCGCGAGCCGCTACGCCAGTTGATATCCCGGGCCGGGGCTGACCCCGACGAGATCGCCCAGGACATCGAGCGGCGGGGCCGCCGGGATTCGCCGCGCAACGTCGTACCCGCGCTGACCCCCGCGGCCAAGCGCGCGCTGCTGCAGGCGCACCAGATCGCGCGCGCCCTCGGCGCGTCCTACCTCGGCCCGGCGCACATCCTGCTGGCGCTGTCGCTCAACCCGGAGTCCGAGGGCGGCCGCATGCTCAACGAGCGGCACGTGAACCCGGAGTCGCTGCAACGAGCGGCGAACGAACGGGCCGCCGCCCCGGCGGCGCAGCCGGCCAACCACGCCACCCCGACGCTCGACCGGTACGGTCGCGACCTCACCGCGCTCGCGCGGGAGGAGAAGATCGACCCGGTCGTGGGCCGCGATCAGGAGCTCGAGCAGATGATCGAGATCCTCGCCCGGCGGACCAAGAACAATCCCGTACTCATCGGCGAGGCCGGGGTCGGCAAGACCGCGGTGGTCGAAGGGCTCGCGCAGCGCATCGTCGACGGCGACGTGCCCCGGACCCTGACCGGCAAGCGGCTGATCCAGCTCGACCTGACCAGCCTGGTGGCCGGCACCCGCTACCGCGGTGACTTCGAGGAGCGCCTGAAGAACGTCATCGGCGAGATCCGCGAGCACTCCGGCGAGCTGATCGTCTTCATCGACGAGGTCCACACGGTCGTCGGCGCGGGCGGCGGCGAAGGGTCGACCGACGCGTCCAACATCCTCAAGCCGCCACTCGCCCGAGGCGAGCTGCACGTCATCGGCGCGACGACGATCGACGAGTACCGCCGGCACATCGAGAAGGACGCCGCCCTGGAGCGGCGCTTCCAGCCGATCCTCGTACCCGAACCCACCGTCGACGACACGATCGAGATCCTGCGCGGGCTGCGGGACCGGTACGAGGCCCACCACGGCGTCCGGTACACCGACGAGGCCCTCGTAGCGGCCGCCGAGCTGTCCGACCGCTACATCGCCGACCGGTTCCTGCCGGACAAGGCGATCGACCTCATCGACCAGGCCGGGGCCCGGGTCCAGCTGCGGGCGCACGTGCCGACCATGGACGTGCGGGAGGCGGAGCTGCGCCTGGAGCAGCTCACCCGGGACAAGGACCAGGCCGTCGCCGACGAGCAGTACGAGCGCGCGAGCGCCCTGCGCGACGAGATGAACCAGCTGCGCCAGGGCATCGACCAGGAGACGCAGGCGCCGGAGGGCCGTGGCGGCGCCGTCCCGGACGTCACACCGGAGGACATCGCCGAAGTCGTCTCCCGCGCTACCGGCATCCCCGCCCAGCAGCTGACCGAAGAGGAGCGGCAGCGGCTGATGGAGCTGGAACAGCGGCTGCACCGCCGGATCGTGGGCCAGGACGAGGCGGTACGCGTCGTCGCCGAGGCGGTGCGCCGGGCCCGCGCCGGCCTAGGCGACCCGAACCGGCCCATCGGCAGCTTCCTGTTCCTTGGCCCGACCGGCGTCGGCAAGACCGAACTCGCCCGCGCGCTGGCCGAGGCGCTGTTCGGCTCCGAGGAGCGGATGATCCGCCTGGACATGAGCGAGTATCAGGAGCGGCACACGGTCAGTCGGCTCGTCGGCGCCCCGCCGGGCTACGTCGGGTACGAGCAGGCCGGTCAGCTCACCGAGACGGTGCGCCGCCGCCCGTACTCGGTGCTGCTGCTCGACGAGATCGAGAAGGCGCACCCGGACGTCTACAACATCCTGCTGCAGATCCTCGACGACGGCCGGCTCACCGACGCCCAAGGTCGCGTGGTCAGCTTCAAGAACACCATCATCATCATGACCAGCAACCTCGGCTCGGACCTCATCACCGCGCAGCGCGGCACGCTCGGCTTCACGCAGGCCGGCGACGAGCAGGCGCCGCTGCGCGACCGCCTCATGCGGATCCTCACCGAACACATGCGCCCGGAGTTCGTCAACCGCATCGACGAGATCGTCGTGTTCCGGCGGCTGGAGTTCGAGCAGGTCCGCCAGATCGCCGACCTGCTGCTCGAGCACACCAGACGACGGCTGCACGCCCAGGGCATCACCGTCGACGTCACCCCGCAGGCCCTCGAGTGGCTGGCCGAGCACGGGTACGAGCCGCAGTTCGGCGCGCGTCCGCTGCGGCGCGTGATCCAGCGCGAGGTCGACAACAAGCTGTCGGAGATGCTGCTCGACGGGCGGCTGAACCCGGGCCAACACGTACGGGTCGACGCCAAGGACGGGCAGCTGCAGTTTACGGTGGAGTCCCAGCAGGACCAGTTCGCCCGCGCGCGCTGACGGCGTCAGTACGGGTTGCCCTGGCCGGGGAGGCGCCCCCGGACCAGCCCGCCGATCCGGCCGGGCATCGAGCCGGCGGCCGACAGCGGCGGGCTGTCGGTACGGGCCCGTGCCGCCATCCCGCCGAAGAGCTCGCGCAGGGCGCTCACCGCATCCACCGACGGTCGCCAGCCGAGCTCCCGGAGGGCGTGCTCGTACGACATCAGCGGCGCCTTGAGCGCCAGCTCCACCCAGCCCCGGTCGACCGGCTGCAGGCGGGCCCGCCAGGTCAGGTCGGCACCGACCCGCAGCACCGCCGCGGGTACCGGGACGGTACGGCCGTGGAAGCGCGATGCGACCAGCTCCGGCGTGAGGACGGGGTCGGCGGCGATGTTGAAGGCGCCCCGCGCGTCACCGAACACCGCCCGGGCGTACGCGTCCGCGACGTCGTCGGTGTGCACGGCCTGCAGCCGCAGCCGGTCGTTGCGCGGTACCAGCGGAATCCGGCCGAAGCGCAGCAGCCCGACCGGCGCCAGCGGGCCGAGGAAGTACCGGCTGATCTCGGTGCCGGCGTCGCGCTGGAAGTTCAGGCCGGGCCGTAAGCGCACGACGCGCAGCGCGGGGTGGTCGGCCTCGGCCCGGTCGAGCAGCCGCTCCACCGCGGCCTTATGCCGGCTGTACGAGGACTCGCGCACGCCGGTCGTCGGCCAGGTCTCGTCGACGAAGCGGTCCTTGGGACCAGGGGCGTAGGCGCCCACCGACGACGCGTACACCAGTGCCGGAACCCCGGCGCCGGTCACGGCCTCGATGACGGCGCGGCTGCCGTCGACGTTCGTGCGGTGCAGCACCGCCTCGTCGTGGCTCGGCTGGATCTGCCAGGCCAGGTGCACCACGGCCGCCGCGCCGGCGAAGATCTCACGCAGCCGTACGGGCGCGTCCGGGGCGCCGATGTCCTGAGTTCGCCACTCCACGATGTCGTACGGCGGCCCGGCGTCGGGCGGCGGCGGGCGCCGCACCACGCCGACGAGGTCGAGATCCGACTCGTGGCGCAGTCGGCGCAGCAGCGCCGTTCCCGCATTGCCGCTGGCTCCGACGATCACGATGCGCATGCCGCCGGGTTACCCGGGCGGCAGCGCGCCAACCGCCGCCGGTCCAACCGTCGCTAGGCCGGCCCGCTCAGGGCGTGGTCACGCTCCGGCCGTTCCCGGCTGATGCGGATCCGCTCCTGCCGCATCAGCTCCCGGCGTTCACCGTGCTGACGAAGCCACATCTGCCGATTGAACTCGCACACCACGGAGGCGGTGAGCTGCCTGGTGAGGTGCGCTGGTAGCGCCCTCGCCGCGGCCGCCAGGTCGTCGTACTCGTCGAGCCGCCCCGGCAGCCGGCTGTCGAGGTCGGCGAGGTAGACGATGATCCGCCCGCCACGGGTCTGCGCCACACCGCAGTACGAGTCGGGCTGCCCCTCCCGCCGGGCGGCCGCCGGGCGCGGTTCGAGCAGCCACCGGCCGGTGAAGCTCACCGGCGCCGGCTGTCCGATGTCGATGCTGAGGTCGAACATGAGGTCCGGCGCGAGCCGGCGCAGGCAGTTCTCCGACTCGGCGGCGTCGTCCCAGCTGTCCCGGGCCACGGCGCGGAAGGCGGAGATGACCGCCCGTTCCGCGAGCACCGCCCGTACCGGGATCGGCGCGCCCATGCCGCGGCTCTCCATCGCCACGCGCACCTCGCTGCGCAGCTCCATGAGCGAGACGTAGTTCGCGGCGGCGTCGCGGATCTGCGGCGCGCGCCGTTCTAGCACGGCGAACAGGTTCTCGACCGCGTCCCGCGCCTCGTTGTAGGCCCGGCCGGTGAGGTACGGCAGGCCCAAGCGAGCTCCATGGAGGACGGCCCGCAGCTGATTCCTGTTCACGGGTCGCAACTTCCGCCGAACCGACGGCCTCAAACCTCCATAGCGATCCCCTACTGCGCGCGACCTCCGCCGCCGCCCGCTGCCCGGCACTCGAAAGGGTGACAGCGAGGGCTGCCCTCGCCTCTTACATCTGGCGCGCTTGGGCGAAGTTCGATGTCATATCGGAACCCCCGAGTGAGATGGAGTAACAGGTGCGAACACGTCAACGCGTCAACCGCGCATTAGCCGCCGCGACGCTCGTCGCGGCCGCCGTCGGCGTCGGCGCCGGCGCCTCCCCCGCCGCGGCCCAGAACGGCGGGGCAACCGAGTACACGGTGCTCGCCGCAGACAACGTGAGCGCCGCTGACGCGATTGCGGCCATCGAGCAGGCCGGCGGTCGGGTCGTGGAGCGCAACGACGCCGTGGGCATGTTCCGCGCCGTCGGCCCGGACAGCGGCTTCGTCGATCGCGTGTCCTCGTCGTCGAAGCTGTTCGGCGCCGCGCACGTCACCTCGATCGGCCAGGCGCCGGCGCAGAAGCCGAAGACGCGGACGCCGGACGCGGAGAAGGAGGGGCGCGGCGCCGGCGCGGCCTCCACGGCCGCCACGCAGGCTCGGACCTCCGGCATGGACCCCCTCGACGACAAGCTGTGGGGGCTGCGGATGGTCAAGTCCGACCAGGCCCGCAAGGTGACCGCTGGCGACAAGCGGGTCACGGTCGGCATCCTGGACACCGGGGTGGACGCCAGCAACCCCGACATCGCCGACAACTTCAACTGGAAGCTCTCCCGGAACTTCGCCAAGGACATCCCCGAGGTGGACGGCCCGTGCGAGGTCGAGAAGTGCCTGGACCCGGTGGGCACCGACGACGGCGGGCACGGCACGCACGTCGCCGGGACCGTCGGCGCCGCCGCCAACGGCTTCGGTCTCTCCGGCGTCGCGCCGAACGTCTCCCTGGTGGAGCTCAAGGGCGGCCAGGACTCCGGTTACTTCTTCCTGGAGCCGGTGGTCAACGCCCTGACCTACGCCGGTGACGCCGGGATCGACGTGGTCAACATGTCGTTCTACGTCGACCCGTGGCTGTACAACTGCACCGCCAACCCGGCGGACTCCCCCGGCGCGCAGGCCGAGCAGCGCACCATCATCAGGGCGATGACCCGGGCGCTGACCTACGCCCACAACCGCGGCGTCACCCTGGTCGGGGCCCTGGGCAACAACCACGAGGACCTCGGCAGCCCGCGTACCGACACCAGCAGCCCGGACTACCCGCAGGGCGCGGAGTACTCCCGTCCGATCGACAACGGCAGCTGCCTCGACCTGCCCGTCGAGGGGCCGTACGTGATCGGGGTGTCCGCGCTCGGACCGTCGGGCACCAAGGCCGACTACTCCAACTACGGCACCGAGCAGATCTCGGTGTCGGCACCGGGCGGCTGGTTCCGCGACGGCGTCGGCACCGCCACGTTCCGCACCGACGGCAACATGATCCTCTCCACGTACCCGAAGAAGGTGCTGCAGGAGGAGGGCAGCGTCGACGCGGATGGCAACGTCGTGCCGGCCGCCGCCGGGAGCGTGTTCAAGGAGTGCACCAAGAACGGGCGGTGCGGGTACTACAGCTACCTGCAGGGCACGTCAATGGCCTCACCGCACGCCGCCGGCGTGGCGGCGCTCATCGTGAGCAGGTTCGGCAAGCCGTCCCGGGATGGCAGGACCATCACGATGTCGCCGTCCGCGGTGGAGTCCGTCCTCATCAACACGGCGGCCGAGCGCGCCTGCCCGGAGCCGCGACTGCGCAGCTACCTGCCGGAGGGGCGCTCGACCGAGTTCGACGCGTACTGCTCCGGTGACGAGGAGTTCAACGGCTTCTACGGGCACGGCATCGTCGACGCGTACGCCGCGGTGACCGCCGGGCACGTCGAAGACTGACGTCGCACCGAGAGGGGTGGGCCGGCGGACCGGTCCACCCCTCTCGTCATTCGGCACCGCCGACCGCGGCCACCTCGCCCCTGCCGGCTCCCAGCAATCGCGCCATCTCGGCGGCGTTGAGTTGGGCGTTGGCACCGGCACAGTTGTTGAACAGCACGTGCGTCTGGTCGACCGCGGCCGCCAGGCTGCGCAGGCGGGGCGCCCAGTCGCCCAGTTCGGCGTCGGAGTAGAAGTACCCGAACTTCTCCTGGATGTCGTGGCTTTCCCACCCGTCGCTGTGGCCGTGGAAGCGCACGACGGCGAGGTCGGAGGTCGCCGCCAGCACCGGAGGCACCGACGACCGGTACCCCTGCGGCATGTCGACGGCGACGAACGGCAGGTCGTGCTCGCGCAGGAAACCGAGTGTCTCCGCGGCGTTGTCGCCGGCGAACCACGAGGCGTGCCGGAACTCCACCGCCACCCGCATCGGCTTGCAGCGCTCGGCCACCTCGAGGATGTACTGCTTGTTGGACCTGCTGATGGTGAACCACGGCGGGAACTGAAACAGGATGACGCCGAGCTTGCCCGCGTCGGCGAGCGGGTCAAGCGCCGACAGGAAGCGGCTCCACAGGTCCTCGTACACCTGAGGTGCCAGGTCTTTCGGGTAGATGTTCTTCTTCTCGGTCTCCGGACGCAGGTCCACCGGCAGCGCGGTCGGCTTGGACGGGTGGCCGGTCAGCAGGCTGAACGCCTTGACGTTGAAGGTGAACTCCGCCGGCGTGCGCTGCGCCCACAGCCGGGCGGTCTGCTCGGCCGGCGGCGCATAGTACGTGGCGTCCACCTCCACGATCGGAAACTGGCGCGCGTAGTGCGCCAGCCGCTTCTCGGCGGTGTTCGCCGTGCTCGGGTACCACCCCGAGGCCAGCAGCGTCTTGTCGGTCCACGACGCGGTGCCGATCCGGATCTCGCCCACGTGCTCCAGTCCACCTCGCACCGCGTACGCCGGCAACCCACGGCGCTCGATCGCGCGGCCGGACCAGGACCACATTTGTTGCTTTGCGGAATGTTGCTTAAGCAAGTATAGTGGGGCCCGGCAGCCGGGACGACCGGTGCCGTCAACCGTCAGGAGGGCTCCCATGCCTGCCGTCACCGTCGAAGACATCCTGGTACTGCCCCGCGTGCCGGCGGCCGACCCGGCCACGGCGCGCCCACGCCCCGTCGTCTCCGTGACCACCGCACCGCGCGGCTTCGAAGGTGAGGGCTTCCCGGTGCGGCGCGCGTTCGCCGGGGTCGACCTCCGAGCGCTCGACCCCTTCATCCACATGGACCAGATGGGCGAGGTTGAATATCAGCCCGGAGAGCCGAAGGGGACCCCGTGGCACCCCCACCGGGGATTCGAGACCGTCACGTACATGATCGACGGCGAGATGGCCCACCAGGACTCGAACGGTGGCGGTGGCCTGATCACCAACGGGGACACGCAGTGGATGACAGCGGGCAGCGGCCTGCTCCACATCGAGACGCCGCCCGAGCACCTGGTGATGAGCGGCGGCCTGTTCCACGGCTTCCAGCTGTGGGTCAACCTGCCGAAGGCGCTCAAGTTCGCGCCCCCGCGCTACCAGGACATCCGTGCCTCCAGCGTCGCGCTGCTCTCATCGGCGGACGGCGGCGCGCTGCTGCGGGTCATCGCCGGCGAGGTCGCCGGGCACGCCGGCCCCGGCTCCACGCACACCCCGATCACGCTGGTGCACGCGACCGTGAACGCGGGCGCCTCGGTGACCCTGCCCTGGCGCACCGACTTCAACGCCCTCGCGTACGTGCTCGGTGGGCGCGGCACGGTCGGCGCGAAAGGGCGCCCCATCGAGGCCGGCCAGCTCGCCGTCTTCGGCGACGGCGACACGGTGACCGTGGCCGCCGGCGCGAGCCAGGACAGCCGCAGCCCCGCCCTGGATGTGCTGTTCCTGGGCGGCCTGCCGATCCGCGAGCCGGTCGTCATGTACGGCCCGTTCGTCATGAACACCAAGGCCGAGCTGGTCCAGGCCTTCGAGGACTACCAGAAGGGCCGCCTGGGCACCATCCCCGCCGCCCACGCGGGCGTACACGGCGAGACCAGCTGACCGCGGCCGCGCGGGCCCAGTTCGAGTCCGCGCGGCTCATCCCTTGCCGCCCCGGTCGTCGCTCCGCTGGCTGATGTCCGTCTGCGGCTCGCCACCCACGCACCGGACCGTCAGAAACACCTTCACGTCGTCGTCGGACTCGAACTTGACGCTGGCCTGGGATCCCGGTCCGCGCGCCACATGGTCGACGCGGAACCCTTGGGCCGGACTCCACGAGACGAGGTAGACCTGCCCGCCCGCGCATCGTGCGACGGCGGAGCCGCCGGGCGACGAGACCAGCTTCTCGGTGCCGACCGGGGCGACTGCCTTCACGGCCGGCGGTGTCGTCGCCGGTGCGGACTCCGGCGCGGTGGCCGGGCCCGATTCGGGCATGGCCGAGGCCGCCGCGGGCGACCGCTGGGCGGAGGCCGCCTCGCGGGCGACGACCTCGGGGGTCAACGGCTGCACCGTACGGGAGGTGAGCCCGTCACCGATCAGCGACAACGCGAGCACGCCGACCCCCACGGCGGCCAACGCCCCCACGATCCAGGCAAGCGCGCTGGCGATCACGCGCCGAAAGAGTCCACTCACCGCACCACCATGGACGAGCCATCGATAACGAGAGGTTAAGACACTTACAAAAAGCCGTCCGCCGATCCGTGACACCCCGGAAGAACCGTACCGTGATCGCGTGGCCCAGTTACTCCTGGTCGAAGATGATGCCGAGATCCGGCGCGCGTTGATCCGCGCGCTCACGGATCTCGGCCATGTCGTGTCCAGCGCGCCGACAGCGATGGCAGGGTTGCAGCACGTCCTTAACGCCCCGGTTGACCTCGTGGTTCTCGACCTCGGCCTGCCCGACGTGGACGGTCGGGAGGCGCTGCGGATGCTGCGGTCGGTGAGCAAGGTGCCGGTCATCGTCGCCACCGCGCGCGACGACGAAGGCGGCATGGTCGACATCCTGAACCGTGGCGCCGACGACTACCTGGTCAAGCCGTTCGGACCGGCTCAACTCGACGCACGGATCCGGGCCGTCCTGCGGCGCTCCGGCCCCGAGGGAGGCGACCCGCCCGCCACGTTGGTCGTGGGCGACCTGCGGGTGGACCCGGCGGCCCGGGAGGCGTCCCTCGCCGGTGTCCCGCTGGAGCTGACCCCGCGCGAGTTCGACCTGCTCGGCTACCTCGCCGCGCGGCCGGGCACGGTGGTCACCAAGCGCGAACTGCTGGCGGAGGTATGGCACCTGCCGTTCGGCGGCGCCGACAAGACCGTCGACGTGCACCTGTCGTGGCTGCGCCGCAAGCTCGGCGAGACCGCCACCCAGCCGCGCTACCTGCACACCCTCCGCGGCGTCGGGGTCAAACTGACGGTACCGCCGGCATGAGGACGCGCATCATCCTGCTGGTCGCGGCGACGACCTCGCTGGTGCTGGTCGCCTTCCTGGTGCCGCTCGCCCTGCTGGTCCGCTCGACCGCCGCCGACCGCGCCGTCAGTAGCGCCATCGTCGAACTCCAGGCGCTCGCCCCCCTGGTGTCCACGGTTGACAGCAGGACCCTCGAACTCGCCGTCACCCGTACCAACGCCGCCAACCCGCACCGGCTGACGGTGTTCCTGCCCGACGGCACCGTAATCGGAGCCGCCGCGCCGCGCTCGGACGCGGTGACGCTCGCCTCGACCGGGCGCAGCCTCACTGCGGAGGCCACCGGTGGCCGCGAGGTCCTGGTGGCCGTCTCCGGGCTCAGCGACGGCACGGCGGTGATCCGTACCTTCGTCTCCGACGCCGAACTACAGCGCGGCGTCGGGCGCGCCTGGCTCGTCCTCTGTGTGCTGGGGCTAGGCCTGCTGATCGTCAGCGTCGCGGTCGCGCACCAACTGGCCCGCAACCTCACCCGGCCGTTGACCGCGGTCGCCGAGGTCTCCCACCGCATCGCACAGGGCGACCTCGCCGCCCGCGCCGAACTCAGTGGTCCGCCCGAGGTACACCAGGTCAGCGCCGGGCTCAACCTTCTTGCCGGGCGGATCGACGAGCTGCTGGCGAGAGAGCGCGAGAACGTCGTCGACCTGTCCCACCGGCTGCGCACTCCGCTGACCGCGCTCCGGATCGACGCGGAGTCGCTGCGCGACCCGGACGACCGCGAGCGCATCACCGCCGATCTCGACGCCGTCCAGCGTACGGTCGACGCGATCATCCGGACGGCCCGCCGGCCGGTCCGCCACGACATCGTGGCCACCTGCTCGGCCCGGGAGGTGGTCGCCGAGCGGGTGGCGTTCTGGTCGGCCCTGGCCGCCGACGAGCAGCGGCCGGTCGAGATTGACCTTCCCCCGGACCCCCTGCCGGTACGGGCTGGCGCGGACGACCTCGCGGCCTGCCTGGACGCGCTGCTGGGCAACGTCTTCGCGCACACGCCCGAAGGCTGCGGGATGTGGATCTACCTCGCGCCGGGACAGCACGGCGGGGCCGAGCTCGTCGTCGCCGACAACGGGCCGGGCCTACAGGGTCCGCTGGCCCTGCAGCGTGGGCACAGCGGCAGCGGCTCGACCGGTCTCGGCCTGGACATCGTGCGCCGGGTGGCAGCTGCGTCCGGCGGTTCGCTGGCCCTCGGTCAGACGCCGGGTGGCGGCGCGACCGTCACCGTCGAGTTCGGTCCGCCGCCACCCGGTACGCCCTAGCCATCAGCGACCGCTGCGCTGGCCGCCCTTGTCGTCGCCCGCACGCTGGCCGCCCTTGTCGTCGCCCGCGTCGTGACCGGCGGGATCGTCCGACCCGCCGGCCCGCCGGCCGCCCTTGTCGTCGCCCGCACGCTGGCCGCCCTTGTCGTCGCCCGCGTCGTGACCGGCGGGATCGTCCGACCCGCCGGCCCGCCGGCCGCCCTTGTCGTCGTTCACGTCATGGCCGGCCGGGTCGTCGGCGCCGTTCCCGCCGCGCAGGCCACCCTTGTCGTCCGCGGTCGAGGCGGCCGGAGACGGCGTACCGCCCCGGGACGGGTTGTCTTCGGCGGCGAGCGCCACCCCGCCGACGACGGCCAGGCCGACGACGATGGCTACCGAGATGCCCGCGAGACGGAGTCGAGTACGCATGTTCTCTCCCTGAAGGTGAGGTCTCTGTGCTGTGGGCTAGAGACTCACCCGCGGGGTGATAGCGCGTACCTGTGCCAAGGCCAACGTTGGGTTAAAGCGATGGCCCCGGCACCGGCTCCGGCGGGCGGTCGGGGAAAGCTCGATCAATCGGGGGGACCGCTCGACGGCCGGCCCGCCGAGTCGCGCGGCGCCTGCGCGCGGGGGTCGTCGCCGTACCGCGCCTCCGCCGCCTCGTACCCTTCGTCCAGAGTCTCGTCGTCCAGCGCCGCCGCCGGATTCTCGCCGCGGCAGACCTGCTGCTGGACGGGTGACAGGTGTTTGCGTTCAGCCTTGTTCTCTTCACTCATGTCCGCACAGCCTCCTTCGGCTCAACCGGGAATCCTGCCCCGGTCACCGGAGGGCAAACGCGATCTCGGGCACGCGGCGCCCTGATCCGACGGCGGTACCAGAGCGCCGCGCCGGCCAGCGACCCAACCGCGAGCACGGCCGCGAGCGCCGCCACGGCCGGCTTCAGCGGCGCCGACGACACAAGAGCGTTCGGTCCGGTGCCCGCACCCGCGACGCCCCAGTCGTGCACGTCGGTGACCGGGGCGAGCCCGTTGCGCAGGACGGTCACGGAGATCTTCCACGCGCCCGGCGTCCGGATGTCGTCGGTCGCCAGCATCCACGAGCCGTCCGCGGCCCGGGTCACCGGGCGCACCGTCTGCACCCCGTCCGGTGACCGCAGGACCACCGAGACGCCGCCGATCGGGGCGAGTGCCGGCCGTCGGGTGTCGGCGACGGTGATGGTGACGACATTGCGTCCGGGAAGGTTCGGCCGGACGGTGACCGTGTCGACCAGGTCGGCTACCTGGCCGCTGACCTGCGGCGTGATCTTCACCCCGGCGCTCGCCTCGAAGCGCGGCCCCCGCGCCGGGCCGGCCGACGCGAGCGCACCCGCCAGCCCGAGGGCGACGACCAGCGCGGTCGCCTCGGTGACCAGGCCACGCAACGGCACCGCGCCCTGCCCGCCGCGCAACCGGCGCGCCGTCCGCAGGCCCAGCAGCCCGGCCAGCACCATCGCGGCAATCTTGGCGATCAGCACCAGTCCGTACGGCGTGGTGAGCAGCGCGTCGAGCGTTGCGACCTGGACGCCGGTCAGCAGCAGCCCACTGATGGTCAGGGACACGACCGCGACGACGGCGATCGCCGCGAACGTGCGCAGCAGCGCCGCCACCTGGGCGCCCCGTTCAGGTCCCGACCTCAGGACGGGTACGAGGGCGAGCGCCGCCGCGACGACACTGCCGGCCCACGCGCCCGCGGCGAGGACGTGCACCACCGTCGCGAGGAGGAGTGCGGTGCCGGCCTGGTGGCCGAGCAGCGCGGTACCACCGGCCGCGGCGAGCGCCCCGGCGCAGCCGAGGACGAGCACACCGGGCCTCGGCACCGTTGCCGACCTGAGGGTCGTCCGGGCCCGCAGCACGGCGACGGTCAACGCGAGCAGACCGAGTTCGCGCGCGAGCCACCGGCCGCTGAGCGCTTCGCGGGCAAGCAGCCGACCAACGCCGCCGGCCCCCGCGTACACCTGGGACAGCAGTTGCACCGGGGTGCTGACCAGAGCCAGCGCCCCGCCGGACGCCGCGACGTCGAGCAGCCACCGGCGCAGGTCGGGCGTCCGCGCGGCGAGCAGCAACGCGAGGGTCGCGCCACCGAGGAGCACCGACAGGCCGACCAGCCCGAGTCCGCGCAGTGCGGTCTCCAGCGGCACCGGGCCGCCGGGCCCGGCGGCCCGGGCTGCCGCCGGCACTGTCCGCTGGACGCCGATGACCAGGTTGCCGCTGGTGGTGTGCAGGTCGTCGCTGGACAGCGTGCTCCACATGATGTGGTACATGTTGGCCGGCAGCTTCGGCAGGCCGACGACGACGTCCGCCGCCGCCTCGGTACCGCTTGCGAGGGCCGCGCCGTCGGTCGATTCCTGGCGCAGCGCGACGGAGGTCGGCGTGTAGTGCCGCCCGTCGCCGTCAACGATGTCGACGTGGGTCGCCGAGAGTTCCACCCTCTCGGTGAAGCTGAGCGTCAGCGTCTGCGGGGCGCGGTCGAGGACCGTCCCGTCGCCGGGGGTGCTGCGGGCCAGGTACGCGTGCGCGCTGGCCGCGGTGGGCGTCATCGCCAGGGGCAGGAGCGCTCCGGCGGTGACGGCCGCCAACCAGCCGTAGAAGAAGCGTCGCATGGTCATCGCACCGGTACGTGGGCCAACTTGCCCGACCCGGTCGAGATTTCGATCTTGTCGCCGCGCTTGATCGCGTTGTGGTTGTTGAGGTACAGGATGTAGTAGGTCTGGCCCGGCCGCAGTTCGTGGCCCTGCTTCATGAGCGCCGCCCGCCAGGCCTGCTTGCCGCTCTTCTCGTTCTTGAGCAGCGGCGGGTGCTTGACGTCGTTCTGGAACGCCGACGCGCGCTGGTTGTCGAGGACGGTGTAGCGGATCTCGACGAGGCCGCCGTCGCCGACCAGAGCCGCCTGGGTGATACGCACCCCGAGCTTGCTCTCCAGCCTGCCGTCCTGCGGAACGGCGTAGTTGGGTTTGGCGTCGGCGCTACCCGCGAAGCGCCACCCGACCGCGGCGATGAAGCCGAGGGCGAGCAGCACGATCAAGATCCGGCCAGCCTGTCGCCGGATCACCGTGGACCAGTGGGTCACGAGGGTCATCGGATCTCCTCTTCGGGCGGCGTGGGGGCCGGATCGCCGGCCCCCACGCCGGTCAGGTGGAACGGATCAACGGTTGGAGGTGAAGTTGTCGATCGCGGCGGCGCCGGCGACCGCGCCGGAACCGTTGGCCGCGACCACACCCAGCGCGTCGGTCTCGATCTTGTACGCCGAGGTGTTGCCGGTGGCCGTGCCGACGACGGCACCCTCGACCTTCAGCGTGGCCTTGCCGGAGGTGGCCGATGTCCAGTCGACCCTGACCGTCACGGCCGTGCGCGGAATCGTCGACCAGGCCGAGTACTTCCACCCGGTGCTGGTCTGGACGCCGACCCGTAGCTGGCTGATGTCGGTGGCCGTCGACTGGTACTGGACGGTGAGCACCGACGTGCCGGCCGAGGTACGCGCCTGGAACAGGTCCACGACCGTGCCCTTGGTGGTGTACGTGCCCGCGGCGAACCCGAACTGCGCGTGCAGGTTCGTCTCCGCCGTCGGGCGGGTGTCCGTTACGTACACCGCGGTGCGTCCGGTGACGGTGAGCGCCGGCGAGTTGCTGAACGCCGGCGACGCGGCGACCCGCACCGTGCCGGTGCGCTGCGACCAGGCGTTGGCGTCACCGGCGTTGAAGTTGTTGGCGAAGATCAGCGCCGCCTGGTTGACCGTGACGGTGGTGGTCACCGCCTTGCCCCAGTTGCCGTTGGCGTCCCTGGTCCGCACCGCGATGGTGTGGTCGCCGGTGGCCAGGCCGGTGATCGTGGCCGACAGTCCGGCCGTGGTCGCGCCGGTCGAGGTCACCGTCACCGGCTTGCCCTTGCCCAGACCCGGGTCCGCGTTCTCGAACCACTCGGCCGCCGCGACGGCGCTGACCGCGTCGGTTGCGTTTGCGGTCAGGTCCACGCCGCCCGTGGCGTTGAGAATGCCGGACAGCGCCGACACGACCGGTCCGTTGCGGTCCAGCGTGAACGGCAGTGACACGAGCGGCCCCCAGTTGCCGGCCGCGTCCTGTGCGTGCACCTGGATCTGGTGCGGACCGTCGGCGAGCTGGGTGAACTGGGTGAGCGGGATGAGCCCGTACGTGCTCTCGGTCGCCGCGTTGAACGTGCCGTCGAGGGACTGGAACGCGATCCCGGTGCCGTTGGTTCCGGCCGTGTCGATGAAGCCCTCGACCGCGGCGACGGAGGTGTTGACGCCGGTGCTCGGCGGGGTGACCGGGTCGGTGAAGTCCGCGTTGACCCGCAGGTAACCGGCGTCGGACGGCGAACCGGTCGTACTGCCGGTGACGAGGTCGGGCAGGATCTCGCCCTTGGTCAGGGTCGGCCCGGTACGGTCGACCACCAGGGCGACCTCCGCCATCGGCCCCCACAGTCCCTGCGCGTCCAGGGTGTGCACCGAGACCGTGTGCTTACCCTCGGCGAGCGCGGCCACGGTGGTCGCCGGAATCGTCCCCGTCTCGGCGGTCACCTTCGCGCCGGACTGGGCGAGGGTGAGCTTCGTGCCGGTGCCGTTCGTGGGCGGGGCGTTGGGGTCCCGGTCGATGAAGTACTCGGCGTCCGTGACCGTGCCGCCGACGGCGCTGTCGTCGCCGGTGGCGCTCACAGCCAGGTCACGCTGGCCCGAGGTCGGGTTCGGGGTGACGGCCAGGCCGGTGGTCGCCGCTCCGGTGACCGCGAGGTTCACGGTCGTCGAGTTGACCACGCCCCAGTTGCCGGCGACGTCGTGGGCGCGTACCCACAGCATGTGCCGGCCCTGCGTCAACGTCTGCAGGTACTTCTTGCTGTCGATGGTCGCCGGCACGTCGGAGACGGCGGACGCGGGGGCTGGCGGCAAGGCGAACGGAATGCCCTCACCCGGGGCGACGCTCAGGTCGTCGATGACGACCTCGGCCTTGTCGATGGTGGAGCCGCCGTTGGCATCGTCGGTGAAGGTGGCGGTCACCGTGATGTCCTGCAGCGCCGAGGCCGGGTTCGGCGACGCGGCGACCTTCGTGGCGATCGGCCCGACGTGGTCACCGCTCTCCACGATCGGGTTGGTGTCCAGGTAGGTCATCATCCCGCCGAACGCCTGCTGCGGGCTGCCGCCGGGCGTCGCGGGCACCTTGTCGCCGTTGTTGTTGAGTTGGCCGCCGGGCTCGAACACCATGAACCGGCGCCCGTCCTGGTCCTTGGGCATGGTGACCAGGGCGTCGGCCGTCTTGCCCGGTGCGAGCGGCAGGGTGACCGCGCCCTCCGGGGCGGCGGTGTTCCGCGTGTCCTGCGCGATGACCGACTGGTCGAGGCCGAGCGTCGTCATCGGGTGGGCCAGCAGGCCGGCGTTGACGTAGCGCAGCAGGACCGTCCGGTTGACGTCGGTGGCGACCGGGTCGGTCTCCGGGAACGCCTTGCCGTTGATCAGCCGGTACTTCGGCGCATAGCTGCGCATGTCGAAGGTGAACGGGTCGGCGAGAGTGTTGAGGGCCGGGTCGATCTCCGTCAGCACCATCACCGCCTCGTCGTCGTAGCCGGTGCCGGCGGTGCCGTCCTCCGACGGCCGGCCGCCCGAGTCCGCGGCCTTCACGACCAGCGCGCCGACGAGGCCCATCGCGGCCTGCCGGCCGCCGTCCGGGGTGTGCCCGGCCTCGTACAGGTACGTGCCGGGCCGGCCCGCCGTGAACGTGTACGTCGCCACGGCGCCCGTCGCGACGCCCGTGGTGTCCGGGACGAGCCCGGTCATCGACGGGATCGCCAGCGACAGGTTCTGGCCGGCGAGTTCGTTGTGGACGTTGATGGTGACGTCGTCGCCCTCGTTGACGACGAGCACCGGGCCGGGCGCCGTCACCGCGACGGTCGGATCCGCCGAGCTGGAGAAGCCCCAGATCGGGATCGCCCGGCTCGCGACCGTGGTGGTGCCCGCTCGGGCCCACAGGTCACACACCGCGTTCACGCAGGCGTTCGACTGCAGCGTTCCACTCAGCTTCGGCGCGGGCAGTGCCGGGCGGGCGGCCGGCGGCGTGGGGAACACCACCGGCCGCCCGGCGTGGAAGGCCACCGCTGGCGGTGCGGCATGTGCTTCCACTGTGGCAAGGCGTGGAGTCGTTGCCGGCGCGGCCGCGTAGGCGACCGCACCCGGCCCGGCGAACGCCAGCGTCGTCACGGCGGCGAACGCCGTACCGCGCAGCGCAACTGGAAGAAGATTCATCGTCATGGGTCCCTTCGGCGTCATTGACCTGGGCAGCCGGCGGGCGGATCGATGCGGATGAGCGTCATCATTCCGCCGAAGCTCGCGCCGAAGTTGGTCGCCTGCTGCAGTGCATGGCTGTGCGCCACGTGGTAGTACTCACCGCACTGGTTGTTCTGGACCACGCCGGGCGGCAGCTGCGCGTCGCTCTCCCCCAGGTACGGGCTCTCGCTGAACCAGGTCTCGGTACCGGGGCCGACGATCTGGTCCTGCAACTGCGGCAGCGGCACCGGGACCGGGTTGGTCGCGGAGTTCCAGTGCTCGGCGTCCTTCCAGGTCATCAGCGTGTCGACGGTCTGGCCGGGCGCCGGGTCGATGAGGAAGTTCGAGTACGACAGGTCCTTGCCGTCCGGTGCCTGCGCCGGGTGCCCGTCGCGCGCGATGAGCTGCTCGTCGCTTCCGTGCGGGTGGAACGGGTAGTTGGTGGTGCCGGCGTTGAGGTACCGGATGAGCGCCGGCCTCGGGTTGGTCTGCTCGTCGTACGGCCTGATGTGGATCAGCGCGCCGTACGGCTGGTTGGGCAGCCACTCCGCGTGGTTGGGAGCGATGGTGTCCGGCATGCTCCGGCCATTGATCATGAAGTAGCGCGGCGTGTAGTTGTTCCAGTTGTACGTACGCTTACGCTCCACGGCGAGGTGGGCGTCGGGGTCGACCTCGCTGAGCATGTACAGGTACTCGTGCGCCGGGTCGAACGTCGAGTCGGCCCGGCCGTTCTCCTGGTCGGGGTGGCCCTTGGTGCGTACGACGAGGGCGCCGAACAGGCCCATCTGCTGCTGCTTCTGCACGTCGGTGCCGGACTGGTACAGGTACGTGCCGGGCGCGCCGGCGACGAACGTGTAGGTCACCGAGCCGTTGTTGGCCGCCGCCGTCGTCGTCAGCGACGACAGGTTGCCGTTCGCGTCGTTCTCGGGCTGGGCGGGCTTGCCGCCCGCGAGGACCTTGTTCTGTCCCGGGAACATGATCGAGGTCGGCTCGGACAGCGCGTTGTGCAGCACCACCGTCACGTTCGCGCCGGACTCCACGCAGAGCGTCGGCCCGGGAAACTGGAAGGACCCGCCGGTGTCGCCGTAGCTCCACATGTAAATGGAGTTGCCGTCCGGGGTGGAGATATAGCCGCCGCTCGCGGTGAGCGAGAAACTGTTGCTCGGCGAGGTCTCGCACTCCAGTCCGTCGGTCGGCGCGGCCGCCGAACTCTGCGGCCCCGGGACGACCAGCACTCCGATGATCGCCGCGACCAGCGCGAACGGGGCCACACGCCGCAGGGCGCGGTTGAGGGATGGCATGTTCAGTCTCCTCATGTGTTCGCACCCGCCTGCGGGGCGAGCGTCCCGGTCGGGTACACCCGGATCTCGGTCATCTGCCCGCCGTAGCCGCGGCCGCCGCTGTTGGTCAGCGAGACGTAGTCGCGGTCGTAGAGCAGGAAGGTGGTCGGCCGGTCGACGGCCGGCGCTTCGAAGATGACGTCACGGCTCTCCCCCGGTCCGATCTCGACGGTGTTCGTGACCTGGTAGTTGGGCGTGCCGTCGCGCCCGCGCAGCAGGCCGGCGTCCTTGCCGACGACCGTCAGATCGATCCCGTCGACGGTCACCGCGTGGTTGCGGTAACCCAGGTTCGCCAGCCGGAGCAGCACCCGCTCACCGCTGTTGCAGGTGATCAGCGACGAGATGGGCTGGTACTGCAGGCGCGGGTCGTACCGCGCGTCCGCTCCCGCCTTCACCGGGTCGAAGTCGGGCGCGTTGGGCTTGACCGTGTCCGGGTACACCCGACCGTTGAGCGCGAAGAACGAGGGCTCGAAGTCGGTCCAGTCGTTGACCTGGATGTGCGCGTCGCGGTAGTGCGACTCGGCCCAGATCTCAGTCATCATGAACGCGAACTCCCGGTCGTACCGGGTCGAGCCGTCGCCACAGTTGTAGGCGTACGTGCCGGCCGGCACGCCGTGGGTGCCGTCGTTCTGGACCGGGCGCACGAACAGCATGCCCGTCATGCCCATCTGTACGTGCTCGACGTCCTCGAAGTGGCAGTGGTACATGTACGTGCCCGGGTCGTGCGGGCGGTAGAAGTACGTGAAGTCCCGGCCGATCGGCACCGAGATGGACAGTTCCGGGACGCCGTCGAACAGCGGGATCGCGTTCTGGAAGCCGTGCCAGTGAACGGTGTGCCCGTCGGTCAGGTCGGGCCGCATCGACAGGCCCAGGTTGGTCAGGGTGATCTTGACGTCGGTCTCCTGGTCGAAGCTCAGCATCGGCGCCGAGATCTGCGCCTTCCCGCGCTGCGCGGTGACCTCGTCCGGCGACATCCCGGTGACGTCGCGGAACCCGAAGACGTACAGGTTGGAGTTCTCCCGCGCGAGCGGGTCGGGCCAGAACGGCGGGATCGCCGGCGCGTCGCCCGGCATCGACACCCAGCCGTCGGTGCCGGCGAGATGGATCTCGGTGGACGGGTTCGGTACCTCGGCGGGCACCGCCAGCCCTCGGGGCCGCGCGGATGCGCCGACGGAACTGCCGGCGGGCAGTATCGCCCAGCCGGCGGCGCCGGCCACGCCGGCCAGGATGGCCCGGCGGCTGAGACCGCGTGGGGTTGCACGGTCGGACAAGGTGTCCTCCTTGTATCGGTCGCCGAGGCCTGCTGCTGCGAGAGCCGTCGGCGGGAAGAGCGAGGGGTACGGGACGGTCGGCCGGCGGGTCGCGGGCGGCGGCACCGATGCTGAAGGCCACCGCCGCCCGCGACGCGCGTCACCTACTTGTCGTGAACCCCAATATCCGGGCCAGCAGAGCTACGGCTATCTGGGCTAGCGGAGTCACGGCCGTCTCGTCAGCCCCGATGTCGGGGGTGGTGGAGCTACGGCCGTCGCCGTCGATGTCCCAACCCGGAGCGTTCACGGTCACCTCGTTGGCGGTGACCGATCCCGCGCCGGCGTTGATCGCCGGACTGGTGCCCCGCAGGTGGTAGTTGCCCATGTCAGTGCCTGACACGTTCTGCACCACGAGCACGGCCTGTCGGAACGAGGGGAACGTCCGGGAGGACTGGATCGTGACGCTGGTGAGGAACTGCCTGACCACCTGCGGGTCGACGCCGACCTTGTTGGACGAGTCCCCGGTGGTGCCCGTGCTGGTCTGCAGCACCGAGTTGGTCGGCGCGAGCTGGTCGGCCGGGTTGTCGGCCGATCCCATGTCCCAGTAGTTGACGGGATCGCCGGCCGGCGCGTCCGTCGAGCCGATGCCGCTGACGTACAGCCCGTTCCAGCTACCCGCCCGGTTGTTCCAGAAGATGTTGTTGAACAGCGTGGGGTCGCTGAACGTCGGGGAATCCGGCGGCAGGGTCACCTGCAGCTGAACGCTGTTCTCGGCGACGGACAGGCCGGCCGGGGCCGGCTTGCCGGTGCTCGTGACCGCGGTCGCCGTGGTGATGTTGTCCATCACCGTGTTGTTGACGATCCGCACGTCCGTGGCGTCGTCGAGCGCCAGGCCCCCACCCTCGTGGGTGGAGATGTTGCCCGCGATGACGTTGTTGGTGATCGCGATCGGAGCGTTGTTTACCTGCAGCAGCCGGATACCGCCACCGTCGTCGTTGGAAAGATTCGCCTGGACGTAGTTGGCGTCGATGGTCACCGGTCCGGAGCCCGCCGAGAGCTGGTTCGGGTCCGACGGCAGCTCACCGGCGATCATGATCCCGCCGGCCTCGTCGTAGGACTGGTTGAGGTACACCCGGTTGTTGGTGATCCGGCCGTTCGGCGACAGTCCGTACTGCGAGATGCCGCCGCCGTACTCGGCCGAGAAGTTGCCGCAGATGGAGTTGTGATCGATCGAGTAGCTGTCGCTACCCGTGAAGATCCCGATGCCGCCGGCCAGGTTGGTGCCGCCGTTGTCACGGATCTGGTTGCGGGAGATCCGCACGTTGTCGTTGTGGCTGTTGGTGTACGGGGTGCCGACGCGGATGGCGCCGCCGTACGAGCCGCTGTTGCCCTGGATGACGTTGTCGGTGATCTGGGTGTAGCTGTCAGCGGCGTGCAGGTGGACGCCACCGCCCTGGGTCACGACCGCGCCCGCGGCCCCGTACGGCGTCTTGATGCCGCCCGTGGTCTCGTTGATGTTGGCCGGGAAGTCCGACTGGTTGCCGCCGGTGATCTTGAATCCGTTGATCGTCGGTGCGTTGCCGGCGTTGAACTGTCCCTGCTTGGCCAGCACGGTGACCACCGCGCCGTCCGGCACCGCCGTCGGTCCGGCGTACTGCAGGGAGCCCACCAGGGCCACCCACGCCGTGCCACTGGGGTTGTCGATGGCGAACGCGCGGCCGTCGAGGACCGAGCCCGGCACGTACGCGCCGCCCGGGTACTGGCCACCGGGGCCGACACCCTGCAGGCGCACCGAGGAGTGGACGACCACGTTCTCGAAGTACGCGCCGACGGGGTTGTCGGTGCCCGGCTTGTTCGGCCAGACCGCCACCACCACGGTGTTGGTGCCACCGCCTGCCGCCGCCGCGGCCTCGAGGGCCGACTGCACCGTCGGGTAGTTCGTCTCGTTCGGCGACAGCGCCGACGCCGGCGCGTTCACCTGGATGAGCTTCGGGTCGGCCGGCGTGCCGGCGCCCTGGCCGATCCCGAGGAACTGCAGCGACAGGCCGTTGATGGTCTGCTTGCCGGCCGCCGTGGTGATGGACAGCGTCGCCGCGGTGGGCGACAAAGGGGCCCCGAGGATCACCTGGATCTGCCGGTTCGTCCAGCTGGTCACGAGCGCGGGAACGTCGCCCTGCGGGCCGGCCACCTTGACCGTGCCACGCAGCGTGCCGAACGAGTCGCCCTTGATGGTGATCTGGCGGTTGACGTCGGTCGGCCGAAGGTACGGCTTGGACACCGAAAACAGCTGCGGGATGTTGCCGGCGGGGTTGCACTGCACCGCGCCGATCTGGGTACTGCCCGGGGCCAGCGCCGACATCGCCACCTGGGTCGGCGCCGTGTCGGTCACGGTGAACAGGCCCGGCCACGCCTGGAAGTTCGTGGCGATGGTGCGGTACCTCGGGTTGTAGCTCTTGTTGAGATGCCCGGGTTGGCCGGGGTCGTTACCGACGAACCGGTACATGTTCGGACACGGCCCCGCGGGCACCGGGCAGTTGTAGGTGCTGGTCGATGGCTCGATCGCCTCGTAGAAACCGTTGAAGTCGGTGTCCACGGTGTCGACGAGCCGGCCCCGGTAGTCGTAGATACCCATCGGCACGTTCGGCAGGCCCTCGGCCTCGCCGTACTCCACGCTCTTCTTGTCGTGCGACAGGCCCAGGTCGTTGATGGTCAGGCCCCAGAAGTGTGTGGGCAGCGGGACCTCGGTGAACAGGTTGAAGTTCGGCGCGACCGTCTGGCCGGCGCGGACCGTCACCAGCTTGGCGTCGCACAGCGGCTTGTTCTGCCCTTCGTACGGGCTGCCACCGGCGGCGAGGAACGCCGGGTTGGTCACGTGCACCGGGTGGTCGGCGCCGGCGCATCCGGAGGTGATGCCGGTGCCGCCGGACGGGTTGCTGCCGGGAACCTTGACCGGGTAAGGGCCCGGCTGGTCGGCCGCCTGTTCGGGCGACGGCGGGAAGTTCTCCTGCGGCAGGTAGCCGTCACCGGTGAAGACGTTGACGTCCTCTTCCCTGGTGACCTGGTACATCTTGCCGCCGCCGACCGGGTTGTCGGGAATCTCGACCGAGACGATGTAGTCGTCCGGCACCAGCTTCTGCGTCTGACCGTTCGGCAGCGGTGCGTACAGCGCCAGGTCGTGATTGCCCGCGGGCTTGTTCGGGTCGCCCGGGTTCTGCGGGTCGCCCGGCGGGTACAGGTTGCGCTTCGAGTCGGTGAACGCGTAGTTGCCGTTCACGGTCTGGCCGAAGTTCGTCGGATCGTTCTCGCTGGGCGCGAACTGCACGCCCATCATCGGCGCCTCGACGCACATCTTGTCGGCGGCCGTGCCGAAGTCCGACAGCGCCTGCTGGTCGGTCAGTGGGGTGCCGTTCCACATCCGGGCCGTGCAGCCGCGACCGGCCTGCCAGGTCTCGGACGTGTACGCGTCGCCCAGCTCCGGCCCCTTGACCAGACCGTTGGCGTCCCGGATCGGGTCGCCGTTGTCGTCGCGGCGCACCGCGTACAGATGCACCTTGATTCCGGGGACACCCGGCTGGTACGTCTCGGTGGCCGCGTTGGCCGCGTCGAGTTCGTTGCGGGTGGTGTCGTAGGTGATGGTGCCGGCGATGCCGCCGTTCTCGTCACCTCGGTAGGGCTTGACGCCCCAGTCGACCGTGCCGCCCAGGCCGATGATCGGCAGGAAGTTGAGGTCGACGGCCGCGCCCTTCAGGGTCGTCGGGGTCGGCTCGTTGTCGGCCTGGTACGTGATACCCGTGGTCTGGTAACGGGTGTTGAACGCCTCGAGCACGAGCCACTTGCTCAGCGGGTACACCTGGTGGATGTCGTAGTAGCCGTTCTTGTCGGTGGTCACCGAGTTGGTGGCCTGGTCCATGAGCGAGTTGTCCCGCTCCTTGACCGTGACCGGGAACTGCGGCACACCGGACTCGCCCGGATCGCGCTTGCCGTTGCCGTTCGAGTCGATGAACACGGTGCCATGGATGTTGGTGAACCACCCGACGAGCATGTGGGTCCCGACGTCGACCAGCTGTCCGTTTCGGACGGTCACGTTGAACGAGTCCAGGATCAGCTCCTGCGGCTGGTCCCACAGCGTGAGCTGGTAGTCGCCGTCGGGCACGTTCTTGATGTCGTACTTGCCGTCGGTCCCGCCCCGGCCCATGTAGACCATCTGGTCACCGTTGCCGAGGGCGCTCAGGGCCACCCACGGCCGGGAGACCGGGCCGGAGATCTTCGCGCCGGCGACACCGGTCTCGGGGACGGTCGCGCCGCCCTCGCCGCCGATGTACGGGCGACCGACGACGGCGGTGCCTCTGATCTCGCCGGTCTTCGTCGTGTCCGTCAGGTTCTTCGGCGCGACGAAGCCGAAGTGGACGAACGGCACCGGCTCGCCACCGATCGTCTGCTCGGTGTCGAAGCCGGTGTCGCCCTCCTGCACCCAGACGTCCCAGTCGAAGTTACCCTCGAGCGTGGTGGTCTGCGCCCACACCTGGCCGGTGGGCGCCACCACCTGGGCCGCGTACCGGTTGGGCCCGAGGTTGGGGATGACGATTCTGCCCTCGGCGTCGCTGACGCACTTGCCCACCGAGCCGGGGGCGACCTTCGGCTTGCCGCCCTCGAAGACGATCGTGCCGCTCGGGTGGGTGGCGTCCGGCGCCGTGTGCACGTACTGGGTGCACAGCGGGTTGCCGTAGTAGTCGACGCTGACCTGTCCGAAGACGTCCGCCAGGTACGCCGTGAATCCCGGCAGGCCCTTCTCGGCGTCGACCTCGTACGTGCCGTCGACCGGGTTGGTGTCGTTGAACACCTGCAGGCGGACGGTGCCCAGCGGCAGCGGGTACGGCTGCATGGTGACGCGGACGCGCTTGGACTGGTCACTCACGACGGTGAAGTGCTGGCCATCGATCTTGTACCCGTCGGCGGTCACCGAGATGAGGTACTTGCCGGGCTCCAGACCGTTCAGCTGGACGCCTTCGTCGAGCTTGGTCTCGTCGCCCTGAGCGACGATCGGCACCGCCCCCGGAGTGGCGCGCACGGACGGCCACTGGCACTTGTCGGCGAAGTCAGCGGTGGTGCCCGCGACGCCGGAGCTGGGCGGCAGACAGTTCGCCAGCGCGTCGTGCGGGTTGCCCACGTCGTCGGACGTGATGAGCCACTTGTAATGGGCGACCTTGTCACCCTTCTGAATTTCCGGTGCCGGGCCGACCGTCCGGGCGCTCT
The DNA here is from genome assembly GCF_011947225.1 of Planosporangium flavigriseum. Taxonomy (GTDB): domain Bacteria; phylum Actinomycetota; class Actinomycetes; order Mycobacteriales; family Micromonosporaceae; genus Planosporangium; species Planosporangium flavigriseum. Next base: position 11,433 of record NZ_JAATVW010000027.1, on the reverse strand, counting down.
CCACCCGCAGCGTGATGCTGCCGGGCGTGGTAGCCGCCACGGCCACCTCGGGAAGCGCAGTCACCACGGTGAAACCGGCCAGTCCTAACAGGCCGGTCGCCGCGACGGTCAACCATCGCCGGGAGAGGTGACGCAACATGCGGTAACCCCCTCGGGTCCTCCGACTGCCGGCCCGGACGGACTGGCATCAGCACGGATCTTTGGGGTTGCCTGGGAGTTCGCTGAGTTTTATGACGGGGCTGTCATGTGACTGTCATGGTCGATGTCATCCATCGACTCGGCCACATGCGTTACAGTGCCGGGCCGTCGGCTGGCCGGAGCTATCCGATCGATCGGACGGGGTCAGCTGACCGGTGACCCGGGACTCAACCATGTCGTTGGATGTTTCCGACATAAAACCCAGCTCGTACCCGCCCCACACCCGGATCTGGCGGTCATCCCACATTCCGGATGCAATAGGTGCGCCGACGAGGTGACGTCCATGCCTGTCATGTTCGGCGAAGCCGGAGCGCTCGGGAGAGGCTGACGCGTGAGTCGGGTTCTAGTGATCGAGGACGACGATCGGATTGCGCGGCTTGTGTCCCGCGCGCTCCAGGACGACGGGCACGGCGTGGAACGCGCCGCGCGCGGTAACGATGGGCTCAACGAAGCCCTGGCGGGCGACTTCGATCTGGTCGTCCTCGATCTGATGCTGCCCGACATCCTCGGCACCCAGGTACTGGAGCGGCTCGTCGAGGTACGCCCCGAGCAGCGGGTGCTCGTGCTCTCGGCAGTCCCCGAGATCGGCACCCGGGTCTCCGTGCTGGAGGCGGGCGCGTCCGACTTCCTCGGCAAGCCGTTCGCCGTCGCCGAACTGCTCGCGCGGGTACGGGCCCGGCTGCGCGTACCGGCGCCCGGCGCGGCCGCGCGGTGGCTTCGCGCCGGCCCGGTCCTTCTCGACCTGCGCTTACGCCGCGCCGAGGTGGCCGGCAGCCACGTCGAGCTGTCGTACCGGGAGTTCCTGCTGCTCCAGCACGTGATGCGGCGCGCCGGGCAGGCGTGCAGCCGCACCGAACTGCTCTCCGACGTCTGGGGGCTCACCTTCGACCCGGGCAGCAACGTCGTGGACGTCTGCGTCCGCCGGTTACGCCTGAAGCTGGACCGGTCTGATCGCATCGAGACGGTACGCAATGTGGGCTACCGCTTCACCACCGACTAACCGCCTGCTCGTCGGCGGCTGGGCCGTCGCCGCCGTGCTCTGGTCGGCGCTGATGTACGTGCTGCCCGGCCAGGAGACCGTCCCCTTCCACTTCATCTGGATCGGCCTGGCGCTCGTCTACGGGTTCACCCGCTGGCGGCTCACCGGCATGGTCACCGCGCTGGTGCTGGTCACCGCGGTCACCGGGTACATCCTGTGCCACCACGCAGCCCAGGGCTACATCGGCTGGGAGGAGACCGCCGAGGTACCCCTGATGGCGAGCCTGTTCGGGGTCATGGTCTGGCACGTCAACCGGCGCAACCTCGCCGTCGGCCAGGTGAAGCGACTGGCCGAGGCCGAGCACCGACGGCTGGAGGTGCAGCAACTCTTCGTCCGGCTGGCCTCGCACGAACTGCGTACCCCGATCACCGTTGCGCGCGGGTACACCGAGCTCGTCCGCGCCACCCACGACGACGCGGCGACCCTCGAAGACACCGAGGTGGTCCTGGACGAGCTGGACAAGCTCACCCGCATCACCCAGCGGCTGGTCACCCTCATGCAGCTGGAGGAGCCGTACCCGCTGTGCTCGACCGACCTGGACCAGGAGCTGCTGCGCATCGCCCACCGCTGGGAGCCGACCGCGGACCGGCGCTGGAGCGTGCGCTCCGACATCGGTACCGGGATGGTGAACCCCGAACGGCTGGAGGCGGCCCTGGACTGCCTCATCGAGAACTCCGTCAAGTTCACCGGCCCCGGTGACCGCATCGAGATCGTCGGTCGGCGTGACGCGTCCGGCTGGGAGGTACAGGTGGCCGACGGCGGCACCGGCATGACGGCCGAGGAGGCCGCGGCCGTCGGCACGTGGGCCCCGCGCGGGCGCACCGCCACGGGTACCGGGCTCGGCCTGGCGATCGTCCACTCGGTGGTGCACGCGCTCGGCGGGCAGGTCGAGATCGAGACAGCGGAGGGCTGCGGCACGACGGTCACGCTGTCGGTCCCCACCGGCCCGACCGACGCTACGACCCCGATGATCCCGGCCCAGCGGACGCCTGCGACCGTGCTGGCCCCGTAACGGATCCCCCGTTCGCGGCTACCCCGACGGCCGGCGGACGGCGGCGCGCCCGGATCAGGGCGACGATCAGCACGCCGACTACCACGGTCATTCCGGCGAGCAGCGTCAGCAGCCACGCCTGCGCCGGTGTCGCCCGCCCGGCGTCGGCCGGCTTGCCCAGCCACCGCAGTACCCCGTGGACCTCGAACGGTGTACCGTCCGCGGTCGCGTGCACCGTCCAGTCGCCGACGAGGTGCGGGTGGGTCGGGTCCGCCGCGACGGCGGGCGGCCGATCGCGGCCCATCCAGTGAATGCGGTGGTCGTGCCAGCGCGCGATGCCGGTGCCGCCGAGCTGCTTCCAGGCCGGCGCCACGCTGCTGCCGCCCGCACCGGCCGTAGGCACACTGTCGGCGAACAGGGCGCGGTTGAGGTACGTCGTCTGCGACAACTGGTTCTCCTCCGCGCCTGTGGCGGTGAGCCGCAGGTACGGCTCACCGGTGTAGCCGAGCACCAGGACCGTCGCAGGACCGGAGTTGGCCAGCTCAACCCATTCCCCGCCCGGGTCGACGCGCGCCGTCACCCCCGCCATGGCCGGAGTGACACCACCGGCTAGCTCGGTGCGGTAGTACGAGGCGTCCGGCAACTGCGGTCCCGGCGCGTGGGCGCCGGCCGGGGCCGATCCGAGCAGGATCGCAGCCAGTACCGCCAGCGCGCCGAGCGCACCCCGAGTCCCCCTGATCACGGGGCAATTGTCGCTGGAGCGGCGGCCAGGGGCCAGAAAAATGACCGAGCTGTCATGGCGTGTTTGAGGATGCGGGGAAGGTTCCCGCTCACCGGCGCCCGCCAACGCGCCCCGTGGACACCGATCGCGGCGGCCGCAAAGCGTCCGCCGCCTGCCGCAGCAGCCTGCTCGTCGTCGTCGGCCCGCGACGCTCCTCCAATGCCCGGCTCAACCACCGGAGGGCGGCCACGATCAGCGGCATCACGACGATCACGACCAGCCAGCGCGCAAGCAACTTCGCCACCATGGTTGCCTCGCCTTCGTCCGCGGGCTGCCTGAGCCATACCCCTGCGGACCGGCGGTATGCCGGCCTGCCGAGGAGATCGAAAGGGTCCTGTTGTGCGCTGTGAACCTGACGTTCCCGATCAGATCCGCTGTGCTCGCCGGCGAATCTTCGGTAGGTTCGACAGAGAGCCATCCACGGTTACTCGGGGAGCTTATGGCTGAGGAGCTTTTGGCCGCTGTTCCGCGGCAACGCGGCACCGGGGCCACGATCCTGCACGAAGTGACCGAGGCCGAAGGGTACATCGCCTCGATCTGCTTCAAGACCGGCCCACCCGCACTCGTCGGCACGGAGCTGGAGTGGACCGTCCACCACGAGGACGCCCCCGGAGATCCGCTCGACCCGGCGCTGCTGCGCCGAACCCTCGGCCCCCATGCTCCCCCCACCCTGGCCCCCGAAGCCCCCCATCAGCCACTTCCCGGCGGCGGCATCGTGACGCTCGAGCCGGGCGGCCAGGTGGAGATCTCGTCGGCCCCGGCCGCCTCGCTGACCGCGTTACGCCAGTCCGTCGACCGCGACCGGACCCACCTGATCCAGCTCCTGGCCGCAGCCGGCCTGCGACTCGGTGAATCCGGCATCGATCCGCACCGGCACCCCCGCCGGCTGCTCGACACCCCCCGGTACGCGGCCATGCAGCGCGCGTTCGACTCGCACTCCGACCACGGCCGCACCATGATGTGCAGCACCGCCGGCCTGCAGGTCTGTGTGGACGCGGGCGAACCCCACCGCCTGGTGCGGCGGTGGGCCGCGGTACACGCGCTCGGCCCGGTCCTCCTCGCGACGTTCGCGACCGCCCGCCGGCACGCAGGCCGCGACAGCGGCTGGGCATCCGCGCGGATGCGGGCCTGGCTCGGCATCGACCACCGGCGCAGCGGCCCGGTCGGCCGGGCGACGGACCCCGCGGTCGATCCAGCGACGGCCTGGGCACGGTACGCCCTGACCGCTCCCCTGCTCTGCGTACGCCGGCCCGGCCCGCGCTGGGACGCCCCGCCAGGGGTCACCTTCGCCGACTGGATCGCCGGCGCGCTCACGCCTCCGCCGACCACCGAGGACCTCGACTACCACCTCGGCACGCTGTTCCCGCCGATCCGCCCGCGTGGGTACCTGGAGCTGCGCTTCCTCGACACCCAGCCCGCCGACGAATGGTTCGCGCCGGTCGCGGTCGTGTCGGCGCTGCTCGACGACGACCGGGCGCTCGACGCGGCGCGCGCGGCGTGTGAGCCGGTCGAGGGCCGGTGGCTGGACGCGGCCCGGCTGGGGCTGTCCGATCCCGCCCTCGCCACGGCCGCGGCACGGGTGTGCGAGGAGGCTTCACGCGCGCTCGACCGTACCGATCTGCCGGCGGCCGACCGCGCCGCGGTACTGGACATCCTCGACCGACGCTTGCCCGGGAGGCGGAGAGCATGATCGACGAAACGGCCGAACAGCTGCGCGAACGGGTCGCGGTCGAGCTGGAGCGCGCCAGGGCGCGGACGGCGCTCCTGACCGACGCCGTGGACGACGACGACCTGATCCGCCAGCACTCGCCGCTGATGTCGCCGCTCGTGTGGGACCTGGCGCACGTCGGCAACCAGGAAGAGCTGTGGCTGGTCCGCGACGTGGGCGGGCGCGACCCGGTACGCCACGACATCGACGAGCTGTACGACGCGTTCAAGCACGTCCGCGCCGACCGCCCGCAACTGCCGCTGCTCGGCCCGGCAGAGGCCCGCGGGTACGTGGCAACCGTGCGCGACAAGGTCCTCGACCTGCTCGGCGGCGTGCCGTTCGAGGGTCGCCGGCTCACCACGGACGGCTTCGCGTTCGGCATGATCGTCCAGCACGAGCAGCAGCACGACGAGACGATGCTCGCCACCCACCAACTCCGGGTCGGCCCCGCCGCCCTGAACGCGCCGCCCCCGCCGCCGGCCGGAGCGCGCGTCGCCGGCGAGGTGCTGGTCCCCGGCGGCCCGTTCACCATGGGAACCTCCACCGAGGCCTGGGCGCTCGACAACGAGCGCCCCGCACACGTCGTCGACGTACCGGCGTTCTTCATCGACGCCGCCTGCGTCACCAACCGCGAGTACGCCCGGTTCATCGCCGAGGGCGGCTACAGCCAACCACGGTGGTGGAGCGAGGACGGCTGGCGGCACCGGATGGAGGCCGACCTGACCGCGCCGATGCACTGGCAGCGCGACGGTGACGGGTGGGCGTACACCCGGTTCGGTCGAACCGAACCCGTCAACCCCGACGAGCCGGTCGTGCACGTCTGCTGCTACGAGGCGCAGGCGTACGCGGCGTGGGCCGGCAAGCGGCTGCCGACCGAGGCGGAGTGGGAGAAGGCCGCCCGGTTCGACCCGGCGACCGGACGTTCCCGCCGGTACCCGTGGGGCGACGAGTCCCCGAGTGCGCACCGCGCGAACCTCGGCCAGCGCCACCTCGCCCCGGCTCCTGCCGGCGCGTACCCGGACGGCGCCTCGCCGCTGGGCGTACACCAGCTCATCGGCGACGTGTGGGAGTGGACCAGTTCGGACTTCGTCGGCTACCCCGGCTTCGCGGCGTTCCCGTACCGCGAGTATTCGGAGGTGTTCTTCGGTCCGAAGTACAAGGTGCTGCGCGGCGGCTCGTTCGGCACCGACGCGGCCGCCTGCCGGGGGACGTTCCGCAACTGGGACTTCCCGATCCGCCGGCAGATCTTCAGCGGCTTCCGCTGTGCAAGGGATGCTGAACCCGTCTGATGTGTCGTCACCTGGCCTACCTCGGTCCGCCGGTACCGCTGGCCCGGCTGCTGACCGAGCCGGCACACTCGCTGCTGCGCCAGTCGTGGGCACCGCGGCACATGCGCGGCGGCGGCACGATCAACGCCGACGGATACGGATTCGGCTGGTACCCCGGCGGCTATCCCAGCGGCGCGGCGGCCGCGCTGCGGTACCGGCGCAACTGTCCGATGTGGTCCGACGGCAACCTGCCCGCCCTCGCTGCCGGGATCACGTCCGGCGGCGTCCTGGCGGCGGTCCGCAACGCGACGACCGGGATGCCCGTGGTCGAGACGGCGATCGCCCCGTTCGCCGAGGGCCCGTGGCTGTTCAGCCACAACGGCGTCATCGCCGGGTGGCCGGATTCGGTCGCCAAGCTCGCCGACCGGCTGCCAACGCGCGATCTGCTCACCCTCGACGCGCCCACCGACGCCGCCCTGCTGTGGGCGCTGGTACGCGCGAGTCTGCGTGCCGGCGCCGCACCCGCCGCCGCCGTCGCGCACGTGGTCGCCGAGGTCGCCCGGGCGGCACCGGGTTCCCGGCTGAACCTGCTCCTCACCGACGGCTCGCAGATCGTCGCCACCACCGCCGGCCATGCCCTGTCCATCCGTCGCACCACCGGCCGCGATGCCGCCGACCACGTACTGGTGAGCTCGGAACCGCTCGACAACGACCCTGGCTGGGAGCCCGTACCCGAGGGGCGGCTCGTCGTCGCCACCCCGGAACATGTTGACACCACGGAATGGGGAAGCCCGTGAACGTGCCGGACCTGGAGACTTACCTCGACGACGCCGACCTCGCGCGGTCCCTGCGCGCCGACGTGCGCACCGGCCTGACCGCGACGGCGAAGTGGCTGCCACCGAAGTGGTTCTACGACGCGCGCGGCAGCGCCCTGTTCGAGGAGATAACCCGGCTTCCGGAGTACTACCCGACCCGCGCCGAGCGGGCGGTTTTACAGGCCCGCGCGCCGGAGATCGCCCGGATCACCGCGGCGAAGACGCTGGTCGAATTGGGTTCCGGATCGTCGGAGAAGACCCGGCTGCTGCTGGACGCGCTCTCCGCCGACGGCGCGCTGGGAACGTTCATCCCGCTGGACGTGTCCGCGGCGGCGCTGAGCGAGGCCGTCGCCGCGCTGACGGCCGAGTACCCGGGCCTGACGGTGCGCGGCATCGTCGGCGACTTCACCCGGCACCTGCGGCTCCTGCCCGGCGGCGGAACCCGGCTCGTCGCCTTCCTCGGCGGTACGATCGGCAATCTGCTGCCGGCGGAGCGCCACGAGTTCCTGACCACCCTGCGCGCCGCCCTTGATGCCGGCGAGTGGCTGTTGCTCGGGACCGACCTGGTCAAGGACGAGAGCGTGCTGCTGCCCGCGTACGACGACGCGGCCGGGGTGACCGCCGAGTTCAACCGCAACGTGCTGCGCGTGGTCAACCGGGAACTGGGCGCCGCGTTCGACGTCGATACGTTCGATCACGTGGCGAGGTGGGACCCGACCAACGAATGGATCGAGATGCGGCTCGCGGCCCGCACCGCGATGCGCGTACCGATCCCCGAGCTGGATCTTGTTGTCGACTTCGCAGCCGGAGAGCAGGTACGCACGGAGGTGTCGGCGAAGTTCCGCCGGGAGGGGCTGGAGCGCGAACTGGAGGGGGCCAACTTCACGCTGCGCCACTGGTGGACCGATCCGGACGGGCTCTTCGCCGTCTCGCTGTCCCAGGCCCGGTGAGCCGTCTTGCGGCGGCCGTTAGCGATGGGCGGCGAGCGGGTAACCAGGTACTCGTACGGTCAGGCGGGGCCAGCGGAAGGATGTTGACATGGAACCGGTCAGGCGATGGTGGCGGTGGTTCACCGCGACGGCGTCCGCAAGTGTGATGGCCGCGACCGTGACCCTGTGGCTGCTTCCCGCGGCGGCCTGGGCGCAGAGCGGGCCGCCGGTGGCCCTGGTCGGTAACGAACTGGCCCGCAGGCCGCGCGGCGGCGGCGGGCTCCTGTTCGGCTGCTGCTGCCTGGCCGTCGTACTGATCGTCGTGATCATCGTCCTGCTGGTCAGGCGCCGTCGCCAGTCACCACCGCCTCCGCAGTAGCCGGCAGTACAACCCGGACCAGCCGACCCTGACCCGGTTGCCCAATTCGGCAGCGGGCGATGGCCGACGGCAATCCGACCGCTTCCACGCCCCGGCACCCCGACACGATCACCGCTGGTCACGTGACCAACGGTCGTGCGCCCCGGTCCGCCACCCCGTCCCCGGATTGCCTGCGGGGCTGCGCGTCCGCCCGCCTTTCTGACAGCCTCCCCATAGACAGGCCTCAAATCCTGGGGCCGCAACGGGGAGGCAGGCATGAAGCGAACTACCCGGATCCGCGCCGCCGTCGGCGCGTTGACGGCGGCGGTCGCGCTCGGGCCGGCGGTGGCCGCTCCGGCATCCGCCGCACCGCCGCACGACCCGACCGTGAAGGTCCCGGCGGTCGACTGGAAACCGTGCCCGGACCTGGCAGAGGTCGACTGTGGCTCGGTCACTGTTCCGATCGACTGGTCCAAGCCGTACGGCGAGACCGTCGACATCGCGCTCGCCAGGCAGAAGGCCACCGACCCGGCGGCCCGGATCGGTTCCATCCTCATCAACCCGGGCGGCCCCGGCGGCTCCGGAGTGGACTGGGCCAAGGGCGGGCCGATCTTCTCCCCCGAGGTGCACCGCCGGTTCGACGTGGTTGGCTTCGACCCGCGCGGCGTGGGCGGCAGCCACCCGGTGCTGTGTGACCTGGACATCGAGGTGGAGTCGGTGCCGCCGGTGCCGCGCGACCGGGCCGAGTTCGACGCGGTCGTGGCGCACAACAAGGCCCTCGGCGACAGTTGCCGCAAGCTCACCGGGCCGCTGTTCGACTTCGTCGACACCGCGAGCGTCACCCGGGACATGGACGCCATCCGCGCCGCGCTGGGTGAGCACAAGCTCAACTATTACGGTGTCTCGTACGGCACGCTGATGGGCCAGCAGTACGCCGAACTGTTCCCGCGCCGGATCCGCACCATGGTCATCGACAGCAATATGGACCACAGCCTGCGCACCACCTGGCAGTTCCTGCAGACCGAGGCGACCGCCGCGCAGGAGAACTTCGACCAGTTCATCACCTGGTGCGGGCGTACCGCGGCGTGCGCGCTCCACGGGCAGGACGTCCGCAAGGTCTTTGGGGACCTGTACGCGCGGGCCGGACGCGGGGAACTCACCTTTCCCGGCTCCGACATCAAGATCGAGCAGTTCCAGCTGTTGAGCTTCACCAACGGCTCGTTCTACGGCCCCAGCTGGCAGTTCCTGGCCGACTTCCTGAAGGAGCTGAGCACCGGGCAGCCGAACCCGGCGATCGACCAGCGCGCCGCGGCGGTGTTGGCCGGCAGCCGGACTGCCGGCAGCCGGATCGGTGATCGCCGCGCCGGGCACGGCGAACCGGTCCCGGACCCGTTCTCGGCGGTCTTCTGCCAGGACTGGCGCCTGCCGGTACACGACTTCGTCGAGCTGGAGGCCTACCGGCGGGCGCTCACCCTCGTCGCGCCGGACATGAAGCTCTCGCCACTGGGGTGGGGTGCGACGACCTCCTGCCTCGGCTGGCCGGCCCGCGTACGCAACCCACAACACCGGCTCGAGGTAGCGAGCGCACCGCCGATCCTGATGCTCAACAGCCGGTACGACCCGGCGACGCCGTACCAGTGGGCCACCAACGCGTCCCGGCAGATGGGCGCGGCGCTACTGACCTACGACGGTTGGGGGCACGGCTCCTACTTCAAGGGCAGCAGCTGCGTCACCGGAGCGGTCGACACCTACTTCCTCACCGGCGCGACGCCCAACCGGGGCACCCACTGTCCCGCCGTCGAGCCGCCCACCGAGGCGCAGCTCAGGACGCAGAGCCCGACGCGGCCCCGCTGGCCGCTGACGGACACACCGACCTGGACGACCCCGCACCAGCCATAACCGAGTCGCGTCGTAAACAAGACACCACGGGAGGGCTGCGGGCTGTCCGGTCCGGCAGCCCTCCCGCCGGGCCACCCCTAGGCTGGCTGCGTGACCACTCCGCCGACCGCGACGACGGTCCCTTTCGTCGGCCGCGAGTCCGAGGTGTTCCGGCTCGGCGCGGCGTGGGGCGCGGCCACCCGCGGCCGGCCGACCCTCGTGGTGATCGCCGGCGAGGCCGGCATCGGCAAGACGCGGGTGGCGGCCGAGACGGTACGCCTGGCCAATGACACCGGCGGCACGGTGCTGTCGGCGCGCTGCCAGGAGGCGGAGCGCTCGCTGTTGCTGCAGCCGGTCCTGGAGGCGATCGAACGTCACGCGGCGCAGCTACCGCCCGACGTCCTGCGCCGGCTCGCCGGGCAGCGGGCGGCCGCGCTCGCCGCGCTCGTGCCCCACGTGGGGTCGGTGCTCGGCCCGGTCCTCACCACCCCGGCCAGCCGCACGGTACGGCGACACCTGGCGCAGGAGGCGGTCACCGGTTTCCTGCACGCTCTGGCCGAGCACCAACCCGTGCTGCTGGTACTCGACGACCTCCACAACGCCAGCGACGCGACCGTTCAACTACTGCGTGCGGTCGCCCGCAGTACGGGTACCCGGCTGCTCGTCGTCGCGACCGTACGCACGACGGAGGGCGCGGCGGTCCTGGAGGCGCTCGCCGACGTGGCGAACCGCCTGGACCTCGGGCCGCTGCCACCTGCCGCCGTGACCAGGCTGGTGACCGAGGCCGGGTGGGCCGACCTCGCCGGTGAGGTGCGGGACCGCACCGGGGGCCACCCGCTGTTCATCGTGGAGACGCTCCGCGACCTCGCCGCGGGCGGCACCGGAGTGCCGGACTCCCTGGAGGCGGCCCTGCTCGGCCGACTGCGCCGGCTGGGCACGGACACCGAACGAGTTCTGCGCGCTGCCTCAGTGCTCGGTATGACCGTCGACCCGGCGACCCTCGCCCGCCTGGTCGACCTGCCGTTACAGCAGACCGCGACGCACTGCGAGGCCGCTCTGTCGGCCGGACTGCTCACGGCGGCGGACGGCGGCTACGACTTCGCGCATGACCTGGTGCGCGAGGTCGTGTATGCGACGACTCCGGCGCCGGCGCGAGCCGTGCACCACCTGCGCGCCGCTGAACTGCTCGATCACCGTCCGGAGGCGATGGCGGCGCACGCGGCCGCGGTCGGCGACTGGTCCCGGGCGGCTCGGGGTTGGCTGCGCGCCGGCGACGAGGCGGCCCGCCGGCTCGCCACCGCCGACGCCGAGGCGCTGCTGACACAGGCCGGCGAGGCGGCCCGCCGGGCCGGGCACGCCGGCCTCGAGGCGCGCGCCGAGACCCGGCTGCGGAAGCTCCGCGACAGTGGCTAGCCCGCCAACTAAAGATCCATAGGCAGACAACCGGCCGTTCGTACCGGCGACTGCC
>NZ_JAATVW010000026.1 GCF_011947225.1 Planosporangium flavigriseum | reverse complement strand
GTCCTGGTGACCGCGCGGGTGTCGGTGTCGATGACCGAGACGCTGTTGCTGTCGCTGTTGGCGACGTAGGCCTGGGCGCCGTTCGGGGTGACTGCGACGGACGTCGGGGCGTCGCCTACCGGGACCGTCCCGACGACCTTGTTGCTGACCGTGTCGATAGCCGACACGGTGTCGGTGGCGGTGTTGGCGACATAGGTGACCGGGTCGGGCGAGGCGGCCTTGGCCGGCGACCCGACGATCACGACCGTCAGCGCCGCGAGCGCTGGCAGGGTCACGAACGCCCCGATCGTGGACCGCCTCGCCCGGTTCCGCACACGCGGCGTCGGGCGACCACAGTCCACATTGCTCAACTGGCACTCAGACATTGCCATTAATACCTTCCCCCCTTAGACCTCCAGCACCTCAACACGCGACCAAAGTGATCGCAAACGGTAGAGGGGAAATTAGATGGCTTGATGCCCGGCGCGGCGCCTGCTCCAGTCATCTTTTTCGATTAGTCGGACCCGTGTTGCACGGCTGTGCTTTTAGGCAGCGCCGTTTATGGATGCACCTGATCCTGCGGCATCGTCGAGTGCGACTGATTTAAATATTTAACGAATGCGAGCTATGGCGCCAGTTCCGGCAGCGTCCGCGCCCGTTCTGCGAATGGCGCGAAACCGAACAGTTCACGAATCTCCACGGCCCGATCGAGCGCGGCTCGCGCTCCGGGATCACCCAGCGCGTCCTGGTGTGCGGTTGGTCGGTGGCGACCGGCGGGGGGAGTCGCCGCGGCGGCTAGGCGGTCTGGGCGATCGTCTGGTACATCGCCTCGATGCGCGCGGCGAGCGTGACCTCGCCGTCGGAGAGCGCGCCCTCGTCTGGCGTACACAGTTTTATCTGGGTGTGCCCATCCAAGCGGCGCACCTGCGGACGCAGTTGGAGCGCGTCGGCAACGATTTTGATGCGCTCGGCCAGGGCGGCGTGCTGCGAGTCGTCGAGCGGGAGCGTCCGCCGAAATTCCCGGCCGTCCCGGGTCCATCCAGAGAGCAGACTCAGCGCGTCGGTCAGGTAATCCTCGCGGTCACGGCTCCCTCGAGCGCGCATTATGCCACCTCTCAGCCTTCGTTGCCGGCTCGTGGCCGAATTGAGGCCTGGTTGTTGCTTTTGTGTCAGCCAGTCTCCCCGCCGCCACGTGACGTGTCCATGCCCGCAGCTGGCCGCTCCGTTGTCTTATCGGACCGGCCTCGTTTCCGAACGGACGGGTTCATCTGGCACTCTGGACATCCGTGTACAACGAACGGACCATGCCGGCGGTTGTGGTCGGCGCCGCGATCATTGCGAGCGGCCGGGTGCTGGCCTGCGCCCGCACCGATCAGCCGGAGGTGTCCGGACGTTGGGAGTTCCCCGGTGGGAAGGTCGAGCCCGGCGAGGACGACGCCACCGCACTCGCCCGGGAATGCCTCGAAGAGCTGGGCGTACGCATCGACGTGGGCGACCGCGTCGGGCCTGACGTGCCGCTGAGCGGCGGCAGGGCGGTGCTGCGCGTGTACACCGCCCGGCTGCGCGACGGCGACGAGCCCCGGCTGACCGAGCACGAAGAGATGCGGTGGCTCGCCGCCGACGAGCTGTTCGACGTGGACTGGCTGCCCGCGGACGTGCCGATCGCGCGGGCGCTGCGGCCCATCCTGGAGACGTGATGCGGCTGCCCTACCCGGAGGTCGGCGCCACCCGCGGCGACCGGTTGCCCGAGGGCTACCGGCATGTCCGACGGCACGAGAGGCTTGGCGCCGGTGTCGACGTGTTCCGGAGGGCCGTTGACGGGCTGCGCGGTTGGCACCTGCAACGGGGCGCCGGCCTGCGGGTACCCGAGCCGACGCAGGCGGTCGCGGTGGGCGTACGCGTGACGATGTCCTTGTTGTTCCTGCGCATCCCGTGTCAGGTGGTGTGGGTGGTCGACTCGGATCGCCGGTACGGGTACGGGTACGGCACGCTGCCGGGGCACCCGGAGGTCGGCGAGGAGGCGTTCGAGGTGCACCTCGACGCCGCTGACCAGGTGTGGTTGTCCATCAGGGCGTTCAGTCGGGCGGGGCGCTGGTACACCCGGCTGGCCGGCCCGCTGGGCTGGCTCGTCCAGGATCTGGCGACCAGGCGGTACGTGGCGGCACTGCGGCGTATCGCACGCGGGCCTTCCTCATGATCACGGAGACTTTTCCGTTGTCATAGGACGGAAAAGTCTCCGTGATCATGGAGGTCAGTGCTCGTCGGGCTTTGTCGGGTGCTGGTACGTGATGTCCTGGACCGCCATCGGGAACGCGACGTCGTCGCCGAAGGGGGACTGGGCACCGGCGAGTTCGCCGGTGAACTCGGTGACCGGAAGCTTGCCGTCCGGGCCGACCGGCGCCGCGTGCCCGACGGCTGCTTCCCGGTGCCAGTTCATGCTGATGTCGCCCTGGGCGCCGGCCGCCGCGGCGTGCTCCGCCGGCGACGAGGTGGTCCCCGCGTTGGGGCGGGATGCGACCGCTGTGGTGGCGTACCCCGCCGGCCGGTCGAGCTGGTCCCGGCGGAAGATCTTCGAGCCGAGCCAGGCGATCGGGTCGTAGCGGCGGTCCACCGCGCGCTCCTTCATCGGGATGATCGCGTTGTCCGTGATCTTGATGTGCTCGGGGCACACCTCGGTGCAGCACTTCGTGATGTTGCAGTACCCGATGCCTTGTTCCTCAACCGCCATGTCTTTGCGGTCGGTGCGGGCGTCGAGCGGATGCATGTCCAGCTCAGCCGCTCGGATGAAGAAACGCGGACCGGCGAACGCCGGCTTGTTCTCCTCGTGGTCCCGGATGACGTGGCAGACGTTCTGGCAGAGGAAGCACTCGATGCACTTGCGGAACTCCTGCGAGCGCTCCACATCGACCTGTTGCATCCGGTACTCGCCCGGGGCGACGCCGGCCGGCGGGGCGAACGCCGGCAGCTCGCGCGCCTTCTGGTAATTGAAGGACACGTCCGTGACCAGGTCGCGGATCACCGGGAAGGTGCGCAGCGGGGTCACGGTCACCGTCTCGGTCGGCTCGAACGTCGACATCCGCGTCATACAGCCCAGCCGCGGCTTGCCGTTGATCTCCATCGAGCAGGAGCCGCACTTGCCCGCCTTGCAGTTCCAGCGGACGGCGAGGTCAGGCGCCTGGGTGGCCTGTAGCCGGTGGATGATGTCGAGGACGACCTCACCCTCGTTGACCTCGACCTGGAAGTCCTGAAGCTGGCCACTGCTGTCGTCGCCGCGCCAGACCCGGAAATTCCGCTTCTCGCCCATTACGCATCGGCCTTTCCGGCGAGTTCGTCGAACTCCGCCAGCTCCTCATCGGTCAGGTACTTCGACAGCTCGGCCCGGTCGAACAGCTGCATAAGCTCCGGGCGCATCTTCGGCAGCGGCTTGCGCTCGAGCCGGACGTCCTCGTCCCGCAACGAACAGACCAGATTGACCCGGCGCCAGTTCGGGTCCATCTTCGGGAAGTCCTCGCGGGTGTGCCCGCCGCGCGACTCCTCCCGCTCCAGCGCGGCCTTGGCCGTGCACTCCGAGACGGCCAGCATGTTGCGCAGGTCGAGCGCGAGGTGCCAGCCGGGGTTGTACCGGCGGCCGCCGGCGACGCCGACCTTCTTGACCCGCTCCTTGAGGTCGGCCAGCCGGCCGAGCGACTCCTCCAGTTCGGACCGGCGCCGGATGATGCCGACCAGGTCGTTCATCACCTGCTGGAGTTCGCTGTGCAGGGTGTACGGGTTCTCGCCGCCCTCGCCGCGGCCCAGCGGCGCCAGGGCGGTCTCGACGGCGGCGTTGAGCGCGGCAGCGGAGACCTTCGCCCGCTTCACGGCCTCGTCGGCGTGCCGGGCCGCGTACTCGCCCGCCCGCTTGCCGAAGACCAGCAGGTCGGACAGGGAGTTGCCGCCGAGCCGGTTGGAGCCGTGCATGCCGCCGGAGACCTCGCCGGCGGCGAACAGGCCGGGTACCGCCGCGGCGGCTGTGTCCGGGTCGACCTCGACGCCGCCCATCACGTAGTGACAGGTGGGGCCGACCTCCATCGGAGAAGCGGTGATGTCGACGTCGGCCAGCTCCTTGAACTGGTGGTGCATCGACGGGAGCCGCTTGAGGATGAACTCGGGTGAACGCCGGGACGCGATGTCCAGGTAGATGCCGCCGGCGGGCGTACCCCGGCCGGCCTTGACCTCCGAGTTGATCGCGCGGGCCACCTCGTCGCGCGGCAGCAGTTCCGGCGGGCGCCGGTTGTTGTCCGGGTCGGTGTACCAGCGGTCGGCCTCCTCCTCGGTCTCCGCGTACTGCTTGCGGAAGACGTCGGGGACGTAGTCGAACATGAACCGCTTGCCCTCGGAGTTCTTGAGGACGCCGCCGTCACCCCGGACCGACTCGGTCACCAGGATGCCCTTGACCGACGGCGGCCAGACCATGCCGGTCGGGTGGAACTGCAGGAACTCCATGTTGATCAGCGTCGCGCCCGCCCGCATCGCGAGCGCGTGGCCATCGCCGGTGTACTCCCACGAGTTCGACGTGACCTTGTACGACTTGCCCACACCGCCGGTGGCCAGCACGATCGACGGCGTCTCGAACAGGACGAACTCGCCGGACTCCCGGTAGTACCCGAAACAGCCGGCGATGCGGCCGTTCTCGACGAACAGTTCGGTGATCGTGGTCTCGGCGAAGACCCGGAGCCGGGACTCGTAGTTGCCGGTGGCCGCGAAGTCCTCCTGCTGCAGCGAGACGATCTTCTGCTGCAGGGTGCGGATCAACTCCAGGCCGGTGCGGTCGCCGACGTGCGCGAGGCGCGGGTACTCGTGGCCGCCGAAGTTGCGCTGGCTGATCTTGCCGTCGGAGGTGCGGTCGAACAGCGCGCCGTAGGTCTCCAGCTCCCAGATCCGCTCCGGCGCCTCCGTGGCGTGCAGTTCGGCCATCCGGAAGTTGTTGAGGAACTTGCCGCCCCGCATGGTGTCGCGGAAGTGGACCATCCAGTTGTCGCCTGCGTTGGCGTTGCCCATCGCGGCGGCCGCGCCGCCCTCGGCCATGACGGTGTGTGCCTTACCGAACAGGGACTTGGAGATGATCGCCGTCCGCTTGCCGGCGAGCCTGGCCTCGATCGCCGCCCGCAGCCCGGCACCCCCGGCGCCGATCACGACGACGTCGTAGTTGTGTCGCTCGATGTTCGTCATCGGGTTCCCTTAGTGGAAGAAGCGCAGGTCGGAGATCCAGCCGGCCGAGACCGCCATGACGTACGCGTCGGTCAGCATCAGCGTGCCGAGCGTGATCCAGGCAAGCTGCATGTGCTTGGCGTTGAGCTTCGAGACGAAGCCCCAGGCGCGGTAACGCACCGGGTGCTTGGAGAAGTGCTTGAGGCGCCCGCCGACGATGTGCCGGCAGGAGTGGCAGGACAGCGTGTACGCCCAGAGCATCACGACGTTGCCCAGCAGGACGAGGTTGCCCAGGCCGAAGCCGAACCCGCCGCCCTTGCCGTGGAACGCGACGATCGCGTCCCAGGTGTTGATGATCGAGATCAGGATGGCCGCGTAGAAGAAGTACCGGTGGGCGTTCTGGAAGATCAGCGGGAAGCGGGTCTCCCCGGAGTAGCTCTTGTGCCCGTCCGGCACGGCGCAGGCCGGCGGCGAGGCCCAGAACGAGCGGTAGTACGCCCGGCGGTAGTAGTAGCAGGTCAGCCGGAACAGCAGCAGGAACGGCAGCGTCACCGCCGCGAACGGGATGATCGGCCAGTTGGGCAGGAAGCGGCCGAACTCGGCCGACTCCGGGACGCACCCCGTCGACACGCAGGGGGAGTAGAACGGCGTCAGGTAGTGGTAGTCGTCGACCCAGTACCACTTCTGCATGAATGCGCGCACCGTGGCGTAGGCGACCCACAGGGTCAGCAGGGACACCGTTAGTAGAGGTGCCAGCCACCATCGGTCCGTACGCAACGTCTTGGCCGCGATCGCGGCGCGTGGCCGCTGACCGGCCGGCCTTGTGGCCGTCGTCGTCATCTCTGGCTTCGCTCCCTGGGCAGGGTGAGTGATGAGTCTCGTTGCCTTCAGTCCGCAGGTATGTACCGGCTCAACCGCTGACCTGCACGACATTCAGCGACCTGATCCGGAGCTATGTGTCGATGCACACGTTACGCGTGATGTGACTGAAGACACGCGAGGAAAGAAGTCTCGCGCGTAAATGCAGCGTTATGGAAGCGGTGGCGACAGAATTGCCACACGGGTGTGCACAAGATCACTCAAACGTGGCTGATCGATGTCGAAGCCGTCAACGCATCGACCGATGTGCTTCGCGTGCGGCCGCGTCAGCCGGAGGCGCCGCCGGTGAAGTTCCACGAGCCGAGGCGTACCGCGGGAGCCACGAAGGACTCGCTGCCCCAGTCGCCGGGCTGCGCCACCAGGTGCGTACCGACGCCGAGCACCGCCCCGGGCGCCAGCGCCTGCGGGTACGCCTGGGTGAACCGGAAGTTCTTCACCGGCGTCGTGATCTCGCCGTCCTCGATCAGCCACACGCCGTTGCGGGTCAGTCCGGTGATGACCAGTGGGCGCGGATCCAGGACCCGGGTGTACCAGAAGTCCGTCACCAGGAGACCGCGGCGCACACCGGAGACCAGCGCCATCACCGACAGGTCCGCGGCCGGGCCGGCGACCTCTTCCGTCGGCATCTCCGGCCCCGGCGGGACCATCGTCATCCCCAGCGGGATCGGGCCGAAGGCCCGCGCCGCGGGGTGCGCGTTACCGGTCGACTCGGTGCCGGCCTGCGCGGCGGTACGCCGGTCGTGGGCGACGGTCCTGGTCACCCCGTTGGCGACGAACTCGACCCGGCGCTTGGGCGTCCCCTCCACGTCGAACGGCAGCCCGAGCGCCCGGGGCGTCGTCACGTCCTCCACGAACGTCACTGCCTCGTCGAACTGCCGCTCGCCGAGCTGGGCGAACGAGCGGCGCTCGAGGTACGCCTTGCCGTTGAAGCCCCACATCGCGAAGTTGCGCAGGAGGTCGACGACCGCGTCGGACTCCAGCACCACCTCGTACTGTCCCGGCGGCAGCTCGACCGGGTTCTGACTCGCGAGGGCCTTGGCCGCGGCGCGGGTGCCGAGGACGGAGCCGTCGATGTCGGCCAGCCGCACCGAGGCGAGCCGGGCGACGCCGTCCGACGTAGCGGTCCGCGCGATGCCGTCCATGGCTGCCTCGGTCATGGCGCCCGCTGCGGATTGGCCTGCTGAGTTGGCGAACGCGGCGCTGACGTAGTTGGTCCGGAAGTACCCGGCGGTGTTCAGCCCGCTCGCCGCGTCGATGAACGCGCGTACCCGCAGGGCCCGCTCATCCGGCGTGGCCGCCACCGTGGCCTCGTCGACGTTGCCCGACGTCGGCGGCGGTGACGGCGGGGTCAGCCCCGGCCAGCCGGGGTCGAGCGGGCTCAGCCGGGTCGCGGCGACGGTCCGGTCGACCAGGTCGCGCAGCCCGTCGCCGAGCTGGGTGCTGGAGCCGACGGCGGTACGCCCCTCCAGATGCAGCCGCAGCCGCACGTGGGTGACCGCGTCCGCCACGTTCTGGTGGATGTACGAGTTGGCGAACCGGGTCAGCGCCAGCTCCTGGCGCGAGACGAGCACCTCCGCCTCGGCGCCGCTGCCGGCCGCGTCACGGACCAGGTCGAGCACCCGGCTGGCGACGTCGAGCTGAGTGTCCACAGTGGTGCTCATCCTCGCACCCCCACTCGTACGTTCGTGAACCGCGCCGGCGCGGCGGGGTGTCCGGTGTGGCCGACCTGGCCCGGCTGGCCCTTGCCGCAGTTGGGCGTGCCCCAGGTGACGATCTCCGACGAGAGCATGTCCATCGACTGCCAGAACTGCGGCCCGATGCCGGTGTACGTGGGGTTGCGCAGCATCCGGCCGAGCTGGCCGTTCTTGACCTCGTACCCGACCTCGCAGCCGAACTGGAAGTTCAGCCGCTTGTCATCGATCGACCAGGAGCGGTTGATGTCCATGTACACGCCGTCCTCGGTCGCGGAGATGATCTCCTCGAGGGTGTGCGGCCCGGGCTGGAGCCCGACGTTCGTCATCCGCACCATCGGCAGCCGGGACCAGCCGTCGGCCCGGACGCTGCCGGCGTAGTCCAGGCCGGCCACTCCCGCCGAGTCCCGGCCGGCGAGCACGCCGACCCAGGTGCCGTTGCGTACGGCGTGGCGCGGCGCGGCCGGCGTACCTTCGTCGTCGTAGCCGAACGATCCCAGCGCGCCCGGGATCGTCGGGTCGATCGTGATGTTCATGAGGTCGGAGCCGTACCGCAGGCTGCCGAGCTTCGCCAGGTCCAGCCAGGAGGTGCCGGCGTACCCGGCCTCCCAGCCCAGGATGCGGTCGAGTTCGATGGCGTGCCCGACCGACTCGTGGATCTGCAGCGCCAACTGCTCGCCGCCGAGGATCAGGGTGGTCTCGCCCTGGGGGCACAGCGGCGCCGTGAGCAGCGCCCGGGCCTCCTCGGCGATGCGGGCCGCGTGCGCGCCCAGGTCGATCTCGTTGACCAGTTCCCAGCCGCGGGTGCCGTACTGGCCGCGGTAGGACGGGTACGAGCGGCGCTGGGTCTCGCTCTCGCCGACGACCGTCGCGGAGATACCCGCGCCGCACTCGCGGAGGTGCTGGTCGATGCGGTGGCCCTCGGAGGAGACGAACCACTTGCGGGTGTCCCAGATCTGGTAGATGCCCTCCGCCACGTCGGCGCCGTGCTTGCGGGACTCGGCGGTGGCGCGGCTGAGCAGGTCCCCCTTGTCGGACAGGGCGACGGTGAGCGGGTCGATCTCGCAGGTGCTGGCCCACGAGTCCACGGTCGCGGTGACGGCCACGAGGTCGACCTGGGGGCCGGGTACGCCGGTGCTCGCCTTGGCGATCGCGGTAGCGGTCGCTCCGGCCTTGCGCGCGGCGGCGGCCGTCAGGTCGGGGACGGCGAAGAATCCCCAGCTGGACCCGACCAGCGCGCGGACCCCGATGCCGGCGTCCTCGTTCTGGGTGAGCTCTTCTATCTCGCCGTTGCGGGCGTTCATCGACTCGTGGCGTCGGTGCATCACCCGCGCGTCGGCGTACCGGGCGCCGGCGGCGAGCGCCGCCTCGACCGCCGCGGTCGCTGCGTCGAAGTGGGTCATGACCCGACCCTATGCCCGATCATTCGGCGCTGTGCGCTGAAGCAAGTTCGTCGATGCGGCGCGCCAGCGCGGTGTCCTTGGCCGTCACGCCACCCTCCGAGTGCGTACTCAGCGCGAACGTCACGGTCCGCCATCGGATGTCGATGTCTGGGTGGTGGTCGGCGTCCTCCGCCGCCTCCGCCACCTCGACCACGAGGCGGATCGCGGCGGGGAAGCTGGGCGCGGTGACGGTGCGGCTGATCGCGGTGGTGTCGCCGGTCCAGCCGTCCAGTTCGCTCAGTGCGCTGGACACCTCGTCGGGGGAGAGCAGGGCTGCCATGGCCCCATCATGACGGCAGCGAGCGGCGGATGAAATCCAGCTCCAGGCGCAGCAGGCGCTCGCTCAGCCCGCCGGCCGCCAGGTGGGTCGCGCCGGTCAGCGGGATCATCGAGTGCGGTCGCCCCGCGGCCAGCATCGCCGCGGACAGCCGCAGCGTGTGCGCCGCGACCACGTTGTCGTCGACCATCCCGTGGATCAGCAGCATCGGCCGGGCGTCGTCCGCGCCGATCGGCGGCTCGGCCGCGCTCTCCAGCAGCGAGTTGTGGGCGTAGACGTCACTGCCGTCGTTCGGCAGGCCCAGGTAGCGCTCGGTGTACGCGGTGTCGTACAGCTCCCAGTCGGTGACCGGGGCGCCGGCGACCGCGCAGTGGTACACGTCCGGGCGGCGCAGGACGGCGAGCGCCGACAGGTATCCGCCGAACGACCAGCCGCGGATCGCGACCCGGGAAAGGTCCAGGTCGGTGTGCTTGTCCGCGAGGGCGGTCAGCGCGTCCACCTGGTCGGCGAGGATCACGTCGGCGAAGCGCCGGTGGATCGCCTTGTCGAAGCTGGGCGCGACGCCCGGCGTACCCCGGTTGTCGATGGCGACCACCGCGAACCCGGCGTCGGCCCACCACTGCCGCTCGATCCAGCGTGAGCGTACGGCCAGCACCTCCTGATGGCCCGGGCCGCCGTAGATGTCCACCAGCACCGGCAGCTTGCGGCCGGCGACGTGGTTGCGCGGGTACAGCACGCCCGTCGGTAACTGGCGGTCGGTGACCCGCTGCAGGACCGGGCGGGGCGTGTACGGCGGCGTCGCCGCCCTCGACGCGATCTCACCCCTCGGTTCGTCGCCCCGGTACACCCGGTACCGGGTCCCGGCGTGGTCCAGCGCGAGCGCGCCGATGACCAGCGTGTTCCCGGCGGCGTGCGCGGTGTGCCAGCCCGCGGTCGTGGTGATCTTCCGGGCGTCGAGGCCGGTGCCCGCGGGAGAGACGCGTACCCGGTAGATGTGCTGCTCGCTCGGCTCCCCGTCCTGCGCCTCGACGATCAGGTCGTTGTCGATCCGGCCGCTGACGCGCCGCACGTACAGCCCGGGCGGGGTGATGAGGCTGCCGTCGGCGAACAGGCACCGGGCGTCGTAGCCGTCGTGCGCCAGCTCCCCGCCGATCAGTACGCGGCCGTCGGGCAGGTACGCCGGAGTGCCCGGCACCGGCTCGACCCAGCGCGGGTCGGCCAGTTCGGCGTGGACCTGGGTCTCGCCGGTACGGGGATCGACCGACAGCACCAGGCCGTGCTGCTGGAGGCGGCGCAGCACCGTGATCAGCGGGCCGCCGCTCTCGCTCCAGGACACGCACACCAGGTAGGGGTAGGTTTCGCGGTCCCAGTGCACGTCGACCCAGCCACCGTCGAGGTCGAGCAGGTGCAGGCTGACGTCGGCGTTGGGGCCGCCGGCGTGCGGGTACGCCACGGTGCTCGGCGGCTGGTCGGGGTTGGCGGGGTCGTGCAGGTGCCAGCGCGGCACCCGGGACTCGTCGACGCGGGCGGCCAGCACCGCCCGGCCGTCCGGCGACCACCAGTACCCCCGAAAGCGGTGGAACTCCTCGGCCGCGATGAACTCGGCCAGCCCCCAGGTCACCCCGTCCTCGGCGGCGAGGACCTGGTCGTTGCCGCCGGCGTCGACGATGTGCAGCGCGCCGTTTGTCACGTACCCGATCCGGTCTCCCCTGGGGGCGGGACGGGGATCGACGACATCGCCGGCGGTCGGGATCTCCCGGACCTCGGACGACCGGAGGTCGGCGCGGAACAGCCGGCCGGCGAGGGTGAAGACGACCGCTGTGCCGGACGAGTCGGCGGTGTACGAGCCGATGCCGCTGGCGGACAGCCGCAACCGCTCCCGCAGCGCCCGCTCGGCCGCGGGGAGGTCCTCGTCGCCGGCCAGCAGCTGGGCCGGGTCGGCCACCAGGCGTTCCTGCCCGGTCGCCACGTCGAGGACCCACAGCTGGTCGGCCGGGTCCTCCGGGCCCGACGAACGCAGGAAGATCACGTGGGCGCCGTCGGCGGAGACGGTCACCGCCCGCGGGGCGCCATAGGAGAATCGACGGGTACGCGCTGCCAGCTCCGGATAATCCACCCGGAAATGTTGCCTCGCCGGCCGGTCGCTTGTCATGCCATTGCTGCGGGCGAGTACCCGACACCTCGGTGCGTACAGTTGCACGCGTGAGCGAAGCCCCTGAGATCACATCCGCTCGGCGGATCCTGTTCGTGCACGCACACCCCGACGACGAGACGATCGGCACCGGCGCCACGATGGCCCGCTACGCCGCGGCCGGAGCCCACGTCACGCTCGTCACCTGCACTCTTGGAGAAGAGGGCGAGATCCACGTTCCGGCGCTGTCCGGGCTCGCCGCGAACCAGGCCGACCAGCTCGGCGGGTACCGGATCGCCGAGCTCGACGCCGCGTGCGCCGCGCTCGGCGTACGCGACCACCGCTTCCTCGGCGGCGCCGGGCGGTTCCGGGACTCGGGGATGATGGGGCTGCCCACCAACGACCACCCGCGCGCGTTCTGGCGCGCCGATCTCGACTTCGCGGCCGGCTTGCTGCTCGACGTGATCCGCGAGGTGCGCCCGCAGGTGCTCGTCACGTACGACCCGAACGGCTTCTACGGCCACCCGGACCACATCCAGGCGCACCGGGTGGCGATGCGCGCGGTCGAACTGGCCGGTGAGATCGCGCCGAGCAAGGTGTACTGGACCGCCGTGCCCCGCCGAGTGATCGAGTCCGGGATGAAGGCGTTCGCCGAGTCCAGCGACAACCCGTTCGCCGGCATCGACAACGCCGACGACCTCCCGTTCGGCAGCCCCGACGAGGAGATCGCCGCCGAGGTCGACGGCCGGAAGTTCGCCGAGGCGAAGTTCGCCGCCGTACAGGCCCACGCCACCCAGATCCCGCCGACGAACTGGCTGTTCACGATGGCCGGGAGCTTCGGCGGTGACTTCATGGGGATGGAGTACTACCGGCTCGCGGTGGGGGAGAAGGGGCCCGGCAACGGCCCGTACGGCTGGGAGGACGACCTCTTCGCCGGCCTCGACGTGCCCGCCACCGCTCCCTTGTCCGCATGACCACGATGGAAAAGATGGCGTCGCCGGTGACGGCCGAGCCGGTCGGGTCGCGGGGTGCCTGGGTGCGGTGGGCCGGCATGGTGATCGTCGTCGTGCTGGCCGCCGTCTCGGCGATCTGGGAGGCGTTCCTGACCCCGCTGGCCTGGCAGTGGAGCAGTGGCGGCCAGGCGCACTTCGTCCGGCTGCCGGTGGCGCTGGTCCTGGCGGTCGTCGGCAACGCCGGGTTGGCCTGGCTCACCCACCGGGTCACCGGCAAGGTTCTCGCCGTGCTGGCCCCGTTCGCCGCGTGGGTCGTCCCGATGCTGGTCGCGGCCGGCCGTACCAGCGAAGGTGATCTCGTACTGACCAGCGACAACTGGGTCGGCCTGGCGACGATGTTCGCCGGGGCGCTGTCGTTCGCGGTCGCGGCGTACTGGCTGGTCATCCGGTCCATCCGGCGCCCAGCGTAATCACCGCAAACTCCCAGCATCTTGCGCTGGACGGTGACGACCAGGTAGGAGATCCTGCGAGACGTGGCCGCGTGGCCACCTCGGGTACGGGAGGCATCCGGTGAAGCAACGGTGGTTGCCGGTGGGCGTTCTCACCGGCGCGCTCTTCGCGACAAATGTGATCGCTCGTTGGGTGGTGCTGCTGTTCGGCGGGCGGGACGACACGTTCACGACCCGGATCGGGGTCGTCGCGCTGGTGACGGTGGCGGTCGTGATGGCGGTGGCGGCATTCTGGCGCGCCCGCCCGCAACCGATGTCGCGCGTGGTCGGAGACCTCGCGCTCGGCGCGGCCGGCGGCTGTCTGCTGTCGGTGCTGATCAGTCCGCTGCTGGTCGGCGCCACGCCGCTCCGGGACGGCGTCGACTTCTTCATCAACCAGATCGTGTACTTCCTGGTCGTCGCGGTCGGCGGCGCGACGTTCGGCATCCTGGTCGTGATGGCCCTCGGCCAGGACTACAAGTCGCAGTCCTGGAAGCGGTACGAGCAGCAGGTGCGCGCCAAGCCCCGCCGGGTGGTCCGCCGCTGATCCAGGGCCTAGGGTGCGGTCCAGGTGACGTACGCGTGGTGCGTGCTGAAGCCGAGCGGCGCGTACGCGGCGACGGCCGCCGTGTTGCGCTCCTCGACCTGGAGGTACGCCTGGCTGGCGCCGGCGTCGGCCGCCCACCGGGCTAGCGCCCCTACGATCGCCCGGCCCAGGCCCTGGCGCCGGTGCACCGGGTCGACGGTGACCAGCGAGACGCCCAGCCAGGACCCGTCCGCGACAACGCCGCGGGCGACAGCGATCGGGCTGCCGTCCTCGGCGTAGATGCCCGCGTAGCGCGCCAGCGGTACGCCGGTGAGGATGTGCCGCGCCGCGTCGGGAAACGTGCCCTTGAACCCCGCCACCGCGGCGAACCAGGCGTCCGGAGGCGTGGTGTCCAGGCGTACCGCGACCTCGGGGCGCGCCGCGGCCGCCACCTCGGCCAGCGCGGCGGTCTGGACGAGCGTCCGTGGCGCCGGAGCCCAGCCTCGGCGGGTGAGTTCGGCGGTGAGCCGGGCGCCGACCGGGTCGGGGACTGTGATCTTGGGCGGCAGGGCGCGCGCCCGATACCACGCCTCGACGGCGTCCACGGCGTCGTTCAATGTACGCCCCGGGTCGCCGATCGGCAGTGCGGAGTTGCCGCGCGCGGTCCAGCCGTCCGCGGCCCGGAGCAGCCACTCGCCGAGGTGCGCCTGTTCGGGTGCGGGCCAGCCGGCCGCCGCGATCCGTTCGAGGGACTCCGTGGCGCTCGGGCGGCGCCGGTCCGGCACCCTCTTGGCGTGCGTGACCTCGGCGCGCGGCACCCGGACGAGCCGTTCCACAGTTCGGACTGTGAGATCGGTCTCGGTGAGATCGACAAGTTCGCCCAGAACATCGGAAAACACGGGACGATCCCCCCGAAGTCCGGCCCGACGGCGCACCACGACACGGTGTCCGACATCGTATGGCCCCAGCACGTTCGACCACCTCCCGGGCGGGATACTAGGCTCGTACGCGCCGCGGCCGGGGGCCGGTGCGGTGTTCAGTTCGGAGGGGACGAGTCGTGACCTACATCATCGCCGAGCCGTGCGTCGACCTGCTCGACAAGGCGTGCATCGAGGAGTGCCCGGTCGACTGCATCTACGAGGGCAACCGGATGCTGTACATCCACCCGGACGAGTGCGTCGACTGCGGTGCCTGCGAGCCGGTCTGCCCGGTCGAGGCGATCTTCTACGAGGACGACGTGCCGGAGCAGTGGAAGGACTACACCGGCGCGAACTACGAGTTCTTCGAGGACCTCGGTTCACCCGGTGGCGCCTCCAAGGTCGGGAAGATCAACAAGGACGCCTCGTTCGTCGCCGCCCAGCCGCCGCGGGCTGCCGAGCACTGAGCCATGTCGAAGCCGACCGGGCCGGACGGTTCTCAGGACCGGTCCGGCCCTCAGCCTGCCTCGGGTAGCGCAGCGCTCTCCGCCCGGCTCCCGGACTTTCCCTGGGACCGGCTGGAGCCGGCCAAGGCACGGGCGGCCGCGCACCCCGAGGGGCTGGTCGACCTGTCCGTCGGTACGCCCGTCGACCCGGTACCACCCCAGGTGCGTGCGGCGCTCGCCGAGGCGTCCGACGCCCCCGGCTACCCGCTGACCGCCGGCAGCCCCCGACTGCGGGAGGCGATCGCGGAGTGGGTGTCCCGGTCGTGCGGGGTGTCCGGCGGGTTCGGTGTGCTGCCCACGATCGGCTCCAAGGAGCTGGTGGCCTGGCTGCCGACGCTGCTCGGCATCGGCCCCGGCGACGTCGTGATGATCCCGTCGGTGTGCTACCCGACGTACGAGGTCGGCGCCCGGATGGTCGGCGCGACCGTGGTGCGGTCGGATTCGCTGCTGGCGAGCGGTCCGGCGCGGGTGAAGCTCGTCTGGGTCAACTCGCCGTCCAACCCGACGGGCGCGGTGCTGCCCGCCGAGCATCTGCGCAAGATCGTCGACTGGGCGCGCGAGCGCGGCGCCGTGGTGGCGAGCGACGAGTGCTACCTGCCGCTGTCGTGGGAGGCCGAGCCGGTCTCGATCCTCTCGGTGTGCGACGGCGACCCGTCGGGCGTCCTCGCCGTGCACTCCCTGTCGAAGCGCTCCAACCTGGCCGGCTACCGGGCCGGCTTCGTGGCTGGCGACCCGGCTCTCGTCCGCGAGCTGCTGGCGGTGCGCAAGCACGCCGGCATGATCGTGCCCGCGCCGGTGCAGGCGGCGATGGTGGCCGCGCTGACCGACGAGTCGCACGTGGCCGAGCAGCGGGAGCGGTACGGGCGACGGCGGGAGCGGCTGCGGCAGGCGTTGACCTCGGCCGGGTTCACGATCGACCACTCGGAGGCCGGCCTCTACCTGTGGTGTACCCGCGGCGAGGACAGCTGGGCGACGGTGGACTGGCTCGCCGAGCGCGGCATCCTGGCGGCGCCCGGCGAGTTCTACGGGCCGGCCGGGTCGCGGCACGTCCGCATCGCGCTGACCGCAACGGACGAGCGGGTCGACGCGGCGGTGGCCCGGCTGGTCAGCTAGCCGGGCGCAGCGCCGTGTAGGTGACCGTGTCGCCGTCCACGGCGCATGCGGTGAGGTGACCGCCGGCCGCGCCCAGGCGGGTCAGGAAGTCGAGTTCGTCGGCGCCGAGCGCGTCCATCCGGAACCGCTCGGCCGACGGCTGCAGGTCGCGACCCATCAACTCCTGCCGCAGCCCGTGCGCCTCATCGAAGGCGGCGGTCAGGGCCGCGACGTCGTCGCGCTCGAGCGCGTCCGCGAGGTCGGCGAGAAACCTCTGCGCCAGGTGGACGCTCTTGGTGATCGCGTCCCGGTTGTGCGTGAGCATGTCGACCGTACGCGCGCTCCGCGTGCCCGCCACCCGGGTGCCGTCCCGGAAGCTGCCGGCCGCGAGGCTGAGGACGCCCTGCCGCAGCGCTGATCGGGCCACCGACCCGGCCAGGCTCCCGGCCAGCAGGTGCGGAATGTGTGACGACATCGCGACGATGTCGTCGTGGGTCTCCGGGGACAGCGGGACGACCTTCGCCTTCAACGCGGTGGTGATGAGCGCGGTGAGAACGCGGAACGGCGCCAGCGGCGCACCGGGCTGCGGGCACAGGACCCACGCGGCGTCGTCGAAGAGCGTCGGGTCGGCGGCGGTCAGTCCAGAGTGCTCACTGCCGGCCATCGGATGACCGGGTACGAACCGGTCCAGCCAACCGTTGGCCTGCGCGTACCGTGCGATCGGCGCCTTGACGCTGCCCACGTCCGTGATGACGCAGCCCGGATCGGTGTGGCCGGCGACCTCGGCGAGGTTGTCGGGCAGCGTGGACAGCGGGCCGGCGAGGACCACCACGTCCCTGCCGGCGACGGCGTCGGCGAGCCGCTCGAAGAACTCGATCCCGTGCTGCCTGGCGTACGACACCGCCTCCGGGTCGGGGTCCCACCCGGCCACGTCGATCCCGGCTTCGCGCAGCCCGAGCAGGATGGAGCCGCCGATCAGTCCCGTGCCCAGAACCGCCACCCGCAGGTCCGCCGGGCGCTTATCCACCATCTGCACTCCCTCAGCATTCGCGAGTAGGTTACGTGGCATGACCGACACCCCTACCGTGGCGGTACGCGGCGAGGCTGTTCGAGAGGTCGAGCCGGAGCTTGCCCAGCTGACGGTGACCATCGCGGCGCGCGACTCCGACCGCGAGCGGACGCTGCAGCGGCTGGCCGAGCGGGCGGAGGCGCTGCGCGGGCTGCTGGAGGAGTACGCGCCGGTGATCGAGCGGCGCGAGACCAGCCGGGTGCAGGTGCACCCCGTGCTCAGGCGGTCGGGGGAGCGGGTCAGAGCGTACGAGGGGTCGGTCTCCACCACGCTGACGTTCTCGGACTTCTCGCAGCTCGGTGACGTGGTCCTCACCCTGGCCGACTCCGACCAGACGTCGGTGTTCGGGCCCTTCTGGTCGCTGCGGCCCGACAGTCCGGTCTACGGCGAGGCGCGCCGGGCGGCGATCGAGGACGCGCTCGGCCGCGCCCGCGAGTACGCCGACGCGCTGGGCGCGCGACTGGTCCGCGTGATCGAGCTGACCGATTCGGGACTCTCCGGCGACCACGGCCCGCAGCCGGCGATGTTCGCGTTCCGCGCGGACAGCGGCGAGCGGCCGCCACTCGAACTCGATCCGGCGCGGCAGACCGTCCGCGCCGCCGTCGAGGCGCGCTTCGCGATCAGTGAGCCGACCGTCCTGGGATAAAAGCCCATATCGTGGGTAGGCGCGCTATAAGCAACACCCAGGAGGCGGCCATGACCAGGCCGAGACGGCGTCCGAGGGTGACGGTGGAAGACGTAGCCGTACCACGCTGGAACTTCATCGACGAGTTCATGGAGGCCCTCGGTCACGCGGCCGCTGACGCGGGTCCCCACGTGCCACCACCGCCTCGGCCGGCTCGCGATTGGCGGGCACTGCACCCGCCGCCACCGCCGCCCGAACCGCCGCGGCCCCGTGGGTTCATCTACATCTACCCGCGGATCGGCGAGCCCCCGCCGTGGGGCTGCGCGGCCTGCTCACCCATGGGAGAGGGCAGCGAGGACACCGCGGTGCCGGCGATCGACCCCGCCGAGGCGCGGCTGCACCCGGAGCAACTCGACGTCGCTCCGGGTGAACCGGACCTGCGCGAGGTCCAGCGCGAGCGCCGGCCCCGCCCCGCCTAGCCGAGGGTTGTTCGGTGAACAAGGGTTGGTCATGGTTGAGCGCGGCTGCCGGCGCCTGGCGGCTGTCGGCGCTGCGGAGCCGCCAGATGGACTCAACGATCAGGCCAGAACGCCAGAAGGTCACCCACTCGGCCAAGCGCGCGAACGGCGCCTGCCGAGGACGCGGTGCCGCAGTTGTAGTCGATCCTCGCGATCGTATGCGTGTTCGCGGGGTAGCCGAGGATGACCTGGTACTGGTCATGGGCCATGAGTGAACATGCGCTCATGGCCGTCCGGTCCACGTCAGCCAGGGCGTTGAGATGTTCGACCACCTGGGCTGGACGCTTGACGTCCGCAACCACCTTGCCCAAGCGGTACACGCCCGTTCGTTCGTCCGGCTGGAACGGATAGACGCATAGCAGTGCCGCGTCCGCGCCTTCGGGGACGAGCTGACCAGTGCGGCCTGGCGTGGGCCTCGGTTCCTCGACGAAAGTGTCGGGACACGTGGCGGCGCCCGATTCGCCAGCGGGCGCAGCTTCGGTGCTGGGCCGGCAGGCCGTCGCCGAACCGGCGAGCAGCGTCGCGAGCGCTGCTGCGAGCCCGAGCCCTGTCCGCGGTGCCATGTTGGACATTATTCCCCTTCGCTCTGCCCGTGCCCGGCCTTGCCGGCTTCCCGGTGCCGTGCGCTGTACATCAATCGGCATCGGGAAGCCGGCATTTCACCTATGCGGTTCGCGGGGTCGCTCCCATGGAGCCGACAATTTCATCCATGTCCTGGAAGTACAGGATGGAGCAGTTACTGGAATCCATTGCGGTGATTGTCCCCTTGGCTCGGACGCCGTCGCGGTCGAGCGAGAATACCGGGCCTCCGCTGTCGCCGGGAGTTCCGACGCATTGGCCGTTTACGTTATTTGCCCTCGCCAGGTCATGCATGGTGAAGCAGTCATTATCTGAATCGCATCCGTAGATGTTGTACTCATAGGGGTCGGTTTTGTCGCCGCAAATGACACCACTCTTCGATCCCGATGTGCACAGCAGTTCGTCTCTGACCCGGTAGTCCCAGCTGTGTACAGTCTTTGTGTAGCTGGAGTTCACCCCACCATCGAAGATCAAGACAGATCCCCGGGCGTTGATCAGGAGTATGTCCTTATCCCAGTTCTCTTGGTATACCGGCCCGATTTCTTCGAAACAGCATCCGCTCAAGTGGTTGTTGTACGCCACGTCAGGAGCGGACATGCAGTGAGCGGCGGTCAGTACGTAACTCTGGCCGCCCTTCATCACTCCAAACCCTGTCGTGCACCACGTTGATCGCAGTTGGATGTCCCGGTACACCTCGTACTGACCGCCGCCATTCCAGGGGGCGAAGTCGTCTTCGCGGCTGGAAAGGAGTTCGATCGGGCCTGCCGCCGTTTTCATGGTGACCGGTACGTCAATTCGAAGGCCGGCGAGGAGGGCGTCCGCATTTGTGCTGGACACCCCCTTCTTGGCCAGGGCTGTGCGCATGGCCGAGGCCGTCGGAGCGGGCATTTTCTCCACCACCAGGCCTGAGCCGTCTTCCGCGACGCCTATCGCCTGTATGTCGCTGTGCCCCTTCTCGACGGCGGCGGTGATCCTGTCCTGCACCCGCTGCAGTTCGGCACGGGAGTGACGCGCGTTCTTCACGGTGACCGCCGCGGTCCTCCTGGCGTCATTCACTGCGGCCGCCATAATTTCTGGGAGGGAACCTTTGAAGTACAGGCTGACTCCGTCGTCCTCGTATGCGACGCCGGCGTAGCCCGAATCCGCGGGTAACTTCCTGGCCGTTTCAAGAAGTGCTTGGGCGGCCGGAGCCAGTTTCTCTTGCTTTCGCATTTCGGACAGCAATGCCGGATTTTGATTGTCAATTCGCTGCGGATCGCTGGCTCCGCCCGGTGTTGCGCCGTCCGGGGTTGGCGCGGCAAGGGCGATGGGGGTGCCGAATGCCAGCCCAGATGTCAGTACGACAGCGAGTGCCGTGGTGGCGACCGCGAACCGGGAACGGACGCGCCTCATCACCTTCCGGCCGGGCTGGTGACCAAAATGTCCCATGCATATCCTCTTGGGCTGTGACCACATGTCGATGCGGGTCCTTTCGCCGTGGGGGTGCAGCAACATGATCACAGCCAGAGATGGCAGTCGATAGGTAGTGGTATGGGTGCTCAAGGGCGCGGAAGGATCGTGTCATGAATCGGGGGGAAAGACTTCCTTGTCGCAATACCTCGACTTTGAGCGCATCAGTTCTGCTCGTGCTCAGTTAGCGTCTTTGTCCGACTTGAGCGCGGCCACCACCCGGACGGTGGCTCAGCCGATGACAGGGTCTGCCTCGTCTATCACGACGGGGAAGTTGTAGTGGGAAGGGATCTCCCGGCGTGCCTGTTCGAGGCGCGCCTGCTCGACGCCGATGGTGACCGTGCCGCTGTCGTCGACGCTCACGCGGTTGAACTGGATGCCGTGCGCTTTCCAGTACGCCCGATCGGCCTCCACCTGGCCGAGGAATGCCTGTAGCTCAGGCGCCGAGTACGGAGCGTCGACCATCTCGACACATTCAGTGGCGAAGTCGTGGCGGATCCAGTTGTCGAAGGCGGCCGACGGCTTGCGATAGACCCGGATCCGGTTGGTCTCCTGCCGCATCCCCACGTCGGTGAACAGGTCGGCGAAGTGAGCCTCGGCGTACGTGCGGATGCGGCCGGCGAGCACGCTGAGGAACTCCTGGTTAGCCGGTTGTGGGGTGCCGGCGATGCTGTTGGCTGGCGGGGAGGTGCGCCCAGTACAGCCAGCCGTACGGACAACCCCATCGTCGGCGGGGGAGGGCGACGTCACAACGGGCCCTGCCGCTGTCGGATGGCGGGGAACGGCCAGCCGCGCGGGTAGCCCGGCGGCGAGGGCGACTCCGATGACGGCGGCGCCGGTCGCCACTGCCATGCGCTGTCGGTAGCGGCGTACCCGCGCGCCGACGGCCTCCACCCGGTCTGACGGCTGGCGCAGTGGCGGTACCGCGTTGATCAGGGCTTGGCGTAACTGCCGCTCGTTGTGGTTCATGAGCTGATCTCCCCTGTCTGAAACATCTGCAACTGGGGGTCGGTACGCATGGTTGCCAGCGCCCGCGAGGACTGCGTCTTGACAGTCGCCTCGGAGCAGTCCAGCACCGCTGCGGTCGCGGACACTGACAGGTCCTCGACGTAGCGCAGCACCACGATGGCCCGCTGCTGGCGGGAGAGCCGGGTCAAGGCTCGGTACACGCTGTCGCGGTTGGCTGTCTCGTCGGCGACATCGGCCTGGCCGGCTCGATCCGGATATGCGTCAGATGGGGTCTCCGCGCGCCAGCGCCGCCGCCACCAGGTCGCATACGTGGTGAACAACACCCGGCGTACATACGCCTCAGGGCTGCCGGTGGCGGCCACCGTGTTCCAGTGCCGCCACGCCTTGGCCAGCGCCGTTTGAAGCAGATCCTCGGCACGTCCGGCATCGCCGGTCAACAGCCATGCCGCACGCTGCAGGACTGCACTGCGCGCGGTGACGAACTCGGTGAAGCCCTCGGGTGCGGACATGCGTACCTCCCTGCTCAGTTAGACGCCCTGAGCGGGTTAGAAGGTCAACGGCAGATCCGATGAGTTTTCACGCTCGGCTGGCGACCGGACGCTGAGCAGGCGCCAGCCCAGGAATGGGGGCGCACGCAGTGTCTAGTCGTTGGCGTGCAGCGCCGCGTTCAGCTCGATCCCGCGACCGGAGCGCTCGCGCACTTCCAGCGCTCCCGTGACCGAGTTGCGCAGGAACAGCAGGTTGTTCTGCCCGGACAGCTCACGCGCCTTGACGATCTCGCCGGACGGCAGCTTCACCTTCGACCCGGCGGTGACGTAGGTGCCCGCCTCGACGACGCAGTCGTCGCCGAGGGAGATGCCGATACCGCCGTTCGCGCCGATCAGGCAGCGCTCGCCGAGCGAGATGACCTCTTTGCCGCCGCCGGAGAGGGTGCCCATGATCGAGGCGCCGCCGCCGATGTCGGTGCCGTCACCGACGACCACCCCGGCCGAGATGCGCCCCTCGACCATGGAGGAGCCGAGGGTGCCGGCGTTGAAGTTGACGAAACCCTCGTGCATGACGGTGGTGCCGCTGGCGAGGTGGGCGCCCAGCCGCACCCGGTCGGCGTCGGCGATGCGCACGCCCGACGGCGTCACGTAGTCGATCATCCGCGGGAACTTGTCGATGCCGTACACCGCGAGCCGCTCACCGCGCCCCCGCAGCGCCCACCGCAGCTCGTCGACCCGGTCGGCCGGGCACGGGCCGGCCGAGGTCCACGCGACGTTGGCGAGCAGCCCGAAGATCCCGTCGAGGTTGGCCTGGTGGGGCCGGATCAGGCGGTGGGAGAGCAGGTGCAGGCGAAGGTACGCGTCGTAGGTGTCCTTCGGCGGATCGGCCAGCGAGCCGATCATGGTGAGCACGGCGGCCGTACGCAGCCCGGGGATCGGGCCGGTCTCGGCGATCGACGAGTCGAACAGTTCCGCCACCGGCAGCGGCACACCGGCCTTGGCGTCGACGTCCGGGGTACCGAACCCGAGCTTGCCGGCCGGGTACCAGGTGTCGAGCACCTGCCCCTCGGCGGTGATGGTGGCCAGTCCCAGCCCCCAGGCGGGCGAATCACTGCTCACGGCGTCTCCCCGGTTCGCTCGCTCGAGCGCCGGCTCACGACGCCGACGCTGCGCTACCTCACGGCGTGTCACGCTATCGCTTCGTGCCGAACCCGCGAGCGCTAGGGTCGGTTCGTGCTGAGCCCTGAGATTCTGGCGGACCCCGTCGAATTGACGCGTGTCCTGGTGGATGTCGAGTCCGTCTCCGGCGACGAGGCGGAACTCGCCGACCAGGTGGAGACCGCGCTTCGCCGCGCGGCGCACCTGAGCGTGGAGCGTCACGGCAACGTCGTGCTCGCCAGTACCCATACCGACCGGCCCCAGCGGGTCATCCTCGCCGGCCACCTCGACACCGTCCCGATCGCGGACAACCTGCCCTCGACGGTCGAAGGTGACGTGATCCACGGCTGCGGTACCGCCGACATGAAGTCAGGCGTCGCGCTCGCCCTGAACCTGGCCGCGACGGTGGCCCGCCCGCGCTACGACGTGACCTACCTCTTCTACGACTGCGAGGAGGTGGAGGCGGAGCGCAACGGCCTCAACCGGCTGGCCAAGACGCACCCGGAGAAGCTGGCCGCCGACTTCGCGATCCTGCTCGAACCCACGTACGGGCTGGTCGAGGCGGGTTGCCAGGGCACCATGCGGGCCGTGGTCACCGCGGTCGGGCGGCGCGCCCACTCGGCCCGGTCGTGGCTGGGCGTCAATGCCATCCACGCCGCCGGGGCGATCTTGAACACGCTCGAGGCGTACGAGCC
The DNA here is from genome assembly GCF_011947225.1 of Planosporangium flavigriseum. GTDB lineage: Bacteria > Actinomycetota > Actinomycetes > Mycobacteriales > Micromonosporaceae > Planosporangium > Planosporangium flavigriseum. The sequence goes on along the minus strand of NZ_JAATVW010000026.1, from coordinate 28,951 downwards.
GCGCACGGTGACGATCGACGGCTGCACGTACCGGGAAGGGCTCAACGCGGTGCGCATCGCCGGCGGTGTCGCGGGCAACGTGATCCCGGACGAGTGCCGGATCGAGATCAACTACCGGTTCGCCCCGGACCGCACCGAGGCCGAGGCCGCGGCGCACGTACGCGAGCTTTTCGCGGACTTCGCGGTCGAGATCACCGACTCCGCTCCGGCGGCGATGCCGGGCCTGGCAAGCGCGATCGCCAAGGAGTTTCTCGACGTGGTCGGCCAGCCCCCGCAGGCGAAGCTGGGCTGGACGGACGTGGCACGGTTCGCGGCGCTGGGCGTACCCGCGCTGAATTTCGGGCCCGGTGACCCCAACCTGGCGCACAAGCGCGACGAGCGCGTCGAGATCCCCAAGATCCGGGCCGGCGCCGAGGTGCTGAGGAGATGGCTCACCGCCTGATTCATGCCATGTGGCAGGGGACAAAGGGGCCGGATTGGTTACGGTGGGCGGATGGCGAACGGCAATGTCAACGGCAGGAGCAGGCGGACGCCTGAGCGGCACCAGGGGGCTGTCACGCTTCGTCGGGATGCCATTCCACGGAGCACAGAGGATCAGCGGCTGCTCGATTCGCGGGAACGGGCGGACTGGAAGACCCGCGACGCCTGGCGGGCGCTGCGGATCCTGAGCGAGTTCGTCGAGGGCTTCGACACGCTCGCTGAGCTGCCGCCCGCGGTCAGCGTCTTCGGGTCGGCCCGGGTCAAGCCGGGCACCCGTGACTGGGAGCTGGCCGAGCGGGTCGGGGAGGCGCTGGCGCAGGCCGGGTACGCGGTGATCACCGGCGGTGGTCCCGGCGTGATGGAGGCGGCCAACAAGGGCTGCACCGAGGCCGGGGGGATGTCCATCGGGCTGGGCATCGAGCTGCCGTTCGAGCAGGGGCTCAACGAATGGATCGAGCTCGGCATCGACTTCCGGTACTTCTTCGTCCGCAAGACCATGTTCGTCAAGTACGCCCAGGCGTTCGTCGTCCTGCCGGGCGGCTTCGGCACGCTCGACGAGCTGTTCGAGGCGCTGACCCTGGTCCAGACGAAGAAGGTCACCCGGTTCCCGGTGGTGCTGATGGGCAGCTGGTACTGGCAGGGCCTGATCGACTGGCTGCGGGACACCATGGCGGCCGAGGGCAAGATCGGGCCGGAGGATCTCAACCTCTTCTGCCTGACCGACGACCCCATCGAGGCCGTCAACCACATCGTCAACGCCGACGCCGAACTGCAGGCCGAGCAGGAGGCGGCGTTCGCGCGTGCGGCCGCAGCCCAGCAGGCCGCAGCCCAGGCCGCCCCGGTCCCCGAGGGGCCCGACGCCAACCGGCCGGCTCCTCGCTTCGAGGCGGAGGCGTAGGTGGCCGCGATCGGGGTCTTCTGCGCGTCTTCACGGGTGCTCGACCGCCGCTGGCTCGACCTGGCGTACGAGGTGGGCGCCGAGATCGGTCGCCGTGGCCACACGCTGGTGTCCGGCGGCGGACGCGTCGGCATGATGGGTACGGTCGCCGCGGGCGCCCGGTCGACCGGCGCGCACACCCTCGGGGTGATCCCGCAGTCGCTGGTTGACCTGGAGGTCGCCGACGACGATGCCGACGAGCTGCTGGTGACCGACGGGATGTCGACCCGCAAGACGTTGATGATCGACAAGTCGGACGCGTTCCTCACCCTTCCCGGCGGGCTCGGCACGCTCGACGAGCTGTTCGAGGTCTGGACCACGGCGACGCTCGCCCTGCACGCCAAGCCCGTCGTCGTGCTCGACGTCGACGGCTTCTACACCGGCCTGCTCGACTGGTTACGGGCGCTCGTGCCGTCGGGGTTCGCGCGCGCGGAGGCGCTGGACCTGCTGGTCGTCGTCGACTCGGTGCCGGCGGCGTTCGAGGCCGTCGAGAGCATCGCCGGTTGATCTGGATCGATATGTCGTACCGCTGTGCTCTGATCCTGCGGTGACCACCGCTACCGCAGCGCCCGGCCCAGCAGCTCGGGACTATCGACTCGTGCGCCCCGCCGGGGCGGGTGACGCCGGTGCGTCGCCGCTGCTCGACGACGCGCTGCAGCGGCAGGTCAGCACGCATGTCGACGGGCCGCTGCTGGTCATCGGCGGGCCCGGCACGGGCAAGACGTCGACGCTGGTGGAGGCCGTCGCGACCCGGGTGGCCGAGGGTGCCGACCCCGAAGGGCTGCTCGCCATCACCTACAACCGCCGCAGCGCCCTGCGGCTGCGCGACCGGATCGAGGCGCGGCTGAGCGTGGTGGCGGGCCGGTCGACGATGGCCGAACCCATGGTCCGCACGTTCCCGGGCTACGCGTTCGGGCTGCTGCAGCGGGCCGCGGCGCGACTGGGCGATCCGCCGCCGCGGCTACTTACCGCCGCCGAGGCCGACCTCGTGATCCGCGAGTTACTCGACGCCGAAGCGGAGCAGAACGAGTGGCCGGAGGCCCTGCGCCCGGCCCTGCGTACCCGCGCGTTCGCCAGCGAGCTGCGGGACCTGCTGCTGCGCGCGGTCGAGCGGGGGATCGGCCCGGCTGAGCTGGCCGCCCACGCCCGCGCGCTGCGCCGGCCCGACTGGTGGGCGGCTGCGCGCTTCTACCGGCAGTACCGGCAGGTGCTGGCGCTGCGCGACGCGGCCGGCCACGGCTCGGTGGGCTACGACGGCGCCGAGCTGGTGCGGGCGGCGACGGCCCTGCTGCTCGACGACCCGGAGCTGCTGGCCGCCGAGCGCCGGCGCTTCGCCTTCGTCTACGTCGACGAGTTCGCCGACACCGACCCCGCGCAGCGCGACCTGCTCGCGGCCCTCGCCGGCGGCGGCAAGCACCTCGTCGTGTTCGCCGACCCGGACTCCTCGACATTCGTGTTCCGCGGGGCCGACCCGTCCGGCGTGGCCGACTTTCCGCACCGCTTCCGCACCGCCGACGGGGCGAACGCGCCGACCGTGACGCTCAGCCGGTCCTACCGCTGCGGTGCGGAGCTGATCGCGGCGACCCGCCGGGTGGCCGTGCGGCTGCGCGGCCCGTCCCGGCACCGGGTGCTGGCGCCGAGCCCGGCCGCGGCGCCCGGCCGGGTCGAGGTCCGGGTGTTCCGCTCGCCGACGACCGAGTCGGCCTACCTGGTGCACCGGCTGCGCGAGGCGCACCTGCTGCACGGACTGTCCTGGTCGGACATGGCGGTGATCGTACGGTCGACCGCCCGCCAGCTCGCCCCGCTGCGCCGGGCGCTGCAGCAGGCCGGCATCCCCGCCATGACGGCAGCGGACGACCTGCCGCTGCAGGCGCAGGCGGCGGTGGCGCCGCTGTTGCTCCTGCTGCGCTGCGCGCTCCAACCCGACCGTCTGGACGAAGAGGCGGCGGTGGCGCTGCTGCACTCGCCGCTGGGCGGTGCCGACCCGCTCGCCGAGCGCCGGCTGCGCCAGGGGCTGCGCACGCTCGCCTTCGCCGCCGGGGACCGGCGCCCGTCCGGGGTGCTGCTCGTCGAGGCGTTACAGGACGCGGCCGTGCTGGCCGAGATCGACCGCCGCTGGGCGGCGCCGGCGAAGACTATCGCGGGGCTGATCGCCACGGCCCGAGAGACGGCGGCGCGCTCTCGCGCGACCGTCGAGGACGTGCTGTGGGCGGTGTGGCAGGCCAGCGGGCTGGCCGACCGCTGGGCCCGCACCAGCAGCGCGCAGGGGCACCGAGGAGCTGCGGCGGATCGCGATCTCGACGCGGTCGTGGCGCTGTTCGACACCGCGGCGCGCTTCGTCGACCGGTTACCCGGCGCCCGTACCGAGGCCTTCCTCGACCACGTGCTCGGCCAGGAACTACCCGGCGACGTGACCGCGCCGGCCGCCGACCGTGGGCCGGCCGTGCGGATCCTCACCGCGCACGCCGCCAAGGGCCTGGAGTGGGACTTCGTCGCGGTCGTCGGCGTACAGGAGGGTGCCTGGCCCGACCTGCGGCTGCGCGGCAGCGTCCTCGGCTCGGAGGTGCTCGTCGACCTCGCGGCCGGCCGCGAGATGAGCACCGCCGGGCGGCTCGGCGCGCTACTCGACGAGGAGCGCCGGCTGTTCTACGTCGCGGCCACCCGCGCGCGCCGGCACCTGCTCGTCACCGCCGTGGCCGCCGGGGACGCCGAGGAGCAGCCGAGCCGCTTTCTCCCGGAGCTGACCGACGAGATCCAGGCGGAGGTCGCGCCGCCGCGCGCGCTCTCGCTGCCGGCGCTCGTGGCCGAACTGCGCAGCGCGCTGACCGCGCCGGCCAGCCAGCCGGCCCGCCGCCGCGCCGCCGCCGCGCAGTTGGCCCGACTCGCGGCGGCCGGGGTGCCGGGCGCGCACCCCGACGACTGGTGGGGCCTGCCGGAGCTGTCCGACGACCGCCCGATCGTCGATACGGGCGAACCGGTGACCGTCACGCCGTCCACAGTGGAGACAGTGCAGCGGTGCAGCCTGCGCTGGTTATTGGAGCGGCACGGTGGCAAGGGCGCGGCGTCGCCGGAGCAGAGCATCGGAAACCTGGTCCACGCGGCCGCCCGGCTCGCCTCGGACGCGACCGCTGACCGGGCCGCGCTCGTCGACTACGTCGCCGGCCGTTTCGACGCCATCGAGCTGTCGGCCCGGTGGCTGGCCGAGCGGGAGCGGCAACGGGCCGAGGGCATGCTCGACAAGCTGCTCGCGTGGCTGACCGAGAACCCGCGCCGGCTGATCGCGATCGAGCGGGACTTCCTCGTCCGCCTCGACGACGACCTGCAGATCAAGGGCCGGGTCGACCGGCTGGAGTTAGACGAGTCGGGCCGCCTGGTGGTGGTCGACCTGAAGACCGGCAAGAGCACGCCGACCGAGGCCGAGGTGGCCGACCATCCGCAGTTGGCGGCGTACCAGGCCGCGATCGAGGCGGGCGCGTTCGGCGAGTCGGCCGAGGCCGGAGGAGCGGCGCTGGTCCATCTCGGCGGCGCCCGCGCCGGCGCGAAGGTGCAGGGCCAGGGCGCGCTGGCCGACGCCGAGGACCCGGGCTGGGCGCGCGAGATGGTGACCCGGACCGCCCAGGCGATGGCCGCGTCGACGTTCCACGCCGTGGCCAACAACAAGTGCCGGGTCTGCCCGGTGCGTACCTCGTGCCCGATCTCCGGCAACGGCCGGCACGTGACCGACGGAGAGGCGTCGTGACGCAGGACGCGCTGTTCGAGGTCACCAAGCCGCGGGTCTCGATCGGGCCCCGGTACACGCCGCTGGAGCTGGCCCGCCTGCTCGGCCAGCCACCGCCCACGCCGCAACAGGCGGAGGTGATCGCGGCGCCGATCGAGCCGCTGCTCGTGGTCGCCGGCGCGGGCTCGGGCAAGACCGAGACGATGGCCGCCCGGGTCGTCTGGCTCGTCGCCAACGGGCACGTACGCCCGGAGCAGATCCTCGGCCTCACCTTCACCCGCAAGGCGGCCGGCGAGCTGGCGCACCGGCTGCGGCAGCGCCTCTCGGAGCTCGTCCGCCGGCTCGGGCGCGACGAGTTCACCACCGGTGAGCCGACGGTGGCCACCTACCACTCGTACGCCGCCCGCGTCGTCTCCGAGCACGGCCTGCGCGCCGGGTACGAGCCGTCCAACCGGCTGCTCAGCGAGGCCACCTGCTGGCAGATCGCCGACGGGGTCGTCGTCTCCTACGACGGCGACATGTCGCACGTGCTGGTCGCGCCGACGACCGTCACCGAGGCGGTCCTGCGGCTGTCCGCCGACCTGTCCGAGCACCTGCGTACGCCCGCCGAGCTGGCCGCCTGGACGGGCCGGTTCTTCGCCGAGGTCGAGTCCCGGCCGGGCAAGATGCTCAAGTCGGTGCGCGAGATCCTCGACCGGCAGAAGGCGCGCCTGCAGTTGCTGCCGCTCGTGCGCGGCTACGCCGACCGCAAGCAGCTGCTCGAGGCCATGGACTTCGGTGACCAGCTCGCCCGCGCGGCGATGGTGACGACCAACCATCCCGAGGTCGCCAGGATCGAGCGGGAGCGCTACCGGGTGGTGCTCCTCGACGAGTACCAGGACACCAGCCACGCCCAGGTCGTCCTGCTGCGGGCGCTGTTCGGCGAGGGGCACCCGGTGACCGCGGTGGGGGACCCGGCGCAGTCCATCTACGGGTGGCGCGGCGCCAGCGCCGGCACGCTCGAACGGTTCCCGGCCGAGTTCGCAGGTGCCGACGGCGAGCCGGCCCGCGAGCTGACCCTGACGACCAGCTGGCGCAACCGGCCCGAGATCCTCGACGTGGCCAACGCGATGTCGCAGCCGCTCGGCCACCGGGTGGCCAAACTGACGGCCGCGCCGAAGATCGCGCCCCGGCTGTCCACCTCGACCGTCCACTGTGCGCTGCTGGAGACGTTCCAGGACGAGGCGGCCTGGATCGCCGATCGGATCGTGACCGCGTGGCGGCGCGCGGTCGGCGCCGAAGACGACGTCGAGCCGGCCGACATCGCGGTCGAGCACCGCCCCACGACGGCCGTCCTCGTGCGTACCCGCGCCCAGATCGCAGCCATCGAGGCGGCGCTGCGCGCGCGGGGCGTACCGGTAGAGGTCGTCGGCCTCGGCGGGCTGCTCGACACGCCGGAGGTGCGCGACGTGGTGAGCACCCTGCGCGTCCTCGCCGACCCGACCGAGGGCGCGGCGCTGCTGCGCCTGCTCACCGGCCCCAGGTGGCGGATCGGTCCACGGGACCTGGTGGCGCTGCACCGGCGGGCGCGGGAGTTGGCGGCCTCGCGTACCCGCGACGAGCCGCTGGTGTACTCCGAGCGCGACGACGAGGCGGCACTGGTCGAGGCGCTCGACGACCTCGGCGAGGAGGAGCGGTACTCGCCCGAGGGGTACCGCCGCTTCGCCGCGTTCGCCGCTGAGCTGCGCGGCCTGCGCCGCCGGCTCGACCAGCAGTTACCCGATCTGATCAACGACGTGGAGCGCACCATCCGGCTCGACGTCGAGGTCGCGGTGCGCTCCGGCGACGCCGGTCTGGCCCGCGGCCACCTCGATACGCTCGGCGACATCGCCGCCCGCTTCGCCAGCGAGTCGGAGGCCCCCACCCTGTCGGCCTTCCTGGCCTACCTCGCGGCGGCCGAGAGCGAGGAGCGGGGCCTGGCGCCGGGCGAGGTCGACGTCGTCGAGGGCGCGGTGCAGATCCTCACCGCGCACGCGGCGAAGGGCCTGGAGTGGGACGTCGTCTCGGTCGCCGGCCTGACCGCCGGCGTCTTTCCGGGGCGGCCCAACGGCGGCGACCACTGGCTGCACGGCCTCGGCACGCTGCCGTTCGAACTGCGCGGTGACAGTCCCGGCCTGCCGGCGCTCGACCTGTCCCGCGCGGAAGACCAGCGCGGCGTGGCCCGGGCGATCGACTCGTTCGAGACGGCGTGGGCGGAGCACGATGAGCGAGAGGAGCGGCGGCTGGCGTATGTCGCGGTGACGCGACCACGCCGGCTGTTACTCGCCAGCGGGTACTGGTGGGGCGAGGCGACCAAGCGCCCGCGCGGGCCGTCGCCGTTTCTGGTCGAGATCCGTGACCAGTGCCTGGACGGCGCTGGTGAGGTGGACCGGTGGGTCGAGCCGCCGGCAGAGGATGCGACCAACCCGATGGCGGCCAGGCTGCCCCGGGTGAGCTGGCCGGCCGACCCGCTCGGCCCCCGCCGCCAGTCCCTCGAAGAGGCCGCCGAACTGGTACGCGTGGCGCTGGAGGGTCGTGCCGCCGACGAGGGGGACGACTGGGTCTACGAGGCGCACACCTGGGCGTACGAGGTGGATCTGCTCCTCGCCGAACGTGACCGGCTCACGCCCGATCCGGAGGCCCCGGTCGACGTCACCCTGCCGCCGCACCTCAGCGTGGCGCAGCTGGTGACGCTGCGCCGTGACCCGCAACGGCTCGCCGGCGACCTGCGCCGCCCGCTGCCGCTGCGCCCGGCCCCGTACACCCGCCGCGGCACCGCCTTCCACCGTTGGCTGGACCAGCATTTCCAGTCCGACGGTCTGCTCGACCTGGACGAGCTGCCGGGGGCGGCCGACGCCGACGCGGCCGGTGATGAGCTGCTGGACCTGCTGCGCGAGCGGTTTCTGGCGAGCGAGTGGGCCGACCGTACGCCGCTCCGTACGGCGGTGCCCTTCGCCACGGTGGTCGACGGTGTGGTGGTCCGGGGCCGGATCGACGCGGTGTTCGAAAGCCAGGACGGCAGCTACGACGTGGTGCACTGGAAGACCGGCGCCCGGCTGACCGGCGCGGGTGCCGCGGCCGCCGAGGTGCAGTTGGCCGCGTACCGGCTGGGCTGGGCCGCGCTGGCCGGCGTCCCCGTCGAACGGGTACGGGCGGCGTTCTGCTACGTACGCGAAGGGGTGACGGTCGGCCCGTCGGAGCTGCTGGATGAGGCCGGTCTGGCCGCGCTCATCACGGCGCTCCCCGCGGCGGGGGACGCCGACCCGTCGAATTGATGTTGGAGATCCGACAACCGACTGGCCCCTTCCGCGCGTTTACATAGATGCTGATCTAAGGTGTGGGCGCGGGGAAGGGTGGCGATGGGGATCAATCTGGAGACCGCGGCCGGCCGGCGCTCGACGGGCGTCGGCGAACTTCTGGTCGTCGTCGGGGTCGCCGCCGCCGGAGTGCTGTGCGCCGCCGTGCTCGCGTTCGGCCCGTGGCTCGCGTCGGGCGCGGGGCAGGCCCCGGTGGTCCGGTTCAACCCGCCTCCGGTGGTGGCGGCGGGCGGCTGATCGTGAGACCCGCGGATCGGCCGGTGCGGTGGGCGGCTGCCACACTGGCAGCGAGATGACCGAGCAGCCATCGCCGTGGGCACGCCCGCCGGCCGGTTCACCAGATCCGGCCGGTGCCACCGCCTACCCGACGGCGACGCCGGCCACCACGCAATCGGCCCTGCCGCTGACAAACCCGACGGGCTACCGGGCCGGCGCCGTCACTCGCTCCGCCCCGATGACGCTCCCGCCAATCTCGGTGCCGGCCGAAAAGCCACCGGACCCGGCCGAAAAGCCACCGGACCCGGCCGTGCGCAACCGGCGGATGATGTGGTGGTTCGGCGGGACCGCCCTCGGCGTGGTCGCGATCGGCGTGGTCGTGGTGCTCGCGATGGCGATGACCGGCGGCGGATCGCCGTTCAGCAAGCGGCTCGCCGGGCCGACCGACACCCGCCCTGATCTCGCCAAGCTGTGCCCGCCGCCGTCCGAGGACGCGGGCAGCGGTGCGCCGGCCGCGCCACCGCCGCCCGGGCCGCGCACCGTCGACGCCGAGTCCGGCATCTCGTACGCGGCGTTCGGTGATCCCTGGCTGCCTTGGCACGACCTGTGGACCAAGGGGACGCTGCACGTGTCCTACCGCGTCGGCCAGTACTTCGTCACCGAGAACTACCTGGACGAGGCCGGTTTCCAGAGCGAGTACCTCGCGTCGGTCCTGTCCGGTTCGGTGCCGGCGGCCAACAACGACGCCCTGAGCCTCGACCTGGAGTGCACCGGCCGGCAGGTGGCCGCGGACGTCCGGGCCGAGTACTACCCCCAGCCCAACACCATGGACGTGCTGCGCGAGGAGCAGACCACCCTGGGTGGCCGGCCGGCGTGGGTGACGACGTTCCGGATGCACTTCCACCGGCCCGGCCTCAAGGCCACCGACGAACTCGTCGGCCTCGCGCTCGTCGATGTCGGCCGACCCCGGGCGGCCATCCTGTACGTGTCCATTCCGGGCACACATCACCAGTACGACTGGGTCGTCGACAGTGTCTTGAACTCCATACGGGCGGTGGGATGATCCCCGGCAACCCGGACGGGTTAGTGTCGCAAGGGTGTCTGCTCGTAGTGCCGCTATTCGGATACCGGCAACCAAGTACCCAGTCGAGCGCCTGACGCTGCCCAACGGCCTGCGCGTGGTGCTCGCTCCCGACCGCAGCGCCCCCGTCGTCGGGGTCGCCGTCGTCTACGACGTCGGCATCCGCTCCGAACCGGAGGGGCGCACCGGGTTCGCGCACCTGTTCGAGCACCTGATGTTCCAGGGCTCGGAGAATCTGGAGAAGTTGGCCCACTTCAGATATGTGCAGGGCTCCGGTGGGACGTTCAACGGGTCGACCCATCTGGACTACACCGACTACTTCGAGACGCTGCCGTCCAACGCGTTGGAGCGGGCGCTGTTCCTCGAAGCCGACCGGATGCGCGGGCCCCGCTTGACCGAGGAGAACCTGCGCAACCAGGTCGACGTGGTCAAGGAGGAGATCCGGGTCAACGTGCTCAACCGGCCGTACGGCGGGTTTCCCTGGCTGAAGCTGCCGCCCGTGATGTTCGAGACGTTCCCCAACGCCCACGACGGGTACGGCTCCTTCGACGACCTCGAGGCGGCGACGGTCTCCGACGCCGCGGAGTTCTTCGAGCGGTACTACGCCAACGGCAACGCGGTCCTCGCGGTCGCCGGCGACTTCGACGTCGCCGAGGCCACGAAGCTCGTCGAGGAGCACTTCGGGGACGTACCCGCACGGAAGGCGCCGGCCCGGCCGGACTTCGACGAACCGGACCTGACGGCCGAGCGGCGCGACTCGTACACCGACCGGCTGGCGCCGCTGCCCGCGTTCGCGTCCGCCTGGCGGGTGCCGGACCCGATCGACGACCTCGCCGGATACCTGCCGTACGTGGTGCTCGCCGAGGTGCTCACCGACGGCGACGCCGCACGCCTGGTCGAGCGCCTGGTGCTGCGCGATCGCAGCGTCACCAGCATCGGCGGGTACCTGGGGTTCATGGGCGAACCGTTCGCGGTACGCGACCCCACGGCGCTCCTGCTGCAGGCCCACCTCCCGCCGGGCGGTGACGTCGACAAGGTCATGACCACGATCGACGAGGAGTGCCAGCGGCTCGCCAACGACGGCCTCGCGCCGGGCGAGCTGGCGCGCACCCAGGCCCGGATGGCCACCCACCTGCTGCGCGACACCGACGCGCCGCTCGGCCGGAGCCTGCAGATGGCGGTGCTCGAACAGCAGCGCGGCGAGCCGGAACTGGTCAACGACCTGCCCAGGCTGATCGCCGAGGTGACCGAGGCGCAGATCCTGGCCGCCGCCGCGAGCCTGACCACGCAGCGTCGGGCGACCGTCGAGGTCATCCCCGGGGGAGGTAACAAGTGAGAGAGTTGCCGGCGCTCGGGCCCACCCGCCCGTTGAAGCTGCCCAAGGTCGTCGAACAGACGCTGTCCAACGGGCTGACGGTCATCGCGATCCGCCGCCCGGCCGTGCCCCTGGTCGAGGTGCGGCTGCGCCTCCCGTTCGCCCGCGCCAACCTGGCCCGCGCGGCCGTGCTGACGCAGACGCTGCTGTCCGGCACCGATGAGCTGACCGGCGTCGAGATCGCCGCCGAACTGCAGAAGGTGGGCGGCGGGCTGTCCGCGGGCGCCGACCCCGACCGGCTGCTGGTGTCGGGTAACTCGCTCGCCGCGGGGCTCGGGCGGCTGCTGGAGATCATGGCTTCGGTACTGACCGCAGCCGAGTATCCGGCCCCCGAGGTGTCCACCGAGCGCGGGCGGCTGGCCGACCGGATCCGGGTCGCGCAGAGCCAGCCCGCGCACCTCGCCCGCGAGGCGCTGCTGCGGCGCATCTACGGCAGTCACCCGTACGCGGCGCAGACCCCGACCCCGGAGCAGGTCCTCGCCGTCACGCCGGCCGTGCTGCGCAAGCTGCACGACAACCGGGTACACCCGAACGGCGCCACGCTGGTCATCGCCGGCGACATCACGCCGCAGAAGGCGATCGACGCCGCCGAGCGGGCCCTCGCCGACTGGAACGGCGACGGCAAGCACCACGAACTGCCGGCGGTGCCGGAGCTCGAACCGGGGCCGCTGACGCTGGTCGACCGGCCCGACGCGGTGCAGTCGTCGCTGCGGCTGGCGCTGCCGGCGGTTCCGCGTACCCACCCCGACCACGCGGCGCTGCAACTGGCGAACCTGGTCTTCGGCGGGTACTTCTCGTCGCGGTGGGTGGAGAACATCCGCGAGGACAAGGGCTACACGTACGGGCCGCACTCGATGATCGAGCACGCGGTCGCCGGGTCGACGCTGGTCGTCGCGGCGGAGGTGGCGACCGAGGTGACCGCCCCGGCGCTGCTGGAGACGACGTACGAGCTGGGGCGGCTGGCCAGCCTGCCACCGCGCGAGGACGAGTTGGAGCAGGCCCGCCAGTACGCGCTGGGAACGCTCCAACTGGGTATGTCGACGCAGGCCGGGCTGGCCGGGTTGGCCATCACGTACGCGGGGTTCGGGCTGCGGCTGGACTACCTGGCCGAGCACGCGGCGCGGCTGGCGAAGGTGACCGTCGACGACGTGCTCGAGGCCGCGGGGCGGTACCTGGCCCCGGCCCGGGCGGTCGGGGTCGTCCTCGGTGACGCCGAGCGGATCGAGCCGTCGCTGGCGGCGTTGACGCCCGTCACGAGGATGGGGAGCGAAGTGGCTTGAGCGTCAACGGCTTGAATGTGAACGGTTCTGGTCGGACGGACGCGCTCGAACTGCCGCCCGGCGCCCGGCCGGACGTGGGTTTCGACCGGGCGGCCCACCGGCGCACCGACGCGGAGTGGCTGGAGCGGGCCTGGGCCGACTCCCTCGTCGTGCTGGTCGACAAGGGCCGGGCGCTGATCCGCGACGAACCTCCCGGCCTCGTGTTGACCCCGGCCGGCGAGGTGGATCCGGGCGCCGAGCGCTACTTTCTGGGGGAGGACCTGCAGGGGCGGGTGTACTTCGCCGTCCAGACGCCGATCGCCGAGCCGCCACCCGGCACCCGGCAGGCCAATGTGCGGGAGGTCGGTCACGTCCTCGACGAGCCCGACGCGAGCCTGTTCATCACGGCCGTGGCGCTGGTCAACTGGCATGCGACCCACCGGTACTCGCCGCGTACGGGCAAGCCGACGACGGTCGCGCAGGGCGGCTGGACGCGGGTCACCGACGACGGCGAGACGCTGTTCCCGCGTACCGATCCGGCGGTGATCGTGCTGGTACACGACGGCGTGGCCGGTCCGGAGGGCCGCTGCCTGCTGGGGCACAACGGCGCCTGGACCGCGCCGGGGTGGGCGCGCCGGTACTCCTGCCTGGCCGGTTTCGTGGAGCCCGGCGAGCCGGCGGAGTCGACCGTGGTCCGGGAGGTCGACGAGGAGGTCGGCGTGCAGGTCCGTGACCCGCATTACATCGCCAGCCAGTCGTGGCCGTTCCCGGGCTCACTGATGTTGGGGTACCTCGCCGTCGCCGACCCGGACCAGCCGGTCCGGGTCGACGCCGACGAGATCACCGATGCGCGCTGGTTCACCCGGGCGGAGGTCGCCCGGAGCCTGGCCGGTGACGAGACGGATTTCGGCCTGCCGATGGCCTCGTCGATCGCGCACTACCTGGTGCGGACCTGGCTCAGCTGGCCGCAAGCGTAGCCAGCTGGGCCTTGACCTGCACGATCGTCGGGTTGGTCATCGTCGAGCCGTCGGCGAACTCCAGCGTGGGGACGGTCTGGTTGCCGCCGTTGACGCTCATCACGCGCTCGGCGGCGGCTTCGTCCCGCTCGATGTCGACGACCGTGTACTCGATACCTTCCCGGTCGAGCTGGGTCTTGAGCCGGTGGCAGTAGCCGCACCACGGCGTCGAGTACATAGTGATCATTACGGTCGCCTCCAAAAGCTGTGACCTTGACTCGTGCTACCGGGAGAACGTCGCACCAGCCTGAGATGATTCCTTGTTGTGGCGCAATCTTCGACAACCGCCGGTCGCGTGCTCGCCGGGCTCGATGACGAGCAACGTGCGGCGGTAACCGCCCCGGCCGGTCCGGTCTGCATCCTCGCGGGCGCGGGGACTGGCAAGACCAGAGCGATCACCCACCGCATCGCACACCGCGCGGTCACCGGGGAGGTCCGGCCCCAGCACGTGCTGGCGGTGACGTTCACCGCCCGGGCGGCGGCGGAGATGCGGGCCCGGCTGGCCCAGCTGGGCGTGCAGGGGGTGCAGGCCCGTACGTTCCACGCCGCGGCGTTGCGGCAGTTACGGTACTTCGCGCCGCGCCTGTTCTCCGGGCGCGAGCTGCCCGAGGTGATCAACAGCAAGGCGCGCCTGGTCGGTCTGGCGGCCGCGAAGGTGGGGCTGCGCGCCGACCGCACCACCGCCCGAGACCTCGCCAGCGAGATCGAGTGGGCGAAGTCGTCGATGGTCGAGCCGGGGGAGTACCCGGTGGCGGCGGCGAAGGCGAACCGGGAGACCCCGGTGGATCCGGCCCGGGTCGCCGAGGTCTTCGCGGCGTACGAGCGGGTCAAGCGCTCCAGCGGGGTGATCGACTTCGAGGACCTGCTGCGGAGCGCGGTCTGGGCGATGGAGGAGCACGCCGACGTCGGCGAGCAGATCCGCTCGCAGTACCGGCACTTCGTCGTCGACGAGTACCAGGACGTCAACCCGGTGCAGCAGCGGCTGCTGGAGGCGTGGCTGGGTGGCCGGGACGATCTGACCGTGGTCGGCGACGCCAGCCAGACGATCTACTCGTTCACCGGGGCCACCTCGTCCTACCTGGTCGACTTCCCCAAGCGGTACCGGGACGCGACCGTCGTCCGGCTCGTGCGCGACTACCGGTCGACTCCGCAGGTCGTCGGCCTCGCCAACGCCGTGATCTCGCAGGCCCGTGGTGACCTCGCCGGGCTGCGGCTGGAGCTCGTGGGCCAGCGCCCGACCGGGCCGGAGCCCGAGTTGAAGGTCTTCCCCGACGAGCCGGCGGAGGCGGCGGCGGTGGCGAAGCGCTGCGCGGAGATGATCGCCGCGGGCACGCCGGCCAGCGAGATCGCCGTGCTGTTCCGTACCAACGCCCAGTCGCAGAGCTACGAGGAGGCGCTCGCCGAGGCCGGTGTGCCGGTGGTCGTCCGCGGCGCGGAGCGGTTCTTCGAGCGCGGCGAGGTCCGAGCGGCGATGGTGGCGTTGCGGGCCGCGACCCGGACCACGCCGCCGGACGCGCCGCTGCGGGAGTCGGTGGTCGCGGCGCTTGAAGCGGTCGGCTGGCGGCCGGACGCCCCGCCGCCCGGCGGCAACGCGCGGGAGCAGTGGGAGGCGCTCGCCGCGCTGGTCAACCTAGCCGAGGAGTACGTGACCGCGGCGGCCATTCCGCTGCCGGGCGCGCAGGCGGCGCCGGCCACTCTCGACGGCTTCAACGAGGAGTTGGCGCGCCGCGCCGCGCTGCAGCACGTCCCGACGGTGGAGGGGGTGACGCTGGCGTCCCTGCACGCGGCCAAGGGCCTCGAGTGGGACGCGGTGTTCCTGGTCGGCCTCGCCGAGGGGACGCTCCCGACGACGTACGCGAAGACGCCGGAGGCGGTCGAGGAGGAGCGTCGCCTGCTGTACGTCGGCATCACCCGGGCCCGGCAGTGGCTCTGGCTGTCCTATGGCGGTTCCCGCTCACCCGGTGGCCGTCATCGCCGGCCGTGCCGGTTCCTGCCGAACCTCGACCCGGATGCCCGGCGCGGTGCGCCGACCCGCCCGAGTCAGAAATCCGACGGTACGCGGCGCCGGGTCGCCGTCGTGTCCTGCCGGGTGTGTGGCGCCACGCTCGTCAGCGGATCCGACCGCAAGCTGGGCCGCTGTTCGACGTGTCCGTCGACGATGGACGAGGAGCTGTTCGAGCGGCTGCGTGAGTGGCGCATCCGGGTCGCCGCGGAGCAGAAGGTCCCCGCGTACGTGGTGTTCACCGACGCGACGTTGACCGCGTTGGCCGAGCGGCGGCCGGAGCGGATGGAGGAGTTGGCCGGGATCGCCGGCATCGGCCCGCGCAAGCTGGGCCTGTACGGCGAGGCCGTGCTCGCGCTCATCGACGGCGCTGACATCGATGATCTTGTTCAAGAAAATCTTGGGTGACTCTTTCGGAAAATCGTTTGCGCGGCCCTCGCGGCTGGGAATAGCCTGCTGGCACGCCCTGCGAACGACGGATCATTTTGGACGCCCGCGGTAGCGGATGATGGGATTTTCCCGTCGGAAGCGACTGTGGACGGCAAGTTTTCTTGTCGGTCGCGCGGGGGCGCGTACCGATTCGCAACGAGAGCAGACAGGAGGTGGACGACGTGGAGCTGATGACCATCAATAGGCGACCGTCGGCGCTGCCTGCTGCCTGCGCTCCGGTGTCCGGTGTTCCCGGCCTGCTTCCCGCCTCCGCCGCCCACGCGACCGTGGGCCACGCGACTGTCGGCGGCGGACTGGGCGTCGGCGTGTCGTACATCCAGGTCCAGCGAGCTCAGTTCGAAGGCCGCATTGCGTCCACGTACTGGCTCATGGCCAAGGGCAAGGGCAAGGGCAGCGTCGAGGCCGTAACGGCTCTCGGCGATGTCCGCGGAGTTCCACCTCGAGGAAGGCCGGTCTAGAACCACCTAGACCACCGGCTCACCTCGAGGCCGCGGAACCCGCTAACCGGGATCCGCGGCCTCAGTCTTTTACCACGAGTAATCGAGACCACGAGCAGAAAGAGAGGTGACCGGAATGAGTCTGGCGACGGCGCCCCTCGACGTGACTGTCGAGGTGGATGCGGATCGTCTTCGCGCTTCGGCGCCCGGAGTGAAGTCGGAGCTTCCGTGCCGCACGTTCGACCCGGACATGTGGTTCTCCGACGCCCCCGCCGAGCTGGAGCTGGCCAAGTCCCTGTGCACGGATTGTCCGCTGCGCGTGGAGTGCCTGGCCGGCGCGATGGAGCGAGCCGAGCCCTGGGGTGTCTGGGGTGGCGAGATCTTCGAGCGCGGGGCGGTCGTGCCGCGCAAGCGGCCGCGTGGCCGTCCGCGTAAGGAGGATGTCGCCCGGGACGCAACGCTTCGCGTCGAGGTTGCGGCTCGCGCCGCGGCCGTCGCCGCGGGAGTGGCGGCCTGACATGACGATCCGAAAGCCTGCCAGCCGTCGACTGCGCCGGTCGCAGTCGGTCCGGCCCATTGCAGTACCGAGCACCGCACGACGGAGGAACATCACCGTGAAGATCGCAGTCGGTATACAACTCATCAACGAAGCGTTGTCAAGAGCACGAATGCGTCAGCCTCAGGAAGTGGGGACTTCTGAGGCTCACCGTTCCGCCCGCCAGATCGCGATTCGCGCGCGTCGCGAAAGTGCTCGACTGTTGGGCGAATAACTTCTAGGCAGTACGGGTACCGGCGTTCCCGCCCTCGACGGGGGGGGCGGGAACGCCGCCGTTATATAGCGGTCTTCAGCCCGCGAAGCCGGGCAGCCACTCCTCGACGGCCTCCCGGTACCGGGCCCTCGCCTCCAGTTGGCACAGCACGCCGATCGAGCCGAGCGTGACCCGGTGCACCAGCAGGTACGGCGGCGGCAGGTTGAGGTTGCGGCCAAGCTGGTACGCGGCGCTGCGCGGGTTGGCGAGCCGGGTCGCCTCCGCCCGCAGCCAGGCTCGGCTGAACCGGAACTCCTCGACCGCGATGGGTTCGAGGATCGGCACCAGGTAGTCGAGGATCGCCTGCGCGTCGACCTCGACGTCGGGCTTGACGAAACCCTCCAGCCGCAGCCCTTCCAGCACCCCTTCGGCGTCACCGTCGAGCGCGAGCCGGGACAGCCGCCCGATCTGCTCCAGCATCCCGGCGGGTACGCGGGCGACCGCGCCGAAGTCGAGCACGGCGAGCCGGCCGTCGGGAAGGATCCGGAAGTTGCCCGGGTGCGGGTCGGCGTGCAGCAGCCCACCGGTCAGGTGCGGCGCCGAGAAGTGCAGCAGCGCCATCCGCTCCCCGGCGGCGTCGCGCTCAGCCTCCGTTCCCGAGCTGATCACGTCAGCCAGGGGAGTCCCGTCGATCCACTCGGTGACCAGCACGCGCGCCGAGGAGGCGACGACCGGCGGCACGTAGATCATGTCGTCGCTGTCGTAGGCCTCCGCGAAGGTCCGCTGCGCGGACGCCTCCAGTTCGTAGTCCAGCTCCTCGACCACGCGCGCCTTCAACTCGCTGACCAGCGGTTTGACGTCGAGGCCGGGCTGGATGACCCGGAACAGGTTGGCTAGCCGGCCGAGCTGGTTGAGATCGGAGACCAGCGCCTCGCCGGCGCCCGGGTACTGCACCTTCACCGCGACGGCACGGCCGTCGGACCACACCCCGCGGTGCACCTGCCCGATGCTCGCCGCCGCGGCGGGTTTGTCGTTGAACTCGCGGAAATGCTCACGCCAGTCGGCGCCCAGGGAGGCGGCGATCGCCTTGTGGACGCTCGCGGCGGGCATGGGCGGCGCGGCTTCCTGCAACTTCGTGAGCGCGGCCCGGTAGGGCCCGGCCATCTCCTCGGGCAGCGCCGCCTCGAAGACGGACAGCGCCTGGCCGAACTTCATCGCGCCGCCCTTGAGCTGCCCGAGCACGCTGAACAGGTGCTCTGCGGTGCGCTGCTGCACCTCGGCCGAGATCACTTCAGAGGCTATGCCGGTGACTCGCTTGCCCAGGCCCAGGGCTGCTCGGCCGGCGAACCCGATCGGAAGCGACGCCAGCTTGGCCGAACGGCTGACGGCTCGGCGGGGGATGTCGGTCATCGCGTCAATTCTTACCTGGTCTCGGCAACTATCGGCGAATTCGCCGACAATCACACCGCGGATGCGCCTGCCAACTGCGCCGCCTTTCGCCGCAGCTGACGTCGATCTCGATCGTAGCCCCCCGGGTACGCGGACAGCCTCCATCCAGGTACGTCAAGATCTCGGCGACGGTGTACCCGACGCCGACCAGCGTCGTCGTGGCCGCGCAGGCCTGCGTTGGCGGTGGCTCCGTGGCCAACTGCGCCGTGAGCGCCGCCCAGGCGGGGTCGCGGTCGCGCCGGTGCAGGTCGAGGCAGGCCAGGCACGGTGAGCCGGCCGGCGGTACGAACGGGCCGATGACGATCGAGCCGTCGCGTACCGCCACCGTGAGGTGCGGCAGGCGGCGCCGGGCGTACGCCTGGGCGGCGAGCGGGGCCGGGGTGGCGTCGTGGCCGACCCGTACGACCAGCGACGCGTCCGAGGGGCCGATCGGGGTCAGGTCGACGCCAGGGGCGGCCCGGGCAACCGCTTCCCGTACCGCCTCGGCGGCGGGCCGGCCGACGTCCGCCGCCGACAACCCGCCGGGGGCCACGTCGTCGCCCGCGACCGGGCCGGGTACGCGGACCGCGAGATGGCCCACCCCGGCCGCGGCGAGGGCCGTGCTGATCGGCGCGGCCAACCGAGCCTGGCCGGTGATCAGTACGCGCGCCGCGGCGCGGCGGCGCAGCAGTTGGGCAGGGGTGCTCTCCGGTGGGGCCGCGGCGGTCCCCATGGCCGGTAGCCGGCGCATCGCGAGCGCGGCGGCCTCTCCGCTGAGCCGGCGACGCTGGGCGTTGGGAAGGCCGCGCGGCATCAGCGCGTGGGCGCCGATCAGTACGCCGGCCTGGCGTAAGGCACTGATCACCGCGGTGACCTGATCGGCGGAGACGCCCAGGGCGGCGGCGTCGGCGAAGATCGCACGTTCGGTGCGGGCCCCGTCGAGCAGGCCGAGGATGCGGGCTGAGACGGGTTGGGTGAACTCGACGATAACGGCCCGTTCGGGGTCGGTGCCGAGTTGGAGGGTGGTGCGGTCGCGCCACAGCGGGCGCAGGTGCGGCAGCAGCGTCGGTCGGTCCATGCCGCCAGACGATGGCCCTACGCGTACTTCAGCCGCGCCGGTTGTCCACAGCCGGGTGGCTGGGACAACCGGCGATCCACAGCCGGCCCGCGGTTGTTCACACGGGGCGAGCCGAGGTGTCGGCTTTCTGTCACAGGCCGGGTCAGCGACCGGTCCGACCGCTTACATCACGGTCCGGACCGGCCGTCACACCGGCCAACCGTCCGGGGGACGGACGCCGTCAGGCCTTGCCCAGGATGCGGTTCACAGTGGTACCGCAGACCGGGCAGGCGCCCTTGGCCATCTTCATGCCGGTTTTGGATACGGCGACCTCGCCCTGGAAGTCCCGCTTTTCCTTGCACTTGACGCAGTAGCCGTTGTAGGTCTCGGCCACGGTTGACCTCCTCATGGTTCCCGCCGGCACGGTTTCGCCGACGGCGTGTTCAGTCGACGCGCCGTTGCGGCGCGACAGCCGGCCCGTTGATCTTGCCGGTTCTGGGCAGACGCAGCGGTACCGCATCGACGCGATGAGCGAGTCGACCAGGTGAGTCTGCCTTGTCTGAGTCCCGTGAAAAGTGTGGTTATGCGTGACACGCCGACTAATTGTTGTCCACAACATGTGGATAACTCTGTGGGAAAGGGTGTGGGTGCCCGTGGAAAACTTGCGACGCGCCGATGGGCACGGCGCGCCTCGACGGCGAGTCGCTCCCTAGGAATCTTTCCGGCGAGATAACTCTAAACGTCCTAATCCGGGCGGGTGACAGAGAATTGACTCTTGCGCCCCATGGGCTGATGCCGGCTAGCGTGCCCACGTGGGCAGTACCCCCGGGCTGCGCCAGGCCTCTCTGCGCAAGCCCGTAGTCGAAGTGCGGCGCAGCAAGCGTCGCCGTCGCACCGTGTCCGCGTACCGGGACGGCGAGCGCGTGGTCGTACTCATCCCCGCGCAGTTCTCCCGTGCCGAAGAGCGCGAGTGGGTCGACCGGATGCTCGAGCGCCTCAACGCGCGCGAGCAGCGAAGTCGCCGTACCGATGCGGAACTGCAGGCACGGGCCGTTCGGATCGCCGCCCGCTACCTTCCGGAGTACACCGCTACGGCGCAGCCGGTGAGCGTGCGATGGGTGACCAACCAGAACGGGCGCTGGGGCTCCTGCACGCCGGTCGACCGTACGATCCGCATCTCCCACCGGGTGCAGGAGATGCCGGATTGGGTGATCGACTACGTGCTGCTGCACGAGTTGGCCCACCTCGTCGTGCCCAACCACAATGTCGAATTCTGGGATCTGGTCGCCCGGTACCCGAAGACGGAACGCGCGCGCGGCTACCTTGAGGGGGTGTCCGCCGCCGCCGGTTTCGGGATCAGTGACGAGTGACCAGTGACCAGTAGTCGAGTTGTCATCGCGTTACTGACCGAGATCGCGTGGGCGCCGCCGGGCGTCGACCTCCCCACGTGGCGACGGGCGCTGGCCGAGGACGTCGTCGACCTGCTCAGCACGCTCGCCGCGGCCGAGCCGGCGATCGCTGTCGTCCGTGCGGACCGCGACCTGGCAGCGGCCGTCGCCTGGCCGGGGATGCCGGTGTACGAGCTGGAGCGCGCCACCCCCGGCAACGCCCTACGCGCGGCTGCGGCTGACGGCTACGACATGGCTGCCGTGCTCGCCGCGGACGCGCCGGATCTGCCCGGCATGCTCATCGGCAAGCTGCTCCAGCCGCTGACCAGCCGGATCGCCGCCGTGGCTCCGGCGCACGGCGGCGGGCTAGTGGGCGTGGCGAGCCGGCTGCCGCTGCCGAAGTGGCTGCCCGAGGTGGACCTGGACGCGGCCGAGCCCGAGGAGGTTCGCGCGGCGGCGCCGCGCAGGGCGGTCGTGGCGGTCACGCCCGGCTGGCACCGGCTGCGCGGCGCCGACGATCTCGCCCGGCTCGACCCGGCCCTGGAGGGCTGGGAGAACACCCGAATGCTGCTCACTACCGGAAATCTTGGACACCTGGACCGGCTGTAACCGGCCTAGGTGTCCAAGATCGTCAAGAATCCGGGGCGTCGTCGCCCAGTTCGTTCTCCAGGTCGGTGAGGTCGAGCGACGCCCGGGCATACGCCTCGGGGTCGGTGAACGCATCCTCGTCGGGCAGCAGGTCGGGGTGGCCCCAGAGCGCGTCCCTGCCGGAGATGCCCCGGTGCTCGGTCAGCGCGGCCCACAGTGCGGTGGCCTCGCGCAGCCGGCGCGGGCGCAGCTCCAGGCCGACGAGCGCGGCGAAGGTCTGCTCGGCCGGCCCACCTGCGGCCCGCCGGCGCCGGAACGCCTCGGCGAACCGGACGACGTCGGGCAGCCGGTCGCCGGCGGCCCGTTCGACGACGTGGGTGACCCAGCCCTCGATCAGGGCGAGCGCCGTCTCCAGCCGCGCCAGCGCCGCCTTCTGCTGCGGGCTGTCCTCCGGGGAGAACACGCCTTCCAGCGCGATCTCCTGCATGCCCTCCGGGTTGGTCGGGTCGAAGCGGTTCATCGCCTCTTCGATCGCCTCCCGGTTGACCCGGATACCGGCCGCGTAGGTCTCCACCGCGGTGAGGACGTGCCCGCGCAGCCACGGGACGTGCCCGAACAGTCGCTGGTGGGCTGCCTCGCGCAGGGCCACGTACAGCCGGACCTGGTCGCCGTCGATCTCCAGGCCCTGCCCGTACTCCTCGATGTTGGCCGGGACCAGGGCGGCGGTGCCGGCCGGTCCGAGCGGAAGCCCGATGTCGCTGGCGGAGAGCACCTCGGCGGCGAGCGAGCCGAGCGCGGTGCCGAGCTGGCCACCGAACAGCGCGCCGCCCAGCGACGTCACCATCGAGGTCATCGGACCCAGCTGGCTGCGCATCTCGTCGGGGACCAGGTCGGCCATGGCGCCGACCATGCGGGCCGCGACCGGGTCGCACAGCTTCCGCCAGACGTCGAGGGTCGCGCTGATCCACTCGGAGCGCGTCCACGCGGCGGTCGCCGCGATGCCCGAGGGCAGCGCGGACTCCGGCTCCAGCCACAGGTCGGCCAGGCGGAGCGACTCGGTGACCGCGGCGCGCGTTTTCGCGTCGACGTCAGGGTCACCCACCGGGCCCTGCTCGGACGCGGGTTGTGCCGGCGCGCCGATTCCCGGCGGGAGGGTCAGCCCGAACGGCGCCTGGCCGGCGCCCATTCCGGGTGCGCCGGTGAGGTGCGCCTGGGCGATCTGGCGGGCGAGATCCCAGTTGACGGGGCCGCCGCCGGGCGTGGCGAAAAGCTGCTGCAACTGGCTCAGAAAGCGCTGCATCTGCTGCGGATCGTTGGGATCCGGCAGGTCGCCACCACCAGGCAATCCGAATCCGAACGGGGTATCTGCGGGCACGGTTCCACGGTACGCGACGCCTGCTCGCAACCATCGCGCCGCGTGCCGGATAGGCTCGCCGCCATGAGACGCCGTGGTGCCACCGTCCTGATCGGCGGTGTCCTGCTCGCCCTGCTGCTGTGGCAGGCATTTTTCTCGATTCCGGTGCCCTATGTCGCCCTGGGGCCGGGACCGACCGTGAACACGCTGGGGCAGGCGGACAAGCACGACGTCATCAGCGTCACCGGCGCTCCGGTCAGTACCTCCAAGGGGCAGCTACGCCTGACCACGGTGAGCGTCACCTCGGACCTGACGCTGTTCGAGGCGGTCAAGGGCTGGCTGCAGGACGACTACGCGGTGGTGCCGCGCGAGCTGATCTATCCGCCCAGCCGGACCGAGCAGCAGGTCGACCAGCAGAACGCGCAGGAGTTCAAGGACTCCCAGAGCAGCGCCGAGACGGCCGCGTTGGCCAAGCTCGGGTACTCGGTGCAGGTCACCGTCCGGGAGGTCAAGGCGGGCTCGCCGGCCGATGGCGTCCTCAAGGCGGGCGATGTGATCACGGCGGTGGACGGCACTCCGGTGACCGCGGCGGCGAAGCTGACCGATCTCATCCGGGCCAAGCCGGCCGGCACTCCGCGTACCTTCGCCTACACCCGCGACGGTGCGGCCGGCACGGCGACCATCACGCCTCGGACCGAAGGAGACACCCCGCGCATCGGCGTCACCGTCGAGTCCAAGCAGCCGCACCCGTTCCAGCTGAAGATCGACCTGGACAAGATCGGCGGACCATCGGCCGGCCTGATGTTCACGCTCGGCATCATCGACAAGCTCGACCCGGCCGACCTGACGGGCGGCCAGGTCATCGCGGGTACCGGGACCATCGACGACCAGGGCAAGGTCGGCCCGATCGGCGGCATACCCCAGAAGCTGGTCGCGGCCAAGCGGGACGGCGCCACGGTGTTCCTCACCCCGGCGGCGAACTGCGCGGAGGCGATGAGCAGCGCCGTTCCCGGCCTGCCGATGGCGAAGGTCGCCACCTTGGATGACGCGCTGAGCGCGCTACAGGCTGTTCGGGAGCACCGCCAGCCCGCTCTCTGCACGCGGTGAACGTCGTTTTCGTCTAGATCCGCGCAGGCCGGACGCTGATTGTGGCGCGGGTGCGTACGCTGGTGGCATTTCGTGACGCGAGCGTGCGGAGTCAACCGTGGTAATGCGTACCCCCTTGACGAGGGCGAATCGCCGGGGCCGAGTGACGGTCATCGTGCTGGCCGCGCTCTTCCTGCTGTTCACGCTGTTCGACCGCGCGATCAACGCGTGGACCGACTGGCTCTGGTTCGACGAGGTTCGCTACCGGCAGGTCTTCACCGGGGTCCTGGCAACGCGGTTGGTGCTGTTCGCGCTGTTCGGCATCGGCATGGGCGTGATCGTCGCGCTCAACCTGTACCTGGCCTACCGGCTGCGCCCGCTGCTGCGCCCACACTCGCTCGAGCAGCAGACCCTGGACCGGTACCGGCTGCTGTTGGCGCCGCGCATCGGCTCCTGGACCGGTGGCTTCGCCCTGCTGGTCGGCTTATTCGCCGGCCTGTCGGCGCAGGGCCGCTGGCAGCAGTGGATGCTGTTCGCCAACGCTCAGCGGTTCGGGGTCTCCGACCCGCAGTTCGGCCAGGACGTCGGGTTCTACGTCTTCGAGTACCCGTTCTGGCGCTACCTGCTCGGCGCTGCCTTCGCCGCCGTCGTCATCTCGGTGCTCGGCGCACTGGCGATGCACTACCTGTTCGGCGGCGTACGCCTGCAGGGCGCCGGCGACCGGATGACCGTGGCGGCCCGCGCCCACCTCACCACCCTGGTGGCGCTGTTCGTGCTTCTCAAGGCCGTCGCGTACTACCTCGACCGGCGCGGACTGCTGCTCGGGCACAACGACAGCGCCGACGTCTCCGGCGCCGGGTACACCGACATCAACGCGCTGCTGCCGGCCAAGGAGATCCTCGCCTGGATCTCGGTGGTCGTCGCGATCGCGATCCTGGTCTTCTCCAACGCGTGGATGCGCAGTCTGCTGTGGCCGGGAGTGGCCATGGGCCTGCTCGTCATCTCGGCCGTCGCGATCGGCGGCGTCTACCCGTACGCGGTGCAGTCGTTCACGGTGAAGCCGAGCCCGCTGAGCAAGGAGCCGCCGTACATCCAGCGCAGCATCGACGCCACCCGCCAGGCGTTCGGGCTCTCCGACGTCAAGGTGAGCACGTACGACGCGGCGAACACCACGCCATCCGCTAGCCTGGCCGCGGACAAGGGGACGGTGGCCAACATCCGGCTGCTCGACCCGGCGGTCGTCTCCGACACGTACACCCAGTTACAGCAGGTGCGTGGCTTCTACGACTTCGGCGACAAGCTCGACATCGACCGGTACCCGTTCCAGGGCAACACCCAGGACTACGTCGTCGGCGTACGGGAGATCAACTACGACCGGCTGACCGCGCAGCAGGGCAACTGGCAGAACCGGCACACCGTCTACACCCACGGGTACGGATTCGTGTCGGCCCCGGCCAATCAGCTGGTCTGCGGCGGGCAGCCGCTCTTCGTCTCCGGCTTCCTCAACGACGGCGGCCAGGAGAAGAAGCCGGCAGGCAGCGAGGCCTGTTCGTCGCCGACCGAGCAGATCAACACGAGCCAGCCACGCATCTACTACGGCGAGCGGATGCGCGACTACGTGGTCGTCGGCAACGTTGCCAACAGGGACGGGGAGTTCGACCGGCCGACCGCCGGGGCCGACCAGTACTTCACCTATGACGGCAAGGGCGGCGTCGCCGTCGGCTCCTACTGGCGCCGCGTGCTCTACGCGGCCAAGTACCGCGAGGCGAACTTCCTGCTGTCGAGCGTCTTCAATCAGAACTCCAAGCTGCTGTACGAGCGGACCCCGCGCGAGCGGGTGGAGAAGGTGGCGCCGTTCCTGAAACTGGACGGCGACCCGTACCCGGCCGTCGTCAACGGCCGGATCGTCTGGATCCTCGACGGTTACACCACGTCGTCGACGTATCCGTACTCGCAGCGGGTCAACCTGCGGGACGCCACCAGCGACGCCCAGACCGGTTCCGGGACGTTCGCGCAGGCCCGCGAAGAGATCAACTACCTGCGCAACTCGGTCAAGGCCACCGTGGACGCCTACGACGGCACGGTGAAGCTCTACAGCTACGACGACACCGATCCGGTCCTCAAGGCGTGGAACCAGGCCTTCGGCGGCAACCTGATCCTGCCGCGCAAAGACATCCCGGCTGAGCTGGAGAAGCACTTCCGCTACCCGGAGGACCAGTTCAAGGTGCAGCGCGACCTGCTCGCCAGGTACCACGTCACCGCGCCGGACCAGTTCTTCTCCGGGCCGAACTTCTGGCAGGTCCCCGACGACCCGTCGCCGGACACCGCGCAACGTGGGCAGAAGCAGCCGCCGTACTACCTGGTGGCCCAGTTCCCCGGGCAGGAGCAGCCCCGGTACCAGCTCACCGCGGCGATGACCCCGCGCGGCCGGCCCAACCTGGCGGCCCTGATGTCGGCGTCGCTGGTGAACGGCAAGCCGGACATCCAACTGCTGCAGCTGCCCGAGGGCACGATCACGGACGGGCCCAGCCAGGTCCAGCAGCGAATGACCAGCATGCCGGACGTGACCCGAGACCTGAACCTGTTCCGGTCGCAGAACTCCAAGCCGATCTACGGCAACCTGCTCTCGCTGCCGGTCGATGGCGGCATGCTGTACGTAGAGCCGCTCTACATCCGCAGCACGAACGACACCTCGTACCCACTGATGCGCAAGGTGCTCGTCAGCTATGGCAAGTACGTGGCGTACGAGGACACCCTGCAGGCGGGCATCGAGAGCCTGATCAGGCAGGCGACCGGTCAGGCGCCGCAGCCGACACCGCCGGCCGGGCAGCCGCCGGCTGGGCAGCCGCCGACCACGGTCACCTCGCCGCCCGCGTCCGCCGCGCTGGCCGAGGCGGCCGGCAAGATCCAGCAGGCGATCACCGACCTGCGGGCCGCGCAGCAGAGCGGTGACTTCGAGAAGTACGGGCAGGCGCTGAAGGCCCTGGAAGACGCGGTGAAGGCGTACCAGGCGCTGCAGCAGCACGGTGGGGGAGCGCCGGCCCCGGCCGGCTCGCGGCCGTCGTCCCCTCCGTCTGCGGCTCCGTCTCCGTCGGCTTCGACGAGCCCGTAGCCCCGCGCGGGGCTGCCCCTCGTGGATCTTGGGGAGGTTGGCATTGAACTCGATGTCCAACCTCCCCAAGATCCGGCAGGGAGGTTACGTCGAGGCGGCGTGATCCGGACCACCGGATGCCAGTTTGGCGATCTGGGGACAGTGCGCTAACGTTTACACAGCGACGCGGGGTGGAGCAGCTCGGTAGCTCGCTGGGCTCATAACCCAGAGGTCAGAGGTTCAAATCCTCTCCCCGCTACCAGGGAAAACGCCCCCTCAGAGATCATCTGAGGGGGCGTTTTCGCGTCTGCTGTAGCCAGATCTGTAGCCAGTAAGCCGATCGAGGCCCGGCTAAGGCGCTGCCTGTAGGACGCCTGACGAGAGCCACTGGGTCAGGGTCACTGCGATCTGTACGGCCGCTTCAGCTTCGGCCGCTGTCTGTCGGCGAGACTTCGTGCTGCCGGCGTGCCGGGACACTTGGCCCTCCCATAGCAGGGTGAGCATCGCGATCAGCTCGTCTACGCTCGCCGGTCTCCCGGAAGCATCCGGCAGGGCAAGGCTCCATCTCGGGGTCTTGGCGACCAGGTCGTTCCGCAGAACCGCGATCGCGGTGCCGAGGGTGCGCTTCCCATCGGCGTTTGGGCAGATCAATGGGCAAGCTACCGTCTCTACCGCGCGGACAGCCTCGTCATATGCCTGGTCGGGGTCGGGATCGATGCCGTAGGCGGCTAGCCATGCCTGCTTCAAGTGGTCGCTGGTCGCCGGGTCAACGTCTGAACGCTGTTGAGATCAGGTGATCGACGAGGATGGCCAGCGTCGGAGCCCTCGTGTCAGGGGCTTGCCTGGGACGACCAAAGCAGAACGTCGCGCCAGTCCTCACACGCGGCCTGACTGTAGTGGCGGACGAGTCGCCAGTCGCCATTGGCCAAGTCGAGGATCGCGTGGAGCACCCGCTCGTAGGGTGGCGTCAGGGACAGTTCCTCGGGTGAGGGCAGGAGGTGGCGGGCAGACCGTGCGTACTCGTTATCGCCTGCGGCAAGGCGTTGCTCAACCGAATCCGGGAGGGCCTTCATGGGTCGATGTTGGCAGATCTGGACCAGTGGGTCCGTTGCTCGGGCAGTTGAGGGACAAGGGGTTGCCCGCCGCCGCGACGCTAACGGGCTTGCTAACGGGACGATCAGGAACGGCCCGGATCGAGGCTGTCTGGTGGGACGCAGCGAGACCCCGCGTGTGGTCTGGGCAGGACTGATCGCACACGGTGGAACGCCGGAGACGCCGCTTGATCTCCTCATAACCCAGCGGCCAGAGGTTCAAATCCTCTCCCCGCTACCAGGGAAAGCGCCCCCTCGGAGATCATCTGAGGGGGCGGTTTCATCTTCATTGCTAACGGATTTTCTAACGACGGTCGTCTCGTCGTCGAGGAACAGTGCGGCGATGGTGCCGGCCAGCGCAGGCCGCACAGTTCCGCCCGGCGGAGGCCGGTCGTGGCAGCGAGCAGGTACAGCGGGTAGAACCGGTCGGTCGTGGCGGATGAAGGTCAGGAACGTGCGCAGCTGTGTCGGGGTCCACACGGTCGGCTTGCGACGGCGGACCCGTGGCGGCTTCACGTGCTCGGCAACATTGTCCACGGCGTAACGTCACCGGACCGCATTGGCCAGTGCGGCGTGCAGCATCACGTGGATGTTGCGGACGGTCTTCGGTTTGAGGCCGGCGGACTTGGCTGCCGGTACCTGTCCGGCCCGGAACCGCCGCAGTTCGGCACGTGCGGTATGGATCGACGCCCCGATCGCCTGTGCGACCTGTCGGGCGGTGGGTTCCTTGCCTGTCTACTGCTTGGTCTCAGGATCTGCATGACAGATCTGTCTCGGGACCTGGGTAACACATCGGGCTAGACGACTCTGCTG
>NZ_JAATVW010000025.1 GCF_011947225.1 Planosporangium flavigriseum | reverse complement strand
CTTACAAAGCGCGTCCTTGCTCCGTTTTCGGTGCAGTGTGTGCACCGGCGACGAAGCACGACGGGGATTGGTGATGCTCGACCGCCTACGGTCCGCAGAGACAGCCGTTGCCGGACCCCGACGCTCCGGGGTTAGGTAATCGATGTCACGGCCTTGAAACATCACCGTAAACACCTCTCTCTGACGTGTCAAGCACCTCAAAGGAGGGATCGGACCATGACCGGCTGACACCGATGCAGCGGCCACCACCAGCGCGAACGCGGTGTGCCGCAGTGACTTCGGCGCTACCGGTAGCCGCCGATTGACCGCCAGCGGACCCAGGCGGCAGCACCCGGAACTGCCGGCCGAAGACCGAATCGTCACACCCCGGCACCACCGACCGTTTCCGCACCACCGGACGGGACGATCTCCCCCGATCCTCGGGGAACCAGGCGTAACGGAATGACCGTATTGACCGGGTCATTGTGGTCGCCGTCGAGCCGGGCGAAGAGACGCTCGGCCGCCAGTCTCCCGAGCAGTTCGGGAGACTGCTCAAGCACGGTGATCGCCGGTGACAGGACATCAGCAAGGGCGAAGTCACCGAACGACACCGTGGCTATGTCAGTGCGTTTCCGGTCATGGAGAACCTTGACCACACCCAGCGAGGTCTCCGAACGGGCACTGAAGATCGCCGTCGGTGGCTCGTCGAGGTCCAGGAACTCGCAGGTACGGGCCCGCGCCACGGCCGCATCGGCGCAGTCGGTCGCGACAAGCTCGGGCGCCACGGGCAGATCGGCCTCCATCAGCGCGTCGACATACCCCGCGTGCCGGTTGCGGGACGTCTCGACCTCCAGGTCATCACTGACGAAAGCAACCCGCTGATGGCCGTAGCGGAGCAGATGACGGACCGCCATCCGCGCGCCGCCCCGGTCGTCGAACGTCACGACATCCGCCGGGAAGTTGCGGGGATGACGGTCCACAAACACCACCGGGGTGTCGGTGGCCGCGAGATACGACAGGTCCGATGTATGCGGCGTGATGATCAGACCGGCGACCCGCCGCTGCTGGAGACTGTCGACGATCGCGACCTCCCGGTTGGGCAGCCGCCGGTTGCTCGTCACGATCACGTTCAGTCCGCGCCGGAGCGCCGCGAGCTCGATTTCGCTGATCACCGCCGCGAAGAACGGGTCGGCGATCGACTCGACGATGACACCGATCGTGTCATCCACACCCCGGCGCAGCGACCGGGCCAGCAGATCGACGCGGTACCCGAGCCGGGTGACGGCCTCCTCCACCCGCCGACGCGTCTCCGGAGCCACCCGCGGATCCCCGTTGATGACCCGCGACGCTGTCTTGGCGCTCGTCGCAGCAGCCAAAGCTACGTCGCTGAGCCGCACAACCTTCTTCGTCATGACGCCCGCGCACCCATCGCGGTGAGGGCGAGGACACCGACGCGTAACGCGACGCGTGCGGGCGCGGCAGTCCCTCCGTATAGATGGTCGTTCATCAACCGGCTCGCCGTCCTCTCTAGCCAACGTGAGACGAGGTAATCGTTGTCACGGGATATTGCGCCGAGACTGCCATCGGCGCCGACCTGCGTTAATGCTCGATGCTATGGCACAGCGCTCGGCGCCGTTGCCCTCAGCGGGTTACGGCGTACCCGACTGCCCCAGGTGCGGGATGAGGTCATGCCAGTCGTAGTCCTGTACGTAGTACTCGCGCACGCTGTACGTACCGTCCATGGTGTCTTTGAGGGACTCCGGGCCGGGGAAGCCGATGACGGTCCACCCGATCCGATCCCGGTTGCCGCCGTAGACCGGGTCCCCGTAAAAGCCCTGCCGGGTGTGCGCGACCAGGGCGTCGAAGAACGTCAGGTCGTCGTCGAACGCGTACACCTGAATGGTCGGCTTGCCACCGTCGTCCACGAGCGCCACCGGCGCCGGCTTCGGCCGGCCGGACAACTGCACGAGCACCGCGTCCTGGTCGGACTCGCCCAGTGCCACGAAGTCCGCCCCGAACCGCTCCCGGGCGATCGCGTCGAGATCGCGGACGCCCTGGCGGTAGACCCGGCCCAGATCCGAGACGCGGGCCCGCCAGGCGTCGGCCAGCTTGCCGCTCATCTGCAGGAAGCCGCTACCGTCGGCCGCGGCGTACACGAAGTCGATGCCGGACAGGTACCGGTCGATGAACCGCACGGCGCCCGCCTCGCGCGCCCCGGGGTCGTGATCGGTGGGGATGATGCGCGCGCACGCCGCCTCGATCGTGTCCCACTCGTGGTCGTCGAAGAAGAGCCGCTCACCGGAGCCCGAATCCGCGGGGGCCGGGACGACGGGCCAGTCAGCCATGGATGTCATCGTCTTCTCCTCAGCTCGTCCGTGCCTCGACCCGGCCGGCACGCCCCGGTGCCAACCGCTCGACGCGCCCCTTGGCGTGCACCTCGGCGATGTAGTCGGCGCACCGCCAGGCGTTGGCCATGATGGTCAGCGTCGGGTTCACACCGGTCGCCGTCGGGAAGCTGGCGCCGTCGAGCACGTAGAGGTTGTCGACGTCGTGCGCCTGACACCACTCGTTGAGGACGGTGGTGCCCGGGTCGGTGCCCATGCGTACGGTGCCGTGCTGGTGGCAGGTGTTCCCGCTGGCGCGGCCGCGCTCGAGGTAGACCGGGATCGTCTTCCAGGCGCCCGCCGCCTCGAGGATCTCCACGTTCTTGTCGACCTGCCATTTGGCCAGGCGGAAATCGTTGGGGTGCGCCTTGTGAGTGATCCGGGCCGCCGGCAGCCCCCAGCCGTCCTTGACGTCGGGGTCGAGGTCGACGCGGTTGGATTCGACCGGCATGTCGTGCAGGGTGTGGCCGATCTTCATGGCGTGGTTGTAGAAGTCGCGGTCGGCGTCCTTGGCCGCGCTCCCCCACGCCGGACGGCCGGGGAAGTTCCAGTTGATCGGCTGGCCGACGTGCGACGCGCCGATCAGCGCCCCGCCGATGTGCCCGCGGTCGTAGTCGGTCTCGTAGAACTGGAACGACCCGCCGCTGATGTAGTTGCCGGGGAATCCGTACAGCGGTTGCTCGTCGTTGAACAGGCCGACGGCGAACAGGTACTCGTGGAACGTGGCGTTGCGGCCGACCTGCCCGCTGCTGTTGGCGAGGCCGTCCGGGTGCTGCCGCGACGTCGACAGCAGCATGAGCCGCGCCGACTCGACCGCGCCGAGGCACAGCAGGACGAGGTTGGCCTCCTGCTCGATCTCCCGGCCGTCGGCGTCGACGTACACCACACCGCGGGCGCGGCCGTCCGCACCGACCGTCACCTCGCGCACGTAGCACTCCGACCGGAGTTCGAGGTTGCCCGTCGCCAGCGCCTCCGGCACGAACGTGTCCAGCGTCGACGAGCGCATCCCGCTCGGATCGCCGTACCCGTTCCAGAAGCTGGTCCAGTTGGACGGGGTACGCCCCTTGTAGGGCTTGGTGATCAGTGCCTGCGGGATCGGCATCGCGTTGATGCCCAGCTTCTTGCACGCGTCGTAGAAGCGCTTGCCGGCCCGGGTCGGCGGCGCCGGCGGGGTCGGGTACGGCGTGCTGCGGTACGGCTCGTACTTGTCCGCGCCGTCCAGGCCCGCGCAGCCGAAGGCCCACTCCACCTTGGACAGGTACGGCTCGAGGTCGTCATAGGTGATCGGCCAGTCGGCGAGGCTGGCGCCCTCGATGTCGCCGTGCAGCCTACGCATCATGAAGTCCGACGGGCGCGGGCGCGGCAGCCAGCCCGCCCAGTGCACGGTTCCACCGCCGACCATCTGCGGGACCATCGAGAACGGCGTCGGGACGGCCTTCTCGGTCTCGTCCGTGCGTACGGTCCGCGGGTTCACCCGCGGGTCCGACCACAGATACGTGCGGTTGAGGAACTTGATCTCGTCGCCGGAGAAGTGCTCGCGCGGCCGCAGCCACGGCCCCCGCTCCAGGCCGACCACCTTCAGGCCGGCCTCGCACAGCACCTTCGCGGCGGTGCCCCCGGACGCGCCCATCCCGACGATGACGACGTCGACCGGCTCCGGCTTCCTTGCGTACTCCATGCAGCTGACCTTTCAACCGGAGCGGGCCGGGGCAACGCCCCGGCCCGCTGGCCACCTCACGCGCTTGCTGCCGCCAACTTCCGGGAGCTCCGCGCCTGGTAAACCTTGTCCAGCACCACGGCCAGGACGAGGATCGTGCCCTTGATCAGGTACTGGTAGAACGACTCCACGTTCATCATGTCCAGGCCTGTGTTGATCTCGCTGACCATGATCGCCGCCAGGACGGTGCCGAGAATCGAGCCCCGGCCGCCGGCCAGGCTGGTGCCGCCGATGACGGCGACCATGATCACGTCGAGCTCGTACCCGGTCGCCGCCAGCGGCGTGGCCGACGACAGGCGGCCGGTCAGGATCAGGCCGCCGAGGCCGGCCAGCAGCCCGCTGATCGCGAACACGATCACGATCGTCCGGCGGACGTTGATACCGGCCAGCCGGGCATTGTCGGCGTTACCGCCCAGGACGAACAGGCTGCGCCCGAACGGGGTCGCCTTCAGCATGAACGCGATCAGGGCGGCGAGGACGACGAACAGAACCGTGATCGCGGGGATCGGCCCGTAGTTGGTGAGGCCGAACCAGTCGAACAGCGGGTCGGAGAACGTGATGCCGGCGGTGTTCGCGCTTCCGATCGCCCAGGCGATCATTAGATAGGTCAGGCCGCGCGCCACACTCATCATGCCCAGCGTGACTGCGAAGGGCGCGAGCTTCAGCCGCGCGATCAGCAGACCGCTGATCGAGCCGAGCACCCCGGTGACCACCAGCGCGATCAGCACGGCGACGACGGCCGGTAGCTTGACCGGGTTGGCGGCACTGAACGCGGTGCCGAGCAGGCCGGCGCCGATCGCGCCACCGAGCGCCAT
The DNA here is from genome assembly GCF_011947225.1 of Planosporangium flavigriseum. GTDB lineage: Bacteria > Actinomycetota > Actinomycetes > Mycobacteriales > Micromonosporaceae > Planosporangium > Planosporangium flavigriseum. The sequence continues at coordinate 53,003 of NZ_JAATVW010000025.1, read as the reverse complement.
CATGGACCCGACCGACAGGTCGATGCCGCCCAGCGACCCGGTGCTGATGATGACGATCGTCAGGCCCAGGCCCACGATGCCGTACATCGACGCACTTCGTAGCAGGTTCTCGATACTGCCGGTGGACAAGAACTCCGGCGACTGGCTGGCGAACCCGCCCGCGAGCAAGGCGATCAGCACGACGAGCGCGAGCTGCTGCCCTTGGATGGGCAGCCGGCGACCGGCCTTGGGCTTGCTCGCTTCACGCGGGCTCGCTGGCGTCTCTGTCAACGTCGACATCTACTTGCTCCTGCTCTCTGCGCGCGCCGGCCGATGCGATCCGAACGCCCTCATGACCGCCTCCGGCGCCGGGCGAGCCCGTCGAGGCTGATCGCCGCAAGCAGCACCAGCCCGGTGACGACGTACTGGACCTGCGTTGAGGCCCCGAACAGGTCGAGCGCGTTCTTGATCACGCCCACGGTGAAGACGCCGATGAGGCTGCTGACGACCGAGCCGCGGCCACCGACCAGGCTCGTCCCGCCGATCACGACCCCGGAGATCGCGATCAACTCGAAGCCCGCGCCGTTGACGGTGGTGGCGCTGGCGAGCCGCGACGTCAGCACGATCCCGGCCAGCGCGGCGAGGAAGCCCAGCAGCGTGTACACGAAGATCTTCGTCCGGTCGACCTTCAGGCCGGACAGCCGGGCCGCCTCCGGGTTGCCGCCGATGGCGTAGATGGCGCGCCCGACCGTCATACGCCGGGAGACCCACCACAGCGCGGCGACCACGATCGCGAACGCCCAGACCGGCGTCGGGATCCCGAGCAGCGCGCCCTGGCCGATGAAGGCGAAGTCGCGCGGCATGGGCTTGAAGGTGATCGGATATCCGCCGGTGAACAGGAACAGCAGGCCCTTGATGAAGATCATGGAGCCGAGGGTGGCCATGAACGGCTCGATCTTCGTCTTGGTGATGATCAGGCCGTTGATGAAGCCGATCAGGGCGCCGACGGCGAGTCCGACCAGCACGGCGAGCGGCACCGGCAGCTTGAAGTCGGTGACGAAGGCGGAGTTGCTGGCGGAGTTCGCCACCAGCGACGCGGTGACCGCCCCCGACAGGCCCACGGTGGAGCCGACCGACAGGTCGATGCCGCCGGTGATGATCACGAGGGTCATGCCCGCGGCGATGATGCCGGTGATGGCCACGACCCGGGCGATGTCAAGGAAGTTGGAGAACGACAGGAACGCCGGCGAGACGATGCTCATGACGATCACAAGACCCACCAGCACGATGGCGCTGGCGATGTTCTCGAGCTGGATGTTGAACCGGGCCAGGCCGCGTTTCGGCGCCTCGACGACCTGACGGTCCACCTGCGCGGTGGTGCTCACGCGTTCGACCCTTCCTTGATTGGCTCAAGTCCCGAGGCGTACATGACGATCGCCTCCTCGCTGAAGTCCTTCCGGGCGAGCTCACCGGAGATGCGACCCTCGTGCATGACGAGAATCCGGTCGCTCATGCCCATGACCTCGGGAAGGTCGGACGAGATAATGATGATCGTCGCGCCCTGCCCGGCCAGGTCATTGAGCAGCCCGTGGATGGCGGCCCGGGCGCCGACGTCGACACCTCGAGTCGGCTCGTCCACGATGAGGATCTTCGAACCGGCGAACAGCCACTTGGCCAGCACGACCTTCTGCTGGTTACCGCCGCTCAGGCGACCGGTCTCCTGCTCGGCGCGCGGCGGGAAGACCTGCAGGTCGGCGACTAGCTTCTTAGCCGCCTGCTTCTCGGCACCCCGGTCGAGCTGACCGAGCCGGCTCACCTTCGACATGCAGGCGAGGCTGATGTTGTGCGCGTTGCTCATCGACAGGACCGCCCCCTGGAGTTTGCGGTCCTCGGGCACCAGGCCGATGCCGTGCCGGATGGCGGTGCCCGGCGAGTCCACCGTGACCTTCTCGCCCTCGACGAAGATCTCGCCGGCGGTGATCGGGTCCGCGCCGAAGATCGCCCGGGCCAGCTCGGTACGGCCCGAGCCGACCAGGCCGGCGATACCGAGGATCTCGCCCTGGTGGGCGCTCAAGCTGACGTCCTTGAGCTTCACGGTCGACAGGTTCGACACCCGGAGAGTCTCGCGGCCGCGCTCGTGCTCGGTCTTCGGGAACAGCTCCGACAGCTCGCGGCCGACCATCATGGTGGCCAGGGTGTGGGAGCTGGTCGTCTTCGCGTCGACGGTGTTCACGATCTTGCCATCGCGGAGGATCGTCGCCCGGTCACAGATCTCGGCGACCTCGTGCAGCCGGTGCGAGACGTAGAGAACGGAGACGCCGTCGGCCTTCAGCGCCCGCATGAGGGTGAACAGCCGCTCGATCTCCGCTTCGGTCAGCGACGCCGTCGGCTCGTCCATGGTGATGATCCGGGCGTTCATCGAGAGCGCCTTGGCGATCTCGACGAGCTCCTGCTCGGCGGTGCCGAGGCGGCCGACGATCGTGCGCGGGTCGATCTTCACCGCGAGACGCTCGAGGATCTCCCCCGCCTGCCGGTAGCAGGCCGCCCAGTCGACCAGCCAGGGGGCGCCCTTACGGCGGGGTAGGCGGCCGATGAAGATGTTCTCCGCAACGGTGAGGTACGGCAGGACGCTCAGTTCCTGGTGGATGAAGGCCAGGCCGGCGTCCTGCGCCTGCTTCGGCCCGGCGAACTCGACCGGCTCGCCGTCGAGGTGGATAGCGCCGGTGTCGCGCTGGAGCACCCCATTCAGGATGTTCAACAGCGTCGACTTGCCGGCGCCGTTCTCACCCAGCAGGCCCAGGACCTCGCCGCGCCCGACCTCGAGGTCGACACCGTGGAGCACCTGGACGTTGCCGAACGACTTGGTTATGCCCTCCATACGCAGGAGGGGCTGTGGAGTCGATGAAGCGACCATGGAACGCCCCCTTTCTCGTACTCCCGTTGCGGTCGGTCGATGTGCGTTCTTCCCGCTCGCCGTCGGCTGGACGGCGAGCGGGAAGAACGGGTGCGGATTGCGCTCCGCGACGTCTAACCGGGTCTGTTACCAGCCCTTGTACATCGGGTCGTTCATGTTGGTGGAGTCGACACCGAAGAAGTCCGGCTTCACCCAGGGCATGCCCTCGTGCTCGACGAGAGCGGCCTTGCGGCCCTCGTACTCCTGGTTGGCGAGGTCGGGCTTCTCACCCTTGAGCTTCTGGGCCATGAGGCGGGTGCCGATGACGCCCTCGTCCTTGGGGAAGAAGATGCCGTCGTAGTCGATCTCACCCTTGCGCAGCAGGTCGAGCGCGTTCTTGTCGCCGTCGCAGCTGATGATCTTCAGGTCGGCGCGGCGGCCGGCGGCCTTGACCGCCTGGATTCCACCGAACAGCATCTCGTCGGCCATGTAGTAGATGGCGTCGATCGAGCCCTTCGGGAAGCGCTGGAGGATGGCTTCGGTCACCTGCTGGCCACCGCTGCGCTTGAAGTCGCCGTCCGCCTTGTAGACGACCTCGATGCCCGGGTTCTGGGTGATCACCTTGTAGAACGCGCCACCGCGGTCGACCGTGGAGCCCGCGCCGGCCGTGCCCTCGACGACGGCGATCTTGCCCTTGCCGTTCAGCGCCTTGACGACCTGCTCACCGCCGACCGTGCCGGACTTGACCATGTCCCAGCTGACGAGGAAGTCCCACTTGATGCCGGAGCCCTTGGTCTCCATCCGCCGGTCGACGATCGCGAACGGCACCTTAGCCGCGTTGACCTTCTTCACCGCCGGGATCATCGGGTCGGAGACCGCCGGGGTCAGGATGATTCCGTCGACCTTCTGGGCGAGGAAGTTGTTGAGCTGCTGGGTCTGGATGGCCGGGTCGTTCTTGCCGTCCGAGAGGATGACCTTGACGCCCTGCTTGGCGGCCTCCTCCTTGATGCCTTCCATCATCAGCTGGTAGACGGGGTGGTCGAAGTACGCCACCGACCAGCCGATGGTGAGCTCCTTCTTACCCGAGTCGCTCTTCGAGCCCGACGACGAGCCACAGGCCGTGGCCGTGGCCAGCACGGCGGCGCCGGCGAGGCCTAACGAGCCGCGGCGCGTCAGCTTGGCGCTGAAAACGTCCATCCGGTACGTCCCTTTCGAAGGTGTTACGCGTTTATAGGGGGCTTGCCTCTTAACTCGCCGAGTCGCTGCCGCTCCAGCGCCTCCGTCCGGTGGCGTCGCACCGCGACACCACCGCGGCCATCGGAGCCGATCGGGCTCCGACCGGCAGTTTCCCGCGCCTTACCCGCTCCGACTCCGGAGTGTTGTGCCATGGGAGGTAATCGATGTCACGACCGAGTGCACTCAAGCTAGGTACCGCCAACCGGATTGTCAATCCTCTTCGGCGCCAGGACGGCCAGTGCTCACCGCCATGGAAAATCCACAACGGACCGGCCCGCCGCACGGCGACGAAACTTTCCTTATCGGACGGAATTTCCGCTTTGCCACACCCGGCGGTTAAGCGCCACGACGTGCTGGTTCGGCACGTTGACCGAGCCGACCGACGGCGCGACGCGCGACGCGACGCTGACGGACTACTCACGCTCGCCGCCGGCACCACGACACCACCACCTCCCGACGGTCACGCTCGTTCCGAGCGATCGCGTCACGAAGCAGCGCGGCCCACCGTGTGGGCTGGACCAGCACTGTTCCTACCGCTCGCCACCGTTCGATGTGATCGTCGTGAGGCGAGGTAATCGATGTCACAACAGGGTGCTTAGAACCTAGGGGCAGCAATCCGCGATGTCAAGGATTCGTGTCACGCCGTTTACGTGTCTGTTACGCGGGCACCTGCGGCCGGCGCCATGTGCGGCGCGGCGCGGCGCGGCATAGTGCCCAATCAGCCCCATGAGCAGGGGCGGTACCGCATTCGACGGCTTGCGCAACCGCCCGCGCGAGTACCTCGCCCGGGTCGACCAACGGCGATTTCTCCGGCGTGTCGGGGATCCTCGGAACAAAGCGGACGTCCGGGTTCATGCCGACGTCCGGGCAGGGCGGGACGATTTCCGCCGCAATATAAAGGACGCCCGACCGCTCCGGTCTGGCCGCAGCGGTCGGGCTCTGGCTGGTACTGCGCCCGGGTGGCTACTGCACCCCGAGAAGGTCAACCACGAAGATCAGGGTCTCACCGGGCTTGATGACGTTGCCCGCCCCGCGGTCGCCGTACCCGAGCTGCGGCGGGATGGTCAGCTGCCGGCGCCCGCCGACCCGCATGCCCTGGACTCCCTGGTCCCACCCGGCGATGACCCGGCCGGCGCCGAGCGGGAACGCGAACGGCGAGCCCCGGTTCCACGAGGCGTCGAACTCCTCGCCGGTCGAGTGCGCCACGCCGACGTAGTGCACGACCACCTGGTCGCCGGCCTTGGCCTCCTGGCCCTCGCCGACGACGAGGTCCTCGATCTGGAGGTCGGTCGGGGCATCGCCCCCGGGAAATTCAACGGTCGGTTTGCTCGCGGTCATACCGGCCAGCCTAGATCACAAGCCGCTCGGCGGCCTGCCGCGCCTCCGGTTGCCGCCCTCGGCGGCAGGGCGCAGGCTCGAAGCATGGCCGTTTGCGAAGTCTGTAAGAACGACTACCGCATGTCGTTCGAGGTCCACGCGGCAGGCGACGTCCACGTGTTCGACTCGTTCGAGTGCGCCATCCACCGGCTCGCGCCCATCTGCGAGCACTGCGAGGTCAAGATCGTGGGGCACGGCGTCGAGGTCGACGGCCGGTTCTTCTGTTGCGCGCACTGCGCCCGCGCAAGCGGCATGGACAAGGGTCGCCAGGTACGGGACGCCGTCGGGGCTCCCCCGGGTGGCGGGACCACCCAGCTGTGAGGCTCGCTGCCCCGTGAGCGGCCGCTCACGGGGCAGCGAGTTCGGATCACTCCGCTACGACGGCCCGCAGGATGTCGACCTTGGCTGCCCGGCGCGCCGGCAGGATCGCGGCGACGACACCGGCCAGCGCGGCGATGATCGCGCACACGACCGGCTGCACGATCGGAACCGCGACGGTGACAATCCCGATGTCCGCGAGCGCCCGGGAGAACGCCGCGCCGAACGCGAGCCCCAGGCACAGCCCGAGGACCGCGCCGACGGCCGCGATCAACACCGCTTCCCACCGAACCGCTGAACGGACCTGCCGGCGGGTCATGCCGACCGCCCGGAGCAGGCCGAGTTCCCGGGTCCGCTCCAGCACCGACAGCGCCAGTGTGTTGACCACGCCGAGCAGGGCGATCACGACGGCCAGCAGGAGCATGACATAGACCATCCCGAGCAGCTGGTTGACACTGTCGTTCTGGGTCTTCTTCAGCTCGGCGCTGTCCTGAACCGAGACGTTCGGGTACTCCGTCAGGGCCACCTTCGCCGCCTGCTTGACCTGCTCGGTGGTCACTCCCTTGCGGGCGCCCACCAGCACCGCGATATCGAGGCGCTCGCTGAAGTTGGCGTTGTAGGTGTCCAGGCTGATCAGGTAGCTGGAGCCGACCAGGGTCTTGTCGGTGAACGTGCCGGCCACCCGCAGCTTCTGGTCGCCGGTCTGCGCGAACTTCACCGTGAACGGCGAGCCCACCCGCAGACCCTTGGCCTTCGCGACGTCGGTGTTGACCAGCACGCCGTCGTGACCGAGCGCGGCGACCGAGCCGGACGCGACGCCGAGGTTGGCCATCCGGTCGACCGTGGCGGGGTCCACCCCGGCGATGTAGTCCGTCATGCCGCCGATCTGCGCCGCCCCGAAGCGCAGCTGCGACACCGCACCAACTTCCGGCAGCTTACGCAGCTTGTCGGCCACCCCGGACGGGAAGCCCGGCGCGAACTGGCTGGCGGACTTGAGGATCAGGTCCGCCTTGTTCGCCCGGTCGACCACGTCACCGACCGACGCCTTGATCGACGACGCCACCACGGTGATGCCCACGACGAGCGCGAGCCCGATGACGAGCGCCGTCGCGGTGGAGGCGGTACGGCGCGGGGAGCGTGCCGCGTTCAGCCGGCCCATGCCGCCCGTGACGCTGCCCGCGATCGGCGCGCCGAGTACCCGTACCAGCGGCCGGACCACGACCGGCGCCAGCATCGTGAGCCCGAAGAACGTGGCCAGCGCCCCGACACCGGCGGCGGCCACCTGCGCGTCCACGCTCATCGCCCGGACCAGCCCCGCCACCCCGCCGACGAACAGCAAGCCACCGAGGACCAGGCGCCAGCGCGAGACCCCCTTCGCCGGGGTTGCCGCGTCGCGGAGCGCGGCGATCGGCGGAATGCGGGTCGCCTTCCACGCCGGTGCCAGCGCCGCCACCAACGTGATGCCGACGCCGACGGCGACGGCGGCGACCACCGTACGGGCGTGAAGCTGCAGCGTCGTGTTCGGAAGCTCCATACCGATCACCGACAGCAGCCCGCGCAGACCGCTCGCCACCAGCAGACCGACGCCGAGGCCGAGGCCGGAGGCGACCAGGCCGACCACGACCGCCTCGACGAGAACGCTGCCGAGGATTTGCCGGCGACCGGCACCGATCGCCCGCAGCAGCGCGTGCTCACGGGAGCGCTGGGTGACCAGGATCGAGAACGTGTTCCAGATGATGAATGAGCCCACCAGCAGCGAGACCGCCGCGAATCCCAGGAAGATCGCGGTAAAGATCTTGAGCGCCTCACCGACGGACTTGCTGGCCTCGCTGGCGACGGTCGTGCTGGTCACCGCCTCCATATCGGCGGGGAGGACGCGCGCGATCCGCGCCCGCAGCTCGTCGGGCTTGACCCCGGACTCACCGCGCACGTCGATCGTGTCGAACTGGCCGACCCGGCCGAGCAACTGCTGGGCCGTCGACATCTGGAACGTGGCGAGCGTCGCCCCCGCCAGGTTGTCGGCCTCGCCGAACCCGGCGATGCCCACGACGGTGAATGGCCGCTGGCCACCCGTCGCGAACATGACCTTGATGGTGTCGCCCGGCACGAAGCCCTGCTTCTTGGCCGTCGCCGCGTCGATGACCACCTCGGTCGGTGTCTGCGGCCCCCGCCCCTGGCGCAGCGTGAACCCGCCGGCCAGCTTCCGGTCGATCTGGTAGCCGGCGCCCAGGGTCGGCGCGCCGCCGGGCTGGATCGGCTTGCCGGACTTGTCGAGCATCAGCGCGTACCCGGTCAGCGAGCCTTCGGCAGCCGCGACGCCGTCCACCTTGCGGACCTGGTCGACGACCTTCGTGTCGAACGGCTTGGGCGAGCCCAGCGTAGAGGTGTCGGTGAACGCCGACTTGGCCCGGACGGTCACGTCGGTGCCCTTGGTCAGCCCGGCGTAGAGCTGGTCGAACGCCGCGTTCACCGTGTCGGTGAGGACGAGCGTGCCGCTCACGAACGCCACGCCGAGCATGACCGAGATCGCCGTCAGGAACAGCCGCACCTTACGGGCGAGCAGGCCCTTGAGGGTGAGCGTGAACATCACTCACCGAGGCCCTTCATGGCGTCGAGGATCCGGTCGGCGGTCGGCTCGGTCATCTCGGAGACAACCTGGCCGTCCCGCAGGAAGAGCACGCGGTCGGCGTAGCTGGCGGCGACCGCGTCGTGGGTCACCATGACGATGGTCTGGCCGTACGCGTCGACCGCGTGGCGCAGGAACCGCAGCAGCTCAGCGCTGGAGCGCGAGTCGAGCGCGCCGGTGGGCTCGTCCGCGAAGACGATCTCGGGCCGCGTGATCAGCGCCCGGGCCGCGGCCACGCGCTGCTGCTGTCCACCGGACAGTTCGGCGGGCGTGTGGTGGAGGCGGTCGGCGAGCCCGACCGCGGAGACGACCTGGGCGAGCCACTCGTGGTCGGCCTTGCGCCCACCCAGTCGCAGCGGCAGGACGATGTTCTCTTCCGCCGTCAGCGTCGGCACCAGGTTGTACGTCTGGAAGATGAACCCGAGCCGGTTGCGGCGCAGCAGCGTGAGGTCGCCGTCGGACAGACTGGAGACGTCGGTGTCACCGATGAACACCTGGCCGGACGTCAGCGTGTCCAGCCCCGCCAGGCAGTGCAGCAGCGTGGACTTGCCGGACCCGGACGGGCCCATGATGGCGGTGAAGACTCCGCTCGGGAACTCCACACTGACATCGTCGAGCGCGCGTACCGCCGAATCCGCCCGGCCGTATCGCTTGGTGGCTCCGACCGCTCTCGCCGCGGTGCCCACCCCGGTCGGGGACTTGACCATGGACATCTGAGGTTTACCCTTCACTACGTGTACGTTGTTCTGAGTTAAACGTACGGCGTAAGTAATAACGAGTACGCGAGTCATGTAGCAGTCGGCCGAACGAAGGAGGCGGAAATGCCCAGAAAGGCACGCCTCACCGAGCGCGGGATAGCCGAAGCGGCGCTGGCCGTGCTGGATGCCGAAGGCCTCGACGCGCTGACGATGCGCCGGCTGGCCACCGAGCTGTCGACCTCGGCGATGGCGCTCTACAACTACTTCCCGGACAAGGAAGCGGTCCTGGAGGCGGTCACCCAGCTCATGCTCGCCGAGATCGAAGCGCCGCCACCGGGGGTGAGCTGGCAGGAGACCGCGCGCCGGATCATGCGCTCGGCACGGACAGTCGCGCTGCGGCACCCGTACGCCGCGACGCTGATCGCCCGGTTCCCGCCCCGCACCCCGGACGCCCTGGCCTTCGTGGAGGCCGGTTTCCGGTCGTTTCGCGCGGCGGGGTTCGACCCGCGGAACACCGCCCGGGCCTACCGGACGCTCGTCGCATACTCGCTCGGAACACAGGAGATCGAGCTGCGCGACTACTTCGCCATCCACCCGGCGGCGCGCCCGCCCGCGGACACGCTCGACCAGCCCTCAGCGGGCCGGCTGCTGCCGACCGTCGAGGAGGTCGGCCCGGAACTCGCCAACTCCGATCCCGAGCAGGAGTTCGAGTACGGGCTGAACGTGGTTCTGACCGGTCTCGAGGCGCTGCTCCCCCGCCCCTGAACGCGCCGACGGGCCCGCCCCCACCTGGGGACGGGCCCGTCGATTGTCACTCCTGGTAGGAGCCGTTACCTCTGGTCGGCCGGGGCCGACGCGCCCTTCTGGTCGGCGACGAACGCCGTGACCCAGGCCAGCGGAGCGTTCCAGTTGATGGTCAGCTCGTTGCTTGCGAACGCCATGATGTCGTCCAGGTAGCAGTACTGACCGACGCAGCCGGCGAGCTGCTTCTTGGCCAGGTCGTCCTCGTTGCCGGAGTTCGGACCACCGGCGAGGGTGCCCACCGGCGGCGGCGGCAGCTTCTTGTCCAGCTGCTTGGCGTACCAGCGGGAGTGCTGGTTGACCGAGTACGACGTGCCGAACCCGGTCACGTAGGACCGGTTCAGCACGTTGCGGCCGAGGATGTAGTCCATGCCCTGCAGCACGGCGTCGCGGTACTTGACATCACCGGTGATGTCGAACCCGGTCGCCAGCACCACCATGTTGTTGAGGATCTGGGCGTTGGAGCCCCAGTTGTAGCGGTCCGACACCGCGTACGGCATGCCCCACGGGTTCTTCTGCACCATGGCGAGGTACTTGTCGGCGCCCTCGACGACCGACTTGCGGACCCGGTCCCGGTCCGCGAGCTTGCTCGGCACGGTGGCCAGGTCGAGGCGGCCGAGCTGGGCGACGTTGCCCCAGTCGAAGCCGGTGTCACTCCAGATCGCGTCCTTGTGCAGCGGCGAGTTCTGCAGGTAGTCCGCGTACTCCTTGTCGCCGGTCGTCAGGTACAGCTCGGCGGCCGCCCAGTAGAACTCGTCCTGGGTGCTCCAGTCGCCGTAGCCGCCACCGCCCGAGCCGCTGTCGCCCGACGCGGCCATGTTCGGGTTGGCCTTGGCCGCGGCCCAGGCCTTCTTCGCGGCGGCGAGGTTCTTCTCGGCGAACTTCTTGTCGTACGGGGTGAACACGCGGGCCGCCTGGGCGCCGGTGGCGGCGAGGTTGAGCGTCGCGGCCGTCGACGGCGGGTACAGCACCCGCTTCTTGGTGTCCTGGTGCGGCAGCGTCGGCAGCGCGGTCCAGCTCTCGTCGTGCATCTTGTGGTGGGCCATGCCGGCGTTCTGCTTGCCGTCCGGCACCTGCATGCTGAGCAGGAACTCCTGCTCCCAGCGCGCCTCGTCGAGGATGTCCGGGACCTTGTTCTTGCTCTCGGGGATGGCCAGCGTGCCGTCGCCCATCTTGGCGGCCTGGGCTGTCTTGGCGGTCTTCGAGCGCTCGAACTGGTTCATCAGCTGGAAGGCCGAGATCCCGCCGTTGACCACGTACTTGCCCTGGTCGCCGGCGTCGTACCAGCCGCCCTTGACGTTGAGCTTGTAGTCGCAGCCGTTGTTGACGCAGCCCACGGCGAGGTCGCCGGTCTCGCCCTGCGACACGTGGCCGGCCGGCCGGCCGTACCCGGGCCGCAGCTTGTCGTCGATCGCGATGCCGCTGCGCTGGGTGTAGTAGAACCTCAGCGCGTCCTGACGCAGGTTGTCGTACAGCTTGTCACCGATGGCGAACGGGTGGCTCGTCTCACCGTCGACGACCAGCTTGTACCCCTTGCCGGGGGTCGCGTACTTGCTGAAGTCGATGGTGTGCACCGAGTGCGCCGAGGCGGCGTCCGGGCCCTGGGGCGTCGTCGTGCCGCTGGCGACGACCTTGCCCTTGGCGTCCTTGAGCTGCCACGGCAGGCCCTTTTCGGCGCCGGTGGTGAAGGTCGCGTTCTTCGGGCCGTTCGTCAGGTACCCGACCTGGTTGACGCGCACCCGGGGGCCGGTGCCCGACTTGTACATCTCCGGCACGGCGCCGGGCTGCACGTTGGCGCTGAGGCCGGACGAGTTGGCCGGCTCCGCCGCGAACGCGGTCGCACCGGGTGCAATGGCGAGGAGTCCAGTTGCGGTGAGCGCGGTGGCGGCAGTCACCGCCGTGCGCATACGCGCCGACCATCGGCGCCGATCGAAGATCACGTGCTCTCCCAGGGGTCGGTGAGGGGGCGGCCCATGGTAGCGCTCCCAGTTACGAATCGACCACGGAGAGCGATATTTCCTGACGATCGGTAGGGTTTTGGGCGGCTTTACCCACCCAAACTCTTACCGAACGTGATCAACAATCAGTCCAGGATCCGGCGCACCTCGACTCCACCACTGGCCCCGGGCAGCGACGGCCACTCCTGGGCGACGGCGAGCGCGGCGTCGAGGTCGTCAACCTCGATCACGACGAAGCCGCCGACGACCTCCTTCGCCTCGCTGTACGGTCCGTCGATGATCTTCTGACCTCCCGCGCGGCGGCGCACCGTACGGGCCTGCGCCGACGGCTCCAGCGCTCCCCCACCGACCATCCGTTCGCCGTGCCGGCGCTGGAACTCGTCGATCTCACGCATCAACGCGGCTCGCTCGGCGTCGCCGGCCCGCTCCCAGGCCTCCTCGGCACCGGTCAAGAGCAGCAGGAATTTCATCCATACCTCCAGGTGATCTACGTCCTGCATACTCGTCGATCGGCGGCCACGATTTTCGACAAACAAACGTCAACGAGATTCGACGCGGACGCGTGCTGGGACGACGCTATTCGATGGCAGCGGTCGCCACCCGCAGGCGGTCGTGCAGAGCCGCCGCCTCCTGCTCATCCAGGTCGGTCACGGTACGGGCGGCCAGCCACGCCGCACCGACGGCAGCGGTGGTGGTGACCAGCACCGGCGCATTCCAGCGGCGCGCCAACGTCCGGCGTACCGCGTTCTGGATCGGCCCGGTCGAGGTGAGCACGCTGCCGCCCAGCACGATCGGTGTCCGGGCCGCGTCGTCGCGTACCTCCGCGAGGGTGCCGGTCAGCCACCGCACGGCGTCGCGCACGATCGCGCGGGCGGTCGGATCGCCAGCCGCCGCAGCCTCGCTGACCAGCGGCGCGAGAGCGGCGAGTTCGGCGGGTCGCCGCCGGTACACCTCAGCCACGAGCGCCCGGGCAGGTTCGGTCGGCGGCTCGTCCCCGAGCAACCGTCGCGTCACCAGCCGGCCGAGCAGGCCCAGCGATTGTCCGGCGGACAGCGCCCGGGCCACCTCCCGCGCCGCCGCTCGCCCCAGCCAGAACCCCGAGCCCTCGTCGCCGAGCAGCCAGCCCAGCCCGCCGGCGATGCGCGTGAGCATCCGGTCGTCGACGCGGCCGGCGACCGCGCCCGTACCGGCAACGAGCACCGTGCCGGACGGCGCCGGGGTAGCGGCGACGTACACGACCGAAAGGTCGGCGACGACGCTCATCGGGCACCGCAGTCCCGCGCCCCGCCAGGCGTGCTCAAACGAGTCAGCGACCCGGGGTTCGGCCATCCGGGTGAAGCCGGCGACGCCCAGCACGCCGGCCCGTACCGCGCCCGGATCCGCGGTGGACAGTGCTATTCGGATCGCCGTGGCGACACTGGCCGCGGCCACCTCAGGCGGCCGGGACGCCGGGTTTCCCCCACCGGCCCGGCCGTGGCCGGCAAGCCGGCCGTCCAGCGTCACGACGACGGCTCGCGAGGCCGTACCACCGACGTCCAGGCCGAGCACGAGCGCGTCGTCAGCCGTCATCGGACCTCCGCGGGTCGCGCGCCCGAACGTGGTCACGCGCCTAGACTTGCGAGTATGGTCCGGCCCGACGAGGCCGTCGAGGCGCTGCTGCAAGAGTTCGCCGACCTGCTCGCGATCACCGACGGCGACCCGTACAAGATCCGGGCGTACGAGAACGCCGCGCGCACGATCGCCGGCTACCCCGCCGACGTGTCCCACCTCGACGTCGAGAGCCTCCGGGAGATCCCCAACATCGGCCGGTCGATCGCCGAAAAAATCACCGAGTACTTCACCACCGGCCGGATCGAGGCCCTTGAGCGGCTGCGGGAGGAGATCCCGGCCGGCGTACGGGAGCTCGTCAAGATCCCCACGCTCGGGCCGAGGCGGGCCATGGTTCTCTACACCGACCTGGGCATCGCCTCCGTGGCGCAGCTGGAGGACGCGATCCAGTCCGGCCTGCTGGAGGAGCAGCACGGCTTCGGCCCCAAGACCGCGGCGAACCTGCTGCACGGCATCGAACTGCTCACGCAGAGCAAGGGGCGGATACCGCTCCGCGACGCTCTTGCCACCGCCGAGGAGATCATCGTCCATCTCTCCGCCGTACCCGCCTGCATGACCTGCACGTACGCCGGATCGCTGCGCCGGATGTGCGAGACGGTCGGCGACGTGGACGTGCTGGCCGCGTCGACCGAGCCCGAGCCGGTGATGGACGCGTTCACCCGCCTCCCGATCGTCGCCGAGGTCATCGCGCGCGGTCCGACCAAGACCTCCGTACGGACCGCCACCAGCCTGCAGGTCGACCTGCGCGTCGTGCCGCCGGCGTCGTGGGGCGCCGCGCTGCAGTACTTCACCGGCTCGAAGGAGCACAACATCCGGGTACGCGAGATCGCGGTGCGCAAGGGGCTGAAGCTCTCGGAGTACGGGCTGTTCCGGGTCGACGACGACAGTCTCGTGGTGTCGGAGACCGAGGAGGAGGTCTACGCGAAGCTGGAGTTGGCGTGGATCCCGCCCACCCTGCGCGAGGACCGCGGCGAGATCGAGGCGGCGCGTACCGGTCGGCTACCGCGCCTGGTCACGGTCGCCGACATCCAGGGTGATCTGCACACCCACACCGACCTGACCGACGGGGCCGCGACGCTGTCGGAGATGCTCGCCGCGGCGCAGGGGCGCGGCTACCACTACTACGCCGTCACCGACCACGCCAAAAACTTGACCATGCAGCGCATGACCGACGAGAAGATGCTCGACCAGCGCAGCCGGCTGCGGATGCTCGCCGACACCACCGACATGGAACTGCTGCACGGCACAGAACTCAACATCGAACCGGACGGCGAGGTCGACTGGGACGCCGACTTCCTCGCCGGGTTCGACCTCCGGGTCGCCTCGATCCACTCGCGCTTCGGCCAGCCCCGGAAGGCGATGACCCGCCGGCTGGTACGCGCCTGCGAAAACCCGCACGTGAACATCATCGGCCACCCGACCACCCGGCGGATCAACCAGCGCCCGCCGGTCAACGCGGACTTCGACGCCGTGTTCGAAGCCGCGGCGGCTACGGGTACCGCGCTGGAGGTCAACAGCTCCCCCGACCGGCTGGACCTGCCTGACGACCTGATCCTGCGCGCCCGCCACCACGGCGTGAAGTTCGCCGTCAACACCGACGCGCACGCGGTCGCCCAGCTGGACTTCCTCCGGTACGGGGTGGGCACCGCGCAGCGGGGCTGGCTGACCCCCGACGACGTGATCAACACGTGGCCGCTGGAAAAGCTGCGGGAGTTCGTCGCGGCGAAGCAGGAGCGGCTCACTCCGGCCGGGGTGCCCCACCGGCGGGCGCCCCGCCGTACCTGAATGCGGTGCCCTCGCTGGATCGCCCCACATCCCAACACGCACAGTACGCAAACATGCACAACGCGAATTGTTTCTTGCAATTTCGTCAACAATCCCCGGCTCCGGCCGACGAACTGGTCACGAGCCAAGTGGGCCATCAGGTGGCACCACCCCACGTGAAGGAGACCGCACGAAATGGAGTCTGATTTACGCACTGTCGCGGTGCCGGGCCGGGCCCGACTCAGGCCGCTGGGCTGGCTGGCCGACCGGTCGGTACGCGCGAAGATCCTGCTCTCCGTCGCTGTCGCCGTAGGTACGGGCCTGCTCGTCGGGTACACCGCGGTGCACCAGCTGAACGCGGTCGACGGGGACGCCCACCTTCTCCACGCGGACGGCGTGACCAGCACCGAGCAGGTCGGCGAGATCCGCCGGCTGGCGACGCAGGCGCGGCTGGACTCGCTGTCGCTGCGCACCTCGAAGGGCGCCGACGCGGTGAAGACCAATACCGAGGCCCTGCAGAAGACCGACGCCGCGCTGGACGCCGCCGTCGCAACCTACGGTCAACGCCCGCTCTCATCCGAGCAGCGCGCTCTCCTGACCGCCTTCGCGGCCAGCTGGAAGGACTACCGGAATGTCCGCGACGAAATCACCGCCCTGTACGCGGCCGGTGACACGGCCACGTACGAGAAGCGGCGCAAGGCGGAGCTGAGCCCGCTCAGCGACAAGGCGCAGGACTACCTGGCCAAGCTCACCGACTCGACCGAAAAGCTGGCGCAGCAGCGGCTCGACGACGCCCGGCGCAGCCGTGACACGGGTGTGCAGGTCGTCGTCGCCGTCCTCGCCGTGGGTGCGCTGGCGGCGCTGGCGCTCGGGCTGTGGACCGCCCGTACCGTCCGGCGCGGGGTGGACCGGGTCGCGCAGGTGGCCGATGGGCTCGCCGACGGCGACCTGAGCGTACGGGTGGAAGCGCACTGTAGGGACGACCTCGGGCGCGCTATCGCGCAGCTCGACCAGGGCACCGCGCGCATGGCCGACATGCTGCGCACCCTGACCCGCAACGCCTCGGCCGTCGCCTCGGCCGGCACCGGGCTCAAGCGGACCTCGGCGGAGATCGCCGACAATGCGGTCACCACCCGCGACCAGAGCCGGCTGTTACGCGAGTCGACCGAGGCGGTCGCCGGCAACGTGCAGACCCTCGCCGCCGGCGCGGAACAGATGACCGCGTCCATCGAGGAGATCGCCCGCAACGCTCAGGAAGCGGCGAGCATCGCCAATGACGCCGTCTCCACGGCGCAGGCGGCCAACTCCACCATCACCAGCCTCGGCAACTCCAGCGCCGAGATCGGCGACGTGCTCAAGGTGATCACCGGGATCGCGGAGCAGACCAACCTGCTGGCGCTCAACGCCACCATCGAAGCGGCCCGGGCTGGCGACGCGGGCAAGGGCTTCGCCGTGGTCGCGTCGGAGGTCAAGGACCTCGCTCAGGAGACTGCGAAGGCCACTGAGGACATCACCCGGCGCATCAACGCCATTCAGCACGACACCGCGCAGACGGTCGACGCCATCAGCCGCGTCGCGGACATCATCAGCCGGATCAACGAGTCCCAGGCGACCATCGCCACCGCTGTCGAGGAACAGAACGCGACGATGAATGAGATCAGCCGCAGCGCCGCTCAGGCCGCCAACGGCTCGTCCGACATCGCCGGGGCGGTCGCCATCGTCGCTGACGCGGCCAGCGCCACGACCACGGCGGCGGCCCAGGCCGACGAGGCCACGGACCAGTTGGGCGGGCTTGCCGCCGCCCTGGAGGAAGCAGCCGGCCGGTTCCGAACCTGAACCGGCGTTTGCCAGCGTACGGGCGCACCGGGACCCGGTGTGCCCGTACGCGCTCTACCGGAGGTCGAACTCACCGGCCTTGACGCCCTCGACGAACGCTGCCCAGTCCGCCGGGGTGAAGGTGAGCATCGGGCCGGTGGGGTTCTTGCTGTCGCGTACGTCGATCGCGTCGCCGCGGTCGCGCACCTCGGTGCATTGGCCGTTGGATCCTGAGCGGCTGGACTTGAGCCAGACGTTACGTTCCACTTGCTCGCTCCCTGTTGACTTCCTCCACCGCTTTGAAGGGCGGGGATTCCCGCGGTCGCCCGTGGGGGTTCCTGCTTCGCCGGGCCGTGCCGTCCCCGCCGTGGCGGTTGTGGTCTCACCGGCCCTCCACAGGCGTTTTACCTCTCGACCAGCCCGGCCGCGAGGATGTTCTTCGCCGCATTCACGTCCCTGTCATGCCTCGCGCCGCAGGGGCACGTCCACTCCCGAATGGCCAGCGGCATCGTCTCGGCCAGCCGCCCGCACGTCGAGCATCGCTTCGACGACGGGTACCAACGGTCGACCACAACCAGCCGCCGGCCGTACCAGGCGGCCTTGTAGGTCAGCATCGACCGCAGCTGCGCCCAGGCTGCATCGGAGATGGCACGGGCCAGGCGGTGGTTGGCGAGCAGGTTGCGCACGGCGAGGTCTTCGATCACGACCGTTTGGTTGTCACGGACGAGTCGCGTGCTCAGCTTGTGCAGCAGGTCGCGGCGCCGGTCGGCGACGCGGGCATGGATGCGCGCCACCGTGAGTTTCGCCTTGGCCCGGTTGGCCGAGCCCTTCTGCTTGCGGGCAAGGCACCGCTGCGCCTTGGCCAGCTTGCGCCGGTCGGTGCGTTCGTGCCGGGGGTTGGTGACCTTCTCGCCGGTCGACAGGGTCACCAGGCTGGTGATGCCGACGTCCACGCCGACGGCGGCCTCGGCCGGGGGTAGGGTTTCGATCGTAGTCTCGACCAGGATGGCCACGTGCCAGCGGCCTGCCGCATCCCGCGACACCGTGACGGTGGAGGGTTCGGCGCCTTCGGGCAGCGGGCGCGACCACACAATGTCCAGGGGCTGGTCCATCTTGGCGAGCGTGAGTTTGCCCTCGCGCCAGCCAAACGCCGAGCGGGTGTACTCGGCCGATACCCGCGACCGCTTGCGCGACTTGAACCGCGGATACTTGGCGCGTTTGGCGAAGAACGCCGCAAACGCGGCGTTGAGGTGTCGCAGGGCCTGTTGCAGCGGCACCGACGACACGTCGCCCAGGAACGCCAGGTCCGGGTCGCGTTTCCACTCCGTCAGCATCGCGGAGGTTTGCCCGTAGGTGATGGTGCGGCGATGCGTGCTCCAGGCGCTCGCACGGGCGTCCAGGGCCTTGTTGTAGACCAGCCGCACACAGCCAAACGTGCGGTTGAGCTGCTCGACCTGGGCGTGCGTCGGATAGAAACGGTACCGGAAGGCCCGCCGCACCACACGTGTCATGCCCCGCATGCTGCCATGGGGGTACGTCAATTCCGCATCAGCACGCCCGGCGGTTACTGCCGCGCCTGTGGCGAGGAGGAACCCTGCCCAGTCAGACTTTCCGCCAGCCAGACGTTCGCCCGCTTCGGGCAGTTGCCGAGGCGTACGCCCGGCGAGGCCAGCCGGATGTTGCTGGGACGGGCGCGATGACTCGAATGCGGCGGCGGGAGGTGCCGGAGTTCAGCGAGCAGGGCCCCAGCAGTACGTGACCACAACGGTGCCGGCCGGGAGAAGTCCCGAGGCCCGCGCGACGACCTCGGCGGTGGGCAGGTGCACCGCGCCAGGTAGGTGGCCCGGCCGCCACGCCTCGTGGCTGCGGGAGTCGACGACGACCAGACCAGCCACGCCGGCTTCGAGGTCGGCGTGAACGTCGAAGACATCGGCTTCGAACGACAGGCGGGCGGCAAAGTGGGCGGCAAAGTGGGCCGGGTCGGCCGGCGGAACGAAAAGTACAGCGGACATGGCAACCCTCATCGCGGGGTACGGCAGTCGGGACAGCGGCGTTAGCGACGCTATTCGCTAGACGCTGTTCGCTAAGAGCCCGCCAAATCTCACCGTCAGAACACCGACGGCCCTCTCAGCCGAGGCGGACGAGCATCTTGCCGACGTTCCGCCCCCGGAGCATGCCCAGGAACGCGTCCGGCGCGTTCTCGATGCCCTCCACGACCGTCTCGTCGACCCGCAGTCGACCCTCCCGTAGCCAGCGACCGGCTTCGGCCAGGAAGTCCGGCGTGCGGTCGGCGTGGTCGCCGACGATGAACCCGCGCAGGGTCAGCCGGTTGGTGATGGCCAGCCAGAGGTTGCGTGGCCCGGGCGGCGCCTCCTCGAGGTTGTACCCGGAGATCGCCCCGCACAGCGCGGCCCTGCCGAACCTGTTCAGTGACGAGATCGCCGCCTCCAGGTGATCGCCGCCAACGTTGTCGAAGTAGACGTCGATGCCGTCCGGGGCGGCTTCCCTGAGCTGCTCGGCCACCGGGCCCTTCTTGTAGTTGAATGCCGCGTCGAAGCCGAGTTCGCGGGTGAGGTACTCGACCTTCTCGTCGGACCCGGCGCTCCCGATGACCCGAGGCGACCCGCGCAGCTTGGCAATCTGCCCCGCGATGCTGCCCACCGCGCCGGCCGCGCCGGAGACGAAGACGGTGTCGCGCGGCCGCATCGCCGCGATGTCGAGCAGCCCCACGTACGCGGTCATCCCCACCATGCCCAGCGCCCCGAGGTACGCCGAGGGCGGCGCGGCTTCCGGGTCGACCTTGCGGACCTTGTCCGCGTCGGCCACCGCGTACTCCCGCCAGCCGAGACCGTGCAGGACGGTGTCGCCGACCGCGAGGTCCGGACTGGCGGACGCGACCACCTCACCGACGGCCCCGCCGTCCAGGGCCTCCCCCAGCCGGAACGGCGGGACGTAGGACTCCACGTCGTTCATGCGCCCCCGCATGTACGGGTCGACAGACATCACGAGGTTGCGGACGACCACTTGACCCGGGCGGGGTTCGGGGACCGCGACCTCGACGAGGCGGAAGTTGTCGGCGGTGGGCCAGCCCGTCGGGCGGGCTGCGAGGTGTACTTCGCGACTGGTCTGGTTCGTCATGGTTCCCACGTTATGACGGTCCGGCCTCAGCCGATGAAGCCCTGCTGCTTCATCCAGTTGGCGGCGACCGTGGAGGCCAGTTCGCCCTTGACGTCGACCTCCTCGTTGAGCCGGCGCAGGGTGGCGTCGTCGAGCCTGGCGGTGACCGGTTCCATCAGCTTGACCAGGCTGGGGTACTTGGCGGCGGTCGCGCCGTTCAGCGTGAGCGCGGGGTTGTAGATGGGGAAGAACCTCTTGTCGTCGACGAGCGGCACCAGTTTGAGGTTGTTGATCCGGCCGTCGGTGGTGAACACCTCGCCGAAGTTGCAGGCCGTGCCCTTCTTCGTCTCGGTGTAGACGACGCCGGTGTCGACGGTCTTGATGTTGTCCGGCGGCACGGTCAGGCCGTACGCCTTGGCCATGCCGGGCCAACCGTCGTTGCGGCTGGCGAACTCGCTCTCCAGGCAGAAGGTGGCGTCGGCCTGGTGGGTCCTGGCGAACGTGGCCAGGTCGGAGAGGGTCTTGAGGTTCCACTCCTTGGCCTTGTCCGCACGTACGGCAAGGGCGTAGGTGTTGTTGGCCGGCGCCGGGCTCGCCCAGACCACCCTGTTCTTCGCCCAGTCCTCCTTGACCACCGCTTCGTACTGTCCCCGGGAGTCGGGGACTGGGTCGGTGTGGTTGAGGTAGGTGATCCAGGCCGTTCCGGTGTACTCCCACCCCGCGTCGATCTCGCCGGCCACCAGCGCCTTGCGCGAGTTCACCGAGCCCTTGATGTTGGTGCGGTTGTCCACCTTCGCGCCGGCCGCCTTCAGCGCGATCATCGTCAGGTGTCCGAGGAGGATGTTCTCGGTGAAGTCCTTCGAGCCGACCGCGATCGTCTTCCCCGCCAGCGCCGGGTCCTTCTTGATCGAGCCGCGGCCGACGGCCACCGCGGCGGCGTCGTTCTCGGTGGTCACCTGCGTCAACTTGCAGCCTGACAGCAGTGTCAGGGCGACAGCCGCCCCGGCGGCGATGAGTCCGGATTTTCTGGCACGCATGAACGAACTCCTTCGACGGTCAGGCAACGCCGCGCGGGCGCAGCAGGTCCGAGATCAGGCCGCCGAGCCAGTCCAGTGCCAGCGCCAGCGCGGCGGTGAGGACGGCTCCGGTGACCAGTACGGAGGCGCGCTGCAGCTTGATCCCGGTGACGATCAGTTCGCCGAGCCCGCCGACGTTGATGAAAGCGGCTAGGGTGGCGACCCCCACGGCGAGGACCAGCGCGGTGCGGATGCCGGCCATGATGACCGGCAGGGCCAGCGGTAGCTCGACGCGGACCAGGACGGCGAGCGGTGACATGCCGATGCCCTTGCCCGCCTGGACCAGGCTCCGGTCCACCTGGTTGATCCCGACGATGGTGTTCTGCAGCACCGGCAGCACCGCGTACGCGATGAGCCCGATCAGCGCCGTGGTGAAGCCGATGCCCAGCCAGATGCTGAGCAGTACCAGGAGCCCGATCGCCGGGGTGGCCTGCCCGATGTTCGCCAGGGCCGTGGCTCCCGGTGCGAGCCAGCGCAGCGCCGGGCGGGTCAGCAGGATGCCCGCGCCGACCGCGAGGACCACCACGACAACCGTGGTCACGGCTGTGAGCTCAAGGTGCTGGCGGAGCAGTCGGAGCAGCGTGGTGGCGTTCAGTGAGCGCTGCTCGATGTCGTCCAGCCGGCTGCTCCGCACCCACAGATAGGTGCCGAGCAGCGCTGCCGCGATGACCAGCGGCATGGCCGAGTGGCGGCGCAGGAGGCCGGGCCAGCGCGACGGCGTGGCGGTGCCGGCGGCGAGCGTACTTGCCGTCACCGCGACTCCAGGGTCCGGACCGAAGCGGAGTCCCGGCTGCCGTCCGACTGCCGAGGTAGGCGCGGCGGCGCCTCGGCCATGCCGCGGTCGCGGTCGCGCTCCACCTCCCGCATGTCGCGGATCGCGCGCATCAGGCTCTCGATGTCGAGCACGCCGCGGTAGCGGCCGTCGTCATCGACGACGACGCTCGCCCCGCAACCGGCCCCCAGCATCGCGTCGAGCGCGTCCTGCAGGGTCGCCCGCGGCTCCACGACGGCGACGGGGATGCCCACCCCGTCGAGGCTGGTCTGGCCGGGCTCCAGGTCGCGCGGACCGACCCACCGCAACGGACGGCGCTCGCTGTCGACGGTGAGCACGGCCCAGGCCCCAGACTCGTCGAGCCGGCGCAGCACGGCGGTCGGCGACTCGTCACGGTGCATCAGCTCGGCCTCGTTCCACTCGACCGCGTCGACCCGCCGCAGGTTGAGCTGCTTGAGGGCGGCGCCGGCGCCGATGAACTGGCCGACCGTCTTGTCGGCGGGTTCGGCGAGCAGCCGCTCGGGGGTGTCGAACTGGCGGATCCGCGACCGCTCGCCGAGCACCGCGATCCGCGTACCCATCTTGATCGCCTCGTCGAAGTCGTGGGTGACGAACACGATCGTCTTCTGCAGCTTCTCCTGCAGCCGGAGGAACTCGTTCTGCAGCCGGTCGCGGGTCAGCGGGTCGGTGGCGCCGAACGGCTCGTCCATCAACATCACCGGCGGGTCCGCGGCCAGCGCGCGGGCCACGCCGACCCGCTGCTGCTGCCCGCCGGAGAGCTGGCGCGGCAGTCGGTTGCGGTACTGCCCAGGCTCCAGGCCGACCAGGTGCAGCAGTTCGTCGACCCGCTCGTCGATCCGCCGGCGGCTCCACCCGAGCATCTTCGGCACCATTCCGACATTGGTGGCCACGCTCATGTGCGGGAAGAGACCGCCCTGCTGGATGACGTACCCGATGCGGCGGCGCAGTTCAGTGCCGTCGAGGGAGGTGACGTCGGCACCGTCGACGCAGATCCGACCGCTGCTCGGCTCGATCAGCCGGTTGATCATTTTCATGGTGGTCGTCTTGCCGCAACCGGACGGTCCCACCAGGACCACGATCTCGCCGCGCCGGATCGTCATCGACACGTTCTCCACCGCGGGCGCCTTCTGCCCCCGGTACCTCTTGCTGACGTTCTCGAGGCTGATCATCACGTCGTCGGTCATCGGTGAGCTCCTGTAGCGGTGAGCGAAACGGCGGCTGGTGTGCGGGCCGGCCGGAGCGGACCACGCCGACCAGACGCGGCTGACCTGGCGCGGCGGCCGGGCCTGGTCAGGGCACCGAGCAGGGCGAGGCAGCCGTCGATGGCGAGCGCCAGCACGACCACGCCGACGGTGCCGACCAGTGCCTTGTTGAGCGAGTTGACCCCGCCGAGATTGGCCAGGCCGGAGAAGATCTGGTTGCCCAGCCCCGGACCGCCGACGTACGCGGCGATCGCCGCGATACCCACCGTCATCTGGGTGGAGACCCGGATCCCGGTCAGGATCACCGGCCAGGCGAGCGGCAACTCCACCGTCACCAGGGACCGGAGCCGGCTCATGCCGATGCCGCGGGCAGCTTCAGGCAGCGCCGGATCGATCCCGGTCAGGCCGACGACGGTGTTGCGGATGATCGGCAGCAGGGCGTACAGGCTCAGCGCGACCAGCGCGGGCAGGTAGCCGAGGCCCAGCGGAGCGATCATCAGGCCGAGCAGCGCGAACGACGGGATCGTCAGGATCGCGGCGGCGATCGCGGTCGCGATCGCCCGGGCCCGTCGACGGCGGTACGTGGCGACGCCGATTCCGACTCCCACGACGGTCGCGAGCGCGACGGACATCAGCACGATGATGGCGTGCTCCAGCGTCTGGGCCAGGACCAGGTCGCGCCGGCTCTCCAGAAATTGCAGGAACGTCATCGACCACCCCTGTCGGCGTCGGGCTGAAGCGGGCGCCGGCGCCAGGGGCAAGCGCATTCCACTCAAGCAAGATCAGTGGTCGTTGCGTACCCGACGGGTAGAAGCGGTAATCGTCGCGCAGATCACATAACAGAGCTCGGACACCTGGACCGGCTGTTACCGGTCCAGGTGTCCGAGATCGGGAGTCAGAACGTGACCGGAAGCTCCAGCAGGCCGTCCGACGGAACCTTCCAGTTCTTCGGGTACAGGGTCACGTACGGGGCGATGGCCTCGGCTATCTGCTGAAACGCGGGCAGTCCGCGGGGCCGCTCCAAAGCTTCGGGTCCACGTTGCGCTCGATCACGTGGATGTACAGGTCGTCCAGTGAAAGCAGGCTTCGCCCGATCACGCCGGAATTGTGGATGCGGTAGCGAGCCGATCACATACGCCGCGGCCCGGCCCAGCGCGCGACCGCCTCCCGGACGGGGCGTCGCCGGTGCTGCCCGTGCCCGCCCGCACCGGCGCTGCCGACCTTCTCCGGCCGCCGGAGCGTCCATCCGCCGGGCGCCAGGCGCCAGCCGGACCGGTGGACCAGCCGCACCTTCGGCAGGATCGGCCGAAGCTCGCCCGCCGCCTGCGACGCGGCGTCGATGACGAGCCGCGCCGCCTGCCGCTGACGCTCCACGCCGAGCCGGGACCGCCAGGGCGCGCGGGGTGGCCGGACGGCGGCCTCCACCTCCACGCGTACCCGGTCGATCGCCGCGAGCAGCGCGCCGTGCTGCTGCCACGCCCCCTGATCGGTATGCGGATCAACCAGCAGCAGCCCGCTGAGCCGGTGGCGTAGCCGGTGCATCTCGGAGAGACGGGCCTCGACCCGCTCCCGCGCCGCCTCGGCGGGTCCGGCACCACACGCGATGACGATGACGCTGCCCAACGCCTCGGCAGCGCGCTCGAGGATGTCCGCGAGGACTTCGCGCACCTCCGGCTCGTACGCCTCCACCCCGTCCTCGCCGGCAACGGTGCAGGTGTGGTCGTACAGCGCCCGGGTCAGGTGGCGCAGCGAGACGTAGCAGTGCTCCAGGCCGGTCAGCGCCGTGCGCAGCCGGGGCTGCGCCTCCCGGGCGACCGCGCCGCGCGGGTTGAGCCGGGCGCTCTGCTCGGCCCGCGCCACCGACTGGTCGGCGCGCTGCACGTCCCTGGCCAGCGCGCGCGACTCGTCCAGCCAGCGCTCGGCCGCCTCCCGGGACCAGCCGGAGCGCAGTTGCTCCGCGAGCCCCCGCAAGAACACGGCCATCCGGTTCGCGAGCTCGCCGATCGCCTCGCTGGCCGGCCTGATGTACAGCGGCGGGGCGATCACGACGTTGACCAGGACTCCCCCGGCCGCGCCGATAAGCGTCTCGTACACCCGCCCGATGGCTGCCTCCTGGGCGCCGCTGACCGCGAGGATCAGCATCGCGGTGATCGGCACCTCGAGGAGGTGTGGCCCCAGCCGTACCAGCTCACCGACCACCAGCGACACGGCGATGAGGGCGCCGAGGCTCCACCAGGTCAGCCCGACGAACGTCGCCACCCCGAGCGCGACCAGTACCCCGGAGACCACGCTCAGGATGCGCTCCAGGCCGTGCTCAACGGTCTCGTACAGGGTCAACTGGACCACGAGCAGCGCGGTGAGGGGCGCGAGTACCGGCTGCGGGCTGGTCTTGAGGCGCTCGGCCACCACGTACGAGAGGACGGCGGCCAGCGTCGTCTTCGCCGTGCGTAGTCCGAACTCGCTGCTGCTGCGGTACAGCCTCGACCAGGCGGTGCGACCCAGCAAAAGCCGCAGCCGGCGCATCCAACCCATCCCGCTCCTGGCTGATCATTGGTACCGGCTCCCATAACCGACGGTAGTCACCATCGGCGGCACCCGCATGCCGCGTTGTGCTCAGGTCACGCCGCCCGGCCGTCGTTTAGACATTGATGACCGATGGGTATCAACCTCGCGCCTGCCGGCGGAGCCCACAACCGCCGGCGGCACCACATCCGGATCTTGTGACCTGGAGGCAGGGATGCGCACCGGAGGTATAGGCGGAGTCATCATCCTCATCTGGCTGATCATCGGCGCCCTGGCGGCCGGCCAGCGCGGATACTTCAGCAGTTCAAACGACAACTG
Source organism: Planosporangium flavigriseum (assembly GCF_011947225.1). Lineage (GTDB taxonomy): Bacteria > Actinomycetota > Actinomycetes > Mycobacteriales > Micromonosporaceae > Planosporangium > Planosporangium flavigriseum. Next base: position 26,901 of record NZ_JAATVW010000025.1, on the reverse strand, counting down.
CGCGAAAGCGGGCACGACGGCGGTCACGGTGATCGCCGGGCCGCTGAACTACATGGGCGTCAACCCGAAGATCAACTGTCAGGTGCCACAGCCTTCCCAGTGAGTGCGATCTTGGCACGGGGCCCATAGTGTCTCGTGCAGGCACTCGGCAGCCGCGCGTCGCCGGCGGCAGGCCATCCAGGTCCAGCGCCTCACTCACCTGCTCGACGGTGCTCACGCCGACGATCGGCGTGAGCACCGAGTCCCTTTTGTTGGTCACCACCACAGACACACGATCTTGTGGCGGTACCTTCAGCCATTTCCCGCCACCGTATGCGCTCCGAGGTGCTGTCGTTGCCCGGATCTTGACTAGGCGCCTGCTAGACAAGACGGGGCTACGACGCGGACGAGGAGATCATGAAACAAAAACGACGCGCTGTAGTGGTCGCCGCGCTCGTCGCCGCCCTGGGGCTGACCGGATGCGGCAACGGCGGCACCAGGTTCGTCAACCCGGGCAGCCCGAGCGCCGCGCCGGGCCCGACGTTGAACGTCAACCCCGCCGACAACGCCACCGACGTACCCGTCTCGGTCGAGATAGCGCCACACGGCGGCGACAAGCTGACCGGCGTCGACCTCGCCGACCCCGCCGGCAAGCGGATCACCGGCAAGCTTCGCGACGACACCAGCTCCTGGGTGCCCGACGAACCGCTGGCCTACGCGACCACGTACACGGCCAAGGTCGCCGGCAGCACGGCCGCCGGCAAGAGCGTCACCCGGACCACGAAGTTCACCACGATGCAACGGCCGGCCAACCGCATGGACGCCCACCTCTACATGACCGACAACGCGGTGTACGGGCAGGCCATGCCGATCGTGCTCGAGTTCAAGCAGGGCGGGGTGGCGCCCGCCGACCGCGCAGCCGTCGAGCGTCGCCTGTTCGTCAGCACCGAGCCGGCACAGCCCGGTGTCTGGCACTGGGACAGCAACACCCAGGTCGAGTACCGGCCGAAGGAATTCTGGCAGCCCGGTACCAAGATCCGCGGGCGCCTCGCGCTGGGCGGGCTGCCCGTCGGCGGCGGGCGGTACGGCAAGCAGGACATCACGATCGAAGCGACCATCGACTCGGTGGCCAGGGTCATCGAGGTCGACAACGCGACCAAGCAACTGACCGCCAAGGAGGACGGCCGGGTGGTCAAGACGATGCCGGTCAGCCTCGGCAAGCCGTCCCACCCCTCCTTCTCCGGCACGATGACGATCATGGAGAAGATGGCAAAGACCACCTTCGACTCGTCGACCTACGGCACGCCCGTCAACTCCCCCGAGGGCTACCGCACCGAGGTCCAGTTCGCCGAGCGGCTCAGCTGGGACGGGCAGTTCATCCACGCCGCCCCCTGGTCGGTCGCGCAGCAGGGCAACACCAACGTGTCGCACGGCTGCGTCAACGTCTCGCTCGAGAACGGCCAGTGGATCTACAACTGGACGAAGATCGGCGACCCTGTCATCGTCAAGGGCACCGAGCGGCACCTCGGCCAGGGCAACGGCTGGACGGCGTGGGACCTGCCGTGGGACGAGTTCGTCAAGGGCAGCGCCCTCCCCACCGCCCCCACCGCCGGGGGGTCCCCCAGCGCCAGCCCGACGCCGACCCCGAGCGCTACCTCCTGACCACGGATAGTCCGGCCGTCAGGGAAACTTCGATGGTCATGGTCACAGACGCGTTAACTCCGCTGGCGCTCGGCGCCGCTACCCCGGCAGACTGGCCTCCTTCCTGCGCCAACTGATGGAAGGTGGACCCGACATGGGCGAGGCAGGCAGGCGGTGGGCGCGCCGGCTGGCGACCACCGCGGTCGTGGCGGCCGCCGGCGCCTGGGCGCTGCGCGACGTGCGGGACGCGCTCGGCGCGCCCCCGTCCGGCACCCGCGCCGACCGGATCCGGCGGTCGCCCCAGTTTCGCGACGGGGCCTTCCACAACCCGGTAGCCGCCCAGGTGACGCCGACCGAGACGACCGTGCAGTTGCTGGGAAAGCTCCTGCGCGACCGTCACCGGCGCCGACCGTCGGCCGCGGTGCCGCTGGTCAGTGCGGACGACGCGGCGCCGCTGCCCACCGGCGGGCTGCACGTGACCTGGTACGGGCACTCGTCCGCCCTGGTCGAGATCGAGGGCCGGCGGGTGCTGTTCGACCCGATCTGGAGTGAGCGGTGCTCACCCTCGCCCCGGCTGGGGCCGCGCCGGCTGCATCCGGCGCCGATCCCACTGGACCGGCTCCCCCGCATCGACGCGATCGTCATCTCCCACGACCACTACGACCACCTCGACATGGCAACCGTGCGCGCGCTGTGGCGCACGCAGTCGGCACCGTTCCTGGTACCCCTCGGCGTCGGCGCGCACCTGGAGCGCTGGGGCGTACCGCAGGCCCGGATCATCGAACTGGACTGGGACGAGACGGCCGACGTCGCCGGTCTCCGCCTCACCTCCACCGCCGCCCGCCACTTCTCCGGCCGGGGCCTGACCCGCAACAACACGCTCTGGACGTCCTGGGTCGTCGCCGGCCCGACCCGACGGGTCTTCTACAGTGGAGACTCGGGTTACTTCGACGGGTACGCGGCCGTCGGCGCCGCGCACGGCCCGTTCGACGTGGCGCTCATCCAGATCGGGGCGTACGGCGACGCCTGGCCGGACATCCACATGACCCCCGAGGAGGGCGTCACCGCCCACCTCGACGTGCGCGCAGATCTGCTGATCCCGCTGCACTGGGGCACGTTCAACCTCGCGTTCCATGACTGGAGCGAACCCGCCGACCGGGTGTGGCAGGAAGCAAAGGCCCGCGGCGTCCGGCTCGCCGTACCCCGGCCGGGTGAGCGCGTCGACGTCGACGACCCGCCGCCGGTGGACGGCTGGTGGCAGGCGATCGCCTAACCGCGAGACTTGCCCTATGGCGCTGACCGTGATGACCTACAACATCCGCAACGGCGGCCGCGACAGCCGCGGCAGCCGCCTGGACGCGATCACTGAGGTCGTCACCGCGCACCGGCCGGACGTGCTGGCGCTGCAGGAGCTTGCGCACTTCCCGCGCGACGGCGGGCGCCGCCTGCGCCAGCTGGCCGACGCGGTCGGGATGCGGCCGCACCTCGTCCGGTCCTGGCTCGGCGGCCAGCCCGTCGCCGTCCTCGTCCGGAACGCCGCGGCGGTCATCTCCACCGGACGGATCCGCCGCCCGTTCCACCACGCCGCCGCCGAGGTCACCGTCGCCACCGACCGGGGACCGCTCACGGTGATCAGCACCCACCTGTACCCGTTCTCGGGCGGCCGCCGCCGGTGGGAGGCCCGGTGGCTCGCGCCCCGGGCCGACCGCGAGCGGATGGTGCTCCTCATGGGCGACCTCAACTCACTCGACCCGTGGACCGACCACACCGAGCGGCTGCGCGCCCTGGCGCCGCAGCACCGGTCCCGCCACCTGCGGCGGGGCGGCGACGTGGACACCCGGGCGGTCCAGGTGCTGGCCGACGCCGGTTTCGTGGACCTGTGCCGCCAGGTCGGCGCCGCGGACCATACTGTGCCCACCGGGTACGCCGGGCACGAGTTCTCCCGGATGCGGCTGGATTACATCCTCGGTACCGAGCCGGTCGCGCGCCTGGTGCGGTCCTGCCGGGTCGGGTCGGGCGGCGCGGCCGAGACCGCGTCCGACCACTACCCGGTCGTCGCATCGCTCGACCTCACCGTCGGCTAGGGTCGGATCATGGACCTGCCGGAAGATCAGCGCGCCCGGCGCCTCTTCGGCGGGAGCGCGGTGGTGCTGGGAAACCTCGCCGCGAGCCCCTACCGGGTCGACCGGGACCGGATCGTCAGCTCGCCGTACTTCGCGCGGCTCGGCGGCGTCACCCAGGTGATCAGCCCGGGCGGGTCCGGCCTGCTGGTGCACAACCGCCTCACCCACAGCCTCAAGGTGGCGCAGGTGGCCCGGGCGATCGCGGAGCGGCTGACCGGCGATCCCCGGTACCGCGACCTCCTGGACAAGCTCGGCGGCTGCGACGCCGACGTCGTCGAAGCCGCGGCGCTGGCGCACGACCTGGGGCACCCGCCGTTCGGCCATCTCGGCGAGCGGGTCCTCGACGGCATCGCCCGGCAGCGGTTCGCCCTGCCGGACGGGTTCGAGGGCAACGCCCAGTCGTACCGGATCGTGACCAGCACCGAGATCCGCGGCGAGACGACCGGGCTGGACCTCACCGCCGCCGTCCGGGCGGCGATGCTCAAGTACCCGTGGACGCGGCACACGTACCCGCAGCCGCACGTACGCCACCTCGATCCCCCGCCGCGCGGGGCGGCGGCGCCCCCGAACGACCCGACCAGGGGGTCGGTCAAGTTCGGGGCGTACGTGACGGAGCTGGCCGACCTTCGGCAGGCCCGCGAGCCGTTCGCCGGCCGGCTGGCCGACTGGCAGCAGACCGTTGAGGCGTCGGTCATGGACACCGCCGACGACATCGCGTACGCCATCCACGACGTGGAGGACTTCCACCGGGTCGGCGTGCTCCAGCAGGGATCGGTCGCCAGCGAGCTGATGGCCTGGCAGCGCGACGCCGACCAGTTGCGGTCGCTGCCGGCCGACATCCTCGCCGCGACCGCGCGCCGGCCGGGGCGCTCGGTCGAGCGGCTCCGCCGGGACCTGCACCGCAAGGACAGCTGGATCTCGGACGACGACGCGTTCCGCGCCGCCGTCGAGCACGTACGCGCCGAGCTCGTCGACGGGCTGCTCGCCGCGCCGTTCGACGGCTCGATCGAGGCGGAGCGGAGCGTGGCCCGCTTCTCGGCGCGCTGGACCGAACGGCTCATCGACGCGATCGAGGTACGCCCCGATCCACCGGTGCGCTCGGGTCACGTGCTGCTGCGCCCGCTCCAGTGGCACGAGGTGCAGGTCCTCAAGTTCGTCCATCACCGGTTCGTGCTGGCCCGGCCGGACCTGGCCCTCCATCAGCGCGGCCAGGCCGCCCTGATCGAGACGCTGGTCGAGGCGCTGCACGACTGGCTGGTCGACCTCGACGAGACCGCGCGGCTGCCCCGCCGCGTGCACGACTTCGTCGAGCTGGCCTTGTCGGAGCTGGCGGGCCTGGTGGACGAACCGAGCGCGCTCGGCCTGGTCGCCGCACCGACCCGGGCGGAGCTGTCCGCGATGGCGCGGGGCCGGGCCATCGTCGACTTCGTCGCCTCCCTGACCGACGGCCAGGCAGTGGCCCTGCTCGACGCGCTGTCGGGCCGGTCACGTCAACTGTGGACAGATTCATTCGTTCTATGACCACCGAGACTTTGCGGCGCTATGGCACCGCAAAGTCTCGGTGATCACGGACCATTTAAGCTGCGGATATGGATCAGCGTGACGACGACCCGCGCCGGCTGCGCCGAGCGGACTTTCCCGTCCTGCGCGACCTGCCCACCCGCTGGTCGGACGACGACGTCTACGGCCACGTCAACAACGTGGTCCACTACCTCATGTTCGACACCGCGGTGAACGGGTGGCTCATCGAAGCGACCGGCACCGACATCCGGCGACTGCCGGCGATCGGGGTGGTCGTCGAGACCTCCTGCCGGTACTTCGCGGAGTTGCGCTTCCCCGAGGTCGTCACCGCCGGGATCGCGCTCGCACACCTCGGTACGTCGAGCGTCGTCTACCGGCTCGCGCTGTTCGGGCAGCGCTCGGAACAGCCGGCCGCCGTCGGGCGGTTCGTGCACGTGTACGTCGACGCGGAGACCCGGCGGCCGGTGCCGGTGCCGGACGAGATCCGCAAAGCTCTGGAGGTGATCTCATGACCGCGGAGACCGTGTTCACGTACGGCACCCCGGACCTGAAGTTCGGCGCCGGGGCCGCCGACGAGATCGGCTTCGACCTGAGCCGGTACGGCGTACGCCGGGTCCTCGTCGTCACCGACGCCGGCGTCGCGGCCACCGGCTCACCACAGCGGGTGGCCGACGCCATCCGCCGGTACGGCATCGAGGTGGAGGTGTTCGCGGAGGCGCACGTCGAGCCGACCGACGCCTCGCTGCGGCACGCCGTCTCCGCAGCGCGGGCAGACGGGCCGTGGGACGCGTTCGTGGCCGTCGGCGGCGGGTCCAGCATCGACACGGCGAAGGCCGTCAACCTGCTCACCACCAACCCCGGCGACCTGATGGACTACGTCAACGCGCCGGTCGGGGGCGGACGGGCGCCGTCGCAGCCGCTCAAGCCGCTCGTCGCCGTCCCGACCACGACCGGCACCGGGTCGGAGAGCACGACGATCTGCGTCCTCGACGTGCTCGACCTCAAGGTGAAGACCGGCATCAGCCACGCCCGGCTGCGACCCACCCTCGCGGTGGTCGACCCGCTGCTCACCATGTCCCAGCCGGCGACCGTCACGGCCGCGTGCGGCATGGACATCCTCTGCCACGCCCTGGAGAGCTACACGGCGAAGCCGTACGACGCCTTCGAGCGCAAGCAGCCGGAAGAGCGGGTACCGTACTGCGGCGCGAACCCGGTCGCCGACATGTGGTCGGAGAAGGCGCTGGCACTCCTGGCGCGATCGTTTCGCAACGCCGTCGCGGACGGCGACGACGTCGAGGCGCGTACCGACATGGCGCTCGCCGCGACGTTCGCCGGTATGGGCTTCGGGAACGCGGGCGTGCACATCCCGCACGCCAACGCGTACCCGATCGCCGGCGGCGTACGCGACTACCGGCCCGAGGGCTACCCGGACGCCGAGCCGCTGGTGCCGCACGGCATGGCCGTGGCGCTGACCGCACCGGAGGCGTTCCGCTTCACCTTCGCCGCGTGCCCGGACCGGCACGTGCGCGCCGCCGGACTGCTCTCGCCGGGCACGCGGGCCGACGATCCGGCCGACCTGCTGCCGGCGGCGCTGACCGCGCTCATGCGCGACATCGGGATCCCCAACGGCATCGGGGCGGTCGGCTACGCCGAGTCCGATGTGGACAGGCTGGTCGAGGGCGCCATGAAGCAGCAGCGGCTGCTGGCGACCGCGCCCCGGCCGGCCACCGCCGAGGACCTCGCCGGAATCTTCGTACGGTCGCTCACTCTCTGGTGACCCGTCCGTCGCCGTCGGGGTGGAACACCGCGCGTACGCAGCCGTCCTTCTTGTTCTTGAACAGGTCGTAGCCGCGCGGCCCCTCGGACAGCGGCATCGGGTGCGTCATCAGGTGAGCGGTCTTGAACTCGCCGCGGGCCATCCGCTCCAACAGCATCGGGATGTAGCGCTCGCCGTGCTGCTGAGCGCTGCGCATGGTCAGGCCCTTGTTCATCAGGGCGCCCATCGGAAACTTGTCGATCATCCCGACGAAGACGCCGAGGACGTACACCATGCCGCCCTTGCGGCACGATATGATCGCCTGCCGCAGCGAGTGCGGCCGGTCCTGCTCCAGGACGCGCGTCTGCTGCTTGACCTGCTCCCAGCGGTACGCCACCGGGTTGGGTGTGTGCGACTCCAGCCCGACCGCCTCGATGCAGACGTCGGGCCCCCGCCCGTCGCTGCGCTCGCGCAGTTCCGCGTCGATGTCGGTCTCCTCGTAGTTGAGCGTCTCCACGCCCAGGTGGTGGGCTGCCATGTCGAGCCGGTAGTCGAACCGGTCCATCACGATGACCCGCGCGGCGCCCTTGAGCATCGCGGACTGGGCGGCCATCTGGCCGACCGCACCCGCGCCCCAGACCGCCACCACGTCGCCCTGCTTGACCTCGCCCAGGTCCGCGCCCATCCAGCCGGTCGGCGCGGAGTCGGAGGCGAACACCGCCGTCGCGTCGTCGACGCCGTCCGGCACGGTGAAGGCCGTGTAGTCCGCGAACGGAATCCGGGTGTACTCGGCGTGGCTGCCCCGGAACCCGCCCATGGCGTGCGAGTACCCGAAGATCCCGGCGGGGCTCTGCCCCCACATCATCTCCGGGATGCCGGGATTGGTGTTGCTGTTGTCGCAGTCGGAGAAGAGCCCCTGCTCGCAGAACCAGCAACGGCCGCAGGCGATGACCGAGCAGACCACGACCCGGTCGCCGACGTTGTGCCGGCGCACCTCGGACCCGGTCTCCACGACCTCACCGAGGAACTCGTGGCCGATCACGTCGCCCGCGCGCATCGTGGGGATGAATCCGTTGAGCTGGTGCAGGTCGGAGCCGCAGACCGAGCTGAGCTTGACCTTAACGATCATGTCCTGCTTGTTGTACATCTGCGGGTCGGGAACCTCCTCGACCGCGACCTCGCTGACGCCTTCCCAACAGATGGCCTTCACAACCGCCCCTCCCCACGCGCCCGACTGACCGCGAAGTCCACCGGCAGGCCGGTGAGCGTCCGCTTCACCGTGCTCACCTTCTCCGGCTGGAGGATCTCGCCGGTCTCGATCAGTTGCTTCGACTCGCGCAGCGCCACCCGGACCCGCTGCCGGGGATCGGTGCCGGCGACCCGCGCGGCGGTGGCGGCGACCCCGGTCGGCTCGTGCCGCAGCCGCGCGGCGAGCGCCGTGCCCCGGTCGCCGACCGCACGATTCACCTGTACCTCGACCTCGTCGCCGAGCTTCGCGAGCGGCTCGGGCAGCCGCCCGCCGGGTGCCACCTCTTCCGGAGATTTGTTGATCGTGACGACGTGCCAGCGCGCGTGCCGGCGGTCCTGCGCAATCGTGGCCATCGGCCAGAGGTTGCGATTACGCGCCGACATGATCCGGTTGACGACGACTCCGGCGACCGCGGCCCCGATGACGCCCATCGTGGTCATCCTCATGATTCACCTGCTTCTGGGTGGGGATGTCCGGCGAGGGTTGGAGCTTCCCGGCATCTCGAGCCTCTAAACCGGCCGAGGCGAGGCCGCCGACGAGGCCGTGGACGAAGACCGACGCCTTACCCGGCGCCGGTCGCGCCGTCGACCGACCAGCCGCCGTCCCGTCCCCTTCGTCGGCGACGGCGGCCGGCTGCCCCGCCAGCACGCGCTGGAACCAGTTGCGTTCGACTACGGCCCAAGTGCCGGAGCAGGCCGGCGAGGGTGGTGAGCGAGGGGACGAGACGGCGCTTGGCGTCCTCGTCGGACACGCCTCACAGCTGCTCCAGGGCGGCAGCGTCCCGGGCCAGCAGAAGGCCGATGTCGTCAGCGGGTAGCGGGCGGACCAGGTGGTACCCCTGGCCGAGCCGGTAGCCCAGCGCGCACATCCGGTCGGCCTGTTCCTGGGTTTCGATCCCCTCAGCGACGGCGTCCAGGCCCAGGTCGTTGGCCATATGGAGGACCGCGGACGCGACCGCCGTCTGCCGCTCGGCCCACCGCGACCGCCCTTGCGACCGATCCGGCCCGGAGTCCATCACGAACGACTTGTCGAGCTTGAGAATGTGCACCGGACAGGTACGGATGAGGCCGAGCGACGACTGGCCGGTACCGAAGTCGTCCAGCGCAAGGCTCACGCCGAAGTCCCGCAGGGCGTGCAGGGTCTCCAGCGCCTGCGCTCCGGTGAGGACCGCCGTCTCGGTCACCTCCAGCACGAGGTTGTGCGGCTCCAGGCCGGCTTCGTGGACGGCGTCGGCCACCTCGTCAGCGAAGCCCGGTTCCTGCAACTGCCGACCGGAGACGTTGACCCCGATGGTGGCCGGAGAGAGGTCGCCGTACGCCTGCCGCCACACAGCCTTCTGCCGGCACGCCTCGCGCAGCACCCAGCGGCCGAGGGGCACGATGAGGCCGGTCCGCTCCGCCGTGGGGATGAAGTCACCGGGCGAGACCGCGCCGCGGGTGGGGTGCCACCACCGCACGAGGGCCTCCATGCCGATGATCCGGCCGTCGGCGAGCCGGACCACCGGCTGGTAGAGCAGGCGCAGTTGACCGTCGTCGAGAGCCTGACGAAGCTGGGCACCGAGTTTGGCGTGTTCGAGTATGCCGGCCCCCATCCCGGGCACGTACCTGGCGAAGCCGTCCTTGCCGCCCTCCTTGGCGGCGTACATCGCGATGTCGGCCTTGCGCAGCAACGCCTGCGGGTCGTCTCCCGGGGCCGCACCGGTGACCCCGATGCTGGCCTGCACGAGCAGTTCGTACCCGTCGACGACGACCGGGCTGCGCAGGCTCGCGAGGATGCTCTCGGCGATGGCGTCAACCGTCGCCGGCCACGCCTTCCGCAGCAGCACCGCGAACTCGTCGCCGCCGAGCCGGGCCACGGTGTCCTCCGGGCGCGCGCAGCGGCGGACCCGGTCGGCGACGACGGCCAGCAGGCGGTCACCGACGCTGTGCCCCAGCGTGTCGTTGACCGTCTTGAAGTCGTCGAGGTCGATGAGCAGGACGGTCGGGCCGCCGTCCGATCCTGCCCCGGCGAGCGCCGCCTCGACGCACTCACCGAAGTACGCCCGGTTGGCCAGCCGGGTCAGCGCGTCGTGTGAGGCCTGGTGGCGCAGCCGCTCCTCCTGGTGCCGGAGCCGGTCGACCAGCCGGGCGTTCTCGGAAGACGCGACCAGTTGGCGTACGACGACGAGCGCGGTGATGGTGATGGCGCCGCCGACGACCACGTACAGCCGGTCGTCGACGTGGCCCGCCACCGCCACGACCAGCAGTACGTCGGTGGCGACGACCGCGGCGTAGGGCAACGGGCTGACCTTGGCCAGGCACCACGGTTGGCACGCCGGCCGGTCGACCGTCTCCGCCCGCTGCTGCCGGTCGGCGGCGAGGACGAGGAGCACCGCGATGTAGGGCACGGCGATCTGCCCGGACACCAGGTACGGCTGGCCGCCGAACAGGGTCACGGCACCGGCGCTGGCGCCGCCGATGAGGACGCCGAAGCCGAACAGGCGCAGCGCGCCCGCGTCCACCGGCGCCTCCTCGACGAAGACGATCCGGCACACCGCCGCCACGGCGACGAGGCAACCGGCGCCGACGGCCAGCAACGCCCAGGCGTCGCTGCGACCGACCCCGGCCAGCAGCGGCCCGAAGCCCACGTACCACATGAAGACGGCCGCGCCGAGCACCACCGTCGCACAGTCCAGTGACACCCGTACCCACTCGCCCCGGGTCCGCGTCACGACCGGCACCCGAAGCAGCGCCCACAGCGCGTACAGCATCGCCGCGACAAAGCACATCCCGGCCGGCAGCGGCACCGTCGTCGCGTCCGACCGGGTGCCGGCGATCGCGTAGGCCGCCTCGACCACCGTGCCGGTGGCGGCGATCGCGGTCGCGGTGGCGAGCCGGTGCCAGAGTCGTCGTGCGACGACCGGAAGCCCTGGCGACATCGCGCTACGGCGCTGCGCCAGGGCCGCCAGGGTCAGCGTTGCCGGAGCGGCAATCCAGCCCAGCACCAGCGGACCGCGCGGTCCGTGCTGGTTGAGCACGAACCAGCCGGTGGCCGCGACGGTGAGCACGATGACGGCAGGCAGGAATGCGGCCGCGCTGGTCCGCCTGATCTCTCCACCGGCCGCCATGAGCAACTCGTGTTCGCCATCCGCGCGGTAGTCCGACCCCTACGAGCCCAATACCGTACCGGCTACCGCCGGAAATTGACATTCAGCTGTCGGGCAAATCGACTGACGCCCGGAACCGACTGCGCAACGGGTCGTTGGCTCACCGGCCTACCCCGTACCGGCGCGACGCCTGCCTGGCCCACGTCGCCTACCGCCGGCACCGTCGCTGAACTGCGACCGCACGACATGACAGTTGGCCCGCGCCCCGGAGTCGGGGCGCGGGCAAACTGTCATGTGTCGCGGCCATCCACGTGGCCGCTACCAATAATGGCGCCTGCCGCCGATCGGCCGCCCGACCGATCCCATGATGAAGAGAACCGCGCCGATGACGAGCAGGATCACACCGATCGTCGTCAAGATCGAAATCTTCAGGAATATACCCAGTAGAAGAAGGATGATGCCTAAGATCAACATCTCTCGTGCTCCCAGGTCCCTAGTTGGAGTGCCTCAGTGGCCTGGTAATACCCATGATCACCGATCGCTAATCATGCCCCTGGCGACTGCCGGGACGACGCAAGGGCAGATAGGACAAAGCCCCCGGCGCGCTCTTCGCAGCCGGAGGCTTCGTCAGTTCAGGGGGCGGTCCTGGGGACCACCGGACGGTGGTCCCCAGGACCATTGGGGGGGAGGAATCAAGCCGGGTTGTTGGTGGGCTTCGGAGCCATGGGCCCCTGGTAGCTCTTCAACAGGTCCATCTTGTCCTTGTTGACCGTGGTCCAGTCCTCGCCGACGATGCCGCCGGTGTCACCGGAGTTGGGGTTCCACGACCAGTAGGTGTAGCTGATGTTGTTCTGCTTGAGGTAGTCGATCAGCGCGTGCTGCCAGACACCCTCAGCGTCCTTCGTGTCGACCGAGCGGCCACCGAACTCACCGAGGATCACCGGAGCGGTGTTGTCCTTGACCAGGTAGCCCCACTGCTGGTCCCACAGGGCCGGCATGTTCTTGGGGAAGTTGGGGTCGCTGAACCACTGCTGGCCCCACACCTTCGGGCTGTAGTCGTGCGCGGAGTAGACCAGCTTGGACTGGTCGGACAGCTTCACCGGGTGCTCCTTGGCGCCCTGCAGGTTGCCGCCCCACCAGTAGCCCTTGCCGCCCTCGCCCTTGTAGGTCTCGATGCCCTCGACGACGATCAGCATGTTCGGGTTGGCCTTGAGGATGGCGTTGCCAGCCCGCTCGGCGGCCATCTTCCAGTCGGTCTTCTCGTTGCCGTCGCCCCAGGTCGCCTCGGCGTGCGGCTCGTTGTGCAGGTCGGCGGCGATGACCAGCGGGTTGTTCTTGTACTTCGTCGCCAGCTTGACCCAGTCGTTGATCCAGGTCTCTTCGCTGACCTTGTCGGTGTACCAGAGGCTGCTCTGGCCGTACTGGTCCGGACGGTGGCGGTCGAGCATGACCATCATGCCGCGGCTGGTGGCCCCGTTGACGATCTTGTCCATGATCTGCTCGCCGTTGAGGCCGACCAGGTCGGGGTTCATCTTGGTGTCGATGCCCTGGGTGGGAATGCTCTTCGCCTGGAGGGCCTCGTTGCTGTAGGGCAGGCGCAGGGTGTTGAAGCCCTGGCCGACCATCTCGTCGAGCATCTGCTGCCAGTTGCGCTGCCAGATGCCGTGCGGAGCGTAGTTGCCGGTCTCCAGACCGAACCAGTTCACACCGGTGAGCACGACCTCTTTGCCGTTCGCGTCAACGATCTTCCCACCCTCAGCGCGCAGCGGGAACTTCATCGAAGCCTTCGACTGCGACTGCGACTGCGCCTCACCGGCGGGCTTGTCCATGCTGAGCGAAGGGATCGAGACCGCGGCCGCGACGGCAAGCAGCGTCGCCAGCACGCTGGTGTAGAGCACCGGCTTGCGCACGCGCGAACGCGACCTCAAACGCTCGATCGTCTTGGGAAGCCAGGAAGGTCCCATACGTGGCTCTGTCCTAACGGTCGGTCGACGCCACGCATCGAGGGCACGCCGGTGGTCGGCGATACCGCGAGCAGCGCGGTCGTCGGATCAATCTGCGGCTGAGGATGCGAAAAGCCCGCCGGCGCTACACCGACGAGCCCATCTGGCCTCCGGCCGCCACGGCCGGTGAACCTCCACCTGCCGAGGCGAACCGCGACACGCTCCGGTCAGGGAAGTGCCGCTCAACCTCTCGGGCAAGAGCAAACGCTACGGACGAGTGTGGGATAGGTACCCGTACCGATGAGCGGACTTTGCCCGCGTGATTCGCTCGACCGCTCCCCCTCCACCTGGCCTACTACAAATGAACGAGGACGGCGGGGATTCGGTGGCACGGATGGACGACGCCGGCAGGAATTCAGCGGGGCAACTGGGCCGGGTCGGCAGGCATTCAGTGCTGCCACTCCGACAGGCCCCACTCGGCCGCCTTGACGACGGCCTCCAATTTGGAGTGCGCGCTCAGTTTGTTCAACAGGTGGCGGACATGGCTACGTACTGTCGTGTAGCTCACCCCGAGCTGACGCGCGATGTCGCGGTTGTCCATGCCTTCGGCCATCAATCCCAGGATCTGCCGCTCGCGCGGAGTGAGGCTCTCGATCATCCGCGCACGCTCGGCCTGCCGCTGCGCCTGCTCCCGCCGGCGCGCCAACAGGGCAGCCAACTGGCGCGCGGGCACCACGATCTCCCCCTCGGCCGCCCGGCGTACCGCAGCGGTCACGTCGGCCCCGCCCGCGCTCTTGATCAGGTATCCGGACGCGGCGGTCTCCAGCGCGGCCAGCATCGACTCATCGCTGTCGTCCGCGCTCAGGAACAGCACCATGATCTCCGGCCAGTACCTGCGCAGCACCGCCGTCGCGTCCACGCCCGTGCCGTCGGGCAGCCAGTAGTCCACCACCGCCACGTCGACCGCCGCGCTGCCCGCCCACCGCTCGACGTCGGCGACACTCCCGGCGATGCCGACCACCTCCAGGTCGGGGTGCTCCCCCAGCAACGCGGCGAGGCCCTCGGCGACTACCTGATGGTCCTCGACGATCAGAATCCGGTGCCGGCGCTCGCTGGTCATCACGCGACCGCATCGTCGCGGGGCGGGCTTGCGCGCAGCGCCGGCGGGCGGGGGGTCGTCTCGAGGTCGGCGCCGCGCGGTATCCAGACCGAGACCGCCGTCCCGGCGCCCGGTTCACTGTCCAATCGGAACCAGCCACCGGCGAACGTCGCCCGCTCGCGCATCAGCACCAGCCCCAGATGCCCGGGCGCGGGCTGGCGGGCGCGGCGGTCGCCGGCCGGCAGCCCGACTCCGTTGTCGCGTACGCGCGCGAAGAAACCGTCGTCCTGATGCTCGAGAGTTACCTCCACGCGGTCGGCAGCCGCGTGCCTGGCGACGTTCGCCAGCGCCTCCTGGAGGATGCGGTACAGCAGCACGCGGGCGGGCAGCGGCGGTTCAGCGGTCAGGCGGTTGTCGAGGATGACCTCGATGCCGATGTCGTCGTGCATCCGCGACAGGGCGTCACGCACCGCAGCGGGCAGCCCGACGCGCTCCAGCGCGGGCGGCCGGAAATCGAAGATCAACCGTCGCAGCCGGTCCGCGGCGAGGGCGATCGTCTCCTCCAGCCGCTCCAGCACCTCGAGCGCGTCGGGGTCCCGTAGCCGGCGGCGCAACTGTTGCAGGCGCAGCATCGCCGCGGTGATCACTTGCAGGCTGTCGTCGTGCACCCCGGCGGCGATCCTCGCCCGCTCGCGCTCCTGGGTCCGGATCAGGTCGCCCAGCAACCGCTCCTGCTCCTGCTCGGCGTCGGCGAGCCGGCGCAGGCGGGCCTCCAGCGCAGGGCGGGAACGGCCCGGCTCGCCGAGTTCGTCGACAGCGATCACGATGCCGCCGTCAGCGGTGCTCATCCGCAGATCGACCGGTACCTGGCCGCCGTCGGGCAGCCGCAGCGCGGAGGTGGCGAGCACCGGCCCTGCCGCCTCCGCAGGCGGGCCGGTTCGCAGCGACCGGGTCGGGTCACCGACAAGCAGTCCGTCCAGCCGCTGCCCGACCAGGTCGGCGGTGCCCCGGCGCAGCAGGCGCTCGGCCTCCGCACTGACCAGCCGGACCACCCCGGCGCCGTCGACCACGAGCAGCGCCTGCGGTGCCGCCCGGAAGGCCGCCTCGTACCTGACCGGCTGGGTCATGTCGGCGCCTCCCGGGGGCGGCTAATTCTGCAGATCCGGGGGCAGCGCGTACGGCGGCTGCGGCGCGACGTCAACGGGGCCGGCCGAGTTGTCGACCTTGAAGGTGACGGTTGCTGAACCACCGCTACGCTGTCCCACCAGCGTAAACAGCACGGCGTCCCCCGCGTCGCCCGGGACCGTGTATCGGCCGCCGGCCCGCGCGCTGCCGGTCGCGTCGACACGGAACGCGGCGACCAGTTCACGCTTGGCACCCTTGCCCTTGGCCGCGTACACGTGCACGGCCTCGTTCGCGCCGAACCCGGTGGCGTAGAAGCTGATGATCGTCCCCGGCGACCCGCCGTACGTGCTCGTACGCACCATGGGCATGTATGGCAGGACGGTGAAGCTGGAGTTGACCGTCGCACGGCTCAGTTCGCCGGTGAACACGATCCGCTGCGCGCCCTTCAACTGGTACGGCACGATGAAGCCGCCGCTTCTGAAGGTTCCCGCCCCGTCGGTCTGGGCCACCAGGATGGGTGCGCCGCTGGCCGAGTTGAGCCGGATGAGCACTCGTTCATTGGGCATGAACCCCTTGCCGGTGAAGCCGATCGGGTTCATCGCCTTGACCGCGTACGGCTTCAGCGCGATCGACGGGTAGAGCTTGAGCACCTGGAACGGCAGGCTCGCCGCGGCGCCACTCTTCTGTCCGACGATCACCAGGCTGGTGGTGCCGACCGCGGAGACGCCGACCTTGAGCGGAACCTTCTGGACCGAGCCGGTGCTGTCGGTCTTCAGCGTCTCGTTGGGAGTTCCGCTGATCCGGCCCCAGTAGACGGACAGCTCCTCGTACGGCGAGAAGCCCGACACCGACAGCGTCACGGTGTCCCCGGGCTTGCCGACGACCGCCGAGAGCTTGGCCACGCCGGCGGCACCCGCGGCCATCTGGGCCTGCGCCTTGGCCACTTTCTTGGTCTTGCCGCCGCGCTGCTGGGCCGTGATCTCGCTGTTCTGCCCGCCCGCGTTGGGCCCCTGGGCCGGGAACTTGAGGGTCGTGTAGAACGCCCCGTACCGGTCCCCCGTCGCCGTCGTCAGCGGCGTGGTCTTGGCCTTCTTGCCGGAGCCCTTCGTCATCAGTATGTCGATCTTGGCCCCGGGGTCGAACCCGGAACCGACGATCGTCACCGGCATGTCGGGCCGGACCATACCGGGATCCAGGGTGACGATCGGCGCCCCGCTGCCGAGCACCTTCACGCCGTTGACCTCGGCGGTCGCCGGCGGCATGGTCTTGGCCCCGGTCGTGGCGCCGGAGGTGGGCCGGCCGGTCAGCGGAGTCTTGACCCCGAGCGTCGGCAGTACCGAGCGGGCCAGGTTGACCACCACGAACACGGCCACGACCAGGATCACCAGCCTCTTCCAGTTCTGCCGGGCCCGGACGCGTGCCTCCTGTACGGACTGCGCCGACCGGGTGCGCACCGCGTTTGCCATCTCTACCCTCCTCTGCCGTGCGAGAGGCCGGCGGTCAGCCGGTATTGTTGATCTTGATGATCTCCAGGTGCACGTCACCTCGATCGATCCGCCACACCTGTTCACCGTGCTGGTCGATGGCCTCCATGATCCAACCCTCGTTGTTGCGCTGGAGCGCATCGCGCATCTTGTTGGACATCACGACGTAGTCGACGTTGTGCCAGTCCTGATGGAAGATCTTGTCCCGGACGTCCGGGTCGGACGCCGCCTTGAAGTGCGACTGCGCGTTGGGGTACTTCGGCGTGCCTTCCCGCAGCGCCACCCAGATGTCGTCGTCGATGATCAGCCGAGCGTCCGGTGGAATGTTCTCCCTGATCCACTTCACCTGCAGGTTCTGCATGTTGGTCTGCGGCAGCCGGTACTGGTCGGCCAGCAGCAGCCGGGTACCTGTGGAGTCCCACGCCACCAGGTAGCCGTGCGGCTGCGACAGCGGCAGCGCACAGACGATGGCCGTCAGCAGCGCCACCGCGATCGGCTTGCCGTAGCGGGTGATGCGGCCGTAACACAGGCCGATGTTCAGCGCCAGCAGCGGCACCAGCGGCGCCACGTAGAAGTCCAGCAGCACGCTGCGCGTCAGGTAGAAGCCGTACCCAATGGCCAGCAGCCCGACGCCCAGCATCGGCACCTCGCGCCGCCGCGCGTTCAGCGACAGCACCAGGTTCGCGATGGTGGCCGCCGTGCCGGTGATCAGGATGTACTTGTCCTTCCACATCCAACTGTCGTGCAGCAGCGTGGAGAACATCGTGCCCTGACCGCCCGACGCGGTGCGGTTGAGCTGCCACCAGATCGTGTACAGCAGCGACACGTGGTCCGCCGGTGGCGAGGCCAGGTTGAAGTCCAGGTTCGCCGGCAGCAACTCGTTCTTGATCTGGGCGTACAGCATGTACAGCGAGACCGGCGCCCCCGCGGCGAACCACCAGAAACTGGCGGAGAACCGCCGGTTGCTGTTGTCGACGATGCTCCGGTGCAGCAGATACCCGAAGCCGGGCAGCAGGAAAGCCGCGTTCTCCTTCGTGATCAACGCGAACCCGAACGCGAGCCCCGCGCCCATCGCGGTGACGATCCGGCCGTCCTTGCGGGCGAGGATGTACAGCCCGACCAGCACCCAGAAGACCATCAGGTTGTCCAGCAGCACCATGCGCTGGAAGTACACGGCCAGCGGCGAGACGTTGAACAGGAACGCCGCCAGGGTCGCGGCGGCCCTGCTGCCCGAGTACCGCCGGACCACCTCGAAGAGCAGGAAGACGCAGCCGGCGTGCACCAGCACCATCAGCGCCCGGCCGACGTTGACCGGGAAGCCGAAACTGTTGAATTGGCCGGGGATGACCGCGACCCACCCCGCGATCGTCAACCAGCCCAGCGGGGCGTGGTCGTAGAAGTACGTGTACGGCGACAGCTTGCCGTGGCGGAGCACCGACCACGCCTGCTGCATGTAGATGCCTTCGTCGGACAGGTACAGCGGGTACTTGAACAGGTTCCAGCCGTGCGTCACCAGGCCGGTGACGATGGAGAAGACCAGTAACGACACCCCGAGGCGGCCCAGCCGGCCCTCCTCGGACTCCGACGCCGCCGCCGGTGGTGGGCGGGGCACGGGGTCCTGCTCGAGCAGTATGGTTTCCCGCTCACGCGGCACGGCTCGTCACCTCCTCGGCCTCCGCGGTGCGGTGCGCACCCACGTGTGCCGTCTTCTCCCAGTCACCGACGCCGCCCAGTTGGCGCTTCAGGGCCCGCATCGCCGCGTAGGCCAGCACCATCTGGTACGGCATCCACCCCACGGCCATGACGATGACGGTCCGGGGTGTCGCCCGCAGCCCGTGCGCCTCGGTGAACTCGTACAGTCCGATCACCTGCGTCACGAAGTGCGCCGCCAGCAGCAGCACCGGCAGCCAGGACAGCAGCGCCACCGGTACCGGCGCGCGCAGCACGAACGCGGTCAACACGGCGACCGGCAGGTACAGGCCGAGCAGCGCCTGGGCGTACGGGAAGGCCAGCGTGTACCAGGCCAGCCAGCGCTGCTTCCGGGTGGGCAGCTCCTTCCAGGTGCCCTTCTTCAGCGTCTGCATGAACCCCTGGCTCCACCGGGTCCGCTGCTTGATGAAGTGGGTCAGGGTGGGCGGGGTCTCTTCCTTGGTGACGTACCGGTGGTCGTAGACCACCCGCACCCGCTCGCCCATCGCGCACACCCGCAGGCCGATGTCGGCGTCCTCGGTCAGGCACTTCTCGTCCCAGCCGCCGATACGCTCCAGCAGGTCGCGGGCGAAGAAGATGGTGTTGCCGCCGAGCGGGATCGCGCCGGCCTTGGCCTGGTAGTGCAGCCGGCTGCGAAACCAGAAGAAGTACTCCAGCACGTTGAACGTCGAGTACCAGTTGGACTCGTAGTTCATCAGCTGAACGCCGGCCTGCACGACGTGCACCCGCTCGGTAACCATGATCGTGTTGACGATGCTGAAGATCTCGGGGTGGATCTCGTCCTCGGCGTCGAAGATCGTGACCACGTCGGCCTGCGAGTGCACCAGCGCCGCGTTGAGCCCGTGCGGCTTGTTGATCGGCTCGTCGCTGAAGACCACGAGCTGAACGTTGTCGCGGCCCGCCGCGTTCAACCGACTGATCGTGGCGGCGGCGCGTTCGATCGTGCCGGTGTCGTCGGCCGAGCACACCACGATGATCTGCACCAGTCGGGCCGGGTAGTCAGTGCGAGCGACGCGGTCGATAGTCTGCTGGATGACTTCCTCCTCGTGCCGCGCCGGCACGATGGCGGTAAAGGACAGCTGCGGGCCGGCGCGCACGTCGGGCACCCGGGCCAGCGTGTCCGCCGCCGGCTGGTCCCAGGTGTAGATCATCAAGTAGAGAACGTGCGCTGCCTGAATCGTCAGCATCAGCGAGACGAGAGCTATGGCGGCCAGCAGAATGTGCTCCATCGGTGCGTTCACTCCATATCCACGTCGAGCTGACCGCGAAGTTGATGGCGAAGGCGGCGCCGATGCCGACCAGGTTCGCGAGCAGGTAGTACAGGCCGACCCCGGCCAGTACTCCGACGATGCTCACGTTGACCAGCAGCGCGGCCGCCGCGACCAGGCTGTAGCTGATGAACCGGCGCGCCGAGGGACGCCGATGCCGGAAGGTCCACACCTCGTGGAGCAGGTAGTTGTGCACCATCGCCACTTCGACGGCGGCCACGGTGGCGGGCACCAACGCCAGCCCCAACAGTCCGTGCAGTGCGAACAGAACGATGTTGTTGACGACGATGCCGATCACACCGACGAGCGAGAACCGGCTCAACGGCGGCAGCGTCCGTGCGAGCGTCGACCGCCAGCGCCCCTCCCTTCGACGGTGCGGGGTCGGGGTACGGGCTGGCGGCACGGCACACCAGCCCGGCGGATGCCAGGGGTGATCACTGACCGGCGACATGGCAGGCCCCTCACGTACGTAGTCGTAAACGCGGGGGCGTAATGCGGCGCGAAGGTCCTCGTTGACCAGCGCGGCGCAGCGCCGCCGCGTGCCTGTCGGGTACGGATCGGTTCCTTCCGTTCCACCCTGCCGATCCGGCAAGACGTGCCGCTTCCCGCCGCGGAGGCGGTCCCGGCCCCTCCTTCGGCCTCCCCCACCCGACCGACGCCGGCTGGCTCCCGGGGCCGGCCACCGGCACCGGCGGATCGGCATCGCCGCTGACCATGTCGGTTTCCTGCCGGTGATGCCGGGTACCTGCGAGAGGACGAGTCGGGGTGACGACGAGTCGGGGTGACATCGTCTCCGCCCAGCGCAGCACCGGCGTCCAGCTCCCGCGTCCGGCCTTACCGAAACCGTCCACTGCATGGATGAGGAGTAGGTCCGATGAACATCCGCATCCTGCTCGCCGACGACCACACCATGGTGCGGCAGGGGCTGCGCGCCTTCCTCGCTCTCAGCAAGGACTTACAGGTTGTCGGTGAGGCCACCGACGGGCGGCAGGCAGTCGACCTCGCCCACCGGTTGCACCCCGATCTCGTACTGATGGACCTGCTGATGCCGGGCCTGGACGGGGTGAGCGCCACCTCCGCGATCCGCCGGGAGCTGCCGAAGGTCGAGGTGCTGGCGCTGACCGGGTACCTCGAGGACCACCTCATCGCCGACGCGCTGCACGCCGGCGCGGTGGGGTACCTGCTCAAGGACACCGACGCCGAGGAGCTTCAACGCGCCGTCCGGGCCGCCGCCGCCGGCCAGGTGCAACTGTCGCACGCGGTGGCGGCCCGGCTGGTCCGCGACGGCCACCTGCCCAGCAGCCAGCCGCAGCTGACCCGGCGCGAGGAGCAGGTGCTGATGCTGCTGGCCAGGGGCCGGGCGAACGGCCAGATCGCCCGGGAGCTGCACATCGCACCGCAGACGGTGAAGACCCACGTCAGCAACATCCTCGCCAAGCTCAACGTGCAGAGCCGCACGGAGGCGGCGCTCTACGCGATGCGGGTCGGGCTTGTCCCCGTGAATGAGACGGCGCCCAGTTGACGGGAGGCCGAACCGGTGGTGACTGCACAACGGCGCGCCCGTCCGGCCGATCGGTACGCACGGCTCGGGCGCGCGATCGCAGCGCTCAACGCCCAGGTGATGCAGGGGCGTGACCGTACAGAGGTCCTCGAGCGGCTCTGCGCCGACGCGCGTACGCTCGCCGCGGCCGCCAGCGCGACCGCGATGCTCGCCGACTCCGACCGGGTCCTGGTGGTACGCGCCGTGGCCGGGCGGGTAGCCACCTGGCAGCCGGGGGTACGGATACCCGTCGACGACACGATCGCCGGCACGGTGCTGCGCGAGCGCGGGCCGCGGGCGACCGAACCGCTGTCCGCCACGCTGTACCGGCCACCACACCGCCACGAGCAGGCCCTCGCAGCGGCCGGCCTGCGGCGCGTGCTCTACCTGCCGATCCCCGGGTACGGGTCGGCCGCCGGGGTGCTCGGCGTCGCGTACCGGCGCGGCGGCGCGGTGACCCTGGATGAGCTTCGCCTACTCGAGCCCCTGGCCGCGGTAGCCGGCCTGGTACCAGCGGACCCGACGCCCGACGGGCGGGCCGGGCCGGACGGCCGCGCCGGGCCGGCCGCAGCCGTCGACGGGTCGCACGACCAGCTACAGGCCCTCGTCGCGCGGGTCATCGCGCTGACCGCGGCGACCACCTGCGCGGTGTACCTGCCCAGCACCGGCCGCACCTTCGCCCCGCTCGCGGTCGCCAGCACCGGGCCGAACAGCGACGGGCCGATAGATCCGGTACTGGTCCCCCGGCTGCTCGCCCAGCGGCGCCCGGCCACGCTGTGGCGGCTGCCGGACGGCGCGCTGCTGTGCGTACCCCTGGCCGTCGCCGGCACCGTGCTGGGCGCGCTGTGCGCCCGCTGGCCGGCGGGCGCCCAGCCCGACCGGACCGAACGGATGCTGATCAACCTCACCGCGGGCGAGGCCGCACAGCTGGTCGACAGCGGCCGGCGCCGGGCCGCGGGCGAGGAGCAGGTCGCCGCCCGTGAGCGGGAATGGCTGGCCCGCGAACTGCACGACTCGGTGGTGCAGACGCTGTACGGCATCAGCCTCGGCGCCGGTGCGGCCGGTGAATTGCTGCGCACCGACACCGCGCAGGCACGGGAGTCGGTGGCCTGGATCCACGAGACGGCCGTGGCCGGGCTGACCGAGATGCACGGCCTCATCCAGCGGCTGCGCCCGGATGCGCTGTCCGACAACGGGTTGACCGCCGCGCTCGGACGGCTACTGGAGACCCTGCACACGCTGCACGGCTGCCGCACCAGCGCCGACCTGGGCCCGGAGCCGCCGGTCAGCCCGGAGGTACGCCAGGCGCTGTACCGCATCGCCCAGGAGGCGATTGCGAACGCCGCCAAGCACGCCCACGCCGGGCAGGTCACGGTACGGCTCTTCGTGCAGGACCCGTACGTGGTGCTGGAGATCGTCGACAACGGGCAGGGCTTCCCACCCGACGCCGACCTGCGCGGGCGGCTCGGCATCCGGTCGATGCGGGCCCGGGCCGAAGCCGTCGGCGGCCGGCTCGATGTCGTCAGCGGGCCCGACCGGGGCACGGTGGTCCGCGCCGAGGTACCCGTGGGCGCTTAGCCTTCGAGCTGCGCCAGGTCCTCCTCGGTGAGCTTCAGCCCGCCGGCGGCCAGGTTCTCTTCCAGGTGCGCCACCCGGCTGGTGCCCGGAATCGGCAGCATCACCGGTGACCGGGCCAGCAGCCAGGCCAGGGCGACCTGCGTCGGCGTGGCCCCGTGCCGGACGGCGACCGCGGCGAGGCGATCGTCGGCTCCGCCCCCACCGGCCAGGAGGGGGAAGAACGGCAGGTACGGGATGCCGGCGGCGGCGCACCGGTCGAGCACCGGCTGGTCGTCGCGCAGCCCGAGGCCGTACTGGTTGGAGACGGTGGCGACGTCGGTCACCGCGAGGGCCTGCTCAAGCTGGTCGAGCGTCACGTTGGACAGGCCGATCCGCTGGATCTTCCCCTCCGCCCTCAGGTCGAGCGTGGTGCCGAGCGCGTCCTCGAAACGCACGTCGGGTTGATCCATCCAGCGCAGGTGCACCACGGGGATCGCCTCAAGGCCGAGCACCCGCAGGTCGCGTTCGCAGCCGGCGCGCAGTTCGGCGGCGGTCACCGCCGCGTACCAGGAGCCGTCGTCGCGCCGGGCACCGCCCAGCTTGGTGACCAGGACCAGCTCCTCCGGGTACGGGCGGAGCGCCGCCGCGATCAGCTCGTTGGCCACGTCGGGGCCGTAGTACCAGGCCGTGTCGATCACCCGCACGCCCAGCTCGACGGCGCGGCGCAGCACGGCGAGCGCCTCGTCCCGGTCCCGCGGCGGCCCCCACACCCGCGGCCCGGGCAGCCGCATCGCGCCGTAGCCCAGCCGGGGAACATCGCAGTCGGCGAGGCGGACGGTACCGGCGGCACGAGCATCGGGTACGGGCACGGCGTCAGCCTATCGACAGCCCCTACCGGTGGCCATCGAACGCCGGTGGTGTCCGGTTTACGCGCCGGTGTGATGATCTCGGCATCTTCGCCTGAACCGGCCGGGTAGCGCGACAACGGGCCGAGGTGCCGGCACAATGCACCCGAACCCACGACGAAGGCGGATCAAGATCGTGACGACGTCTGTGAACCAACGGATCGCCGACGAGCTCGGCGTACGTGAGCGGCAGGTGAAGGCCGCCGTCGACCTGCTCGACGGCGGGGCCACCGTGCCCTTCATCGCCCGCTACCGCAAGGAAGCCACCGAGATGCTCGACGACGCGCAACTGCGCACGCTCGAGGAGCGGCTGCGCTACCTGCGCGAGATGGAGGAGCGGCGGACCGCGATCCTCGAGTCCATCCGGAGCCAGGGCAAGCTCGACGAGGCTCTCGAAGCCCAGATCATGGGGGCCGACTCCAAGGCCCGGCTCGAGGACATCTACCTGCCGTACAAGCCGAAGCGCCGCACCAAGGCCCAGATCGCCCGCGAGGCCGGCCTGGAGCCGCTCGCCGACCAGTTGATCGGCGACCCGACGCTCGACCCGCAGGCGATCGCCGCCGGGTACGTCGACGCCGACAAGGGCGTGGCCGACACCTCGGCCGCGCTGGACGGGGCGCGCGCCATCCTGGTCGAGCGCTTCGGCGAGGACGCCGACCTGATCGGCACCCTGCGCGAGGAGATGTGGACCCGCGGGCGGCTGGTCGCCAAGGTACGCGAGGGCCGGGAGGAGGCGGGCGCGAAGTTCGCCGACTACTTCGACTTCGCCGAGCCGTTCACCAAGCTCCCCTCACACCGCATCCTCGCGATGTTCCGGGGCGAGAAGGAGGACGTCCTCGACCTCGTCCTGGAGCCGGAGGAGGTGTCCGAGGGCGCGCCGGTGCGGAGTTCCTACGAGGCGCGCATCGCCGACCGCTTCGGCGTCAGCGACCAGGGCCGTCCGGCCGACCGGTGGCTGCTGGACACGGTGCGCTGGGCCTGGCGTACCCGGATCCTGGTGCACCTGGGGATCGACCTGCGCGGGCGGCTGTGGCAGGCGGCCGAGGACGAGGCCGTCCGCGTGTTCGCCGCCAACCTGCGCGACCTGCTGCTCGCCGCGCCGGCCGGCACCCGCCCGACCATGGGCCTCGACCCCGGTCTGCGTACGGGCGTGAAGGTAGCCGTGGTCGACACGACCGGCAAGGTGGTGGCGACCGAGACGATCTACCCGCACGAGCCGCGCCGCCGCTGGGACGAGTCCATCGCCATCCTGGCCCGGCTCGCCGCGGTGTGCAAGGTCGAGCTGATCGCGATCGGCAACGGCACCGCCTCCCGGGAGACCGACAAGCTCGCCGCCGACCTGCTCAAGCGCCACCCGGAACTGAACCTCACCAAGGTCATGGTGTCCGAGGCGGGCGCCTCGGTGTACTCCGCGTCGGCGTACGCCTCCCAGGAGCTGCCCGAGCTCGACGTGTCGCTGCGCGGCGCGGTGTCGATCGCCCGCCGGCTGCAGGACCCGCTCGCCGAGTTGGTCAAGATCGATCCGAAGTCGATCGGTGTCGGCCAGTACCAGCACGACCTCGCCGAGAGCAAGCTGTCGCGTTCGCTCGATGCCGTGGTGGAGGACTGCGTCAACGCCGTCGGCGTCGACGTCAACACCGCCTCGGCGCCGCTGCTGACGCGGGTGTCGGGCATCAGCGACTCACTGGCGCGCAGCATCGTGGCCCACCGCGACGCCAACGGCCCGTTCCGGTCCCGCGGCGCGCTCAAGAGCGTCCCGCGGCTGGGGCCGAAGGCGTTCGAGCAGTGCGCCGGCTTCCTGCGCATCCCCGATGGCGACGACCCGCTCGACGCGTCCAGCGTGCACCCGGAGGCGTACCCGGTGGTGCGCCGGATCCTCGACACGACGGGCAGCGACCTCAAGGCGCTGTTCGGCAACGCCCGGACGCTGCGGGCGCTCAAGCCCGAGCAGTTCGTCGACGAGACGTTCGGCGTGCCGACCGTGACCGACATCCTCGCCGAACTGGAGAAGCCCGGGCGCGACCCGCGGCCGGAGTTCAAGACGGCCGCCTTCACCGAGGGCGTGGAGACCCTGGCCGACCTCAAGCCCGGCATGGTGCTCGAGGGCGTGGTCACCAACGTCGCCGCTTTCGGCGCCTTCGTCGACATCGGCGTGCACCAGGACGGGCTCGTCCACGTCTCGGCGCTGTCGAAGACCTTCGTCAAGGACCCCCGTGACGTGGTGAAGCCCGGCGACATCGTGCGCGCGCGGGTGCTCGACGTGGACATCCCGCGCAAGCGGATCTCGCTCACGCTCCGCCTCGACGACGAGGTGGAGAACCGTCCCGAGCGGCGCGGCCCGTCCGAGCCCGGCCGGGGCGACGGCCGGCGGGGCGGACCCGGTGGCGGCGACGGGCGCCGGGGCGGACCCGGTGGCGGCGACGGGCGCCGGGGCGGACCCGCGGCCGGCGGCCACCGCCAGGGCCAGGGCCAGGGCCAGGGCCAGCAGCGGCAGGGTCAGGGGCGCGGCGCGCCGGCCGACACCGCGCTCGCCGACGCGCTTCGCCGGGCGGGCCTGCTCGACCGCTGACGATCGATCACCCAGGCCAAGATCCGCGCAAGAAGTCACATATTGCTGCAATCTAAGCAGCGGTTAGCGGCTATATGTGCGACATTGCGCATATATGTGCAACATTGCGCGGATCTTGGCAGCGGGACCGGGCTGGGCGTTATCGGATCCCTTCCGTGGATACCCCGGCCTTCAGGCCGGGGAGGAAACGGAACGCCTGCGGAGCAGGGCAGGGAAAAGCCGATCCGCCGCCAAGGCGGATAGGTGTCTACCCGCGTGTCGCCGCAAGGTTCACTCGTTAGTGCGCTAGTTTGTGGGCCATGTCCAGGGCCGTGAAGCGGGCGTTCAGGTACCGCTTCTACCCGAGA
>NZ_JAATVW010000024.1 GCF_011947225.1 Planosporangium flavigriseum | reverse complement strand
ACGCCGGCCGCTTGTGGTGCTGCTCATCGTGCTCCTATCTGTGCCTGTGCCTGTGCCTGGACCTCTGCCTGTGCCTGGACCTCTGCCTGTGCCTGGACCTCTGCCTGTGCCTGGACCTCTGCCTGTACCTGTGCATGGCTGGCCGGACCGTCCGGTGTCCCGGCGCCGTGGCTGCGGACGAGAAGGTGCTCACTTCCGGTGACTCCCGTCACGTGTCCTTGACGTGACCCATGCCATGATCAGATCGGCGTCCAACATGCCGGATGCAGACGTTTGTTGGTGATCAAGCTCACCTCAGGTTCCGGCGGGCAACCCCTCAAATGTCGCAGACATCGAACTGAGTCGTTGTCTCTATTTACTGTTAGCGCCCTTTACTTCATGGTGAAGAGGTCGGGCCCGGCGCGCCTATTCGCAGCTCACAGGTGATGCACAAGGAGGATCCGACGCATAGAAGGATCACCCCCTGCCTGTATCGATCTTCAGGTCCGCTGATCTGATGCCGCCCACGGCGTGTCGACGCCGTCGAACTCCTCGAAGACCAGCCAGGTCCGGGTCGACAGCACCCCCGGAATGGCCTGGACCCGGTTGAGTACCAGATCGCGCAGCGCCGCGTTGTCGGGCGCGCGGACCAGGGCGAGCACGTCGTGGTCCCCGCCCAACAGCGCGGCGTGCTGCACGTACCGGACCCGAGCCAGCCGCGCCGACACCTCCCGCCACGTGTTCTGTTCGATCGTGATGCTGACGTACGCGGAGGTCCCCAGTCCCGCCCGCTCGGGCGCGACCTCGGCCCGGAAGCCGGTGATCACGCCCTCCCGGAGCAGGCGCTCCACCCGCGCGTACGCGTTGGTGCGTGAGATGTGGATGCGCTCAGCCAGGGTGCGGATCGACGCGCGTCCGTCGCGGACGAGCGCGTCGAGGATCTGCCGGTCGACGGCGTCGAGCAGCCGGGCCGTTCGTCCCGCACCGGCGGGGAAGTCGGGCATTGAGCGGGGCTCTTGGTTCATGGCGAGCGCTCCTGCACGTCAAACGTCCCGGGTTTAGGGCGGTAGTTGAGGCAATCATCCGAAGACGTGAGCATAATCTCACCGCACGTCCCAGGAGGTCCTGCCGTGACGACCACACCCCAGGCGGTACGCAGGCAATCCCCACCGACCGCGCCGGCGTTTCCCCGGTCCGGGCCGGCCGCCCCGATGCTGCCCAGCCCCGAACCCGTCCGGCTGCTCGACGAGGCGGGAAACCGGCTGCCGAGCGACTATCCGGAGCCGCCCGCCGAGACCCTGCGGGAGCTGTACCGGCGGATGGTCGTCGGCCGGCGCTTCGACCTTCAGTCGACCGCCCTGACCAAACAGGGGCGGCTGGCCGTGTACCCGTCCGCGCGGGGACAGGAGGCGTGCCAGATCGCCGGCGTCATGGCGGTGCGGCCGACCGACTGGGTGTTCCCAACCTACCGGGAGTCGATGGCGCTCGTGGCCCGCGGGATCGACCCCGTCGAGGCGCTCACGCTGCTGCGCGGGGATTGGCACTGCGGGTACGACCCGGCGGCGCGCCGGACCGCCCCGCAGTGCACGCCGCTGGCGACCCAGACCGTCCACGCCGCCGGGCTGGCGTACGGCGAGGCGTACCAGGGGCGCGACACGGTCGCGCTGGTCTTCATCGGCGACGGCGCCACCAGCGAGGGGGACTTCCACGAGGGCGTGAACTTCGCCGCCGTCTTCCGTGCCCCGGTGGTGTTCTTCATCCAGAACAACCGGTACGCGATCAGCGTGCCGCTGTCGCGCCAGACCGCCGCGCCGTCGCTCGCGTACAAGGGCATCGGGTACGGCGTCGCCAGCGAACAGGTCGACGGCAACGACCCGGTCGCCGTGCTCGCGGTCCTGACGAGAGCGGTCGAGCAGGCCCGTGCCGGCAACGGTCCGTTCCTGGTCGAGGCGCACACGTACCGGGTGGAACCGCACACCAACGCCGACGACGCCAGTCGCTACCGGTCCATGGACGAGGTCGAGGCGTGGCTCGGGCGTGACCCGATCGCGCGGCTCGAGGCGTACCTGCGCGGCGCCGGTCGCCTCGACGACGACGCCGTCGAGGCGGTACGCACGGAGGCCGAGGCGTACGCCGACGACCTGCGTGCCCGGATGAGCGCAGAGCCGGTGGTCGACCCGCTGTCGCTCTTTGACCACGTGTACGCGACGCCGACGCCGCAGCTGCTGGAGCAGCGCGAGCAGGTACGCGCCGAACTGGCCGCCGAAGGGGGCGAGGCGTGATGGCCACCGTGACGATGGCGAAGGCGCTCAACGCGGCGCTGCGCGACGCCCTCGCCACCGACGAGCGGGTGGTCGTGTTCGGCGAGGACGTCGGCCGGCTCGGCGGCGTGTTCCGGATAACCGACGGCCTGCAGACAGAGTTCGGCGAGCAGCGCTGCTTCGACACGCCCCTGGCCGAGGCCGGCATCGTCGGCTTCGCGGTCGGGATGGCGATGTCGGGGCTGCGTCCGGTGGTCGAGATGCAGTTCGACGCGTTCGCCTACCCGGCCTTCGAACAGATCACCTCGCACGTCGCGAAGCTGCGCAACCGCACCCGCGGCGGGCTCTCCGCGCCGATCGTGATCCGGGTTCCGTACGCCGGGGGGATCGGCGGCGTCGAGCACCACTGTGACTCGAGCGAGGCGTACTACGTACACACCCCCGGCCTGAAGGTGGTCACGCCGGCGACGGTCGAGGACGCGTACGCGCTGCTGCGGGCGGCGATCGCCGACCCGGACCCGGTCGTCTTCCTGGAGCCCAAGAAGCTGTACTTCGCCAGCGCCGAGGCGGCGCTGCCGGTGACGGCGCCCGGCTTCGGCCGCGCGGTGGTGCGCCGGCCCGGCCGGGACGCCACACTCGTCACGTACGGCGCGTCGGTGCCGGTGGCGCTCGAAGCGGCCGAGGCGGGCCGGGACGAGGGCTGGGACCTCGAGGTGGTCGACCTGCGCACCCTCGTGCCGTTCGACGACGAGACTGTCACCGCGTCGGTGCGCCGTACCGGTCGCTGCGTGGTCGTCCAAGAGGCCTCCGGCTTCGCCGGAGTCGGCGCCGAGATCGCCGCGCGGGTCCAGGAGCGCTGCTTCCACTCGCTGCACGCCCCGGTACTGCGGGTGGCCGGTCTCGACATCCCGTACCCGCCGCCGAAGCTGGAGCATGTCCACCTGCCGGGCGTCGACCGGATCCTCGACGCGGTGGCCCGCCTGCAGTGGGACGACCAGCCCGACCCGAAGTGGGTGGCGGCGTGAACATCTTTACGTTGCCGGACCTGGGGGAGGGGCTCACCGAGGCGGAGATCGTCGAGTGGCGGGTGGCGGTCGGCGACACCGTCGAGGTCGACCAGGTCGTGGTCGAGGTCGAGACCGCCAAGGCGATCGTGGACGTGCCGTGCCCGTACGCCGGCCGGGTTGCGGCGTTGCACGGCGCGCCGGGGCAGCGGCGGCCGGTCGGCCAGCCACTGGTCACCATCGAGCCGTTGGCGGGCGAGCCGACCGAGCATGCCGCCTACCGCGAGGAGGAGCGGGCGGGCAGCGCCGGCGGTTCCGGGAACGTGCTCGTCGGGTACGGCACCGGGCACGGCGGCTCGGGCCGGCGGCGACGGCGGGTAGCTCCGAAGGCGGACGTGCGGACCGCGCCGGGCAGCGCGCCCCGCGTCATCTCCCCGCTGGTCCGGCGGATGGCCCGCGAGCACGGCATCGACGTCGCTACCCTGCACGGCAGCGGACCCGGCGGGATCGTCCGGCGCGCCGACATCGAGTCCGCGCTGGCCTCCGCCGGTACGGCACCGGCGGCCGACGAGGTCGTCACCCCGCTGACCGGCGTACGCCGGGCGGTCGCGGAGAAGCTGTCCCGCAGCCGCCGGGAGATCCCCGAGGTGACGATCTGGGTGGATGTCGACGCGACCGGACTGCTCGACACCAGGGCGGCGATCAACGGGGCCCGGCCGGACCGGCCGGTGAGCCTGCTGGCGCTGCTCGCCCGGATCTGCGTCAACGGGCTCCAGCGCTACCCGGAGCTCAACTCGCGGGTGGACACCGAGCGCGGTGCGATCGTCCGGTCCGGCCGCATCAACCTCGGCATCGCGGCCCAGACCGAGCGCGGCCTGGTCGTACCGGTCATCCCCGACGCGCAGCGGCTCACCACGTACGATCTCGCTGCCGCGCTCGCCGAGACCACCGCCCAGGCGCGGGCCGGTACGCTCCCGCCCGCCCGCCTGACCGGCGGCACCTTCACAGTCAACAACTACGGGGTGTTCGGCGTCGACGGCTCCACCCCGATCATCAACTACCCGGAGGCGGCGCTGCTGGGCATCGGTCGCATCGTCGACAAGCCGTGGGTGGTCGACGGGCAGTTGGCGGTACGGAAGGTCGTTCAGCTGAGTCTCACGTTCGACCACCGGGTCTGTGACGGTCGCACAGCCGGCGGGTTCCTGCGGCACATCGCGGACTGCGTCGAGCAGCCGGCCCTGCTCATCGCGAACGTGTGAGGGATGGACGTCGGCTCGTTCCCCGGGTTCGTCGAGGGGAGGCGCCTACCACCGGCCGGCACCGGTCGGTCGGCGAACTGCCGGACGTCCCGCCTGGACCTGATCGCGTCCCACGTCTCCATTCCCTCATCCTCACCCGGTCGGATGCCGCGTGCTCGCGGAGACGTCAGGCACGGCGGCAGGGCGTCAAGTCGCGGCCGGAGACGGGGTCGCCAAGGCGCTCGGGAGCGCGGACGTGGACGGGCTGCCGGTGCCGGACGGGCTGTCCGTACCGGACGCGGTGCCGGTGCCGGACGGGTTGACCGGCAGAGGCGGGGTGACGGTCCGGCGCGGAGCGACCGGCGGGGTTGGCCTGGCCGACCGGGACGGCGTGACCGGCCGGGGCTTGTTGGTCATCGGTTGCGGGCTGGCGGAGGAGGTCGCGAGCCACTGGGCCAGGGTGTCGCTGGCCATCGCCGCGTACAGCGCCTGCGCAGTGGCGGTGTCCGGCCGCACCACGCTCTGGTCGCCTTCCCAGTCGGTCCCCGCGCTCGGGCTGCTCAGGAACGTGATGTCGCCGCTGCGCAGGTGCCGCACCTTCAGGGCGACGTCGACCAGGTCGAAGCCCTGGTCGACGGTGACGGTCCGGGCTGCCGCGCGGAGGAAGCCGGTCAGCCGGCTGATGTCGGTGAGCGTGCCGCTAGCGGTCGCCTTGTCCAGGAGGGCCTGGAGAAACTGCTGCTGGTGCCGCTCGCGGGCGAAGTCACCATCGGCGAACTGGTAGCGCTGGCGGACGTAGTCCAGCGCCTCCGCCCCGGTGAAGTGCCGGCGGCCCTGCACGAAGGTGCGGTGCGGCGGGAAGATCGAGGTGATCGTCTGGTCCACGGTCAGGTCGACCCCGCCGAGGGCGTCGACGACCTGCTGGAAGCCGGCGAAGTCGATGACGACGACGTGGTCGATCCGGACCCCGGTGAAGGCTTCGACCGTATGTACGGCCAGCGAGGCGCCGCCCCGGGCGTACGCTGAGTTGATCTTCGCCATGGTGGCGCTGTGCCGGCCGTCCGCGGAGGCGGGAATGCGCACCCAGGTGTCGCGTGGGATCGAGATGGCGTACGCGTGGCGATGCCCGGCGTCGAGGTGGAGCAGCATCATCGTGTCGCTTCGCGAGGAAGCGGTGGCGCCGGGGTTACGGGAGTCGCTGCCCAGGAGGAGTACGTTCAGCGCGCTGGTGACCGTCTCGGTCGGGCGGGCGCTGCTGGGCACCTCGGCCAACGCGTTGGTGCGGGTGAGGTTGTGGTCGACCGAGCGGCCGAGCAGCCACGCCGCCGTGACGGCCCCCGCAGCGACGAGCACCAGCGCGGTCGCCACGCTGATCGCCACCCACCGCCATCGCCGTCCCATCGGCCCCCCTTGCTTTTGCCCGCCGGCCAATCGGCGCCGACGAATCAGATCGGCCAGGTGGGACCCCTCATGAGAGAGACTGTGGGTGATGTTCGCCCGGCCGGGCAGCAGGCCGGGCAGCAGGCCGGGCGAGCAAGGCCGGGCGAGCAAGGCCGGGCGAGCAAGGCCGCGGCAGAGCGGAACAAAGGCCAGCAGGACAGACCGACTAGTTCGTCATCTTGTGTAGGGCCTCGACCGTGTTCCAGTTGCGGGCCGTGGTGGTCAGGTCGGGACGGCCGCGCAGGAGTGGCCGCAGCACCAGGTCGGCGAGCCTGCTCTGGCCCGGGCTGACCCGGTACCGCAGGTAGACGGCCCGGTCGCCGATGCTGAACTCGCCGTCGGCGGTCTCGATGTCCACGTGCCCGGCGTCCGGCTGCGCGGACAGGAAGATCACGTGGAGCAGCTTCGGCTGCGCGACCGCTTCGGAGAACGGGTTGTCGGCCACGAGGGTGGCGAGTTCGGCGCCGGTGCGGACGAGCACGTCCGGGCTGATGCCCAGTTCGCGCAGCAGACCGTCGGAGATCCGCCGGCTCACCCGCTCCGGGTCGCCGTCGGAGGTGGTGATCACGGCGTTGCCGCTCTGGAGATAGGTCGACACGTCCATGTACCCGAGCGACTCGAGGACGCGTCGCAGGTCGGGCATGGCGAGCTTGCCGTGCCCGCCGACGTTGACCCCGCGCAGCAGGACCGCGTACTTCGCCATGGCCGAATCGTACGAGAAAAGATCACCGCAGGATGCCGGTGTGCCCCAGGGAGTAGCGCCCGGGCTGCGGCCACACGCAGAGTCCGTGCGGGCCGGCGCCGGTACGGATACGCGCGATCAGGTGGCCGTCGGTGGTGTCGATGGCGTACACCTCACTGTGGTATCGACCGGACAGCCACAGCACCTTGCCGTCAGGAGACAGCCCGCCCATGTCGGGGCTGCCGCCGCCGGGGATGTTCCACTTGGCGACGAGCTTGCCGGTGGCGAACTCCAGCAGCGAGACCGATCCCTCGCCGCGGTTGGAGATGTACATGTACTTGGAGTCCCGGCTGGGGTAGAGGCCGTGGGCGCCGGCGCCGGTCGGCAGGAGGGTCGGTGTCGTGAACTTGTCGCCGTCGAACACCCAGACGCCGTTCGCGTGCATGTCGGCCACGTACCACGTCCTGCCGTCCGGCGAGATCTTCACGTCCTGCGGCCCGGCGCCCTCGTGCGGCAGGTGGATCTTTCCGATGAGCTTGTGCGTCTCGGTGTCGATCTTCAGCAGGTCGCCGGAGAACTCGCAGCTGGCGATGAAGTAGCGCCCGTCGGGGGAGAAGTCCGCGTGGTTGACCCCTTCGCAGTCGACGTCCAGGCTGTCGTGGATCTGGAACGTCTTGGGGTCGGCGAAGTGGATCTTCCGCCGTAGCTCCGCCATGACCATCGCGTACTTTCCATCGGGCGTGAAGTACAGGTTGTACGGGTCGTCGACCGGAATCGTGGTGCCCACCTTGCCCGTGGTCGGATCGATCGGGGTGATCGAGTCGTACGGGGCGGTGTCGGTGTTGATCAATAAGGTGCTCAGGTCCCACGAGGGCACGACGTGCTGCGGACTGTGCGGCACGGGTACGGTCTCGATCACCTGGTAGGTCGTAGGGTCGATCACGGACAGGGTGTCGGACTCGTTGTTGGGCACGTACACCCGGTACAGGTGGTTCTTGACCTTGTCGGAGAGCGCGTTGGGGCGGATGGCGGCATACAGGTCATCGGGTTTCAGCGGCGGGGGCATGCCGGGCAGCATCGCGTTCGCGGCCGGGGCGGCCGGCGTGACGACGCCCGGCGCGTGATGTGTGGACGCGCTCGTTCTGGGGCGGTCGCGACCCTTCTCGGCGGCGGTGCAGCCGCTTGATACGAGCACGACCGTGGTGAGGAAGGTGACGCACGCCCGGCGCCGTCGCGGCTGCGGGGGTGGAGAGATCAGCGGCGGGGACGACTCCATCAACGCATCAGCTCCGTCATCGTGACCGCGCGCAGGCCGCGTTGGCGCAGCCGATCCAGTAGTTCCGGAATGGCGGCCACCGTCGCGGCGTGGCCGAAGTGCATGCTGACGATCGAGCCGTTGCCGGCCGCCTCGATGACGGCGCGGACCACCGCCGCCGGATCCGGATCGGTGAAGTCCAACGCGTCGACGTCGTAGGACAGGCAGACCGGGTACCCGACCCGCGCCGCCTCGGCCCGGATCGTGTCGTTGGCGTACTGGGTCGCGCTCGGGCGGAACCACCGGCCGATCGACCCGGTCAGCCCCTTGAGCACGGCGGCGCATCCGTCGATCTCCGCGTGGACGTCCGCCGCGCCGAGGTCCGCGATGGCCAGGTGGTGCTGGGTGTGGTTGCCCAGCTCATGGCCACCGTCGAGGATGCGCGCAGCCATCCTGGGATACGCGGACAGCCAGCTGCCGACCGCGAGTACGGTGACCCGGGCGCCGCCTCGTTCCAACTCGCCGAGGAGCGTGCGGGCCTGCGCCTCGGCGCCGTCGCCGTGGAAGGTGAGCGCGAGGGCGGGCGTGTCGGGCGGGCCGTGCGTCACGCCGTCATCCGGGGGGTGATCGTGGCCGGCGCTGTCGTGGCTGCCGCTCGCCTGCGGCCGGCTCGGCGGGCTCGCCGGGGGGTTGACCCACCGGGCTGCCGGCTCGTCCCTGCGGCGCCCCGCGATCGCCGTCGCGCCGGCAGCGGCCGTCGCCGCCAGCAGGAGCGCTCGCCGGCGGATTGGCCTGTCTGGACGGTCGAAGCCGGTGCCGGATCTGTCGCTCCACACGTCGGCGGGGTCTTCCCGCGCAGCGTCGCGGATAACGCGGGAATGTTTCAATGGCCGGCCAGCCGGCTCCGGGGACGCCGATTGCTGTTAGCGGACGGACATTAATTGATCACGAACTGCAGTACCCTTGGCCGTCACCCGTTCCTCCGAACGGGGCCTCGGCTTACCCCGCGCGGCCCTCTAAGGTGAAGCGTGGATGTCCGGCCTGCAACGGGAGAAGATCATGGCTGGTGTGATCACCCGCGCCGATCCTGTCCGGAGTACGACGACGATTGAGCTCCACGGCGAGTTCGACCTCGCGGCAGTCGACCACCTGCGGCACGCGCTCGTCGAGACGATCATGCGCGACCGCCCGGGCCACCTCACGGTGCACCTCAGTGCTGTCACGTTCATGGATTCCACCTGCGTCGGCACCCTGGTCGCCGCCTATCAGACGGCCGACGACGTGGGGGTCGGGTTCTCGGTGACGGGCGCCCAACCCTTCCTGACCCGTGTACTGGCGACCAGTGGCCTGCACCAGTTGTTCGCCGGGCACCACTCAGCCTAGTTGCGGGCGATCTTGACCACGACCTGGCTGTCGGTCAGTTTGTCCAGCGAGACGGCGAGACCGCCCACCTGGGTTGCCGGCTGACCGACGGTGAGCGACAGCTGCTCGCCGGCCACCTCGATCGTGACCTTGTCGCCGTCGGCGGCCAGCAGCTTGGCCTCGATGCCGAGGACCTTCGCGCTGGCGCCCACGCCCCGGTTGAAGGTGACCGTGCAGGCGTCCAAGCTGCAGTCCGTGCTGCCGCTGTCGGAGCTGCACCCGGTGAGGAGGGCGAGGCCGAGCAGGACGCCGGAGATCATCGTGGCAGCGCGGGTCGCGCGGGATCGGTTCAGCACGAGCGCAAGGGTACGGGGCTGGGTCAAGTCGTAGGCGGCGGCGGAGAGGTCAGGACGGCGGTCACAAGCTGGACGACGGTGTCGTTGAGGGAGCGCAGCGGTGCCGCCGGGCGGTGATTCCGGCCGTACGGATCGATGGCCTGCAGCAGCAGCTCGTTGAGTCCGCCGACGAGGGCGATGGCCAGCGCCTGCGACAGCGGCGGGATCTCCGGGTTCGCCGGGCGCGCCTCCTCGACGAGGGCGACGAGCGCCTCGGCGAACTGGCGCTGCTTCTCCTGCCGCAGCCGGTACGCGCGCGGCCCGGCTGCCTGCATCTCGACCAGGAGCGTCCGGTTGACCGCCGGCAGCGACTCCATCGTGGACAGGTAGGCCGTCACCGCCACGCGTACCCGTTCCCGCCACGGCTGGTCCGGGCTGCCGGCACCGCGCAGGACGGCCATGAGCTGGTCGCACGCGTCGGCGTACAGCGCCATCAGGCACTCCTCCTTGTCGGCGAAGTGCTGGTAGAAGGTGCGCTTGGAGACGCGGGCATGCGCCACGATGTCGGCGATCGTGCTTGCCGCGTAGCCCTTTTCCGACACGGTGGCGGCGAGGCCGTGGATGAGGTCCGTGCGCACCTGTGCGGCGGCTCGTGCTGTGCCTGCCAACGCCTTAGTCCACCCTGGTGATGTGTGGGAGAGTTGCCGATGAAGCTCCGTCACGGTGCTCTGGTACCGGATGGTACCGCGTTGGGGTAGGGCTCCGATGCAGGTCTTCCGTGTGACCCTACTCAGTGGTAACTTCCCGGTAATCGAGCGGTACTGATTGGTACCGATCGCCTTCGCGTGGATTCAGTGTTCGCGTCGATCAGTGTTCGCGTTGGTTCAGTGGGAGCGCAATCGTGACGTTCAGCGGCGAGCCGGCACACCACCGGGTGGCTGTCGTCGGCGCCGGATTCGGCGGCATTGCCACCGCGATCCGTCTGAAACAGCAGGGCTACCACGACGTCGTCGTGTTCGACCGGGGTGACGACGTCGGCGGCACGTGGCGTGACAACACTTATCCCGGCTGCGCCTGCGACGTGCCGTCGCACCTGTACTCGCTGTCGTTCGCGCCCAACCCCGACTGGTCGCGCAGCTTCTCCGGCCAGCCGGAGATCTGGGAGTACCTGCGCCGCTGTGTCGCCAGGTACGGTTTGCGTCCCCACCTCCGCCTGCGGCACGAGGTCACTGGCGCGGAGTGGGACGAGGGGACGGGGCGCTGGCTGATCGACACCTCGCACGGCCGCTACAGCGCGGACGTGCTCGTCGCCGCCGGCGGACCGCTCGCCGAGCCGTCCGTACCGGACCTGCCCGGGTTGGGGACGTTTGCCGGAGAGATCTTCCACTCCGCCCGGTGGAACCACGACCACGACCTGACCGGGCGGCGGGTCGCCGTGGTCGGCACCGGCGCGTCGGCGATCCAGTTCGTACCCGAGATCGCCCCGAAGGTCGGCCGGCTGCACCTGTTCCAGCGCACCCCACCGTGGGTCCTGCCGCGGGGCGACCGCGCCATCACCGAACTGGAGAAGCGACTGTTCCGCGTGTTGCCGCCGGCGCAGCGGGCGGTGCGCACCGGGATCTACCTGGCGCGGGAAGGGATCATGGGGACGGGCTTCCTGCACCCCGCCGTGATGCGCGTCGGGCAGCAGGTCGCCCTGCGCCACCTGCGCAAGGCCGTGGCCGATCCGGCGCTGCGCGCCAAGCTCACGCCCACGTACACGATGGGGTGCAAGCGCGTCCTGCTGTCCAACGACTACTACCCGGCGCTGTCGCGCGACAACGTCGACGTCGTCACCGACGGCATCACCGAGGTGCGGGCGAATGGGATCGTCACGCGGGACGGCACCCTGCACGAGGTCGACACCATCATCTTCGGAACCGGCTTCCACGTGACCGATCCGCCCATCGCCCAGTACATCCGTGGCCGGGACGGGCGCACCCTCGACGAGGTCTGGCAGGGCAGCATGCGGGCCTACCAGGGCATCTCGGTGACCGGCTTCCCGAACCTGTTCCTGCTGCTCGGGCCGAACACCGGCCTCGGGCACAACTCGGTCGTGTTCATGATCGAGTGCCAGCTCAACTACCTGCTGGGCGCCCTGCGCCACCTGGACCGCACCCGGCCGGGGCGCTACGGAACGTACGCCATCGAGCCGACGCCGTACGCGCAGGAGGCGTTCGTGGCCGAGGTCGACCGCAGGATGGCGGGCACCGTGTGGACCAGCGGCGGATGCTCCAGTTGGTACCTTGACGCCACCGGTCGCAACTCGACCCTGTGGCCCGGCTACACCTGGTCGTACTGGCGGCGTACGCGCCGGTTCGATCCCAGCGCCTTCCGGGGCGTGCCGATCCGGCAGCCACAGACCGTAGGGGAGGACCGGTGACATCACAGTCGCTCGCAGGTAAGACCGTCCTGGTCACGGGCGCCGCGCGCGGGATCGGTGAGCACACCGCCCGCGTCGCGGCGGCCCGCGGCGCCCGGGTCGCGCTCGTCGGCCTGGAGCCCGAGCGCCTCGCGGCCGTGGCGCGGGACTTGAACGCCGGGGCGCGGGACTTGAACGCCGGGGCCGGCGCGAGCGCCGACGCTGGTGACCGGCATGTCTGGTACGAGTGCGACGTCACCGATCAGGCCAGCCTGGAGCAAGCGGTGCGCGGCACGGTCGAGGCGTTGGGCGGCATCGACGCCGTGGTCGCCAACGCGGGCGTCGCCAACCGGGGCACGATCGCGGTCGGTGACATCGAGGCGTTCGTCCGGACCGTCGACGTGAACCTGATCGGGGTCATGCGCACGGTCGGGGCCACCGTTGAACATGTCATCGCCAGCCGGGGGTACTTCCTGCTCGTGTCCTCGGCCGCGGCCTTCACCGTACTGCCCGGCATGGCCGCGTACTGCGCCTCCAAGGCGGGGGTGGAGCAGTTCGGCAACGCCATCCGGCTCGAGCTCGCCCACCGGGGCGTGGCCGTCGGCACCGCCCACCCGGTCTGGATCGACACCGACATGGTGCGCGACGCCAAGGATGACCTTCCCGAGTTCGGCGACACGCTGCGCAAGCTGCCCTGGCCGCTCAACACGTACACCTCGGTCGAGGCCTGCGCGACCGCCTTCGTCGACGGCATCGAACGGCGCCGCCGCCGCATCTACGTCCCCCGGGCCATCGCCGCCATCCAGGCGCTCCGGACCATCACCACGGGCCCCATCGCGGACGCGATCGTGGGCCGGGCGGCGCGCCGCTCGGTGCCGCTGATGGAGGAACAGGTACGCAAGCTGGGCCGCGCGTTCGGCGCGCACACCGCAACGTCGGCAACCACCCGTGAGAGGAGCTGAGCGTGGAGCTTGACCTGGTGTACGAGCGGCGCGGAGCGGGGGATCCGCTGGTCCTGCTGCACGGCATCGGCCATCACTGGCGGGCGT
This sequence comes from Planosporangium flavigriseum, assembly GCF_011947225.1. Classification (GTDB taxonomy): domain Bacteria; phylum Actinomycetota; class Actinomycetes; order Mycobacteriales; family Micromonosporaceae; genus Planosporangium; species Planosporangium flavigriseum. Next base: position 50,251 of record NZ_JAATVW010000024.1, on the reverse strand, counting down.
GGCTGCCGGTCATCGACCGGTTGGCGGCCAACCATGACGTGATCGCCGTCGACCTGCCCGGGTTCGGCCAGTCGCCGATGCCGGTGGCCGACCTTCCCCGCGAGATGCCCCATCTCGTCGCCGACATCGCCGGGTTCTTCAAGAGCATCGGCGTGGAGCGGCCGCACGTGGCCGGAAACAGCCTCGGCGGCGCGATCGCCCTCGAACTGGCCGCCGGCGGCCACGTCGCGTCGGCCACCGCGCTGTCCCCGGCGGGCTTCTGCACCCCCAGCCAGCTTCGGTGGGCGGTCAACGTGCTGCGGGCCCACCGGGTCGCCGCCTACCTGCCCGAGCCGGTGATGCGGCGGATGCTCGCCGTGGAGTCGTTGCGGGCGATGTCGTTCGGCATGCTCATGGCCCGCCCCCGACGGATCACCGCCGAGGCGGCCCTCGCCGACTCGCGCGCGCTGCGCAACGCCAAGGCGTTCGAGGCGGTGGCCCGGTCCGGCCTGCGGTACCGGTTCCGGGGCACCCCGGCCGCACCGGTCACGGTCGCCTGGGGTACCCGTGACCGCATCCTGCCCTACCGGCAGGCGGCGCTGGCGCGACAGCTGCTGCCCGAGGCGCGCCACGTCGACCTGCCCGGCTGCGGACACGTGCCGATGCACGACGACCCGGAACTCGTCGCCTCGGTCATCCTCGCCACGACCGGCGTCAAAGTCTGAACGTCACAGGCTGAGCGTCACAGCCCGGTGCTCGGGTCCGGCACGGTCACCGGCGCCGGGGTCGGCGCGCCGAACACCGTCGCCACGGCGTCGCTGACCGCGTGCACCCCGGCGTCGATCGTGCCGCTGCCCGGTGGCAGGTGGTACATGACGGCGACGATGTACCGGGCGTTGGGCCCGGCGAAGCCGACGGCGCTGGTGCACCAGTGCTTGCCGCCCGGGTCCGACTCGATCGACCAGCCGTCCTTGGTGCCGGGCTGCAGGGCGGCACCCGCCGCCCACACGCCCCACTGCTGGATCTGGCCGACGTGGCGCATCGCGCCGACGATGTAGTCGCGGTCGGCCGGGTCGAGCTTGTCCAGCACGTACGACATCAGCCGCCGCAGGTCCTCCGCCGAGGCCTTCATGAAGCCCCAGTACCGCGGGGAGCCGGGCACGAAGGTCAGGCCCGTCATTCCGTACACCTGCGTGAAGCGCCGCACCATGGCGTCCTTGCCGTAGCGCTTCCACAGCGCGTCGGCGGCATCGTTGTCCGAGACGCTGAACATGGCCGCGATCTGTTGCCGGGCCTGGGCATCGACGGTCACCTCGCCGGTACGGCCCCGCTCCAGCACGCTGGTCGCGATCGCGAGTTTGATGGTGGAACTGGTCCACATGACATGCTCCGGCGTGCCGGTTCGCCACACCGCGCCGGTCTGCCGGTCGACGACGACCAGCCCCAGGTAGCCGGGCTTGGTTTTGACAAGAGCGGCGGCGGCGTCGAAGCGGCGCTGCTGCGCGCACCCCCACGGCCCGCAGTCGGCGTCCGGGCTGGGCGGGGACGCCGCCGCCGGGCCGCTCGCCGACGGTGCCCCGCTCACGGCGGGCGTCGCGCCCGTCGAGGGCGACGTCGGGGTGGCCCACCGCGCCTGGCCACCGCCGCAGCCGGTGAGCAGGGCGACCAGGCCGAGAGCCGTGATGGACACGCGTCGCTTCCGCACCTCGGCGAGACTACCGGGCGGCGACGGGCCCGGATGCCAGCGGTCCTGGTGGCGGCCTATCGCGGCTCAGCGGAGCCCGAGGTCGCCTGACAACTCGGGCAGGACCCGGCCGAACGCGTAGCTGGCGAACTGCCAGTTGTGACCGGCCACCCCGGTGAACTCATGCACGATCAGGCCCCTTCTCGACGCAGCCGCCGCGAGCCTCCTCGACACCCTGAGCTTGCCGACATCCTCGACCCCGGCGGCGAACCAGCCGGTGACGCCTTCGTAGCGGCGTGTCCGCAGCAGCCGGAGCGGGTCGTGATCTTCCATCGCGCCCCATGACCCGCCGAACAGCGCCACCCGGGTCTGGGCCCGGTTGCCGAGGTTGGGGCAGATGTCCCCGGCGAGATCGACGAAGTGCCTGAACGTGTTCGGGTGCCGTAAGGCGAGATCGACAGCACAGGTTCCGCCCGCGGAGAACCCGGCGACCGCCCAGCGGCTGGCGACGTGCGGTATCCGCAGGGCCGCCGTCACGAACGCCGGTACGTCCACGGTCAGGTAGGTCTCGGCGTTGCCCTGCGGACCGTCCACGCACTCGGTGTCCGCGGTGGCCGAGCCGTTCGGGTCGACGAAGACCAGGATCGGCGCCCGGCCGTGGTGGGCGGCGGCGTACGCGTCCGCGGTCGCGGTCGCCTTCCCGGAGGTGGGCCACTGCATGGTGCCGCCCGGTGTGCCGGGCAGCATGACGATCACCGGTAGCTCCGTGCGGGCCGGCGTGAAGTACGCGGGAGGCAGATAGGCGCTGCCGGGACGGTGCGCGAAGTGGGAGCTGACCGCCGGCGGGTCCAGCGCCACGAGGATGCCCCTGGCCGGCGGGAGCATGCCGGGTGGCGGGTTCGGCATCCGGTCGTCGCGCACCCCGCTGTCGAGCGCCTTGCCGCCGCTGAGCGTCCTACCGTTGAGTGCCTTGCCGTTGAGGGTGTGGGCGTTGAGGGCGTGGGTGTTGAGCACCTGGGTGTTGAGCACCTGGGCGTTGACCGCCTCGGTGCGCCCGAGCAGGTCGCCGGCGGTCGGCCACACGCCGTACTCGTTGTTCATCAGCAGCAGCGCCCCGCTGAGGGTCAGCGGCACCGCCGTGCCCGCCGCCCATCGCCGGAGCGCGCCGGCCCGCGTGACGACGACGGGTAGGCTGATCAGCGCGGCCAGCGCCATCCCGACCCACAGCGCGAAGCTGGCCGGGTAGGCGTCCGTCACCGTGCCGGTCAGCCGCAGGAGGGCCGCGACGATCGCGGTCACCGCCGTCGACAGCGCCACGACCGCCGGCAGTAGGACGGTGAGCCAGCGCCGCTGCCGGGACATCCACGAGCCGACCAGAGCGAGCGCCGCCAGCGCCTCGACGGTCACCGCGAGGACCGGATCCAGCAGCGGTATCCGGTCGAAGCGACCGGTGCCGGCCGCGTACAGCGTCCCGGCCAGCACTGCCGTTGCCGACGCGGCCGTGCCGGCGCGCCACAGGGTCGCGGCCCGCGCCCGGCCCGTCTGGGATGGCGCCGTGGCCCGCGGGTCGACCGCGACGTGCGACGGGTTCGGTGGGATGGTCACCGGTTTCATGGTCGCGCCAGCCGGCGCCGCGTGCCCGTCGACGCCGGCGGTGGTGCGCCATCTGAGCAATTCGGTGGTGATCCGCGCCACGGAACCGCTCAGTTACGAGATCATCGCGCTGAGTGTGGGAGCGTGCGGGCTATGGTCGAGCCAAACCCCTCGATCTGGGCGTATCGCGCCGCGTGCGACCCGGACGTACCCCCTCCGCGACCGGTCCGCCGACCGTCGCCCTGCCCCTGCCTGGAGCTATGAATCCCCCGAAGAACCACCGGTGTGGTAAGCACGTCGCCATCGCCAACTCGGCGTCGCCGATCCCGGTCTGGGTCGCCTGCCCGGTACACCGCAGCGGCGACCAGATGATTCGCGAACGGTTCGACACGATTATCCGGCTGGAGTTCTACGGCGAAGAGATCCTGCAGCTGGGGTGGATCGTCGAGTACGGGATGCTCGACCAGTAGATCATTCCTGCGGAGCCGCCGCCGCGATTCGCTGTCGCAGCGCGGGCTCGTCAGCCGGCCCGGCGCGCAGGAGCACCTCCAGCCGGCCCGGGGCCCGTCGGGCCACCCCATCCAGGGCCGCCAGTAGCGTGGTCAGCTCAGCAGCCGGCTCGTCGGCGAGTAGCTGGACCGCGTCGTCGACGCCGAGGGTCAGTGGCGCGCGGTCGGCCACCTCGCTCAGGCAGTCGACCAGGGCGTCCCAGTTGTGCCCGAAGTACTCGGGGAAACGCAGCGCCGAGGCGAACTCGGTGAACAGGTCCGCGCGGGTGCGGCAGGCCGATCCCGCTACGTACGTGGCCCCGGCGGGTGGTTCGCCCGAGGTCACCCGCAACCACGGCTGTCGTTCGTGCTCGGGTGCTGTCGGCATCGCAGTCGAGATCCCTGTCAGGAGGAGCCGGGCGGGATCGTGTCCCGCCCGGCTCGGTGTCCGGTCGCGGAGGTCAGAGCCGGTAGACATCGGTGTAGTGGTTCGGTGAGTACCAGGTGGCCCCGGAGCGCCGGTCGGCGAAGTGGTGGCGGCGACGATGTCGCAGCGGGGAAGATACAGCGATGGGCCACGCTCTCGACCTGTCGGACGAGCGGGTGCGGGAGTTCTGGCGGGAACGCCACCTGTGCACCCTGACGACGCTGCGCGCGGATGGAACCCCGCACGTCGTTCCGGTCGGCGTCACGCTCGATCCCGGCACCGGTACCGCCCGGGTCATCACGTCAAGAAGTTCGCTGAAGGCCAGACATGTCACGGCCGCCGGCCCGACCGGCGCCCCGGTCGCGGTGTGCCAGGTGGACGGGCGCCGGTGGGCGACCCTGGAGGGTCGCGCGGTGGTCAGCCAGGATCCGGCGGCCGTCGCGGACGCCGAGCGGCGTTACACCGAGCGGTACCGGACGCCCCGGCCCAACCCTGAACGGGTCGTCATCGAAATCGCGATCACGCGGATCCTCGGTAGCGTGTGACCCCGGTCAGGTGCGGCGGTCGCGAGCGCCGCACGCCGCACCTCCGCACGCCGCACCTCCGCATGCCGCACCTCCGCATGCCGCACCTCCTCACGCCAGGATGGCGTCCACGATCTGCTCCGCACGCTGCTGGTGCTTGGCGTACGCGTCCGGGAAGGCCGACACCTGGACCCGCTGCGCCGCGACGGTGACGTCAAGCTGCTCCCAGCCGGGAAGCTTGGCCAGCACGGCGTAGAACCGGCGGGCGGATTCCTTCGGGTCCATCAGGTCGTCGACGCCGCCCCAGTTCGGCCGCTGCTGGAACAGGCCGATCGAGTCGTGGTCGTACCCGACGCCCTGGTTCGGGTGGTCCATCGACCCCGCTACGCCCGGGTTGGCGAGGACCTGCAGGTTGCTCTCCTGCAGGGCGGTGGAGATCGCCACCACGTAGGCGCGGCGTGGCAGGTTCATCTCCTTGCCCGCCTCGACGATGGCGATGGCGTTGTCCATTTGTGAGTTGTTGAGCCCGGCGACCGGCGCGGGCTTCGCAGGCTTCGCGGGCGCCTGCTGCTGGTGCTGCTCCGCCGGCGCGGAGTTTTGCTCGGGCGCCGTGCGGGTATGACTACGCGAGGCCGCGTTGTCGGTACGTGAGCGGTCTGCCGCGGTGGCGAGCTGCGGATTGCTGGCAGCGGCAGTCGGTGGCCGGTCCTCAGGGGCGGCGCTCGCCGGAGACGCGATGGACCAGGTCGTGAAACCGATCCCGGCGATCGCGATGCTCGCGGCCACTTGCGTCAGGAACGGATTGACCCGTGGTTTGCCCGGCAGGACCGGCTTGAACTTCGGTGCCCTGGCGAACTCGATGCTCGCGGTCACCTCGTCCGCGATGTTTGTGGCAATGTCCGTCAGCAGCGGATCGAGCTTTGATTTCCGTGCGAGGGCGATGTTCTCGACTGCCCCGTTGAGGAATGGGCCGATCAGGGATTCCGTGGTGTGGCGTCCGCGCCGGTAACGTCGCATGTAGCTGGACGCTCTGCCAAGTTCCTGATCGTTTTCACTATTACGTTGCTGATCATTTTCGGCGTTGCGTGGCACTCGGCGAGCTTAGTTACGTCCGGGTGTCGATTGGCGAATGGAAGTGCGCGATGCCACACGGTTTATCCCACACAGTGGGCAGCTGACTACCGTGCGTAATTAACTGTGTCCGATTCATGCACTATTCTCCGCAATAGAGTGATTGTTTATTTATGTGCCTTCCGGTGTCTTAGGGTCAGTTCTGGGCGCCCTGGCTGATCGCTGCCCTCCTGGCTTGCGCTCGCCGTATCGGGTGAGGGGTGGCTGTGTCGGGCGAGAGCCCTCGAATCGGTCAGCTGAGCTGGTGGGCGGCTTGGTAGAAGGTCATGATCGTGAAGGGCGTAGGTGTCGGGAGTTCCGCTGATGATCCGGTCGCTGGCGCGTCTGATGTGGGCAGTCAATTCTGATCTGGATTTATTTTCAGATCATCATTGGATGGGATCGGATAGGCGTTTATCTGATCAATTCGGTGATTCTTTTTGCCGGTTCGCCGACGTGTCCGTGGAGATTTGAGTGAAGCGCCGCCGTTAGCGGATGTACGCCGCCAAGCGGAGGCGGGCCACCCTCGCGGTGTCCCCCGTGCCCGCCAGGTAATTTGAGGCGGTAAGCCACGCTCGAGCCGGAGGCTGCCTGATGAGTACAGACCCCAGCACCACCGCCGAATGGCAGGCGCTGCAGGCGCACGCGGACAAGGTCCGCGACACTCACCTGCGCGACCTGTTCGCCGCCGACCCGCAGCGTGGTGAGCGGCTCACCGGCCAGGTGGCCGACCTGCACGTGGACTACAGCAAGAACCGGGTGACCGACGAGACGCTGTCGCTGCTGATCGCCCTGGCGGAGCGGGTCGGCCTGCGCCGGCAGATCGAGGCGATGTTCGCCGGCGAGCACATCAACACCAGCGAGGACCGGGCGGTGCTGCACACCGCGCTGCGGGTACCGCGCGATTTCCAGCTGACCGTCGACGGCCAGAACGTGGTGGCCGACGTCCACGAGGTCCTTGACCGGATGGCGGCCTTCGCCGAGCGGGTCCGGTCGGGGGAGTGGCGGGGGCACACCGGCAAGCCCATCAGGACGGTCGTGAACATCGGCATCGGCGGCTCCGACCTGGGCCCGGTGATGGCGTACGAGGCGCTGAAGGCCTACCGGGACACCGACATCACCTGCCGGTTCGTGTCCAACATCGACCCCACCGACCTGTACGACAAGACGCACGACCTGGACCCCGAGACGACGCTGTTCGTCGTGGTCTCCAAAACGTTCTCCACGCTCGAAACGCTGACCAACGCCAAGGAGGCCCGTCGCTGGCTGCTGGAGAAGCTCGGCGCCGACGAGTCGGCTGTGGCGAAGCACTTCGTCGCGGTCAGCACCAGCGAGCAGCGGGTACGTGACTTCGGCATCGACCCGGCCAACATGTTCGGCTTCTGGGACTGGGTCGGCGGGCGGTACTCGTACGATTCCGCGGTCGGACTGTCGCTCATGCTCGCGATCGGGCCGGAGCGCTTCCGGGAGATGCTCGACGGGTTCCACGCCGTCGACGAGCACTTCCGGGCTACCCCGATCGAGCGGAACTTGCCGGCGCTCATGGGCCTGCTCAACGTCTGGTACAACAACTTCCTCGGCGCGCAGACCCACGCCGTCCTGCCGTACTCGCAGTACCTGCACCGCTTCCCGGCGTACCTGCAGCAGCTCACGATGGAGAGCCTCGGTAAGTCGGTGCGCGCCGACGGTACGCCGGTCACGTACCAGACGGGTGAGATCTTCTGGGGTGAGCCGGGCACCAACGGGCAGCACGCCTTCTACCAGCTGCTGCACCAGGGCACGAAGCTGGTCCCAGCCGACTTCATCGGGTTCAGCGAGCCCAACCACGACATCGACGCCATGCACGACCTGTTCATGTCGAACTTCTTCGCCCAGACGGCGGCGCTGGCGTTCGGCAAGACCAAGGAAGAGATCGAGGCGGAGGGTACGCCCGCCGAGGTAGTGCCGCACAAGGTGATGCCGGGCAACCGCCCGACCACCTCGATCCTCGCGCCCAAGCTCACCCCGGCGACGCTGGGCCAGCTCGTCGCGCTGTACGAGCACATCACCTTCACCGAGGGGATGATCTGGGGGATCGACCCGTTCGACCAGTGGGGCGTCGAGTTGGGCAAGGTGATGGCCAACCAGTTGGCGCCGCTGTTGACCGGGGAGAAGCCGCTCGACGCGGCCCCCGACCCGTCGACCAGGCGACTGATCGAGCTGTACCGGTCCCAGCGGGGCAGGGCATAACGACGACGACGGGGCGGGCCGATCGGCCCGCCCCGTCGTGGTTTTTCCCGGTCAGAAGACCGGGGTGCCCTCGCGGACCAGCTTCCAGTTCGGCACGTAGAAGTCGGCCGGGTTGATCACGCCCTTGGCCTGCGCCCAGTCGATGAGTAGCTGACGGATCTCCTGCTGCTTGTTGTACACCTGGGTCTTCACGATGCCGGGGAAGTTGCCGCCGCCGCTGCGCCGGTAGTTGTTCACCGCGACGACGAACTGGTCGGTGTCTTCGACCGGGGCTCCGGCGCGCTCCAACCGCACGATCCGCGAGCCGACGGGCTTGCTGATGTCGATGTCGTACTCGACACCCGACAGCACGTCGTAGTTGTAGTCGGGCACGCTCGGGTCGCTGATCGTCGCCGGGTCGACCGGCGCGCCGGGAGCGTGCGTGCGGAAGTACTTCGCCGAGTACTCCAGGTACGTCTTCACCTCGGCGCCACTGAGCACGACGGCCTCCAGGGTGTTGTCGAAGACGTACAGGCCGGCCACGTCGCGGATGCGCACGTCACCGGCGGGGAAGACCGCGCTACGGCTGAACGGCGCGGCGATCGACAGCACCGGCAGGCTCGCGTACTGGGTGCCGGCCATCGCGGCGCCCACGATCTCGGTCTGCACCGTGCTGATGAAGTCGAGGATCGGGGTGTCCCTGTACCGAGACTCCGCCACCGACAGCTCGACGCTCGACTTGGCGACGATGTTGTTGACGTAGGCGACCGTCTTGGCGTGCTGGGCGCGCACCGCCGCCAGTACCTCGGGGTCTTCGACGACGGTGTTGGTGTTCAGCATGGTCGCGCGCTTGCTGGTGATCTTCCACCGGCCGCGCTCGCGGTTGAGCGTGAAGTCCATCCGGGTCAGCCGCTGGCCCCACTTCGACGGCTCCGACATCAGCACCTGCTCGCCGGTCTTGGCGTTGGTGACGAACTTCTCGACCACCTCGTTGTGGGCGTGGCCGAACAGGATCGCGTCGATGCCCGGCACCTGCTCGGCGATCATCGTGCACGGGTTCTCGTTGGGCAGTTCCGGGCCGTAGCTGGAGGTGCCGCTGTCGCCGCCGTGCGCGGAGACCAGGACGATGTCGGCGCCGCGCTCGCGCATGATCGGCACCCACTTCGCGGCGGTCGCGACCATGTCCTCGAGGCGCAGCTTGCCCTCGACGTTGCCCCTGTCCCAGATCGCCACGCCGGGGTTCGTCAGGCCGAGGATGCCCACCCGTAGCGTCGGCGCGTCCTCGCCGAGTTCGACCTTCTTGATGATGTACGGCAGAAATGCCGGCTTGCCGTCCTTCGCGTTGACCGCGTTGGCGGCGAGCGCCGGGAACCCGAGCTGTCGGATCCACCTGGCCAGCAGCGGCAGCCCGTAGTTGAACTCGTGGTTGCCCAGGGTCACCGCGTCGTACTCGATGACGTTCATCGCGCGCGCCATCGGGTGCTTCTCGCCGGTCGAGGTGATCGGCTCCTGCTTGGCGTAGTACGTCGCCAGCGGCGTGCCCTGGATCGTGTCACCGGCGTCGAGCACGATGGTGGCCTTGCCGCGCCGCTCGGCACGGATCTGGTTGACCAGCGTCGCCAGCTTCGCCACACCGACGTCGTTGTGCTCGCTGTCGTCGTACTCGGCGTCCTTGTAGTAGTCCCAGTTGTAGACGTTGCCGTGTAGGTCGGAGGTGCCGAGCAGGGTCAGGTCGTACATCTTGGGCTTCTTCTCGGGTTCTGATGGCCGGTGCGCGCTCGCCGGAGCGGCGGCGATCAGCGGGGCGGCCGTGGCCGCCGCCGCAGTCGCGAGGAGTTGGCGCCGCGAGGGTCCGACGTTAGCTGATCCGGGGGGAGGAGTCATTACGTGCCTTCCGTAACGGTTGATCGCGCTTCGTGGGCGCCGACCGCACGATAGTGGTCGATTTACGACGTGGTCAGCAGCACGAAGACGTACGCCTGCAGCAGCGCGACACCGGCCTCGAACACCGTGAGCCCGATCGCCAGCGCCCACGAAACCAGGGATACCGGTCGCAGCAAAAGGGTCTGTGCGCCGAGGAGCGCGAAGCCGCCCATGGTGAACACCAGCAGGATCAGGTGGCCGGCGAACATGTTGGCAAAGAGCCGCACGGCGAGGGTCAGCGGCCGGGTGATGAAGGTCTGCATGAACTCGAGCGGGATCATCAGGCCGTACATCGCCGGCGGCACGCCCGGCAGGATCAGGTTGCGTTTGAGGTACGGCCCGAGGCCCAACTTGCGGATGCCGACGCAGTGGAACATCACGTACGAGATGAGCGCGAGAAACGCCGGGAACGCGATGTGGGAGTTGGGCGAGATCTGCGCCAGCGGGATGATGCTGAGGATGTTGGTCACCGCGATGAAACAGAAGAGGGTCGTCAGGTACGGGGCGAACCGCACGCCCTCGGCCCCGATCACCTCGCGCGCCAGGCCGTTCCGGATGAAGCTGTAGATCGACTCGGCGATCCACTGGGTGCGGGTGGGCACGATGGCCGGGCGGCGGTACGCGACGAGAAAGAACACGATGGTCGCGGCGATCCCGATCCACAGCAGTACGGTGATCCTGGAGATCCAGGGCGTCCCGCCGAGTCCGGGCGGGAAGAACTCGTGGACGGTCGGCGGAAAGTGGTCGTCAGTGGGCCGGTCTTGAGCGAGCCAGTCCTGGGCGAGTCGGGTCACGACGTTGGCCCCTTCGCGATTCTTCTGGTCCTTGCACTCCCTGTATGAATTGATTCTCTTGGTTGGATCGTACGACACCCATGATCGTGAAGCCGCCGTACCGGCCGGGGCTACCCGCGGCGCCGTCAGGCGTCGTAGGTGGCCACGGCGCGTACCGGGAACGACGCCATCCCACGTACCGGAGCCGGCAACGCGGTCAGTCGAGCGCCGTCTGCGGGCACGCGGTCCAGGTTGGTGAGGTGCTCGATGATCGGGATGTCGGCTCCGAGTAGCCCGTGGTGCGCCGGGCGGTTCGGGTCCGCGGGGTCGTCGATGTTGAGCGAGTCGATGCCGACCAGCGCCACGTTGGCGTTGACGAGCGCCTCGACCGCGTCGGCAGTCAGGTGCGGGCAGTCGGTCTCGAGGTACCGTGAGGTTCCCCAGTGGCGGGCCCAACCGGTGTACACGAGGACCGCCTTGCCCCACAGCGCACCGGGATCGCCGAGGTGGGCGGCCGTGACCTCCGGCTCGCCGAACGCGTCGACGATCGCCACCGGTACGTTGACCAGCCGTTCGAGCGGCACCTGCGCGACGTCGGCGCGGTCGGCGTGGAAGTGGTACGGCGAATCGAGGTAGGTGCCGGTGTTGCCGACCAGCGCCGCCGACCCGATCTCGAACGACACTCCGGTGCCCAGCCGGGCGGCCGACTGCTCGCGTGAGGTCACCACCGTCACCCGGGGCGGCGCGATCCCGGGGTAGGTGGTCATGCCGGAGACGATCTCGTGTGACAGGTCGACGATCATTGCCGGAGCGTAACCCGCGTGGAGCGACGGCGTCGGGCGGGCGCATGAGGGTTGCGTGAGCATTAGAGTTGAACCGTGTACACGTTCCTGGTGACGCTGCACGTGCTCACCGCGGTACTGCTCATCGGACCGTTCGCGCTGGCGCCTTTTCTCGGCAACCGAGCCATCCGGCGCCACGACGCGGACGACACCCGCGACGCGGCCCGGATTCTGGCCCGCTTCGCGATCGGCTCGCTCATCGTGGCGGCGCTCGGCATCGGCGCGCTCTCCTTGTCGCGCGAGTACTCGTTCCGTACGCCCTGGGTGATCATTTCGCTCACCCTGTACGTGATCGCGATGGGCGTCGCCACCGGGTACACGTTGCCGGCGATCCGCCAGGCTGCCGGTGTGATCGGGAAGGGCGTGCTGGAGCGGCCCGCGGCGGCCGCTGAAGGCGACGGCGAGGCGCCGCCGCCCACGCTCGCGGCGACCGCCACCGACCTGGCGACCAAGGAGCGACTGGACAACCTCGCAGGTCGGGTCGCGGCCTCCGGCAGCCTGGTGTTCCTGTTGATCGTGGTGATCACGGTCCTGATGGTGACCCGGCCGTTCGGTCGCTGAGCTCCTGGTCGCGCAGCCGCTCCAGGACGTACTCGAGAAACGCGGTCACCTCCGCCGCGGACAGTGCCTGGCTGGCAGACTGCCGGGCGGGCCGGCCGGCGGCGTGGCTGGCGAGCGCCGCGTCGATCAGGGGACCGAACTCCGGCGCGGCATTGCGGGTCCACCTGCCGGCGGCCGGCTTCGCGTACCAGCGCCGCTCCACGCCGAACCGCAGCGCCCGGCAGCCGTTGAGGACGGAGTTGTCACCATGCTCGCCGATCGCGTCCCCGTGGGCCCGCACGGACTCGATCACCACCGGTAGGAGCACGTCGAACCGGGCGGGAGTCAGCAGGCTCCGCGGCGACGCGCCGTCCAACGCGAGGTCGCTCTGGTAAGTGATCGAGCGGTCGATGGGGTACCAGAAGCTCGGCCCCTCCGCCGGATCGAGGCTGACCTTCGCCGGCAACTCCCGCCCGGTGTTGAAGTCGAGCGCGTACCCCGCCTCGACACCACCGTCCATCACCGTCTGCTTCCGGTAGACCACCAACTCCAGCCCGGTCGCGGGGCACGGCAGCTCCTCGTGGGCCAGCCGCGCCGCGACGGTCCGCAGCGCCGACGCCGTTGTCTGCTCCGCCACCACGGCGATGAGGTCGAGGTCGCTCCGACCGGGCACGTACCCGGCGAGCGCCAGCGAGCCGGTGGGGTAGACGGCGATCAGCGCGTCGCCCAGCACGGCGCGCAACCGGTGTACGACCGAGGTGAGGTATGCGGCTTCAGCCGACGGTATTGGAATCGTCACCCGTTCACGATGGCAGACCCGTCTATCCTCCGCCTTCGCGTTCAGGATGGCGCTGGAGCTCCTCCCGGACCGCGGCTCTCGCAAGCCGTTCGATCACCCAGGTGCCGGCCGCGAGGACCGCGGCGATCGGCCACTCGATCGCGCCCAGAACGGCGGCGCCGATGAGGCCGCCCAACCAGAGCACACGGCCCGGCCTGCCGGTCGGTGAGGGCAACTTCCGCAGGTGCGGCAGATGGGGCAGCGGGGGCGCGGGGATGCGGGCGCCGATGACGGGCACCGTGATGCCGCGCTCACCTTCCGCCTCGGCCCGCGCTGCCGGCCGCTCCTCCCGGCGCTCTTCTCGGCGCTCCTCCCGCTGCGCCGATGGGCGCTCCTCCTCCGGTGCCTCCTCTTCCCGCAGCGGCACGGGAGGCGGTGCGGGGGGTTCCGGGGGCGCCGCCGCTCTCTCACGGCGGGGTGCCGCAGCGCGCTGCTGCGGCAGCATCGCCAGTTCTGCTTCCCGTTCGGCGCGGGCCGCCGCTGGTGGCGTCTCCGGTGCTGCCGCTGCCGCACGCTTGCGAGCAGGAGCGCGCTTCTCGGCCGCCGGTGCTCGCTTCTCGGCCGCGGGTGCGCGCTTCTCCGCTGCCGCGCGCTTGCGGGCCGGTGCGCGCTTTTCCGCCGCGGGTGCGCGCTTCTCTGCTGCCGCGCGCTTGCGGGCCGGTGCGCGCTTCTCCGCCGGGGCCCGCTTCTCCGCTGCCGCCCGCTTCTGTGCGCCCGCACGCTTCTGCGGTCCACGCTCCGGAGGTGCGGCGGCCGCCCGCCCACGCCGCGCCGCCGTCGCTGCCGTGGCCGTGGCAGCCGCCGCGGGTGCTCTCTTCCGCGGCGCCGCGCGCTTCTCAGCGGTTCGGGTACCACGTGCCGTCGTTTGCGTCGTCATGCCTGCTCCCTTCCGCGCCGAGCCGGGCTCGGCTGTTCCTCCGCGAGCTGGTCGTCCACGGGCTCCTCGTCCACGGATTGTTCGTCCACGGATCGTTCGTCCACATTGGGCAGATTCGGATCTCGCTCGGGCGCAGCGAAATCAGGACCCGTGCCGTTGAGCTGTCCTTCGTCGGGCCATACCCGCTCAGCGGCTCTGGATGCGGCGACGGCACCCGCAGTACCAATTCCGCTCGCCCACAGGCTCGTGGCCCAGCCGACCGGCCCCATCGGGCGGCAACCGAAGAACTGGCTGACCCCCGGCGTCTGGATGATGGCGCCGAGCGCCGCGGCGGACACCGCGCTGGCGCCGAGGACCAGCGGGCTGCGGCGCCCGGCGACCAGGGTCTGGCCCAGCTGCGTGCCGACGAGGGTCACGAGCGCCACTGTGCTGGCGCGCGCCGAGGTACCCGTACCGCGCGCGACGACCCACGCCCCCGCGGTGGCCCCGGCGGTGGCGATGGCGCGAACGGCGGTGTCGCGGGCGAGGCTACGGCCGAGCGACGCCTCCGGGCCCTCGTGCAGCAGGTCTTCCGGGTCACGCTTCGGCGGCGGCCGGACCGACAGGGCCAGGGACGGCAGCAGGTCGGTGAGCAGGTTGACCAGCAGTAGTTGCCGGGCGTTGAGCGGCGAGCCGGTGGGTGCGAGCAGGCCCGTACCGAGCGCGAAGGCGATCTCGCCCAGATTGCCACCGAGCAGCACGGACACGGCGTCGCGTATCGACGCCCACATCGCGCGCCCCTCCACGACCGCGTCGATGATCGTCTCGATCCGGTCGTCGGTGACGATGAGGTCGGCCGACTCCCGTGCGGCGTCGGTACCCCGCTGGCCCAGGGCGATGCCGACGTCGGCAAGCCGGATGGCGGCGGCGTCGTTGGCCCCGTCGCCGGTCATCGCCACGGTGTGCCCCTGGCGCTGCAGCGCCTGGACGATGCGCACCTTGTGGGTGGGGGTGACGCGGGCGAAGACCGACACGCTCGGCAGTACCTCGGCGAACTTATCGTCGTCGAGGTTGTCCAGTTCGGAGCCGGTCACCACGATGCCGCTGTCGAGGATGTTGAGTTCGTCGGCGACGGCCTCGGCGGTCGTCGGGTGGTCGCCGGTCAGCATGATCACCTTGACGCCGGCCTTGCGCAGTCCGGCGACCGCGGCCGCTGCCTCGGGGCGGGCGGAGTCGGCCAGCGCGAGCAGACCGAGAAACTCCAGGTTCGCGATCAGACCGGGGGTGATGTGCTTGGTGGTGGCGCCGACGGGGCGCTGGGCCACGGCGAGGACCCGGAAACCCTGCCGGGCCAGCCGGTTCAGCTCCGCCTCGATCGAGGCCCGGGCCGCTGCGTCCATCGGGACGACCTTGTCGTCTCGGCGCCAGCGCGCGCACGCCGGCAGGATGATCTCCGGCGCGCCCTTCACGCTGAGCAGCCGACCACGCGGGATCGCGCCGAGGGTGGCGTGGTAGCCGCGGGCGGGTTCGAACGGCACGTCGTCGATCACGCGCCAGCTGCGGACACCGTCCTCCGGCGACACGCCGACGGACGCCGCTGCCGAAACGACGGCGCGATCGGTGGGGTGCGGGATCTCATGGTCCATTCCGACCGGGCTGGCGCGCAGCCCGGCGGCGAGCACCTGCCGGGTGTTGGGTGACAACCGGTCCAACGGAGCCTCGTCGAGGCCGTCGGAGACCATTTGGAGCCCGACCCGGCCCTCGGTGAGGGTGCCGGTCTTGTCGAAGCACAACACATCGACCCGGCCGAGCGCCTCCGTCGTCGACGGGTCACGCACCAGGGCGCCACGCTGCGACAGCCGTCGCGCGGCGGCGATCTGACCGACCGTCGCGACCAGGGGCAGTCCTTCGGGTACGGCGGCCACGGCAAGGCTCACCGCGGTGCCGAGCGTAGTGGCCAGCGGGCGGCCCCGCAGCAGACCGCCCACGACGAGCGCCGCTGCCGAGCCGAGCGCGATCGGTATGCTCGCACTGGTCAGTAGCATCAGCCGCGCTTGCACGCCGCGCGTAGGAGGGCCGGCGCCGACGGCCCGGCCGCTGCGGCCGAGTTCGCTGTGCGGGCCGGTCGCCACCACGAGACAGGTCGCCTGTCCGGCGGCGACGATGGTGCCCTCGTACAGCATGCTGCGTCGCTCGGCCACGTCGGCGGCGGCCGTCGGTGCCGCTGTCTTGGCCACCAGTTGGGACTCTCCGGTGAGAGTGGACTCGTCGACCTCCAGGTTGGCCGCGTCCAGGACGCGGCAGTCGGCGGGTACGGCGTCCCCCGCGCGCAGGGAGATGACATCGCCCGGCACGATCTCGTCGGCGTTCACCTCGAGCTCTGTCCCGGCGCGGCGGACCCTGGCCCCAACCGAGCTCGCCCGGACGAGGCGGCGGAGCGCCCGGTCCGCGCTCACCCGCTGGGCGGCGCCGAGGAGCGCGTTGGCGCCCATCACGGAGCCGATGAGCGTCGCATCGGTGACCGAGCCGGTCGCCGCCGACATCGCGGCCCCGGTCGCCAGCAACGGCGTAAGCGGGTTAGCCAGTTCGTCGAGCGCGGTGCGGGCGAACCCATCCTCGCGATGCCCGTCGGCGGACGGCTGCTCGGCCAGCCGCGCGCGGGCTTCCTCCTCGCTCAGGCCGGCCGGTGAGCTTTCGAGCCGGTCCAGCGCCGTGTCGACGTCGAGCGCGTGCCACGGCGTCGTTTCGTTCGGTATGGGATCGGGGCGCTCATCCACCGATCGGGCCTCCCACGCGCCCATCGCCATCGCCGCCATGGCGGTGGCGCCGCTGGCGAGCCGCGCCCGTCCGAACTGCCCAGCCCGGGGGCCGGACAGCGCCAGGAGCGCCGCGGCGACCGACCCGTACAAAGCGATCAGCGCACCGCGACGGGAGACGGCGTGCGCCGCGGCGACGGCGTCCAGGATCCGGCAGGCCTGCTGGAGGCCGGGCCCGCAGAGCAGGTCGGCGCCCCACGGCACCGGACCGCCGTCGGCCAGTACGCCGATCGCGACGTCGGCGGCGGTGAGGGCCGCAGCGCCTTCGCTCGCGACCAGCGCGACCACCCGGCCCTGCTTCTGGAGCTTGCGAATCTCGGCGGCCAGGTGGGTGCCGGTGGGAACAACAGCGTCCGCGGAGAACCGATCGCCCAGCCCGCTGCCCACTCCCGCGATGACGAGGGGGCCGACCGACCGCGCCGACGCCACCAGGTCGGCCGCGTTCGGGCTGAGTTCGGGTACGGCGACGAGTACGGCGACCAGCGTGTTGCCGCGCACGAGGCCGAGCGT
The DNA here is from genome assembly GCF_011947225.1 of Planosporangium flavigriseum. Classification (GTDB taxonomy): domain Bacteria; phylum Actinomycetota; class Actinomycetes; order Mycobacteriales; family Micromonosporaceae; genus Planosporangium; species Planosporangium flavigriseum. The sequence continues at coordinate 33,140 of NZ_JAATVW010000024.1, read as the reverse complement.
CACGCCGCCCGGTGTTCGCAGCCTCTCGGCGGCCGCGCGTACCGCCTGCCGCCCGTCCGGTGCGACCTTGTTCAGCGGCCCGAGCGTCCAGCCGCTCCGCCGGACGACCTTCCTCGGATCGGACGGATCCATCGCGTTGGCGGCCTGTGCCCGCAGCCTGCTCTCCTCCTCAGGCGGTAGGTCGGCGTCCACGCCCCGCAGTTCCCCGATGGTGAAGCGGCCGGAGGTCAGGACGCGGGAGTCGATGACGACGGTGTCGACTCGGTCCAACCGCCGCAGGGCCTGGTTGTCGAACGGAATGACGCCGCGGGCGCAGAGCGCGCGGCCCAGCCGGGCGGCGAACACCTCCCGGCTCAACCGTGCCGCCCTGGGGGCGAAGACGGTCAGGGCGGTTCGTGCGTGGATGCGGTTGCGGGTGACGGTGACCGCCCCGACGGCCGTCGCCAGCGCGACGAAGAAGGCCGCGTCGGCGTACCGCTCGACCGATCCGGGCGGAAGGGGAGCGGGCCGCGGTGGCACGTGCACCGGTTCCAGCGGCTCCTCGCCTGCGCGGGCGGGCAGTTCGGCCTCCCTGCGTTGCCAGACCGCCCGGCGGGCGGTGACCTCGCTGATGAGTATCGCCCGGTAGGTCGCGTCGATCAGCACGCCGAGCGGCGGCCCGGGAGACAGTCCCTGGGCGATCGAGCGCGTCAAGGCCAGGGTCAGGTCGGTAGCCGCGCGGCCGAATCGTTCGTCCAGTTCGCGTCGCAGCCGGGGACTGGCGTCCACCAGAGCGAGCACGGAAAGGGCGTCGGAAGGGACGTTACGCCGGCCCGCCAGGGGGCGCACCGCGGACAGGACGACGCCGAGCGCGTCGCCGCCCAGCGCGACGAGTTCCCGGTACAGCGGCTCCACGTCGGCCGGGTGCTCGGGACCGTCCTGTGGGAAGCCTTCGGTCTCCAGGTCGTGCGCTTCCTCGACATCCTCGACCGTGTCGACGATGTCGCCCAGGCTGATCGTGCCCTCGTCGAAGGCGACCACCACCCGACCAAGGACGGCGTTGACCTCAGCCCAGTGAACGCCGCGGATCTGTTCGAGGCGCTTCTCCAGCTCCCTGGCGGCGTCCTCGTTGCCCGGCCGGCGAATGCCGCGTACCTCGATGTGAGCGCGACCATCACCCACCCAGCTACGGCGGAAGATCCGGCTGCGGCCTGGCACGGGTAGGGCCCGTGCGGTGGCGACTGGCAGCCGGCGGAGAGCTGTCAGCAGCCTATTCATGCCCGTCGCAATGCAGGATCGACCGGCGTCCGTTTCGTCTTGAGGAGGGGGTAACCGGTTTGTCCAGAGGGTTCGGGCAGGAGCTAAAGGTCGCGTTTGCGGTCACCGGCGAAGAATCGCATCGCCGTTCCTCAGGCGGCATCACCCTGCCTGGGTGATTCGGCATTAGCGATCGAGTCGGCGGAACCGGAGAGGTAGTCGGCGGAAACCTGATCAGCGGCCGGATCGGAAGGCGGGGTGACGGGCGCAGGTTTGGCGCGGCGCCAGGCAGGTAGAGGCATCCCGGATCGCAGCGCGGGGACTGGCTGGTGATGCGTTAACCGATCGTCCGTTCGCTGATTGTGCGTTCGCTGATGTGCGTAGGCCGATCTCGAGGGGTGTGGATCGAGGTGAATCGTGCGTCAGACGGTGCTGATCGGCCCGACGATGCTGATCGGCCCGAGGGTGCTGATCGGCCCGACGATGTTGATCGGCCCGAGGGTGGCGATCAGACCGGTAGCGCCGACCGCACGGATCGGGCCGGCGGCCGCGCCAAGCGGCCGGTGGGAGGGGACCTCCGCGCAGCGGCTTGGGCGCTTGCCGCGCTGATCGTCGCTACCCTGTCGATTTTCCTGGCGCAACGGCTGCACGCGAACGGGAACGGATCGCAGGGCGGCGGTCGCGCCGCACCGACCGCCGGCCGTGCCCCCTCGCCGACCCCGAGTGAGCGGCCCGGATGCAGCGCGTCCTTCACGGTCGCCGGTGCATGGCCGACCGGGTTTCAGGCCAACGTGACGGTACGCAGCAACGGCACGACGCCCATCGGCGGCTGGACGGTGACGTGGACCTTCCCGAGCGACCAGACGGTCATGCAGTTGTGGAACGGTCACTTCACGCAGACCAAGTCGGCCGTACGGGTCGACAGCGAAGGCTGGAACGCCCTGGCCACGGCGAAGAACACCGCCACGTTCGGCTTCGTCGGCAGCGGAACCGCGCCGCCCGGCGTACAGAACCTGACCTGCACGGTATCGGCCGCGAGCGCGTCGTCGTCACCGTCGCGGCGCTGACCGGTCACCGTGCCTGCCGGTCGGGCCGTCCGTCGTCGTCGCTGGTGGCGGCTTCGATGACGAAGCCCAGACCGATGCCGAGGAGCCATACGTCCTTGACGAGGGCGGTCCCCTGCTGGGTCGGGCGCAGGCTGCCCTCCTCGCGCATGCCCGGGGTGCGCAGGTACAGACCGATCAGGCCGGCCGCGAACGCGGTCAATCCGGCACCCGCCAGCCCCGTGGGTACGACGGGAAGAATGAGCGCGGCACCCAGCGCGATCTCGGCGGTGGACACCAGCCGCACGAACTGCCGCGGCGGGATCCGGTGCAGGAACGGGTACGTACCCACCGCCATCCCGTGCAGCATCGCGACGGTCTCGTCATCGGGGTCGCGCTTGGAGAGGCCGGAGTTGAGGATGACCGAACCCGCTGCCAAGCGGGGCGGAACATGCCAGGGCTTGACGGGCAGCGACATGGCGCTCCTCCCAGCGGTTCAGATGGCTCGGTCCGTGATACCCGCTGTTCGCTGCGGCTCACCTGGCGGCCGGGTCCGCCAGTTCCCAAATCGCCGTGCGCTTGACCCGGATGTCCTCCAGCGCGGGTCGTGTCGGCACGTCGTACGCGTGCAGCTGGCGGAAGAGCCGGTGTGGCAGGAACGCGCGGTCGGGATCGCCGACGAGCACCTGCGCCCCGTTTCGGCCGGCGCGGCGCAGATAGGCGAGTACCCGATCCGCCATCGCTTTGCTGTAGAAGGCGTCTCCGACCAGCACCACTTCGGGGACGTCGGCGAGGCGGAGGACGTGATCCCCGCTGGCGATCCGGCCGTCGGGGGTCCGGCCGTCTAGTGGGTCGTCGAGGATGTCGCCCTGTACGGCGTCCACGACGACGCCGTTGGCGCGCGCGTTCACCTCGATGGCTGACACCGCGTCCGCGTCGATGTCGACCGCCCGTACTGTCGCCGCGCCGGCCATGGCGGCGGCGATCGCGACGAGGCCGCTGCCGGCGGCGAGATCGAGTACGCGGCGCCCGTTCACCGTCTCGGGGTGGTCGAGTACGTAGCGCGCCAGGCCCTGCCCACCGGCCCAGGCGAAGGCCCAGAACGGTGGCGGACGGTCACTGCTGTACCCGCCGCCGATCAGATCCCACAGACCCACCGGCTCGTCGGCCTGGTGCAGCCGGATCTCGGGTACGAACGGCACCGTCGCGAGACGCACGTGGGCGAAGGTCGCCAGGGCACGTGGCAGAGCATCTGACATCCCGGCAATTCTTCCAGTGCGTTCTTTGCGCTGCGGGAGCCGGTAGCTGCCGCCCGCGCCGCGCTGGCGGAACGTCGGCCCTGCGGCGTTTGGGGCCCACGAGGCTTCGGGCCCACGAGGCTTCGGGCCCACGAGGCTTCAAGCCCACGATGTTTCAGCCCTATGACGTCTTTGGGTAGAGCTTATATTGACGGTCCTTGAATGAAGGAATAGCGTCCTATCGATAGCTGAGAGCGCTCCCCGGCCCGGCTGTTTCGAACGTTGTTGTCCCTAATCCCTATGGGCCCGGTCATCGCTGTTCCGATCATCGTTGTGTTGAGCCCGTCGCGCTCCGAATCTGCCGCTGCCGTGGCCACTCAAGGTCGTTCGACCGCCCCGGCTCCGAGAAACCGTCCCCGAGAACCCTGTCCCGAGAACCCTGTCCCGAGAACCCTGCCCCCGTCTCCGAGAACGGAGTCAGCTATGCCCCCAGCCAGTCCACATGGTCGGCGCCGGCCGCGGCGGTTAACCGCTCTCTTGATGATCGGCGCCTGCGTCGGCCTCACGGTTGCGTCGACCGCCTCCACGGCCGCGGCCGAGAACGGCGAGGTCTATCTGCGCGCGAGTGCGCCGGTGAACGCGCGGGTACAGGATCTGGTCCGTCGGATGACGCTCGACGAGAAGGTCGGCCAACTGGAGCAGATCGCCGTCAACCGCCTGCTGGGTGACTGCAACTGGAGTGGCGGCGCGTTCAACGAGACCTGCATGAAGCAGGTCCTCGCCGACGCGCACACCGGTTCGATCCTGTCCGGCGGCGGCATGGGGCCCCAGTCCAACACCCCGAAGGACTGGGCCGTCATGATCAATACCATCCAGAAGTACGCGATGGAGCACTCCCGGCTGCGTATCCCGATCGTGTACGGCGTCGATGCGGTACACGGCCACAACAACGTCCTCGGCGCGACCCTCTTCCCGCACCAGATCGGTCTCGGTGCGGCCTGGGATCCGGCCCTTGTCGGCGCCGCGGCCGAGTCGACCCAGCGGGCCGTCGCGGCGACCGGAGTGACGTGGAACTTCGCGCCCGTCGCCGACCTGGCCCGCGATCAGCGCTGGGGTCGGTACTACGAGACCTACTCCGAAGACCCGCTGCTGGCCGGCGAGAGCGCTGCCAGCGCCGTACGCGGACTGCAGAACTCCGCGAGCGGGCGGAAGGTCGCGGCGTCGGTGAAGCACTTCGCGGGGTACTCCGAGCCCGCCAACGGACACGACCGGGTGCCCGCAGACCTGTCCATGCGCTACCTGCAGGACACCATCCTGCCGTCGTACAAGGCGGCGGTCGACGCCGGTGCGCTCACGGTCATGGTGAACTCCGGCGCGATCAACGGTGTGCCGGTGCACGCGTCGCGATACCTGCTCACGGACGTGCTCCGCAACCAGTGGCGTTTCCAGGGCGTCGTGATCAGTGACTGGAACGACGTCCTGAGCCTGCAGACGGCGTACCACATTGTCGGTGACTACCCGAGCGCCATCGCCGCGGCGGTCAACGCCGGCGTCGACATGGCGATGGTTCCGCCAGACGACCGTCGCTTCCACGCGTCCGCAGTGGACGCGGTCAAGCGCGGCCTGATCTCGCAGCGGCGTCTTGACGAGGCGGTCGGGCGGGTGCTCAGGCTGAAGTTCACGCTCGGGTTGTTCGAGCACCCGTACGTTGACCCCGACAAAGCCAACGCCGCGGTCCTCGGTACCGACTCCGACCTCGCCCGCAAGGCCGCTACCGAGTCGCTGGTGCTGCTGCGGAACTCCGGGGGCGTCCTGCCGCTCGCGGCCGGCAAGCGGGTCCTGGTGACCGGGCCGAGCGCCGACTCGATGCCCAACCAGACCGGTGGCTGGACCATCGGGTGGCAAGGTGTCCCCGACGGCGTCACGGTGCCAGGCACCACCATCGTGCAGGGACTCAAGGCCAACGCGCCGGCGGGCACAAGCGTCGAGTACGTGCCGGACGGCGCCGCCGCGGCCGCTCAGGCGCAGTCCGCGGACGCGATCGTCGTCGTGGTCGGGGAGAAGCCCGGCGCCGAGGGACTCAGCGATGCGCCGCGCCCCGAACTCGCCGCCGACCAGCAGGACCTCGTCGCCTCGCTGCAGGCCACCGGCAAGCCGGTCGTCGTGGTGGTCGTCTCCGCCCGGCCGCTGGTCCTTGGCCGCGCCGCCGGGACCGCCGGCCTGCTGGCCGCCTGGCTGCCGGGCACAGAGGGCGGCAACGCCGTCGCGGACGTGCTTTACGGCAAGGCCAACCCGAGCGGTCGGCTGCCCGTCTCGTGGCCCAAGAACCTGGGCAACGAGCCCATGTACTACCAGCAGTTGCCGGGCACGAACAGCGGCCCGGACTCCGGGTACAGCCCCGCGTACGCCTTCGGGGCCGGTCTGTCGTACACCACGTACACCATGGGGAACCTGACGGTGAACCGGTCACAGGTGCGCCCCGGCGACACCGTGGGGCTCGATGTCACCGTCGCCAATACCGGAACGCGCGCAGGTGACCTGGTCGTACCGATATACGTCAGCCAACCGACCAGTGCGGTCCTCGCGCCCGCCAAGCGGCTCGTGGCCTTCACCCGGGTCACGCTCGCAGCCGGGCAGAGCCGCACTGTCCACCTCACGTTCCCGGCGTCGCGGCTCGCGGTGACCCCGGGTGACGTCGACGGCGCCGGCCCGACGCGGGTCGCGCCCGGCGCGTACCAACTGTCGGCCGGCGATCTGTCCGCCAGCGGCCCCACCGCCGCATTCACCGTCAGGTAGGGCGCGCACCTCGGATAGGGCAGTACCGCGGCGGCGGCCCGTCGACGTGCCGCCGCCGCGCACCCCATACCCGCGCACGAATCGGAGGGCCTAGCCATGGCTCTACCAAGATCCCCGCGTACCGTCCTCGTACTGGTCGCCGTCGCGGCGTTGGCCGCAGCCGGTACGGGTACGGCACTCGCCACGCCCACCGCCCCTACCACCTCCACCGCTCTCGTCCCCGCCGCCACCTCCGATGTATCCGCGGCGGCGGCCCTCACCTGGTCCGACGACTTCAACGGCCCCGCCGGCAGCCCTCCCGACGCCGGCAAGTGGGCCCGCGAAACCGGCGGCAGTGGCTGGGGCAATCAGGAATTGGAGTACTACACCAACAGCACCAGCAACGCCGCGCTCGACGGCAACGGCAACCTCGTCATCACCGCCCGCCGTGAGAACCCCGCCGGCTACAGCTGCTGGTACGGCTCCTGCCAGTACACATCGGCCCGGCTGACCACCAACGGCAAGTTCACCCAGGCGTACGGCCGGTTCGAGGCGCGCATCAAGATCCCGCGCGGCCAGGGGATGTGGCCGGCGTTCTGGATGCTCGGCAACAACATCGGCAGCGTCGGCTGGCCGAACAGCGGTGAGATCGACGTGATGGAGAACATCGGCCGGGAGCCGGGCACTGTGCACGGCAGCCTGCACGGGCCGGGGTACTCCGGCGGCAACCCGCTCACCGGCACGTACACTCTGTCCGGCGGACGCGCCTTCGCCGACGACTTCCACGTGTTCGCTGTGGACTGGGCACCGGGATCGGTCGCCTGGTCCGTCGACGGGGTGCAGTACCTGCGGCACACGTCCGCCGAGACCAACGGCAACCCCTGGGTATTCGACCATCCGTTCTTCATGATTCTCAATGTCGCCGTCGGTGGAAACTGGCCGGGCTCGCCCGACGCCAGCACCTCGTTCCCCCAGCAGATGGTCGTCGACTACGTGCACGTGTCCTCGTCCGACAGCGGAGGCGGAGGCGGCGGCACCGGGGCGACCGGTCAGATCACCGGTTACGGGGGCAAATGCGTCGACGTCGCGGGCGCCAACTCTGCGAATGGCACGGCCGTCCAGCTGTGGGACTGCAACGGTAGCGCCGCGCAGCGGTGGACGATGGCGACCGACGGCACGATCCGGGCGCTGGGTAAGTGCATGGACGTCACGGCGGGATCGACGGCCAACGGCGCCCAGGTGCAGCTGTACGACTGCAACGGCACCGGTGCGCAGCGATGGACGTACACGGCAGGTCGTGACCTGGTGAATCCGCAGGCCAACAAGTGTCTCGACGCCACCGGGGTCAGCTCAGCCAACGGCACCCGGCTGCAGATCTGGGACTGCACCGGCGGCGCTAACCAGAAGTGGACGGTACCCGCCGGCTGATGACCTACCGGTTGAAGTTACCCGTACGTACTGTTTGCTGTGTGGGTCATGACGCCTTCTACGAGCCGGCCGGCGTGGACACGTTCGTCGCCACGCCGGCCACGGCCGGCCCCTGGGACGCCGGCTCGCAGCACGCCGGGCCGCCGTCGGCCCTGTTCGCCCGGGCCTTCGAGCGACACGAGCCGGTCGCAGGTCAGCAGTTGGCGCGGGTGGCCGTCGACATCCTGCGGCCGGTACCGGTGGCGCCGTTGACGCTGCGGGTACGCATCGTGCGTCCGGGCAGGCGGATCACCCTGGTCGAGGGGGTGGCGGAGGCCGACGGCCAGGAGGTGCTGCACGCGCGGGGCTGGCGCATCGCGCAGGCGCCGGAGCAGCCGCCGGTTGCAGCGCCACTCGATGAAGTGCTGCCCGACCTGCCGGCAGAGGATACGGCCGGGTTCTGGCCGGGCGCGCACACCGCGGGCTACGTCGAGGCGATGGAGTGGCGGTTCGTCAGCGGCGCATTCGGGCGCCCCGGTCCTGCCCGGGTGTGGATGCGGCCGCGGCTTCCGCTGGTGGCGGGGGAGGAGACCAGCCCGTTCTGCCGCACGATGATGATCGCCGATTCGGGCAACGGCGTGAGCGCGCACCTCGACCCGGCGCGCTGGCTGTTCGTCAATGTCGACCTGACGGTCGTACTGCATCGACAGCCGCGCGGGGAGTGGGTACTGCTGGACGCCGAGACGACGATCGGCCCGGCCGGCGCGGCGCTCGCCGCGAGCAGGCTGTCCGATCGCGACGGCGTGATCGGGCAGGGGATGCAGACGCTGGTGGTCGCCCGGCGGTAGTCCGCGGTTGCGGCGACCTCAATGGCGGGTGGCGCCCGAGGCGGCGAGCACGACAACGCCGAGGACGATCAGCGCCATGCCGGCGACGGCGGGGAGATTCAGGCGTTCGCCGTAGAGGAGGGCTGCGGCGATGGTGACCCCGGCTGTTCCGGCGCCGGCCCAGATCGCGTACACCACGCCGACGTTGAGCGTACGCAGCGCGAACGCAATCAGGGTGAATGAGGCCACATAGCCACCGGTCACCAGGAGCAGCGGCACAACCCGGAACGCTCCGGAGATGCCACGCAGGGCGAGGGTCGCGACGACTTCGGCAACGATCGCGACTGCAAGCATCAACCAGGCCATGGTCAAGACCTTAACGGCAGGGTCGTGCGCTCGATGCGACAACGTCGCGATCGAGATCGAGGTCGTGGCGACGTCGACTGGCTGACCTATGCCAGGATCGCCTGGGGGACGCGATCCATCACCAGCTTGCGGAAGCGCGGCACGTCCAGGTCGACGGCGACCTGCACACGCGGCCGATCGTCGGCCACCCCACCGCCGTCGGTCGCGTACGGACCCAGCGCGTCGAAGAACGTAAGCGTCTGTCCCCGACCTGGACCGAGGCGGGTGTCCACCTCGATCCTCGCGTCGAGAGTCTGGATCAGGGTGGGGTCGATGACCGCTGCAAGCGCGAGCACGTCATGCATCCGCCAGCCGTCCGGCCCGTGGTCGCTGTACCCGTTCACCATGTCGGCGAGCTGCGCACCCCGGGCGGACGTGCGGCGAAGGGTTGCCAGGTCGGCCTCGTCGATGGTCGCCCGACGGGTCACCTCCAGGCCCACGAGGGTGATGTCCAGGCCGGAGTCGGCGAGCACGCGCTGGGCGGCTTCCGGATCGGTCCAGGTGTTGAACTCGGCGACCGGCGTGATGTTGCCCGGTCCGTGGCTGCCGCCCATCACCACCAGGCGGTCGATCCGGTCGGTCAGCTCCGGGTACAGGGCTACGAGCAGGGCGACGTTCGTGAGTGGCCCGATCGCGGCGATCGTCACCGAGCGCGGCTCCGCGTCGCGTAGCAGCGCAGCGAGGCGTTCGACGGCGTGCTCGGGCTGCGCGGTCCGGCACGCGTCGGGGATCTCGACGCCGCCCAGACCGTTGAGGCCGTGGGGTAGTGGCAGGTTGTGTACGGCGATGCGGACCAGTGCGCGGTTGGCACCGGCGGCGACCGGGATGTCCGGCCGTCCGAACAGGTCGAGCAATGCCAGGGCGTTACGGGTGGTCACCTCGAGCGGCGAGTTGCCCGCCACCGTCGTCACGAGTTGTAGGTCGACCTCCGGGCTCACGACCGCGAGCGCCAGGGTCAGCGCATCGTCGATACCCGGATCGGTGTCGATCACCAGCCGATTCGACACGGCCACAAGTGCCCCCAACGCAGTAGATGTACAGAGCAGGTGTGCGGGCCGCCGCGGGAGTCCGCGAACGGCCGTTTCCGTACCGGACTGGAATCGATCGCATATTCGGCCCGACGAGGTCCTTGGGACCGCGCGGACCGCGGCGTTTGATCCAAGCCGACGACGCTGACTTCGTATTGGCCGAGATCGTCGTACCGACGATTGATCAGGAACCGTATCCACCAGGTAGCGTCCGCGCAAGGGATGATTTTGAGCGGTCCACCTGCCGAGGGATCCGCCCCAGTCAAGCGATCTTCGTCTCACCGGATGCTTGACGGCTACCCGTAGCCCCCCTACGTTAGAAACGAATCAACCGCCCCCCGCTACCCGGTCGGAGCGGCCGGTTCTGGCTTTCAACCCGAATCGTTTCGACGAGGCGGATCAGCGAAGGCCGGGAGCCGGCGCCGTCGTCGGCGTCACCGCGCCCCGGGTGCCTCCGCTCCGGCCGGCCTGGCCGGAAGCGTTACCGATCATGAGCGCTTTGGAGGGAAGAAGTTTCATGCCCGACTACGACCCGTCTGCTCCGAACGCGCGGCGTTATCCCCGCGTGATCTCCCCCCAGGAGATCGACACGATGCCGCGCCTGGAGTTCAACACCGGCATCGACACCGCGATCTTCCTGTCCCGCGAGCGCGACGACGCCCGGTACTTCCGGCAGGGGTACTGCTACATGGAGCCCGACCACAAGCCGTACCACTGGGATCAGCGGGATTTCGACGAGACCCACTACGTCATCAAGGGGCAGATCAAGCTCCGCGTGGAGGACGCTGCCGGGCGCCAGGTGATCATCGAGGCCGGCCTCGGCGAGCACATCTTCCTGCCGGCGGGCTACAAGTACACCCTTGAGGCGACCGGGGTGCAGTCCGCCTTCTTCTGGACGAGTGGGCCGTCCCCGCGCGCCGGGCTGACCGAGTGCCCGGACTACGTCACCGAACTCATCGCGCTGAGGAAGTAGAGGATCATGGCCAGCACCGACTACGCCCCGAGTCAGATGATGCCCCTGAAGGGTGACAAGCGCTGGGCTTACCTCTCCCGCGCCAAGACGATCCGCTTTGCCAGCGCCAACGAGGACGGGTCCATCTACCTCTCGCCGCTGTGGTTCGTGGTGAAGGACCGGAAGATCTACATCCCGGTCGACGCCGGCAGCCGGCACGGCAAGAACTGGGAGGCCGGCCGGCCGACGTCGGCGCTGGTCGACTCCGGCGACGAGTACGCCACGGTCGCGGGTGTCCGGATCCTCGGCAGGATGGCGAAGGTCGCCGACGAGAAGCTCGCCGACCAGCTGCAGGACCTGGTGTTCGAGAAGTACTTCTACGTCGGGCACCCGTTCGCGGAGAACTACCTCGAGTTCGGCGAGTTCGCCGGCCGGACCTACTACGAGCTCGTGCCGGACAAGATGATCGGCTGGGACATGCGGGAGAACACCTCGCTCGCGATGCCCGAGGCGCGCGTCCTGCCGGCTCACGTCGGCGACCGGCCTCTGCCGAGCGCCTAGTCCGCTCGTCACCCTGCCTGACCGGCGCGGCTTCCGCCCCGTCGCCCCGACCCGCCGACCTCGACGCGCCGGCCGGGGCGGCGGGGGCGGCCGTCACACCGGGTAGGCGATCACCCGTAAATGATCTTGGGCTAGGGAGTTCGGATGAGTTCCACCAACAGTAATGCGCTCCGCGTGCTCGTCGTCGGCGAGTCATGGATCAAGCACACGGTTCACATGAAGGGTTTCGACCAGTTCCACACCACCGAGTACGAGGAGGGCGCCGGCGTCTTCCTCGGCGCGCTGGCGGATTCCGGGTTCGACGTGACCTACCTGCGCGCGCACGAGATCTCCTCCCGGTTCCCCAAGGAAAGGGCGGAGCTGGAGGCCTACGACGTGGTCGTGCTCAGCGACGTCGGGGCGAACTCGTTCCTGCTGTGCGACGAGACGTTCCTGCGGTCGGAGATCACGGTCAACCGGCTGTCGCTCCTGGTGGAGTACGTCAAGGGTGGCGGGGGGCTGGTGATGGTGGGCGGCTACATGTCGTTCAGCGGGATCGACGGCCGGGCGCGGTACGGCATGAGCCCACTCGCGGAGGTCCTGCCCGTCGCCATGCTCGACTACGACGACCGGGTGGAGGTACCGGAGGGCCTGGTCGCCACCGTTGACCTCCCGGAGCACGCGGTACTCGGCGGTACGCCGGCCGAGTGGCCACGGCTGCTCGGTTACAACCGCGTCATCGCCAAGGCCGACAGCACCGTCGTCGCCCGGACGGGGGAGGACCCACTGCTCGTCGTGGGGCGGGCCGGAGCCGGCCACAGTGTGGCCTTCGCCTCTGACCTCGCGCCGCACTGGGCGCCGCCGGAGTTCGTCAACTGGCCCCACTACCAGCGGTTTTGGGAGTCGATCCTGTCCTGGGCAGCCGACCGCGCTCCCGTCGCATCTGTGACCCGCGATGCCGCTGCGACACAATGACACGATGACGAACCGCCGCCGGCCCACCATGAAAGACGTCGCGCAGCATGCCGGCGTCTCCGTTAGCACCGTGAGCTACGTGCTGAACAACAGTGGGCCGGTGGCGGCGGATCGACGGGCGCGGGTGCTGGACGCGGTGGAGGTCCTCAACTACACGCCGAACGAGTCGGCGCGGAGCCTGAAACGGCGGTCCGCGTCCACCATCGGCCTCGTGGTGCCGGACCTGGCGAACCAGTTCTTCGCCCTGCTCGCCGAGGGCGTGGAGCGTGCCGCGTCAGAGCGGGACGTCCTCGTGGTGCTCTGTGCGCCGGAAGCGACCGGGGCGGCGGGCTCGGTGAACGCCCGGCTCCTGCGCAGTCAGCGGCTCGACGGGGTGGTGTATCTGTCCGGCGCCGACATGTCGCCGAGTTCGCTGCTCGAGCTCACCCGCCTCGGCCCCGTGGTCCTCGTCGACGAGCAGATCCCCGGGTTCGACCTCCCGGCGGTGGTCTCCGACAGCCGCCGCGGGGCGCGGGCGATCGCGCGCCACGTCCTTGAGCAGGGGCACGAGCAGCTCGCGATCATCGGCGGTCCGGCGCAGCTGTGGACCGCACAGCAGCGCCTGGCGGGATACCGTGAGGCGATCGCCGCCGCGGGACGCGACCCCGACGACCTCCCGGTGCTGGCGGGCGACTACCGCCAGGACTCCGGCATGAAGTTGGCGGCACAGCTGTTCGCCGGCCCGCCGGAGGAGCGGCCCACCGCGCTGCTGTGCGCCAACGACCTGATGGCCATCGGAGCGCTGCAGTACTGCAAATCGGTTGGGCTCACCGTGCCTGACGACCTGAGCATCGTGGGCTTCGACGATCTGCCGGTCGCGTCGCTGCTCACGCCTGCACTCACCACCGTGCGCCAGCCGGCGCGCGACATGGGGTTCGCGGCTGCGAACCGCCTCTTCGACCTGCTCGAAGACAAGTCGGCGGACCGCTCGGCCGATCAGTTTCCCGTGACGATCCAGATCCGCGACTCCGTCGCGCCGCCACCTGGAGCACGCCCATGACGCCGGATACGCCCATGACACCGGAATCGTCACCCCCCGACCCGAACGCGCCGCGGGTCGTGGTCGTCGGGGCCATCAACGTTGACCTCGTGGTGGCCGCCACGCGCCTACCTGGGCCCGGGGAGACGGTGGTGGGTCCCCGATTGGAGAGCCACGGCGGCGGCAAGGGCGCGAACGCCGCCGTCGCCGCCGCACGGGCCGGCGCGGCTGTACGTCTGGTCGGCGCCGTGGGTGTGGACGACAACGGTCGCAGCGCGCTGGACGACCTACGGTCGGAGGGCGTCGATGTCAGCGGTGTCGCGATGCTCTCCGCACACACAACGGGGGTCGCGCTGATCGTGGTCGATCCGAGCGGCGAGAATCAGATCGCCGTCGCCGCGGGGGCGAACGCCGCCGTGTCGGCCGGCCACGTACGTGCGGCGCTCGCGGACGCGCTGCCCGCGGTGGGCTGCGTTCTGGTCAGCACGGAGATTCCGGGCGACGCTGTCGCGGCGGCCGTGGAGGCGGCGACGGCCGCGGGAGTGCCGTGTGTTCTCAATCCCGCGCCGGTCATCCCGGAGGTTCTCGACCTCCTCAAGTTGGGCCCCATCCTGACGCCGAACGCGACGGAGTCGGCGGACCTCGTCCGCCTTGTCGCGGACGGGTCCCCATTGATCACGGGTTCGGCGGGGGCGGGTGGTGCCGCAGCGGAGGCGGCGCGCACCCTCGCAGCCTGTACGGGCGCGCCCGTGGTCGTCACGCTCGGTGGCGACGGAGCGCTGGTGGTGCGGTCCGACCACGAGGTCGACCACGTGCCGCCCCATCCGGTCGCCGTCCGGGACACGACCGGTGCGGGCGACACCTTCAACGGGGTCCTGACGACCCGCCTAGCGGCGGGTGACCCCCTGTCCGACGCCGTGGCGGTGGCTACCGTCGCCGCGTCCCTCTCCGTTCGTGCCGTGGGTGCGCGTGCCGGCATGCCGGACGCCGCCGCAGTCGAGGCCGCGCGCTCCTGACCGGCCCGCTGTCGGGCGTGGCGCGTCCTGGGGCGGTACGGCAGCCTGCGGCGCGCCTCCATCTGACAACAGGGGCCCCTGCCCTCTCCGTCCCTCAGCGGGCGGTGGGAAGTTCGACCGATCGTCCGGAGGAAAGATGACCGAGGCACGAGTAGCACTGATCGAGGCCTTCACGAAGGCCTGGAATGCCAAAGATGTCGATGCGGTGATGGACTTGATGGCTGACGACTGTGAGTTCCGGGCTTCCGTGGGCCCTGAGCCGGGCGCCACGTTCACCGGTCGCGCGGAGGTGCGGCGCGGATTCGAGAGCTTCCTCGCGCCGAGTGATGCCCCGGAACCGGAGACGGAAGTCGGCCCGTTGCTGGTTCATGACGACTTCGCCGTGACCCGGTGGACGTCGCGCTGGCCGCGGCCTGACGGCACGACCGTCGAGGTCCGTGCCTGCGATGTGTTCCAGTTCGATGGTGATCGGATCAGATCCAAGGACACCTACCGCAAGGTGGAGGGCCCGCCGCCCGCAGGCTGAGAACCCGTACGCGCCCCGACGGCGCACCCCGGCACGCGCAGCTGGCTCTCTCGGGAGGTCCGGAGGTGGACCGCTCGCTCCGGTCGGGGGTGCGATGTCCTGGATACGAGCGGTTTGCGGCGTAGAACGGTAGAACCGGTTCTAGTACACCGCGTTACCGCCGAATGGTGCCCGTACCCGTCGGCGCCGGCTGCGGCCGGGTCCGCGTGGCGGGCGCCGGAGGCTGGCGGATCTGGACTGTCCGGCGGGTTGGGGCACGCGGTGGTGATGTTGCTGTAACGCCGCCGACACAGCCGCTATATAGCTTCTGACCAGCTCATACAGTGCTCTGCCAACGCGGGTCGACGGCTTGCGGTACCGCGGGAGCCAGGCACTGCTTCGCGCCTGCATTGCCGAATTCAGGCCGAGTTCGCAGTGCGCCTGGCGCAGTAAACGCGGCGCGCAATCACGAGATCGAAGGAGGGCTCTTGACGGCGATGTGTCGAATCGTTAATAGTCCTGTGGAGTTGAGCACAACGGTTTTGACCCAAGGATCTGCGGCGCGGTCGCGCTACCGATGCCCGGCTCGATCCACCGTCGCCACAAAGTGCAGCCGACCACGCATAGCTGCACTGCACGAACGAGGGGCCGGCGACCGACGCGGTGACGCGCCGAGGTCCCGCTGGCACATGGCCGTCACCTCGGCGCTGAGTCAGCCATCCCCTCCACCCATCCGCCGGAACTCGTACTAGAAACGACTAAGGAAGGGGTTCCCCACATGGCTCTCCCCGCCTCGTTCGGCAACATCATCATCGACACGGACAACTACAAGCACTGCCACTACCCCCTCTATCCCCCAGGCACCGAGTATGTCTCGAGCTACATCGAGTCCCGGGGTGGCGAGTTCCCGGTCACCATGTTCGTCGGGCTGCAGGCGTTCATCCGGGAGCGGCTGCTCAAGCCGATCACCCTCGAGGACATCGACGAGGCGGAGTTCGTCGTCCGCGAGCAGGGGATGCACTTCAACCGCGAGAACTGGATGGGCATCCTCAACGACCACGGCGGCTTCCTGCCGGTGGAGATCGAGGCGGTCCCCGAGGGCACCGTGCTGCCGACCCGCAATGTCCTGGTCCAGCTCATCAACACGGACCCGAAGTACTACTGGGCGACGAGCTTCTTCGAGACCGCGCTGCTGCGGGCGGTCTGGTACCCGACCACAGTGGGCACGATCAGCTGGCTGGCCAAGCAGGCCATCCGGGAGGCCCTCGAGCGGACCTCCGACAACGCCCACCTGCTCCGGTTCATGCTGCACGACTACGGTGCCCGCGGCGTCAGCTCGCAGCAGTCCGCGGCGCTCGGCGGTCTAGCTCACCTGGTGAACTTCAACCAGAGCGACACCGTCCCCGGCATCCTGGCGGCGAAGAAGTACTACAACGCCGGCAACGTCTCGAACTCCGGCCCGAACTCGGAGCATGCCGGGTTCTGCGCGTGGGGCCGTGAGCAGGAGGCCGACGCCATGCGGAACATGTTGCGGGTCATGGCGCCCCATGGCGTCGCGCTGCTGCTCACCGACACGTACGACCACGAGAACGCGGTCAAGAACATCCTCGGCAAGGAACTGCGCGAGGAGATCATGAACTTCCCCGGCCTCGTCGGTGCCCGCCCCGACTCCGGCGACCCCGTGCAGGTCACCGCGGACACCACCGAGTGGCTGATGGACGCGTTCGGCTACGAGGTCAACAGCAAGGGCTTCAAGATTCTCCCGCCGTTCATCCGCTGCGTGCAGGGCGACGGCATCACCCGGGAGAGCCTGCCGCTGATCTACGCCGAGCTCGAGCGGCGCGGGTTCGCCGCCGACAACGCGGTGTTCGGCATGGGCGGCGGCCTACTGCAGCACTGCAACCGTGACACCTTGAACTTCGGCCAGAAGGCCAGCGCCGTACGGGTCAACGGTGAGTGGCGCGACATCGCCAAGGCGCCGACGGGCGCGAGCTTCAAGGCGTCCAAGCGGGGCCGGCTCGCCCTGCGGTACGTCGACGGGGAGTACCAGACCGTCGCCCGCGACTCGTGCCCGCCGGAGGAGAACCTCCTCGTGCCGGTGTACCGCGACGGCAAGCTCCTGAAGAAGTGGGACTTCACCGAGCTGATCGCGAACAGCGAGCGCGAGGTGCCCGAGTCCTACTACCTCGACGCGGTACGGCCGCTGCGCGAGGCGAACAGGGCCGCCGTCGCCGTCTGACCGGCTGGCTCGCCGCACCCGGTCACCGGGTGCGGCGAGCCGCGGGTGGTCGTAGGGCGGGTGGCGACTCGGCCGTGACGCGAGACGCCGCCGGCGCCAGAGAACTTCGTCCCGGGTGAGGAGTGGCAAGGCATGATCCAGGTTCCGATCGAAGGTCGACACGGAGGTGCGCACCGGTGACCAAACTGCATGTGTTCGACATGGACGGAACCCTGCTACGCGGCTCCGCAACTATCGAGATCTGCCGGCACATCGGGCATTTGGCGGCCGCCCGCGCAATCGAGGACGGCTGGGCGCGCGGGGAGATCGACGACATTGAGTTCTGGGACCGGTGCATGCCCCTCTGGTGCGACCTGACCGACGCGGACATCGACCGCGCGTTCCACGCCGGAGAGTGGATCGAGGGTGTCGCGGAGGTGCTCGCCGACATTGCCGCCCGCGGCGAGTACAGCGCGGTGATCACCCAGTCTCCGCAGTTCTTCGTCGACCGGATGCTGCACTGGGGCGCGACCACTGTGCACGGTGCCGCGGTGGAGCTGGGCGGCAAGCCCGGGCCCGAGTGGCTGCTGTCGGTGGAGGACAAGGTACGGATCACCAAATCCCTGATCGACCGGTACGGGCTTACCACCGCCGACTGCGTGGCCTACGGCGACTCGACCTCCGACGTCGGCATCTTCCAATACCTGCCGTACACCGTGGCGGTCAACGGTAATCCCGCCATCCGCGACCTCGCCGTGGCCTCGTACGAGGGTTGGGACCTGCGCGAGGCGTACGCCATCGGCCGGGCCCTGCTGAGCGGCCGCCGACCGGCGCGGGAGGTAAAGGAGTCATCGGTATGTTCCGGTCGGAGCTGACGGCGCGGCGGCCGGAGACCAGGGGCGCCGCGGTGCTCGACCCGAAGGACGGCAAGCAGCTGATGCTCTTCAGCGGGCGGGCCAATCCTGCCCTCGCCGAGGAGATCGGGCGCAAGCTGGGGGTCGGGCTGAGTCCGGTGGCGCTCAAGACGTTCTCCAGTGGAGAGGTGTACTGCCGGTTCCAGGAGTCGATCCGCGGCGCCGACGTTTTTCTCGTCCAGCCGATGTGCGCGAACCCGGTGACCGGCATCAACGCGAACGACGCGCTGATGGAGTTGCTGGTCATGATCGACGCGGCGGTCGGCGCGAGCGCGCACCGCGTGATCGCGGTGACCCCGTGGTACGGCTACTCACGGCAGGACAAGAAGAGCGCCCCCCGGGAACCGATCTCGGCGCGGCTCGTCGCCCGGATGCTCGAATCGGCCGGGGCGGACCGGGTCCTGACAATGGACCTCCACGCCGGTCAGCTGCAGGGCTTCTTCCAGGTCCCGGTCGACCACATGACCGCGTTGATGATCCTCGCTGATTACTTCCGCGACCTCGGGCTGGGTTCCGACCTCGTCGTCGTCGCCCCGGACGCGGGCCGGGTGAAGCTGAACAAGAAGTTCGCCAGCCTGCTCGGCGCCGACCTCGCGATCCTTGACAAGGAGCGGCCACAGCAGCAGGTCGCCGAGATCGGGTACGTGATCGGCGACGTGGCCGGAAAGACCGCTATCGTTGTCGACGACATGATCGACACCGCCGGTACGCTGCGCGCCGCTGGTGAGACGGTGATGCGGGCGGGTGCCGAGCGGGTCTTCGCCGCCGCCACGCATCCCGTGTTCAGCGGTCCGGCATACACCAACCTCGCCGCCTCCGTGTTCGAGCAGATCGTGGTGACCGACACGATTCCGCTCCGACCGGGAACGCCGGACAACGTCCGGGTGGTTTCATGCTCGAGCCTCCTCACCGACTCGATCTGTCGGATCTTCACCTGCGACTCGGTGAGCGAGGTCTTCGGCGGCCAGAACCAGATCTTCTGAGAGGACGTACCAGGATGACAGTCAGGATCGGCTACAAGGCGTCGGCGGAGCAGTTCGCGCCCCGCGAACTGCTGGAATTCTCCGTCGAGGCCGAGGAGCGTGGGCTCGACCTGGTCGCTATCTCGGACCACTTCCAGCCGTGGCGGCACCACGGCGGACACGCGCCGTCCGCGCTCACCTGGCTCGGCGCGCTGGGTCAGGCCACGAACCGGGCCGTCCTCGGCACCAGCGTGTTGACCCCGACGCTGCGGTACCACCCCTCGATCGTGGCGCAGGCGTTCGGCACGCTGGGCGCGCTGAACCCGGGACGGGTGTTCCTGGGCATCGGCTCCGGTGAGGCGATGAACGAGACGCCGGCGACCGGCCTGGAGTTCCCCGGGCCCAAGGAGCGCCGACTGCGCCTCGCGGAGTCGATCGCCCTCATCCGTCAGCTCTGGACGGAAGAGCGGGTGACGTTCAAGGGCGACTACTACGAGACGTCGAATGCCACCATCTACGACCGCCCCGACGTCCCGGTGCCGATCTTCGTCGCGGCGTCCGGCCCGCTCGCGGCCAAGCTCGCCGGCCGGGTCGGCGACGGCTTCATCTGCACCAGCGGCAAGGACCCCGCGCTGTACACGACGCTGCTGGACAACGTGGCCGAGGGCGCGACCGCGGCCGGGCGCGATCTCTCAGCGATCCGCCGCATGATCGAGATCAAGGTGTCCTACGACCGGGACCTCGACTACGCGTACCGGGCGTGCCACTGGTGGGCCGCGCTCGCGCTGACGTCGGACCAGAAGACCGGCATCGAAGACCCGCTGGAGATGGAGCGGGTCGCCGACGCGAACGCAGACAAAGCGCACACCCGGTTCATCGTCTCCAACGACCCGCAGGAGGTCGTCGACCGGATCGGCACGTACCTCGATCTCGGCTTCCAGGACCTGGTGATCCACGGCCCCGGTGCCGACCAGCGCCGCTTCCTCGCGCAGTTCACCGATGACGTCCTCCCCGCCCTCCGCGACCGGGCGAAGCTCGCCACGGCGGGGACAGACCCCGGCGCGGAGTCCTAGCAGCAGCGGCATAGCGCGCCGGGCGGTTGGCGCGCCGTCGCCAATGGTGTCGACGGCGCGCCACAGCCCGCTTACGGGGTGGCCCGGCGGCTTCGCCATGCCCGCTCGGCTTCGCCATGCCCGCTCGGCTTCGCCATGCCTCTCCGGCGCACGGCGCCCCCAGTGAGGAGGAATGATGACCACTCTGCCCAGCGGTGCCCGTCGGGTCACACCGACCGAGGAGCAGCTGCTCGAGCTTCCACTGACCGAGCTGACCGGGTGGGCCAGGAACCTGCGCGACGCGCAGTTCGGGACCCGCGTGACGTACTCGCCGAAGGTCTTCATCCCGCTCACGTCCCTGTGCCGGGACCGGTGCGGTTACTGCACGTTCGCGCAGTCCCCGGCGCGGGTAGCGGCGCCCTTCCTGAGCCCCTCCGAGGTGCTGGCGATCGCGGTCGCGGGTGCCGAGGCGGGTTGCCACGAGGCGCTGTTCACCCTCGGGGAGGCGCCCGAACACCGGTACCAGGTCGCCGCGGACTGGTTGGCCGAGCACGGCTACCGCTCCACCGTGGACTACCTTGCGAAGATGTGCCGGCTGGTGACCGAGGAGACGGGGCTGCTGGCGCACGCCAACGCCGGAGCGCTGGACCCGGTCGACCTCGAACGGCTCCGTCAGGTGTGCCCCAGCCAGGGAATGATGATCGAGTCGCTGGCCCCGGACCTCAGGGCGCACCGGGGCGCGCCGGACAAGACACCCGAGCGGCGATTGGCCACGCTGTGCGCGGCCGGCGAACTCGCGATCCCGTTCACCACGGGCCTCCTGGTCGGGATCGGGGAGACCCGGCGCGACTGGCTGGTCGCTCTCCACGCGATCGCCGACGCGCACAAGCGGTACGGCCACGTGCAGGAGGTGATCGTCCAGAACTTCCGGCCGAAGCCCGGTACGGCCATGCGCGATGCGCCAGCCTGCCCTCCGGAGGAGTTCCGGCGCGCGATCGCCATCGCCCGCCTGGTGCTCCCGCCGGACGTGCACCTGCAGGCGCCACCCAACCTGAGTGAGGACTTCGGCAGCCTGCTCGATGCGGGCATTGACGACTGGGGCGGCGTCTCGCCGGTCACCGCCGACCACGTCAACCCCGAGCGTCCCTGGCCGGCCCTGGATCACCTGCGTGCGGTGACCGAGGCCCGCGGGAAGGTGCTGGCGCCGAGGCTCACCGTCTATCCCGAGTACGCGCATGATCCGGCGCGGTGGCTCGACGAGGCCCTGCACTTCCCTGTGCTCGACCGAGCCGATGCCGAGGGCCTGGGGCGCGACGACCCCGGTGCGGTGTTCCCGGAGCGGTACCGGCAGGCGCACAACGTCGGGACCGGCGCGGAGGTGGACCTCGCAGGCCGCCGCTCCACTGCGTGGTATTCCGGTGCCGGCACGACGCCCCGCACGCTCGTCCCCGGCCGGGCGGAGGCCGGCCTGGTCAGCCGGCCGGCCCGCGCCGGCGGTGCGGTTCGCGAGGTGCTGGCCGGTGCCCGGGCCGGGCAGGAGCTCGGTGTCGACGAGCTGGTCACGCTGTTGCGAGCACGGGGCAGCGAGGTCGCCGCCGTGGCTGGGCTGGCGGACGAGCTGCGTGCGGAGGCGGTCGGTGACGACGTGACCTACGTCCGGAACCGCAACATCAACTACACCAATGTGTGCACGTTCCGGTGCACGTTCTGCGGGTTCTCCAAGGGCCCGCTCTCGTTGAACCTGCGCGGGAAGCCGTACCTGCTCACGCTCGAGGAGGTCGCGGAGCGGGTGCGGGAGGCGTGGGAGCTCGGCTGCACCGAGGTGTGCCTGCAGGGCGGCATCCACCCTCAGTTCGACGGCGACTACTACGTGGACGTGTGTCGTGCCGCGAAGGAGGCCGCACCCGGCATCCATGTCCACGGGTTCACCGCACTCGAGGTCACCGAGGGTGCGAAGCGACTCGGCGAGCCGCTGGACCAGTACCTACGGCGGCTGGTCGACGCGGGTCTCCGCTCGCTTCCCGGCACGGCGGCGGAGATCCTCGACGACGAGGTCCGGGCGGTGCTGTGTCCCGACAAGATCAACACAGCGGAGTGGCTGGAGTGCCACCGGGTGGCCCACTCGGTGGGCCTCCGCTCGAACGTCACGATGATGTTCGGCGCGATCGAGCAGCCCGTCCACTGGGCACGGCACCTGCTGCGGACTCGTGCGCTCCAGCACGAGACCGGCGGGTTCACCGAGTTCGTCGGGTTGCCGTTCGTCCACATGGCCGCCCCGCTCTACCTGAAGCGGGGCGCCCGCCGGGGTCCTACCTGGCGCGAGGTCGTCCTCGTCCACGCGGTAGCCCGGATCGCGTACCACGGTCTCATCAACAACATCCAGGCTTCATGGGTGAAGCTCGGGCTGCCCGGTGTCGGTCAGTTGCTGCAGGCGGGGGTGAACGACGTGGGAGGAACCCTTATGGACGAGAACATCAGCCGAGCCGCGGGGGCCAGTCACGGCCAGCGCGTGGACGAGGGCACCCTGGAGGAGCTCGTGACCGGCATCGGACGGCGACTGCGCCGGCGCAGCACCGGCTACGATCTCCTCGACTCGGCCGGTGCCGGCTTGCTGGCCGCGACCGCCGAGGTGGGCGTCCGATGACCGGGGTCGTCGAGCGTCGCATTGGCTATGTGCCGAAGGTGTTCGTGTACCCGGACGGGCCCCAGCTCGTTGCGTCGGTCGCCGGCCGGCTCGCCACCCGCGTGGCGGCCCTGCAAGCGGAGAAGGGCACCGCGTCGGTCGTGCTCACCGGCGGGCGGACCGGCATCGCGCTGCTGGCGGAGCTCACGGCCGGCTCGGGTCACAGCGCCGTCGACTGGTCCAGGGTGGACTTCTTCTGGGGCGACGACCGCTTCGTGTCGAGCGACAATCCCGATCGCAACGCGCGTCAGGCCTACGAGGCCCTGCTCGACCACCTTCCGGTGGACCCCCGTCGGGTGCACGTCATGGAGCCGGCGAACGGGCGATTCGGGTACGACCCGGACGCCGCCGCGGCGGCGTACGAGGAACTGCTGGTGCGGTACGGCGACGCCACGGGTGGCCCGTTGTTCGACATCTGCCTGCTGGGCGTCGGTGAGGAGGGCCACGTCGCGTCGGTGTTTCCGGATTCGCCGGCGGTTCACGAGGAGCGGCGGATGGTCGTCGCTGTCCGTGACTGTCCGAAGCCACCGCCGACCAGAATCAGCCTGACGCTGCCCACGATACGAAGGTCGGACCAGGTCTGGTTGATCACCACCGGCGCTGCCAAGGCGGAGGCCGTCGCAGCGGCGGTGTGCGGGGCTGACCAGCGATCTCTCCCCGCGGCCGGCGCGCGTGGCCTCGACTGCACGCTGTGGTTCGTGGACGCCGAAGCGGCACGTGGACTGTCCCGGCGCTGAGCGGGCCCGGTGACTGTCCCGGTGAGACGCCTCACGCGGACAACGGTCCAGGTGAGGCGTCTCACCGGCGTTGCGGTTGCGGCACACGGTCAGGCGCGGATCCTTGGAAGGGCCCCCGTTAGCCAGCTGATGGAGTACCCGTGTCCGCCGCCTCGTCCGCGTCCGAGTCGCACTGCGCGGCGTCCCAGGCGCACCCGGCCGCCGAGCGCGGTGCCGTCGGCAGCGCGGTCCGTTGCCACCCGCTGCACGGCGGCCTGCGGCTGCGCCCGGTGACCGTGGCGGACCGCGACGCTCTGATCCGTACCGTGGACCGTTGCAGCCCGCAGACCCGCTACGACCGCTTCCATGAGGCGCTGCCGGCCCTCCCGCTCGGATGGGCCCGGCGCATGTGCGAGCCCGGCCCGGGGCGGGTGGTCGTCGCAGCGGTCGTCGAGTCCGCCCGGCATGTGCTCGCCGACCACACCGACGTCGCGCTCGGTGCCCCCTTCGCGGAGGAGATCGTCGCGCTTGCCCAGGTAGATCCCGATTTCGGCGGTGCGGAGCTGAGCATCTTCGTCGAGGACGCCTACCATCACCGTGGCCTCGGCCGCGTGCTCGTCCATGCGGTACTCGCGGAGGCAGCGGGTCGCGGTATCCGCAGGGCCAAAGCCCACATACTGCCGGACAACGACCGGATTCGTCGGCTCCTGACGTCGCTCGACCTGCCGCTGCGGCAGGGCCACGACGACGGCAAGGTCTGCTGGACGGTCGACATCTCAGGGCTGGCGCACGAGGAGTAGGGGCTGGCGCCCGCGGGGTAGGGGCTGGCGCCCGTCGTCAGGGAGCGTCGTATGCCGGCGCACCGCCACGCCAGCCGTGGACGGGTGCGAGCCCGCGGGCGCGCGCCAGCACCCCCGCGGTGTGCTCGCCCAGGCCGAGCCGGTATGCGTCCCGCAGGTCGTCCTCGCTGTCCACGTCGGAGCCGACGGTGGGCCAGGGGCCGGCCAGGAGGAGGGCGCCGGTCGCCAGGTGGGCGGCCGCCGATCCGGGGCCGAAGTGCGGCCGGAGAGTCCCGCCACGGGCTCCGAGCAGCAGCGTCGTGCCGCCGCCCTGGCGGTCCGGGCAGAACGCGCGGCGCCCGGCGGCGGCCGCGATCGCGGCAGACAGTTCAGTGGGGCGCAGCGCGGGGAGATCCGCCTGCAGCGCGCCGATGACCGCGCCGGGATCGTCGGCCCGCAGAACGCTTGCCCCGTAGCGGAGGGCGGCATTCAGCCCTCCGGCGGGTTCGTCGCACAGCGCTCGTGCCCCCTCGCGCTCGGCGGCAAGCGCGACCAGCGGGTCCGGCGTGACCACGACGACCCGGCGGACGGTGTCCGCGTGGAGCGCCGCCCGTACGGTGTCGGTCACCATGGCGAGCACCAGGGTGGCGTGCGCCCCTGCGTCGCCGACACCGCTGTCCGCCGCTCCGAGCAGGCGGGACTTGGCCCGAGCGAGGGACTTGACCGGGATCACGAGGTCAACGTGAACTGAGGACACGACACTCCCTGGACAGAGCTCCCTGGACAGAGCTCCCTGGACAGAGCTCCCTGGACAGAGCTCTCTGGACAGAGCTCTCTGGACAGAGCTCCCTGGACAGAGCTCCCTGGACAGAGACGGGGGACAACGTCGAGCCCTCGCCGGTGGACAGCGAGGGCTCGACGTGGGCCGGGCTGATCAGCCGACGGCTGTGGATCAGGCGTTGTCGCCGTAGATCGACTTCACCTCGAGGAACTCCCGCAGCCCCCACTCGGCGTACTCGCGCCCGTTGCCGGACTGCTTGTAGCCGCCGAACGGCACCGCGAAGTCCAGGCCGGCGCCGTTGATGTGGACCATGCCGCTGCGCAGCCGGCGGGCGACCGTGCGGGCGCGCTCGTGGGAGGCCGACGAGACGAAGTTCGACAGGCCGTACAGGGTGTCGTTGGCGATTCGGATCGCGTCCTCCTCGTCGGAGTAGGGCGTGATCGTGATGACCGGGCCGAAGATCTCCTCCCGGAAGATCTGCATGTCGCTGGTGACCCCCGCGATGACCGTGGTCTTGACGTAGTACCCGGTCTCCAGCCCCTCCGGGCGGCCCGTGCCGCCCGCGACGACGGTGGCGCCCTCGTCGACGGCGGACTGGATGAGCCGCTGCACCTTGTCGTACTGCGCCTGGGACACCACCGGACCGATCACCGTGCGCTCGTCGTCCGGGCGCCCTACGACGATCGACTCGGCGGCCTTCGCGGCGATGGCCGCCGCCTCCTCCAGCCGATCAGCCGGTACGAGAAACCGTGCGCCGGCGTTGCAGGACTGCCCCGTGTTCGCGCACACGGAGCCCATTTCGCGGGGGATCGCGGTCGCGAAGTCGGCGTCGTCGAGCAGGATGTTGGCCGACTTGCCGCCGAGCTCCTGCGCGACCCGCTTCACCGTGGGCGCCGCGTTCTTGGCGACCTCGATACCGGCCCGGGTGGAACCGGTGAACGAGACCATGTCGACGTCCGGGTGCGACGACAGTGCCACACCGACGGTGGGGCCGTCGCCGTTGACCAGGTTGAACACGCCGGCCGGAACGCCTGCCTCGTCCATGATCTCCGCGAAGATGAGCGCGTTCAGCGGCGCGAGCTCGGACGGCTTGAGCACCATCGTGCAGCCGGCGGCGATCGCGGGGGCGACCTTCGCCGCGATGAGCAGCATCGGCCAGTTCCACGGCGTGATCAGGCCGCAGACCCCGATCGGCTCGTGGGCGACGGTCGACGTGCCGACCCGCTCCTCGAACCGGAACTTCTTGAGGGCCTCCAGCGCGAACGCGAACTGCCCGGTGCCGCACGGCACCTGTGCGTTCGCCGAGAACGCCGCCGGGGCGCCCATCTCCGCCGTCATCGCCTCCGCGAGGTCGGCCTCGCGGGTGGCGTACACCTCGAGGATCCGCTCCAGCAGCGCGATCCGCTCGTCGACGCTAGTGCGGGAGAACGACTCGAACGCCCGGCGTGCCGCCGCCACCGCCCGGTCGACATCGGCCTGGGCGCCCAGCGCGATCGCGGCGATCGGCTGCTCCGTGGCGGGGTTGATGACATCGAGAGTTGCCGACGTCGTCGGCTCCACCCATGCACCGTCGATGTAGAACTTCTTCGTGTTGTCCATGTGACGCTCTCTCCCGGGTATCGAGTGGTGAGGTGCCGTGTGCTGAGGTGTCGTGTGCTGAGGTGTCGTGTGCTGAGCCGGCGTGGGGATGCGGCGGTCGTCCGGCGGCCCGTTGTGGCCGCTGTGCCGTTCGCGTCAGGTGGTGCGCAGGTAGACCGTCTTGGTGGTGGTGAAGAACTGGCGGGCCGCTTTGCCCTGCTCGCGGGCCATGCTGCTGGAACCCTTGACACCACCGAACGGGACGTGTGGCTCCACTCCGGCGGTCTCCCGGTTGACGTGTACGAGCCCGGACTGGGTACGACGTACGAACGCCATCGCCTTGCCGAGGTCGCGGGTGAACAGCCCCGACGACAGTCCGAACTCTGTGTCGTTAGCCGCAGCCAGCGCCGCGTCGAAGTCGTCGACCTCCTCGAGGACGAGGACGGGGCCGAAGATCTCCTCGCACACCAGCCGGCTGTCGGGGCGGACGCCCGCCAGCACGGTAGGGGAGACGAAGCAGCTGCCGTCGTCCGGTACGGAGCCACCGACGACGACCTCCACCTGCTCGTCGCGGGCGAGTTTCAGGTAGGAGGCGACGGTATCGCGCTGCTCGGCGGAGGCCAGCGGGCCGACGTCGGTCGCCTCGTCGAACGGGTCACCGACGACGAGCTCGGCCACCCGCGCGCGCAGTAGCTCGCGTAGGCGGGGCGCAGCCGAGCGCTCGACGTAGACCCGGCTCGTCGCGGTGCACCGCTGGCCCGTCGACAGCATGGCGCCCCGGACGATCTGCACGGCTGCGTCCTCCAGGTCGGCGTCGGCCAGGACCACCGCCGGATTCTTGCCGCCGAGCTCGAGCTGCACCTTGACGTTGCGGTCCGCGACGGCCTGGCGCAGCCGGGTCCCGACGCCGCCCGATCCGGTGAAGGTCAGGGCAGCCAGCCGCGGGTCACCGGTCAGCGCCCCGGACAGGGCGCTGCCCTTCCCGGTCACGAGGTTGAGCACGCCGTCCGGCAGCCCGGCCGCGGCCAGCACCTCGGTGAGGAGGACGGCGCTGCCGGAGGCCGCCTCGGCGGGCTTCCAGACCACCGTGTTGCCGAAGCCGATAGCTGGCGCGAGCTTCCAGACCGGGATGGCGGACGGGAAGTTCCAGGGCGTGATCGCACAGACCACCCCGAGCGGCTCCTCGATCGTCAGCAGTGTCGTCGAGGGGTCCGCGCTCGGGTACGTCTCCCCGCTGGGCTGGAGGAGCTCACCGGAGAAGTAGCGCAGGATCGCGCAGCTGCGCAGGACCTCGCCGCGCGCGTCGCGCAGCGCCTTGCCCATGTCGGCGGTGAGGCGCCGGGTGGCCTCGTCGACGCGTGCCTCCAGCAGGTCCGCGGCGCGTCGCAGGACGTTCGCCCGCTCCGGCGCCGGCGTGGCCGCCCAACCGGGGAAGGCGGCCGCTGCGGCGTCGTACGCGGTCCGTACGTGGTCCGGCGTCGCCAGGGCGTAGGTGCCGGTGAGCTGTGCTAGGTCGGCCGGGTTGAAACGTTCGTACACCGCGTCCGCAGTGAGCCACGAACCGCCGATGAAGAGGCTTCTGCCGTCGGTGCGGGTGGGTGGAGGGGCCAGGCTGGTCACGTGGGGCACCTGCTCTCGTCGTCGGGTTTGGGGCGGGGCTTTAGGAGATCGTGTCGATCTCGTACAGCCCGAGCCGCGGCGGAGCCGACCGATAGACCGGCGGCGTCTCCGACAGGCTGATGGGGTTGCGGGTCAGGGCGACCGTGGTGCCGTCGGGCCGGGGCAGGTCCACGATGGGTGCCAGGCCCAGGTCAGCCGCGAGGCGGAAAGCGGTGGCCAGGTCGTTCACCACTCCGGCCGGGACGCCGGCGTCGGTGAGGCTGGCGGCCCACGCCGACGCGGGCCGGGTGGCCAGCGCGTTCTCCAAAGTGGCACGCAGTTCCGTGCGGTGGGCGACCCGGCGGGGATTGCTGGAGAACCGCTCGTCCAGCGCAAGGTCCGGGATGCCGAGCACCGTGCACAGCGAGGCGAACTGACGGTCGGTGCCGACTGCGAGCACGAGGTCACCGTCGCCGGTGCGGAGCAGTTCGTACGGCGCGATGCTGGGGTGCTGGTTACCCATACGCGAGGGAATCGCGCCGGCAGCCGTGTACGCGGCACCCTGATTGACCAGCGCCGCGAGTAGGGAGGACAGCAGGTTGACCTCAACGCGCTGGCCGGCCCCGGTGCGGTCGCGGTGCCGCAGCGCCGCGAGGATGCCCACAGTGGAGAACAGTCCGGCGAGGACGTCGACCAGGGCGACTCCGACCTTCTGCGGTTCGCCGTCCGGCTCGCCGGTGATGCTCATCAGTCCACCAAGGGCCTGGATCAGCAGGTCATACCCGGGGAGGGCGGCGCCGGCGTCACGGCCGAACCCGGTGATCGAACAGTAGACCAGCGCAGGGTTGTCTGCGCGCAGTTCGTCGTAGCCCAGCCCCAGCCGCTCCATCACGCCCGGGCGGAAGTTCTCCACCACCACATCGGCGTTGGCGGCGAGCCGCTGGGCGTACGCCAGGTCGTCCGGGTCGGCGAGGTCCAGTACGAGACTGTCCTTGTTGCGGTTGACCGACTGGAAGTACGTCGCCTGACCGTATTCGTCGTACGGCGGCCCCCACGAACGGGTGTCGTCGCCGGTACCGGGGCGCTCAACCTTGGTCACGGTCGCCCCCAGATCAGCCAGCATCATGGTGGCGAACGGTCCGGCCAGGACCCGGGAGAAGTCCAGGACCCGGAGGTTGTCAAGCGAGGACGGCATATGGTTTCATCCCCTCGACATGAAACGATTCCACTGACCCTAGGTCCAGGGAACGCAACCGGTCAAGGAGCCCATTGCATGTCCGCCTCTCCGGCATCCCACGCAGCAGCCCGTGACTCCGCCATCCGGCCGTACGACTACCTCGATATCGACCATGCGCTGTCCGATGAGGAACGCGCTATCCGCGACACCGTCCGTGCCTTCGTCCGCGATAAGGTCCTGCCGTACGTGGGGGACTGGTTCGAGGAGGCGCGCATTCCCCGTGAGCTCGCCCGTGAGCTCGGCAAGCTCGGCGTGCTCGGCATGCACCTGGAGGGGTATGGCTGCGCCGGGACCAGCGCGACCGCGTACGGCCTCGCCTGCCTGGAGTTGGAGGCCGGTGACAGCGGCGTCCGCAGCCTCGTCTCCGTCCAGGGGTCGCTGGCGATGTACGCGATCCATCGCTGGGGTTCGGAGGAGCAGAAGCAGGAGTGGCTGCCCCGGATGGCCGCTGGTGAGGCGATCGGCTGCTTCGGGCTGACCGAGCCGGACGCGGGCTCCGACCCCGGCTCGATGCGGACGTACGCGAAGCGCGACGGCAGCGACTGGATCCTGCGTGGTGCGAAAATGTGGATCACGAACGGCTCGATCGCCGATATCGCGGTCGTGTGGGCCCGGACCGACGAGGGGGTCCGCGGATTCATCGTTCCCGCAGGTACTCCGGGCTTCACCGCGCCGGAAATCAAGAAGAAGCTCTCGTTGCGGGCGTCGGTGACCTCTGAACTGCTGCTCGACGATGTCCGGCTGCCGGAGTCCGCGATGCTCCCCGGGGCAACCTCGCTGCGCGGTCCGCTCTCCTGCCTGAACGAGGCCCGCTACGGCATCGTCTGGGGGGCGATCGGGGCGGCACGGGCGTGCTTCGAAGCCGCCCTGGATTACAGCCGGGAGCGGGTCGCGTTCGGCAAGCCGATCGCCGGCTTCCAGATCCAGCAGCAGAAGTTGGCGATGATGGCGCTCGAGGTCAACCGCGCGACCCTGCTGGCCCTGCACCTTGGCCGTATGAAGGATGAGGGTCGGATCCGGCCCGAGCACGTCAGCATGGGCAAGCTTGGCAACGTCAACGCGGCGCTGGAGGTGGCGCGGACCGCGCGTCAGATCCTCGGGGCGAACGGCATCTCGCTCGAGTATCCGGTGATCAGGCACATGAACAACCTCGAATCGGTTGTCACGTACGAGGGCACGGCGGACGTGCACGCTCTGGTCGTCGGCGGTGCGGTGACGGGTATCCAGGCGTTCCGCTAGTGGGGCTCCCGGGGCCGCCAGCCATGAACCAAAACCGCTGGTGGCGGTCGGACCTGTTCGTCAGGTGAGCCCCCTGCGTCGGGTCCGAGCCTCTCCCCCCGCGAGGCTCGGACCCGGCGGTCACCATAAAGCATTCAAGTGCGGCTGGAGGAGCCCGTGACCGACCTGAGAACGCAGCCCGTGAGGACGCAGCCCGTGAGAACGCAGCCCGTGAGGACGCAGCCTGTGAGAACGCAACCCCTGGCCGAGCTGTCAGCGGCCGGCGTGGCCGTGTGGCTGGACGACCTGTCGCGAGCCCGACTGCGCAGCGGCAA
Organism: Planosporangium flavigriseum; assembly: GCF_011947225.1. Taxonomy (GTDB): domain Bacteria; phylum Actinomycetota; class Actinomycetes; order Mycobacteriales; family Micromonosporaceae; genus Planosporangium; species Planosporangium flavigriseum. The sequence goes on along the minus strand of NZ_JAATVW010000024.1, from coordinate 2,103 downwards.
TCTGGCGGACCTGGTTCGCACCGCCTCGGTCGTGGGCGTGACGACCAACCCGTCGATCTTTCAGAACGCGCTCAGCTCGGGGGAGGACTACGACGAGCAGGTGCTCGACCTCGCGCTGCGCGGGACGGGCGTCGGGGAGGCGGTGCGGGCGCTAACCACGTACGACGTCCGATGGGCGTGCGACGTGCTGCGCGACGTCTACGAGCGCACCGACGGCACGGACGGGTGCGTGTCGATCGAGGTCGACCCGCGTATCGCGCGCGACCGCCGTCGGACGGTGGCTGAAGCCAGGGCGCTGTGGTGGTTGGTGGACCGGCCGAATCTGTTCATCAAGATCCCCGCGACGGTGGAGGGCCTACCGGCCATTACTGAGACGCTTGCGGCGGGTATCAGCGTCAACGTCACGTTGATCTTCTCCCTGGAGCGGTACGAGGCGGTCATGGAAGCGTTTCTCACCGGCCTCGAGCGGGCGGCGGCGAACGGCCACGACCTGCGCGGCATCGCATCGGTCGCATCCTTCTTCGTCTCCAGGGTCGACACCGAGATAGATGCCCGGCTGGACAAGCTCGGCCGGCCCGAGCTGCGCGGACGGGCCGCGCTGGTGAACGCTCGGCTGGCGTACGCGCAGTACGAACGGGTCTTCGACTCCGCGCGCTGGCAAGAGCTTGCAAGGCGGGGAGCGAGGCCGCAGCGCCCACTCTGGGCGTCCACTGGTGTCAAGGACCCCGCGTACGACGACACCCGGTACGTGGTCGAACTCGTTGCTCCGGGCACGGTCAACACCATGCCGGAGGCGACGCTGAGTGCGGTTGCCGACCACGGCGTCGTGCGCGGCGACACGATCGCCGGAACATACGACGAAGCCGAGGCGATTCTCGGTGAGCTTCGGCAGGCGGGAATCGACTACGACGACGTGGTGCGCCGGTTGGAGGAAGAGGGCCTGCAGAAGTTCGAGGACGCGTGGAACTCGCTGCTTGACTCCGTCGCCGGACAGCTCGAGCGGGCCCGCGTACAGGCGGAGGTCCCCTCGTGAGCGGAGCGTCCAGGCCCCCGGGTACAGACCATCCCGCGGTGGCGGTCGCTGAGGGCGCGCCGCAACCGGCTTGATCCAGCGCTACCGGCGGGCGGCCGGGCGAGAAGTGTGACTCATGCGGCCCTCACTGACCCGATCGTGTCGACGGCGCCGCCTGTCGTCTGTCATCCCGTTCGTCTGTCATCCGGCTCGTCTGTCACGCCGTCCATGATGGGTCGTCATCCGCGAGTGCCAGCGCGGTGGCGGCTTCCGGGCTGTCGGCGACGTCGATTCCCGGGACCGGCTGCCCGTACTGGTCAAGCACCTGCCAACCGTAGAGTGAGACAACCCGGAGGTCGCCGCGTCGCTTCGCGAGGGCGACTTCACTCAACGTTCCCCACGAACCACCGACGACGATCACCGCGTCGGCGCTCCACACGATGATCGCGTTGCGGGCCTCGCCCATGTTCGTCACGATCGTTGCGGACAGGTCAGGGGAGGCGCCTGTCCGGCTGTCGTTGGGGCGGATGCCGATCACAAGACCGCCCCGCGAACGGGCGCCAGCGGCGGCAGCGCCCATGACCCCGGTGCCGCCGCCGCAGATGACAACCGCGCCGCGTTCGGCGATCAGCTGACCGACGCGGTAAGCGCTTACGCGCTCCGCTTCGGTGCAGTCGCTTGGACCGCACACCGCGACCTGGTACGCCACGACATCGCTCCGTTCGGATCTGGTGAACGCCTTCCCACCGACTGCCCATCTTGCTCAACGCGTGGGAAGCCGGCACAGGACAGGTAGGCGTGAGCCATCTGGTGGCGCACAAGTTGCCGCTGACCTCGCGGCAGTGGCGGACAGACAGGTAGCAGCTATGCCCTCACTGGCGTCGGTGGTATCGGTTGCGTTGGGGTTTTTGCTCCGGGTCGATGTAGGTGGGTGGGGTGAATTCGGGGAGTCCGTCGGCGGGGTTGATGCGGATCTGCCAGGGGCTGTGGTGGACCTGCCGGTGGTGGTAGCCGCACAGGAGCACGGCGTTGTCGAGGCTGGTGGTTCCGCCGTCTGTCCAGTGCACGATGTGGTGGCCGTCGGTCCAGCG
>NZ_JAATVW010000023.1 GCF_011947225.1 Planosporangium flavigriseum | reverse complement strand
GCCCGGCCGACAACCGGCCCAGCGACTCCAGCTTCTGGTCATGGCGGGCCTCGACTTCACGCCGCTGCCGCTCCCGCAACTCGGTGATGTCGCGGAAGACGACCACGGCGCCACCGACTTTGGACCCTATGTACAGCGGCGCTGACGAGTACGAAACCGGGAAGATCGACCCGTCCTTGCGGGTGAAGACCTGATCGTCGCCGCAGATCGGCCGACCTTCGGTCCGCGCTGTGACCGCCGGGCACTCATCAGTCGAAATTCGCGTCCCGTCGGCTCGCTGGAAATGCACAGTGTCGTGCATAGGCTTACCGAGCAGTTCCTCCGCCGTCCAGCCGAGCAGCTGCGAGGCGGCCCGGTTCACGGAGGTCACTCGGCCTTGGTCATCTATTGTGTACAGGCCCTCGGCCATGTTCTCCATCACGGCCGACCGGAACGCCTCGGCTTCCAGACGCTTGGTGATGTCGAGCACCACGAGTCCCACACCGACGATCGCGGCGTCGACCCGCACCGGGTAATACGTAGCGAGCCAGGAATGGATCCGGTCGGGCTCAGCGGCGGTCCGCCCGATCACTTCCACGTCGAGAACAGCTTCTCCGGTCTCCAACACCCGACGATAGAGCGGTTCGATTCGGGGCCACACCGTCGGAACGATCTCGGCGACCGTACGCCCGACCACCTGGTCCACGGGCAAGTCAACCATTGTGGCCAGCGAGTCGTTGGCGCGGACGAACCGGAACTCACGGTCCACGAAACCGAAGCCGACCGGCGAGGCCGACTGGATCGTCTCCAACAGCCTCAGCGTCTCGGCGGTCTGTTCCTGGACGCGGCGTAGGCTCTCCTCCAACGCCTTTCGGTCGTCGATGTCGGTGGCGGTGCCGATCCACTTCGCGATCTGCCCGTCCGTGCCACGCACCGGCACGCTGCGGAAGTAGTGCCAGCGGAACTGGCCATCGACGCGGCGGAACCGGTATTCGAGCTCGTAAACAGTCCCGGTTCGAATGGCCTCATCCCACGCTTCCCGGACCCGGTCGACGTCGTCGGGATGGACCAACGAGAGCCACTGCCCGCTGGAGCTCGCCTCGGCAGAAAATCCGGTGTACTCGGTTGCCTGGCTATTGACGTACTGCGTAGAACCGTCCGAATCCGCCGTCCACAGGAGGTGCGGAATCGTGTCCGCGAGCACGCGCAGACCACCCTCGGCCGACCAGAAACCCACATCGGCATCCGGAACATTGTGCCTATGTGGAGGTTCCTGGGACGGTTGGCTCTCAGCCATTGCACACCTCGCTAGCAGGCTTTGCGACACACGGCAGAACCATTTGCCTGCCTGCTCAGATGCGGCGCTTTCGCGAGCGCGCGCATCGGCGTCACAGCCTGTGGTCCCTATGTGCCTACGCTCGGCGTCGTTTGGCGCTTCGATCGGCTTCCCGGAAGCCAGTCTGAGATAAAAACCAAAATCAGCTTAAATATTGACAAATAGAGTATTTATCGCGATGCCACCTCCGACGGCCCCCGCCGATGCCGCCGTTGAGGGCGGCCGGCCGGCCCGTGCTCGCAGGCGAGACGTTCCCCGGAGACCCCCGATTCCAGACCCTTAAACATCTACATATCTTGTTGGAGCACTTGACCATTGATCGACCGCCGATACGGTCCTTACCTACACGACGCGCGCGCTCACCCCCCATGCACGTCGCGTCAGGTCTCTCGACCGGAGGGCAGCCATGAGACCTCTTTTACGCTCCAGATCACGTAGGAAATGGCGAGCGCTCGGCCTGATGGCCACCGGGCTACTCCTGGTCGGCGCGCTCCCGGGGACGGCTTGGGCAGCCGAACCCGATCCACGCGTCGGACTCGGTGCCGGCTGGCTCGACGCCGAGTCCGCGAGCAGCAACGTAAAGCTGTTGGCACACCGCGACAAGCCGGCGGGCTTCGTTGACCCGGCGAACCCCGGCAACTTCGGGTACGTCGCGTCGGACCTCGCCTTCGGCGGCAAGTACGCGTTCCTGGGCAACTACAACGGGTTCAACATCGTCGACGTCTCCAACCCCACCAAACCGAAGCTCGCCACCAGCGTCGTGTGCCCGGGTGGGCAGGGTGACCTGTCGGTCCACGGCAACCTGCTCTTCATGTCCGTCGAGGAGTCCCGCGCACGGGTCGACTGCACCACGAACCCGGCCGGCACCCGGTTCCAGGGCATCCGGGTCTTCGACATCAGCGACGTGCTGAACCCGAAACAGGTCGCGGCCGTTCAACTCTGCCGTGGTTCCCACACGCACACGCTGGTGACCGACCCGAAGGACCCGAACAACGTCTACGTGTACGTCTCGGGCACGGCCGGAGTGCGGCCGGCGACGACGATGGAGGGCTGCAACACCAACCCCGCGACGGGCGAGAATCCGTCGAGGTGGCGGATCGACATCATCAAGGTGCCGGTGGCAGCGCCCGAGCAGGCCGCGGTCGTGAACCAGCCGAGGCTGTTCACCGATCCGAAGACCGGCCGGATCGACGGTCTACAGAACGGGCCACAGGCGCCCCAGCACCCGTCCGGCGGGCCCTGGTTGCCCAGGCCGGACACCAACGCCTGCCACGACATCACCGCCTTCCCGGCGATCGGGTTGGCCGCCGGTGCGTGCCAGGGCAACGGGATCCTGATCGACATCTCGGACCCGGCGAACCCCGTCCGGATCGATGAGGTCTCCGATCCGAACTTCGCGTACTGGCACTCGGCGACGTTCAACAACGACGGCACCAAGGTCATCTTCACCGACGAGTGGGGCGGCGGCGGCGCTCCGCACTGCCTCGCCTCGGAGCAGCCGCAGTGGGGCGCCAACGCGATCTTCGACATCGTCGATCGGAAGATGAAGTTCGCCAGCTACTACAAGCTGCCGGCTCCGCAGAGCACCCAGGAGAACTGCGTCGCGCACAACGGGTCGCTGATTCCGGTCCCCGGCCGCGACATCATGATGCAGGCCTGGTACCAGGGCGGCATCTCCGTGTTCGACTTCACCGACTCGGCGCACCCGCGTGAGATCGCGTTCTTCGACCGGGGTCCGGTCAAGGCGGACACGCTTGAGCTCGGTGGGTTCTGGTCGGCGTACTGGTACAACGGCAACCTGTACGGCAACGAGATCGCCCGAGGCCTCGACGTGCTCGCGCTGACGCCGAGCGCACTCCTGTCGAAGGCGGAGATCACGGCGGCCTCGCAGGTGAAGCTCGCCCGGTTCAACGCCCAGAGCCAGCCGAAGATCACCTGGAAGCCGAGCTTCGCGGTCGCGCGTGCGTACTACGACCAGCTCGTACGCGCCAACGCCATCGACCCCAAACTGAAGGACCGGGTCGATGAGTTCCTGGACCGTGCCGAGGACTACGCGGACGGCGGCAAGCGGTCCGCCGCGGCGGCGCAGCTACGGGCCGTCTCCAACAAGCTCGACGCCCCGCAGCACCAGAAGTTGAAGCAGGCGATGCTGGACCTGGCGGCATCGCTCTGATCGATCGCTGACCGAAGGGCACCTCGGCTCGCTGGTTTCGGGTCGAGGTGCCCTTCCTTCGTCAACCGGGCGGATCTCACTGCGTCTTGGCCAGCAGCTCCTGCATCCGCTGAATCTCGATGTTCTGGTCGGCGTTGACCTCACGGGCGACCTGGTCGCTCGCCGGCTCGAGCCCGCCACCCGTCGCGTACAGTTCCGCCACCATCGCCAGCGCCCCCTGGTGGTGGCGGATCATGTACTGGAGGAAGAGCCGGTCGAACTCCGAGCCGCTCGCCTGCCTGAGCTGGCCGAGCTGCTCGTCGCTGAGCATCCCCGGCATGAGCGTGTCGTGCCCGGGGTGACCCGTGTGCGGCTCGGGGACCTGCTCGCCCCGCTCCTGGAGCCACTGCTGCATCCGCCCGATCTCCTGGCGTTGCGAGATGTCGAGCCGCCTGGCGAGCAGCGTCAGCTCCGGGTTGGTGGTACGCCCCGGTAGGAGTGCGGTCATCTCCAGCGCCTGAGCGTGATGCGGGATCATCCTCCGGAAGAACAGCGTGTCGGCGGCGGTGTGCCGGGACGGCGGAAGCTGAGAGACCTCGTTCGCCGACAGTGTTTTACCTGGTTGACCCGGCGCGCCCGGCTGCACCACGCGCGCGCTCGGCGGCCGGCCCGGCGAATCGCCAGTGGCCCTGAGGGCGACGAACACCCCCGCGCCGACGGTGACCGCGGCGATCGCAGCCGAAATGATCAGTCGACGCGACGAGGACATGACTCCCGTACCTCTATCCGAGCTTGAGCCGCAGACGTGAGAGCCATCGTGCCTCACCTCCGCCACCGTCACTAGGCCCACCGGCGGACCCGGCCGGATCAGCGGCTCTGCAGCGCGTCCAGGCCGACCGCCATCGCGATCACCAACCGCCGGTCCAGGCGTGGGTCATGGATATCGACGCTGTACCTGTCGCGCAGACCCCACTTCCGCACAACCGAAAACGCCGGCTGGCCGTCCACCGTGAAGTCGAAGTGGTAGGGCAGCCACGACAGGTAGTCCACGAAGCGCCGCAGCAGCGCCACGACGAGGTTGCGCTCCTGCCCGGTGGCAACGCCCAGGCCGGGCTGCTCGACATGCCAGGTCGAGCGCAGCAGCGACTTCGCGAAGTCCTTGCGAAACAGCCCGATCGGGGTACCGCCGGCGTCGGTCACGTCGTACGTCGCGCCGAGGTCGAGCACCTGGCGAGCCTTGAACCCCAGGACCGGCTGCTGCTTGGTGTCGTCGGCGTACAGGGTCACCTGCTCCTTGAACGCCAGCCGCTTCTGCTGGGCGAAGGCAAGCAGGTCGCCCTCGGACCCGTCAGGCCCGGCCGCCCGCACCTCGTACTGGTTGACCATCAGCCGTACCCGCTGCCGGACAATCAGCCGCTGCTGAGCCTGGAGTTGCTGCAGTTCCATCTCGTCTCCCATCAATGTGGCCCGGGGAGTGTCGCACACGACGACGCTTGCGTGGCCCCCGCCGCTCACCCGGCTTGGGGTTGACCCGCGCCGTGACAACGCGGTGTGCTCCGCAAGCGGCTGTTCCTACACCACCGACGCCCGTCCTTAGCTGCCGAACCATCCATCGGATGGCGGCAGACGCCTGATCGCGTCCGGTCGAGTGGCACCCGGTTGACGACGCGGCAATCGAAGCGTCCGGGAGAACATCACGACAGCGGTTTCCCGCTTCGGGCACGGACCGGGGATCCCGCACTCGACGCACCGGCCGTCGGCGCTGGACGTCACGTGCGTATCGAGCAGGTGCTGCGCCTCGGCCAATTGTGTATCTGCCGTCATGGCGTAGTACGTGGTCGTCGTCATCGCCTCGCTCCTTCTCGCTGGTTTTCCACCGCGCGCAGACAGTCGATCATCGGCGCCGACCTCCTGCCCACCAGCGAGGCCCGACGTTCCGGAGACGCTGTGCGGTCGTCGTGCCGCCGGACGACCCCCGGCCGGCACGGGGCGCGGCCCAGCCAGCACACCGAGGGCAGACTTTGACGAGGCCGCACACGGCACACCATCTGCTCTTGACCTTGAATGACAGCAATCCCGCAAGAAAGCCGAGCAGCATCGCCAGGATGACTGCGACGCGGAAGGTTCCGCAAGCATGCCGTCAGCCGTTACAAGAGCAGAACGGCCCGTTACCGAAATCAAGGTAACGGACCGTTCGCGCGCGTTTCACTCCCCGGCCATCACTTGGGTACCGCGGGCAGCAGATCGTTGCTGTGGGCATTCGCGTAGGCCGGCACGGTGTCGTTGTTCACCGCGTTCCACAGCTCGGTGCCTTGCGCCACGTTGAGGCGTACGACGCTCTGGTCGCCTTCCCAGCCGGTCCCGGTGGTGGGCACGGTCAGGAAGGTGATGCCACCGTTCCGGATACCGGGCACGTCGAAGGCCAGCGATCGCATCTCCGCGTCGGACAGTCCGCTGTCGACCGAGAAGGACTTGGTCACGGCGTCCATGAGACGAAACGCGCCTACCGGGTCGGTCGCCGGGTTGAACGTGTTGAGCTTGTTCATGACCGCCCGGATCAGGTTCTGTTGGCGCTTGACCCGGTCGAAGTCGCCGTTCTCCAGACCGTGCCGCTGGCGTACGTAGAAGAGCGCTTTCGTGCCGTCGAGGTGGTTGACGCCCTTACGGAATCGGTTGCCGACCAGGTCGACGGTGTCCTGGGCGATCTCGACGTCGACGCCACCGATCGCATCGATGATAGAGGTGAATCCGGCAAAGTCGATGATGGCGAAGTGGTCGATCCGTACGCGCGTGAGGTTTTCGACCGTCTTGATCAGCAGACTGGGTCCACCCAGCGCGTACGCCGCATTGATCTTATTCTTGCCCTTGCCGGGGATCTCGACCCACGAATCCCGGGGGATCGAGAGGACCTGCGCAGAGCCGCGGTCGGCCGGGATGTGGACGAGCATGATAGTGTCCGTACGCTGCGCGCCCGCCTCCCAGGCCTTGCTCTTCGCGTTGCTTCCGGTCGTCTGCTGGCCGTCCCTGGAGTCGGAGCCGAGCAGCAGGAAGTTCGTGCTGTTCTTGGTCGCCGCAGGCTTGGTCGGACGTTGCTTCTCGTCGAGTCCGGCGAATGCGTTGTCGATCCGGTTGACGTTGCCGGTAACCCTGTTCATCAGGGTGTACGCACCGATGAGGGTGACGCCGAGCAGGATGGCCAGACCGCCGCAGATGCCGAGAAGGATCTGGCTGCGCCGGCTCGTCCGCCTCTTGGCAGGCCGTCCCGAGCCACCGCGCCCTACCGCCGGCATCACGACGGTCGAATCATCCAGCGGGGCGCTCGGCCGGGTCGAGGTCCGCGGGCCCGTCGGATTCCTCCGATCACCGGGCGGCCCGGAAGACGAGCCGCGGTAAAGAGTCGTCACAGCGCGGCGCTCCTTTCACTCGCGGCCCTGTCGATAACCAACTGACCACCAACGAGAGGCATTGCCTGAGTGAACACGGAACCAATTGTTTCGTCCACCCGGACACCGGGGCTGTCCGCCGGCTTTTCGGTCACCGTGGCGGGATACACGGGTACCCGTAGCAGCAGCCAGACCGCAGTCACCCCCACAGCAACGACGCCGGCGAGGACGGCCGGCGCAAGGAGCACACCCCCGGCGACGAGTACGCCGAGCGCACCGGTCAGCGTCGCCATGGCCATCAACATCCACGGCACCTGGGAACGGGTCAGACCGAGCAGGCGTAGCCGGTGCGTGACGTGGTCGGTGCCACCGGCGAGCCAGCTGCGCCCGGCACGGCGCCGCGAGATCAGCACGAGGCTGGTGTCCACCGTCGCGATGAACGTGACCAGCACGAGCGCGGTGAGCGCACGGAGCGGGTGCCCCTCGGCACCGCCGCCCGCACCGATCGCCGCCGCCGCCGAGCCGGAAATCAGGAAGCCGATGAACAACGAGCCGGTGTCACCCATGAAGATGCGCGCCGGCGGCCAGTTGTGGCACAGAAACCCGGCGGCCGCTGCGGCGAGGCAGATCAGCAGGATCGCCACTCCGGGCTGCCCCGTCGAGAGGGCGAGCGCCGCGAGCATGCCGGCCGTCGCCACGGCGATGGATGCGGCGGCGCCGTCCATGTTGTCCAGCAGGTTGAACGAGTTGGTCAGGACGACCACCCAGACCGCGGTGAGGACGGCGTCGACCCACGGGTTGCCGGAGACCGGGATCCGGATCCCGCATCCGACGAGCGCCGCCGCGACCGTCATCTCCGCCGCGAGCCGTGGCCCGGGACGCAGCGACCTGGCGTCGTCCAGGAGGCCGATCACCGCGACAGCCAGCCCGCCCAGCAGGAGCACCATCGGGCGCAACGCCCAGGTCGGCGCGAAGAAGAGAGCCGGTACCAGTGTCCCCGCCGCGACAGCCGCGCCACCCAGGTAGGGAGTGGGCCGAGCGTGCGCCTTGTGCGCGGCCGGGCGGTCGGTGAGGTTGAGCCGCAGCGCGAGTCGACGCAGCGGCTCGGTCAATCCGCCGGCGAGCCCCATCGCGGCCGGTCCCGCGACGAGGATCGGCCAGATCATGGCGGTCGTCATCACGAGTGGGCCTGCGCTTTGGTACCGTTCGACGCACCTCCGGATGCGCCCCTGACCTCGGCGATGATGTCGCGGAGGGTCTCGTCGAGTCCGCGTCGTGGCTCCCATCCGGTAAGCGCGCGCAGCTTGCCGGTGTCGGGAACCCGGCGGTTCATGTCCTCGAACCCGGTTCCGTACACCTCTTCGAACGGCATGAGCGCGATGCCGGAGTCGCTACCCGCGAGCTCGAGAACCCGCTTGGCCAGCTCGAGGATGCTGATCTCACCGCTGTTACCGATGTTGAACGTCTCGCCGATGGCGGCCGGCTCATCCAGCAGCGCCACGAGGGCGGACACGACGTCGGCGACGTGCGCGAAGCAACGGGTCTGCTGGCCGTCGCCGTAGACGGTCAGCGGTTCGCCCGCCAACGCCTGGTGCACCAGCCGCGGGATGACCATTCCGTAGGACGGACTCTGGCGCGGACCGACCGTGTTGAACAGCCGCACGACGATCGACCGCAGCCCCTGCTCGCGGTGGTACGCGTTGGCCAAGATCTCGTCCACGACCTTCGCCGTGCTGTAGGCCCAGCGCATGACGCCCGGGCTGCCGAGGATCCGGTCAGCGTCCTCCCGCAGCGGGCCGCTGGCGTTCTTTCCGTAGATTTCCGAGGTGCTCGTGACCAAGATCTTCGACCCGTGCCGGTGGGCGGCCTCGATGATGTTCTCCGCGCCCCGGATGTTCGTCTGGAGCGACTTGAGCGGCTGTTCGACCACCAGCTTCACACCGACCGCGGCGGCGAGGTGCACCACCGTGTCACTGTCCCGAACCACTCGGTCAACCAGCGATTCGTCGAGCACTGATCCGCGTACGAACCGCAGGCGCGGGTTCGCAGCAGCGTTGTCGAGATTCGACAACCTCCCCGTGGACAGGTCGTCGAGTACGATCACGGACTCGCCACGGGCCAGGAGCGCATCGACCAGGTGCGAACCTATGAAGCCGGCGCCGCCGGTTACCAGCGTTGTGCCGCCGTGCATACAGGTCTCCTTGAAACGTTCAATGTAATGATCCTTTGCCGACGCGCGGCACGCGTGCGAACGGGAACCGGGCACCTGCCCGTAGCCTGTCGCGAAGCACAATTTCGGCGTATCGATGTAAAAAGGCAAGCACCGACACTGTTGCGTCGTGGTGTCAACGAGGAAAGAGACAACGAGTGGCCGTTCCTAGCCAAACAGACCTATCGAAACAGGACTACCGGCCAGCCGATCTCATCGACGGGCCTCGTCGGGCTGTTCTTCCGGCCGTCGCGGCCCTGGCCGTTCTGCTACTTGCGTACCTGCTGTTCCAGCACGGTCTGTTCACGGCTGTCGGATTTGTCGTCGTCGCACCGTTGCTGGTGCTCGCCCGCCCAGGCCTCACGGCCATGTCTCTGGCGCCGATCATCCCGGTCGTCCTCCTCGTCCACGTGTTCCCGGAAGCCGCACTGCCCGGGCTAGGAGGCGTGCTAGCTGCACTTTTGCTGGGCATACTCGCACACGTATGCGCGGGAACGGTACGGCTGCGGGGCGATCATGTCGTCATCGCTCTGCTCACGGCGGTACTGGGTCTGAGTCTGTTGTTTCCGGCCGTCCGCCTGAATGCGGGCGCATACCCCACATCGGACCTGATCGGCGTACTGGAAGGTCTGATCCTCCTCGGCGCGGCACTCGCCGCGCCGCCCTCACCTCACCGTCTCGCGCAACTTGTGGCGGTCGCCGGCGCGGTCGAGGGGGTGTACGCGCTGGTTCGCGGAGAGTACGTCGACGGCCGCCTCGTGACCGAGACCCTGAATCCGAACTACCTCGGCGCCGCGCTGGCAGTGCCGGCAGTGACGGCCATCGGCCTCGCCTGGGCCAGCCGCCGGCTGCTCTGGCTGCTGGCGGCGCTGCCCAGCCTGGCCGCGCTTGTCGCCACCCGCTCCCGTGGCGCAATGGTCGCGGTCGTCGCCGGATTGCTCGTCCTGGTCGTCGTCCACCTGCGACGCACCCGGTGGCCGGTGCTGGTCGCGGCGGTCGCCGGGCTCGCGGGGCTCGCCCTGCTGGCGAGCGGCGGCCTGGCATGGCTGCAGCTCGGCCTCGGCGGGCGCAGCGCGAATGAGCTCACCTACAACAACGGAGTGCGCGCGGACGCCGCGTGGTTCGCCCTGCAGGTGACGCTGGAGCACCCCCTGCGGGGGATCGGGTACGGGATGTTCGCCCCCTACGCCGGCTTGCACTCCCCGCAACAAATCGTGATCAACACCCACAACGACTTCCTGCGACTTGCCGCCGAAGCCGGCCTCCCCGCACTTCTCCTGTTCGCGTACCTGCTCTGGCGCGGGCTGCGCGGGCTGCGGGACTACGAGTACGCCGTCCTCGGCGCGGCGGTCGTCACCTACGCCGTTGGGCTGCTGTTCGGCAACGTCCTGTCAAACCTGATCGTTACCGCACCCTTCTGGGTGGCGCTAGGAACAATGATGCGTCGATCGGGCCAAAGTACCCGGGCCAGTGAGCGGACCATCAGAACCCTCAGAAAGCAACGACAGGCTCGGCATCGAGGCTGACATCCAGGCGGGAGTACTGGAACTCCGCCGCTAGGCGCGCGGGCCGCCGGCTTCCGGTTCACCTGTTGGGTCGGAGGCCGCACGTATACGGCGGGCCCGATACGCCCGGCGTAGGGCGTCCAGTTCGGCGCGGCCCGGAACAAGTGCGCGCGCTGGCGTCCGGGTCGCGCGCAGGAACCACGCCACCTGCGCACCGCCGAGAACGGCGTACCCGGCGCTGGACGCCAACGCACACCCGACCAGCCCCCACCGCGGGATGAGTAGCAGGCACAGCGCGACGTTTCCGGCCATGGCGGCGAGCGTGATCCCCGAGATGATCATCGGGCGGTCGAGTCGTATCAAATGCGCGCCGACCGCCCGGGTGGCACCGAAGGTGAAGATGCCGGGGGCGAGCGCGAGCAGGGCCGGTACGCTGTCCCGGAAACCCGACCCGTACATCAGGGGGATGACCACGGGGCCGGCGGCGCACATCCCGAGGACCGTGACGGCGGACAGGATCGTCGACAGCCGGGTGGCGGCGATCGTGACGGCCGCAGAGTCGGTGAGCTCGGCGTTGGCCTGCTGGGAGACGGCCACCTGCGCTGTGGCGTTGGTGACGATCCAGGCCAGTTCCCCGATGGTGACCGCGACCGTGTAGAGCCCGACCGCCGCCGGCGACGACAGGCCGTTGAGCAATAGCACGTCGATCCGCAGCAGCAGGTGCAGCGCCGAGAACGCAAGGTGGTGGCGCAGCCCGTACGTCAGCGCCCGGCGAGCGACGGCCCGGTCCGCGTCGCGCAGCCGAGGCCGCAGCGCCGGTATGACCACGGCCAACGGGAGCACCGTGGAGATCGCCCAGATCCAGACGACCACGGCCACCGAAAGCCTTCCGGCGAGCCCGAACGTGAGCAGCGTGCCACACTGCACGACGGCGCTCAACAGTGCGGCACGGTTGACGACACCGACCCGGCCCTGCAGCACCAGCACGTTGTTCAGGTACAGCACGGTCATCCCGAAGGGCACCGCGAGCAGCGCCACCAACAGCAGCGCGTAGCCGGGCAGCGGCACCGCCCGGGGGCCGAGCGCGAGCACGACGACGAGGGCGCCAACGGCGGCGAGCGAGCCGGCGGCGGGTCCGAGCAGCACGCTGTTGGCGGGGATGGACGTCCGCGCCCGCCGCCACAGCGCGGTGTGCGACTGCTCCACGGAGAGGTGGCCCAGCGAGAGCGCGGCCGTCGCGATCGTCACCACGACCGAGAACGCGCCGCGGCCCTCCGCGTGCAGCGCCCGGGCGATCACCATCCCGGTGACCGCGCCGAGCACCACCGTCGCCAGTTGCGTCACGACCGTCGCGACGATCTGGCGCCCGCGCCCGATCACCCGAGCAGATCCCGGTACAGCCGGTCGTGCCGCTCGACGCACACCGGCACGCTGTAGGTGGCAGCGGCCTTGCGCGCGGCCGCCCCGAGTCGCCCCCGCAACTGCGGGTCGCCGGCGACCCGGGCGATCGCGGCGGCCAGCTCGGCCGGCGAGTGAGGCGGGACGAGCAGCCCGGTCTCATCGTCGGTGAGCAGCTCCGGTACGCCGCCCACGGCGGTGGCGACCACCGGCAGGCCGGCCGCCATCGCCTCCAGGACCGCGTTCGGCAGCCCCTCGTAGTGCGAGGCGAGCACCGCGAACTGGTACCGCGGCAGCAACCGGCTCGCCCGGGCGCGCGCGCCGGCCAGCTCGACGACGTCGTCGAGGCCACGGGAGCGGATCAGCTCGGTGAGGCGCGCCCGCTCGGGGCCCTCACCGATCAGGCAGATCCGTGGTGGCGTGGGCAACATCGCCAGCGCGGCCAGCAGGTCGTCGTGGCCCTTGTACGCGATCAGGTTCGCGACCATGACACCGCGAGCCGGCTGCGCCGTCACGTCCGCCTGCTCGTCGGGCAGGTCGACCCCGTTGGGGATGACCTGCACCTGCTCGGGCCGGTACCCGTCGCGCCGGACCGCCTCGTCCGCGCCCTCGCGCGAATTGCAGAGCATCAACGCCGATGACCGCCGCCCCAGCTCGTGGAACAGCCGGTCCCGCAGCCCGGCGGCGGGCGGGGTCTCGCCGCGGCGGCCGCTCACGCGTACCGGCACCCCCGCCGACCAGGCCAGCGGCAACACGAGGCTGTAGCAGCCGAACAGGAAGGCGTGACACACGTCAGGACGCAGAGCCCGCAGGTGACGCCGGACGGCGAGCAGCGTGCGCAGCGCCCGGGCCAGCATCCGCAGCTGGGCCCGGTCCGGTCGGCCGCGCAGCGGCAGGCCGCCGTAGTCGAACACCCGTACCTGCACGCCGGCGGCGCGCAGCGGCTCTTCGAGCGGGCCGCCGTCCGACAGCGCGAGCACGTGCACGTCATGGCCGCGCTCGCGCAGCCCGATCGCGAGCTTCACCAGCTGGGTCTCGGTGCCCCCGACGTGCAGGGTGCCGACCGCGAGCACGATTCGAAGTGGGCGGCCCGCCGGCGCGGCCACGCCGGATTCCGCGCTCACGCGGTGGTGACCGGGACGGCCGTCGGCCGCGAAGTCGGCGGCGTTCCGTCCACGTACATCCGGTGCCACAGCTCGAACTGCATCAGCGCCCAGATCCGGGTGGAGTGGTCGATGCCGGCGTCGTGCTGGTCGAGCAGGGCGGCCACCGACTCGGGCCGGAACAGGCCACGGCCGCGGGCGGTCGCGTCCGTGAGCACGTCCCGGGACAGGTCGCGCAGCTCGGTCCGCAGCCAGCTGGCCAGCGGCACCCCGAAGCCCATCTTCGGCCGGTTGAGCAGACCCGGCGGCAGCCAGTCCGCCACCGCCCGCTTGAGCAGGTACTTCGTCTCGCTGCCGCGTACCTTCAGGTTGGTCGGCAGCCCGGCCGCCCACTCGATGACCTTGTGGTCGAGCAGCGGTGAGCGGGCCTCCAGCGAGTTCGCCATCGTGCTGATGTCGGCCTTCACCATCAGGTCGCCCGGAAGGTACGTGTTGACGTCGACGTCGATGACCCTGCCGACGGTCGAGTCCGCGTGCGAGGCGGCGAACGCGTCGTCGAGAAGTTGGTAGCTGTCGATACCGGCGAGCTGCGACCGCAGCGCGTCGGTGTAGAGCGCGTGCTTCTGCTCCGGCG
Source organism: Planosporangium flavigriseum (assembly GCF_011947225.1). GTDB lineage: Bacteria > Actinomycetota > Actinomycetes > Mycobacteriales > Micromonosporaceae > Planosporangium > Planosporangium flavigriseum. The sequence goes on along the minus strand of NZ_JAATVW010000023.1, from coordinate 62,306 downwards.
TGAAGTACGACATGAGCCGTGCGTAGCGGCGGTGCGCCGGCTGGCCGAGCAGGTTCAGGCCGCGGCCGACGCGCTCCAGCGGGGAGCGCGCCCGACTGCGGGCGGCCAGCCCGGCTCCCAGCCGCTCCAGCGTCCGGCGGGCGAACGCGGGTACGGGCACCCGGCCAGCAGTCGCCATGAACGCGTACCGCCGGTACCCGCCGAAGCCCTCGTCGCCGCCGTCCCCGGTGAGCACCACCGTGACGTGCTCGCGGCTCATCTGCGCCACGTAGAAGCTGGGGATCGCCGACGAGTCGGCGAACGGCTCGTCGAAGTGCCAGGCGAGCGTCGGCAGCAGGTCCGCGGCCGACGGCGTGACCACCAGCTCGTGGTGGTCCGTGTTGTAGTGACGGGCCACCATCCGCGCGTACTCGCGCTCGTCGAAGCGGCTGTCCTCGAAGCCGATGCTGAACGTCTTCACCCGCTCGGTGCTCTGCATAGCCATGGCCGCGACGATCGCCGAGGAGTCGATGCCCCCGGACAGGAACGCGCCCAGGGGCCGTTCGCTCACCATCCGGACCTTGGTGGCGTCGAGCAGCAGCGCACGCAGCTCCTCGACCAGCTCCTCCTCGCTGCCCACAGCGCGCGGGGTGAAGTCGGCCCGCCAGTACGGCCGGACGTCGGCCACCCCGTTCTGCCAGACCAGCAGGTGTCCCGGCGGGAGCTTCTGCACGCCCTGGTAGATGGACCACGGTGCGGGCACGTACTGGTAGGTCAGGTAGTGGTGCAGCGCGACCAGGTCGAGCTCGCGCGACATCGACGGGTCCTGTACGAGCGACTTCAGCTCTGAGGCGAACGACAGCGAGCCGCCGTCCGCGCGCCAGTACAGGGGCTTCTTGCCCAGCCGGTCGCGGGCCAGCAGCAGCCGGCCGCGCGGGCGGTCCCAGATCGCGAAGGCGAACATGCCACGCAGGTGGTGGACGAGCTCATCGCCGTACTCCTCGTACAGGTGGGCGAGGCACTCGCTGTCACCGGTGCCGGCCAGGTGGTGGCCTCTCGCCCGCAGGTGGGCCTGCAGCTCGCCGAAGTTGTACAGCTCGCCGTTGAAGACCACGGCGACCGTGCGGTCCTCGTTGTACACCGGCTGCTGGCCCCCGGCGACGTCGATGATCGCCAGCCGGCGCATGCCCAGCGCGGCGTGCTCGTCATCGTGGTACCCGGCCCCGTCCGGCCCACGGTGCACGATCGTGTCGCACATCCGGCGGACCAGTTCCGAGTCGACGAATCCGGTCGAGACGCTCCCTGCTATGCCGCACATTTGCGCTCCCAAAGTTCGGCGTACACGGCGACATGCCGGTCGATCATGGTATTCAGTGCCGCGTTCTCCCGGATCCAGTCCTGGGCGGCGGCGGCCAGCCGGGCGGCGTGCACGGGGTCGGTCAGCAGCCGCTCCAGTCCGTCGGCGAGCGCGGCGGCGTCGCCGGGCGGCACCAGGATTCCCCGGTCGCGTAGCAGCTCACCAGTGCCGCCCACATCGGTGGCCACGACCGGGCGTCCCGCCGCCATCGCCTCCATGACGGCGTTGGACAGTCCTTCGGTCAGCGACGGCAGGACGAAGAGGTCGGCCTCTGCCAGCAGGCGGTCCACATCGGTCCGGGCGCCGAGCAACCGGGCGTCGACCCCCCGCTCGTCGGCCAGGGCCTGGAGCGCTGAGCGTTCGGGACCGTCCCCGACGAGTACGAGGGTGACCTCGTGGCCGCGTTCGCGCACCATGGCGGCCGCCTCGATGAGGAAGCGGTGTCCCTTGTAGTGCTTGAGGTTGGCCACACAGAGCACCACCGAGGGGCTCTTCTCCCCCGTCGGCGGGCCGATCTCGAACGCGCCGTCGGGTAGCGCGTTGTAGATGACCATGACCTTCTCGGGGGGTACGCCCTCCTCGCGGCGGGCATCCTCGGCCACCGCCTCGGCGTTCGCGATCAACAGATCTGTCACCGAGGTCGCGGCCCGTTCGAGCGCCAGGACCCAGCGACGCCCCCCCTTGAAGTCGCCGAGGCTGCGCCGGCCGGCGACGAGGACCGGTACCCGCGCCAGCCGCGCGGCCGGCGCGGCGATGATGTAGCTGTGGAACAGGAAGGCGTGCAGCACTGCCGGTCGTCGCCGCCACAGGTGGCGCACCAGCCGCCCGAACCCGCGGACGTTGGCCCACAGCATGCCGAGGGTGAGCGGGCGACGCCGGAATCCCAGGTGGACGACGGGAACGGCGGCGGCGCGGAGATCCGCTTCGCGCTCGCCGCCGTCGAACATGACGAGCACTTCCGTATCGATACCGCGCTGGCGCAGGCCGTCCGCGAGCAGGACCACCTGCCGCTCGGTGCCGCCCAGACCGAGTTGGCCGATGAGAAGGCAGATCGGCGCCGCGGGCGAGGTAGACCCGGCGGACCCACGGGACGCCGACGAATCAGGCGAAATGGACGACATGCGAGGATAGTACCTATTCAAGCTGTATTGTCTCGCGTTATGCAGCACGAGTGGCGGAGCCACGACGCCGAGGGGCACAACGCAGGACATCGCGTTCGGGTAATGCGGGTTATCGCACGGATGAACGTCGGCGGCCCCGCACTGCAGGTGACCGCCCTCATGCGTGGGCTTGATCCGGATCGGTTCGAGCAGCGACTGTACACAGGTGAGGTCGGCCTTGGCGAGGCCGACTACCTGGGGCTGCGCGCCTCGGACGTGCCCGTGCACCGCGTACCCGGCCTGGGAAGGTCGGTCCGTCCGGGCGACGACGTCCGCGCACTCGCCTACCTCGTCGCGGAGATGCGCCGGTTCCGGCCGCACATCGTGCACACCCACACCGCCAAGGCAGGGGCCCTCGGGCGGGTCGCAGCCTCGCTGGCCCGGGTCCCGGCCCGGGTGCACACCTTCCACGGACACCTGTTGCACGGCTACTTCTCCCCCGCGGTGACCAGGCTCGTCGTCGGTACCGAGCGCACCCTCGCCCGGCGGACCGACCGCCTCGTCGCCGTCGGCTCCCAGGTGCGCGACGACCTGATCGCCGCCGGCATCGGCCGGGCCGACCAGTACGAGGTCGTCCCGCCCGGCACCGTCCTGCCCCCCGCGCCCTCGAACGAAGAGGCACGCGCGCTGCTGGGCCTGCCCGACCACGGACCGGTGATCGCCTATGTCGGCCGAATAACCGGCATCAAAAGGCCCGATCGGTTCGTCGAGGTCGTACGAGCGGTGCGAGCCAGCATCCCGCAAGCCACGTTCGTCGTTTGCGGAAACGGCGACCTGCTCGACGACCTGGTCGAGGCGACCGCCGACCTGGACGGCGCCGTCCGGGTGCTCGGCTGGCGCGGCGATGTGGAGACGGTGTACGCCGCGGCAGACATTACACTCCTGACCTCGGACAACGAGGGGATGCCGGTGTCGTTGATCGAGTCAGGACTGGCGGGAATACCCGCCGTCGCCACCAACGTCGGCAGCGTCGCCGAGGTGGTGGTCGACGGCGAGACCGGCCTGCTCGCGGCCTGTGACGCGAGGGAACTGGCCGCACACGTGGTTCGACTGCTGAACGACGACGACCTGCGGCTGGCGATGGGTGCGCAGGCACGGGACGTGGTGACCGACCGATTCGCCGCGCAACGCCTGGTCTCCGACATCAACAGGTTGTACACCGGGATCGCGCACGAGCGGGGCTGGTGGAACAGCTCCCCGACCGCCCCGACCCGATAATGAGAGGATCTGCATACATGAAGGTCGTCGTGACCGGTGGCGCCGGATTCATCGGCGCGAACCTGTGCCGCGAACTGGTCGCCCGACCGGAGGTCAGCCGAGTCGTCGCGCTCGACAACCTGAGCACCGGCAGCTCCGACAATCTCGCCGGCGTACCGGTCGAGCTGGTCGAGGGCAGCATTCTGGACCGTCCACTGCTGAGTGAGGTGGTCGCCGGCGCCGACGCGGTCGTCCATCTGGCCGCCCGCCCGTCCGTACCCCGATCGATCGCCGACCCGGTAGCCAGCCACGAGGCCAATGCGACTGGGACGCTGTACGTACTGGAGGCCTGCCGGCAGGTGGGTGCCTACGCGGTGGTCGCCTCGTCCTCGTCGGTGTATGGGTCGGTCGCGGAGCTGCCTAAGCACGAAGACCTCGCCACCCGGCCGTTGAGCCCGTACGCGGCCACCAAGCTCATCACGGAGGGGTACGCGCTCGCCTACGCCTCCGCGTTCTCGCTGCCGACGCTGGCCCTGCGGTTCTTCAACGTCTACGGGCCGTTGCAGGCCGCCGGGCACGCGTACGCCGCGGTCGTCCCGGCGTTCGTCGACGCGGCGCTGCGGGGCGAGCCGCTGCAGGTACACGGCGACGGCCGGCAGACCCGGGACTTCACCTACGTCGGAACGGTGGCCCGGGTACTCGCCGACGCGGTGATCGGCCGGGTCCGTTCGGACGCCCCGGTCAACCTCGCGTTCGGCACCCGGACGTCGCTGCTGGAGCTGATCGACCGGCTGTCGGCCCTGCTGGGCAGGCCGCTGGAGGTCGAGCACGTCGCGGCCCGCTCCGGCGACGTACGCGATTCGCAGGCCGCCAACGAGCGGCTGCGCACCCTGTTCCCACAGATCAAGGCTGAGCCGCTGGAGTACGGGCTGGAGCGGACGGTCGAGTGGTTCCGCGGGTTGCCGGGTTACGAGTCCGACCTCGCCCGGGCTACCAGCGCCTGACGTCCCGACGCGACGGCGGCCATTGGTCGGCCGTCACCCGGCGTGCTGGCCAGCGCCGCAGCGTGCGCCGGCCAGCACGCTCAGCGGTCGCTGGCGCAGATGACCGCAATGGCCAGGCCACCGAGTTGGCGACCAACAACATGTCGAGTAGCCGACCGCGTGGTGCGCCGATATGGACATTAGGAACATTTAACGTATCCCGGTGCAGCACGCGAAGCTTTCCGGATACCGGCCCGCTCTCGATGGTCTACGTGCCGTCGCCGTCGGCGCCGTCATCATCTACCACCTGCGTGACGGGCTGCTGCCGGGCGGTTTCCTCGGCGTCGACCTGTTCTTCGTACTGTCGGGGTACCTGATCACCGGCCTCCTGCTCGACGAGCACGCGCGAACCGGACACATCAACCTGGCAACGTTCTGGGCGCGCCGAGTCCGGCGGCTCATGCCCGCGCTGCTGCTGATGGTGGCGGTGGCCATTGCCGTGCGGGTCTGGGCACCATTGAGCGACTGGCAGCAGCGCCGTGGCGATCTACTCGCCACGATCTTCTACTACGCCAACTGGCACATGATCGCGTCGGATCAGTCGTACTTCGCCCAGTTCGCCTCGCAGTCCCCACTGCGCCATGCCTGGTCATTGGCGATCGAGGAGCAGTTCTACATCGTGTGGCCGCTGCTGGTGCTGGTGCTCCTGCGCTGGCGTCGCAGGTGTCTGCCGGCGGTGTTCGCCCTCGGCGCAGCCGCGTCAGCGATCACCATGATCGTGCTCTATTCGCGGCGAGCCCGACCCGCGCGTACGCAGGTACTGATGCCCGCGCCCAGCAACTCCTGATCGGTGCACTGATGGCGCTGGCGGTACGCCGGATAGCGGCCAGTGCGGGCAGCGGCGAGACGCGGGGGTCGATCAGCCGCAGCGTACGTGCTCGGACCGCTCGCCGCGGCGGCGACGGCCGTACTGCTCTTCGTCACCAGCGACACCGTCGGTTTCTACTACCATGGCGGCGCGACTACCATCGCCGTGGTGATGGCGGTCCTGATCGGGGCGGTGGAACTCGCACCGGCGTCGCCGCTGGCCCGCCTGCTGTCGATCACGCCGGCCCGTTGGGTCGGCAAGATCTCCTACGGGCTGTACCTGTGGCACTGGCCGGTCATCATGTTCCTGCCGGAGGTCGCGAACCTCGGCGCCAAGGTAACGGGGGTTCTGATCCTGGCGCTGGCGACCGTGTCGTACTACCTGGTCGAGCTGCCGGTCCGGCAGGGACGGCCACGATTTGCGGTCAGTACGCCGTTGCGACTCGCGGTCACCGTGCCGGTCGTCCTCGGCTGCGTGGCCGCGTCGGTGGTCGTGAGCACCAACTGGGCTATCGGTCTGCAGAAGCAGCAACTGATCGCGATGAACGGGGCGCCGTGCGGCAACGGCGTGCTGATGTGTTGGCGGGTGACGGCGCCGCAGGGACGACCCGTGATCACCGTCGTCGGTGACTCCACCGCTATGGCCCTCGATCCGGGCTTCGTCGACCTGGCGCGTCAACGTGGCTGGGGCTACGTGCTCGCCGCGAAACAGGGCTGCGGCATCAGCGGTCTGCCGTACACGCTGAAGGCACCCAACCCACCGGCGCCCTACCAGGTCGAGTGCGCCAAGACCGCCGACGAGCGGCTACGCACCCTGCTGGACACCTACCACCCGACGATGGTGTTCGCCTTGTCCAACTTCGAGACCCTGCACTATGCCGGGACCGACTCGAAGCTGGTGGAGCCGTTGACCCCAGAGTGGACTGCTGGAGTTCATGGCTCGTTGCGCCACTTCGCCGAGCAGGTGACCGCCTCGGGCGCTGCGCTGGTGACGCCCGGCGTCCTGCCCGTGTCCCTCAGCGCCCAAGCCTGCCTGGAAACCCAGAAGGCCACGAAAAACTGCAAGCCCCTCCCGGCATCCACCCCGACCGGCGACGCCGCCAACACCATCTACCAGCAGGTCGCGGGCGAGACTCGGGGCATGCACCTGCTGGGCGCACGGCAGTACATCTGCCCGAACGGCACCTGTCCCATGGTCGTCGACGGGCTTGTGCTGCGCTACGACGGCGTCCACTTCACTCCGCAGGGCGCACGGTGATTCGTCAACAAGACGGCGCCACTGCTGCCCAACGCCGACGCCGCGCGATCACGGTAGCCTCGGCCACCATTGTCAACGGCATCCGAAGTAGCTGATCCGGCAAAAAGGTAGGGGCGGGGCGAGGCTAGCAATACATCCCATATCCAGCCGGCCTCGCCCCGCATGTCATCGCTTGCCAATCAACGTTCTTAGCTAGATTTAGAGGTATTGTTCCGATATGACTGACCGGTGGCATTCGTACATTGTTAACAATCTTGAGGCGGCGAATGAACGGATCGCCGCCGCCTACGACGCCTGGCAGTACCTCGGCCCCGTCCTCGACCGCATCCACGCCCGCTACCAGCCGGGTGCGCGGATCCTCGAACTCGGCTGCGGAGCGGGCCTGCACGCGGCCGTACTGAGCGCTTGGGGGTACGAGGTAACGGCCGTCGACAACGACCAGAGAATCGTCGACCTCGCCGCCGAGACGGCGCAAGCACTCGGCAGCGGGTTCGAGGCCACGCTCGCCGACGCCACCCAACTTCCCGAGGAATGGACCGGAAAGTTCGACCTCGTGTTCAGCCTCGGTCTGATGGAGCACTTCGACCGGGACGTCACCGTACAGCTCCTGCGCGAACAGGCGCGGGTGTCCCGAAACGTGATGGTCGTTGTGCCGTCGCGATACACCCGCTACGTCGGCATCACGGACGAACGGATCTACTCGATTCACGGCTGGCGCTCGATCTTCCGCGACGCCGGCCTCACCATCGATGAGTCGCTGGTCTTCGCCGAGCCTCCGACGAAAATCGCACGCGTCGCCCGTCTGGCACTGCCCCTCGCCGTATACAAGACTTTGCAGCGGGAACTGACCTACGGCATGAGCATCTGCCTGTTCGGTAAGAGCTGACCCCCAGGGACAGCTCTTACGCTGATCAATGGCAGCACAGCCGGTCGCCGTGGCCTTGTCGTCTCTGCCAGGGCCACGGCATGCTCGGTGCCACGCACCAAAATGGGAAACGCTCGTTGCCGAACCGTCGGTAACGAGCGTTTCTCCTGTTTCTCTGGTGGGAGACCCACCGACGGGGTCGGCTGGATACATCGCGTATCCAGCCGACCTCACCCCGACGGTTCAGAGCCGCTCGACGTTGGCTCCGCTGCACCGGTTACGCGCGTCGAACACGTACGTGCCGGACGCCCCGACCATCTCGAAGTCGAAGACGTCGTGGTCGGTGAGGACCATCACGGCGTCCGCCGCGGCCACCTCCTCGGCGGTCAGGTCGACCACCGTCACGCCCGCCGGCAGGTGCGTGGCCTCGGCGTAGGGCTCGACGGCGCGCACGTCCGCGCCGAGCTTGCGCAGCGCCTCGGCCACATGGATGGCCGGCGACTCGCGGCAGTCACCGACGTTCTTCTTGTACGCCAGGCCGAGCAGCAGCATCCGGCTGCCGTTGACCGGCTTGCGCCGGGTGTTGAGGCCGGCGATCAGGCGCTGCACGACGTGCTCGGGCATCCGGTCGTTGACGTCGTTGGCCAGCTCGATGAACCGGAAGTTGTGCCCGAGAGTGCGCTTGACCTGCCATGACAGGTACGACGGGTCGATCGGCAGGCAGTGTCCGCCCACGCCCGGGCCCGGCCGGAACGGCATGAATCCGAACGGCTTGGATGCGGCGGCGTCGATCGCCTCCCACACGTCCACGCCCAACTGACCCGCGAAGATCGCCAACTCGTTGACCAGGGCGATGTTGACGTGCCGGAACGTGTTCTCCAACAGCTTGGTCAATTCCGCGGTACGCGTGTTCGCCACCGGCACGGTCCGTTCAACCAGCCTGCCGTAGAAGGCCTGAACGCGCTCCAGCGAGGCCTTGTCCAGGCCGGACACGACCTTGGGGGTGTTCTCCAGCCGCCAGGTCGGGTTACCAGGGTCGATACGCTCCGGCGAGTACCCGAGGTAGAAGTCCTCGGGAGCCCGCAGGCCGGTGCGCTCTTCGATGATCGGCCGCAGCAGTTCGTCGGTCGTGCCAGGGTAGGTGGTGGATTCCAGGATCACCGTGCAGCCGGCGCGCACGTGCTCGGCGATGGCCCGGCCGGATTCCTCGATGAAGCTCAGGTCCGGAATGCCCTCGCGCAGCGGCGTCGGCACGGTGATCACGCATACGTCGAAGCCCGCGGCGGCGGCGTAGTCCCAGCTGGCGCGGTAACGCCCGGTCTCGAGCGCCGCGGCGAGACGCTCGCTCGAGATGTCCTCCACGAACGAGTCACCCGCGTTCAGCTTCTTCACGCGGGTGGCGTCCAGGTCGATCCCGACCACGTCGTACCCGGCTTCGACGGCGGCCATCGCGAGCGGCAGGCCGACGTAACCCTGGCCGACCAGGACCACCTTCTGACTATCCGTGTCCATCGTTCTCCCTGACTACATTGGCTTAGCAGGGGAGATAACGATGAGTTCGCCAAATTGGTATACATACGACTGGCTCTTTTTATTGGCCGAGTCGACGACCTCCGCGACCTAGCGTCTGCCGCTCAGCCTCGGATGACTCGTAAACACCACTGAACGAGGTACTCGCGCTCGTTGCGGATGATCGGTTCGCGCCGCCCGTACCCCTGCCGGCCGAAATAGCTGGTTGGTCGTCGCGTCATCGAACTTGGCCACCGCCTCGCCGGATACGGTTTGTCAATGAATCGCAGGAACGCGTACCTGGCGTTGTGGCTCGGTCTGCTGCTGGTCGGCCAGATCGCGGCGTTCGGCGCGGTCTGGCGATTCTTCGTCCATACCCAGCACGGTCAGCTCCTCGACACGATCGCGCTGACCGGCGACGTCATCGGCCGCCGCCATATCAGCAAGCTGGTCGACACGGTGCTCAATGTGATCTCGGTGCTGTCCCTGGCGGCTGCCACCGGCGTCATCGGCTTCATCGCCCTGATCCGTCGCCGGGTCACGTTGGCGCTGGTCGCGGTCCTGCTCATCGCCGGAGCCAACATCACCACACAGCTGTTCAAGTACGGCACCGGCCGACCCGACTTCGGCGCGGACGGGGCACTCGCCGGGTACGGCAACACCCTGCCGAGCGGGCACGCCACGGTCGCCGCGTCCGTCGCCGCCGGCCTCATCCTGGTGCTCCCACCACGGCTGCGGGGACTGGGCGGCCTGCTCGGAGCCGGCTATGCCGCGCTCACCGCGGTCGCCACCCTGTCCGCGGGGTGGCACCGCGCAAGCGACGCTGTGGCGGCGCTGCTGGTCGTCGGGGGGTGGGCGGCGTTCGCAGGCATCCTGCTGGTGCTGACAGCCGCGCCGGACTCCCTCGTGCAGACCCGGGATGCGCACCTGGTCGCGGTGTCCACGTTGATGGTCGTCGGGGTCGCACTGCTGGCGGTGGCCGCGGTCGGCCTCAAGCTGACCGATCAGGTGGTGATGATTCCGCCGGAGCAGCTCAGCACGCGCCGGTTGTTCGCCGCGTACGCAACGAGCGCGGCCGGCGTCGCGGGCACGGCTGGCCTGGTGATAGCCCTCATGCTGGTCACCGCGCATCGCGTCGTCGCACAGCGCAGCGCCTGACGGTTCGTCAGGCGCTCTGCTCCCCCCGCGCAGCCGACGCCGCGACGGATTCGGGCAGCGCGTCCAACTGGCGCAGCAGGTCGTGCAGCTGCTCGGCGTACCAGAACTCGACGATCTTGCCGTCGCGGATGCGCACCACGTCGATGCCGGTCATCGTGACCGTGCGGCCGGTCGGGGCGATGCCCATGAACTCCCCGGTGTGGGTGCCACGGAAGGTGAACAGGCCGACCACCTTGTCGCCCTCGGCGATCAGGTCGTCGCAGGTCTCGCCGCCGTCCGGGAAGCCCGTCTTCCACACCCGGATCAGCTCGGCGAAGCCCGCCTTGCCCGCCGGGAGGTCCGGGAGGGGCTGGTGGTCCACGTAGTCATCGGCGATCAGCTCGTCGATGACGTCCACGTTGCCCTTTGTCCAGAACTCCTCGTAGAAGCGGCGAAGCACGTCCTTGTTGCGGTCCAGGTCGCTCACCGGCAGTCCTCTCTCCCCCGGCCGTACGCGGCGACGACGTTCCGGTGAACGTACAGCTAGTTGATCAAAACGGGCCACTAGCGCATCAGCGCCGCCACAACAACCCCTCCCCGCGCCGGTGCTCACCCTCGTCGATACCCCTGGTTCTCGTCGCCGTAATGACCGGAATAGGCCATGCGGGTTTACCTCAATGGTTCAACCCCCTTCACGACCCCGGACCGAAGAGGTAACCCGTGCGCAGACCTGAATGGACCACGAGAGCCAATCGGAGGTGGCGGCCGGCGTACCTGCTGGCCGCCGTCACGGTGGCCGGCAGTCTGGCCGCCGTCACCCCCGCCCACGCCGACCCCGCCCGCGCTCCGGCCCACGAGCACATGTCCGACCTGCTGGGCGAGGGCCACGGCCCACGCAACAAGGACAACCGGAAGGGCGCCGCGGCGCCGAGCGCGCGGCAGCGCGCGCTGGCCGACCAGCTTGGCACGGTGCGCTGGAACGTGCTGGGCACCCCCGAGGCGCTCGGCCCGGCCAACACCCCGGCAGCCGCCAAGGCCCTGGCGACCGGCCTGCCCGCCGACCCGGAAGCCGCCGCCCGGCAGTACCTCACCACAAACCAGGAACTGTTCGGCGTCGACCAGGCGTCGGTTGCCCGGATGCAGACCCTCCTCGTACGCCCGATCGGCGCCGCCTCGGTGGTGACGCTGCGCCAGCGCTTCGGCGACCTGCCGGCCGGCCACGACGGCCTCGTCAGCGTGCTCGTCAAGGACGGCACGGTGATCCGGGTCAGCTCGTCGCTGTCGCGGGACACCGGCGCACCCCAGCCCGCCACCCTAACGCCCGCGCAGGCCACCGACGCGGCGCTGCGCGACGCCGGGTTGACGGCGAGCCAGGTCAGCACGTCCGACATCTACGAGGTCGCGGTGCCCACCCCGACGGACGGCCCGCGGGCCGCGTACTCGGTCACCTTGATCTCGAAGGAGACCGACGAACCGACCGCGTACACGACCTATGTGGACGCGCGTACCGGGGAGATCCTGGTACGCGACGATCTGGTGGACCACGACTCGGACAACCCGGAGTGGGCGGTGTTCCCGGCCACCCCGCCGAGCAGCATCGCACCGGGCACCGACCCCCGGGTCCACTGGTGCCTCAACCCGCAGCCGGGCTGCGTGCGTACGGTCCACGACCCGGTGAGCGGCCAGGCCTGGGACGTCGACCTCGCCACCGGCCAGCCGACGTTCACCTCGCTGGGCAACGCCGCGAACAACAACGTGCGCTGGACCACCGCCGCTGCGGAGTTCCCTGCGACCCCCAGCCCGGACCGCAACTACACCTACCCGTTCACCGACCAGTGGCACCAGGCCAAGTGCGACCCGGCCGTCTTCACCTCCGCCCAGCGCAACGACGCCGACGCCGCCGTGAGCAACCTGTTCGCGATGCACAACCAGATGCACGACTTCGCGTACCACCTGGGCTTCACCGAGGAAGCCTGGAACCTGCAGGCGGTCAACCTCTCGCCGTACGGCAAGGGCGGCGACGCCGAGCAGGGCCGGGCGCAGTCCGGTGCGCTGACCGGTGCCCGCAACAACGCCAACCAGGGCACCCCGCGGGACGGCCAGCCGCCGACCACCAACATGTACCTGTGGCAGCCGCAGGCCGGCGGGGCGTACCCACCGTGCGTCGACGGCGACTACGACATGACCGTGATCGGGCACGAGTACACCCACGCGATCACCAACCGGATGATCGCCGGCCCGGACAGCGGCATCGGCTCCTTCCAGGGTGGAGCGATGGGTGAGGCCTGGAGCGACCTGGTCGCCGCCGAGCAACTGTTCGAGAACAACCTGCGCGCCCCGGGGAACTCGCCGTTCGTCACCGGCGCCTACGTCACCGGCAACAACGCGACCGGGATCCGCAACTACGACGGCAGCAGGAGCGCGCTGAACTTCTCCGACGTGGGGTACGACCTGGTCGGTCCGCAGGTGCACGCGGACGGCGAGATCTGGGTCAAGGCGAACCTGCTGGTCCGCGGGGCGTTCGTGAAGCGGTACGGCGCCGGCGACCCGAAGGTCCAGCAGAGCTGCGCGGCGGGCAAGACGCCGGTCGAGGCGTGCCCGGGCAACCGGCGCTGGATCCAGCTCATGTTCGACTCGTTCCTGCTGCAGGCCAGCAGCCAGGTGAGCATGGTCGACATGCGCGACAACATGCTCGCCGCCGACGTCGCACGCTTCGGTGGCGCGAACCAGGACCTGATCTGGAACGCGTTCGCCGTCGCCGGGCTGGGCCGGGACGCCGCCGCCGGCCCGAACGACACCGACCCGACGCCGAGCTTCGCCTCCCCGTACGCCGACAACGCGACCGTGACGCTGCGGCCGGCCGGTGACGGGAAGGACGCCGCGGTCCGGCTGTACGTCGGCGACTACGAGGCCCGGGCCGTACCGGTCGCCGACACCGACCCCGCCACGCCGCTCCCGGACACCTTCCAGATCGTGCCGGGTACGCCGTTCACCTTCACCGTGACCGGCGCGGGATTCGGCAGCACCAGGTTCAGCGACGAGTTCCAGGCCGGCAAGGCCAAGGCCCTGCGTCCGCATCTGCGGCGCAACCTCGCGTCGACCGCGTCCGGCGCGACGGTCACCGGCGACGGGATCAACCTCGACAAGATCGCCGACGACACCGAGGGCACCAACTGGGCCTCGCTGGACGGTGTCGCCGGCAAGCGGGTCACGGTCGACCTCGCCGGGGACAAGCCCGAGGTGGTGAGCCAGGTGAACGTGAGCGCCCTGCTCCGGCCGGCGATCACCGGCGACGCCGACGCCGGTCCGCAGAACCGGTTCAGCGCGCTGCGGTCGTTCGCGGTGCTCGCCTGCGACGCGACCCACGCCGACTGCGCCCAGGACGCCGCGTACAAGCAGGTGTACGTCAGCCGGCCGGACGCGTTCCCCGGTGGCAAGTTCCGCCCGACCGCGCCGCAGCTCAACCTGCGGACGTTCGAGTTCAAGCCGGTCCGGGCCACCCACCTGCGCATCCAGATGCTGGCCAGCCAGTGCACCGGCGGGCCGGACTACGCCGGTGAGCAGGACGCCGACCCGGCGACCACCACCGACTGCACGACCGGCAGCCAGTTCGCGCAGCAGGTACGGATCGCGGAGTTCCAGGCGTTCACGCACTGAACCGTCAACACTGGAGCGGGGCCTGCGCGAACAGGCCCCGCTCCACCGACAGCGGGATCTTGTTTCGGGGTCGGTGCGCCGGGTAGCCGCGGGGGATGGTGTGGCGACCGGAGCCGAGCGCCGAGGACCTGGCGGTCCGTATCGCGGAGGCCGGACTCGAGCAGGGCTCGCTGCTGGAGATGTACCGGACGATGTGCCTGATCCGGGTGTTCGAGGAGGCGATCCGCGACCGGTACTGGGCCGGCAAGACGCCCGACTTCAACATCGCTGCCGGGCCGATCCGCGGGCTGATCCACCTCGCGGTCGGCCAGGAGGCGGTCGCCGTCGGGGCGTGCACACCGCTCCGCGAAGCCGACGTGGTGGTCAGCACGCACCGCGCGCATCACCACGCGCTCGCCAAGGGCGTCGACCCCACGCGCCTGGCCGCCGAGATCTTCGGCAAGGTCACCGGGCTGTCCCGGGGCAAGGGCGGTGAACTGCACCTGTTCGACCGGAACCGGCGCTTCCTCACCAGCGGGGTCGTCGGCACCTCCTTCGCACAGGCGACCGGGGCCGCGTTCGGCTTCCAGTACCGGGGTGAGCGGAACGTGGTGGTCATGTTCACCGGCGAGGGCGCCGCCAACCACGGCGCGTTCGCCGAGGCCCTCAACACGGCGTCCCTCTGGCAACTGCCACTCGTCGTCGTGATCGAGGACAACCTGTACGCCGGTTCGGTGCCGAAGTGGGGCACGCAGGCGGTGAACCAGCACTACCAGCGCGCCCAGAGCCACAACATCCCGGCGTACCTGGTCGACGGCATGGACGTCATCGACGTGTACGAGGCGACCGAGAGCGCCATCGGCCGCGCCCGCGACGGGTACGGCCCCACCGTGGTCGAGGCGGTCTGCTACCGCTACCGGGGGCACTTCGAGGGCGACCCCGGTGGCTACCGCAGCCGCCAGGAGGAGGAGACCTGGGAGCGGCTCGATCCGATCCCCCGCCTCGGCCGCCGGCTGGAGCAGCTCGGCTGGGCCGGCGACGAGACCCGGACGGCGGTACGCCGGATGGCCGCCGAGGAGGCCATCCAAGCGGTCAAAGTCGCCGAGAAGAGTCCCCTGCCCAATCCGGCCGAGGCGCTCCAGGGGGTGTTCGCGTGAGAACGCTGAGGGGGATCGCGCCCGCCGTCTCCGAAGCCCTCGACCAGGAGATGGCCAACAACCCGGAGGTGTTCGTCCTGGGCGACGACGTCAGCCACTGGGGCGCGCGCTTCGGCTTCACCGGCGGGCTGCAGGAGAAGTACGGCCGGGGCCGGGTGATCGACGCCCCGGCCGGCGGGCAGAACGTCCTCGGTCTCGCAGCCGGTGCGGCAACAACCGGCCTGCGCCCGGTGGTCGCGCTGATCTCCGGTGACTTCCTCGGCACCGGCTTCGACCAGATCTACGACCACATAGCCACCGTCAACTACCTGTCCGGCGGCCAGGTCCGGATGCCGGTGACCATTGTGGTCGCCGTCGGCGGCGGCTACGGCGGCGGTGCCCAACTCTCGCAGATGCGCTACGGGCTCTTCGCACACGCCCCCGGCGTCAAGGTGGTCGTGCCGTCGACCGCGTACGACGCCAAGGGGCTCACCACGACGGCGCTGGCCGACCCCAACCCGGTCATCATCTTCGGTCACCGGCTGCTGACCGGCCAGCCCGGCGTCCCGTTCGAGGGCGAAGACGAAGACGTACCGGAAGACCCGTACTCCATCCCGTTCGGCCTGGCCGCAGTGCGCCGCGAAGGCAGCGACGTCACCATCGTCGCCACGGCGGCGACGGTCCGACGTAGCGTCCGCGCGGCCGCGCACCTGGCCGAGTACGACATCTCGGCCGAGGTCGTCGACGTCCGCACCCTGGTGCCCCTCGACACCGACACGATCGTCGCCTCGGCCCGCAAGACCGGCCGCGTCCTGGTGGTAGACGAGGACTACCAGAGCTTCGGCACGACCGGCGAGCTCACCTTCCGGATCCAGGCCGGCGCGTTCGACCGGCTCACCGCTCCGGTCCGGCGCGTCGCCGTACCCGACGTGCCGATCCCGTACTCCGAACCGCTGGAGCAGGCGGTGATCCCGAACGTTGAACGGATCTTCGACGAGGCCCGGAGCCTGGCAGGCGTGTCGGCCCGGGCCAGCTAGCTGAACGATTCCTATGTGTGCTGGTTATCGGCACGGCGCGCGGGTGCGGGCCGATATGGCGAGGTGCCTGGCACAGGGCTCGTACTGTCTACGGCATGATTGCCGGTGATCTTCCGCGGAAGGAGTTCGCGTTTCCTGGGCCGCTGCGAGATCGGTTAGTGGCCGCAATCCTGTCTGGCGTGAAGACCTCGACCTCGGGCCTGGTGGTCGGATACGAGCGCGAGAACGAGCCGCTGCCCAGGGCCGGTCAGCAGTTTGCGGTCGTGGACTCCGCCGACCGGCCAGTCGCGGTGATCGAGTTGACCGAGGTGCGGGTGGTCCGGCTCGCCGACGTGGACCTGCAGCACGCCCTCGACGAGGGCGAGGGCGACGAATCGGTGGCGCAGTGGCGGGCCGGCCACGAAGAGTTCTGGCACAGCGCGCAGGTGCGTGCCGAACTGGGGGATCCCGATTTCACCGTCAACGACGACACCCTGGTGCTGACCCAGCACTTCCGCCTGGTGAGCCTGGCAGCAGAAGACCAATGATCCTTCGCCGGCCTGTGCGGCGAGGCGGCTTGATCACACGTAGAAGAACGGTATCGATGGTTGGTTTGTGAAGACTCGCCCCGGGGGCCAAGGACGCGCTCTGCGATTCCGACAGCGCCGCGCTCGTCACGGCGGTACAAGAGGCGCGGGAGCGCCGGGCGCGCAGTCGTCCCACCCACCGCCGCCGAACTCACGGCCATGATGAGCGCGCACGGGAAACGTCTGAAGGCGCTGGCCGCTGAGCCGTTCCTGGCGGGCGATGAAGCAGCGTAAGGCGTCAGAGCGTGCGCAGCTCGACGGGTGGGACACGCCGGTGGAGATATGGAAGCCTGTGCGGGTGGATTCAGCGGAGGTTCTGTCAGCACATCGAAGTGAGGATGTACAAGGCGCGGTGGCTCGGGTGCTCGCGCGTTCTCGCTCGGATGACACGTTGATCCGGAGAGCGGCAGCCGGTCTAGCGGCCGTATGCACAGATGTGCTGCGCGAGCGGCGCGGAGGCGTCAACGGTCGCCGCGTCGTGCTGCTGGTTGGCACCGGCAATAACGGGGCGGACGCGCTGCTAGCCGGGGTTCACCTGCGCTCGCGGGGAGCGGCGGTTGAGGCCCTGCTCGTGGGCGGGGAGGCTTATCCCCAGGGCCTGTCCACACTGGGCGCGGTCCACGGCATCACGGTTGATGCCCGTTCCGATGAGGGGCGGACGGCAGCGCTCTCGGCGCTCGCTGCGGCCGAGCTGGTGGTGGACGGCATCGTCGGCGATCGAGGATCGGGCGGGTTGCGGAGCCCGGCTGATGAGCTGGTGGCGGCCATTCCGGCGGGGGTTCCGGTTGTCGCGGTTGACCTGCCGAGTGGTGTTGATCCCGACACCGGAGAGAGCTCCGGCCCGCACGTTCATGCCGACGTGACGGTCACCTTCGGCTCGTTCAAGCCGTGCCTGTTCCTTCCGCCCGCATCCCACGCGGCCGGTCGGCTGGAGTTCGTTGACGTTGGCTTGACGGACGAGTTACCTGCCCAGCCACTCGTTCGGCGCTTGACGAGGGTCGGCGTGGCGGCTCGCTGGCCGGTGCCGGCGCGGACCGATCACAAGTACACCCGAGGGGTGCTCGGGGTGATCGCCGGCTCGGACACCTATCCCGGCGCGGCCGTGCTCGCAGCTCTGGGCGCGGTGCGGGCGGGTGTGGGCATCGTTCGGTACATCGGGCCGCCGCGCGTCACCGACCACGTGCTGATGGCGGCGCCGGAAGCCGTCCCGGGCTTCGGCAGGGTCCAGGCATGGCTGCTCGGCTCCGGGGTCGAGGCTGACCCGGACCAGGACGAGGCCATCGGACAGGCGCTCGATTCGGGCCTGCCTTGCGTGGTCGACGCGGGGGCGTTGGAGGAGTGCGTCAAGCGCCGCGCGGCGGGCGCCCGGTCGGTCGGCGCCGACGGCGTGCTGATGACTCCCCATGCCGGGGAGCTGGCCAGGATGCTGGACATGCTGGGCCACGAGGTGACACGCGGCGATGTCGAGACCCGGCCGATGTTCCACGCGCTCTGGCTCGCCCGGGAGGTGGAGGCCACGGTGCTGCTGAAGGGGCCGACCACGCTGATCGCCAACCCGTCTGGATGGCTGTTCAGCCAGAACGACGGCCCGCCCTGGCTGGCGACCGCAGGATCAGGTGATGTCCTCGCGGGTATCGCGGGTGCGCTCATGGCATCGGGTGTGGGGGCGATGGACGCGGGCGCGATGTCCGCTCTGGTTCACGGCCTGGCTGGCGCCCGTGCCTCCGGTGGCGGCCCGATCAGCGCGGGTCAGATTGCGGAGGCGACGCCTGCCACGGTCGCGGACCTGTTGCGCCTGGTCAGCGAACCGCCAAGCGGCGACCGGCCGCGTCGGCGGTTGTCCGCCAACGGCCGTTGACTCGTCCCGAAGCCGGGCGCTGGGGAGCAAGGTCTGGCGCCCGGCTTCGGGTTCGGCGGGTACTACGCCGCGATGAGCCCGGACCGCTGGGCGAGGCCACGAACATGGGACCGGGCACGGGCGCGGTCGCGGTGGAGAAGTTCACGCAGCAACTCGCGCACCAGGGTGGAGTCGTGTACCTCGTCTTCGGAGATCTGCTCCGCGTCAAGGAGTACGAGGGCGGCGGCCTCGTCCTCCCCGCGCCGGACGAAGCCGCGAGCGGTATTGATGAGTGCCGCCGCGCGGCGTTCGACACTGGGGACGCTGTCGATCTCTAGCCGGGCCGCGTATTCCACCACGGCGTCCGCATGCCCGAGTTCGGCACTGATGGCCAGCCCGTGGATGTCGACGTTGCCTCGGCCGAACGCGGTCCACGGGTCGTAGTGCGCGCCGAGCGCCCGCGCGGCGTCGCCGGCGACCCGGTGCAGGGCCCACGCCCGGCCGTCCTCGTCGGACTGTGCTGCACTGACGGCGGCTGCCAGGTGCAACATCCCGTAGTCGGCGAGGAGATCCTTTTGCGGGTTGTCGGGGTCGATGCGTGCCTTCAGCTCGTCAGCGGCGGCCAGGCACAGCCGGGTGGCCTCCTCCTGCTGGCCGGCTCGTCGGTACGACGCGGACAGTGCCCACGCGCCGAGCGCGATGAGGTGCGGGTCGTCGGCCTCGCGGGCGGCGTTCATCGCGCGCTCAGCGGCTACCCATGCCAACTCGCCGTCCGGAATGTGGTGCAGCCATTGGCGGGTGACCTGGTACGCCCCGGCGAGGTTGCGTGCGGCCAGCTTGCGCTCGGAAGTGGCTAGGTACGCGGCGTTGGCGTCCTGGAGAAGCCCGGGAAGGACGCCGCCGAGGATGGCGTGCGCCGTTGGCGAGCCGTGCCAGATCGTCCACGCCTCGGCCACTCGCGTGCTGACCTCATCGAGATCCGGTGCCGGATCGGGCAACGGCGCTGGCCCTGCCGCCCGCATGATCACCTCGCGCACGGCGGCGACCGCCTCGCCTCGCGGGCGCCCGCCGGGCGCGAGCGTGTCGACCGGGCGCCCGATCAGATCCTCAACGGTGCAGCCGACGACCACCGCAATTCGGAGTAGATCGCTGAGGCGGTCGGCGTGCCGACGTCCCTGCTCAACGGCGGAGACCCATTGCACCGACTTGCCAATACGCGCAGCGAGATCGGACTGGGTAACGCCCGCTGCGCGTCGATGGGCGGCGATGTTGGCGCCGATGCCACGCAGCAAGGTGGGCTCACGTCCATCCATGCCGGCAACGATAGCGCCCAGACTGCTACCGCTGTAGTAGCTCCAATGTGTCCTGTTCCCTACCGTCCGTGTGTACCCAGGAGTTCATGGCTCCCGATCGCTACGCGATGCGATCTCCGTGGCGACCGGCGACAGGTTGGGCGCACCACCGGTCGAATCGTGCTACTTCCGCTTAGTGCCGACTGACGGTGCGCCCACCTACCTCAAGGTTTTGGGGGCGGTATGACGACATACCACGGTGGCCAACAGATCGACGACGCACAGGCCACTTTGGAGCAACACGCGGTGTCCAGCGCAAACGGGCTGTGCCGTACGTGCGGCGTGCCGGGGCCGTGCGCTGCGTACGAGCGGGCGGCGAAGGCGTTCGCGCTGGCGCTTCGGCTGCCTCGGCGGGTGCCTGGCGTGACGCAACCGCACCTGATCGGAGCTCGCCGGTCGGGTGAGCTGAGCTGGTTCGAGCGGACGAATTGACGTCGCCGGCGGGTGGGCTGGATGGAATGACTGCGGAGCCACCGGCGACGCCGTGATGAGCGAGGCAGCATCGCGATCCGGACGGGCACGCGGTGCGCCGGGCCGCGCCGCACCGGGCGCACCAGCACGTACCGACGCCATTTATTACCGGACTGGAGTAGGGAGGCGACGTGATTCTCACCGGTAGTGCGATTGAAGACGCAGTCACGAAAAGCGAGATACACATCGACCCGTTCGATGCATCTCTGACCAACCCCAACAGTTACAACTACCGACTCGGCCCTACCTTGCGCGTGACGACCGATGACGTGGCGGACCCGTTCAGCGCAGCTTCTTTTACCGAATTCGAAATCCCGGAAAGCGGCTGCATTCTTGTGCCCGGTCGCGTCTATCTCGGGACGACGGTGGAGAAAATCGGCAGCTCCGTGTACGTAACGAGTCTCATCGGGCGCTCGTCGCTCGGCAGGGTGGGCCTGTTCTTGCAGGTGTCGGCCGACCTGGGTCAACTCGGCGCAGTACACCGGTGGACGCTCGAAATCGTGGCCACTCAGCCCATCCGGGTCTATCCCGGAATGGTCGTCGGTCAGGTCAGTTTCTGGAAACCGTATGGCGACACGACGCCCTATCGCGGCTACTACGGCCATCGCTCGGATGCGGCCCCGTGCAACCCGGCCGCGATGACGGCATCACTGACAGCCCAAGGAGGCGAAGTCCGATGATCCTCACCGGACCAGAGATTGAACACCAGGTGCGCCTGGGACGGATCCGGATCGAACCCTTCGACCGAGAGCGGATCAGCCCCAACAGCTACGACTTCCTACTCGGCGAGGAGTTCTGCTGGTACGAATCCGTGACGCTCGACTGCCGCAAGGAGAACAAGGCCGTCTACGGGAAGCTGTCCCCGGATGGCACCGTCCTTTATCCGAACCGGATCTACCTTGCCGGCACTGCGGAGCACATGGGCAGCGACCACTACGTGCCGATCATCCGGGCACGGTCCTCCGTCGCCCGCCTCGGCTTGTTCGTACACGTCACGGCCGATCTGATCGACATCGGCTCCTTCAATGCCTGGACATTGCAGTTACACGCGGTTCAACCAGTACGCGTGTATCCCGGCATGCGTATCGGCCAGGTGACCTTCTGGAAACCCGAGGGACGGATCGTGCTGTACGACGGCAAGTACCAGCACGCGACAGGACCGCGGCCGTCGCTTATCCACCGCGATTTCGAAGCGCAGAACAGGCAGGAGTCGGCGTCGCAGCAGTGACAGGCCGGCAACGGGAAGACTTGGAGAGTTCGAGATGAGCCCAACCACGGTCGCCACCGGAATCGACCTGCCCCTCGCGCCGTCATGCGGTAGCACGATCTTATGCAGTGACACCTATCGCGTACTTCGCGGCGAGCTGTCCACCACGTTCTTTTGCCTTCCCGAATCCTCGCCGGGCTGGGACCATGGCTTCGAATCCGTCGTGCACTGCCAGGCGCACAAAGCGCCGTACGGGCCGGATTTCGACGCCTACGTCACTCAGCTCACCCGTATCGTGGCTAGGCACTTGGAAATCCTCCAGCCGGACGTCATTCACGCCCAACATCTCGGCTTCGGCCTTAGCCTCGCGTTCTGCCGGGTCGCTGGCAATATCCCGATCGTCGCCGTCGCCCACGGCACCGATGTCATCGCCGCGGCCGCCTCGACACAAGCCCTTGCCGCGCTCACCGAGGTGGTGGAGCGCAGCGCCGAGGTGGTGCTGCCCACCGAGGCGCTGCGCCGGCAAGTCGACGAGTTGACCGCCGGCCAATGGACTGCGAAGTTGTCGGTCGTCGGATGGGGCATTCCGCTGGACAGGGTGGCGAGCATGCACCGTCCGAGCACCGCCCGAGCGCTGCGCCTTCTGCACGCCGGCCGCCTCGACCAGAACAAGAGTTCGGTCACCGCAGTCGAAGCCATGGCCTTGACCAAGCGGCGCCACCACCTGCGCATCATCGGAGACGGCGATCAGCGCGAGAGTCTGCGACGGCGGGCCATCGAACTCGGAGTATCTGACCAGGTCAGCTTTAGCCCTTTCGTGCAGCGCCATCAGTTGTGGGCCACCTTCGCCGACCATGACGCGTTCCTGTTCACCACGGTCGGCCTGGAAGCATTCGGCCTGGTCGGCATTGAGGCCCAGGCGCACGGTCTGCCGGTGATGTACTCGGCAGTGGCCGGGCTCGCCGACAGCATCGGCGATTCCGGCCTGCCCTACCGGCCGGGCGACGCCCGGCAACTCAGCCAGGCCATCGACCTGCTGGCCGACGATCCCGGCCTTCGGCATTCGCTGAGCACCCAGGGGATCGCCAACGCGCACCGCTTCGACATCCACCACACCGCACGAGGGCTGGCGCATATCTCCTCGCGCGTGCGCGGATATGCCCGGGTTTCAGGCGTGAACGATCCCCGGATCGACAAAGATGCTTGACGACAACACCGCCACTAGGGTGACATTCGTGTCTGCACCGGGCAGCCCGGAGGCGGGTAGTAGACGCGTAGTACCGCTGTTCAGAAACCGGACATCGTGGGACGTTCCAATGACCGGGAAACCTGCGCCGGCTTCCGTTCGGGTCCCCGCACCTCTCGGCCCAAGCCCACGGAGCTTGCCACAGAAGGGCAAATCCACAATGCCTGTTGACGTTCACGCCGGGCAGCCGACCGCCGCGCAGTTCTACCGCAACAGTCGGCCTTCTGGTCTGCTCACTGAACAGTTCAACCATCGCGTGGCGGCTTGGCTGTCCCTGTCGGCGCACCGCCTGCGCTGGACACCGACGACGCTGACCGCCTGCAACCTGGTTTTGGGTGTTGCGACATCAGTCGGTGTTCTCCTGCTCGCCGGCCCGATGGCTGTGGGCGACGTATCGGCATGGCTTGTCGGCCTGACCGCGTGGACGCTGTGGCAGTTGGCCTACATCGCCGACTGCGCCGACGGCCAACTCGCCCGCGTCACCTCGACGGCCAGCCCCGCAGGAGGCCGACTTGACATTCTCTGCGACATCGCCGTCCAGATCGCACTTGTCGCCGCCATCGCCGCGGTCACCACCGCCGCAAGACCAGGCACGCCGGCTTGGCTGGTGGCGGTGTTCTCCGGCTCCTGGATGGTCAACCTAGTCACATCCGTGATGAGCAAGGAAGGCACGAACGTCAGCCTCGTGGCGTCAGAAGTAGTCGCTGTCCGACTCGTCAAGCTCGTCCGCGACTACAGCTTCATGATTACCCTCATCGCGGCAGTGATCGCGGTTCGTCCCGCCTGGATGATCTGGGTCATGGTGCTCTTCACCGCGATAAACAGCGGGTTCCTCCTGGCCTCCATCGCCCAGGCCGGCCGTGCGAACCTGACGGCTACCGCGAAAGGAACTGCTCCTCGCTAACCTGCCGCCAGAGCCAGAGCCGGAAGTCTCGATTTTCGCCACAGGCGGCGAGTAAGGTCGCAGCAGCGGCGAGCGCCAGCGCGCCCTTCCACGGCCGAATGAATCTGGCCGGCGTCGCTGACAATCTCCGCTACGACCACCTGCGGGGACATGAGGAATGCCTCCTGGCGGTGCCGGCCGCGGTGGCGTGGTGCTGGGCCCGGGGCGTCCGTTTGCGGTGCTGCCGCCATCATCCTCCGGGTCAGGCGCCGCTCGTGGCTGACGCTGCTCAGGGCGGTACAGACCTGGCTATCCCTCGTCGGTCGTCACGATCGGCGCCCGCCGCTCCTCGGTGATGCCGGCGCGTCGCCGGTAGCCCTCCACGTACTCCAGCAGCGCCTTGCCGGTGGGTCGCCGCCCGGGCCGGATGTCGCAGGTGCCGACCTTGCTCTCCTGGATCAGCACGTTCGGGTCGAGGGTGATGCCGAACAGGTCGTTGGCGGAGTCGCCGGTGGTCAGCCCCTCGCTGCCCCAGTGGTACGGCAGCCAGATCTGGTGGAGCACCCGGCCGTCGATCCGCAGCGGCGTGAGGCGGTCGGTGACGAGGACCCGCGCCTCGATGGCCGCCCGCGCGGTGACGACGTGCGCCCAGCCGAGGTGGGTCAGGCCTCGCTCGGCGGCCAGGTCCGGCGACACCTCGACGAACATCGCCGGCTGCAGTTCGGCCAGGTGTCCCAGGGTACGGCTCATGCCGCCGGCGGTGTGGTGCTCGGTGAGCCGGCTGACCGCGAACACGTACGGGAACACCTCGGCGTGCGGGTCGGGCGCGCTCGGGTTGAGCGGGTTGTCCGGCCGCTCGTACACCTTGCGGGTCGGGTTGGCCTGCTGCTTGTACAGCGGGTTGGTCACGGGCGATTCGACCGGCTCGTAGTGCGTCGGCAGTGGCCCGTCGATCAGCCCGGCCGGCACGAACAGCCAGCCCTTCCCGTCACCCTGCATGATGAACGCGTCGTCGCCGGCGATGCCCTCGACGCCGGGGGTGCCCGGCTCCGGCCGGTAGGACGGCGGCTTCGTCTTCTCGAAGTCGGGCACGTCGTGGCCGACCCACTCACCGGAGTCCGCGTCCCACCAGACGTACTTCTTGCGCTCGCTCCACGGCCTACCTTGCGGGTCGGCGGAGGCCCGGTTGTACAGGATGCGCCGGTCGGCCGGCCAGGCCCAGCCCCATTGGTGGGCGGCCACGTCCTGCTCCTCGCGCGGCGCCCGGCGGGCGGCCTGGTTGACGCCGTCGGCGTAGACACCGGTGTAGATCCAGCAGCCGCCGACGGTGGAGCCGTCGTCCTTCAACTCCCCGAACGTCGACAGTGGACTGCCGGAGCCGACCTCGTACCCGTTGATCTCCTTGAGCACCGTCTCCGCGCTCGGCTCGGCGTGCTCGCCGTGCGTCGGATAGTCCCACGCCAGGTCGAGGATCGGACGGTCCCGGCGCAGGGTGGAGCCGGCGAGCTTCTCGCGGATGATGCGGCCCAGGTGGTAGAAGAACCACAGCTCCGAGCGGGCGTCGCCCGGCGGGTCGAGCGCCTTTTCCCGCCACTGCAACAGCCGCTGGGTCTGGGTGAAGGTGCCCTCCTTCTCCACATGGGACGCTGCCGGCAGGAAGAACACCTCGGTGCGGCACTCCTCGGGCACGATCTCGCCGGTCTCGACCTCTGGGCTGTTCTTCCAGAACGTGGCGCTCTCGATCATGAACAGGTCGCGGACGACCAGCCAGTCCAGGTTGGCCATGCCGAGCCGCTGCGCCTTGCCGTGGGCGGAGCCGACCGCGGGGTTCTGCCCGAGCAGGAAGTACCCCTTGATCTTGCCGTCGATCATGTTGAAGACCTGCTGGTACGTGCCGTGGTCGCCGGTCAGCCGCGGCAGGTACCCGTAGCAGAAGTCGTTGTCCGGCGTGGCCGCCTCCCCCCAGTACGCCTTGAGCAGGCTCGCGCAGAACGCCCCCGCGTCGTGCCAGAACCCCTTCTGCTCGGGGTGGCTGATGCTGTCCACCCAGTCGGCGTACGTGGCGTGCTGCTCGTGGTGCGGCATCGGCAGATACCCCGGCAGCAGGTTGAACAGCGTCGGGATGTCGGTCGAGCCCTGGATGCTGGCGTGCCCGCGCAGCGCCATGACGCCGCCACCCGGCCGTCCCGCGTTGCCCAACAGCAACTGGATGATCGCGCCGGCCCGGATGTACTGCACCCCGACGCTGTGCTGCGTCCAGCCGACCGAGTACACCAGCGAC
Source organism: Planosporangium flavigriseum (assembly GCF_011947225.1). Classification (GTDB taxonomy): domain Bacteria; phylum Actinomycetota; class Actinomycetes; order Mycobacteriales; family Micromonosporaceae; genus Planosporangium; species Planosporangium flavigriseum. The sequence continues at coordinate 36,342 of NZ_JAATVW010000023.1, read as the reverse complement.
GTCGTACGCTCGCGCCCGGAGTTCTCCGCCCAGGCCCGGGCGACGTCGGCGAACTTCTCCCGCGGCACGCCGCAGATCCGCTCGACCACCTCGGGCGTGTAGCGCGCGTAGTGCCGCTTGAGGATCTGGTACACGCAGCGCGGGTGCTGCAACGTCTCGTCGCGGTCGGGGTCGCTGGGCACCCCCGGCCCGTGCGACTCGTGCTGCAACGCGCTGGCCGTCTCCCGCTGCATGTGCGTGTCCTGCCGGTCGCCCTCGCCCTCGTGCCCGTCGTAGTGCCAGCTCGACGGGTCGTAGGTGCGCTTCTCCGGATCGAAGCCGGAGAACAGGCCGTCGAGGTCCTCGGTGTCGCGGAAGTCCTCGCTGACGATCGTCGACGCGTTCGTGTACGCCAGCACGTACTCGCGGAAGTCGAGGTCGTTGCTCAGGATGTAGTTGATCACCCCGCCGAGGAACGCGATGTCCGAGCCCGCGCGGATAGGCACGTACGTGTCCGCGACGGCGCTGGTACGCGTGAAGCGCGGGTCGACGTGGATCACCCGGGCGCCGCGCCGCTTGGCCTCCATGACCCACTGGAATCCGACCGGGTGGGCCTCGGCCATGTTGGAGCCCTGGATGATGATGCAGTCAGCGTTGGCGAGGTCCTGCAGGAAGTTGGTGGCGCCACCGCGACCGAAGCTGGTCCCCAGACCGGGGACGGTGGACGAGTGTCAAATACGGGCCTGATTCTCGATCTGGATAGCCCCCATCGCCGTGAACAACTTCTTGATGAGGTAGTTCTCCTCGTTGTCCAGCGTGGCGCCACCCAGGCTGGAGATCCCCAGCGTGCGGTTGAGCGGCCGGCCCTCGTCGTCGGCGTCCTCCCACGACGCCGCCCGGGCCGCGATGACCCGGTCGGCGATCATGTCCATCGCCGTGTCGAGGTCGAGATCCTCCCACTCGGTCGAGTAAGGACGGCGGTACCGCACCTTCGTCTGCCGCAGCGGGCTGGTCACCAGGCTCTTGCTCGCCGAGCCCTTGGGGCACAGCCGGCCGCGCGAGATCGGCGAGTCCGGGTCGCCCTCGATCTGGGTGACCTGGCCATCGGAGACGTAGACCCGCTGGCCGCAGCCGACCGCACAGTACGGGCAGACCGACCTGGCCATCGAGTCGGCCGTCTCGGTCCGCGCGGTGAGCCCCTTGGAGCGGGGCGACTGGGCGGCCGCCCCACGGCCGAGCGGGTCGGTGCCGGTCAGCTGCCGGTAGACCGGCCAGCCCTCGATCCAGGTACGCACACCCATGGATCATGCGTTACCACGTACGGGACGATTCCAAACACTATTGATTCAGTCGAAGACGACCGTCTTCGTCCCGTTCAGCAGCACCCGGTGCTCCACGTGGGCGGTCACCGCCCGCGCCAGGGCGACCGCTTCGAGGTCGCGCCCCAGCGCGGTCAGGTTCTGCGCGCTGTGCTTGTGCGACACCCTCGTGAAGTCCTGCTCGATGATCGGCCCCTCGTCGAGGTCGGCGGTCACGTAGTGCGCGGTCGCCCCCACCACCTTGACGCCCCGGGTGTGCGCCTGGAAGTACGGGCGCGCACCCTTGAAGCTCGGCAGCAGGCTGTGGTGGATGTTGATCGCCTTGCCCGCCAGGTCCCGGCAAAGGGAGTCGGACAGGATCTGCATGTACCGGGCGAGCACCACCGTGTCGATCGAGTACTCCTCGATGAGCGCCCGCAGCCTGTCCTCCGCCGCCGGCTTCGTCTCGGCCGTGACCGGCACGTGGTGGAACGGGATGCCGTGCCACTCGACGAGGGACCGGAGGTCCTCGTGGTTGGAGACGACGACCGGGATCTCCGCTGCGAGCGCGCCGGTACGAACGCGGTACAGCAAGTCGTTGAGGCAGTGACCCTGCTTGGAGACCATCACGAGCAGCCGGTTACGGACTGAGACGTCGTTGATCGCCCAGTTCATGGCGAACTCGTCGCTCGTGGCTTCGAACAGCTTCCGGATGCGTTCCACGTCGATCGGCCCGACCTCGCTTATGAAGTGGACCCGCAGGAAGAACCGTCCGGTGTCTTCGTCCCCGAACTGCTGGCTGTCGCGGATCGTGCAGCCCTGATCGGACAGGAACGCGGCCACGGCCGCCACGATGCCGCGCCGGTCGGCGCAGGACAGGGTGAGGACGAACTCGGTGTTGGGCGCGGGGATCAACTTCTGGGCCTTTCGGACTTGGGGTCGTACAGCGGGCGGAGCGACGCCTTCGCGGGGATACGCTCGTCGGCCACCTCGATCTCGAAGTCGCCGGCCTCGTACCAACCGCTCTCGTGATCGCGCGACGGCGCCTCGATCCACCCGAGGGCGACGGATCCACCCAGGGTGTGACCGTACTGAGCGGAGACGACCCGCCCGACCTGCACCCCCGCTTTGGAGATCGGCTCGTCGTGGAACAGTATCGCGTCGGGGTCGCCAAGGAGGAACTGGACGAGCCGCCGCTTGACGCCGGCCTCCCGTTGCCGCTGCAGCGCCTCCCTGCCGATGAAGCCGCCCGGCTTGTCCCACTTGACGGCGAATCCGAGCCCCGCCTCCAGCGGGGTGTCCCCCGCCGAGATGTCATGCCCCCAGCTGCGGTAGGCCTTCTCCAGGCGGAGCGAGTTGAGGGCGTGGTAGCCGGCGTGCCGAAGGTTCACTGCCGCGCCGGCCTCGACGATCGTGTCGTAGACGTGCACGGCGATGTCGATCGGGATCAGCAGTTCCCAGCCCAGCTCCCCCACGTACGTGATGCGGGTCGCCCGCGCGTACCCGAGGCCGAGGTCGATCCGCTTCGAGCGCCCGAACGGGAACGCCTCGTTGGACAGGTCCGCGTCGGTCAGCGGCTGGAGGAGCCGCCGCGAGTCGGGGCCCATCACGGAGAGCATCGCCAGCGAGCCGGTGATGTCCGTGACGGTGGCGAAGTCATCGGGGCCGATGTGACGGTGGATCCACGCCAGGTCACGGTTGACGGTCGCCGGGCCGGACAGCACGAGGAAGCGGGTCTCGTCCCACCGGGTGATCGTCACGTCGGCCTCGATGCCGCCGTGCTCGTTGAGCCACTGGGTGTAGACGATCCGGCCGGGTTCGACGTCGACGTCGTTGGCGCTCAGCCGCTGCAGGACCGTGACCGCATCCCGCCCCTGGACCAGCAGCTTCCCGAACGACGAGGTGTCGAACAGGCCGACTTCCTCCCGGACGGCCCGGTGCTCGGCCGCCGAGTGCTCGAACCAGTTCTGGCGGCCGAACGAGTACCGGTACTCCTTGTCGACGCCTTCCGGGGCGTACCAGTTGGCGCGTTCCCAGCCGAGAAGCTCGCCGAAGACGGCGCCGGCCGCGGCCGTCCGGTCGTACAGGGGGCTTCTGCGCAGCGGGCGCGCTGACGTCCGCTGCTGGAACGGCCAGTGGACCTCGTACGAGACATCGAGGGTCTCGACGACGCGCTGCTCGAGGAAGCGCCGGTTCGTCTCGTGATCCTGCACGCGGGCGGGGTCGAGTTCCGGGAGGTCGATCGGGGACCGGCCGTCGACGATCATGTCAGCGAGCACTGATCCGGCGCCGGGGCCGGACAGGAAGCCGACCGAGTTGAAACCCGCCGCCACGAAGTAGTTGCGCAGGTAGGGCGCCTCGCCGAGGTGGTAGAGACCGTCCGGGGTGAAGCTCTCGGGGCCGCAGAAGTGCAGCTTGATACCGGCGTCGGCCAGGATCGGGATACGCGAGGTCATCTTCTCGTAGAACGGCCAGAGGTGGTCCCAGTCCTCCGGTAGCTGGGTGAAGCCCGAGTTCTCCGGAATTCCGCGGGACGACCAGGCGTAGCTGCCCGGTTCGAAGAAGCCCACCATGATGGCGCCCGCTTCGTCCTTGACGTACGCGTAGTCGTCGCCGCTCTTGACGGTGGGCAGGTTGCGGGTGAGGCCGGGGATCGCCTCGGTGACGATGTAGTAGTGCGCGAGCGCCTGCAGGGGGACGTCGACCCCGGCCCTGGCGCCGAACTCGCGCCCCCACATTCCGGTGGCGTTCACGACGTACTCGGCTTCGATGTCGCCCAGCGACGTCGACACGCCGACGACCCGTCCCTGCCGGGTCAGCACGTCCTCGACCACGACGTTTTCGAAGATCTTCGCGCCGCGCTGCGCCGCGCCGCGGGCCAGCGAGGTCGTCGTGTCGGTCGCGCTCCCCCGGCCGTCGTACGGGAAGTAGAGGCTGCCCAGGATGCCGTCCGGATTCAGCAACGGGTACTTCTCGAGCGTCTGGTCCACGTTCAGCAGGTGGGCCTCCACGCCGCTCGACCGCACCGAGGTGGCCTGGTGCCTGAGCTCGTCCCAGCGGTCCTGACTCATCGCGAGGTTCAGGGTTCCGGTCTGGACGAAGCCCGTGGAGAAACCGGTGTCGGCCTCCAGGTTCCGGAACACCTCGAGGCTGCGCTGAACGATCTTCCGGGTCCCGTCGGTCGCGCGGGCCTGCGTCACCAGCCCGGCCGCGTGCCAGGTCGTCCCGGACGTCAGCACGTTGCGTTCCAGCAGGACGACATCGGTCCATCCCCGCTTGGTCAGGTGGTAGGCCACGCTCGCGCCCACCACCCCGCCGCCAACGATGACCACCTGTGCACGTGAAGGTAGTTCAGCCCGCGCCATCGACACTCCCTGGGGAATTCTCTTCGTCTACGTGAGGTTCTACGGGACCAACTGCGATCTCAATGCGACCAAAGCAACGATGATCGCCGGGATTCTGTGCGTTCGTACGAGGGCTCGGAGTCATCGCACCTCCGCGAAGCCGTGGAGACCGGGCTCCAGGCGCCGACGAGCGGCCATCGAGCGATACACACCTGTGCATCGCCGCTTCACGGCGGTTAATCTTCCGTGGTGCGGTTCTCCTACCAACGTCCTTCCACCGGGTCACTGCGACGGTCCACCTGCCTGGCCGTGGTGGCGCTGATCGCCAGCACCGGGTGCGCGCACCGACCGGCGCGGTGGGTTTCAGCGCAACCCCCTGCTCCGCAGCCGTCGCTCGCGGCGCCGTCGGCCGAGGTGATCCCCTCGGCTGCCGCGGCCCCCGCTGACCTGCCCGTCGTCACCTACGGTCCGGCGCCCGCCGGGTTCCCGTCGGATCCGGACGCCCTGTCGACCGCCCACCTCGCCGAAGGCCTGCATCCGACCCGTAAGCTCGCCGCGTACGACGCGCCCGGCGGGCAGCCCCGCGCGTTTCTCGCGCCGACCATCAGCGGCGTCGAGGTGACGATGCCCGTGGTGGCGCGCAAGTCGGGTTGGACCGCCGTAATGCTCCCCTCGGCGAACCGGACGATCGCGTGGCTACCGCCCGGCGACGGCTTCACGACCGTGCCGCTGCGCGACCAGCTCGTGGTCTACCGCAGCACCCACGAGATGCGCTGGTTCCGCGACGGCGCCCTCTTCCGGTCCTGGCCGGTGACCCTTGGTGTCCGGCAGACGCCGACCCCGCTCGGCCGGACGTTCATCCTCGGGCGCTCGTCGCTGCCGGGGGCGGTGTACGCCAACACCGACGTGTTCGCCCTGGGCGCCGTGCCGGACGACGTGAATGCCGTCCCGGCCGGCCTGCGCGGCGCCCATATCGGCATACACACCTGGCACAACGACCGGACGCTCGGCAAGGACGACAGCGACGGGTGCATCCGCCTGACGAAGTCGGGCCAGCAGTTGCTGCTGCAGGAACTCGTGCCGGGGACCGCGGTCGTGGTCCTCGACGGCCCCGCCGGCTAACCGCGGCTCGGCCGCTGCGCCCGCACGACGGTGTCGATCGCCGCGCGCCCGTCGGCCTGACCGGCGACCGGACGGCGAACGCGGTCCGCGTGGGCAAGGCGCAGCCCGTCGAGGCACTCGGTGATGCCCTGCGGTGTGTACAGCAACTCGGGGTCCTGCGGACCGCCGACGCCGTCGGCGATGTTCGTGACGTCGTGCCCGACGACCAGCAAGGTACCGGCCGGCGCGAGCGCGTCTGCCGCCCGGCGCAGCACCGTGGCCAGGTCGGCGGGCGCCAGGTGCAGGTACGCAATGAGCACCAGGTCGAACCCGCCCGCCGGCGGTCGGTACTCGGTCACGTCAGCGACGACCCACTCCACCTCGACTTCCCGGGCCTCGGCGAGCCGGCGGCCCTTGTCGATCGCGACGGCAGAGAAGTCGACGGCGGTGACCCGCCAGCCGCTGGTGGCCAGCCAGATCGCGTTGCGGCCCTCCCCGGCGCCCAGGTCGAGAGCCCGCCCCGGCGGCAGGTCGGCAAGCTCGGCGGCGACGAACCGGTTCGGCTCGGCGCTCCACACCAGGTCACTGGCGGCGTAGCGCTGGTCCCACGCGGCGGCGTCCATCGCACCGACTCTAGCTTCCGCCCTCGGCGCGGGTCGTACCGAGGAGTGTGCTCCCGTCCTGCACCACACTGGGACCGGAGCCACCACCCCCGGCGTCAAGGATCTGCAATCGGTGCACCCTGCACCGACCCGCACGCCGGAGGTCCACTATGCCGGTTTCGCTCCTTGAGCACTACCGCGAGCACTTTCGCGGCCTGCCACCCCTGCCCGCCGGTACCCGGCAGCGGCATCCCGGGCGATCCGCCGCGCCCACCGTCCTCATCATCGACGACGACCCGGACGTCCGTGAACTCGTCACGGCGCAGCTCTCCGCCGAGGGGTACACCGTTCTCACCGCCGACGACGGCCCGTCCGGCCTGAAAGCCGCGCAAGCGGCACGCCCCGATGTCATCGTCCTCGACGTACGCATGCCGAAAATGACCGGTTTCGACGTCTGTGTACGCCTTCGTCAAGACCGATCGACGGCCGACGTGCCGGTACTGATTCTCAGCGCGTACGCGACAGCCGCCGACCTCAAGGTGCTGGGGCACACGGTGGGCGCCGACGGCTACCTCCTCAAGCCGTACCTCCGCGACGACCTCGTGGACCGGATCCGCACGCTGCTGGCCGGGGCCCCGTCCGCGCGCTGAGCGGACGAGGCTCCGGCAAAACCGTCCGGCTCAGGGCGAGCCGGGAGCCGCCGCGCCGGCCTCGCCGCCGCTACGGACGGACGCGAGCAGCACCTGGGCCACGTCGACGACCTCGATCTCCTTGGGCGCGGTGCCGTCGGCCTGCTTGCCGGCGAGCCCATCAGAGATCATGACGCGGCAGAACGGGCAGCCCACCGCGATCCGATCGGCGCCGGTCGCGACCGCCTCCTCGGTACGGTTGGCGTTGATCCGGGTACCGAGCTTCTCCTCCATCCACATGCGAGCCCCGCCGGCGCCGCAGCAGAACGACTTCTCCTGGTTGCGAGGCATCTCGCGCAGTTGGACACCGGGCAGCGCACCGATGAGCTCACGCGGCGGCGAGTAGACGCCGTTGTGCCGGCCGAGGTAGCACGGGTCGTGGTATGTCACCGACCCGGCCAGCACGCCGTCCTCCGGACGGGAAACCGGGACCAACCTCTTGTCCCGTACCAGCTGGTTGAGCAGTTCGGTGTGGTGTACGACCTCGTAGGAGCCGCCGAGCTGCGGGTACTCGTTCTTGATGGTGTTGAAGCAGTGCGCGCAGGTGACCACGATCTTCTTCGCGCCGGCCTCGTTGAGCACCTCGACGTTGGCCTGAGCCAGCATCTGGAACAGGAACTCGTTACCGGCGCGGCGGGCCGGGTCACCGGTGCAGGTCTCCCCCTCGCCCAGTACCGCGAAGGAAACGCCCGCGGTGTGCAGAAGTTCGGCCACCGCCTGGGTGGTCTTCTTCGCCCGGTCCTCGTAGGCGCCGGCGCAGCCGACCCAGAACAGGTAGTCGACGCCCGCGAGGTCCTCGATGTCGCGGCCCGCGACCTTCACCTCGAACGGCAGGTCCTTGGCCCAGTCCAGACGCGACTGCGCGGGCATCCCCCACGGGTTCTGCTTGTTCTCCAGGTTCTTGAACAGCACGCCGAGCCCGGCGGGGAACGACGACTCGATGAGCACCTGGTACCGGCGCATGTCCACAATGGTGTCGACGTGCTCGATGTCGACCGGGCACTGCTCCACGCAGGCGCCACAGGTGGTGCAGGACCAGAGCACGTCCTGGTCGATCACGGCGTCGGGGCCGTGCGGGTTGTACGCCGACAGCGGGTTGTTGATGTCGTAGCTGGTGTTGCCGATGAGCACGACCTCGGCCAGCGCCGTCGTCGTCTCGGGTAGGTTCTTGCGCTCGGCGTCCGGCGTGAGCAGGTACGGCGCCTTGGCGTGTGCGTGGTCGCGCAACGTCTTGACGAGCATCTTGGGCGAGAGCGGCTTCTCGGTGTTCCACGCCGGGCACTGGCTCTGGCAGCGACCGCACTCGGTACAGGTGGTGAAGTCGAGCAGGCCCTTCCACGTGAAGTCCTCGACCTTGCCGACGCCCAGGGCGGCGTCCTCGTCGAGCTCCTCGATGTTCTCGAAGTCGACGGGCTTGCCACCGACCTGGATCGGCTGGAGCGCGCCGAGCGAGGTGCGACCGTTGGCGTGGCGCTTGAAGAAGATGTTGAAGAACGCCAGGAACCGGTGCCAGGCCACGCCCATCGTCGGCTGGAGCGAGATCGTGATCATCCAGGCCATCGAGATGAGAATCTTGATCGCGGCGACGACGACGATCGCGGTCTCCAGGCTACCGGCCGCCACTCCGGAGAAGGCCTTGCCGATGAACGCCGTGAGCGGGAAGTGCAGCGCCGACGCGGACTCCTCGCCGTGCGCCCGGCCGAGCGCGTACTCCAGTCCGCGCAGCGTCAGGACGCAGACCACGACGCCGAGGATCGTCGCCTCGACGTAGTAGGCCTGCCAGAACGTCGAGCCGAAGAAGCGGCTCTTGCGCCGCAGGCCGCGCGGGTGGTTGCGCTGCCGGATCGCGATCAGCGCGAGGATGCCGACGAAGGACGCCCACGAGATGAGCTCGGCCAGCCACTCGTACAGCACGAAGTGGCCGATGAGCGGCAGCGCGAAGGACGGATCGAACAGCTGCCCGTACGCCGTGAGCAGAGTGAAGAACAGCAGCCCGAAGGACACCATCACAAACCAGTGCGCCGCGGCCACCACCGGCAGCCGCGACATCCGGGTGTGCCCGAGGAATTCGCGTACGAGCGTCGCGGCGCGCGCGGCGGGCCGGTCGGTCCGGGCGCGGTCGGGCTGCCCCAGCTTGAAGACGCTGACGAAGTACGTGACGACCTTGCCGAACAGCGCCACCGCAACCGCCGTGACAGCAAGGCAAATGACGACCGCGCCGATCTGTACCACGGACAATGTCGCTCCCCCTTAGCACCCGCCGCACCTGTCGCCGGCCCTTCGGGCCGTCCGGATCGGGCGGTCGTGCGTGTGAATGCCGCGAGAGCGGACGCGGCACCGCCGCGCCCGCCATCACCACGGGCAATGGTTGTCCGGGCCGCGAAGCGCGGCCCGGGAACTAGGCGTTCTCGACCTTCTCGGCCTTTGCCGCGAGGTTCGCCGCGAACTTGTCCAGGTTGATGATGAAGCGCTGGTGGGTACCGGTGGCGATGGTGTCCACCTCGTCGCGGACCTCGATGTCGAATTCGACCCGGCGGCGGTCCACCTCGGTCACCGTGGCCGTCGCCCACACCGTCTGACCACGAAGGGTGGGCGCCGAGTGCGCGATGTTCACCTGGCTGCCGACGCACGCCTGGCCCTCGCCCAGGTGCGGCGCGATGGCGGCGATGGCGGCCGCCTCGAGCAACAGCACGAGGTTCGGGGTGGAGAAGATGTCGTACTCGCCCCGCGTGGTGCACAGGCTCTCGTCCACGACGCGCTCGATCGTGGCCGACACGCCGGGGCGCAGTTCGTCACTCATTCAGTGGTCCTTCCAGTTTCTTCAGGTGGGCGATTGTCCCGGTCCGGGTGCGAATCGCCTGGCGACAGCGCGATTCGCACCCGGACCGGGTTACCGCATCAGCCGCAGGCGGAGCCGGCGGACTTGCACGCCGCGACGAGGTCAGCCGGCGGGTCTGCGTGGAACACGGTCTTGTACGACTCGAGGACGTTCGACTGGATGACGGGCAGCGACTGGACGCCGACCCACGCCGGTGGCTCCTTGCCGAGGAACGCGTTCAGCAGCGCCATCGCCTCGGCGACACCCTGGTCGTACGGGCGCTGGGCGCCCAGGCCCTTGAGCGGGCCGCCCTTGGCGATCTCGAGCGCGGCCTGCAGGCCGAGGTCGATCGTGGTGACCGGGACGGTGATGCCCTGCGCGCGCATCGCCGACAGGGTGTCCATCGCCGGGGCGTCCCAGACCACGAACACGCCCTTGACGTCGGGGTTGGCCGTCAGGAAGTCACCGGCGGTCTGGCTGACCTTGGACTGGTCGGTGAAGTTCGCCTGCTTGATCTTGATGTCCGAGCGGTTCTTCGCCAGCCAGTCCTTGACGCCCTTGACGCGCTCGTTGGTGACGAAGAAGTCGATACCGAAACCGACGATGCCGATGGTGCCGTCCTTGGGGATCCGCGCCGCGAGCACCTCGGCCGCGATCTGGCCGTTGCCCTGGCTGTCAGCGGAGACCACGGCGGAGTAGTCGGCGGGGTGCTTGAAGCCCGTGGGGAGGTTGTCGATCAGTACCAGCTTGATGCCGGCCTGGGAAACCTTCTTGAACGCGGGCGCCATCGCCGTGTTGTCGACCGGCAGGCTGATGATGCCGTTCGGCTTGCGCTGGATCATGTTCTCCAGGTCGGCCGTCTGCTGGTCCACCTTGTACGACGCGTCGGTGGTACCGATGATCTCCACGCCGTACTTGTCGAAGGTGTCCTTCATGCCCTGGATCTGCAGCTTCGAGAAGTCCAGGTTGAGGGTGTGCATCACCAGGCCGACCTTGTACTTGCCCGCCTTGAGCTTCGCCGCGTCCTCGTCACTGATCTTTAGCTGGTCCGGCGACGCGGCCGGCTCGCCGTTCGGGCCCTGGCCGATGACCGACGTGGGCCCGACCTTGGCCGGGTCGAGCTTGACCGCCGATGCGGAGTCACCGCCGCTTCCGCTGCTGGTGCCCGCCGAGCAGGCGGCCGTAGCCGCCAGGCACAGGGCGGTGGCCGCCAATAACAGCCCCCGGGACTTTCTGGTTGACCTCATAGGACACTCCGAGCTTTTACGTATGAGCTGACCGATCTGATTGACCATTCCCATGGGCTCGTTGGCCCGTTGCGGGTTGTGCAGCGTCTCGGCTCGGCCGCCTCGTAGGCGGCGGGCGCGAGGTGATGGGCCGCATGATGGCGGCCGGGGAACTGGTTACCGGCGGATGCCGCTGTTACTTCTTACTGAAGGCGACCGCGGCGATGATGATGGCGCCCTTGATCACCAGCTGAAGCGACGAGCTGACCCCGAGCAGGACCAGGCCGTTGTTGAGTACGCCGATGATGAGGCTGCCCAGCAGGGTGCCGACGATGGCGCCTCGGCCGCCGAACAGGCTCGTGCCACCGAGAATGACCGCGGCGATGACGTCGAGCTCCATGCCCGCGACGACGTCGGGGCGCGCCGCGTGTGCCCGCGCGGTGAAGATGACAGCGGCGAGACCGGCGAGGGTGCCCGTGAGGACGAGCGCCGTCGTCTTGACGCGCTTGGTGTTGATGCCGGAGTAGCGGGCCGCGGTCGCGTTGCCGCCGGTGGCGTAGATGCGCCGGCCGAAGCCGCTGAAGTGCAGCAGCAGCGCACCGAGGATCATCACCAGGACGGTCCACACGATCGGCACGGGGATCCCGGCGATCAGGCCCTCACCGAAGATGGCGAAGTAGGTGTCGTTGTTGATGATGACCGGTTTGGTGTCGGTCACCAGGAGCGCCACCCCGCGGGCCATACCCAGGGTGCCGAGGGTGACCAGGAAGGACGGGATCGCCAGGCGGGCGGTCAGCACGCCGTTGATGAGGCCGACCACGGCTCCCGTGGCGAGCGCCGCGAGGAGGCCGACGTACCAGCTGTTCTGGAGGTGCTGCATCGCCAGCGCCGCTGACATGCCGGACACGGCGAGGGTCGACGCGACCGAGAGGTCGATCTCGCCGGAGATGATGACGAACGTCGCGCCGACGGCGATGATCGACACAAGCGCCGTCTGACGGCCGATGTTCAGGAAGTTCGCCGTGGAGAAGAACACCGGGGACATGACGCTGAACGCCACGACCAGCACGGCGAAAGCGAAGTACAGCATGTACGGCCTATCGCCGGCCAGCAGTGCTTTCGCGAGCTTGGGACCTGGAGAGGACGGCGACTCCTTCACCGCGGGGGCCGTGACGGTCTGGCTCATGACTGCGACTCCTGTGCGAGAGACTGGGACTCCTGGATCAAGTGGTGCAGGTCTTCCTCGTTACCGAGTTCGGCCCGACTGACCGTCTTCACGATCCGGCCGTCGACGACGATCGAGATGCGGTGGCAGAGCAGGAGCAGCTCGACGAGGTCGGATGAGGCCACCAGCACGGCGGTGCTGCCCTGCGCCGCCCTACGTATGACGCCGTAGATCTCCTCGCGGGCGCCGACGTCGACGCCGACGGTCGGCTCGTCGAGGAGGAGGAGCTTGGGCGTGGGGTCACGCCACTTGCCGAACACGACCTTCTGCTGGTTTCCGCCGGACAGGTTGCCGACGACCGTGGACGGCCCCGGCGCCTTGACCGCGAGCTCCTTGATGGCCTCGTGCGACCGTTGGACCGACGCGCCCCGGCGGAACCAGCCGAACCGGGACAGCTGACCGATCCGCGGCAGGGCCATGTTCCGCTCGATGGTGTGCGACAGCACGAGCCCCTGTTCGTGGCGGTCCTCGGGCGCCAGTGCGACACCGAGCCGGATCGCGTCGATCGGGTTGCGGACCTTCCGCGCCTGGCCGTCGATCTGGAGCTCGCCGCTGGCGACCTTGCGCAGCCCGAAGACCGTCTGCAGGATCTCCGTCCGCCCGCTGCCCACCACCCCGGCGAGGCCGTGGATCTCGCGCGGCCGCACCGCCAGGTCGACACCGCGCAATCGGTCATTGACTACATTGGACATCTTCAGGAACGGCTCGACCTGCGGTGCGGCCGTGGCGGCGGCGTCCGCCGCAACGGCGTCGGAGGCGACCGCTTCGGTCGCGCTGCGCAACCCTTCGTGTCCGGGTCCGACGATCGCCGCGACAAGCGACTTCATCGTGGTCTCGCTGGTGGCGAAGGTGGCGACATTCGAGCCGTCCCGAAGCACCGTCACCCGCTGGGACAGGCGGAACACCTCGCTCAGGCGGTGCGTGACGTAGATGACGCCCACGCCGCGTTCGGTCACCCGCTTGACGGCGTCGAACAGCACCTCCTCCTCGCCCCCGGTGAGCGCCGACGTGGGCTCGTCCAGTACGAGGATGCGCACGTTGCCCATCAGCGCCTTGCAGATCTCGGTCATCTGCCGGTACGCGAACGGCAGGTCACCGACGATCGCTTTCGGGTTCAGCGGCATGTTGTACGTCTCGAGGAACGCCTCGACCTCACGCATCAACTGGCGTCGCTTGACGAGCCCGAGCCGGTTCTGCGGCTCCCGGCCGAGCAGGAGGTTCGCCGCTACCGACATGGACGGCACCAGGCTCAGCTCCTGGTAGACGACCGCTAGGCCGGCATTGCGCGACTCCGCCGGCGACCGGAACGTGGTCTCCTCCCCCGCGACCTCGAGCACGCCGCCGTCGCGGGTGTTGACGCCGGAAAGGATCTTGATCAGAGTCGACTTCCCCGCGCCGTTCTCGCCCAGAAGCGCGTGCACCTCGCCGGGCAACAGGTCGAAACTCACACCCCGCAGGGCCTGGACCCCACCGAAGCTCTTGGTGATGCCCTCGAGCCGCACCAGCGGCACTCGGCTCTGGAGGGGGACGCTCGTGGAACTGGTCTCGATCGTCGGCACTCCGCCTCCCTACGGTTCGTCATACGACTGCTTGTTTTTGCGAAAATTGACGTGCGCGTAACGGTCCCGACATATCGCCAGGTTGTAATGACGTGAGGACGTTAGGACATGGACTGTGTCCTGGCAATCCTTCGCACGGATTTCCTTTACGCCGGCGGGAACCGAAGTTAAACCGCTATCGGAGGCGGGATAACAGCCAGCCGTGAGCCAAGAGGAAATACTTGGAAGAGAAGCCGCTGACAATCGCCAGCAGGGCTATTCCACGAGGTCGTGGAGTTCTGCTATGAAAGCGGCCGGGTCATCGAGTGACAGTAACGTCTCGATACTGCTTCCCAATGCCACACCGGTGGCCCCTGATTTGATGAAACCTGCGGCGTTGCCCAGATCGACGCCGCCGACAGCAATGAAATTCATGGCCGGGAACGGCCCTTTGATAGCTCCCAGCCAGGCCGGTCCGACCACCGAAGCCGGGAACAACTTGCAGGTGTCCAACCCGAGCCGGGCAGCCTGTCCGACGTCGGTGGGGGTCATGACCCCCGGAAGTGGTACGGCATTCACGTTCAGCGCGGCCTCGACGACGTCCGCGTCGATGTCCGGACTGATGATCACCGAGGCACCCATCCCGGCGGCGCGACGTGCGTCGTCCGCCGAGAGGACCGTGCCGGCGCCGAACGCACGACCTTGCGCGCGTTCGGCGACAGCCTCCAGGGCCGCCCAGCCCGGGCTCCCCTGAACGGGAACCTCCACCAGATCCATGCCTATCGCCCAGCACTGGTCGGCCAGATCGGCGGCCCGCTGTGGCTCATAAGCACGGAGAATGGCGATGGTTCGAAATCTCATTGCGCCCTCCAGCCCAACTGTTTAGAGGTCTCTTGCGTCGCGGCCAGGAGGGCCGGTACGAATTCGAGGAGCGCGCCGCGGTCGACCCGACTGAGGGGCGCGGTGACGCTGATCGCACCGGCCACGTCCCCGGAGCCGGAAAGGATGGGCGCCCCGACGCAGTGGATGCCGGGCTCGTGCTCCTCGGCGTCCAGTGCGAACCCGCGCTCCCGGCACTCGGCCAGATCACTCTCCAGCGCCGCGATGGTGGTGTGCGTGTTGTCGGTGAACCGGGCCAGGTCACGCCCGTCGAGAATGGTGCCGCGCTTGGCTTCGGGAAGGAACGCGAGAATCGCTTTGGAAACGCCGGTGCAGTGCACGGTCGCGATAGCGCCGATCCGCGAGTGCAGACGCAACGGGCGGGTCGCCTCCACCTTCTCGACGTAGACCACCTCATTGTCTTCGAGCGTTCCGAGGTGAACGGTCTCGCCCGTCTGCTCGTGGAGTTTCTCCATGAACGGCCTGGCGACCGACCGGATGTCGATGGCGTCGAGGGCTTGGAAGCCCAGCCGGAAAGTCGCGGCACCGAGCCGGTACCGATGGTCCGGCATCTCGTGAACGAATCCGTGATTACGCAGCGTGTGGAGAAGTCGAAGTGCGGTGGAGTGGTGAACGTCCAAAAACGTGGCGATCTCACCGATGCGTCGCGGCTTTTCTCCGACGTAATCCAAAATCTTGAGCGCGCGGTCAAGGGTCTGGCTCATAACGCATCATTCCTAAGCTGGGAAGGGGCGGCAATAGCCGAGGATATGCGGGCGAGCTCCGCTTTATCCACAGCAGGCCCCAGATCGCGCGGCACGCCGACGACGCGGGATGCGAGGAAGTGCCCAAGACGAAGGCGCTGACTGGCGTCCCAGCCCCAGCAGGCGCCGGTCAGGTAGCCGGCCGCGAAGGCGTCGCCGGCTCCCGTCAGATCCACGATCGTGGTCGGAATGGCGGGCTCGGACACGCTGCCCGCGGTGGTCACCACGCTGGCTGCGCCCTCACCGCGCTTGATGACGAGCTCCTGGTCGTCCCGGGTCAGCAGGTGGCGGGCGATCTCCGCCTCGTCGCAGCTGCCGAGCAGGCTCTCGGCCTCGTCGTAGCCGATGAAGACGACGTCCGCCTGCCGGGCGAGCGGGATGAGCACCCGTGACGCCGTGGCGACGTCCGGCCACAGGACCGGCCGGTAGTTGACGTCGAAGCTCACCTTGCCGGTGTGACCGGCACGGCGCTCCACGAGCATCGTGATGACGTCGGCCGCCTCGGACGACAGAGCCGGCGTGATGCCGGTGACATGCAGCCATCGCGCGGTTCCGAAGCTGGCCACCTGCGCCCGATTGAGCTGTCGGGCGGCGCTCTGGCTGCGGTAGTAGCGCACGCGCGTCCGGCCGGGGCGCACCTCCTTGACGCTGACTCCGGTCGGGCGACTGGAATCCCATTCGACCCGGACGTCGACGCCGTGACTGGCGATGGAGTCGTGGACGTACCGGCCGAGCTCGTCCTCGCCGAGGCGGGACACCCAGCGCGCGCGGCAACCCAGCTGAGCCACCCCGACCGCGACGTTCGACTCGGCGCCGATCGCGGTGACCCGGTAGCGGTCGGCGGCGGCTCCATCCTGGACGAAGGCCGCCATCGTCTCTCCGATCGCGACCACGTCGAAGACATCCCGCGAGTCTGAGCCGCCGGCGTGTTCCACGCTCACCTCCTGCCAGGTTCGACTTCTTGACCGAGTGTCAGGTTGAAGATTATGTTGGCTGCGCGACATACGCAGAGTAGATGCACATTTTGAAGAAGACAAGAGTCAGGTTTGCTTCGACTCCAGCCACGGTTCCGTGGCGGAAATGGACTCCAGTTGCTTGCTCAGCTTCGGATCTACGACATCAAGCCCGACCTCATGGAGCAGTGGCTGACGCTGTTCCGTGACAAGGTCGTCCCGATGCACGCCAAGTTCGACCTCCCGGTCCTGGCCGCCTGGGTGGACACCGAGACCTCACAGTTCGTGTGGGTCCGCGGCTTCGCCGGGGACGGCACCATCGAGGAGCAGGAGACGCGGTACCGCAACTCCGAGGAGCGCGCGCGCGTTATCGGCGACGAGCCGAAGCGCTTCATCGAGCGGATGCAGGTCCGGGACCTGGAACAGGTCTACCCAATCGGGTGATACGGCGCTTCGCGGCGACGGTGGCAGCCGCCGCCGTGACTGTTGTCGACATGGTGGTGACGGAACCTTCAGTGGGCGCCCGCCCGAACGGAGAGATGATGAAGACCCGAGTTCTTGGTCAAGGCTTGCAGGTATCGGCGCCGGGTCTGGGATGCATGAGCATGTCAGGCAACTACGGCGCCCTCGACGACACGGAATCCATCGCAACCCTCCACCGCGCGGTGGAACTGGGGGTCACCTTCTTCGACACGGCCGACGTGTACGGCCCCTTCGCGAACGAGGCGCTCATCGGCCACGCGCTGCGCGATGTCCGCGACCGCATCGTGTACTCGACGAAGTTCGGGTTCGTGCGCGCCTCGACCGGCGAGCAACTGGGCATCAACGGCAAGCCGGACTACGTCCGTCAGAGCTGCGACCTGTCGCTGCAGCGCCTGGGCACCGACCACATCGATCTCTACTGGCAGCACCGGGTCGACCCGGACACGCCGATCGAGGAGACGGTCGGCGCGATGGCGGAGCTCGTCCAGGCCGGCAAGGTCCGGTACCTGGGGCTGTCGGAGGCCAGCGCCGAGACGATCCGCCGGGCCCACGCCGTACACCCGATCACCGCCGTCCAGAGCGAGTACTCGCTGTGGAGCCGCGACGTCGAGGAGAGCGTCCTGCCGACCTGCCGGGAACTGGGCATCGGCTTCGTCGCGTACAGCCCGCTCGGCCGGGGCTTCCTCACCGGCACCATCAACAACACCAACGAGCTGGCCGCCGACGACTGGCGCCGGACGTCGCCGCGGTTCCAGGGCGAGGCGTTCGACCGCAACCTGGAACTCGTCGAGCGCATCAAGGAGATCGCGAACGACCTGGACTGCACCCCCGGCCAACTGGCGCTCGCGTGGGTCCTGGCGCAGGGCGACGACATCGTGCCGATCCCGGGCACCAAGCGCCGCAAGTACCTCGAGCAGAACGTCGGCGCGGCCGACATCGTTCTGTCGGCGGAGCAGTTGCAGCGCCTCAACGACAGCGTCCCCCCGGATGCGGTCGCGGGCGACCGCTACGCCGACATGTCGGTCATCGGGATCTGACCATCCCGCACCGTACCCTTCGCAGGATCGGAGAAAGACAAGTGTCATTACTGGCCGACGGGGTGCTTCCAGACGTGCTGCGCGCGCGGGTCGCGGAGTCGCCCGACAGCACGTTCTTCCAGACGGTCGGGGGATCGCCTGTCACCTACCGCGAGACGTACGAGCGCGCCTGCTCGGTCGGCAACGGGCTGGTCACGCTCGGGGTCGACAAGGGCGAGTGCGTGGTCATCATGGCGGACAACGCGGCGGACCCGCTGTACACCTGGCTGGGGATCCTGCTGGCCGGGGCCGTCGACGTCGCCATCAACACCGCGTACCGGGGGCACTCGCTCGAGCACGCCCTGCAGAACTCCCGGGCGCGGACGATGTTCGTCGACGAGAAGTTCCTCCCGCGGATCGCCGAGATCAGGGAATCCCTGACCTACCTGCAGACGCTCGTGGTGTACGGCTCCGCCGCGGACCGGCCGGAACTGCCCGGCATCCGACTGCTCGCGTACTCCGACCTGCTGGGCTCGACCGACACCGCGCCGGACCGCACGGTCGGCCCGCACGACCTGGCGTCGGTGGTCTACACGTCGGGGACGACGGGCCCGGCCAAGGGCGTCATGATGCCGCACGGGCAGATCACGCTCTTCGCCCGGCTCGGGGTCGAGGGCGCGCAGATGACCGAGGACGACGCGCACTACTGCTTCATCCCGCTGTTCCACGTCGCCGGCAAGTACATGGCCATCTACGGCTCGATGATGACCGGCGGCAAAGTCATCATCGACACCCAGTTCTCAGCCGAGCACTGGCTCCCCCGCGTACGGGAGTACGGCGCGACCCTGTCCCACGTGCACGGTCCGCTGGTCGAGATGATCTACAGCAAGCCGGAGCTGCCGGACGACGCGGACAACCCGTGCACCCGGATCATCGCCTCCCCGTTCCCCGCCAAGATCGCCGAGGACTTCGAGCGCCGGTTCGCGCTGCGGGGCATGGAGACCTGGGGCATGACCGAGGTGACGGTGCCCGTGTGGCAGCCGTACTCCGAGCCGCTGCGGGTCGGCTGCTGTGGCCGCCTACGCGACGAGCACTTCGAACTGCGCATCGTCGACCCGGACACCGACGAGGAGATGCCGACCGGGCAGACCGGCGAGATCGTCATCCGCCCGCGCCGGCCCTGGACGATCATGCAGGGATACCTCCACAACCCCGAGGCCACGCTGAACGCCTGGCGCAACCTCTGGTTCCACAGCGGTGACCTCGGCTACCTGGACGCCGACGGCTACCTCTACTTCGTGGACCGGGCGAAGGAGCGGATCCGGCGCCGCGCCGAGAACATCTCGTCGTACGAGATCGAGGCCGCCGCCGTCACCCACCCGGGCGTCACCGAGTGCGTGGCGGTCGGGGTGCCGTCAGAGTTCGAGGGCGACGACGACGTCATGATCGTGGTCATCCGGGCCGCGGGTTCCGACACGGCGCCCGAGGAGCTCGTCGCCTACCTCGCCCAGCGCCTGCCGCACTTCATGGTCCCGCGCTACATCACGTTCGTCGACGAGCTGCCCCGCACTCCCCTCGGCAAGCCGCAGAAGGCCCTGATCAAGAAGGCCGGCGTCACCGAGGCGACCTGGGACCGCAAGGCCACGGGCGTGTCCCTGCGTGAGCTGGTCGGTTAGTTATCAAGCACAGCCAGAGAGAGGCAGCTCGTTCATGATTTACAAGACCTTCGAGGAGATCAAGGTCGGCGACCGCTCGGTCTGGACCCGGACGGTCACTGAATCCGATGTCGTGATCTACGCGGGGCTCATCGGCGACCGGGGCCCCCTGCACCTGGACGACGAGTTCGCCTCGAAGACGCGGTTCGGCGCCCGCCTCACGTACGGGATGCTCAACGCCGGCTACATCGGTGCCACCCTCGCCCAGCTCCTCGGCACCGGCAGCGCGTACGTCGCGCAGAACCTCCGGTTCACCGCTCCGGTCCGGATCGGTGACAACGTCCTCGTCGAGACCGAGGTGACCGCGAAAGACGAGGAGAAGCGGCGGGTCTTCGTGCGGACGACCGTCAGCCGGGGCGACGGCGTCCTCGCCATCGAAGGCGAGGCGGAGCTGTTCATCTTCCGGGTCGAGAACCCGGCGGTCTAGACGTACCCGACGACGGCGGGCCGGGGCGGCTTGCGGACCCCGCGCCCCGGCCCGCCGTCGTGGTCGGTGGAAGGCACCTCACGAAGAGCGGGATGAGCACATTGTCAGCAGAGACATCTGAGTCCTTCGACCGCCGCGAGTTCGACCGGCTGTTCGAGGAGGTCAAGAACTGGGGGCGGTGGGGGTCCGAGGACGCGCGGGGCGCTCTCAACCACCTGACACCCGCGCGGGTCGCCGCGGCCGCGGCCGGAGTCCGGGAGGGCCGAACGGTCAGCCTGGCGCACGACCTCGACACGGTCGCCGGCCCCGACAACCACAAGCCGGCCCTGCACTACATGTCCCAGTGCAGCGACATCGACGACATCGAGCCGCGCGTCAACATGGACTTCCTCGGCATGGATTTCCACGGCAAGTCCATCACGCACCTCGACGCCCTGTGCCACTGCAACTACCAGGGCAAGCTCTTCAACGGCGTCAGCTCGGCCGAGGCGGTGACCAGTGGGGGCAGTGCCTTCGGGTCGGTCATGAGCGCGTCGTCCGGGATCATCGGCCGCGGCGTGCTGCTCGACGTCCCGCGCAGCCGCGGCGTGGAGTGGCTCGATCCGGGCACCGCGGTGCACCCCGAGGAGCTGCAACGGGTGGCCGCTGAAGAAGGCGTCCAGCTGAGCCAGGGCGACATCGTGCTGGTCCGGACCGGCGCGCGGCGACGCCGTGCGGCACTCGGGCCGTGGGATCCGAGCAACTTCAGCGCGGGCCTGTTCCCCACCGTCATGCGCTGGCTGCACCAGCACGAGATCGCCGTCCTCGGTGGAGACGCCGACAGCGACGCGCGCCCGAGCCCGGTCGACGGCGTCACCTCACCCATCCACGCGCTCGCGCTCACCGCGATGGGCCTGCACCTGGTCGACAACGTCAACCTCGAACCGCTCGCGGCGACCTGCGCCGAGCTCAACCGGTGGGAGTTCCTCTGCGTCCTCGCGCCGCTGCGCGTACCGGGCGGCACCGGCTCACCGCTCAACCCGATCGCCATCTTCTGACTCGGGTCGCTCGGGGCGTCGACGCGGGTTGCGACGTCGGGGCGAGACAGAGCGTCGCGAGGGTGGGATGGAGCGTCGGTGTTTCGTGCGCTCCATCCCACCCTCGCGACGACCGGGCCGCTACTCGCAGCCGGACCTACTTGTACAGGGACTTCACCGAATCGAGCGCCGCCGCCGCGTCGGCCTTGGTCACCTGACGGAACGACAGCACGGTGTCCGACACGGCCTCGCCCTTCGCCGCGGCGACGCAGGTCGTGACCGCGGTGTTGGCTTCGGCGACCGGGTCCTGGAACATGGTGGCGTCGATCTTGCCCTCCCCGATGAGCTTCAGCGCCTCGGGAACGCCGTCCACGCCGGCCAGGTGCAACGGCGTACCGGGGCCGGTCGGCAGCTTCAGCGTCTGCGTCGCCGAGTACGCCCCCAGAAGCATGTCGTCGTTGTTGGCCACGATGATGTCCGTGTCCGGGTGCTGGCGCATCAGGTTGTTGGTGATCGACTCCGCTTTGGCGCGGTCGAAGTCGGCGGACTGCTCGATGATGCCGACCTTGTCCTTGTCGAGCCCGGCCTTCTGCAGGGTCGCCTTGAGCCCCTGGTTGCGGGCGGTGTCTGCAACGTGCCCGATGATTCCTCGGATGTAGATGACCTTGATCTTCGGCTTGTTGAGCGCCTTGTACTGGTCGACGATGAACTGCCCCAGCAGGTCGCCGGACTGCAACTGGTTGTAACCGACGAATGCCTTGGCCGGCCCCGCCGCTTTCTGGTCGAAGGAAACGACCGGCACGTTCGCGCCCTGGGCGGCCTCAGCGGGTGCCGAGGACGCGTTCCCGACGGGGATGAGAAGCATGCAGTCTGGATTCTGGGACAGGAGGTTCTGCACGTTCGCCAGCTCGGTGCCGGTGTCGTTGTTCGAGTCGCCCTCGATGATGCTGACGCCGCCGAGCTCCTTGGCTTTCGCGTGCACGAGCAGCTTCAGAGCCGAGTGGTACGGAAAGCTCAGCGCGCCGTACTCCACGGCGAGCTTCACCCGCTTTCCACCGCCGGCAGCCGTGCCTCCCGAGGAGCTTCCACAGGCCGCCAACGCGACCGCAAGGCTCATGACGCCGACGGACTTCGCCGCGGCGCGCAACCGGTTACTGCGCATACAAACGCCTTCCTTACGGGACTTGTGCGTGAACGACTTACGTTGAGCTCAGGCGGACCGGCGGCGAAAGAAACCGTCCAGGCTGACGGCGGCGACCACGAGCGCACCGATGATGATGTTCTGGATGGGTGACGACACGTTCAGCAGGACGAGGCCGTTGAAGAGGACGCCCAGAATCAACGTGCCGATGACGGTGTTGCTGATTTTGCCGCGACCGCCGAAAAGGCTGGCCCCACCGATGACCACGGCGGCGATCGCCTGGAGTTCGAGGCCCTGCCCGGCTATCGCCTGCGCCGCGCCGATGCGCGACGTGTTGATGATGGCGGCCACCGCGACGCAGAGGCCGCTGATGGCGTAGACCGCGAACTTCACCCTCGCGACGTTGATGCCCGCCGCTCGGCTGGCCTGTTCGTTCCCACCGACCGCGTAGACCTCCCGGCCGAACCGGGTGCGATTGAGCACCAACGAGGCGACGAGGATGATTGCGATGAAGATGTAGATGCCGTTCGGGATCCCCGCGGTACGGCCCGATCCGATCTCTCGGTACCAGTCCTGCAGGTTGTGGATGGGGTTCACCCGGTACTGGACAGCCATTCCCCGGAAGGCCGTCAACGTCCCCAGCGTGACGATCAGCGGCGTCGCCAGCCTCGAAGCCACGATCGCGCCGTTTATCATGCCGCCCACCAGTCCCACGATGAGCGGGACCGCCAGGGCCAGGAGGACCGTGCCGGTGGTGGATGTCTGCGTCGCAGCGAACACTCCGGACGACAGACTGGTCAGCGCCAACAGTGAGCCGACGGAGAGGTCGATGCCCGCGGTCAGGATCACGAACGTCATGCCGACCGACACGATGCCCACGACCGCGACCTGGTTCAAAATGTTGAGCAGGTTCTCCACCGTGCGAAAGTCGGGCGACGCGATCGCGAAGATGACGATCAACGCCACCAGCGCGAGGTGCATCCCGTAGTCACGGGCGATGGTCGTGGCGGTACGAAGCTGGCGGCCACGAGGCGTGACGTCAGCCTCAGGCACCGCTCGGACCGCCTCTTCTTCAGTCGTCACCATGAGCGCTCCCCATTCCTCGTACTGGCGTCGCTGGCCGCAGCCATGAGGGACTCCTCGGTTGCGTCCTCCCTGCTGAACTCGGCGACCAACCGTCCCTTGCGCATGACGAGCACCCGGTCACTCATTCCGAGGATCTCCGGCATCTCGGAGCTGATGAGCAGCACGGCCATGCCGGCCGCGGTCAGCTCGTCGACAAGGCGGTAGATTTCCGACTTCGCACCGACGTCGATCCCTCGTGTCGGTTCGTCAAGGATCAGCACCTTCGGCGTCCGCATGAGCCATTTGGCGATGACCGCCTTCTGCTGATTGCCGCCGCTGAGCGTGCCGATCGCACGGTCGAGCGTGTGTCGGGCCAGATTGACCCGGGAGGCCACGCGGGAGATCTCGGCGGATTCCACGGACCGCCTGAGCAACTGGCCCCGACTGAAGGCCACCAGCGACGCCAGTGACACGTTACGCGAGGTGGCCATGGAGCCGACGATGCCGCTTTGCCGACGGTCCTCGGTGACGAGTGCCATCCCGTGTGCGATCGCCGTCCTGGGAGACTTCACCCGGACAGGCGCGCCGTTGAGCAGAATCTCACCGTCACGTGCTGGGGACAGCCCGAAGATGGCCTCGGCCACCTCGGTCCGCCCCGCACCGACGAGGCCGGCCATGCCGACGACCTCACCTTCGCGGAGAACGAAGCTGACGTCCTCGAACCGGCCCGGTGCCCTAAGAGCCTTCACTTCCAGGACCACGTTGCCGGGCGTGTGGGGGGTGCGCCGGTAGAACTGACTGAGATCGCGCCCGACCATGGCGCGGATCAGACGCTCCTCGGTCCATTCCACACTCGGGCCTTCGGTGACCTTGCGTCCGTCGCGCAGGACGGCCACCCGGTCAGCGATGGCAAGAACCTCATCCAGCTTGTGCGAGATGTACAGAACCGCCACGCCGCATTCGCGCAGCGCGCTAATCGCCGAGAACAGCTTTTCCGCCTCCACTGTGGTCAGTGAAGAGGTCGGCTCGTCCAGGATGAGCAGGCGGGGCTGGCGCGCAAGGCCCTTCGCGATCTCGACGATCTGCGACTGAGCGGGGCTGAGGCGACGAACCGGGCGCCGTAGCGGTAGATCTACGCCGAGGATGTCGAGTACGCGCTGCGCCTCGGCGTCCATTTTCCGCCGGTCGTACAGCCCAGGCAGCCGACCGTGTGGCAACTGACCGAGCATGATGTTCTCGGCGACCGAAAACTCCGGTACCAGGCTCAGCTCTTGTTGAACGAGGGCGATGCTCTCCTTCGCCGAGCCGGCCGTGATCGGGGAGCCGTCGAGCAAGACTTCGCCGTCGTAGCCGCTCACCAGTCCGGCGAGGATCGACACCAAGGTCGACTTGCCAGCGCCGTTCTCCCCCACCAGCGCCAGCACCTCACCCCGTGCGACGTCGAGGCTGACACCGGCCAACGCAAGGACACCAGGGAACTGCATTCGAACGTCCCGCAGCGTGATCAGCGGGGCCGTCTGGTCAATCAGCACACTGGAGGGTTGGTGCCCTTCCGGACCACCGGGATACAACACGCCGGAGGGCGCTCTGCCGTCGGGCGGTGCCGGAGGTAGATCGGTCATCCCCTCGCCTTTCTGGCCGCTGCCCACGGCGACTCTCGTGCGGCCAATTCGGCCAGATGAGTCGTTATAGAAGAGGCTCTACCTTGTTTAATGCAAAATACGCACAAGATCTGCGCTATCCGCAGGCAAAGGCTACTGTGATCATGGCAACACGTCAATCACCCGATCGCGGACCGCGGCTCTCATCTGGATCCGCGCCTCATCGGACGGTCAGCCGGTGATACCGACCCCGGTCGACCGCCCACATAAGACAGCGAGGGGCGGACACCGTAGCGTCCGCCCCTCGCTGTCTTACGGCACTACCTCCGGTACTGCTCCAGCTGCGACCAGTCCAGCTCGATGCCGTGGCCGGGCCGCTCCGGCGCGACCGTGAAGCCCTCCTCGAAGACCATCGGTTCGGCGACGAACCGGTCGAGGGAGAACCCGTGCACCTCCATGTAGGTGCGGTTGGGGGCGGCGGCCAGCAGGTGGAGCGTGATGTCGTGCGCGCCGTGCGACGTGACGGGCAGGTTGTGCGCCTCCGCCACGGCCGCGATCTTCCGGAAGACGGTGACGCCACCGCAGTTGGTGACGTCCGGCTCCGGATACGTCACCCCACCGGCACTGATCATGGCCTGGAACTCGTACAGGGTGTGCATGTTCTCCCCCGTCGCCACCGGGGTGCGCCCCTCGCGTACGACCCGGACATGGCCCGGGATGTCGTCGGGGATGGTCGGCTCCTCGAGCCAGACCAGGTTGAACTCCGCCAGCTCGCGGGCGGCCCGGATCGCCTGGTCCACGCTCCACCGCATGTTCGCGTCGACCATCAGCGGGAAGTCGTCACCGAGGTGCTCACGCATCCGGCGGACGCGCTCGATGTCCTCGCGAAGGTGCGGCCGGCCGGCCTTCATCTTGATGGCGCGGTGACCGTGGGCCAGGAAACCGTCGGCCTGGGCGAGCAGCGCGTCGATCGTGAAGTCCAGGTCGATGCCGCCCGCGTACACCGGCACCTTGGGGTCGTAGCCGCCGAGCAGCCGCCAGAGCGGCGCGCCGGCCCGGCGCGCCTTGAGGTCCCACAGCGCGATGTCGACGGCAGAGATCGCAGAGGTCGCGTGGCCACCGCGGCCGGAGTAGTGGACCTTCCACCACATGTCCTGCCACAGCTTCTCGATCTCGTCGGCGTCACGTCCGATGAGCATCGGCGCCAGGTACCCCTCGATCAGCGCGTGGAACGCCGCGGCGCCGGAGTTGACGGCGTACGTGTAGCCGGAGCCCTCGCCGCCGTCCGAGTCCTTGATGCGTACGGTGACGAACTCGAAGTGTGGAATCGCCCCGTGCGTGCTGTCGCTCAACTCGACGTCGAGGGGCAGCTGGTAGAAGTCCGAGCGGACTGATTCGATCTTAGCCATTCGCGCTTTCCTCATTATTAGTACGGCCGGGCCGGGACACGGACGAGCGGACGGGCTTCAGTTCGCGACCGCCTCGAGCGGCCCGGGAAGGGGCACTTCGGTGTCGGCAGCCAACGCACGCAACTGATCGAGCAGGCCATCGGTGAGCGCCACGCACCCGTCCACCTTGCGTTCGTGGAT
The DNA here is from genome assembly GCF_011947225.1 of Planosporangium flavigriseum. Classification (GTDB taxonomy): domain Bacteria; phylum Actinomycetota; class Actinomycetes; order Mycobacteriales; family Micromonosporaceae; genus Planosporangium; species Planosporangium flavigriseum. Next base: position 9,873 of record NZ_JAATVW010000023.1, on the reverse strand, counting down.
CAGCTCCGGTTCGCCGGGGGCGAGCGGCGGCACCCCCTCCCCGTCGACTCCACTGTGGTGGATGGCGTTGACGAGTTGCCCGATGCGCTCGTGGTACTCGCTCAGCGAGCCGGTGGCGTCGGCGCGGATGGCCAGGAAGAGATGGCCCTGCCGTTGCGACAGTGACGGGTCCCCGTTGAGGGCGGTCACCGCCGGACTGACGTTCGCACCGGCCAGCGCGACGAGCGCGTCGACGGCGAACGCCAGCCCGAAGCCCTTGGGGCCGCCGGCGGGTGTCAGCGCACCCTTGAGGCCCTCCGCCGGCGAGGTCGTCGGTCGGCCCTGCGTGTCCACCGCCCAGCCGAGCGGGATGTCCTCGCCGTTCTGCGCCGCGACCAGCAACTTGCCCTGAGGAACGGTCGTGGTGGCCATGTCCACCTGGGGTCGCTGCTCGTACGGGAGCGGCACCGCGACAGCGAACGGGTTCGTGCCGAGAACGGGGCGGCCGCCGAACGGCGCGCACATCACCGACTCGGTGTTGCACGCGACCAGACCGAGCAGCCCGGCGTCGGCGATCCGGTTCGTGAAGAAGGCTGAGGCGCCGAAGTGGTTGCCGTTGCGCGCGATGACGCATCCGATGCCGTACTCCCGCGCACGCTCGATGGCCAGGTCCGCGCCGTAGACCCCGGAACTCGCGCCGGGTGCGTCGTCGGCGTCGACGATGACCAGCGCACCCAGATCGGCCTCGGTACGGATGCGTGCCGCCTTGTTGATGCCGCCCGCGCGGATTCGTTCGACGTACGTCGACAGCCGGATCAGCCCGTGCGTACCCACGCCCCGGGCCTCGGCGAACGCGAGACTCGCGGCGACCGCCTCCGCATCGGATTCCGTCAGTCCGACCCTGATCAGGACCTGGATCGTCCAGTCCCGCATGACGTCGAGGGGTACGACGCTCATCCGCGAGCCTCGGGCGTGGGCCGGTAGCTGGGGCCGCGCTCGATGACCACGTCGAGGATGCCGTCTTCGAGATAGGCATCGGCCTCGTCCGGGAACGCCGGACTCGGCTCCGGCGCACCACCCGGATAACCCAGCAACTTCCGCACCCGCGGATGAATCAGGTACGCCCCCGCCACAACGAACGCGAACGCATCGAACCGCTCCGGCTCCTGCGCCCGCAACCGGGCCAGCACCTCAGCCGGCTCACCCTCCTCGGCCAGCACCCCGACCACCGTCTCCACCAGATCAGGCCGCGCCCCCAACGCCCGATCGATCCACGCCCCCGCAACGTCAACCTCGGTAGCCGCCGGCAACCCGGCACCACCCGAAATCAACAAATCCGCGAACACGGCCAACCGATCCCGCTGCGCCTGGCTCAGCCGAAACTCCAGCTGCAAGGGCGTGCTCATGCCCCCACCTCCTGATTACGAGCGTTCTTCGCGATGTACGTCGCCGCGCGCTTGGCGAACGCGCAGATTGTGGCGGTGGGGTTCGTGGACGAGGAGGTCGGGAACACACTGCCGTCGATGACGTACAGGTTCGGCACGTCGTGCGCCTGGCCGTAACCGTTGACCACCGACGTCGCCGGGTCGTCACCCATCTTGGCCGTACCCATGTTGTGTCCGGACGAGAAGTTCCGGTGCGTGATCCACGCCTTCGTGGCCCCCGCGGCCGCGTGCGACTCCAGCGCGCGGTTGAGCGCGAAGTCGAGGATCTTGTGGGTGTTCTCCGCGGTGGCGTAGTGCACCTTCGGCGCCGGCAGCCCGTCGGAGTCGGTCAGGCCGTGGTCGAGGGAGACGTAGTTGGTCTCCTCGGGCAGGTCCTCGGCGTGGATGATCCAGTCGATCGAGTGGTTGACGGCCTGCTTCATCTTGACGGCGAACTGGTCGCCCCAGAACTCCTCGTCACGGGCGCCCTCACCGATGTTCCACCGGGTCAGCATCTCGACCGGTCCGCCGGTGCCCATCACGTGCCACTTGCTGCCGCGCACGAAACCGCGGGAGAGGTCGGTCTCGTAGAACTGCATGGACTCGATCTGGGTGCCGGCCGGGCCGTACCAGTCGTCGAGGTCGTCGTCGTACAGGCCGATGACCGATCCGAACGGGTGCAGCATGAGGCGCTTGCCGACCAGGCCGGACGAGTTGGCCAGCCCGTTGGGGAACCGGCCCGACATCGACATCAGCAGCAGGCGCGGCGTACCGATCCCGTTGGCCCCGACGATGACGACCTTCGCCGCCTGGTGGTACTCCTTGCCCTCGCGGAAGTACGTGGCGCCGTTGGCAAGGCCCTTCTCGTTGACCGTGACCTGCGAGACGCGGGCGCCGGTGATCAGCTTGGCGCCGTGCTTGAGGGCGTCCGGCAGCAGCGCGACGTCCGCGGAGCCCTTGGCCCCCTCGACGCAGCCCAGGCGGCAGATTCCCAGCCGCGCGCACTGCTTCTGGTTGCGGTACTTCTGCGACGGGATGGCGGAGTACCCGGTCCACCAGTGCCAGCCGAGCTTGTTGAGCCCCTCGGCCATCTTGCGACCGGTCGCGTGGATCGGGTGCGCCGGCAGCGGCGGGTTGTAGCCCGGCGGGTACGCGGGGTTGCCTCCCATGCCGGAGACGCCCATGTCGCGCTCGACCGCCTCGTAGAACGGGGCCAGGTCCTCGTAGCTGATCGGCCAGTCATCCGCGATGCCGTCAAGAGTGCGGACCCGGAAGTCGGAGGGTAGGAACCGACTCCAGACGCCGGCGAAGAAGACGGTACTGCCGCCGACGGCGTTGTACATGAACACCGGCTGCTCGGAGTTCTCCACGTTGACGGGGTAGTCCGCGTCCCAAGCCCGCACGTTCGGGTCCGGGTTCCACTTCCCCGACCCCAGGAGTTCGTACTCCGGCTTGTTTCCGGGCAGCTCGCTGGAGTTGATCCAGTTACCCTGCTCGAGAATCACGACGTTGAATCCCTGCTCGGCAAGGTGCTTGGCAGCGACAGACCCCGACGCTCCAGCACCGATGATCAGCACATCGGCGACGTCGTTCGTGGTTCCCATGCTTTTTCCTTACTGCCGTCGGAACGCCAATCAGACGATGTAGCGGTCCCGAGCCGTCGACGACGGCTCCACCCATCCAGTGCAACACGCTTGTGCAATATATGCATGACCAGCGCGTATGTTGCACTTCATTACAACCTGTGCGCAGCCCCGCGTCAACGCCTTCAGCCCGCCGAGTTATCCACAAATGTCAGGACCCAAGCATCGAACGGCCGACCTCCTGATCACAGTGGACGAGCGCCGCGCGGAGTGCCGCGTACCAGCGGGAAACCCCACCCAGGCCACGGCACGCGGGCGGGGCGCGCCAATCGCCGCGCCCCGCCCCAACGCTTCTCGATCCGGACTCTCAGTCGGTCCCCATCGAGTCGGGCGCCCACTCGCCGTCGCCGAACTTGATCCGGGCGTCCCGCAGGATCTCCATGTCCTCCACCTCGGTCGGCCCACCGGAGATTCCGATCCCGAACACCTCCGAACCGAACCGCACACACGTCCCACCACCGAAGGCGATGAGCCGGCTGGACGAGGTCGTCAGCGAGTACAGCGGCTGCCCCGGCTGGATCCCGGCTTTCAACGCGTAGGTCTCACAACCCAGCGCCACCGAGGTGTACGCCTTCCGCTCCGCCATCTCCAAGGTGATGATCCCGGAGCCCGGCATGCGGTGCAGCAGCACGGGATTGTTGTGCGCGTCGAGCACGGTGACGCAGATCGGGATGCCGCGGGCCGCCGCGACCTCCTCGCACACGTCAGCGAATTTCTTGAGCTTCTGAAATGCGTCCACAGTGCTTCCCCTCTGGCGAGTTGCGACGAAAAGATCGGGGCCAGTCCGGAACCTGGGCCGTTCCGGACTGGCCCCGGGAGTAGGAATTCAGGCGGTCTGCGGGGTGGGCCGGTAGGTGGGGCCGCGCTCGATGACCACGTCGAGGATGCCGTCTTCGAGGTAGGCATCGGCCTCGTCCGGGAACGCCGGACTCGGCTCCGGCGCACCACCCGGATAACCCAGCAACTTCCGCACCCGCGGATGAATCAGGTACGCCCCCGCCACAATGAACGCGAACGCATCGAACCGCTCCGGCTCCTGCGCCCGCAACCGGGCCAGCACCTCAGCCGGCTCACCCTCCTCGGCCAGCACCCCGACCACCGTCTCCACCAGATCAGGCCGCGCCCCCAACGCCCGATCGATCCACGCCCCCGCAACGTCAACCTCGGTAGCCGCCGGCAACCCGGCACCACCCGAAATCAACAAATCCGCGAACACCGCCAACCGATCCCGCTGCGCCTGGCTCAGCCGAAACTCCAGCTGCAAGGGCGTGCTCATGCCCCCACCTCCTGATTACGAGCGTTCTTCGCGATGTACGTCGCCGTCCGCTTGGCCAGCGCGCAGATCGTGGCGGTCGGGTTGACACCGGTCGCCGTCACGAAGAGGCTGCCGTCGATGACGTACAGGTTCGGCACGTCGTGCGCCTGGCCGTAACCGTTGACCACCGACGTCGCCGGGTCGTCACCCATCTTGCAGGTGCCCATGTTGTGCCAGGAGGGATTGTTCCGGCTGGTGACCCAGGCCTTCGTCGCACCGGCGGCCGCGTGGGCCTCCAGGCTCCGCTCAAGGTTGAAGTCGACCAGGCGGCGGGTGTTCTCCCCGGTCACGTAGCGGACCTTCGCCGCCGGCAGCCCGTCGGAGTCGGTCAGCACGGGGTCGAGGGTGACGTAGTTGGTCTCCTCCGGCAGGTCGTCCGGCATGACCATCCACTCGATCATGTGGCCGATCGAGTCCTTCATGCGCGAGGTGAACTGCTCACCCCAGAACTCCTCGTCCGCGGTCCCCTCGCCCTTGGTCCAGCGGTTGATCATCCCGAGCGGACGGGCCGCGGCCGGGATGATGTGCCACTTGCTGCCGCGCACGAACCCGCGCGAGGCGTCCGTCTCGTAGAACTGCATGGACTCGATCGCCTCACCGGCCGGGCCGAGGAAGTCGCCGAGGTCGTCCTCGTAGAGCCCGACCGACGTACCGAACGGGTGCGTCATGAAGCGCTTGCCGACCAGGCCGGACGAGTTCGCCAGTCCGTCCGGGAATCGGTTCGACTTCGACATCAGCAGCAGGCGCGGCGTACCGATCCCGTTGGCCCCGACGATGACGACCTTCGCCGGCTGGAAGTACTGCTGGCCCTCCTGGATGTAGACCGCGCCGTTGGCGAGGCCCTTCTCGTTCAGGGTGATCTCGGCGACCCGGGCGCGGGTGATGAGCTTGGCGCCGTGGGCGAGAGCGTCCGGGAAGAGCGCCACGTCGGCCGAGGACTTGATGCCGTGCGGGCAGCCGTACATGCAGATGCCGAGGCGGTCGCACTGCTTCTGCCGGCGGTGGGCCTGCGACGGAATGGAGTTGTAGCCCGGCCACCAGTGCCAGCCCAGCTTGTTGAGGCCCTCGGCCATCTTGCGGCCGACGCCGTTGATGGGGTGCGCGGGCAGCGGCGGGTTGTAGCCGGCCGGGTAGGCCGGGTTGCCCGCCGCGCCGGAGACGCCGAGGTCGCGCTCCACCGCCTCGTAGTACGGGACCAGCTCCTCGTAGCTGATCGGCCAGTCGTCCGCGACACCGTCCAGCGTGCGGACCCGGAAGTCGGACGGCTTGGCCCGGCACCAGCAGCTCGCGTAGAGAATCGTCGAGCCGCCGACACCGTTGAACATGCCGACCTGCGCGACGGACTCGCTGAGGTCGATCGGGTAGTCGGTGTCGTTGCCGCGGATGTTGGGGTTCGGGTGCCACGCCTTCGAACCGAGCAGCTCGTACTCGGGGCGCAGGCCGGGCAGGTCACTCTGGTTGATCCAGTCGCCCTGCTCGAGCACGACGACCTTGAAACCCTCTTCGGCTAGGTGCTTCGCGGCCACACCGCCAGACGCCCCGGCGCCGATGATCAGGACATCGGCAACGTCATTGTTGGTCTTCAATGGGTACCTCCGAATGATTCCGCACTCGGCGTCGTCCGGTACGACCGCACGCGACGACGCCGAGCGGAGCGGCGACGGCTAGATGAGCGCCTTGAGTTCGTCGGCGACTTCGAGGATGTCGGCGACGGCTCCGACGTCCGCCACGTTGAAGATCGGGGCATCCTTGTCGGTGTTGATCGCGATGATCTTCTTACTGCCGCTCATCCCGGCCAGGTGCTGCAACGCACCGGAGATCCCGAACGCCACGTACAGCTTCGGCTTCACAGAGACGCCGGTCTGGCCCACCTGGTGCGCGGCCGGCAGCCAGCCGGAGTCGACCAGCGGCCGCGACGCACCCAGGCCGGCGCCCAGCTTGTTGGCGATCTCGGCGAACTTCTCGATGTTCTCCTTCGCGCCGACCCCGCGGCCGACCGAGAAGATGACGTCCGCCCGCTTCAGGTCGACGCCGCCGGCCGGCGCGAGGTACTCCACGTGACGCACCCGCGACACCGCCGACCCGCCCAGCGCGACCTCGCGTACCGCCGCCGGGGCGCCGGCGACCTCAGCCTGCTCCCAGACGCCCGGACGCAGGGTCACCAGCACCGCGGCGTCCGAGGCGAAGCCGAGCTCGGCGTAGACCTTGCCGCCGTACACCGGCTTGATCGCCACCAGCTCGCCGGCGTCCCGGCTCAGCCCGACCACGTCCGACGCGAAGCCCAGACCGAGCTCCTCGGCCAGCGCGGCCGCGTACGCCGCGGCCCGGATCGTGTAGCCCAGCACCACCACGTCCGGCGTGACCTGCTCGATCATCGCCCGGACCGCGTGCCGCTGCAGTTCGTGGTCGAAACCGCCGGCAGCGAGCCGGACCGTGACGACCTCGTCCACGCCGGCAATCGCCGTGTCCGCCAACACCGCGTCCACATCGGCCGCGGCGACGCCCAGCGTCACCGGCCCGCCGACGGCGACCGCCGCGGTGACCAGTTCCCGCACCGACTCGTCCAGGCGACCGTCCACAACCTCGGTCACCACCAGCACGCCGCTCATCAACCCACCTCACGCACAAGCTGGACGATGCGGGCAGCGATCTGCGCCGGGCCACCGTCGATCATTTCGATATCCCGACCGCCGCTGGAGGCCGGCACGAACATCCGCCGCACCTTCACCCGGGACGCACCGGCGTCACCCGGGTCCACGACCGGGATCTGCGCCTTCTTGGCCTTCATCATTTCCTTGAACGACCCGTACCGCGGGGTGTTCAGCCCGGTCTGCACAGTGATCACCGCGGGCCCGTCGAGCTCGACGACCTCGGCGAGTCCACCCTCGAACTCACGCCGGACGGTCAACCCGCTCCCGCCGGACACGACGTCGACCTTGGTGGCCACCGAAACAGACGGCACACCCAGCGCCGACGCGAGCGCCGGTCCGGTCGACTGCTGCGCCGCGTCGCTGGACTGCACGCCGCAGAAGACCAGGTCGGCCGCCTCGTCACGGATCGCCGCCGCCAGCGACCGTGCCACCGCGATCGGGTCATGCACCGAAAGACCGTCCGACCACACCCGGACCGCCCGGTCGGCACCCATCGCCACGCATCGGCGCAGCGCCTCGACGGCCCCCTCGTCGCCCGCGGTCACGACCACGACCTCGCCGCCTACCTCGTCGCGGATGCGGAGGGCCTCCTCGACCGCGTAGGTGTCAGCGTCGTTCAGCTCGCGCGAGGTGAACGCGGGATCCACATCCGCGCCACCGGCACCGAACTCGACGTAACTCGGGACCTCCACCACCTGCTTGACACACACCACGATCTTCACAGCGCCTCCCCCATCAGGGGAGAACGGTGGTGGCTGCCCGCCGAGCGGAACCGACTCTGCATTCCCGTCTCCAAGCTGCTATGCATAACGTGCAGTGCTTGCGCATATGTCGCAGAGAGCAGGCTAGTCGCTGCTGTTTCACGGCGTCAATGGTTCAAAAGATCCACTCTCCGCGTTCACACGAAAGTTCTCCGTGAGCGCGAACGCCGGGGTCAGCGGTCAGTCGCAGCCGCGTTTCGATCGGCAGTTGCCGCGCGGGGCACAGCTGGCGCGACGGCCGGGGCGACACCCGCACGGTCCGGCCCAAGTGGACACGCACGGACTGGCGGGGCGAGGCGGCACGGCGCGCGCAGACCGAACGCAGACCGTCCATCGACTTCGGACCGGGTCACCGACACCAGACAGCCAAGACGTTTGACTCCACCGCTCAGCTCGACCAACCTCCGCCGGCGCCACTTGGCGTATCCGCGCTGTGTACAGGCTGAAAATAGCCATCCGAGACGACTACTTCCACAGGGTCATACGACAGCGCGACACCCTCGACCACATACCACTCATCGGTACGAGTGAGGTGGTGGCCGCCCGGAGCCACCCTCCACGCGTTAAGAGGATTGACAGCACAAGCGCCGATCGCCCAGGTGACTCCCGCTACCTGATGGGCGACAGACCCGCCATCAACCGGCGCTGGTCGCGGGTCGTGCCCTGAGCAGCACGCCGCTCCCCCCGGCGCGCCGTTCTTGTGATCAGGCGCCGAAGGCGCGCTAGGGGCAAACCATACTTCTAATACACAATTAAGTCATTTATACATGTAACCTTTCCGCACCCTTTCTCAAACCCGGTCAGCAACCCGCGACATGGACCGTCGACGTTGAAACCGGCACGAAAGGGCTGCTTCACATGAATCCGAACATCCGACGGCTGCTCGTGGGCGCGCTCCTCGCGACCACCACCACAGGCACCGTCCTCGGCGTCGGCGTAGAAGCCGCTTCAGCCGCATCCACAGTGAACGCGCCTGTCCGAACCACCAGCGGTCCGCTCAACGTCCGCAGCGGTCCCTCTACGCAGACCGCGGCCGTGGGCCAGGTCCCCAGCGGCGCGGTGCTCTCCCTCGTTTGCCAGACCTCCGGTCAGTACGTCCGGGGCGCCGTCCGCGCCAGTTCCCAGTGGGACCGGCTGACCGACGGCCGCTGGGTCGCGCACGCGTACATGCAGACCAATGCGTACCTGCCCTCGTGCGCCGCGCTGGACGCTCCGGCCAGCCCGTCGGGCGCCAGCGTCCGCACCGAAAGCGGGCCGCTCAACGTGCGCAGCCAGCCCACCTCCCGGGCCGCGCTGACCTCGACGATCCCCAACGGGGCCGCCGTCAACGTCACCTGCTACGTCAACGGCGAAACCGTCCGCGGCGCCGTCCGCTCCACCGCCCAGTGGGACCGGCTCGCCGGCGGCGGCTACGTCTCCCACGGCTACGTGCAGACCGGCCTGGCGCTGCCCTCATGCGAGGCACTGGACGCGCCGGCCGCTCCGGCCCCGGCCCCGGCCAACCCGGCGGGCGCCAGCGTCCGCACCGACGGCGGCCCGCTCAACGTCCGCAGCCAGCCCAGCTCCCAGGGTGATCCGGCCACGACGATCCCCAACGGCGCGGGCGTCAACGTCACCTGCTACGTCAACGGCGAAACCGTCCGCGGCACCGTCCGCTCCACCGCCCAGTGGGACCGGCTCGCCGGCGGCGGCTACGTCTCCCACGCCTACGTGCAGACCAGCCTGACGCTTCCGGCGTGCGAGGCACTGGACGCGCCGGCCGCCCCGGCTCCGGTCACCAGCCCGACCCCGACTCCGACGCCGACCCCGGTCGTGACCCCGGCGCCGACGCCCGCGCCGACGCAGCCGGCCACCTACGACGCCACCGCGAAGACCGAGGGCGGCCCGCTCAACATCCGCAGCGCCCCTTCGGCCAGCGCCAGCGTCGCCGGCCAGGTCGCCAACGGCGGCGCGCTCACCCTCACCTGCGCCGTCAGCGGCACGTACATCAACGGCGCGGTGCGCTCCACCAGCCAGTGGGACCGGCTGGTCAGCGGCAACTACGTCTCGCACGCCTACGTGGAGACCTCGGCGTCGCTGCCCACCTGCGCCGGTGGCGCA
>NZ_JAATVW010000022.1 GCF_011947225.1 Planosporangium flavigriseum | reverse complement strand
TCATTCCCGCGACCAGCGCTACCAGCCACCCGAGGACAGCCTCGAAGGCGACCGGAGCGTCTCTACAGCGACACCGCCCCTGGAACATTCCCCAGGTCGACGGGCCCGCCACACCGGCAATACCGACATGGCAAGACGACCTCTGTGTCAACGCCAACCCCTCCGGAAGCATTCCCGAGACCAGCAACCCAACTACGCGGCCAAGCCACGACGCGGGCGACACAAGAGAGCCCAACACCGGCCCCGGAGCCCGCATTCCCGCAACCGGCCAGCCCGTGATTCCCTGGGGAGCACCTGAGCCCGGCTCAGAGCCTGCTGCGCATTGGGTCCGTCGTCGTCTCCGGACAGACTCGGAACAGCCAGGTTCGGCGACGCGACCGCCGACGGTACCCGAATACGGCGAGGGACCAATCAGTACCAGTACTGAAGGGGCCTTGAGGTTATGCGCGTCAACGCCGGTGGGCCGCTCCTGGAAGGAGTCGCCGCGTCCCGGCTCCACCGTCGTCCACCGGAGGCGGCGGCAAAGGCGCAGCCTGCCTCCGGGGCGGCCTATACCTGCGGTGTGAACTGGGCCAGGTCGTGGATCCCGAGCGTCTTCTCGATCTCGGCGACCTGGTTGACGATGCCGGCGAAGCCGGACGTACCGAAGCGGCGGTGTCCCTCATCCTGAAAGACCTCGCCCAGCTGGAGAAACTCCTTGGCCGGGACGACGTCACGGAAGGCAGGGAAGATGACCGTGTCCTCCTGGGCCTCGTGTGGCTCGTACATGCGGATGAACGCGGCGAGGTTCGTGACCAGGTCATGGCGCGACCGTGTGTCGAGCGTCTTCGAAGCGCCGGTGGCGTCCAGGATGCGGCCGGTGAGCACCCGTCCGCGTTGGTGCTGCTCGAGCAGGGCGATGACGGTGCCGGTGAGCTGGTGGGCCCTGAACAGCCGGGGAAAGACGTAGCGCTCCTCCAGATGCTCGTGGTAGTTCTCGATGAAGTCGCGGATGATGCCCGCCCCAGCGTGCACCGCCTCGGTCGGTGTTTGCCCGCCACTGTCGATACGCCGGATCGCCTCCCGATAGACCAGCAGCACGCGCTTGAGAACCCCGTGCTCAAGCATGAGGTCCTCCGGCGGCGTGACCGGCGCCTTGGCTTGGGTGGGCGAAAGCCGGGCCGGTGTGGACGTTCCCGTCCGCGTCGGCTCCGCCGGTCGGCCGATCGGCAGGACCAAGCCTCCCGCCAGGACAGCGGGCATCCCCAGCACGTCACGCCGACGTACTACCGGAGCGTTCGGATCCCCCGTGATGCCCTCAGCCGTTATCACCTCGCCGTTCTCCCGTCCACGGACAGGGGGCGTGGACGGATCCCCATGTGTCCTGATGTCGCATGACTGCGTGGGTGAGGTGTCGACCAGCCCTCCCCAGCGCGGCCGCGGCATCGCCGGCCAGCGCCCGGGCTCACCTGCCATTCGCTTCACGGTTCTCCCTTCGCCGAGGTCAGGACGTAGGTCCCGAAGAACGAGCGGCATACGTCTACCCGTCCGCACCTGGTTAAACCGTGCCGCTGTGCATCGATCGTGGTCGCTGCCGCGCGCGCACGACTGCGAGCCGGCGGCGAGCGCCAGTCGCGCGTCGACACCGGCCTCGACCACCGCAGCCGTCAGCAGTGGAATCACCGCAACGCTGACCAGCGTCAACAGAGTTTCGACGACCTGCCGTGCCGTCGGCGCCGTAACGGTCGACCAACTCCTCGACCAGTCGCAACGCCAACGCATTGTCGCCGCAGACCACGAACGACCGCGGCGCACCCGCGTCGTCCTCAGCGTCGGAGCCATCGAGCGGCGACACTGACTCGTCGATCACGGCGGCATCGTAGCTGCATCTGACAACAACCTGTCCGGCAAAGCCACTCTTCTGCTCCGCGATCGCCATGCCCAGCCGAGCTGGCCCCGAGGTCAGCGGCGATCGGCCCATAACAACGGGTGAGGGCTGGTCCGAACCTTCGGACCAGCCCTCCGAGCTGCTGCTTTACCTGGATGTCCAGGTCGGCCGCCGGCGGCCGACCTGGACATCAGGATTTAGACGAGGTCGTACCGACCGAGGTTCATCACCTTGGCCCACGCCGCGACGAAGTCATTGACGAACTTCGCGCGGGCGTCGTCGCTCGCGTAGACCTCGGCGAGCGCACGCAGTTCCGAGTTCGAACCGAAGACCAGGTCTGCTCGGCTGCCGGTCCACTTGACCTCGCCCGTGGCGAAGTCACGACCCTCGAAGGTGTTCGCGTCCTCGGAGGTCGCCTTCCACGTCGTGCCCAGATCGAGCAGGTTGACGAAGAAGTCGTTGGTCAGCGACCCGGGGGTCTTGGTCAAGACACCCAGCGGCGACTGCTTGTAGTTCGCACCCAGCACACGGAGACCGCCGACGAGGACCGTCATCTCGGGCGCGGTCAGGGTCAGCAGGTTCGCCTTGTCGACCAGGAGGAACTCAGCCGGAATACGGTGGCCCTTGCCGAGGTAGTTGCGGAAGCCGTCCACGGTCGGCTCCATCGCGGCGAACGACTCCACGTCGGTCTGCTCCTGCGACGCGTCCGTACGGCCCGGCGTGAAGGGCACCTCGACGTCGACGCCGGCACTCTTGGCGGCCTGCTCGACGGCCGCGGACCCGGCGAGCACGATCAGGTCGGCGATGGAGACCTTCTTGCCCCCGGTCTGGGCGGCGTTGAACGCCTCCTGGATCCCCTCCAGGGTGCGCAGCACCCGTGCCAGCTGGTCGGGGTCGTTGACCTCCCAGTTGTTCTGCGGCTCGAGGCGGATGCGGGCGCCGTTGGCGCCGCCGCGCTTGTCGCCGCCGCGGAACGTCGACGCCGACGCCCACGCGGTGGAGACCAGCTCGGACACCGACAGGCCCGAGGCCAGGATCTGCGCCTTGAGGGTGGCGACGTCCGCAGCGTCGATGAGCTCGTGGTCCACGGCCGGGACCGGGTCCTGCCAGACGAGCGTCTCGGCCGGGACCTCCGGGCCGAGGTAGCGCTCGATCGGCCCCATGTCGCGGTGGGTCAACTTGAACCACGCCCGAGCGAAGACGTCCGCGAACTCGTCCGGGTTCTCGAGGAAGCGGCGCGAGATCCGCTCGTAGATCGGGTCGACCCGCAGCGCGACGTCCGACGTCAGCATCATCGGGGCGTGGCTCTTCGACGGGTCGTGCGCGTCGGGAACGGTACCGGCGCCCGCGTCACCCTTCGGCTTCCACTGGTGGGCGCCGGCCGGGCTCTTGGTCAGCTCCCACTCGTACCCGAAGAGGTTCTCGAAGAAGTTGTTGCTCCACCGGGTCGGCGTGGTGGTCCAGGTGACCTCCAGACCGCTGGTGATCGTGTCCCCACCCTTGCCGGTGCCGAAGCTGTTCTTCCAGCCCAGCCCCTGCTCCTCGATCGGGGCGCCCTCCGGCTCGGGGCCGACGTGGTCGGCGGGGCCCGCGCCATGGGTCTTGCCGAAGGTGTGGCCGCCGGCGATCAGCGCGACCGTCTCCTCGTCGTTCATCCCCATCCGGTAGAACGTCTCGCGGATGTCCCGGGCCGAGGCGAGCGGGTCCGGGTTGCCGTTCGGGCCCTCCGGGTTGACGTAGATGAGGCCCATCTGCACCGCGGCGAGCGGGTTCTCGAGCTCGCGGTCGCCGGTGTAGCGCGCGTCCCCGAGCCAGGTGGTCTCGGGACCCCAGTAGACGTCCTCCTCGGGCTCCCAGACGTCCGGCCGGCCACCGGCGTACCCGAAGGTCTTGAAGCCCATCGACTCCAGGGCGACGTTGCCGGCGAGGATCATGAGGTCGGCCCACGAGATGCTCTGGCCGTACTTCTTCTTGACCGGCCACAGCAGGCGGCGGGCCTTGTCGAGGTTGCCGTTGTCGGGCCAGCTGTTGAGCGGCGCGAAGCGCTGCATGCCGGCGCCGGCGCCGCCACGGCCGTCGTGGATGCGGTACGTGCCCGAGCTGTGCCACGCCATCCGGATCATGAACGGGCCGTAGTTGCCGAAGTCGGCCGGCCACCAGTCCTGCGAGGTCGTCAGGAGCTCCGCGATGTCCTGCTTGACGGCGGCGAGGTCGAGGGCCTTGAACGCCTCGGTGTAGTTGAACTCCTCACCGAGGGGGTTCCTCTCGACGGGGTTCTTGGCGAGGATCTGCAGGTTGATGCTGTTGGGCCACCAGCCGCGGTTGCCACCGCCCTGGGTGGGGTGGGGGGCGCGTCCGTGTGCGACCGGGCAGCGGGACTCGCTCCCCGCCTCGGCGTCATGAACGACGGCATCGTGGTTCTCTGACATCGGGTTCCTTCCGTGACTTGGCGGACCAAAAAGAATCAGGAGTTGCTTGCGGTGGAACAACCGGAACACAGGCCCCAGTAGATGACCTCGGCCTCGTCGATCGAGAAGCCGCTGTCGTCGGACGCGGTCAGGCAGGGCGTCTCGCCGACCGCACAGTCGACGTCGGCGATGAGACCGCATGACCGGCACACGACGTGGTGGTGGTTGTCCCCGACCCGTGCCTCGTAGCGAGCCACGGAGTCGGATGGCTGGATGCGCCGTACCAGACCCGCGGTCGTCAGCGCGCGCAGCACGTCGTAGACGGCTTGGTGGGACACCTCACCGAGATCCGCACGCACGACACCGATGATCGATTCCGTGTCGGCGTGCGGATACGCGTGCACCGCGGACAGCACCGCTACCCGGGGACGCGTTACCCGCAGCGCAGCCCCACGCAAGATGCGCTCGAATTCCGACGTCGTTGGCACGCTCTGAAGTCTGACCTGGTTTCTGGAATCATTCAAGAATACTGCATCGGCCGTTCGGCCAGGAAGAGTACGCCAGAAGGCCGGCCCGGCAACCCAAAAGGATGGCGTACGCGATCCTTCGCGACCGGACGAGCGACGCCGGGTCGATCACTGATTGGGCGGGGTGGCGTAAACGATCTCGACCTTGCCCGGGTATCTCGCCGCGAGCAGCCGGGCGGCTTCGGCGTTCGTCGGCGCGGCCGGATCCCCGAACGCCACGGGCAGCGCCGCTCCCGGCGCCAGCCTGGGGCGGTTGGGATGGTCCGAGTCGACGACGAGCATGCTCGCGGCTTCGTTGTAGAGGAAGAAACGCACCGGGACGGGGCTGGACGCGACCAGCCCGTCGAGGTCGGCCAGCGTCGGCGGCCGCCCCAGTGGGTACAGGAGCGCCGCCCACCCCTGCACGTAGCGGTACCTACCCTGCAAGGTCGAGGCGAGCTGGGTGGCGTACCAGTTACGCCAGGGCCCAGCCATCAGGCTCACATTGATCGCCCCACCGCCGTCGCGGTACATCCGGGTCATCAGGATCGCGTCGCGCGCACCGGCCGGAGAACCCTTGTCCCGACCGGTCAGCAGTTGCAGACCACGGCTGGGTGCGCTGGTGTGCCACGCTCCGCCGAGCAGCGCCATCGCCAGCACCAGCGGCATGGCCAGGGCTACCCCACGGACCAGCGCGCGGCGACGCTGCCGCCGGTCGGCGGCCGGGGCCTCCCGCGGCATCAGCCGCGCCGACGCGCCGAGGGCGACGAGGCAGACCACGATCAGCAGATGCAGAAGCTTGTCGAAGTAGTACACCGTCCGCCCGACCATCGCGATCTGGTATGCCGCGACCGCGCCGACGATGAGCGTCATGCCTCCCACGGCGAATAGTGCGCTGCGGCGCGCGGGCGAGCGGAGACCGCCCCGCACCACGAGACCGGCGACGGCGAGGGCGAGCAGGACGACCGTGGCCGGACGGTCCACGGCGTGAGCCAGGCCGGGCAGCAGAAGCTGCCGATCGCCGGACGCGGCGACGGCAGCGAGCAGGCTCAGCGCGGCGAGCGGGGCGAACACGAGCACACCGACCCAGGACCACCAATAGCGCCACAGCCGCTCCCGCCAGGCCCAGTAACCAGCGGCCACGACGGCATACGGCAGATACAGGGGGTAGCTGTAGGCGACCGCGACCACGAGCGCCACGACGGTCGCGAACTGGTCGCCCCGGCTCGCCAGCGGACGGGCCGCCAAAGCGGTGAGCACGGCGGCGGCGGCCAGACCGGCGAGCTGATTCGGGTACCCCCGCGCCAACACCGTGATCGGATCGCCGAAACTGAGCCACGCCGCCACCACCAGCAGCACCGGGAGCAGTTGGGCGGACCGGGCCGCCGGACCGGCGATCCGGCGGGCCGACCACAGCACCGCCGCGCCGAACAGGATGTACGTGGTGACGAGCAACCACGTCAGGATGTTCAATGAAGCGATCGGATCGGCATCCGCGCCGGGGATGAACTTCGCCACCACCGCGTACGTGAGGTGGATGCCCTGCGGGTAGTTGGCGGTGCCGGTGAGCTGGCCGTCCGGCACGTACGGCCGCAGCGCTTCGGGGTGCAGGA
The DNA here is from genome assembly GCF_011947225.1 of Planosporangium flavigriseum. GTDB lineage: Bacteria > Actinomycetota > Actinomycetes > Mycobacteriales > Micromonosporaceae > Planosporangium > Planosporangium flavigriseum. The sequence continues at coordinate 71,045 of NZ_JAATVW010000022.1, read as the reverse complement.
AGAGGTACCCGCGCACGCGGCCGATCATGTCGTACATCAGGAAATGCCGAGTGATGTCCTCACCGGTCAGCGGCATCCCGATCCGCCCACCCAGATCGCGGGCCACGTACGGCACCAGCGCGACCGCCGCGACCAGGGCGACGACGAGGGAGAGCAGGCGCTCGACCGGACGGATCAGAACCCGGGCGGGCCGCCGCAGCCGACCGGTCATCGCCGCCAGCAGGGTCACGACGGTCAGGGCCACCCCAGCGGCCGGCACGGGCTCCATGAGCCACGGCCAGAACGACATGGCCAGACCGGTCAGGCAGGTTGCCGCGAACAGGTGGACAACCGCGAGCACGAATCGATCGATCAGGCTGTTCGCGGCGTGCTGCAACGCCACAGCCCCTCCGACGAGGATCGGCAGAAGCGACCAGTCGAGATGAGCCCAGTGAGCGGCCGCCGGCACTAACCAGGCCAGCGCAAGCGCCACCCCGATCCGGTACCAGCGACCGATCGGTCGCCCGCGACCCCCGGCCAGCGCACCCCCACCTGCTTTGGAAATCAACGACAAGAACGCACCCTCCGCCCGCACGGAGCCACGCCATCGGGCGCCAGTCGAGCACCCGCGCATGCCATCCGTGGGACGCTTAGCTGACCGGCGGGTTGCCGCTGCCCCGCATCGATATAACGGCGCTGCCTTGGCCGTGCCGCGTCGTTCCTTGGGCGCGCAACCGAACCGGACTTGCCAGCGGCCGGGGTGGCCAGTGCCGTGTCGACGTCGACCAGCAGCGCTCCCACCATGACGGGGGAGCCTAGCATCGCGAGGAACTTGCGATCTCCAGCGCTCGCTGTACGGGCGCCGGCTGCCGGCTTCCGCGACTGGGCGAAGATCGAAGCGTGGGCCTCCTCGATCGCTGATCTCCTGCGGCCGCAGGAGAAAGTCCCGTGCGCGGTCCGGCGAAGCGGTAACCCCAGACGCTCGGCTCTCGGCAGAGCGAACACGCGGTACACGGTTTCGTCGCCGCCACGGTTTCGTCGCCGCCACGGTCGCGACGCCGAACCGGGGCCGTCGGTCCCGGCCAATCAGGGCCGTTCGCCCGCATCCGCAGGGCTGTGGCGCCGGCATGCTGAGCTCAGCCCGACAGGGTCGGGTGCCCGCAGCCGCCCCTTCAAGGCAAGCAGCGCGGGCTCGACGAGCGCGAGCAGCAGTAGCGGGGCAGATCCGATTTCATCCCGTACATCGTGGGCAGGTTCAGCGGAGCCTCGCGGCCGATCACAGCCGATCACAGCCGATGACAACCGATCACAACCGATGACAACCGATCACAACCGATGACAACCGCTATCGACCGTGCCGACCGTGGCGGATGCCGAAAAGGAGAGCAGCAGGATGCGAGTGAGCAGTGCGACCCCCCTGTCGGCGAACGAGTTGGACCGCATCGACGCCTACTGGCGGGCCGCGAACTACCTGTCGGTCGGCCAGATCTACCTGATGGACAATCCGCTGCTGCGCGAGCCGCTGTGCCCGGAGCACGTGAAGCCGCGGCTGCTGGGGCACTGGGGCACCACGCCGGGTCTGAACTTCCTGTACGCCCACCTCAATCGGATCATTGCGGCGCGCCGGCAGGAGATGATCTACATAACCGGTCCCGGACACGGTGGCCCCGGCCTCGTCGCCAACACCTGGCTCGAGGGCAGCTACAGCGACGTCTACCCGTCGGTCAGCCAGGACGAGAGCGGGATGCGGCGGCTGTTCAAGCAGTTCTCATTCCCCGGCGGCGTGCCGAGCCACGTCGCCGCGGAGACGCCCGGGTCGATCCACGAGGGCGGCGAGCTGGGCTACTCGCTGGCTCACGCGTACGGGGCGGTGCTCGACAACCCGGAGCTGGTCGCCGCCTGTGTGATCGGGGACGGCGAGGCAGAGACCGGTCCCCTGGCCACCGCGTGGCACTCCAACAAGTTCCTCGACCCGGCCGGCGACGGCGCCGTCCTACCGATCCTGCACCTCAACGGGTACAAGATCGCCAACCCGACCATCCTGGCACGCATCGACGACGACGAGCTGGACGCGCTGCTGCGCGGCTACGGGTACGAGCCGTATCTGGTCGCTGGCGACGACCCGGCCGCCGTGCACCAGCAGCTCGCGGCGACCCTCGACGAGGTGTTCGACACCATCGCGGCCATCCAGTACGGGGCGAGGACCAGCGGCGACACCGGCCGGCCGCGCTGGCCCATGATCGTCTTCCGTACACCCAAGGGGTGGACCGGGCCGAAGGAGGTCGACGGGCAGCCGGTCGAGGGCACCTGGCGCTCCCACCAGGTGCCGCTGCCGGCAGCCCGGGACGACGCCGCGCACCTGCGACAACTTGAGGCGTGGATGCGCTCGTACCGTCCGGAGGAGCTGTTCAGCCCGGAGGGCGCGCCGCGGCGCGAGGTCGTGGACTGGCTGCCCGGCGGAGATCTGCGGATGGGCGCGAACCCGCACGCCAACGGCGGCCGGCTGACCCGCGACCTGGAGCTGCCGGACTTCACCGCGTACGGCGTCAAGGTGTCCGCCGCCGGCGAGACGGTGGCCGAGCCGACCCGGGTGCTCGGCAACTGGCTGCGGGACGTCATCAAGGCCAACGCCCCGTACCGCAACTTCCGGCTGATCGGCCCGGACGAGACCGAGTCGAACCGGCTCGGCGCGGTGTTCGACGTGACCGACAAGGTGTGGCGGGCCCGCATCGACGACGTCGACGTCCACCTTGGACCGTCCGGGCGGGTCATGGAGATCCTGTCGGAGAACACCTGCCAGGGCTGGCTGGAGGGGTACCTGCTGACCGGCCGGCACGGGCTGTTCAACTGCTACGAGGCGTTCGTGCACATCGTCGACTCGATGGTCAACCAGCACGCCAAGTGGCTCAAGGTCAGCCGGGAGCTGCCCTGGCGCATGCCCGTCCCGTCGCTGACCTACCTGCTCACGTCACACGTGTGGCAGCAGGACCACAACGGCTTCTCCCACCAGGACCCCGGATTCATCGACCACGTCGCCAACAAGAAGGCCGACGTCATCCGGGTCTACCTGCCACCGGACGCCAATACCCTGCTGTCGGTGGCCGACCACTGCCTGCGCAGCCGCAACCACATCAACGTCATCGTCGCCGGCAAGAAGCCGGCAGTCACCTGGCTCGACGTCGACGCCGCCGCCCTGCACTGCGCCCGCGGCCTGGGCATCTGGGATTGGGCCAGCAACGACCAGGGTGACCCGGACGTGGTCCTCGCCGCGGCCGGCGACGTGCCCACCCGCGAGGTGCTGGCCGCCACCGACCTGCTCCGTCAGCACCTGCCGGACCTGCGGGTACGGGTAGTCAACGTCGTCGACCTCATGCGCCTGCAGCCGCCCAGCGAGCACCCGCACGGCATCTCCGACGCCCAGTTCGACGCCATCTTCACCACCGACCGGCCGGTCATCTTCGCCTACCACGGCTACCCGACGCTCATCCACCGCCTGACCTACCGCCGCCACGGCCACGACAACCTGCACGTCCGGGGGTACAAGGAGGAGGGCACCACCACCACGCCGTTCGACATGCTCGTCCGCAACGACTCCGACCGCTACCACCTGGTCATGGACGTCATCGACCGGGTGCCCGACCTCGCCCGCCGCGCCGCCACCCTGCGCCAGCAGATGGTCGACAAGCGTGTTCAACACCGCCAGTACATCTGCCGCACTGGAGAAGACCTCCCCGAGGTCCGCGACTGGCGCTGGCCCGCGTCATGATCTTCGTCCTGAACTGCGGGTCGTCGTCGGTGAAGTACCGGCTGTTCGACGGCTCATCGCCGCTGGCATCGGGAAAAGTGGAACGGATCGGCGAGGCCGGCTCCCCGATCGCCGACCACGAAGCCGCACTCGAACAGATCGCACGGGATCTCAGGCTGGCCTCGCTCCCCCTCGAGGCCGTCGGCCACCGCGTGGTGCACGGCGGTGCCCGCTTCCGGACACCGACCGTCATCGACAGCGATGTGATCGACGAGATCCGTGCGCTGATCCCGCTCGCGCCGTTGCACAACCCGGCCAACCTCGAAGGCATCGAACTGGCCCGGCGGCTGCGCCCCGACGTGCCGCACGTGGCCGTCTTCGACACGTCGTTCCACGCCACCCTGCCGGCCGCTGCCGCGACCTACGCCTTCGACCGCGGACTGGCCGCCCGGTACGGGATCCGCCGCTACGGCTTCCACGGCATCTCGTTCTCCTACGTCGCCCGGCGCACCGCGACACTGCTCGACCGGCCCGTCGACGAGCTCAACATGATCGTGCTGCACCTGGGCAACGGCGCCAGTGCCGCGGCGATCCAAGGCGGCCGGAGCGTGGAGACGTCGATGGGACTCACCCCACTGGAGGGCCTCGTCATGGGTACCCGCACCGGGGACATCGACCCGGCGGTGGCGTTCGTACTCGCCCGGCAGGGCGGACTCAGCGTCGACGACATCGACGCGCTGTACCAGCACGAGTGCGGGCTTCGCGGGCTGTGCGGCGACAACGACATGCGTACGGTCATCCAGCGGGTATCCGCCGGCGACCCGCACGCGCAACTCGCCCTCGACGTGTACTGCCACCGGATCCGCAAGTACGTCGGCGCCTACCACGCGGTACTCGGCCGCCTCGACGCGATCGTGTTCACCGCCGGCATCGGCGAGAACAGCGCCGACGTACGGGCGCAGTCGCTATCCGGGCTCCTCCCGATGGGCATCGCCGTCGACCCGGCCCGCAACGCCGCCGGCCGGCCCGAACGCGTCATCTCGCCGGACGGCACCCCGGTGACCGCCTACGTCGTACCGACCGATGAAGAACGCGCCATCGCCGAAGAGATCACCACCCTGCTCGCGCCATCCGCCCGCCGGCAGGTGGTCTCGTCCACCGAGAAGGCTTGACCGCAGTCTCCCCCCTCGCGGAGCCGCCCGGCCACCCGCGCGTTGACGCAGGCCGCGGTGACCGCCCAGCGTGCTCCATCCGTCTTCAACACCCAGCCGTGGCACTGGAGCATCCATGACGAAATGGCCGAGCTTCGCGCCGACCGCGACCAGCAACTGGCGGTCGTCGACCCGGAGAGGCGGATGCTGACGCTCAGCTGCGGGGTGGCGCTGCACCACGCCTGCGTGGCGCTGGCCGGCGCCGGCCATGTCCCCGAACCGGCCGGGCATCGCCGACGTCGCCGACCGACACGCCCGCTACGCCGTACTGTTCGCCGACGGCGATGACGCCCGCTCCTGGCTGACCGCCGGCGAGGCGCTCTCGGCCGTCCTGCTCACCGCGACCACCGACCGGCTCGCCACCTCACCGATGAGCGACATCGTCGAGGTCCCCGCCACCCGGCACCTCCTCTACGACCTTCTCGGCCACATCGGGCACCCCACGCTCGCGCTACGAATCGGCATCCCAGCCGATCCGACGCAGCCCGCGCCCGGCGCTCCCCGCCGCTCCGGTGCCGCGCTCATCACCACTGCGGACAACGAGGTGTGAAGACAGCCGGGCCGGCGCGACGTTCTCTGGACGTCCTCCGCCTGTTGGCGGACAGGTCGGACGCCGACCTGTCTCGCCGTCGGGTGGTTCGTGTTCAGCTCTCGGTGACCTCGTCGGCGGTCAGCCGGGGCGTCGCGGGCGGTGCCGGCGCCTCCGCGTCCGGGTACCCCAGGCGGACGGCGAGGTACGGGTTGCCCAGGCCGGACAGTAGCCGGCGCAGCGCCAGCCTGGCCGGGAGCACCTCCACGACGGCGCTGATCGGCAGCAGAGACAGCCCCCGCGTGGTGGCGGTCAACCATCCGGCGCTGAGCGCCTCGCCGGCGCGCAGCCAGTCGAGCGGGGCGTCGTTGTCGCCGTGCAGGATCCCGTACACAGCGGCGTCGTCGTGGCCGTGCCCGATCGGGAGGGTCCCGGGCGAGCCGAAGTAGCGGCCCGGTACCTGGGTCTGGGGCGCGTGCTCGGGCACGGCGTTGGCCGGTATTCCGGTGGCGTCGCGGCGTTCGCCGCCGACCCAGCGCGCGATCTCGGCCCGGTGCGCCTCGTCGGAGACCTCGATGATGTCGGCGGCCGCCATCGCGGCGGCGATCTCCACGACCTGGTCGCGGCGCAGGAGGTACAGCCGGGTGTCCTCCGCTGTCACTGCGGCGACGACGGCGTCCAGGGCCGGCTGGTCCGGCGGCCGGTCGGTGACCGGCCGCCGGTCGGTGTGCCGCCGCGATGCCGCGTCCAGTAGGACGCGCGCGTGCTCGTCCGGGTCGCCGTGCCCGGTGAGGGTGATCATGGCCAGCAGGTCGGGCTGGTTGTTGTCGGGCAGCCGCTGCACGTCGAATCGCCACCCGGCCGCCGCCAGTGCCAGGCGGGCGTGGTGCAGCGCGGTGCCGCAGCTCTCGATGAGCAACCGGCCCTCCGGATCCTCCACCTCCAGTTGGCGGCTGCGGTCGGCGTACAGGTGCAGGGTCTGGCCGTCGTGGCTGGGCTGCCACCGCCACGGCTGGGTGTTGTGGATCGACGGAGCGGCGCGCGCGGCCTCGATGGCGGCGCGCAGCGTCGTTACGTCGCTCTCATGCGTCTGCGTCATCGCTCTTCCTTTAGCTAGGCGGCATCCCGTAGCTAGGCGGCATCCCGTAGCTAGGCGGCATCCCGCTGCGTCGAGACCCGACCAACGCCTACCCCGCGCGGATGGCGTCAATCTGGCGCGAGTGGCACCTCACCTCGCAGCGTCGGCTACGTCGATCACCTCTACAGCCGTGCGGCGTGCGGAGGTCGCAAGCGGGCCTCCGTGGGGAACACCGAGCCGCAGCGCGATCATCGGGTAGCGGTCTCCGCCGAACAGGTTTCGCAGCAGTCGCCGGGTATTCGCTACCTCGATGACGTCGCTGATCCGCGACGCCGCGAGCGAGCAGTCGGTGGCGGTCAGCAGCACCGCCGACAGCGCCTCCCCCGCGGCCAACCAGTCGGCAGGCGTGTCCGCGTCGGTGTACAGGACGGCGTAGGACGCGTGCCGGTCGACGAGACCGTGCGTCGTCGGGTCCGGCCGACGACCGGGGTCGAGGTTTCGCATCGGCACCGGCCGCGGTTGTTCCTGGCGGGCTGCCGTGGCCGGTTCGATCCCGTCCCGGGTACCTGCGGGCCGGCCGGTCCAGGCCGACAGCTCGGCCCGGTACTGCGGATCGGTGAACTCGACATAGCCCGCCCGGGCCGTGACGTGCGCCAACGTGCTCACCTCGTCCGGTTCGAGAAACCGCAGGTGGGCACCCTGTGCCTCGGCCGCCTCGCACAGCCGGCGCGACGCTGCCGGCGGCACGTCCCGGTCGATGAACGGGCGGCGGTCGGTGTGGCGCAGCGCTATCGCCCACCGCAAATGCAGCACTGCCCGCTCCGGCGCCTGCTCGCCCACCAACCGGATCCGGGCCAGCAGGTCCGCGTCGGTCTCCACTGGTAGGCGGGTGACCTCTGCGGCGAATCCAGCGGCGGCCAGCGCGATCCGCGCGTGGTGCAACGCCGCGCCGCAGCTGGTGGTCAACAGCCGGCCGTCCGGGTCGACCGTGGGGAGTTGGCGCTGCCGGTCGGCGCGCAGTTCGGCCACGTCGCCGGCGATCTGCCAGCGCCACGGCTGACTGTTGAAGATCGACGGTGCCCGGCCGGCCTCGGCTGCGGCCTCGGTGAGCGCCCGGGTAACCACCTCCGCCTGGCTCGCGGCCCGCGGCGCGATGAACTCGGTCATGGCCGTACAGCTCCCCTCCCGCAGTCACCGCTGGCCCCGGTGCCATCGGTTGACCTTCCCGCGCGCCGAGGAGGTTCGGACTCGCGACATCGGGCACTTCCTGCCGGTGTCCTCTTCCCAGCTCGAACACCGGTTACCGTGCCGCGCGCCCGAATCGGCGGAATGTTCCGTCGGAGTGGGACATTGCCGATTTCGCCCGTCAGCCCGTCTGGGGACCTAGCCATCCTGCGGCCGACCGACTGACCGCCGCTGGAGACGAGGAGGCACATCATGGATCACGCAAAGATCGTCGTAGGCGTCGACGGCTCCGCGCCCAGTCTGGATGCCCTGCGATGGGCGGCGCTGGAAGCCCAGCGCCGCGGCGTTGACCTCGAGGTGGTGCTGGCCTACCACTGGCGGGTGCTGGGAATGCGGCTGGCTCACAACCCCGAGCTGGCCGATCAGGTGCGGGACTTCGCCGCCTCCGTGGTCGACGCGGCGGTCGCCGAAGCGCGCACTACTGCCCCGCACGCCCGCGTGCATGGGGTGGCTGTGGAGGGTGAGCCGGTGCCGGTACTCCTGGAGGCGGCAGCCGAGGCTGGCATGGTCGTCGTCGGTAGCCGTGGCGCGGGTGGCTTCGCGAGCCTGCTCGCCGGCTCGGTCAGCGTACGGCTCGCCACGCAGGCGCCCTGCCCGGTCACGGTCGTCCGGGGACGCACCACGGCCGACACCGGCCTGGTGGTCGTCGGCGTCGACGGATCACCCGCCGCCGACGTCGCCGCCGGTGTCGCCTTCGAGGAGGCCTCGCGGCGAGGCTGCGCGCTGGTGGCGGTGTGGGCGTTCTACGTGCCACTGCCCGCGCGGACGATGGGCCCGCCGCCGATCGTGTGCGACCCGGTCGAGGTCGCGGCCGATATCAGATCCGCGCTTGTCGGCCAAGTCGCCAAGTGGCGCGACAAGTACCCCGACGTGCCGGTGGAGTACGCCGTCATCCAGGGCAGTGCGGCCGCGGCGCTCACCGACCAGTCGCGACGGGCGCAACTGGTCGTCGTCGGCAGCCGTGGACACGGGCGCGCCGCAGGTCTGCTGCTCGGCTCCGTCGGGCTGCAGCTGATCCATCACGCCGACTGCCCGGTTCTGGTCGCCCGCACCCCGACCGGAGCACCGGTCGGGACGTCCGACCGTGCCACCACGCCCCTTGACGGGGGCGAAGGTTGAGCTGAGAAGGGAGGTGTAGGCGCGATGTTCCCGGAGATCTCCTGGTTCTACGGTTCGCCCGTGCTGCTCGCGGTCTTGATCATCGCGATGGTCGCCCTGGCTGCAGCGCTGATCGTCGGTACCGTCCGCGCCCACCGCCACCCGAACGGAGGCAGGCGATGAAGAACTCGGTCGTGGTCGGCGCTGACGGCTCCACCCGCAGCCTGGCGGCGGTCGATCTCGCCGCGCGCGAGGCCGCCCTCCGTGACCTCCCGTTGCGCGTGGTCTACGCCTACCTGTGGCCGTACGTCGCCGCCCCACCCGGCGGTGCTCCGGTGAGCCTGTCCGACGACGCGCTGCGCCACGACGCGGAGCGGGTCGTGCGCGAAGCGGTCGAGCGGGCCCATGCCACCGCGCCGTCGGTGGACGTGACCGGCGAGGCGATCGTCAGTGCCCCCGCGCCGACGCTGATCGAGCACTCGCGCACCGCGTCACTGGTCGTCGTCGGCGACCGCGGGCTCGGTGGCTTCACCGGGTTGCTGGTTGGATCCGTGGCTGTCCAGCTGGCCGCGCACGCCGCATGCCCGGTTCTGGTCGCCCGTGGACGCACCGACGCAGGCGGTGACGTCCTGGTCGGCGTCGACGGTTCACCGGCCAACGAGCCCGCCGTCGGGTTCGCGTTCGAGGAGGCGGCGCTGCGGGGCGTCGTCCTGACCGCCCTGCACGCCTGGACCCACCCCGTACGGACCGAGCCGGGCGACATGCTGCCGCTGGTCTACGACGCAGGCATGGTGGAGGCCGAGGAGGAACGGGTACTGGCCGAGGCTCTCGCCGGCTGGCGCGACAAGTACCCCGACGTGCCAGTGCGGCGGCAACTGGTCCACGGCCACACCCGTCGGGCCCTCATCGACGCCACCGAGCGGGCCCAACTGGCCGTCGTCGGCTCCCGCGGTCGAGGCGGGTTCACCGGCCTGCTGCTGGGTTCGGTCAGCCAGGCCGTGCTGCACCACGCCGCCTGCCCGGTGGGCATCGTCCACCACGCCGCTGGCCGCTCGTGATGACCCACCCTGGTGTACCGCCCGTGCGCACCAACACGCCACGGCTGACTGCTCATTGAGTTGATTGGCAGCTGCGCGCAGCCTCGGCTGCGGACTGCAAATGGAGGTTGATCGAGCCGTCCACTACGTCTCGAGCTGTGACAGGCACGACAACCCGCAAAGCTTCCTAAGATCTTGGTGGTCGCCGGCAGCCCGCATCACCGATCGGCCGGCACAGGTCGGCGGCGGCGCCCCGCAGGTGGGTCAGCAGCCGATCGGGCAGGTCCAGCCCGCGGGTCGACACGCCCACGGCCCACCAGCCGACCGGGTCGTCGGCCGGGGTGACGACGCTGGCGCAGGCGACATCGTCGCGGAACTGACCGCGCTCGATCACCACGTTCCCGGGGCGAAGCTGTCGCAGTTCGGCCTCGACCGCCGCGACATCCGTCAGAGTGTTGCGGGTGAACCGGCGCATCCCCTGCGCCGACAGGATCCGGCGCAGTGCCCGTCTGGGCAGCGTGGTCAGCAGCGCCTTGCCGAGCGCGGTGGCGTGCGCGGCGGTCTCCAGACCGACCTGCAGGTCTTCGAGCCACGGCGAGCGCGGACCCTCCACCACGTCCACGACCACCATTCGGTCGCCTGCGATGCGGGCGAGGTACGCCGTATGTCCGCCGACCGACGCCAGGTGCCGCAGGACGGCCGCTGCCGACGGCGGGCGCTGGAACGAGCCGACCAGCTCATGGAAGCGCTCGGCCAGTCGTGATCCGAGCGCGTACGTACCGTCGAACTGGCGGATCAGGTAACCCTCGTAACACAGGGTACGGACGAGGTGATACGCGGTCGACAGGTTGAGTCCGCACCGGCGCGCGATCACCTTGACCGGCAGCGGGCGCTCGGCCTGCGCGACCTGTTCGAGCACGCGCAGCGCCCGCGACACGCTCTGGACGAAGTCGATGGGCTCCGACCGCATGGATACCAGCATGTGGCCAGCCGCAGGCATTTGAAAAGTACGGGGTTCCACGTGCGTCAAGCGGACCCGACGATCGACGTATGTCCGTACCGACCTGGGCGCGGGACGCGCTCGCCGACGTGTACGACCCCTGCTGTCAGGAGAAGGGCATCTCGGTCATCGACATGGGGCTGGTGCGGTCAGTCCACGTCGACCAGGGCCGAGCCCGGGTGGAGCTGCTGCTCACCTCGGGGTGGTGTCCGTTCGCTGCCAGGGTGCTGACCGACGTGAAGGACCGGATCCTCGCCCAGCCCGGGATCAGCCACGCCGAGGTGGAGATCGTGTGGGACGAGGCGTGGACCACCGACCGGCTGTCCGAGAAAGCCGTGCGGGTCCTTCGCTTCCTGCCTCCCCCTGCGGCGGTACCCGACCGGGATGGGTACATCGCCGCACACTCACTCGGGAAGGAGTGAACAGTCGTGATCGATGATGTCTTCGTCTTCGACGGCGTCGCGCACGTGTTCAACTTCGAGTCCAAGAACGCGTTCGGTACGCCGGGCGAGATGTTCTCCAACCACCTGTACGCGTTCCACAACACCCTGACCCCGGACGGCGAGCCGCACCTGCCGCCCGAGGAGTTCCTGCGCCAGTGGACGGTCTCCGACATCCGGAAGATGGTCTACGACGAGTCGGACACCGACATGCTGGTGGCGATGCCGCTGCCACTGACGGACCTGTACCACGACGGCCTGTCACCCTGGGAGAGCTGCGCCGAGCTCGCCAGCCGGGACCCCGACCGGACCGTCTTCTGGGGCTCGGTCAACCCCCTCGAGGGCCGCAAGGCGCTGGACCTGATGGAGCGCCAGGTCGGCGAGTTCGGCGCCAGGGCGTTCAAGTTCTACAACGTACGGTACGACTACGGCTCGCCGTACCCGTGGCGCATGGACGACCCGCGGGTCGCGTTCCCCATCTTCGAGAAGGCGCAGGAGCTGGGCGTCAACCTGATCGGCGTACACAAGGGCGTCCCGCTCGGGCCGCAGCCGATCGAGCACACCCAGACCTGGGACATGGACGGGGCGGCGGCCAACTTCCCCGACCTCAACTTCATCATCTACCACGTCGGGCTGCCGTTCCTCGACGAGACGTGCTGGCAGCTCATCCGGTACCCCAACCTGTACGCCTCGCTGGCCGCGACGATCAACTTCTTGGTCCGGGCGCCCCGCATGTTCGCCGAGATCCTTGGCAAGCTGCTGTTCTGGTGCGGCGAGGACAAGATCGTGTACGGCTCGGAGGCGCCGATTTTCCATCCACAGTGGGCACTGCGGGCGTTCATGGACTTCCAGATCCCGCAGGACCTGTGCGACGGGTACGGGTACCCGCAGCTGACCGACCAGGCCAAGCGGAAGATCCTGGGCGAGAACCTGCTGCGCCTGCACGGCATGGACGTCGCCGACGCGCGTGCGAGGCTGGGCCGGACCCGCACCTAGACGAAATACCTGAGCGATCGTGGTCACTTGGCGGTGCGACCGGGCCGCCAAGTGACCACGATCGCCGGGCCAGGGGCGACCGCCGCCAATATCTTGTAACACGAAGCGCTCATTTATCTATTAGAGACAGTCGACTGTAGACAGCGTTGAGGCCAAATTCCTCCGGATCCGTCGACCAGTCGCCGAATCACCTCTTTGTGCCGCCGATCCCCGTCGTCCGTAGGCTGCTCTTTGTGAGCGGCGCCGACCGGTTCGTCAAACGACAGCACGCCGGGACCGAGAGCGCGGTGACGGTGATCGTGGCTGGGGTCACCAACCTGGCCGTCGCACTCGCCAAGGCCATCGGTGGCGCCATCAGCGGGTCAACCGCCATGCAGGCGGAAGCGGCGCACTCCGTCGCCGACACCGTCACCGAGATCTTCCTGCTCATCGCGGCCCGCCGCGGCGGGCGAGGCCCCGACATCGGCCATCCATTCGGGTACGGACGGGAGACCTACCTGTGGGCGTTCCTCGCCGCGCTGGCCACCTTCGGCGCCGGGGCGGGTTTCTCGATCACCAGGGGAGTCAGCGCGCTGCTGCACGGCGAAGCCCCAGAGCCGGGGAGCCCGCTCGTCGCGTACGCCATCCTGGTCTTGGCCTTTCTGATGGAAGGCGGGTCACTTCTGCGTGGCCTGTGGCAGGCGCGCAGAAGGGCCCTAAGGACGCGGTTGCCGCTGCTCACCCTGCTGCGCGTGACAGCGGACACCCCAGTCAAGGCGGTGATCTTCGAGGACGCCGCTGCGATGATCGGAATCGCGATTGCCGGGGCGGGGCTGGCGCTGTGGCAGGTGACCGGGAACGCCGTATGGGACGGAGTCGCATCCATAGCGGTCGGCGCTCTACTCGTCGTCGTGGCGATGATCCTGGCCCGGACGAACCTGTCCCTGCTCACCGGGCAGACGGTGTCACCTCGGCTACGGGACGCACTGCGCAGGGAACTCGAATCGCTGCCCGGAGTGCAGGCGATACCCGTCTTCGTCGCCGTGGTGATCGGCCCCAGCAACATTCTGGTCGCCGCGAAAGTGAACTTCGCGGACGAGTACTCCGCGGCGGACATCGAGCGGGTCGCCGACAGGGCCGAAGAGCGTCTGCGCGCGCGGTACTGGGCGGTGCAGTACGTGTTCCTGGACCCCACGCCGTCCCGGCACGACCAAACCCAAACCGATGACTGAGCATGCGGTTGGCCAGCCAGCCCGGGGTAGTCGGTGCGGGCATGGGGAAAGGTGAACAGCCTCCGTGGATCGTGCCGGATGGGCTGTGGAACGCGTCGAGCGACGCCTCGACCTCAGTACAGGCGAAGTCGGCGATAAGAGCATCTAGCCGAAGTCGCTCCTGAACGCCACTAGACGTCCGTCCCTTCCGACGAAGCGGTACACACCGCGATTGCCGGCACCCGCCACTACCCGCCGGATGAGACCGTGCCGGTACCGGTACGGCGACGGAGTCGGCGGGCGGTGGTCACGCGGAGTAACGGGGATGCGGGCATCGAACTCGGCTTCGTACACTTCGCCGGTGCAAAAGATCTCCACGCAGCCTCATGCCCTGTCGTCGGATGCGACCGCCCTTCGGGAAGCGGTCACTCTGGCACGAGTCGGTCTTGTCGACCGGGAAGTGGCCGCCGAGGTAGTCGTGTTGTGCGCCGTCGCCGGCGAGCACCTGCTTGTTATAGGCGCGCCGGGCACCGCCAAGTCCGAGGCGGTACGACGGACGGCTGGTCAGCTCGGCGGGCGGTATTTCGAGTACCTGCTCGGTCGGTTCACCGAGCCGAACGAGATCTTCGGCTCTGTCGACCTGCGTCGACTGCGTGACGGCGTGGTGGAGTTCGAGACCGCCGGCATGCTGCCCGAGGCGGAGGTGGCGTTCCTCGATGAGGTGTTCCTCGGTTCGACCGCGGTGCTCAACACCCTGTTGGGCATCTTGAACGAACGGGTGTTCCGGCGGGGATCAACTCTCCTGTCGTGCCCGTTGCGGGTCTGCGTCGGCGCCGCCAACACCCTGCCCGACGATCCCGCGCTCGCGGCGTTCGCGGACCGTTTCTTGGCGCGCATCTTCGTCACCCCCGTGCCGGACGCGCAACTCGACGAACTGTTGGAGGTGGGCTGGGCTGCGGGCAGCCGCCCGGTGGATCCTCCGGGGTCGCTGCTGCCAGCGCTGGATCGGCTCACCGAGGCAGCTCGCGGATGTGACCTGAGCGGTGTACGCGGCCTGTTGGGTACCGCGATTCGCCGGCTGCGTCAGGCGGGTGTGCCGCTCAGCGACCGCCGGGCTGTGCGTTCGCAGCGGCTCGTGGCGGCCGCAGCGGCGCTGGATGGGCGCACCGTGGCGAGCGGTGACGACCTCTGGGTACTGCCGCTGATCGCGCCGACCCCCGACGCCCAAGCTCTGGCGCGGGACGTACTGTCGGATCTGGTGGCGCAGGCACGGAACACCAGCTTGGTGTTCGCCGCGGAGGAGTTCGCCCGTGGCCCGCAAGCCCGGGCGGCCCGACTGGTCGAGACGGGCCGGCGGCTGCTCGACGAACTGAGCGCCGGACCGCCGGAGCGCGATGACCGGATGCGCATTGAAGCTACTCTGCGGGAGATCGACGCGGGGTTCGTCCTTGCTGATGCTCCGCAGGCGCTCCAAGACATGCGCGGCCTCCTGGTCGCCGCGATCCAGCGGTGAGTCAGGCGTCGTTGACCCTGCGCTGGCACCGGCGCGACGCGCCGCTGCCGGCCGCCGCCGTCGTCGCGTCCGGTGCGGTCATGGCCGAACTGCGGGCGGACACCCTGATCCGGGTGGCGGCCGGTGCCCAGCTTCGCGTCTGTGCCAGCCAAGAGCAGGGCTGGCTGATCGTGCTCGGCGATCGCGCTGAGCTGCCCTGGGCAGACGGAGCCGTCTACCTGGGTTGGGACGGTGGTGTCCTGGTACCGACGCTTACCGAGCCCTGGCCGTGTGCCGACCTGCTGCGTGAGCCGCTGCGCCGACTCGTCGGCCAGCAGGTGGGACTGGTCGCGTTGCTGCCCGGTCTGGTCCTGGCCGGTCCGCTGCCGCGGGAACCGGTCGATCCCGCACGGCTGGACCCTGATGTCTGAGCGCCCCGATCTCCCGGCGTCGCTCGCCCCTTGGGCGCCGGCGCTTTCGACTCTCACCATCGATGTCGCGCTCGCCATGGGCCCACTGGTGCGGCACATCGACAAGCTCTTGTCCGGTGCGGACGGAAGCTCGGCCAGCCATGGGCAGCCGGACGGGTACGCCGGACTGACCAGCCATGGCGATGTCGAGCGGCTCCTGCCCTCTCAGCTGCTGCTCGCACAGGAGCTGCCGGAGGAGTTCGTGCGCCGCGCCGCGACTGGAGAACTGCTGTATTTGGCGCCCGCCTTCCAGAGCAGTGCGGTGCGCGGTCGGGTTGCCGCGCTCGTGGACACCGGTCCCGCGCAACTCGGGGCCACCCGGCTGGTCCAGCTCGCCGCGCTCGTTGTGCTGCACCGCCGGGCCATCGCGCAGGGGCGTTCACTGGTTGTCGGAATGTTGGGCGAGCGGCCGGGCTACTGGCGGAACGGTGGTCTGACCGGACAGCTCGACGCGTGGCTGGCCGCCCGCAGAGCCGCCGAGCCCACCTCCGCGACCGTGCGGGAGTGGATGGAACAGCTCGATGCGGCGGATGAAGCCTGGCTGCTGACTGGACCCGAACTGGCCGGCCAACTATCCAAACGCCACCGGGTATTGGTCAGCCGCGAGCAGGAGTGGGGCATCGACGGCGCGACCACGGTACGGATCTCCGTCGGCGAGCGCCGGATCGACCTGAGCCTGCCCGATCACGACATCGCGCTGCGGGTCCTGCGTGGCGCCGGATTCCAACGCGCCACCGTGCCTGCCAGCGCCGGTGCCGGACCGCTGCGGGCACCGCTGTTCCCAAGCACCAGGCCGTACCTAGTCGCCCGCGGCGAGGGCCCCGCCGAAATCGTCTCGTTCCCGGTGCCGACGGGACGCCCGCGACGACACCGGCTGCCCGGTCCCGTCTTGGGCGCCTCCTGGCTGGGCCGCCGGCTCGTGGTGCTGACCTGCGTGGACCAGACGCTGCGGGCGGTCGTGATCGGTAAGCCGCTCGGCCGGCTGCACCAGCTCGCGGTACCGCTCGCTGCCATCGGCATGTCGATCGGCGATGCCGAAGCAGCCGCGGAACCGGCTCTGTCGCCGCTGTACTTCCACGCCGGAGACCTGTTGTGTGAGATCGGTGGCGTCTGGTGGCGACTGTCCACGGATGATCCGCCTCTGCTGGAATCCTTCGCGGCCGTCGCACCCGGCCAGCAGGTGGACCAACCGCGCATGGCCTGGCGCATCAACACCGCGATCCGCGGCGACGTGCCGCGCGGAGCCGATATCCCCGCCGACGCTCAGCTCGTGCTCGGCCCCGGCGACAGCGGCGCCTGGACCGTGGACGCCACCACATGGAACATCTACACACCGCCCGGCGTCGTCCACCATGTCACGGTGCCGGACGGGGCGAAGGTCGTCGGCCTGGCCACCATCGACGGCCCGCGGTTGGTGACCCTGTCGAGCGGCGGCTTGATCGTCCGCCTGGTCTCGCCGACTCAGACCCGGGTCCTGACCCGCTGGTCCGGCGGAGTCGCCGAGCCGGCCTTGCACCCGAGCCAACCATGGCTTGCCGTGCCACGCCCGGATGGGCTGATCGAGGTTGCCGACCTCGCCTCGAACCAGCTGCTGTGCACCATCCGGAGCGGCGAATGAGCGCGTTCCGCGGCAGGCTCCAGGCCCGCGCCCTCGTGATCGACGTACCCCTGCTCGGAGAGCCTGAGGCCCGTCAACGCGTCATCGAGGCGTGGCAACCCGCCGCCGCGCTGTTCGAGTTACCCAACGGAGCGTGGCTGCTGGAGTACGACCGAGCGGTCGAGGTACGTGCGGAACTGTCCCCCGGCCTCGTCCTCGTCGACAGCGACGGCGTCCTACACGCTGACGGAACGCCCACCGCTGACGCCCGGCCCGGCGACGTGCTGATCCCACATGCGGCTACGACTACCCGGTTCAGCCGGACGGAGCTGACCCCTGTCGACCGGGACTCCTGGTTCGACCTGAGCAACCTGCGGATCGAACCGGTCGCGGCGCTGGACCGCCCGGCCACCGCGGCTGTGACACCGCCGCCCTGGCAACCGCCCCCGCCAGCACCTGACCTGCGGACACTGGCCGGCATCGCGCAGCCGTCACCTCGGACCCGCCGGCTGCTCACCACCGCTACCCGATCGAACCGTCGCAGTCGGCCGCCCGGCGCCGGTCCCGGTCGGGCCGCCCTGCTCACCGCCGCCCTGGTTGCCGTCGTATGCATCATCGGCGCGCTGGTGGCAGCCTCCAACAGTCACCTGATCGTGCCGGTCGTCGTCGGCCTCGGGGTGGCGTTGCTGCGCGGTGCACGTACCGGAACCGATCAGGGCGCCGCCTACCGCTGGGCCGGCGGCGAGGTAGCGGCGGCCGGGCGGCCCGGTAGCGCAGGAGGGCGGTGGGGCGCGCTGCTGGCCCGGCTCGTGCTGGCCAGCCCGGCCGCCGGGCTGGCGGCTCGCGCGCAGCAGCGGTACCTGCGTCGGCTCAACGCCGCGTTCAGCCGGCGCGACTGGGACACCGCCCTGCGTGAGGCGATCGCGGTCGGCGGTAAGGGCGGCGCCCTCACGCTTCGGCTTCCCCGACCACGCACGGGTGACCTGGTGCCACACCCGCATCTCGGGACCGGTAGCGGGATCCCGCTCGACCCGGGGGCGCAGAATCGCCTACGAACGCTGTACCGGCAGGCCGCCACCGAACTGGAACGCGCCGGACGTATCGAGGAGTCCGCATTCGTGCTTGCCGACCTGCTGGATGAGTCGGCCGAGGCGGTCGGGCTGCTGGAGCGGAACGATCAAGCCCGCCTCGCTGCCACGCTCGCCGAGGGACGTGAACTCGACCCGAATCTGGTGGTACGACTGTGGTGGCGAGCCGGCGACCGGGACCGCGCGGTCCAGGTGGCGCGGGCCCGGGGTGCGTTCGCCGGCGCCATCGAGCGGCTGGCCCAGGTAGACACCGCTGCGGCGAGGCAACTGCGTGCCAAATGGGTACACGCGCTGCAGGCCGCCGGAGACCATGGCGGGGCTGTCGACGCGGCCTGGCCCGACGAAGAGCTGCGCCCGCTCGTGGTGGCGAACATCCAGGCCGGCATGGCACTCGGTGGCCATACCGCGGGGTACCTGTTCGCGCACCTGGCCACGTGGCAACCGACCAGCGACACCATGACCACCGCGGTCGCGCTGCTCGATGGCCGGGACCAGGAGTTGGCGTCGGCGCAGCGCGGCTTCGTCTCCGCGCTGGCCGAACTGCGCTGCGCCGACGCCGCACAGGACCGACGGCTGTGCACCGCCGCGCTCCGTCTCCTGGTACGCGATCCCGCCGCCAACGCCGTCAGCGAGCCCAGCGGTCACAAACGGATCACCCGCGCGCTCCGCGACCGCGCCGACCGACTGGCAGCGGCCGACCTGCCACCGGTACCGACTGGGCGGGGGTCTGTGCTCGGTTCCAGAGTGGACATCACGACCACCGGTGACCCGGGACAGCTGCCGCTCCACGACGCAGTCACGCTGTCGGGCCGCATGATCATCACCGCGCACGGCGATTTCGGCGTACGCCTGATAGGCCTCGACGGCCGGACCCGCGCCAGCTGGGACGCCCCCGCGCACCAACTCGTCGTCGCCGACCACGGCGCCAACGTCTTGCTGGTCGCACGGCGCGGCCGCACCTGCGAGCTCCGAAGGCTCGACCTGACCACCCGCCGACTCGGGCCACCCGTCGTGGTCACCGCACACCACATACTGCCCGACTACGACGGCGCGCTGCTCACGGTGCTCGACGACGATGGCATCGCATTCATCGACCTGGTCGATACCACGCCCCGCATCGCCTGGCGTGAACTGGACTCCACAATCGAACTGCTGCACATCGACCGCAGTCCAACCAGCCTCGCCGCCCTGGTCCGGGTCACCGACCCGCTGTCCCTCGGTGAGGCGAGCACTCAGGTGTGGCGCTGGGACCTGCCCTCGCTCATGCTGCGGTCCCGGCAGCCCGTCAACCTCGACGGAACCGCCAACGTCGCGGTACTCGCATCGGCAACGCTGCTCACCACTAAACACGACGAGAGCACCGACACCTACGACGTCACCGGCCACCGCTTGGGCCCATGGATCACGAGCACCAAGCCGACACTGCTCGCCAGCGGCGGGGTGTTCGGCCTACGCATCGACGAACCCGATCGCACTACGGTCGAGATCCCCGACAGCAACCTGCGAGTCGTATTTCCCGCCACCGTCGCCGGCATTGGCGTTCGAAAACTCGCCGACACCCTCGCCGTGTGGGACCAGACCGGCCGGCTGGTCGCCATCGACCTCTCTCGACGCCAGCCCATCGCGCGCCTGCGGACGCGTCTTTAGTTTCTCAAAGAGCAACGGGCGACGGCCGCACCGACGGCGTCGAGCCGGTTGCCGCTTCCCTCGACGCGGTCGCCACAACCCGGCCGGCTCGCCTGGGCGGCATTCTCGGGCTTGGCCGCTGCCCGTTGACTATTCGGCGCCAAGGATACGCAGGCCGTGGTGGGCCTTGAAGTCCTCGTAGTCTTTAAGGTTGAGCGTGGCCAGCGGCAGATCGTAGGTAATGGCGCAGGCCGCGATCCACATGTCGTTGATCGGGCGGGGCCGTCCGCGCTGGATGCCTGCGGCCGACAGGCGGCCCCAGACGGTGCCGACGGCTTCGTCGCCGGGCAGGACCGGGATGCCGGAGAGCCAGTCGGCGAGTTCCTGGCGGCTGCGCGGGCCCCAGTGGCGGATCTCGGTCCACTTGGTCAGCTCACCGTAGGTCACGAAGGTGATCAGCGGCTTGCGTCCGATGAGCCGGTGGCCAACGGACCGCTGAGCTTGCGCTTGTGGGACAGCGAGGCGACGTCGGTGTCGAGGATGACAGGTTGCACGGCCGCGCTCAGGCGACGTCGCGGCGGCGCTCGGCGTACGTGAAGGCCAGGAACTCCTCCAGCTCCTCGTCCGACTCGAAGGTGTCAGCGGCGAGGTCGTCCAGGGAACGGATCGGCTGGGTGTTCTTCGCCGCCAGCAGCTCTTCGACGGACATGTACGGCCGGGGCGGCGGGTAGCCAGAGTAGTCCGCGTCGGGTGTGCTCATCGGGACCTCCACCAAGGGCGGGGTGTGGGCTACCCCGGCCAGCATACGGGGGCCGACCCGCACTGACACAGGGCTTTCGACCGGGGCCGGTCGAAAGCGCGTACGCCGACCCGGCGGGTGTCAACGGAACCTTGCGCTGACTCGGACGCTACCGCGCTATATGAGCAGGTCAAGACGCTGTGCTCGTTGGTCTACAGAGGTGCGAGACGGTCGTTTCGACAAGGTTGTATTCCAGATTTCTCCCCGCGCCGCCTGTGGACCTCACTCCCCCACCTGAGGGCATCCCGAAGCGCCCGGGTCCAGGGCCAGAGGCCCTGGCTGCCGGAGGCAACTGGCGGGTTCCAGGGCAGCCGCTTTGGCCGCCGGAGGCGCCGCTTCTAGCTCTGGCTGGTCACTCCGCTCAGCGCGAGGGCGACCGCGACCGCGAGCATGACCAGGCACGCGACGACGGCGACGCCAACCATGATCAGCGCTTTGACGATCGACGGGATCCGGGTACGGGCGACGGCCACGTTGGCCAGGACGCCCAGCGCTCCGAACAGTCCACCGACGAGACCCCCGCCAATGGCCAGCGCGAACGGCAGCAGCGACAGGACTCTCAGAACGACGGGTATCTTCGGCCCGGTACGGTGCCGTACGCCATTGACCTCCACGGTCGGGTAAGGGTCGCCGTATGCGCTCCGCACGGTGGCGTAGACGGTACCGCCGGCCGTGGCCGGCAGCGTGTACTGGTGCTTACCGACCCGGGGCGCCGGCTGGCCGCCGACCGTGAGCGCGCGGTGGCCCCAGAGTGCGTTGGTGGCGACGACAACCGGGCCTGCTACGCCATCAATGGTGATGGGTTCTGTGTTCACGGCCGTGATCATAGAGACTGCGCTCGGCCGCACCTCCCCCATTTGGTCGGATCTTCCGTCCGGCCGCCAGTCGGCTCGCGCATGACCATTCTGTTAGGACCTATTAGTCACCCAGAGACGACGAGAGGGCATATCCATCACTCGGATATGCCCTCTTACCTGTGTGGGAACGGCCGGATTTTGACCGACGGCCCCTTGACCCCAGAGCACGGCAACGGCGGCCCGCAGGTTGTGGAGGGATCTCCACCGAGGGCGCGCCCCGTTCCCACCGACATCCTCGGCGTGGGTTTCCCACTTGTTCAACTCCCAGACTTAGTACTGCTCCTGTCGGCTCCGCTCAAGATCGGGTTCCGTGTTCCTTGGCGGCGTCAGCCGCCGGACGCACGACCCGCACCTGCAAGGAGATCCGCACCAATGAGCGAAACCGACAACAGCGGCCCACTGCGCCTAGTCGCCCCCGACCAGGGCGCGAACGCGGCGCGACGCAGGCAATACAGCCGTCGCACCTTCGTCGGGGTCAGCCTCGCCGCCGGCCTCGCGGTAGGACTCGGCGGCCGCGGTAGCGCCGCGGCCGCCGCCACCGGGCACACGTCGCCCAGCTGGACCGGGCAGGACCCGTTCCGGCTCGGCGTCGCCTCCGGCGATCCCACTCCCGACGGCGTGGTCCTGTGGACCCGCCTCGCCATCGACCCGCTCGCCGAGGACGGCGCCGGCGGGATGCCCAGTCAGAACATCGACGTCAGCTGGCAGCTCGCCCGCGACCCTCAGTTCCGCCACATCGTCCGCTCCGGCGTGGCGCCCGCCGTTCCCGAATGGGCGCACTCCGTCCACGTCGAGGTCGAGGGCCTGCAGCCGGGTCACGAGTACTGGTACCGCTTCCGCGTCGGCGGCCATCTCTCGCCGGTCGGTCGCACCCTCACCAGCCCGGCCCCTGGCAACCACCGCGACCTGCACGCCGTCGCCGTCTCCTGCTCGCACTACGAAGGCGGCTACTTCACCGCCTATCGGCACGCCGCAGAGGAGAACCCGGACGTCGTCTTCGAACTCGGCGACTACATCTACGAGGGTGCGGGCGTGGCCGGCCGCTTCCGCGTCCACCCCGGCTCCACCTGCGTCTCCCTGGCCCAGTACCGCGCACGCTACGCCCTGTACAAGAACGAGCCCGAGACCCAGCAACTCCACGCCGCCGCGCCCTGGATCGTCACCTGGGATGACCACGAGGTGCAGGACAACTGGGCCGGCGTCTACGACAAGAACGGCGTGCCGTCCGACGCCTTCGCCGCACGCCGCGCCGCGGCCGCCAAGGCCTACTACGAGAACATGCCGCTGCGCCGGGCCTCCATACCCAACGGCCCAGACATCAAGCTCTACCGGCGCCTACGGTGGGGCTCGCTGGCCGACATTCACGTCCTCGACGAGCGGTCCTTCCGGGACCGCCAGGCCGGCAACACGAACGGCTCAACCTGGTGGTTCTCCAACCGCAAGGACGAGTACAACTCCCCCAACCGCACCATCCTCGGCGCCGAACAACGCGCCTGGCTGCTCGACGGCCTCCGGCAGTCCCGGGCTACCTGGCAGATCCTGCCGCAGGGCGTGTTCTTCGCCAAGCGGGACATCACCGCGGGCCCCGTCGAGACCCTCGGTTCTGACGGCTGGGACGGGTACGGCTACGACCGCGACAGCATCCGCGACACCTGGGCCGCACGCCGGCACAACGCGGTCGTCCTCACGGGTGACGTCCACATGCACTTCGCCAACGAGATCAAGGCCGACTTCGCCAACCCCGACTCGGCCACCGTCGGCGTCGAGCTGGTCACCACCTCGGTCACCTCGGGCGACGACGGCAGCGACACGGTCAATGGCGGCGCGACCGTACTCGCCGAGAACCCGCACATCAAATTCATCCAGAACCGCCGCGGTTACGTCAGGATGAAGTACACCCGCGACGAACTCCGCTCCGACTTCATGTCAATGCCCTACGTCCAGCGGCCCGACGCTCCCATCTCGGCAGCGGCCTCCTTCGTTACCCCGGCCGGCGCCCCGGCCATGCACCGGGTCTAGCCACCAACAGCGCGGGCGGCCCCACCCGGCAGTGGGGCCGCCCCGAGAACGGCGTCAATCCCGGCGGCTGCCAGCGAGGCTCGTTCAGAAATGCTCCAGCAGTTCGGGGAACCACCGGTGCCACAACCGGTCCGCCGTCGGGGTGGAGCACCACCGGCGGCGACCTGCGCGTCGGCCACTTCGTCGGCATGCATGCGCTCCAGGCCTTACCACTGGCCGCGTTCGCACTCGCCCTCGGCGCCCGCCGGATCCGCCGGCTGCACGACGAACGGGTACGGGTCCAACTGATCGCCGTGCTGGCTGCGGCATACGCCGGACTCACTCTGCTGGCCACTTGGCAGGCGCTGCGCGGCCAGTCGCTGATCGCCCCCGACGGGCTGACCCTCGCCGCCGCCGTCGCGCTTATGGCGGTGACGACCGGTGGGGTGCTGTGGGCGCTCGGCGAGGCGTCCCGATTTGCGCCTCAAGGATTCGGCGCCACGCGCCGCACGTCAGGACTTTTTGACGGCGATGGTCTCGACCGTATGGGCAACGTGTTCGAAGGCGTCGCAGGCCGCCTCTAACTCGTCGGCGACCTCTTTCATCTTCAGCACGGTCAGCGCGTCATACTCGCCGGAGAACAGGCGCACCAGCAGCATCCGGTAGGCGCGGTCACCCTCGTCTTCCAGACGATTGCACTCGACCCAGTACTCCCGCAGGTCCGTCATGGTTTTCAGCCGGGGCATCGCCTCGGCCGTCACCCTGGCCTGCTGGTCGAGCACTCTGACGATCTCGTGTATCTCGCGCGGCAACGTCGGCAACGTGGTCAGCCCGTACAGGTAGAGCAGACTGCCGACGGCTTCGAGGTGGTCCATCACGTCGTCGAGTTGGGAGCCGAGTCGCCAGATGTCCGCTCGGTCGAACGGCGTGGCGTCCCTGGCATTGACCTTGTTGTACAGCTCGTGGGTGATCGCATCGCTGTCGTGCTCGACCTCGATCAAGCGCTCGCTGATCGACTGCACGTCGGCATCGGGCAGGGCCAGCTCGTTGAGCAGTTCGGTGCCGCGGACGAGATTTGCCGCCGCTTTGGAGAAAAACTCGTAGAACCGGTCGTCATTGGCACTCGGCGTGAATCGCACGGTCTAACCTCGTCTTGGCAGTCGGAATCCGTTGCGGCGTAACAACTTGCAGTCCTAGATAAGCATTGTCGCAACCGTCACGAGCTGTTGCCATCCCGCCCGACCACTCACCCACCGTGACGACCCTACGGATCTTGGCCATCCCGGGGCCGGACCACCCCGGCCGGAGGCGAAAAGCCCTGCCACCGCGGCGCGCACCTCGCGCTACGGCGCGGCGTGGCTGCCACCCCGCGCGCCCAGCTCGCCGCCGGCCGCCTGCCGGCCCACTGACATCAGCAGCCCTCGGCGCTGTGCGTCCTCGGCGGACCCGAGGTATTGAGTGGGACGAGCTGGCATGGTGGGCGTTCGCTGTTACCACGCCTGTCACCACGCATAGTTAAGTACGGTGCCTGTCGTCCAGTCCGGGCCGGTTCCCGAGTCGCCCGTCCGCTGCCTCAGCGCCCTCAGCCACGTCATCAGCGGGACATCGCACCGCAAGACGCGGGGACCAGAACGGGATCACCGCCTGATTGACCATCAATTCGAAAGATCCTTATGACGCTGCGCCGGTGCCCGTGTCAGGCCACCGTGACCGTGCCCGCCATCCTGGCCCTGCGCCACGTCGAAGCCCACCGCCACACGGGACGAAATGGCTCGGTTTTACCCTCTGTCGGACCGCCCCCATGTGGATCTACGATAGGCCGGGGTCCGATCGGTCGTTGCTGCGGCTGGGGAGAAGGGTGTGACACCGACTCAGTTGCGCGCCTTCGCTGCGGTAGTACGGCTGGGTTCGGTAAAGCACGCGGCAGCCGACCTACAGGTATCCGAGGCCGCGGTGTCCTTGCACATCGGTCAATTGCGCAAGGAGTTCGGCGACAAGCTGTTCGTCCGGACCTCCTCGGGTCTGGCTTTCACACCAGGCGGGCTGCGCCTGGCCAGCAGAGCGACGGAGATGCTCAATCTGCAAGATCGCACCATCATCGAGGTACGCCAAGCCGGCGGTGGCCGGCGGCTGCTGCGGGTAGCCACGGAGGCCCTGTTCGCCGAACACGCCGCGCCCGGCCTGATCGAGCTCTTCGCTGACCGTGCGAACGATCTGGACGTTGAGCTCAGCAGCCATGATCCCGGCCGCTTCGAAAAGCTCTTGCTGACCCGAACGGTCGACGCGGCAATCGGTCCGCGCCCGGCCAGTTTGGACGCCTCGATCACCAGCGCCCACTTCCTGAATTACCAGGTTGTCGCCGTGGCAGCGCCGGACCACCCGATGACCAGACTCCAGCCGGGCGTCAACGCTCTCCGAGAACAAAGGTGGTTACTCGGTCCGTCAGCGGCTTACGATACGGGCGTAATTCCAGACATACTGCGCCGAATCAACGTCCCCGAGGGTCATCAGCGCATCTTCCAGAGCCACGCGGCCGCGGTCGAAGAAGCCAAGCGCGGCAAAGGACTAGCCCTGGCCTTATCGTTCGCCGTCGCGCAGGCCCTGGTCCACGGCGACCTTCGGCGTGTCCCGATCCAGGCCCAAGGCACCTGGAGCATCCTCACCCTGACGGCGGAACAGGCGCCGCCGACGGCGGCCGAGTTGGCGCGTTTCGTTACCACACCTCGCGCTACCCAGGCCATGTTGCGCGACTCCGGGGTCACCGTGCGCCATTTCAAGCCGTCGATTCACGTGACGCTCTGGAGCTAGGCAGCGCGCGGATCTGCCCGGTCATGAGCAACTGGCGAAGTCAGATAGGTGGTTGCGGGTTGCCCCGGATAGCCTCCCACAGCCGTGACGGGGTCAGGGGCATGTCGGCATGGCGGATGCCGTAGGGCTTGAGCGCGTCCATTACCGCGTTGACCACCGCCGGGGGCGAGCCGACGGTCGCGGATTCCCCCACCCCTTTCGCTCCGACCGGATGGTGCGGCGACGGGGTCACGGTGTATCCCGTCTCCCAGTCGGGCACTTCGAGGGCGCTGGGAAGGAGGTAGTCCATCAACGATCCGCTGAGGCAGTTGCCGTCATCGTCGAACGCGATCATCTCCATGAGTGCCATGCCGACGCCGTCGGTGAGGCCGCGGTGTACCTGGCCTTCGATGATCATGGGGTTGATGCGGGTACCGCAGTCGTCCACGGCGACGAATCGCCGTACGGTGAAAACGGCGGTCTGGGCGTCCACGTCGACGACGCAGATATATGCGCCATTGGGGTACGTGAGGTTCTCGGGGTCGTAGTGGACCTGTGCTTCGAGGCCACCCTCGACGCCGTCGGGCAGGTCGCCGGTGCCGTACGCGTGCATCGCTATCTCCTGGATGGTGACGCACGAGGTCGGGTCGCCCACGACGTGGAAGGAGCCTTTGTCCCATACGAGATCGGTGACCGAGATTTCGAGCATCGCGGAGGCGATGAGCCGGGCCTTGTCACGCACCTTGCGGGACACCAGGACCGCGGCCGCTCCGGAGACGGAGGTGGAGCGACTGCCGTAGGTGCCGAGCCCGAACGGCGTCTGGTCGGTGTCGCCGTGCACGACCTTGATGTCAGCCGGCGGGATGCCGATCTCCTCGGCGACGATCTGCGCGAACGTTGTCTCGTGGCCCTGCCCTTGCGACTGGCACGACACGCGCAGCACGGCCTTACCGGTGGGGTAGACGCGCAGTTCCGCGCCATCGGCCATGCCGAGGCCCATGATGTCCATATGTTTGCGGGGTCCCGCGCCGACGGCTTCGGTGAAGAAGGAGACGCCGATCCCCATCAGTTCGCCTCGCGCACGCTTGTCTTTCTGCTCGCGTCGCAGTCCGTCGTAGTCGGCGATCCGCACCGCCTCGCGCAGGGTGACCTCGTAGTTCCCTGAGTCGTAGACCCACCCGGTCTTGGTCGTGTACGGGAACTGTTCGGGCTTGAGCAGGTTAGCCAGGCGTAGCTCGACGGGATCCATCGTCAACTGGAAGGCGAGGCAGTCGACCAACCGCTCGATCAGATAGACGGCTTCGGTGATGCGGAACGAGCAGGAGTACGCGACACCGCCGGGAGCCTTATTGGTATAGACGGCCGTCATCGTGCAGTAGGCGGCCTGAAGGTCGTAGCTGCCGGTGAAGACCCCGAAGAAGCCGCCCGGGTACTTTGCCGGGGCCGCGACGCCGTTGAAGGCGCCATGGTCGGCGAGCACGCTGGTCCGGACAGCGAGGATCGTGCCGTCTCTGGTGGCCGCGATCTCGCCCTGCATGATGTAGTCGCGGGCGAAGGCGGTACTGGTGAGGTTCTCGGAACGGTCTTCCGTCCATTTGACCGGCTTGCCCGTGAGCATCGAGGCGACGATCGCGCAGACGTAGCCCGGATAGATCGGCACCTTGTTGCCGAAGCCGCCGCCGATGTCCGGGGAGATCACCCGGATCTGGTGCTCGGGCAGACCGGCGACGAGCGCGTACAGCGTCCGGTGCGCGTGCGGTGCCTGGGTCGTGGACCACAGCGTGAGCCCGCCGTCCACCGCGTCGTAGTCGGCTATGGCACCGCAGGTCTCCAGCGGTGCCGGATGGACCCGTGGATACACCATGTCCTGACTGACCACCACGTCCGCGCGGGCGAACGCCGCCTCGGTCGCGGCCTTGTCTCCGGTCTCCCAGTCGAAGCAGTGATTGTCGCTCTTGCCCGGGAGATCGTCGCGGATCACGGGCGTGGACGGGTCGAGCGCGGTGCGGACGTTCACGACGGCCGGCAACCGCTCGTACTCGACGTCGATGAGTTCGAGCGCGTCCCGGGCCGCGTAGCGATCCTCGGCGACGACGAAGGCGACCTCCTGCCCCTGGAACCGGACCTTGTCGGTGGCCAGGACGGCCTGCACGTCGCCTGACATGGTCGGCATCCAGGCGAGGCCCCTCTCAGCGAGCATCGCACCCGTGACGACCAACTTCACCTTCGGATGCGCCTCGGCGGCGCTGGCGTCCACGCTCAGGATCCGCCCGTGCGCGATCGGCGCGCGCAGCAGCGCCAGATGCAGCATGCCGGGCAGCTGGATGTCGTCGAGAAAGCGACCCTTGCCGCGGACGAACCGCGGGTCCTCCTTACGCAGCATCCGACCGTGACCCACCGGTTTACGGTCGTTGTCGACGAACGCGGTGGGCCGGGAGTCGGGCGCCGAGGCCGCCTCGGGTACCCGATGATCAGGCGCTTTCGGTGCGCGTCTCATGGCGCACCGTCGTCGACGATGGACGTCCGCGTGCCGGCTTCTTCGGCGGCGGCCCACTGGACCGACCGTACGATCGTCGCGTAGCCGGTGCAGCGACAGGTCTGGCCGGAGATCGCCTCCCGGATCTCCTGCTCCGACGGGCTCGGATTCCGGTCGAGCAGGGCACGGGCCGTCATCAGCATCCCCGGGGTACAGAAGCCGCACTGCAGCCCGTGGCACTCCATGAAGCCGCGCTGGACGGCGTCGAGCTCTCCAAAGCGCTCCAGACCTTCGACGGTGCGCACCTCGTGACCCGCGGCCATTGCGGCCAGCACCGTGCACGACTTCACCGGCTCACCGTCGAGCCATACGGCGCACGCCCCGCAGTTACTCGTGTCGCACCCCCAGTGCGTGCCGGTCAGACTGAGGTGATCGCGCAGGAAGTGCACCAGCAGCAGGCGGGCTTCGATCTCACCGGTCGCCTCGGCGCCGTTGACCGTCATCGTGACCTGCATGCTCACGACTCCCGGCCGTCGAGGCGGGCAACCGCTCGTCGCAGTGCCCGCCGGGTCAGCTCGGCTGCGAGGTGGCGCTTGTAGCCGGCGCTGCCGCGCTGATCGTCGACCGGAGTGCAGCAGGCGGCCGCGATCGCGCCGGCCTCGGCGAAGAGTTCCTCCGACGGCGGCCGCCCGCGCAGCGCCCGCGAGACCGTGGGGATCCCCGTCGTGTTCGGCCCCACCGCCGCGAGCCCGACCCGGGCATCGGTGATCACGGCGCCGTCCAGCCAGACCGCGACTCCACAGGAGACGATCGGCCAGTCGCCCGCCCGGCGCCCCACCTTCTCGAAGGCGCTGGAACCGTTGGGCCGTAGCGGAATGCGGATCTCGGTGAGGATCTCGGCGGCGCCGACCGCGGTCTCGTAGGGACCGCGGTAGAACTCGGCCATCGTCACGACCCGTTCCCCGCCGGGCCCACGGATCACGCAGCTCGCGTCCAGGGTCGTGCACACGGCCGAAAGGTCCTCGGAGGGGTCGGCCTGGCACAGCGCCCCGCCGATCGTGCCCCGGTTGCGGACGAGTGGATCGGCAATCGCCCGCTCCGCGTCGTGGAAGATAGGCAGCGAACGGCGCAGTTCAGGGCTGTCGAGCAGCTCGCGATGGCGCGTCATCGCCCCGATCCGGATGCGCGCCGGCTCGACCCGGACGTAGCCGAGCTCGCGGTGCAGGTCGTTGATGTCAATCAGGTACTCGACGTTCACCAGCCGCAGCTTCATCATCGGCAGCAGGCTGTGCCCCCCGGCCACGATGCGTGCGCCGCTGCCGAGCCGATCCAGCAGCTGGATGGCATGGTCGACACTCGTCGCCCGCTCGTAGTCGAACGGGGCCGGCAACTGCATGTCCGCGCCCTCTCGTCCTGGTACGACCGCTGCCCGGGACCCCATTGGGACCCCCGGCCGTGACATTGTCAATCATGACTTAAGCAATGGCTTGATTCCGCAGGTCACGGGGCGCGTGCCGACGGCGTGGCAAGCCACCACGGTGCGATCGGTGACCGTCTGGCTGCCCCGACCGGGCCCCCGCCCCCGCCGAAGAAGCGAGGCACCGCGCAGCCGCCCGTCTATGAAGCCGGAGCGACATAAGCCTTTGCTTAATCATCAATTGCGGGGGTTGTAAATGGCGCGCACCATGACCGCGCACCACCGACGACAGCGCACATAGGGCCCTCGAGCGAAAGGGCGTCGGTCATGGCGGTCGAGTCGAGCGGACATCACCAGGGCAACCCGCGACTGTACGAGCTGATCGAGAACGCGCCGAAGACCGGTAAGAGCCCCACGGTGTGGGCTTTCCCGCAACTCGTCGAATACCTCAAGGTGGCCGCTCAGCCGGTGCAGGGGCCGTGGCCGCCGCACCAGCAACCCCGGCCCGACCCCGAGGCGGAGTCCATGCCGCAGGCGGTCGCCGATCCCGAGGCGACCGGGAAACCTGAGTCCCACCCCAGATAACTCGGCCGACCAGGAGGCAGGATGTATCCGTCCCGGTTCCGTTACGAGTCACCGCGCTCGATCAACGAGGCGATCGCCCTGCTGCAGGAGGGCGGAGGCGAGGCGAAGGTGCTCGCTGGTGGCCAGAGCCTGGTGCCGTTGCTGAAGTTGCGCTTCGCCGCGCCGGAACTGCTGGTCGACATCAACGGCCTGCCAGGGCTGGACCACCACACGGTCGACCCCGACGGCACGATCCGTATCGGCGCGCTGTGCCGGCATGCCGACTTGGAACGCTGGGCGGTCCTACCCGCCCGGCAACCGACGATGGCGGCGGCCGCTCCGCTCGTGGCCGACCCCATCGTGCGTAACCGCGGCACACTGGTCGGCTCGTTGTGCCACGCCGATCCCCAGGGCGACTGGGCCTCGGTCGTCACCGCTCTGGGCGGCCATGTCGTCGCGCAGGGCGCCAACGGGAGGCGCAGCATCCCGGTGACGCAGTTCGTCACCGGCCCATTCCAGAACACCCTCGGCTACGACGAAATCGCTGTCGAGGCCGTGATCCCCGCCCCGAAAGGGCAGGCCGCCGGCGGGTACCTGAAGTTGGAGCGGCGGGTCGGCGACTTCGCCACCGCGGGCGTGGCCGTCGCCGTCGAGTTGTCCGGCGCGGTTGTCACCCGTGCCGGAATCGCGCTGACCGGCGTGGGCGGCTCGACCATCGACGCAGGCGACGCCGCGCAATCCCTCGCGGGCGGCCAACTCACCGGCGACAGCATCGACAACGCCGCCGATCTGGCCGCGCGGGCCGCCCAGCCGAGGACCGACCACCGGGG
Source organism: Planosporangium flavigriseum (assembly GCF_011947225.1). GTDB lineage: Bacteria > Actinomycetota > Actinomycetes > Mycobacteriales > Micromonosporaceae > Planosporangium > Planosporangium flavigriseum. The sequence continues at coordinate 39,496 of NZ_JAATVW010000022.1, read as the reverse complement.
AAGCGCCGAGTACAAGCGACAGATCGTCCGCACCTTCGTCGTGCGCATCCTGACCGGCGTCAAAGAGTCAACCGAGAGGGCAGCCTGACATGACCGGCCTCTACGAGGAGATCCGTGAACAGCCGGCCGGTGACGTGCCGGTGCGACGGGTCACCATCACCGTGAACGGCGCGAAGCGCACGGCCGACGTCGAGCCGCGACTGCTGCTGGCCCACCTGCTGCGGCAGGGGTTCAAACTCACCGGCACGCACACCGGCTGCGACACCACCAACTGCGGTGCGTGCACCGTGTTGTTCGACGGACGACCGATCAAGAGTTGCACCATGCTCGCCGTCCAGGCCGACGGCCATGAGGTCACGACCGTGGAGGGCCTGGCTGGGACGAGCGAGTTACATCCGATCCAAGAGGGTTTCAAAGACGAGCACGGCCTGCAGTGCGGCTTCTGCACGCCGGGCATGATGCTGGCCGCCAAGGCACTGCTGGACTCCAACCCCGACCCGAGCGAAGACGAGGTCAGGTGGGCGCTGTCCGGCAACCTCTGTCGCTGCACGGGCTACCAGAACATCGTCAAGTCCGTGCTGTGGGCCGCCAAGAAGCTGCAGTCGCAGTCCACAAGCTGAGCGAGACGGGAGCGATCATCGTGACGCAGGCACGGGACGAGATCAAGATCGGCGGGCTGGGCGCGAGCCGCAGGCGCGTCGAGGACAACCGCTTCGTCCGCGGTAAGGGCCGCTACGTCGATGACATCGTCCTGCCCGACATGCTGCACATGGAGATCCTGCGCAGCCCGCTGGCGCACGCCCGGATCACCTCGATCGACGTCAGCAAGGCCTGGCAGGTACCCGGTGTCAGGCTCGTCCTCACCGGCGAGATGATGGCCTCCCGCAACCTGGCCTGGATGCCGACACTGTCCTATGACACGCAGGCGGTCCTGGCCACGGACAAGGTGCGCTTCCAGGGCCAGGAGGTCGCCTGCGTGATCGCCGACGACCCGTACATCGCCAAGGACGCGTGTGAGGCGATCGTCGTCGAGTACGAGCCGCTACCGGTGATCGTCAACCCCGCCCAGGCGTTGGCCGAGGATGCGCCGTTGATCCGTGACGACAAGGAGAACCAGCCCGACAACGTCGTCTTCGACTGGGAGGTCGGCGACAAGGAAGGCACCGATCGGGCCTTCGCGCAGGCGGACGTGGTGTCGACGCTTGAGTTGCACTATCCCCGCTCGCACCCGTCCCCGCTCGAGTGCTGCGGTTCGATCGCCGACTTCGACCGGTCGACGTCCAAGCTGACGGTCTACATGACCACGCAGGCGCCCCACATCATCCGCGCCGCGGTGGCGCTCGTCGCGGAGCTGCCCGAGCACATGATCCGCATCGTGTCGCCGGACCTCGGCGGTGGCTTCGGCAACAAGGTGCCGGTGTACCCGGGCTACGTCGCGTCGATCCTCGCGTCCATCCTGCTGGAACGGCCGGTCAAGTGGATCGAGGACAAGACCGGCAACCTCATCTCCACCGGCTTCGGACGCGACATCTACCTGCGCGGCGAGATGGCGCTCCGCAACGACGGCAAGATCCTCGGTGTACGGATGCAGACTGAATCCGACCACGGCGCGTTCTTCTCCGACGCCCAGCCGAGCAAGTTCAAGATCGGGCTGCTGCACTCGGCCTTCGCCTGCTATGACATTCCCGCGGCGCATCTGGTCAACCGCGGCGTCTACACCAACAAGGCGCCCGGCGGCGTCGCGTACCGCTGTTCGTTCCGGGTCACCGAGGCGATGTATTTCCAGGAACGGATGATGCAGGCCGCCGCCGACGACCTCGGCATGGACCAGGCCGAGTTCCGGCGCCGCAACTTCGTGCGCGACCACGACTTCCCGCACCGCACCCCGTTCGGCTTCCTCACCGACTCCGGCCAGTACGGCAAGTGCCTCGACGTCGGGCTGGAAGCGATCGGGTATCAGGGCTTCCTCAAACAGAAGGAGGAGGCGAAGCAGCGGGGACGCCTGCTCGGCATCGGCATCTCAACGATGACCGAGCCGCTGGGCGCCGGCAACAGCCGCGAGTACGACATCCTCGGCATCAAGATGTTCGACTCCGCCGAACTGCGCGTGCACATGACCGGCAAGGCGATCCTGCGCACCGGTGCCAAGAGCCAGGGCCAGGGGCACGAGACGACGTGGGCCCAGATCGTCGCCCACGAGCTGGGCATCCCGGCCGAGGACATCACCGTCGAGGAGGGCGACACCGACACCGCGCCCTTCGGGATGGGTACCTACGCCTCGCGCAGCACCCCGGTCGCCGGGGCGGCCGTCTCGATGGTGGCGCGCAAGATACGGGCGAAGGCCCGCAAGCTCGCCGCCCACCTGCTCGAGGTCTCCGAAGAGGACATCGAGTGGGAGCTTGGCCGTTTCTACGTCCGCAGCGCGCCGGGCCAAGGCGTCACCATCCAGGAGTGCGCGGCGGCCGCGTACAGCAACATGCCCGACGGCATGGAGCCCGGCCTGGAGAACGTCGCCTACTACGACCCGCCCAACCTCACCTGGCCATTCGCTTGCTACATCGTGACCGTCGAGGTGGATCCGCAGACCGGCGTCTGGGACGTGCTGCGGGTGGTCGCGGTCGACGACTGCGGCGTCCGGATCAACCCCATGATCGTCGAAGGGCAGATCATGGGCGGCCTCACCGAGGCGTACGCCATGGCCAGCATGCAGTTCATCACCTTCGACGCCCAGGGCAACTGCGTGGGATCGAACTACATGGACTACCTGCTACCCACCGCCTGGGAGACCCCCGGCTACGAGCTGCACGAGGTCGTCACGCCGTCCCCGCACCACCCGATCGGCGCCAAAGGCGTCGGCGAGTGCGCCACCGTCGGCGGCCCGGCCGCCTTCGTTAACGCGGTGATGGACGCGATCAGGGACACCGGCGTCCGCAACATCGACATGCCGTTGCTGCCGGACCGGGTGTACGAGGCGCTGACCCAGCGCCACGACGTGTCCGGGGCGCCACCGGTCAGGACGGACGACTGATGAACCGAGAACCGATGGACCCTCCGATCGACGGCCGGGACATGCTCGACCTGGCCGGTGAGCTGTCGCGGCGCGGAGAGGAGTTCGCGCTCGCGACGGTGGTGTGGCGCCAGGGCCCGTCCTCCGGGCACACCGGCTCGCGGGCGCTCATCACCGCGGCCGGGCAGCTCCACGGCTGGATCGGCGGCGCCTGCGCCGAGCCCGCGGTGGTACGCGAAGCCCAGCGGGTGATCGCCGAGCGGAAGCCGAAACTGCTGCTACTCGGCGCGAGCGACCAGTTCGGCGGAGCCGTACCGGAGGGCATGGTGGCGGTCCCGATCTCCTGTCAGAGCGAGGGCGCGTTGCAGGTCTACATCGAACCCGTGATCTCGACCCCACACCTCACGATCGTCGGCCGCTCGCCGATGGTCCACACGCTCGTCGATCTCGCGCGGGCCCTCGGGTGGCGGGCGGATGTCCGGGACGGACCGGATTTCTCCGCCACCGACCTGGACGCCCGCTCCATCGTCGTGGTCGCCACCCAGGGCCACGGTGACGAGGACGCGATCGAACAGGCGGTGTCGGCGTACCCCGCGTTCGTCGGGCTGGTCGCCTCCCACAAACGCGGCGAGGCAGTCCTCGGCTACCTCGCCGACCGTGGATTACCCCGGAACCTGCTCGACCGGGTCCACGTACCGGTAGGGCTGGACCTCGGCCCCACCTCGCACCGTGAGATCGCCGTGGCGGTCCTCGCACAGCTGGTACAGCTGCGCGCCTCGGGCGGGCTCGCGCCCGAAGCCGCGCCGGCGGCCGCCGGTACCACCGTGGCGACCGAAGCCCGCGATCTGGTCTGCGGCATGACAGTCCGCGCCGACCCGTCGAGTCACCCGTACGCGTACGACGGAGTCACGTACCACTTCTGCTGCGTCGGCTGCCGTGACGCCTTCGCGAAGGACCCGCACGCCTACCTCAGCACGCAGGAGGCCTGATGCTGATCAAGAGCGGTTTCGAGGTAGCCCAACCCGTCGACAAGGTTTGGCGGTTCTTCGACGACATTCCCCAGGTCGCCGCGTGCCTGCCCGGTGCGGAGCTGACCCAGGACCTCGGCGGCGACAAGTACCTCGGCACTGTCGCTGTCCGGATGGGACCGGTCAGGCTGCAGTTCGCCGGGACCGCGCAGATCAAGGAGCGAGACGACGCGGCCAAACGCATCGTCGTCGACGCCGTCGGATCCGACGAGAAGGGCCGGGGCCAGGCCGCCATGCTGGTCACCGCGACCCTGGTCCCCGCGCGCGGCGGTACGAGGGTGGACGTGGCCCAGGATCTGCAACTGTCCGGGGCCGCCGCCCAGTACGGCCGCGGCATGATCTCCGACGTCACCGCCGTGCTGATGCGCGACTTCGCGACCAACATGCAGACCCGCATCGACGCCATCGACCGCGGCCTGTCGCCGGACCAGGTCGACTCCGCCAAGTCGGCCAGCGGCTTCGCCATAGCGCTGCGGGCGATGCGGATGGCGCTCGGACGGGTGCTGCGGCGGTTCTTCCTGCCCTACCAGCCCAACCCGAGTTGAGGAGGACCACTGATGATGCTGTGGTGGATCGGCGACGCGGTTCTGTTGCTCGTCGTGGTCCCCGTACTCGTCGCACTGCTCAACCGCGTACTCGCGGCGCTGGAGCGGATCCGCGGGGCCACCGACGAGATCCTCGCCGGGGGCGTCGCCCTTACCGGCGAGCTCGACGACGTACCGGAGATGCTGGCCGTCACCGACCGCACCATCCGCGACGTGGCCGTCGGCGCGACGCGGTACGCGGGTTCCGTCGCGAAGCTCCTGCCCGAGCAGAGCTGAAGTAGAGAGGAGCGTCGACATGCCGGCAGCCGCCTGGGTGACCCTGGTCATCACCGCGCTGATCGTGCTTGCCGCAGCGATCGGTCTGCTGCGGGTCATCTTCCACCTCAAGGCCATCCGGCAGACCCTCGGCACCGTCATCGTGGGCGTGTGGGTCGTCGCCCATCAGACCCGGACGGTCCCGGAGGTACTGCCCTCGGTCAACGCGAACCTGAAGCCGGTCCGCGACTTCTGCGAATCGGTCTGAAAGCGGGAGGAGCCGACGATGTACGAGTTCCGATGCGGCAGCCCGGTATGCCGGACCAGCTTCACGGCGCCCGATGAAGACGCACTGATGATCGAAGTGGCCCGGCACGTGGCAGCCAGACACCGCATCCCCAAGCCCACCAAGTCGCTGGTGCAGTTCCTCAAGGACAACACCATCCGTGAGATCCCATCCACGGCAAAGACGGGGTGAATCCATGATCGCACTCGCGGCAACGGACAACGGCACCACCGGCTGGATCGTCGGCTACACGATCACGATCGTCGTCGTGTTGGTGGTCGTCGCCCTCGTGGTGCCGATCCTCGTACTGGCTGCGTCGATCGGCAAGGAAGCCAAGATGATCAACGACTCTCTCACCGAATCGGTGCACAACACCGCGGCTCTCAAAGAGCTGAACACGACGATGAACCATGCCGAGGTCATCGTCGCGGGACTCAACCGCGGACGCACCCGGCTAGGAGGCTGACCATGCAAGCCACGTCCGCAGTACTCGCTGATTCCGCTCCGCATGCTTCGCTGGAATTGGCGCTGACCGCGACTCAGCATGGCCTGTGGTGGGGGGCGATCATCGGCGGATTCGTCATCGTAATCGCGGTCGCCGCGCTGCTCACGATCCTGGTCGTCCTGGTGCGCCGGATCGACCAGCGCGTCGTCATGGTGCGCGACACCCTTCGGGCCGCCGCGACCAACACCGAGAACACCGCGCTGATCGGCGAGACCGCCCGACGCGTGGACGCCGTTCTCGCCGAGGGCCTGCAGCACCACCTGTTCCTGGGCCGCGTACTCGACAAAGTGAGGTCGTAGCCGTGATGGTCATCCTGTCGGTGGTCGATATCGTCCTGCTGATCGCCGGGCTCGCTTTCTATCTGTACATCGTCGGCAGCCAGCTCAACCGGATCGCCACCAACCTCGAGGAGTGCGCGGAGATCGTGCGTACCATCGTCGGGCACGCGGAGGCGATCAAGCCCGGCGTCGAGCACATCAACCGCACCGGCGGCGTGGTGGCCGGGGCGCTGCCCTTGCTGTACAGCATGGCCGAGGGCATCGTCGCCGGCGTGGCGCCGCGGCCCGCCCAGCCGGCCAAGCGTCCACCGGCCCGCCCGGCCGCCGGACGGCGCCGCTCACGACTGCACGACGCGGTCGGCTACCAGCCGGGCAACGGTGCGGTTTCCGGCGACGCCAAGCCCGACCAGCAGGCGAACCTCGTCATCGGGTAGTCGAGTCGCTTCACTCAGCGGGCGGTGGGATCGGCGGGGTCACGTCCAGTGGTGAGCGGCCCGGTTGTCGGCGCCGTGTACCCGCCGATCCATTCGTCCTTCCACGACCGCTCGTAGTGCTGCTCGTTGCAGCTCGGGCGGTAGATCGCAACGAGTTCCTGCAGGATCTGTTCCCGGTGCGAACGCAGGCCCCCGGGCACCTCGTACGTACAGATGTAGACCTGCCACCGGTTTCCTGCCCGCAGGATCCAGCACGGTGCGCGGGGGTGGTTGAACGGGAACCGCTCGGCTGACAGGTCGTCGGCGTGGCCGACGTAGATCACCGCGTACGTCTCGTGCCGTGTCTCGGGATCCGGCTTGTACATGATCGCGTACACCGCGGGTCTCGCCTGCGGCGTCCACCCGCCGAGCAGTCGGGGCCCCTCGAAGGGGTACCCGGCGAGCGAACCGAGCCTGATCATTCGAGGTAACCGAGCTGGTCTTCGGCTTCGCTGATGGCGCCGACCTCCGTGATCGGCCACGAGGGCAGCCCGGCCTGTGCTGCCGCCCGGACAAACGCGTCCGCGCCACGCCGCACCGCGGTGTCACGGTCCTCGGCCTCAACGACCAGTTGCGCGCCGTAATACTGGCTGCCCATGCCCGAAGCGATCCCGCTCCAGGCGGCTACCGCGTCCGCGAGCTCCACCACCTCGTCGTGGTTAACCACTCGGTCACCTTCGGCCACGATGGACACGCTCCATCTCACGGTCCGCTCCTAACTCAACTCTGACAGCAGCGCCGCGAACTCTTCCAGGCTATGCAGGTTGTGTCCGGACAACAGTGCGTCGATGTGCGGTGCCACGACCATCATCCCCAGTGTGCTCGGCTGAAAGTTCCGGTTGTCGCCCTTGTGCGGGTTCAGCCAGACCACCCGGTGACTCAGCCGCGCCAGCCGTTCCATCGCCGTGGCCAGCACCTGCGGGTCGCCCCGGTCGAGCCCGTCGGAGCAGATGACGACGATCCCACCGCGGCACACGCCGCGCCGTCCCCAGTCGCGTACGAACTCCGCCAGGGAGTCGCCGATCTGGGTCCCGCCCTCCCAGTCGAAGACGGCCTTGGCTGCCTGCTCCATCGCCTCGTCAGCCCGGCGGCGCTCCAACGCCCTCGTGATGCGGGTGAGCCGGGTGCCGAAGCAGAACGCCTCGACCCGCGCGGCGGCGCGCCGGGCCGAGTAGGCGAACTGCAGCAGGCTTCGGGAGTAGTCGGCCATCGAACCCGAGACATCCACGATCAGGATCAGCGGTCGCAGCCGAAGCCTGCGCTGGCGCCAGTGTAGCGTCGAGGGTTCGCCGTGATTACGCATCATCGCGCGTACCGTCCGGCGCGGGTCGGGCCTGCGACCGTCGCGTGCGGCGACCGTCCGCCGCGTCCGCCGACGTGGCGGGGCGAGCCGCATGCGCGCGATGATGCGCCGCAGCGCGGCCAGCTCCTCGGGAGTACACGCCGCGAAAGCCTTGTTCCGCAGGACCTCCGCGTCCGAGCCCACCAGGCCGAGCTGCACCTGCTGCTCGTCCAGACTTTCCGTACCAGGCTCGGTCGCGGGTACCTGCAGCACCGACTGGGTCTCGGTCGTGACGCGGAGGGTGAGCTTAACCGGCTCCGGCAGCGCATCCGGATCGTCGAGAAAGAACTTCCGGAATACCCGGTCGTAGACCGGAAGGTGCTCGCGCCGGGTGACCATGGTGGTTCGCCCGGTCCAGTACAGGTCCAGCAGGTCCGTCGGGTCGAGGAGCGCCAGAGCCGCGCAGTAGGTGAGCACGTCGCCGGAGCCGACGGCCACGCCTGCCCGGCGCAGGTCATTGGCAAAGTCGACCAGGACCCCGACCATCGGCGCCTCGTCAGCCACCTGAAGCGATCCCGTCCAGGTCGGCCCGCACCAGTTCCAGATCGTCGTGCTCCTTCACGACCGCGCCCAGCGTGTCGTCGACCGTCCCGGCGTCCAGCTCGGTGACCCCTAGCACGTCGAGGGTGCGTACCCAGTCGATCGTCTCCGCGACGCCCGGTGGCTTGGTCAGCTCCAGGCTGCGCAGCCGGTTGACCGCGGCGACTACCTTGCGCGCCAGCGCCTCGGACGCCCCCGGCTCCCGCGCCAGTACGATCTCCACCTCACGCTCGGCGCTCGGGTACCCCACCCAGTGGTACAGGCAGCGCCGCTTCAGCGCGTCGTGCAGTTCACGCGTCCGGTTCGAGGTCAGTACGACCAGCGGCGGCGTTTCGGCCTTGATCGTGCCCACCTCGGGAACGGTGATCTGGAAGTCGGCGAGTACCTCCAGGAGGAACGCCTCGAACTCGTCGTCGGCCCGGTCAACCTCGTCGATGAGCAGGACCGCCTGATCGCCCGTGCGAACGGCCTCCAACAGAGGCCGTTCGATGAGGAATTTTGGTCCGAACAACTTGTCGACCGCCTCGTCGCTGTCCAGTTCACGCTGGGACAAGGCACGGATCTGCAGCATCTGCCGGGCGTAGTCCCACTCGTAGAGCGCCTGGCTGGTGTCGATGCCCTCGTAGCACTGCAATCGGATCAGTCGCCGGCCGAAAACCGCCGCGAGCACCTTCGCGACCTCGGTCTTGCCGACGCCGACCTCTCCCTCGATCAGGATCGGACGGCCAAGCGACAACGCGACGAACAGCGCGGTCGACAACCCTCGGTCGGCCAGGTAGCCACCGTCACGCAAGAGCTGGGTCAGCTGAGCTACCGTCTCCGGACGGTCCATCCGGTCTCTCCTCATCGCCGGCGCGTCGACGCGTCCGGTGACCATCCGATCGGTCAGGGTGTTTCGGCGGGGCCCAGCACCAGGTCACGGATGCTACTGCCCGACGGGCGGAGCTTTCCCTCGCGGCGGAGCCGCTCCCGCCAGGCGACGCGTAGGTCGCTGCCGGACTCGGCCATCCCGTCGAAGCTGACGTCCTTCATGTTGCGACAGGGCTTCGTCGACCCGCCCACCTCGTCCAGGTCCTCGGACCGCTGACCCTCTGCGGCCCACACCGCGCGCAGCACATCGACCGCGTCATCGGGCTGGTGCGTCATGGCCAACCGTCCTCTCCGGTCGCTGTCGAACTATCGACCTTGGATATCGACCCTAGGCGGCACAGACGGTTGATGCGACAGCAGATTAAGACATGCCTTAACCGGTCGCCGGGTCTGACCGGATTCCCCTCCCGTCGAGCGACGCTCGCTGCGCCCGGCGGCAGAAACTGCCAGTATCGGCTAGTGGATCGACCCGGGCTTCTCGCGTAGCGAGCCGGCGTTCGCCTTCGAACTCACCGCTAACGCCTCGGCGAGAATGGATACGGCGATCTCCGGCGGAGTATTGGCACCGATATCGAGCCCCGCAGGTCCATGAACGCGGTCCAGGTCGGTGATCCCGCGATAAGCGAGCCAGTCCGCCCGGGACTGCTGTGTCCGGCGCGAACCGAGAGCCCCGATGTAGCCGACCTCACCGGCCAGCGCCGCGGCCAGTGCGGGGCCTGCGAGGTCGTCATCGTGGCTGATGACCACGACCTTGTCCAGGCCCGCAAGCCCCGCGATCACTCCGGTTGCCGTACTGACCTGGGTGATCACCTGCGTGTGCCAACCGACGAGATCCGCCGCGCTCCGCAAGGCATCGGCAACCGCACCGGCTCCAATGATGACCAACTTCGGAACGGGCCAGAAGACCGTCACCACCGTGCCCGGCGCGATGGCTGAATCGCTCGCGCCTCGGCTGAACAACCGCGCCGCGTCCTCCCCCGCGTCGGCGATCGTCTCCGGACCGTAGATCGCGATGTCCGACACCCGGTCGCCATCGAGGCGAGTCAACAGGCAGACCGGATCACGCTTCCGCAGCCGCTCCCACAACCCGGCCGGCAGATCAGCCGCCGGCACGAGCAGGCAGCGCGCGTCACCGCCGCAGGCCAACCCCGCCAACTCGGCGTCCAAGTCCCCGACGTGCAGGTTGACGATTCGACCGCTGGCGCCCTGCTCGGACAGATCCACGAGCTGGTCATTGAGCGCACCCGACAAGACAGCGCCCACTCGACCGCCGCCCGGCGTGATTGCCAGCGCCTCCCCCATGTCCCGGGCGCCCAATCCCCGGGCCTCGATCACCCACGCGACGTCCACTTTGGTACCCGCCCTCAGGCACGCCGCCACGCTCAGCGCGATCTCGTACACCTGACCAGCCTAAGCCCGGAAGGCGCTGATGAGAATCCATGCGTTTCCGGCGCGGTGCCTACCCATGTCGTCACGTTTACCTTGATCCACTTCGACGCCAGTGGTCCACTGCGCGCACGTGCGCCAACTATTGCCAGCTGCCGCACCGCACCAACCCGACGAACGGAGCGTCCATCCCCGCATTATGCGCTGTCGCGCCGCCAACGCTACGGGGCAGGCGCACTCCGGTACCCGCCCCGGATTCCGAGGTAACGGCAGCGCCATGGTCGTCGGCGGCAGGGCCGCCCGCCTTCCGCGCGCTGATCGGTGGTCAGCCGCCGCCCCCTCGCGGAATCACGACATCGCCAGCAACATCACCCCCATGCCCGCGCTCATCAGCGCATGCGAGGCGATGGCGGGACCGGAGGTAAGCAGCCACTCTCGGGCCGGGATCACAACGTTGCCACCGCGACTGGCCCCCACAGACCCCGTCAGACCCACCGGCGATTCAGCAGCCCACGACCGTCGTCCCGTCCTGCCCAGCCACCGCAGTGTGGCCAGCAGGAAGTACGTACCCGAAACGCGTTGACCATCGTGACATCACCAGCCAACAGCAGATCCGCGCCGAGGCCACACCCGCCGCCGGCAGCACCATCCCCGGCCCCTGTCCGGCAGGGTCTGGCGAGACACAGTTCAGGCTTCCGTTCTGACCGTTGACATGCCCTAGCCACCGCTGCATCACGTGCTCCGGCACGCCACGACGATGGTCAACCGGGCGGGACTCGTACCGGAAGCCACCGGTGGCGAGTCTGCGGTCTCCATGGTCAGCCGCGCCCGGGACATCATGCGGCGCCTGAACTGCCTCCGGCCCGACCTTGCAGCCGAAGATGATCGCATCCTGACCAGCCTCAACCAATTCGACTTCCTTGCCTGTCATCGCGCTGGCTGCGACAAACAACTCCGGGCCGAGCGGTGTTTACTATCCCACTTCGCCAAGTTCTACGGCTCCCGCACCCAGCTCATCGCGGAACGGCTAATCGCCGATCAAACGCTGCGCGAGCAGATCTACCCCGGAAGTGACCAACAACTGGCGGAGGCGCTGTACCAGATCGACAACGCCGCGCGCAAAATCGGTTTCGCCTACGACGGATGGGAGGGATACACCGCCCTCGTCCAGGAGTTCGTCAACGCAAACCTGCCTACTTGAACGGGCGACTCTGACAACGCACGGCTGACGTGGGTCTGCACAACGAACGGCTCTGGCACGCATACGGTGATGGGCCATCCTTGGTGGAGGGTCGGGGTGCGGCAGGCTGACGCTGGTGTGGCTGTGACCTGATCAAGACTGCGTTTTGCCGGCCGCGCAACTTGGTGATCTTCATGGGCGGTGCCGGGAGCGGCTGCCCCAGCGGTGAGTGGTCCGCGCTCGTCGTCGGGATTTCAAATGATGCGGTTTTGCCGCCAACTGGGCGTTTCGGCCGGTATGCCTCCGGTGGTTACGCTCGGTTGGAAGGGGGTGATCGCGATGCCGAGATTCCTGATCCAGTCGACCTACACAGTCGACGGGCTACGCGGGCTACGCAAGGATGGGGGCACCGGACGAGTCGAGGCGGTCCGGAGAACGGTCGAAAGCGTCGGCGGACGGCTTGAGTCGTTCGACTTCGGATTCGGTGAGCCCGACGTGCATCTGATTTGCGAACTGCCCGACAACAAGGCCGCCGCCGCCGTCGCTCTCGCGGTTGGCACGTCCGGTGGAGCTACCACCAAGACCGTGGTGCTGCTGACCCCGGCAGAAGTCGACCAAGCGGTCAAGCAGACCGTCGACTACCGCGCGCCCGGCGCGTGATCCGGGGACGGCCAGCCGGTTCCGCCCTTCGACGGCTGGCGTGCGTCCGTCGACCACTACAACACGCATCGTCCACACCGTTTCGTTTGGCTCTGGCACGGTAACGGTGGTCGCGGCCGGTGACCTATGCGAGCAGGATCCGCTGGCGTAGGAGGGCGAATCCTGCTCGGCCGTACATCTGGCACCCCTCTGTGTCAATAGCGGGCGAGGAGCAGTGTTCTAGGGTGGGTGTCGGCGGGTCCGGGAAGCGACTGATCCGAAGAGCTGGCCATCGGGATTGGGCCGGCCGCGCTGGATTGAAGAGCCGCTCCCGACTGTCCTCCCGGGCCCGTCCTCGCCGCCTTGGCGTCGGCGGCCATCTGCCGGTAGACCACGTCGGACAGTCGTCGTTTGAGGGCGCGCATGGCTTCCATCGGGGTCTTGCCGGCGGCGACTCGGCGCCGGTAGTAGGCGCGGCCTTCGGTATCGTGGCGCAGCTGCACGACGGCCATGATGTGCAAGGCGCGGTTGATGCGCCGGTTGCCGGCCCGCGAGAGCCGGTGGCGTTCCTGGTCGCCGCTGGAGGCGTCCAACGGTGCGGTGCCGTTCCAGGAGGCGAAGTGCCCGCGGCTGGCGAACCGGGCGATGTCGCCGACGTCGCCGATCAGCCGGGCAGCGCCCGACGGGCCGATACCGGTGAGTTCTTGCAGCCGGCTGCCGGTGGCGGCGATCAGCGCGGTCAGCCGCGCGTCGGCGGTTTTGATCTTCTTGTCGATGACGGCGAGTTCGGTGATCAGCTCGGCGGCCAGCTGCCGGCGGGTGCGCCCGACAATGTCGCGGGGACGCACCGTGTTGAGCAGGGCGCGGGCCTGCAGCGCGGACAGATCCTTCTTGGCCCCGCCCGCCACCAGCTCGAGCAGCAGCAGGTGCAGCCGGTTGACCGTGTCGGTGCGGGCCCGGCCGAGTTCGTCGCGGCGGTCGGCCAACAGCCGCAGCGCGACGGTGGCGTCATCGACGACGACCTGGCGTAATCCCTTGGTGCGTAGGGCGGCCACGGCCACCGAGTGGGCGTCGACGGGGTCGGTCTTGCGGCCCTGGCCGGTGGCGAACACCCTCGCCCGGGCGGACAGTTTGGCCGGCACGTCGAGCACGGTTTCGCCGTCGGCGACCAGGCGTTGGGCGATGTGATGGCCGATGCCGTTGCAACCCTCGACCGCCCAGGTGCGGTGCCGATACTTGCGGCCAGCCTTGAGCATGGCCTGGTAGCCGGCGGTGTCGGTGCCGAACCGGCCCTGAGCGAGCATGTTCTCGCCGTCGTCGATGACCTCGATCGTCGCCGATCGTTTGTGCGGATCCATGCCGATGATGACTCGTCCCACGCTGTCCTCCTCGATCCCACCGACCTGATATCGGCGAGGAGGGCAGCGCTACTTCGAGCTGGGCAGACCCCTCTGGAGCCTCTCCGCGCCACGGTGACCGGCGGGACGCATGCCAGATGAGAGCCACACCAACTTGCGGTGGGCAGCCGCTGAGAGAGCGATACCGCCGGTCACCTCGACCAAGCCTGGCCGGGCTGCGGCCGTAACACCAGTCAACAAGTAGCCGCTGAGCGGGCGGGCCGGTTGCCACCGCGGCCGTCACGGTCGGTGCCCCAGCGGGATGGGACCGACGAGTGATCATGTCGAGAAGAGGACGTCCTGTCGAGGCTATCCTTCCCTTCCTTCGCTTAGCGTGAGCGCTAGAACTCCAGCCGCAGTCCGGCCCATCGGCCGAGCCATCCCTTGGCCTCTACGCGACGCTGTACCTTCGCCCGGCCCGCTGCGTTGGTGAAGGTTGGAGACGGGCGGACAATCATTCCCACAAGGTCGGCCAGCCCATGGCAGGACACCAGGCGAACAGAATCACCCCGTAGAGTAACCGCGACGCACGTTGCCGTTTCGGGCCAGCGCGATATCGCGTCCAGGGTGGACGTGTAGAGCTCATCGCCATTGCGCAGATGCATCCGTGCTTGATTACGAATCTCCACGGCACCCCAGGCAGGATCACCATGGCTTGGGCCTCGGCGCGTGCGTCCTCGCGGGGGTCCAGCTTCTCCGGGTATGGACGTAGGCGCACAAGTGCCGCTAGCTGATCCCCAAATGGTCCCCGGCGCTTACGACGAAGTTCGCGCCCACTGCGGCCATGAAGGGCAAAAAACGCCGCTGACCTGGGCCTTCTGCCCGAGTCAGCGGCCTTCCACATCTGTCGGGACGGCCGGATTTGAACCGACGACCCCTTGACCCCCAGGTCGGTTTGGTTAAGCGTTTCCGCAGGTCGCGTGCGGGCCCCCGCGCGGCTAACGCGTCAAGGAGCACTGGTCGTGCGGCACGGCGCACCACATGTGGTCCCCGCATGGTCCCCAGCAACGTCGCCACGGGCACGTCCCGAACCTCGCCTCGCAAAGTCAAAGCGACTTGTCGGCCGCGGCCGGTCAATGCCTCTGACCTGCGCGAACTGTCCGCGGTCGTCGCTCTCCCCCGGCCTACGTCGGCCGGCTTGGCTGTACCAATGGCTGTACAGCCAAGCCCTACGCAGATGTCATGATCAAAACGTGGACCTGCGTAAATACCGACCCGGTCTGAGGTACCGCCTCGCGGCATGGGACCCCATCGGACTCGCCGATTTTGGATCTGACGAGTACGACTTCATGCTGGAACCGCTGTTGACCCGCTTGCATGCTGGCGCTGACCGGACAGCGATCAGTGAATTCCTATGGTCCGAGCTACAGGGCCACCCCGGCCTAGTCCTAGCCCGCCAGGAAGTCGACTCCATGGCCGACGAAATCGTCGGGTGGTGGGAGAAGCCAAGATTCCGGGAAGGCCTGCTTGGTTGTACCAGTCGACCCACTCGGCGGTGGCCAGTTCGACCTGGGCGAGGCTGCGCCACGGCCCGCGTGGTTTGATCAGCTCGGTCTTGTACAGGCCGATGGTGGACTCGATCAACGCGTTGTCCAGGGCATCGCCGACGCTGCCGATCGAGGCGGCGATGCCGGCCGCGGCCAGGTGGGTGGTGAACCGGAAGCTGGTGTATTGGGTGAATTCAACCGGTCGTCGCAACACCTCCATACTCGAGGTGTTGCGACGACCGGTTGAATTCACCTTGGCTGCCGGCATCCGAATGATGGATTAGACCGGACGCGCAGCCGTGGCCGTCACGGTCACGTCGCCACAGGCCCATCTCCAGCGCGCCCAGCACCAACGGGCTGCGTTTGTTCGTGGCGGCCGACCAGCCCACGATCGCCCGCGAGTACACGTCGACGACGAACGCGACGTAGACGATCCCGCACCAGGCGGTCACACGGGTGAAGTCCGCGACTCAGGTCCGATTGGGCCGCTCGGGCGCTGAAGTCCCGGTTGACCAAGTCACCGGCGCGCTGGTGGCGGTCGCCGGCGACCGTGGGGCGGATGGCCTTGTCGCGCACGACGCCGGCCAGCCCGTCAGCGCGCATCAGCCGCTCCACCGTGCACCGGGCCACAGCAACATCCTCACGCCGCAGCTGCTGCCCGACCTTGCGGGCGCCGTAGACGCCGTAGTTGGCCGTGTGCACTCGCCGGATCTGGTCGATCAGCCAGGCGTCGCGGGTCGTCCGTGCTGACGGCGGCCGGTTTGTGGCCGCGTAGTAGGTGCTCGGCGCGATACTGACCCCGTGCTCGGCCAGCACGCGGCAGATCGGCTCCACGCCGCCGAACTCCTCCTTATGAGAGTCGATGAATCTAACGAGTGTGTCTGTGGCCGGTCGAGCTCGGCCGCAAAGAAAGCCGAAGCGGCCTTGAGGATCTCGTTGGTCCGGCGCGGCTCGGCGTTCTCCCGGCGCAGCCGCTTGAGCTCGGCCGACTCCTCACTCGTGACCCCCGGCCGCTGCCCGGCATCGACCTGCGCCTGGCGCACCCACTTGCGCAGCTTCTCGGCCGTGCCGATGTTGAGCTTCTGCGCTACCGCGGTAATCGCCGCCCAGTCCGACTCATAGTCGGGCCTCACGTCGCCCACCATCCGCACCGCCCGTTCACGCAGCTCCTGCGGATACACGTCCGAACGTGACATGACTCGATCCTTCCCAAGGACATGAGCCTCCATCAAATCCGGGCGGTTCACGGGTGGTGCGGGCACGGGTGGTGCGGGTCGGTGACTCCGCAAAATGTGGGGCACTCCGCCGCGCTACAGAGCGATCGCGGTGAGGACCAGGCCGGAGTCGATCTTCCAGCGGCCGGTGAAGCCGGTCAACCGGCTGCCGTCCACTTCCGGGCCCGACACCAGGAGTCGGACGGTGAAACTGCGCCGTGCCGGGTTGAACGTGATTTCCGCTTCCTCGAACCCCAGCCAGCGTCGGGCCAGCGGGAACCATGCTTTGTAGACGCTCTCCTTCGCGCTGAACAACAGGCGGTCCCAGTGCTTTCCCGGCGATGCGGCTTTCAGCGCGGCCAACTGTTCCTTCTCCTGCGGCAGCGCGACTGCGTCGAGCACGCCGTCGGGGAGTTCGTCGTGCGGCTCCGCATCGATGCCGATGGTCCGCAGGTGCGTGGCGTACGCCAGCGCGGCGGCCCGGTAGCCGTCGCAGTGCGTCATGCTGCCGACCACGCCGCCCGGCCACTGCGGCGAGCCACGTAGACCGGGGAGTACGGGTGCCGACGGCAGGCCCAGATCGGCCATCGCGCGGCGGGCGCACAACCGGACCGTGCTGAACTCACGGCGCCGTTTGTCCACCGACCTGGCGATCATTGCTTCCTCTTGGGGGAACAGGGTGGCCTCGGCCACGTCGTCGAAGGCCTCCGAGGAGGCGACCTTCGGGGGCAGGATCTCCTCGATCACTCGGGCTCCGCGTAGGGTAGGACGGTTCGCAGCCAGCTGCGCGGGACGGGCCACCGTCGCCGTTCGCGTGGGTAGCCGAGCGAGACCTCCTGGAAGCGCACGCCGTCGTGGTATGTCACGCGCGGGATGTGCAGGTGCCCGTAGACCGACGCGGCCGCGTTGAATCGGGCATGCCAGTCGGCGGTTAGTTCGGTGCCGCACCACTGGGCGAACTCCGGATAGCGAAGGATCCGGGTCGGTTCGCGGACCAGCGGCCAGTGGCTGACCAGCACGGTCGGCAGGGCAGGGTCGCAGGCTGCCAGTCGCTGCTCGGTCAGCGCCACCCTGGCCCGGCACCACGCCTCCCGGCTCGGGTACGGGTCGGGGTGCAACATGTACTCGTCGGTGCACACCACGCCGGCCTCGTGCGCCCTGGCCAACGCTTGCTGCTTGGTGAAGGTACCGTCCGGTCGGAAGGTGTAGTCGTAGAGCAGGAACAGTGGTGCGACGGTGACCGGCCCGCCCGCACCGTCCCAGACAGGGTACGGGTCTTCCGGCGTCGTGACGCCCAGCGTCCGGCACAGCTCGATCAGCTTCTGGTAGCGCTGTTCCCCGCGCAACTGCACCGGATCATCGGGTGGGGTCCACAGCTCGTGGTTCCCGGGTGTCCAGACGACGTTGGCGAACCGGCTGGCGAGCAGAGCCAGGGCCCACTCGACGTCGGCCATCACCTCGCCGACGTCTCCGGCCACCAACAGCCAGTCGGCGTCCGACTCCGGCCGTAGCTGCTCGACGACCTGCCTGTTCTCCAGGTACGCGACATGCAGGTCGCTGACGGCAAGCAGCTTCCCTGCCGCATCGGCGGTCTTCACCCACGCCATTCTATAGTCATGTGCATAATTATCGATCGACTTCTCCATGCTGGCGGTCGTGATGGCCATCGGGCTCGCGCGGGGCGGGCGCCGTCCATTCCGGCACGGGTAGCGCGCGCCGGTCGACCTTGCCGTTCCTCGTGACCGGCAGATCGTCCAGCACCACGTACCGGGCCGGCACCAGGTAAGACGGCAGCCGCGCGGACAACGCACGCCGAAGCTGAGGAACGCGGAGTTCGGCGCCGGGCGAGAGGACCAGGTAGGCTACGAGACGCTTGTCACCGGGCCTGAACTCCTGGGCGGTCACCACAGCCCTGCGTATGGTGGACTGCTCAACAAGAGCGGCTTCCACCTCAGCAGGCTCGATACGATACCCGCGTACCTTCACTTGGTCGTCGATCCGGCCGAGGAATTCCAGCAACCCGTCGCCGCGCAGCAGCACCAGATCGCCGGACCGATAGGCACGGGAATCCGGTCTCCCCGGTTCGGGAACGAACTTACGGCTACTCTCGTCCGGATCCCCCAGGTAGCCGAGCGACACGCCATCGCCGGCAATCCACAGCTCGCCTGCCTCCCCAGGGGCCGCGGGCACACCCTCCTCAGTCATGATCCACAACCGGACGCCAGGGATCGCGCGGCCGATCGGCATCGGATGGCAGGCGTCCTCGACCGCGGACACGCGATGACAACACGCGAAGGTCGTGGTCTCCGTCGGGCCGTAGCCGTTCACCACGGCTCGGCCCGGCACCGCCGCCAGCGCCCGCCGCACGTGATCGGCGGAGAGCACATCGCCGCCCGCCAGCAACTGAGTCACCGGTTCGAGCGCCGGCAGATCGGTGTCGACGATCCGGTGGAACAGCGCCGAGGTCAGCCACATCGTATCGACCTTGTGGCGCGCCAGCATCTCACCGATCCGGTCGCTGCCGAGCAGATCCTCGGGTGCGACCACCAACTTGGCGCCGTTCAGCAGGGCACCCCAAATTTCGAACGTCGACGCGTCGAACGAGATCGGAGCGAACTGCAGCACCGTCCGGGCCGGGCTCAGATCCACATAGTCGGCACCGGTCGCCAGATTGACGACGTTGTGATGCGAGACCACGACGGCCTTGGGCCGGCCGGTGGTGCCCGACGTGAACATGACGTACGCCGGGTCCAAAGGCCGGCGCTCGGGCTCGGTGAACGGGTCAGTCGCCGCGACGTGTCGCTCCTCGTCCAGGAGGATCACGTCCACGCCGAGTCCGCCGATGTGGTCGTGAGCAGCGGCGGTCGTCAGCACCAGTGTGGTGCCGCACTGCTCGATCATCTCCCGGAGCCGTGCCTGGGGGTACGCCGGCTCGAGCGGTACATAGGCCGCGCCGGCCTTCAGGACGGCGAGCAGAGCGACGATGGTCCGCATCGAGCGGCCGAGCAGAACACCCACGAACCCGCCCTGGCATCCTCGGTCGACGATGGCCCTCGCCAGCGCCGTCGCTCGCTGATCCAGCTCGGCATAGGTCAGACAGTCCTGGTCGTCCTCGACGGCGACCGCCCCAGGCATCGAGTGAGCGAATCCGGCGAACACACCGTGCACTGTCCGCGGCGAAGCCCGAGTCACGCTGTTCCCCTTCGCACCGCATCGGCGAGCGCCGCGACCGTCGGATGGCGCAATATGGCTGCCGGCTGCATCGGCATCCCCGCCGCGACTGCTTGACGAGCCACCACGAGCGCCAGCAGCGAGTCACCGCCGAGGTCGAAGAAGTCGTCGTCAGGAGCGACGGCGACACCTAGTTCGGCCTCCCAGATCGCCGTCAGCTTCGCCACGAGTTCAACGCCTACAACCTGTGACATCCCAGGCTCCTCTCATCACGGCGACGCCGGATGCGCTGTCCGGCTCTGCATTTCTTGATTGCTGGGCACGGCGCGCGATCGGGCCCAATGCCTCTCGACCAAAGCACAGACGAATCCGGCAATGGAGACCACCAGGGCAAGCGCGACCCAACCATAAATCCCTCCGTTGACGCACAACGTGATTACGATCACCGGTGCCACTGCGGCGGCAATGGAGTGCCCCAGGCCCATGACGCCCTGGTACTGTCCTTGTGCCTCGGGCTGTGCGAGCGCGAAAGACAACTCGAAGGTCCCACCGGCCTGCCATACCTCTGCCAGCGAGTGCACGAGCACACCGAACAACAGCAGCACAATGGCGATCCACGCGGCAGGGCCGGCCGACAACGCCATCATGAACCAGGCAACCAGGAAAACTGGTCCGGACAGCGTGATCAGACGCGCAGCCGATTGTGGACCGTCAATGGAGCGGGTCGCCGGCATCTGCATCGCCGCGACGGCGATCGACGCGATGAAGAGCACCAGCGCCGCCATTGAACGCGGGGCGTCCGTCTTGAACACAATCCACACAGGAAGAGCTTGAACAAGGACCCAATACTGCAGGCTGGCCACCGACGACGCGACTGTCAGACCTAGATAGTGGCGGTCACGCAGAGCAACCCACTTGCGTTCAGCCTTGGCGGAGTCGTCGATTTTGGCGACACGCGTCGGCGGAAGGTGCGGCAGCCGAGACAGAATGGCGGCGGAGAGCAGGAACGTGACCGTGTCGGTGACGATGAGGAAGAGGTAGGCCGGACGAGTATCGATGGACAGAGCAACTGCGGCCGACAGCGTGCCGATCGCGAGCCCGACGTTTGTCACGGCACGCAGGTACGAGCGCAATCGTGCGCCCTTGCCCGCTTCGGCGAGCACACCGATCATTGCGCCGCGGGCACTGCCGGTCCCTCCGCTCCCGACAGAGGCGACGGCGGCGACGGCTATCAAGGTCCACAGATTGTCGACCAGCAGGAGGCAGATGCTCCCCACGGCCTCCAGCAACATGGCGGCGATGACGACCTCGCGTGAGCCGCGGCGATCGGCCAGGTCACCGATCAGCACGCCGGCCCCGACACCGATTAAAGATCCGACCGTGAGCCCGGCACCGACCGCGGCCGGACTCAGGCCGGTAAACTTGATCAGGAAAATAGTCCCGGCGGACAGGAACATCCCCATGCCGACGGTGTTCACGATCGTTGCTCGCGCCAGTAGTTGCTGGCGACGATCCTCCGGGCCACGCAGCGCAGCGCGGAACTGGGCCAGCCGGCCGGTACCGCTCATCGGGCGCCCCCGACCGGAATCGCGACAACGTCGGCCACCTTCGCGAGGGTGGTCCGGGCAGCACCGACGTCCTCCCAGCCACGCCCATCCATCCGCGCGACGACCGCTGTGACAGGTCCGACGGTATTCAGCTCGATCTCCTCGTCATTGTTCTCGAACTTGCAATGCACCTGGCTCGGTCAGGAGCCCGTCAGGAATTCGCCCTCGAGTCGGACAAGGTGCCCTTGGGCCCAACGCGCTACGCGCAGCGCGCAGTCCCCGTCGGACTCTCCCGGGCGGGCGCCGTCCAGCACCGCGGACCGGAACTCATCGGCACCTATTCCGCACTCGGGCTTGCTCCGCAAACGGCGCATCGTCCATTTTTCGGCGTGGCAGAAATCCCCGTACAACGCGAGACAGGCGTCGGCCACCCGGAACGCCGCGACCCGGGCGGATATGCGTGCTGAGGCCTGATCCCCGGTATCCAGCTGACCCGCCACATCGGTGAGGGAGTTCTCCGCCCGTACCTTGGCGGTCCTGGCGCGTGCGCGACGGAACGACGACCTGTCCAGGAGTTCACGCGCCTCCACGAAGTAACTGTCGTTCTTCAGCGGGATGGCGATGGACATCCGGTAGACGAAAGCCAGCATGGCTTCGCTCGTGCCGCAGAACTCCACCTCGTCGTCGAGGTAGGGCTGCAGCACCTTGGCGAAAGTGCCGGTCGGCCACACCGTCAGATCGACACGTGCCTTCTCATACTCACCCATCCAGTTGTCCCAGCGAATTCCGCTCTTGTCCACCCCCGGCCAGGTCTCCATGGTTTCGTCCACCGGAAACTCGAGGGTCCGATCCGAGAACGCAAAGAGGTCGTAATCGCTGAAAACGTTTCCCCAGCCGATCGCGGTCGATCCGGTCCAGCAGACGGCATCCGCCTCCACCAAGCCCGGGAATCGCTTGAGAATACTGTCGAAATTCATGTCCGGAGGCTGCTGCCGGAGTCTCGACTGAGCCACAATAACGTCAATAGTGGGGTTGAACACC
The DNA here is from genome assembly GCF_011947225.1 of Planosporangium flavigriseum. Lineage (GTDB taxonomy): Bacteria > Actinomycetota > Actinomycetes > Mycobacteriales > Micromonosporaceae > Planosporangium > Planosporangium flavigriseum. The sequence continues at coordinate 17,305 of NZ_JAATVW010000022.1, read as the reverse complement.
AGAATCCCTCCCGGGCCATTGTCAGAAATCTTCGGACATGCTGCAGAAAAGCTACTGAAAAAGCATCTCCGGCACTTCACACCGGACCGCCGCCGGCATAGTATCCATTGTTATGAATCAGGCCGATCCGACACCGATGCCGACACCTGAAAAGGGAAGATTGCTCGTCTCCTGGGGCGCGCCGGCGAAGAACGGCCTGGCGCTCGTGTGTATTCCGTGGGCTGGTGCCGGAGCCGCTCCTTTTCGCTCGTGGAGTCCGGTGCTCGACGACGTGTCCACCGTTTACGGTCTGCGACTGGCGGGGCGCGAGAGCCGTCGGATGGAGCCGCCGGCGGACACGGTCGCCGAGGTTGTCTGCGACATCGTTGCCGAGCTGGTCGGTCTGGGTGTACCGCGCGTGGCGCTGTTCGGCCAGTGCTTCGGAGCGGTACTGGCGTTCGAGCTGGCGAAGGCCTTGGCCAAATCCGACCATGACATCGAGGTGGCCCACCTTCTCGTCGCGTCGCAGCTGCCACCCCCCTACTTCGCCGAGGCCGATCTCGAAGCGGAGCACGACCTCATGCAATACGTGCCGGAGAATTTCCGAGAGGAACCCGACTTCGTCGAGTTGCTGCTTCCCGTCATCGCCGCGGACATCAGCCTGGTATCGCGCTACATCTACGAGCCCGGGGCCCCCCTCGCGGTGCCGCTCACCGTCGTGTACGGCGCCCATGACAGCCAACTGAGCAGGGACCGAGTCGATGCTTGGCGCTGGGAGACGACTGGTCCGACGAACTTCTGCGAGATCGCCGAGGGTGATCACCTGTTCGGGGGTGAAGCGTGGCTGCGGCTCGCAGCGACGGTCCGTGCCGCGTTGACGTGCCGGACCGCATCCGATGTCTGACCTATTCATCGTCGAGGAACGCGGCGAGCTGCCCGACGGTCGGGTGGGAGAAGATGTCCACGATCCTGAGGCGGGGCCAGCGCCGGCGGAGAACGCGAACCACGCCGAGCATCATCTCCGACGTCATGCCGAGGTCGAAGAAGCCGGCGTCCGGGTCGACCTCTTCGACGCCGAGAGCATCTGCCCAGACAGCTTGAAGGATCTCGACCGGGGTGCCATCGAAGTCAAGGTCGGCCTCCGGGACACGTGTCCGATCAGTCATCCACTGCCTCCCGCAAGGTCGTGCCGACGGCATGCAGGTGCGCGAGATCGGTGGGGTCGAGGACAGCGAGGATGAATCCATCCACCCCGGACTCGCGGTACTTCCGCACCTGACGCCGCACCTGGTCCCTGGTGCCGCAGAGGGCGAATCCACGAGCGGCACTCGGTGTCAGATTCAGGAGTACTCCCAGCCGATCCAGCGCCTCATGGAGCTCCCACTCGGAATCGGTTATGATCACGTGGCCCAGCCACGTCTTCGTGATCTCACTGCTGTCGCGGCCGACGGCCGCGCATGCCCGTTCCAGAACTTCGATCTTGTGTCGTACGGTCGCCGGCCCGCCGAAGAAGTTGCAGGCATCCCCGAGCCTGGCGATCATCGGAATCAGCACCCGCTCACCGCCACCCCCGATAAGGATGGGCGGGCCGTCAGGATTGATCGGACCAGGCATGTTGAGCGGCCCGTCGATGCTGTGGTAGGTCCCGGAGAACCGCGGCGCGTACTCGGTGAACATCGCCCGGCAGATCTGCACCGCCTCGGCGAGCTCCGCCAACCGCTCCCTCGCGGAAGGGAAGTCAAGACCGTACGCGCGGTACTCCTCCTCGTGCCAACCGGCACCGATACCGAGAACGGCCCGGCCACCGCTGATGATGTCGATCGTGGTGACCATCTTGGCCAGGACGGCTGGATTCCGGAATCCGCAGGCGGAGACGAGCACTCCGAGACGTGGGACCGAGGTGACGGCCGCAAGGGCAGCAGTGGTGGTATATGCCTCCAGGATGGGTTCATCCCGGCCCCCCACCGATCCGATCTGGTGGAGGTGATCCATGGTCCACAGGCTGTCGAAGCCGGCGGCCTCGGCTGCTCGTGCGGCGTCCGCGACGTGCTGGAAAAGCTTGTCGTCTGTGACACCTGCGAACGAGTAGCCACTGAACTGGAGGCCGACGCGAGTGATCGGTTGGCGGGTCATCCGAGACCTAACGGCTGGTGATGGCGTCGACATCGGCAGCCGTGGCGACTTCGACGAGGCCGAGTTCGAGTAGCCGCTCGCAGAGCTGGTACGTCGACTGCCGGATCTGTTCGAGTGGCAGGCCCGACGTCTCGGCGACACCGTCGAGCAGTTGACCGAGGCTGCGGCGACCATCGATCAGCAGCCATGCCATACGTGCGTCACTGTCGAGAACGTAGCGGCCCGTCAGGGTTTCCAGCAGGACGCCGCCAGCGGCACGGTCGCTGAGTTCCGCGACCGTCTCGGCGAGGCGGGCCGTCACATCCAGCCCGCGGATGAGGATCATATTGTCGTTGATGGTGACCATGAGCCTGTCTCCTTGTTGGCCGAGGCTTCCTCGACGAAAGCCGCGGTGGCAGCGACTGTGGGGGCTACGAACGGCAGGTCAACCGGCAATTCGAGCCCCAGCCCCTCGCGGAGGCGGGCAGTGACCTCCACCGCGTATATGGAGTCGCCGCCCAGATCATCCGAGAAGTGCGCGTCCAGCGGGATGTTCTCGACGCCGAGAACGTCGCGCCACACCTGCTCGACATAGTTGACGATGTTCACCCCGTTCCGGCGCGCTGATTCGCCCGAGGAGCTACCGGCGACGCCGGACGGGCGCACGGGACGGTCGAGCCAGAAGCGGCGCCGGGTGAACGGATAGGAGGGCAGCGAGACACGCCGTCGCGGTTCTTCGGCGTAGTAGGTCGCCCAGTCGACCCCGGATCCCGCCTGCCATGCCGTAGCCAGCACTTCGTCCAGGTCGAACGATGGTCCGATCACCACTTGACCGGGGCTGTGGCGGGCGTCTCTGCCCTCGGCAGGGTCGGTGCAGGCGCCCAGGACCGCAGCCAACGATGCGGTGTCGGCGCCCGCGGCGAGCCATTGCGCGACCGGTCGCGCCCAAGCCTGCGCATCCACTCGGGAGAAGACCAGCCCGAGACGCTGCAGGACCCGGCCGACAACAGCCGCCACGAGCGCGCCGGCTCGTTCTGCGGTTAGGCCACTCAACTCCGTCGATCCAGTGAGCTCGACGAGGCCCGACCGCACCATCGGCTCGGATACCTGGAGCCGCTTCCCCAGCTCCGCCAGATCAGCAGGGGCCCCGGCGATCGCCAGCGACCAGCGCGCGTTGGACCTGGCCATCTCACCGGGTGCTCGTAATTTCGCGATCGCGTCGGCACTGTTGCTGACCACCGCCGACCACCGTCTGACGAAACGGCCGCGCCCGACGGCAAGCGTGTAGGCGATGTCGGCGAGTTCGGCAGAGTCGGCCGGCGTCACCGTCTCGAGCCGTTCGGCGAGCCGCTCGCGCATCCGATGCAGCTCTTCGTCGGTACGGGCGGACAGTGTCAGCACTACGCGGGGTCTCATGGTCGTCACGGCTGGCTCGGCAAGCGCCCTCTCGAGGACGACGTGGACGTTTGACCCACCCAGCCCGAAAGAACTCACGCCGGCGATGCGCGAACCGTCCGTCAACCATGGGCGGGTCTCGGTGGTCATGGCGAAGGGCGTCGAGCCCATGTCGAGTTCAGGATTCGGCGCGGAGAAGTGTGCCGTCCCAGGCAGCGTGCCGCTCTCGACAGCCAAGGTCGCCTTGATCAGTCCCGCTACGCCCGACGCCGCATCGGCGTGGCCGATGTTCGCCTTGACCGCACCGAGGGTGACGGACCCGGACGGTCGGCCATCGCCGGCGAACACCCTCCGGAGCGCCTCGAACTCGACCATGTCCCCGAGGGCGGTACCGGTGCCGTGAGCTTCGACGTAGCCAACCTGGCCCGGAGTGAGACCGGCCCGAGCGAGCGCGGCTCGGATCACCGCCTCTTGACCGTCCACATTGGGTGCAGCGAATCCCGCGCGTGCTCCACCGTCGTTGTTGACGGCCCAGCCACGGATCACGGCCCGACGGTTGTCGCCGTCGGCCTGCGCGTCATCGTCACGTCTGAGTACCACAATTCCGGCGCCAGAGCTGGGCACGGTCCCCGATGACCCGACGTCGAAGGGACGGCAGCGCCCATCAGCCGACAGTATTCCGCCCTCGTGGTAGGTGTAGCCATCGATATCCGGCGGCAGGAGACTGACACCGCCGGCCAGCGCGATATCGCAGTCCCCTGCAGCCAGTGACGAGCATGCCAGCGCGACCGCGCTGAGCGACGTGGCACATCCGGTCTGCACGGTGATGGCAGGTCCGGTGAATCCCAGCTTGAACGCGAGCCGTGGCGCGAGAAAGTCCTTCTCGTTCGCCAGGGCGACCCGGACATCGCCAAGGCGCCCGGCGCTGGCCTCGACGGGAGCGAGGAAGTCGCGGTAGTACAGGTTCTCCCCACACCCAACGAACACACCGACCACGGCATCGCGCTCGCCCGCGTAGCCGGCGTCGTCCAGGGCCTCGGCCGCGACCTCCAGAAGGATCCGCTGTTGCGGATCCAAGGTGACGGCCTCCGCCGGCGGCACCCGGAAGTGGTCCGCGTCGAACCGATCGACGTCGCTGACCTTCCCTACCGACCTCACGAACCCGCCGTCGGTCACAGGCCGCTCATCCGCCCGGCTAACCGATTCGACACCGTCAAGAAGGTTTCCCCAGTACTGCGCTACATCGCCCGCCCCAGCGAAGCGACCGGCCATGCCGATCACCGCGACAGGGCGACTACGAGGTGGCTCACTTCTCATCGGACCGCCCCATGCCCTATCAGCAGTCGGCGCTCGGTGATCAACGATTCGAGCACCCCGGTCAGCTTCTCCCGGATCCCGAGTACTTTCTCCGCAGTCGCGTTCCGAGCGCTCCGCCTTCCGCGAATGCCCATTCCCGCCGGCGTCGTCGAGCTTCGCAAGTTACCTCCCGTGGATCCATACCTTTGCGTCTGCGATAAGCATTCGAATGCCTCCGCAAAAAAGGCCACCATTGATCAGATCAAGCTCATCATGTCACGGAAAAACGCTCGACGAGAAGCTCGTACAACCCCGGTTTGCGGCACACCCAGCCGTAAAGATAATGCGAATGTGCCGCTCACCGAGTTCTTACATTAGTACCGCGACTTTCAAAACGTAAGCGAGCTAATAGCGAGGAGCATAGAACAGCATAAATTATCAGACAATGTGATGCAGATCACATAATCAGTGGAAGTAGCGTTATAGATTGGCACGGTCAACCCCTCACCTGGACGGGTATGGGAGCCAGCTTCTCGGGCTACGGACATCAACTGACGCTCGTCACCGTCACGTGCCTTGACAGATCGTGGCGATCGTGATGACGTTGCCAGCCAACTGATTTGCGAACGGGGCTCAATGCATCAGTTGTCGCTCAATGAGTGGCATGTGTCGCGGCCGGTCTAATTCGCTCCGCGACATCACTTGGTGCCGGTCGGGGCTTCGCGCAGCAAACGACGCCGTCTCACCCAGCCCAACTGCCAAGTAGGTCGGTAATTCCGAGAACCACATCACTCAATGGGAGCACAGTGCATGGCTCATCAACGCCTGGACCTCACCTCGAAGATCTATCAACACTCAGTTTGGCCAGCTGCGAAAACCATCGCACGTGGCGAACGCAGCAGTGCTCCGTTAGTCGTCGATCTTGATCCGACGACATTCTGCGATCTTGCCTGTCCGGAGTGCATAAGCGGCAAGCTGCTCAACAACGGGCGGTTCACCAAGGCGCGGCTCGGCGAGCTCGCAGCTGAGCTGGCCGAGTGCGGCGTGCAGGCGGTCGTGCTGATCGGCGGCGGGGAGCCGCTCGCTCATCCCGGAACGGGGGACGTGATCCGCGTCCTCGGCGAGAACTCGATCGCAATTGGCGTGGTTACCAACGGAACCATGATCGATCGCCACCTCGACGCCCTGGCAAAGTATGCATCCTGGGTCCGCGTATCGGTCGACGCTGCCACACCGGAAACCTTCCGATTGTTCCGCCCAAACAAGCAAGGCGGGAGTGAGTTCGACAAGGTCATCCGCAACATGCAGGCCTTGGCCGCGGCGAAGACGGGAAGCCTCGGCTATTCGTTCCTGACCATGTCGCGCCCGGCACTCGGCGAGCATGCGCCAGAGACAAACCATCGCGAGATTTACGAGGCTGCGCGATTGGCCAAGCAGATTGGGTGCGACTACTTCGAGCTGAAGACCATGTTTGACGACGACCACTACATCGTGACGCTTGATGACCAGACTCTTGCCGAGATACGCACGCAGCTCGGGGCGGCCCGGAGTCTTGAGAACGACGGCTTCGAGGTCGTGTGCTCGTCGACCTACCTTTCGCTCGATGGCGGCACTAGCCCAGTGCAGGTCAAGCCATACAGTCGTTGTCGCGTGGCCGAGTTGCGCACGCTTGTCACACCCACCGGGGTCTACGTCTGTTCCTACCATCGTGGCAATCCCGCGGCGATGCTGGGCGACGCAGTGACACAAAAGTTTCACGAGATCTGGGAGACGTCGGATCGTGGCATTGTCGACCCCAGGCGCGACTGTTCTTTCCACTGCGCGAGGCATCAGACGAATCTGGCCATCCTCGCAGGTGCCGAGCGCGATGACGTCGTGCTGACCGAGGACTTCGATCCCTTCATCTGAGGGCGCGTGATCTGGAGGAGCACAGCCAAATGAGCGCGCAGTTGATCAGCAGCCCCTCGCCATGCGACGCCGAAAGAGCACTCTGCGCAGTGCATCACAAATACGAGGCGTTCATGGCCGAGGCGTATCTGCGGCAGGGTCTGCGAGACATCCGCGATGTGCTTGGTGACGCCGGCTCGCCATTGATGCAGCGCGTTGCAATGATCATCATAAAGCCGGAAGCCGTCGTCGGTGGAAGGGCGGTGCCGATCATCGAATTCCTTGAATCGCACGCCTTCGTGCCCATACTCTTTCGCCGCGTACAGCTGACTCGTAACCTGATCAACACGATCTGGCGGTATCAATGGAATGTTGCGACACTTGACCGGTTGGATCTCGCAGAGTCACTCTACTGCGCGGGAGAAGGCGTACTGGTGATCTGTCGAGACGACCTCTTCGACAATGAGACGCCCGCCCCGGTTAGACTCCGCAAGCTGAAGGGACCAGCGCAGCCGGAGTTGAGGACTCCGGGCCACCTGCGCACTGCCATCGCGGCCCCGAATCGAACCATGTCCATGGTCCACGCCTGCGATGAACCGGTCGACCTGATTCGAGAGACATCGATATTATTCGAACGTGTCGATCGTCGCCAACTCTACAGTGAAATCGGCGCCGGATACCGCGGAACGAAGTCGAGCGAGTTACTCAAGGCGATCCAGGAGATGGCAAGCCTGGGCGAGGCCAACGACCTTTCCTACGAAAGCAGTCTACTGCGTCTTCGCGATCTCGTGGCGCCAGCGTCGTTCAATCGCCTCATAGAGATGATCGACCCCAGTGGACCGAAGGGGCGGCATTGGCGCCCCTCGTGGATAGAGATCGAAGAACTCGTGCGAACAACGGCGCCCGCCTTGTCCGTTTGGGATCGAATGGTCATCGGCGCAACGTTGATCGAACATGATGAGCCCGGCTCCGTGTGCACAATTGACGACGATGGCGTTGCACATTGGGCCGCAGGACTCGGCGTCATCTTGCCATTGCCCAACGGCATATAAATCACACCTACCGGAAAGGAGACGGTCAGTGAACTCGATCATGAGCAGCCAGCCCTCGAACCCGAGCGTCACCGTGCCCGACGCCAGGAACAGCTCGCTTCAAGTGCTCGAAAGCTATGCCGGCGATCGGTCGGAGCTCGCCCGCCTCGTCGAACGATCGCTTGCCGATCCAGTTCTCTCACGCATGACCGAGGTCGATGAGTTTCGGTTCAAATTCGTGCTTCGCGACGAGCTTGAGTCCGGGTTTCGCCTTCGGCTGCACGTGTGGCGCGACAAGGTGACCGACACCCCTCACTCCCATCGGTTCAACTTCGCCACCATGGTTCTTGCGGGCGGGATGACGCATTACGTGCACGCTCCGAACCAGGACCTCTACCCCGAGGGCATCTCCGACTTCTACGACACACACATCCCCATTACCGACGAAAGAGTGAGCGGGCTCATCGATCCGAGCAAATTCAGCACCGAGATGGCATTCCCTGTGGTGGCCGGGAGTGCCTATTTTCAATCCTCAAGCGTAATGTTGACGTCCACGACGGTCGAACCGGGCACGATCACGCTCTTCGTCCGCGGTCCAGCTGTTCGGCCGTGCGCATTCCAATGGCATCCGGATCAGCAGACCGTCGTCTGGCGAGCGGGTACCGCACATGCACCCGCCAGCCGACGCACGGAGGTCGCCGTCTCCCAGGCCGACATCGACCACGCATTGGACCGCATCAGAGCCATTGGAATCAAATGATCACTCGATCGGCGACGGCCCCCGCGCGGATCTGTCTCGCAGGCGAGGATCTGGACTGGATCGGCCTCCGGTCGCTTTGTATCGCCGTGGATTTGCCCACGACGGCTCAGACGGCCGGAGTCGAGGCCGCAGCGACTGAGGACGACCTAACCGCTGCTGCCGTGGCTCGAGAGGTCTGGTGGTTTTTGTGCGACCGGTTACACATATGCGGTCAGATGCCGGGGGTGGTGGTCAGTACCGCCGCTCCCATCGGCGGTGGCCTATCATCCTCCACGGCCCTTGTCGTCGCGCTGATGAGGCTCTTCTTGAGTCACTGTCAAGCCGCCCCAATGGGAGACATTGAGATCGCTCGACTTGCATATGAGTTCGAGTTCACCACGTGTCACGGTGGTGGCATGGACCAGCTCGCGATCGCCCTTGGGGGTGCAGTGCTGACGCAAGGATGCGATGGCAGGCTTCCAGACGTCATCGACCGTGTCGAATTCCCGTCCGACTGGATTGCGATAGTTGTCGATTCGAAGATCCGCAAGTCCACCGCGCGGCATATTGCGTGCGTACGCACGCAGGTCGCGACCGGAGATTCCCGACTAGGGGAATACTGTCACCGAGTCGACGCGATCACCGAGGACATGTGGAACGCCCTGCTTGCGCATCAGCTCCATGAGGTATCGGCCCTGGTAGCAGATGCCCACGAAGCGATGCGTGACTGCCAGGATATGTCGACAGACCGATTGGAGTTGCTTCGGAAGCTCGCGTTTGAAGAGGCCGATCTTCACCTCAAGGTCTGCGGAGCGGGCGGTGGCGGGTCATTGGTCGGCGTGGCCCATCGGGACGACGCGCAGGCTATTCTGAGCAAGTGTCGGCGAGCGTTCCGCGACGGCGGATTGGCGGCCGACGTGGCCGCAGTGGAGGCAGTTTGAGTTACGTCGGTTCATACATCTGGTCGATCCGTCGCCTTGTTGGATCACGGCTGTTGCTTGCGCCCGGTGCTCAGGTCGTCGTGGTCGACGATGACGGGCGACTCCTATTTCAGCGGCGTGCCGACACGGGTCTGTGGGAGTTCCCGGCCGGCGCATGCGAGGAGGGGAGCAGTTTCGCATCGACGGCGGCGGTCGAGCTGGCCGAGGAGACCGGCCTTCAGGTCTCCGAAGAGGATCTCATCGCGTTCGGCTGTCTCTCAGATCCTGAAGTGCACACGATTCAGTACCCCAATGGAGACGTCCTCCACTGCTTTGCGCTGTGCTTCGAGGCAAGGACTTGGTCGGGCGTGATCCAGATGGATGAGCGAGAGGTGATCGATGCTCGCTTCATGACACCGGACGCGCCGCCTACTCCGCTGCATCCCCCGACGTCAGCAGTGCTCGACATGTACCGCCGATACTCGGTCACCGGAGTCTTCCAGGTGGGATGACCGATCTACTGGGTTACGGTGCAATGCCGTTTAGATAAGGCATCGATGCAGCTCAGCCATGGTGCCGTGCTGGTCGGAGTAGATACCCGAACGTCATGCCTACCAGACAGGAGGCGAGAGGTTGCATTCACAACGATCTCTTACTTAGGTTCCTGGCGTCTCCGGTACGTGGGTCTTGGCGGTCGGTCGGCGGTTACTGAACGTTATGGCGAACACTCGCAGTAGCACTGGCACCGAGCCGTCGATGTCGAAGCCGCACGCCGAGCTGGAACGCCTCCGGTTGGCGACGATCCAATCGAACGCCCGCCATCCACACCGGCCCGAATCCGTGGCGTAGAGAGGGAACATGAGCGACGCTGCTATTCGGCAATCCTCCGATGGGTTGCGGAGCGTTGTCGATCTCGTCCACTTTCAGGTGCGGCATGACCCGGACCGGCCGGCCGTGCGAGCGCGTGCGGAATCCGTGAGTTACGGCCAACTGTGGCGCCGCTCCGGCGTGATCGCCACACAGCTACGTGACCACGGCGTACGGCACGGCGATGTGGTGGGTCTCTGCCCGCTGCGCTCCCCCGATCTGGTCGTCGGCATCCTCGGCATCCTGCGGGCCGGCTGCGCCTATCTGCCGCTCGACGCCGGTTATCCGCAGCAGCGACTGGAGTACATGCTCAGCCAGGCCCGCGCTTCGGTGCTGGTCGGGCACCGCGAGAGCGCCGAGGTTCTGGCCGGCGAGCGGACACTGATCCCCCTCGACGAGGCGCACGACGGCCCATCGGCCGTGGATGATTCACCGATCGCGGCGGGCGATATCGCGTACGTCATGTTCACCTCCGGGTCGACCGGCGTACCCAAGGGGGTCATGCAGACACACGGGGCACTGACCAACCTGATCCAGTGGCAGCTCCGCGATTCGGTGGTGGGCGCGGGCGAGGTCACCGCACAGTTCGCACCAATATCGTTCGATGTCTCTTTCCAGGAGATTTTCGCGACTTTGGCGGCCGGAGGCGTGCTGCTCTGCCTCACCGATGAGGAGCGTCGCGACCCGGTCCTGCTGTGGAAGCTGCTGGCACGGGAGCGAGTCGCCCGGCTGTATCTGCCGTTCGTCATGCTGCAGACGTTCGCCCTGTTCGCCGACAAGCTTGCAGCCGACGCCCCGCCTCTGCGGGAGGTCATCACCGCCGGCGAGCAACTGCGCTGCGACGACCGGATCAAACGCCTGTTCGCCGGCCTGCCCGGATGTCGCCTCGTCAACCAGTACGGGCCCACCGAGACGCACGTCTGCACCCGGTACCTACTTCCCGCGATACCCGACCATTGGCCGCTGCTACCGCCGATCGGAACACCGATCGACGGCGTCCGCGTGCACGTCCTGAACGTTGGCGACGATCCGGTGCGGGACGGTGAGCCCGGCGAGTTGCATGTCGCCGGCATCGCCGTGGCACACGGATATATCGGACAGCCGGAATTGACCGGCAAGCGGTTCCGCCCCGAGCCGGGTGGCGCCGCCGTCATGTACGCCACCGGGGATGTCGTCCAGTGGCGTGACGGACAGCTGCACTACTTGGGTCGCAACGACGATCAGGTAAAGATCAACGGCATCCGGGTAGAGCCCGCCGAGATCGAACGCGCCCTGCTGGCCTTCCCGGACGTACGCGAGGCGGCCGTAGTCGCGCGCGCGGACGCCGGCGGGGGTATCCGGCTGGTTGGCTTCGTCACCAGCCACCTCGATACCGACCGCATCGCCATGATCCGCCGGCGGTTGGCCGAATATCTGCCCGCACACCTGGTGCCGCACCGGATCTTGCCCTTGCCGATGATGCCCACGACACCGAGCGGGAAGCTCGACCGCGCTGCGCTGCTCGACCTCGCGTCGCAGGTCCGAAGGCCCGCACCCGGGACCGATCTCGACGCGGCGGACCTCGCGGCGATCTGGCACGCGGAACTCGAACTGCCCGACGAGCATGTCGAAGATCTGCGGGCCGCCGGTGTGGATTCCCTCGCCGCGGCGCGCATCTCGGCTCGAATTTCCCGAGAACTGGGCGTGCTCGTCGCGACGGACCAGTTGCTGGCCGCGACATCCCTGGAGCACTTGGCCGAGATCGTCGCATCCAGCCCTCTGGTGCCCCGCCGCACGGCGAGCGAGCCCACCGGTCCACGGCCGGTGACCGTGATGCAGCGGCAGATCTTCATCGACGAGCGGCTCGCGGAGGACGGACCGTCGCACTGGGTATTGACAGAACTCGACATCACCGGACCCTTCGATCCGACCGGCGCCGAGCTGGCAATTCGCGCACTCACCCGTCGTCATGCCGCACTACACACTCGTTACAACTTCACCGGTCGAAACATCACGCAGGAGTACGTGGCCGATGCTCCGCCGGTAGTCACGTACGCCGATGCGATCGACCTTCCAGCGCTGCGCGGGCGTCGCCTTGCCGACCGTTACGAGTTCGGAGAGGTCGCGACGCCAGTGGTGGACATCGTCCGGCTCGGCGACCAGCATCACCGGATGCTGTTCCGGCTGCATCACGCCAGCTGCGACGGCTGGTCGATCGCGTTGCTGTTCGAGGAGTTCGCCGCTCTGTACCGCGGGGACACCCTGCCGTATGCCATCCAACCCTGGGAGCTTCCGACGGCCGACCGTGATGTCGACAGCGATCTTTCCTACTGGGTGGAGCGCCTGACGCCGTCGGCCGACAGGCCGCCGGCCGGCTGGGGCCGGGAACGCGATCCGACGCCGGCACTGCGCCGCACCCCGGTCGTACTGGACGCGGTGGAGGTCAACGCCGTCCGGAAGCGGGCCACGGACGCACGGGGGACACCGTTCGCCGTGCTGCTGGCCGCATGGGCCGCCCTGTTCTGCAGCGACGACGCCGAGGTGTGCGTGGCGGTGCCGATGTCCACGCGAGTCACGGCCGAAGAGGCGAGCTGCGTCGGCTTGTTCCTCAACACCGTTCTCCTGCCCCTGGCGACCTGCGCGGAAAGCCTGACTGTGCTGGCCGACCGGACGCAGCAGGACGTCACCGCGGCCCTGCGGCATCGCGCCGCGCCCCTCCCCGACGTGCTGCGACGCCTCCACGTCGACCGAAACGGCAGGCACCATCCGCTTGCCCAGATGATGTTCACGCTTCAGCCGCCGGGCCCGCGCCGGTGGCAGCTGCCCCATGGTGCGCGCGCAGAACTGGTCCTCGATGTCGGCATCCCGGAAGTCACCAGATTCGATCTGGTGCTGAACCTCGACGACCGTGGTGACCAGATCGTCGGATGGGTCGACTACGACGCAGGATCGGTCAATGCCTCACAGGTCGCGGCACTGGTCGCCCGGTGGCGTCTGACACTGAGGAGCTGAGTGCTGAGAGGCTCGGACGCCGTCGATTCGGTGCGACGGCTACCAGACCGTTGGCGACCTGGCGCCGTATGAGGGCGTCGGACAGGGGGGGTGTCGACCAGGTCGGTGCACAGGTGATTGGTGACAGCCCAGCCGACCACGCGGCGGGAGGCGAGGTCAATGACGGCGGCCAGAAACAGCCAGCCCTCCTACGTATTCCGAACCTAATGGCTTCTTACTCGAAACGCTCATTGGTCGCTACCTCCTAAACAGCGACGCCCGTGAGGTTTGGCAGAGAATCGACGGACGATGGTCGTTGCGCGAGATTACTAACCTCGTCGCAGCCTCGAAGATTGTTGCCTCTGACACTCTAAGCGGTCGGGTGGAGTCAATCTGCCTGCAGCTGGGTGACCTTCGACTCCTAGAGTATTAATCGCGAAACCAAAGGAGCATAACAACACGAAATTGAGCGACGCAGAAAGCGCAGCTACGCAGTTGTGTTCGCACGCTAAGCAGTAGAGAGGCCGACAATGCCCCAACCCGCACACCTTGACGACCTTCCGTAGATTTCAGCGAGCCGACACGTTCACCTGATACAAAATGCCAGATGCGCTCCATCACCCACCCCTGAAATCATCAAGGAATTAGCAAACCAGTTTGGCTGCGAAGACGCGGCCGAATCGTCCACCCATGGATCGTAGAGTCTGGTTTCCAGACCTCGGTACGGGCGTCATTGGGCGTGCCCCAGAGCAGGAGACGACCCCTCGTCGTTAACTTCCTCCAGTTCGTCGGCGCCGACTGGCACACCCTGGCCGACGTGATGCTCGCCAACACCTCCGCCGCGATGGCCCGCGAGCACCAAGAGGCCGCCTGCGGGGCACTGGCCGCCTTGGCCGTCTGAACGGCCGTCTCACGGGGAGGACCCCCGCGCGTGCGGGGATGACGACACCCCGTCCGAGCCGCCCGACTTCCCGCGCGGAAGACCCCCGCGCGTGCGGGGACGACCAGCAGCCGGCCACGTGCCGCGCGGCGGTCGAGGGAAAACCCCCGCGCGTGCGGGGACGACGCTTGCTGACCTGCAATGTTACCGACGGGGTCGGGCTGCCAATATCAGTCCGTTGAGGTCTACGGGATACCAGCGATCGCGACCCGCAGTGCGAACCGCCCAGCCTTGTTCGTTACGAGGCCAAGCCGTGAACAGGTTTGGGTGATTAGGACGTTGAGTCGGCGGGGGTCTTGGAGGTGGTGAGGGTGATTAGGTTGCGCTGGCGAGCGTAGCGGTGCGGGTCGGGGTCAGGTGCCGGGGCGACTGCACCGGTGAAAATGGCCAGGATCGTAAGGGCGAGCATGGCCAGGGTCATGAACCGGTGCCCGGGTCTCCAGCGGCTCCTACTTGCGTGCGTCTCTCAACTCGCTGGCAGCTGAAGAGGCGGATTGAGGGCTGCGTGCGGGGTGCCTTAGAGCCGCACCGTGTCGCGATGAAGGCACAGATACGGATGCCGGGTCACCCGAAGAGTGCGAGAAGAGCAGCCTGCTCCGGGGTGAGGAGCAGGGGCGAGTTCGGGCCAGGTTCTGGGAAAACCCGGACGGCTTCGAGGTCGGACTTGCGTACGCTCGTCGCCATTCCAATCTTGACGTCCCGCTCAGTCAGCAGTGCGCGCAGTCGAGCGGTGTCGAACAGAAACGCTTCCGATATTTGCCACTGGTGATGGCGGACGGTACCGGCTGGTCGTCGTGGCCCGCTGAGTACCAGGTAGTAGTCGCAGGGATGCGGGCTGATGTCGATACCGGTGAAGGCGTCCCCGTAGGTCTTGATGTTGACCGTCCTACCCATGAGCGGTCCGGACCTGAATACCCCGTCATGGCCGGCCTGGGTCGCAGTGGCAGCGAGTTCGATGTCGAACACACGAGACGCAATGAACTCGCCGACATCTCCTTGCCTCGCTGACCGCCCCGTCACCTCAGCAATCCTGGCCTCCGCCTCATCGCGAACACGCAGTAATTCGGCCAGACTGTGCAAATCGTCGTTCACGTCCACTCCGCCACCACCTCACGAAGGCTAAAGGTGCGCTGGTCAGGGTGCACGCTGCCAGCCGTTCATCTAGCACCCACGCCGGAGAACGTACGCTGCTCGGTCATGAGACCAACGCGGCGAGGTAGGCAGCCTCGATCCATCGCGGAGTTGAAGCCACAGGCACCGGAATACCTGGACGCCTATACCGACCCCGCCGGGAACTACGCGTTCACCACGTACGACCAAGCCCCCATACACGATGGTCCCCTCACCGCCGCAGACGTACTGATGGCGAATCTGCTCAGTCTCCACCTGGGTTGGTCTGACGTCGTCCCCTTGTTCTCGACAGCCCAGACGCTCTTCACCCGTCTACGACAAGCCCTGGATGCTGCGCTCGTCGAGGCCCGGCGACTGCCTTGCCTGGAGGACTGCGACGACGTACAGGTGGCGATGCCCGCGCTGCGAAACGCGAATGAGACGGCTTGGGCGACGGATCCGTTTGTACCGTACCGCCATAGGACGTGGACGGACGTGACTGTGTCGAAGGTGCTCCATCGGTTAGCACCGACTGTGCCGATCATCGACTCGTCGGTGAAGGCGTTCTACGCGACCGCTAAGGCGGAGGACATCCGGAAGCGAATGCGCAACGATCTGAATGCCAACCGCGACTGGATGGCGGGCCTCGCTGGTTCTTACCCGGTCCGGGGGCAGGCGATGCCGTTGACCCGCGTGGCGGACATCCTCATCTGGATGGACGGACGCAGACAGTCTTCGGGTGGTCCCACGGTTTGAGGACCTTATCGACCCACCGGTCTGGTTGCGGCTCCGCGTGACTGCCCCTCAATCCGGCCGTGGCAGGACGACAGGGAGCAGAGACAGTCTGATGACGCGTTTCTGATCTCCGGTCGCGTGGAGCAAGTAGTCTCGGCGGCGGACGGGTTCGTCTGGCGTGATGGCCTGCAGCAGCCGGGGGTGCCCGGCCAGATGCGCACCGGCACTGTCGATGACAGCCGTGGTGTCCCGCCGGTCACGGATGAACAAGATGAGCGCGACTCGGGTGTCCCGCCAGACCGTGTAGCCGAGCAACTGGGCGACCGCCTCGGCGAACTTGGCGGGCCCCTGCCAGAACTTGCACTCCCCGATGAAAGCGTCGCGGTCGCGCCAGCGAAGCAAAATGTCTGTTTTGCCGCGCCCCAGGAAGGTCTCCCCGGTCGCTGCTCCTTGGTAGTTCGCGTTGAGGATGAAGAGGAGGAAATCGCGGATAGTTTCCTCGTCCTCGCCAACGAGCCTGTTCGCTGAGCGTACGAGTCGTTCAAGCGCGGAAGTGACCGACATGATCGTGGTGGTGATGTCGTCGGCGATCTGCTGGGCGAGGTGCCACTCCGTGGCTCCGGCGGCAACGGCTGCATCCAACTGCGCCACGGTGAGCCGGCGTGGTTGTAGCGGAATACGCTGATCTTCGTATCGTGGAGCGACCGGAATGCTGAGCGCATCTGTCGCCGTGCGGACGGCCAGCACTCGACGAGCGCGTGCGCCCACGATCGCCATCACCTGCGAACGCATGTCCGCCCGATGCTGCTGGATCTCCTCGTTGGCGGCAGTCGCTGCCTGCCGCAGCCTGTCTTGGAACTCTTCGGCGAACTTTCCAAACCGCCCAGCGTCGGCCATCGCGTCAGCGATTTACTCGTTGGTACCCTCGGCCGCTGTCAGGTACCACTTACCGGGCTTATCACCCTCGGTGTAACCACCCGAGAGAACTCCTCGGCGGCCTAACGCGCTGGATGCGCCATCGACCGTTACGCAGAGGTTCAGTTGGACCAACTGCTCCTCGCGTCCATTGGTTGGCTGTAGTTCGACCTGTTCTACCCACAGGCCCGCGTGATCGACTTCGACCGGAGCGGCCGCACATTCGTCCACGATGGCGTCGACAAGAGCGTCCACGGGAGTACGGGCGAGTATTGCCTCAGGTAGTTCGCGTGCGCAGTGGAGAGCCACCTGCAGGCGTGGATCGTATTCCGTGGCGCTGCGCACGATTGGGTCCTTGAGCGAGTGGTGCCTGAGCGCCATCTACCCTCCGTCGTCCGGTCTGCATCGC
>NZ_JAATVW010000021.1 GCF_011947225.1 Planosporangium flavigriseum | reverse complement strand
GAGCGGGATCATGAGGAGGACACATGCGGGACCTGCCCTACGGCGGGTGGCCCTCGCCGATCAGCGCCGCCGACCTGGCCCGCTCCGGCGTCACGCTCGGCTTCGTCGCGGCGGTCGGCGACGAGATCTGGTGGGAGGAGACCCGACCGGCGGAGGGCGGCCGTACCGCGGTCGCGCGCCGCAGCGCCGACGGCACAGTCGTCGACGCCCTCCCCAGGCCGTGGAACGCCCGCACCCGGGTGCACGAGTACGGCGGTCGGGCCTGGCTGCCGGTACCCACTGCGGACGGTCCCGCCCTGCTCTTCACACAGTGGGACGACCAGCGGCTGTACCTGTTGGAAGACGGCGCGCACGCGCCCCGGCCGCTGACGCCGGAGCCGGGGGAGCCGGGGACCCTGCGCTACGCCGACCTGGTGCTGGACCTCGACCGTGGTGAGGCCCTGTGCGTACGGGAGGCGCACCACGACGGCCGGGTGACCCGCCACATCGTCGCGGTGCCGCTCGACGGCAGCGCCGCCGCCGACCCCACCCGGGTACGCGAGGTTGCCGGCGGCAGCGACTTCCTCGCCTACCCCCGCGTCTCCCCGGACGGCCGACGTATCGCCTGGATCGCTTGGGACCATCCGCGCATGCCGTGGGACGGCACGGAATTGAGGGTTGCCGACCTCGACAGGGGCGTCGCCACGTCGGTACGGCCCCTGCTCGGCGGCCCCGAGGAGTCGGTACTGCAGCCGGAGTGGGTCGACGACGCGACGCTGTACGCCATCTCCGACCGCAGCGGCTGGTGGAACCTGTACCGGGTGCCGGTCGGTGACACCCGGGAGGATGGCGGGCAAGCCCAGGCGCTCTGCCCGCGGGAGGAGGAGTTCGCCTTCCCGCTGTGGATGCTCGGTCGGGTGTCGTACGCGATGCTCGGCGACGGTCGGCTGGCCGTGCTGCACGGCGCCGGCACGTACAGGCTCGGCATCCTCGACCCGGAGGGCGGGGCGCTCGCCGACCTCGAGACGCCGTTCACCGTCTGGTCGTCCACCCTCGCGGTCAGCGCGGCCGGTCTGGTCGGCGTGGCCGCCAGCGGGCAGGAGCCCCCGACCGTCGTACGCGTGGATCCCGACTCCGGCGCGGTGGAGCGCCTGCGGCCCGCCCTGGACCGGATCCCCGACCCGGCCTACCTGCCGCAGCCGAGGTCCGAGGCGCTGCCCGGCCCGCACGGCCGGGTGGTGCACGCCCACATCTACCCGCCCCGCAACCCGGAGGCGTGGGCGCCGGAGGGGGAGAAGCCGCCGTACGTCGTCTTCGTGCACGGCGGGCCGACCGGGCAGTCGCTCCCGGTGCTCAAACTGGACATCGCGTACTTCACCAGCCGCGGGATCGGCGTTGTCGACGTGGACTACGGCGGCTCGGCGGGCTACGGGCGCGCGTACCGCGAACTGCTCCGCGGCCAGTGGGGCGTGGTCGACGTCGAGGACTGTGTGGCTGCCGCGCAGGCCCTGGTGGACCGGGGGGAGGCGGACGGCGCGCGGTTGGCCATCCGCGGCGGTTCGGCCGGTGGCTGGACCACCCTCGCCGCGCTGACCAGTACGGCCGTCTTCGCCGCCGGCACCTCGTACTTTGGCGTTGCCGAGCTGCTTCGATTCGTGCAGGACACCCACGACTTCGAGTCGCGTTACATCGACGGGCTGGTCGGGCCGCTGCCCGAGAGCCGGGACCGGTACGTGCAGCGCGCGCCGCTGTCGCACGTGAACCGGCTGTCCTGCCCCGTACTGCTGTTGCAGGGCTCTGACGACCGGGTGGTGCCGCCGTCGCAGTCGTTGATGTTCCGCGACGCGCTGGCCGCGAAGGGCATCCCGCACGCGTACCTGGAGTTCGAGGGCGAGCAGCACGGGTTCCGCATGGAGTCGACGATCGTGGCGGCGCACGAGGCGGAGCTGTCGTTCTACGGCCAGGTGCTCGGCTTCAACCCGCCCGGCGTCCCCACGCTGAAGCTCGCTGGCGGAGAGTCGGCCCGCGAGAACCCGGGGGGAAAAGTGTCATAGGTCGCAAAAGTGCACTTCTTGAAATGATCTAGAAACTTCGGCTCAGCCTGCGCCGTTCGCCGCCGAATAAGGGCGTGTGACCACCGCGCTCCCCGCGCCGGTCGATCCGGCCAACGCACAGCCCGGCGACGTCGCCGGGACCGAGGTGCTGCGTCAACTCGAGGTGCTTGGCGAGATGGGCCGGGGCGCCCAGGCGATCGTGTACCGGGTCCGCCGCGGCGGCTCTCAGTACGCGATGAAGGTGCTCCAGCCGGCGGGCGTGGACGACGAGGCGTCCGCGCTAGCGTTCCGGCGGGAGGCAGCGCTACTCGCCTCGATCAATGATCCGGGGCTCGCGCGGGTCCACGAGGTCGGGGTCTTCGACGGCCGGCCGTATCTGCTGATGGACCTGATCGAGGGCCAGCGGCTCAGCGGCCTGCTGAGTAAGGAGCCGCTGCCCGCGGACCGGGTGACGGCCCTGGGCATCGACCTGGCGGCGGCGCTGGGCGCGGCGCACCGTGCCGGTCTCGTGCACCGTGACGTCAAACCGGACAACATCATCCTCACCCCGGACGGCAGCGCCCGGCTTATCGACTTCGGCCTGGCCGCGCGCATGGAACCGGCCCGCTCGGACGGCTCGCGGTCCGAGGAGATCGCCGGGACCCTCGCCTACAGCTCCCCGGAGCAGGCGGGCATGCTCAACCGCCCGGTGGACGGCCGGTCGGACCTGTACTCCCTCGGCGCGGTGCTGTTCGAGTGCGCGACCGGCGAGCCGCCGTTCTCCGCCGCCGACGTCGGGGAACTGCTTCGCCTGCACGCCGTCGCGCAGGTACCCGATCCGCGTGAACTCGCGCCGGAACTCCCGCCCGCGCTCGCGGCGATCATCGTCAGGCTCCTCGCGAAGGACCCGGACGACCGGTACCAGAGCGGCACCGGCCTGCTCGCCGACCTCCGCCGGGTGGCGGCCGATCCGGACGCCGACTTCCCGCTCGGTACCGCCGACGAAGCCTGGTCGGCCCAGGACGCCCCGATGGTGGGCATGGACGACGAGTTGGCCACGCTGACCTCCAGGTGGGAGCGGGCGCTCGGGAACCGGGGCGGGGTTGTCCTCGTACACGGCGCACCGGGTGGCGGCAAGAGCCGGCTCGTACGGGAGCTGGCCGGCGCCGCCAGCCGCTCCGGCCACCTGGTGCTGCACGGCAAGGCCTCCGCCGACGACCCGCAGCCGTTCGCGCCGCTGCGCGCGGCCGTCGACACGTACGTCCGGTCGCTGTCGCGGCTGCCTGAGCACGAGGCTCACTCAGTCGTGGAGCGGCTGAAGGCGGCCGCCGGACCGAGCGGCTCGCTGGTCAAGAACCTCTCGCCGGCTCTCGCCGAGGTGCTCACGGCACCCGATCCGACCGGTGAGGTCGGGCAGGAGCGGTACGCGGCCGCGGTGGCGGCGTTCCTGACCGAGCTGGCCCGGCTGGTCGGCGGTGCGGTGCTGCGCCTCGACGACGTGCAGTGGTGCGACGAGGCCACGATCCGCGTCCTTGAGCAGATGGCGCCCGAACTCGGCGGCGTACCGATGCTCGTGGTAGGCACCGCCCGCGACGACGCGGCGAGCGTGCCGGCGGTGGAGACGTTCCGGTCGCGGCTCGGTGACCACCTCGACACCAGGATCGTTCTGAAGCCACTGGCCGCGCCAGCGGTCGGCGCGCTGGTCGGCGCGCTGAGCGGCGGCCTGACCATCTCCGACGAAGCGGCCACGAGACTTGCCGCGCGCAGCGCCGGCAATCCGTTCACGCTCATGGAGTACGTCAAGGCGATCATCGATTCGGGTCTGGCCCAGCCGTGCTGGGGAACCTGGCGCATCGACCTCGCCGGCCTCGACGACCTGGAACTGCCCGAGACCGCCGCCGAACTCGTACTCAAGCGGGTGGACGCCCTCGACGTCTCCAGCCGGCGGCTACTCGGGGTGGCCGCGGGCGTCGGGTCGACGTTCGATCCCGACCTGGTCGCCGATGTGTGTGAAGCCGACCGGCAGCGGGTCCTCGACATGGTCGCCGACGCCGCCTGGCACCGCCTGGTGGAGCCGCGCGCCGACGGCCGCTACGCGTTCCTGCACGACCGGATCCGGGAGGCCCTGCTCGGTCAGTTCGACGAGCCGAGCCGGCGGCGGCTGCACGACCGCATCGCGGACATCCTGGCCCGGCGGGTCGACCCGGACCCGGAGACCGCGTACGCGCTGGCCCACCACCGGGCGCTGGGCGAGCCGGACCACGCCCCGGCCGGCACGTTCCACGCCTGCTACGCCGCCGGTCGCCTGGCCATGGCCGACCACGCCCCCGAGTCGGCGCTGTTCTTCCTCGAGCACGCGGTGGAGGCCGCCGTGCGAGCGGGGATCGCCCTCGACACGGTGTTCGGCCAACTGCTCGGTACCGCCTACCACCAGGCCGCGCGCCTGGACGATGCGGTGAACACCCTGCAGCGGGCCCTGGACTCCACCCGGGAGCCGATGGAGCGGGCCAGGATCCTGCACCGGATGACGCAGGTGCACGAGAGCGCGTGGCACAGCGAGGCCCAGGCGGCAACGGCCGAGCAGGGCCTCGCCGAGCTCGGGTACGCGTTGCCGAGGAACCCTGGGCGGCTCGTCGCGTCGACGCTATGGCTTTTTGTGCTTGGCTGCCTCATCGGGCTGACCGGTATCGGCCGCGGTACCGCGGGCCCGCGCAAGCGGGAGCGGTACACGCTGGCGGCTTCGCTGTACGAGATCGCCGCGGTGGCGCACGTGCGTGAACTCCAGCCGACCAGGTCGCTGCCGCTCATCGTGCGCGGGCTGTACCTGGTCAACCGGGTGGGGCCGTCGCCGCAGTACGCCGTGATCATGTCCAGGTTGCCGTTCCTCGTCCGGGCGGTGGGGCTGCACCGGATCGCCGACAAGCTGGCCGGGGCCGCCGCCAGGACCGCCCGCGAACTGGGGGATCCGGGGCTGTCGGCGTTTGTCGCGTTCATGGACGCGGTCAGCCTGCACGGCAGCGGCAAGGACTCCGGTGAAAGAACCCACCGGATGCTGGAGGAGCACAGCCGCTGGTTGGACTTCGGGCTCTTCCTCGACGCGTACGCCGTCCTGGACTGGGACTGGCTGCTGCGCGGCGACATGGCTGAGATGGAGGCCGGCTTCAACCGGCGCCGGGCTCGGGCCGTGGCCGGCGGGCAGGCCGAGCGCAGTGGAGTGGTGGCGACCGACGCGTGCCTGCTCGCCCTGCGCGGCCGTGCCGGGGAGGCCGCGGCCCACCTGGCCAAGCTCATCGACGACGACGCCCCGCTGCACCAGCAGGTCGACGTCCTCATCGCCACGTTCCAGGCGGCCCTGGAGCAGAACGACTTCGGTGACATGTTCGACGACGCGGTGGCGAAGTTCGCCGCGCTCGGGCTGAAGCCGCTCGACCTGCTGCCGGCGCAGCATACGATCTACGTCTACCAGGCCTACGGTCACCTCGAGCGCTGCCGGAACACCGACGGGGCCGAGCGTACGGCTCGCCTCGCGGAGGCGCGGAAGGCCGTGGCGGTACTGCGTAAGGTGACGCATCGTCCGATCGTCGCCGCGCACTACCGGGTCACTGAGGCCGCGCTGTACGAACTGGCCGGCGAGCACGCCAAGGCGCTCGCGAAGCTGGCGGCGGCCGAACCGGTCCTGCGCGCGATCGAGGCCCCGCTCGTGGCGTTCGAGGCCGCGCTGGTGCGCGCCCGATGTCTGCGGGCCCTCGGCGCCGCCGGAGAGACGCTCCGGCAGGCCGGCTACGCGCTTTCGGTGGCCAAGGAGCAGGGCTGGCCGCATCGCGCTCGCTGGGTCAGCGCCGAGTTCGGGCTCGCCAACGCGGGCAGCGTCGTGCACCACCGCTCCACGAGCGTCATGGGAAGCCGGCACTCCCAGCGGTGGGCAGCCCTGGAGCAGGTCAGTCTGGCCGCCTCCCGGGTGCTCGACCCGGCCAAACTGGCCCGGATCGCGCTCGACGAGACGATCCGCATCCTCGGCGCCGAGCGCGCGTTCCTGCTGCTGCTCGACGGGGAGTCCAGCCGGCTGGTGCCCCACGTCGGCCGCGACGCTTCCGGTAACGACCTGGACGAGCTAACCGGCTACAGCGCGAGCCTCATCGAGAAGGTCCACCACGAGCGCGAGGCGCTGGTGGTGACCGGTACCGAGGAGGGTGAGGCGCTCGGATCGCAGAGCATGCTCGCGTACGGGCTGCGCAGCATCCTCATCGCCCCGCTGCTGTTGGACGGCCGGCTGCTCGGGGTCGTGTACCTGGACAGCCGGGTGGCCAAGGGTGTGTTCACGCCTGACGACGTGGACATCCTGACCGCCGTCACGCACCACGTCGCGGTCGCCATGGAAACCGCCCGAGCCGCCCAGCTCGAGGTGGCGGTCGAGGCCGCCAACCGGCAGCGGGACCTGGCCGAGACGTTGCGCGACGCGATGACCTGGCTCAGCGCCACCCTCGACCCCAACATCGTGCTGCGCCGATTGCTGACGACGGTGATGCGGGCCCGCGACGGCGAGCGCGCGTGGCTGCTGCTGGGTGACGCTGAGTCACCCGCGGTGACCGTGCTCGACGGTTCTGTGCTCGACGGTTCTGTGCTCGGCGGTTCTGTGCTCGGCGGTTCTGCGGATGACTCCCCGGCCGTGGTGGCCGCCCAGCCGGACCTGGCCGGGCTGCTGGGTATCAAGGAGCCGAGCGTGTACGGCGTTGACGGTGTGGACGGGGCCTGGCCGCGTGCGCTTGCCGAGGTCTTGGTGGGCTCGGTGGGCTCGGTGGGCTCGGACCGGCCGGGGTGCTGGCTGGTCGTCCCGCTGATCGCGCGCGAGCAGCGGCTCGGCGTACTGGTCCTGGCCGCTGACCGTACGGACGCCTACGGCGACGCGGACATCGGCATCGCCACCGCGCTGGTCAGCCAGGGCATGGTCGCGTACGAGAACGCCCGACTGTTCACTCAGGTACATGAGCTGGCCACGGTCGACAGCCTCACCGGTATCGCCAACCGCCGGCACTTCTTCGACCTCGCCGGGCGCGCGGTGGCGGTGACGCTGGCGCGCCGCGTTCACGCGCCGGTGGCCGCGGTCATGCTGGACATCGACCACTTCAAACGGATCAACGACACGTACGGGCACCAGGTTGGCGACGACGTGATCCGAGGCGTGGTCGCCCGTCTGCGCAGCCAGAGCCGCGAGACGGACCTGCTCGCCCGCTACGGCGGCGAGGAGTTCGTGCTCCTGCTGTCCGATGCCGGGGACCGGGCTGCGGAGACGGCGGAGCGGCTGCGTGCTTCGGTGGCCGCCGCCCCGATCGAGACCAGGGACGGCCCGGTCGACGTGACGATCAGCGTCGGCGTCGCGTACCTGCGGCCGGAGGACAGTGGGCTGGACACGCTGCTCGGCCACGCGGACGAGTGCCTGTACCGGGCGAAGGAGAGTGGGCGTAACCGGGTGGTCGTCCGCGACTGACGGCTTTCGTTGCCCGGTAGCGGGATTGCCGTGATGTCGAACGTCTCCTTCAGCGGTCTCGACCTAGCAGGTATGCGGCGAGATCGAGATCGCGCTGCGCTGGGACAGGTCTGGGGACGGCCGAACCCGAAACGGACGTATCGAGGCCGGGTGGAGTGCTGCTGCCCGGCCTCGATGAGCCGCGCAGACTAGGTGCGCGAAGGGTTCGGGGTGGCTGACACGGGCGTCGTGCTTGGCACAGGTACAGGCGTGGTGACGGCCGGGAGAGGCTTGCTTGCCTGCGGGTCATGGTTGGCGTACTTCCACAATGCCGCTACGGCGGTCGTGATGAGAGCCGCGATGAGCGTGGCCATTACCCCCGCGAATACCTGAGCCGCGATGCCGGTGGCGAGGGCGGCCTTGGCAAGGCTGGGGTGCTCCGCAGTAGCCAGTGCCCGCACCTGCAATGGGAACCCGACGAATGCGGCCACTCGTCCGGCGAGGCTGCGCTCGTTGTGCTCGGCCTCCTCGGCCTTGGACTCAATCGCACCCGCCATCAGGCTGAGCGTGGCGAGCAGTGCATCGGGCGGCATCGCCTCGCCATCCCGGAGTGAATACTCCCATCCGAGCACCGGGTCCAGTCGAATCTGACCGCCGTTCACGGAGAACGGCACGGACGCGTCGGACGATCTCTGCGCTTGCCTCGCCCGCCCCGCCAGCCGCGCCGCCTTCAGCTTCGCCTCCGCAAGGTCCCACTCTTTACCTGGTTTGGGATCGCGCACCCGCATCATGAAGTCCAGCTTCGGTACGGTGAGGTCGACGACCTCCTGGTACGCATCCCTGAACGCGGCCATGTCGCGCGCCATCTGCCGATAGCGCCCGCTTCTCCTCATCCTCAGCCGAGCCCTGCACTCTTGGTGACGACGGACGAGGCGATGTCTACCGCCACGTCCCGGCCCGCCGATCCGAACCACGCGGCAGTCTTCTTCAGCCAGCCGCGTTTCTCCTCGTCGGGCTCGTTGTCGGCGGCCTGCGCTAGTGCCTGCACCAGACGGTCAGCCAGGGCCTCGGGCGTCGGCCAAGTGCCCACAGTGCGGCGTGCGTGCCCCGTCGGCTCCTTCACCCCAGAGATGTGCTTGCCGACGAGCGTGCTGCCGTCGACGGGAGTGAAGAAGGGCGGGTCTTCTCGATCCAACGCGAGTAGTGCCCGCTGCACCACGTCTTCCGGAAGGCCCGTACGCGCGGCAATGCCGGCTGGCGTAACGGTGTTCACGCCCTCGTCCCACTTCTCCACGATGGCGCGTAGTACGGGGAGGTCGCGGTCCTCCCATGTCGAGTTCACCATGTCGGCCACCGTAGACGAAGGGTACGAAAGTTTGGCCACCTTCAATGCGCCGCGACCAACCGTGCGCCGGTCTGCCCACTGTAGAGACTGGACTGGGCATACGGGACAGAGCGCCCTAGCAGCGCCTCGGTGCCGTCCTCGGGCGGCGCTCGTGGTGGCCGTTGCTTGCGTCCGCCGTAAGCCTTAGCCGAACGTCCGGCTGACCTTGTGAACACTGGCCGTCAGACTGTACCGGTGACCGAGCACCAATATCCCGGGCTGCCGCCACAGCCGCAGGTCCCGTCACAGCCCCAGTTCGTGTACGTGGTGCCGACGCAGCCGCCAAAGTCCGGCCTGGCCATGACCGCGCTGACGCTCGGCATCATCGGCCTGATGGGGTTCATCTGCACGTTCGGCGTCCCCAGTCTCTTGGCGGTGGTCTTCGGGCACGCCGCCCGGTACGAAATCAGGCGCAGCGGCAAGGCTGGCGACCACTTCGCCAAGACCGGACTGTGGCTCGGATACCCCATCGTCGCCCTGTGGATCGTCTTCTTCATCGCGCAGGCGGCCGGCGTCAAGCCGTAGACACCACAACCAGCCTGAAGGCCGGGTGAGGGGCGGCCGTCGATGTGGGCGCTACCGGACCGCCTCGCGGCCCATCGAGCACTCCGCAATTTATGTCGTCTCCGTATGCCCAGGGGCTGGTGGCATACCTCGTCAGGCCCTGGCAGCGGCGGTCCTACCGCCGCTCAGCCACGAAGACGCCGCGACCTGGCGCACCGATCACTACGCCGCGATCCCGCAGTAGCGCCACCGCGCGAGAGGCGGTGGACACGCTCACCGAGTACAGCTCGGCCAGTTCCCGGTAACTCGGGATGGCCTCGCCCACCTTGTACTCGCCGCGCTTGATGCGCGTGGCGAGGTCGTCGGCGACTTGGCGGTAGTTCAGCGGTACAGGCGGCACTCCAGCATTCGATCATCTCGGTGGCTGGGCGTCTCGCACGTAGTTGCCCTGAGTCACCTAGTTCACTAGGTTGAGTGACAGGCATTGGCGACCCCTGATCAGCGGTGCAACGCCAACCAGGGGCCTTGATCGGGAAGGAGCCCCGACCCGTGTCCAGTATGAAGGCCCGCCATTATGCGCCCGTCGCTCCATTGGAGACTGAACCGATCGGTTCATACACAGAGCCTGAGCAGCGCGAAGAGGCGCTGCGCGATGCGCTGCGGGGTGTGGAGTTGGGCACCTACGACCAGCGAATGATCGACTGGGCGGTCAAGCGGTTCGACAACTCTGCCCTGCGCGTGTTCGTGAGCTGGCTGGAGCGAGCGCGAAAGGCCGGGGTGGTCGGTGCCCTGGAAGCCAGCCAGGCACGGCAGGCCAACCGAGGGCGGTTCGAGCGGTGACCGCGCATCAGCCGCTGCGGCCGAACTGGTCGTGCGTCGGGTGCGGGTACCCCTGGCCGTGCCCGAGCCGTCGCCGGCAACTGCTGGGGGAGTACGCCGACGCTCCGGTCAGCCTGGCCCTTGTCATGGGGTCGGCAATGATCGAAGCAGCCGCAGATCTTCGCGACGTTCGGGCCGGTGACCTGCACGAGCAGTTCGTGGGGTGGCTATCACTCGTGGCGTGATGCCCCATGGGGCGTGGATACCAGGCCGGCATTCACGCCCCTCTGCTTGACCGCGCCCGCGTACGAAAACGTCTGTCAACTGATCAATGAACGGCTAGGAGGCTCACCATGAGCGTTGACCCGCACATCCAGGCACTCCGAGACGCGTTGAGGGCCGAGCACGAGGCTCGCATTGCCGAGGTGCAGGCGTGGGCCGACGAAGCTGGTGTGGCCGGTGACATCGAACGGCAGCGCCGCCACCAAGCCCACGTCGAGCGGCTACGCGCGATGCCGTACCCATGGGAGCAGGAGCGACCCGCAGCCTGACTCCGGCGTGCCATTACGGCAGGTAACGGGCGGCAACTTCAGGCCACTTGACGCCGTCCCGAGCCTGTCTGGCGGGCATTGGAAGCCGGATCATGTGAAACCCGAGGGTGCCCACCCCCGCACCCAGGCACCGGAGTTGTCAGTGAATGCCGTACACGTCGCTGCGCGGGCGTATGGCGACGACGTAGACGGCGCCCCGATCCTCGTCGATGCGGTACAGCACCCGGTAGTGGCCCATGCGGGCTGAGCGCAGGTGCGCGTACGGATCGTTGAGCGGTTTGCCGATGCGGTACGGGTTGACAGGCAATCGTTCGGTCACGAATGTCATCGCGGCCCATGCGACGTTCTCGGGCAGCCGTCCCAGGTCACGCCTTGCGCCGGGGGTCAATTCGACCTTCCACGGCAGCTCGCTCACGCCGCAGCCTCGCGCCGCGCTTTCAGTTCGGCTAGAACCTGCTCTGCCGGGATTGTGCGGCCGGCCTCGATGTCGGCGTCGGCCTGGGCGAGCGAATCGACCAGCTCCCGATCGCGCAGAATGGCGATCGTCTCTTCCAAGGCGAATAGGTCATCGGGGGAGATCAGGATCGCAGCCGGCTGTCCGTTGCGGGTGATCTCGACCCGGTCGTGGGTCCCCGCTACGTCGTTGACCAGCTCCGAGAGTCGGGCCTTGGCGTCGGTCAAATTGAACGTCCGCATAGTTGGAATTCTAGTCTGCTGCGGGATGGTGGGCAACGCGTCGAGCCCCGGTATGAGATCGCGGCGTCAGGGCAGCCGGCGTCTCCCTGCGAACCCGAGGTCTGCGCGGTGATACCAGGCCAGCTCCGGCTCGCCCTCCAGCCAGCACAGCAGCACCGGTACGCCCTCCAGGTCGGCCGGGAAGTCGACCAGCAGCGGCACGAGGCCTTTGAGCTCCGCTCCGGTCTGCTGCACCGTGGTCATCAACTCGTCGAGCCGGGCCTCGGTGGCCTTCCACTCGGGTAGGCCGCCGAGTCGGGTCGGTGCGCCGCCCGGGCTCAGCGCGGCGGCCAGCTCGGCCGCGTCGGCGCGGACCGCCACGAGCTCATCGAGTACGGGTCGCAGTCGAGCCAGTTCGGCGCGCGCCTCCGCCACCGTGAACAGTCCCATGACCAAAGCCTGCCACGCCACAAGATCGAGTCAGCACAGCAGTTCGACCCCCGGCGGCAGCGGGCCGCGCTCCTTGACCTCTTGCAGGTGTCCCAGCATGGAGTCCCGTAGCGCCTGGGCGGCGTGGGACAAGGGAGCCTCGCGGCGGTGCGCCAGCGCGATCGTGCGCGGCAGTCCGGGCGGGGCGAGGTGGGTGACGCGCAGCGTCGGTCGGCCCGTCACGACGATCCCCGGCACCACGGCGGCGCCGAGGCCGGCCTCCACGAGGCTGAGGACGGCGTCCATCTCACCGCCCTCGACGGTAAACGACGGCACGAAGCCGGCCTGCCGGCACGCCTCCATCGTCGCGTCGCGCACGTCGTAGCCGGCGCGGAACATTACCAGCGGCCGGTCGCGCAGATCGGTGATGTGGAGCGTGCCGTCCAGGGTCGGCAGCGGGTCGACGGACGCGACGACGAGGTTTTCGCGCAGCAGCGGCTCGGTCACCAACCCGGGGTCGGTGCCGTACTCGGGCAGCACGATCAGGGCCAAATCCAGCTCGCCCTGGCAGAGGTTGCGTACCAGGTCCTGTGAGCCGCCCTCCTCGATGTGCAGGTCGACGCCGGGGTAGGCGTCGTGGAAGCGGCGCAGGATGCGGGGGACGAGCGACACGCACAGGCTGGGCGGGGCCCCCAGCCGTACCCGGCCGCGGCGCAGACCCACGAGATCCTGGACCTCCCGGTGGGCGGTGTCGACGTCGGCGAGGATCCGGATGGCCAGCGGCAGCAGGGCCTGTCCGGCCGCGGTGAGGGTCACGTTGCCCCGGCTACGCTCGAACAGCGGCGCGCCGAGGTCGACTTCCAGGGTGTGAATCTGCTTACTCAACGAGGGTTGGCTGATGCCCACCAAGTCGGCCGCTTGGGTGAAATGTCGCAGTTCAGCGACCGCTACGAAGTATCGGAGTTGCTGTAGCTGCATCTCTATAGCTTACGGCTATCGAGACTAGGACTGCGATGCATTGGACGAATCGGGGTCCGATTCGTACCGTCGGTTAAATGGCGATCGCAACAGCGCCACGGGTGAAGACACCGCTGCGTACCTCCGTCGGACTCAAGGTCCTCATGGCGGTGACCGGCATTCTGCTGGTGTTGTTCCTCGTCGCGCACATGCTGGGTAACTTGAAGATCTTCGTCGGCGCGGAGTCGTTCGACCACTACGCGCACTGGCTGCGCGACATCGGCACCCCGCTGCTGCCGCATACCTGGTACCTCTGGATCCAGCGCGGCGGGCTGGTCATCGCGGTCATCGCGCACATCTGGTCGGCCACGGTGCTGGCGATGCGGGCGCGGGCGGCACGTCCGGTCCGGTACGCCCACCGTGGGAAGGTCCAGGGCAGCTACGCCGCCCGGACGATGCGCTGGGGCGGCGTGATCATTCTGCTGTTCGTGATCTACCACATCCTCGACCTGACCACCGGGCACCTCAACCCGGTCGCCGACAAGCAGCACCCGTACGCGAACGTCGTCGCCGACTTCGCGCCCGGCCGCTGGTACGTCACGCTCTTCTACACGCTGGCGATCCTCGCGATCGGCTTCCACCTGCGCCACGGCATCTACAGCGCGCTGCGCACCCTGGGACAGCAGACCAAGCGGGGCGAACGGCGCAACCGGGCCATCGCGCTCGGCGTCGCGGTGGTGCTCTGCGTCGGCTACCTGGCCGTGCCCTTCGCCGTACTCACGGGATTGGTGAGCTGAATTGACCCTGTACAACGAGGGTGAGCCGATCCGGGACGCCAAGGCCCCGGACGGATCGATCGAGACCCGCTGGGAGCGGCGCCGCTTCTCCGCCAAGCTGGTCAACCCCGCCAACAAGCGCAAGATGACCGTGATCGTGGTCGGCACCGGCCTGGCCGGTGGCTCGGCCGCGGCCACCCTGGGCGAGCTCGGCTACCACGTCAAGTCGTACTGCTACCAGGACAGCCCGCGGCGGGCGCACTCCATCGCCGCGCAGGGCGGCATCAACGCCGCGAAGAACTACCGCAACGACGGCGACTCCGTCTACCGGCTGTTCTACGACACCGTCAAGGGCGGCGACTTCCGCGCCCGCGAGTCGAACGTCCACCGCCTCGCCGAGGTCTCGGTCAACATCATCGACCAGGCCGTGGCCCAGGGCGTGCCGTTCGCCCGCGAGTACGGCGGCCTGCTCGACACCCGGTCCTTCGGTGGCACCCAGGTGTCGCGTACCTTCTACGCCCGCGGCCAAACAGGCCAGCAGTTGCTGCTCGGCGCGTACCAGGCCCTGGAGCGGCAGATCGCGGCCGGCAACGTCGAGATGAACGCCCGGCACGAGATGCTGGAGCTGATCATCGTTGACGGCCGGGCGCGCGGCATCGTGGTCCGCGACATGATCACCGGCGAGATCACGACCGAGTTCGCCGACGCCGTTGTGCTCGCCTCCGGCGGGTACGGCAACGTCTTCTTCCTGTCCACCAACGCCAAGGGCTGCAACGTCACGGCGACCTGGCGGGCACACCGCAAGGGCGCGCTCTTCGCGAACCCGTGCTACACGCAGATCCACCCGACCTGCATCCCGCAGTCCGGCGACCACCAGTCGAAGCTCACGCTGATGAGTGAGTCGCTGCGTAACGACGGCCGGGTGTGGGTGCCGAAGCGGGCCGAGGACTGCGGCAAGCCGGCCGCGGACATCCCGGAGGAAGACCGCGACTACTACCTCGAGCGCATCTACCCGGCGTTCGGCAACCTGGTCCCGCGGGACATCGCCTCCCGCGCCGCCAAGAACGTCTGCGACGAGGGTCGCGGCGTCGGCCCCGGCGGGCTCGGCGTCTACCTGGACTTCGCGGATGCGATCAAGCGGCTGGGCCGCCCGGCCGTCGAGGCCAAGTACGGCAACCTCTTCGAGATGTACGAGCGGATCACCGGCGAGGACCCGTACGAGGTGCCGATGCGGATCTACCCCGCCGTGCACTACACGATGGGTGGCCTGTGGGTCGACTACGACCTGCAGTCGACGATCCCCGGCCTGTTCGTGATCGGTGAGGCCAACTTCTCCGACCACGGCGCCAACCGGCTGGGCGCGTCCGCGCTCATGCAGGGCCTGGCCGACGGGTACTTCGTGCTCCCGAACACGATCGGCGACTACCTCGCCGCCGGTCCGTTCGAGAAGGTCGACGGGGCGCACCCGGCCGCCGTCGAGGCGCGGGCGCAGGTCGAGGACCGGATCGCCAAGCTGCTGTCGATCAACGGTGACCGGACCGTCGACTCGTTCCACCGCGAACTCGGCCACATCATGTGGGAGTACTGCGGCATGGAGCGCACCGAGGCGGGGCTGACCAAGGCCATCGAGCTGATCCGCAACCTGCGCGACGAGTTCTGGCAGCGGGTCCGGGTGCTCGGCGACGGCGAGGGCCTCAACCAGGCCCTGGAGCGGGCCGGCCGGGTGGCCGACTTCTTCGAGCTCGCCGAGCTGATGTGCATCGACGCGCTGCACCGTGAGGAGTCCTGCGGCGGCCACTTCCGGGCCGAGAGTCAGACCCCGGACGGTGAGGCCCAGCGTGACGACGAGCGCTTCAGCTACGTCGCAGCCTGGGAGTTCAACGGTGCCGGCGAGCCGCCGGTGCTGCACAAGGAAGACCTGATTTTCGAGTACGTCCACCCGAGCCAGCGGAGCTACAAGTGAACCTGACCCTGCGCGTTTGGCGCCAACAGGGCCCGCAGGACAAGGGCCGGATGGTGTCCTACCAGGTGACCGACGTGTCCCCGGACATGTCGTTCCTGGAGATGCTCGACATGCTCAACGAGCGGCTGACCCTCGAGGGTGAGGAGCCGGTCGCGTTCGACCACGACTGCCGTGAAGGCATCTGCGGCGCGTGCAGCATGGTCATCAACGGCACGCCGCACGGCCCGCAGAAGCTGACCACCACGTGCCAGTTGCACATGCGGACTTTCAAAGACGGCGACACCATCGACATCGAGCCGTGGCGGGCGAAGGCCTTCCCGGTTGTGAAGGACCTGGTGGTCGACCGCGGCGCGTTCGACAAGATCATCCAGGCCGGAGGCTTCATCTCCGCGCCGACCGGCGCCGCGCCCGAGGCGCACGCCGCACCGGTGCCCAAGGTCGACGCGGACGCGGCGTTCGACGCGGCGACCTGCATCGGCTGCGGCGCCTGCGTCGCGGCCTGCCCGAACGGCTCCGGCATGCTGTTCACCGCCGCGAAGATCACCCACCTCGGCCTGATGCCCCAGGGCCAGCCCGAGCGGGACTCGCGCGTGGTGAACATGATCGCCGCGCACGACGAGGCGGGCTTCGGTGGCTGCACCAACGCCGGCGAGTGCACGGAGGTATGCCCCAAGGGCATTCCGCTGACCACCATCGGTCGGCTCAACCGCGACTTCATCAAGGCGTCGACGAAGCGTCCTTGATGATCCAGCGCTCGTAACCACCTTTCACCGATCATCGGCCGGAAGCACATCAACGTGCTTCCGGCCGATGTCGTTTGTGCCGGTGCCGGTGCCGGTGCCGGTGACGGTGACGGTGACGGTGACGGTGCCGCCGTCGGCCCGACCCACCGATCCGCGCCTCGAGCGGCTTCGCCCACGGACGGTTTCGGTCTTGTCGGCCCGGGAGATTACGGTAGCGACACCGGGCAATGGAGCGACACCGGGCAATGGAGCGACACCGGGCAATGGAGGGTGCGCGAAACATGCTGGGCGGCGGGTCAGGAGTGCTCCGGCGCAAGCCGGTCGACGACATTGTCAGCGAGACCGACGGTGGTCTGTCCCGATCGCTGGGGCTGTGGCAGCTCACCGCGATCGGTGTCGGCGGCATCATCGGCGCCGGTATCTTCGCGCTGGCCGGGGCCGTGGCGAACGGGACGGCCGGGCCGGCGGTGCTCATCTCGTTCCTGATCGCGGGGATCGCCAGCGCCGCCGCGGCCTTCTCCTATGCGGAGTTCGCCGGGCTGATCCCGAGGGCGGGGTCGGCGTACACCTACGGGTATGCCGTGTTGGGTGAACTCGTCGGCTGGTGCATCGGCTGGGACCTGCTGCTGGAGTACACCGCGATTGTCTCGGTGGTCGCCATCGGGATCTCGGGTTACTTCGGCTTCCTGCTCACCCACCTCGGTATTCACCTACCGGCCTGGATGCTGGGCGCGCCGGGCACGGAGCCGACCGGAGTGCCGCACGGCAGTTACCAGGTCGACCTGTTCGCCGCCCTGCTCTGCCTGCTCATCGCGTTCCTGCTCAATCGCGGCATCCGGACCGCCGCCCGGGTCGAGACCCTGGTGGTCGCCCTCAAGGTCGCCGTCGTCCTGGTCGTGATCCTGGTGGGCTTCTTCTACATCAAGACGGCCAACTACACGCCGTTCTTCCCCTTCGGGCTCGGCGGAGCGGTCACCGGTGCCGCGACGGTCTTCTTCGCCGTCTTCGGGTACGACGCGATGTCGACGGCCGCCGAGGAGTCCAAGGACGCGCAGCGGCACATGCCCAAGGCGATCGTGTACTCGCTGGCGATCTCGATGGTGCTCTACGTGCTGGCCTGCCTCGTGCTGACCGGGATGCAGCCGTACCGGGACATCAACCCCAAGAGCGGCTTCTCCTCGGCGTTCGCGGCGGTGGGCCTGTCCGGCCTGGCGTCCGTGATCGCGGTCGGCGCGATCGTCGGGATCCTGACGGTGATGTTCACGTTCATGCTCGGCGTGACCAGGGTGTGGTTCTCGATGAGCCGGGATGGCCTGCTGCCGCAGTGGTTCGCCAAGACCCATCCGGTACGCAAGGTGCCCACCCGGATCACCTGGATCGCCGGCGTGGTCTCCGCGCTGATCGCCGGCTTCCTGCCGATCGGCGCAGCCGCCGAGCTGACCAACATCGGCATCCTGCTCGCGTTCGTCGTCGTCTGTGTCGCCGTGGTCGTGCTCCGTTACCGTCGCCCCGACCTGCCGCGCACGTTCCGTACGCCCGGCTTGCCGTTCGTGCCTGCGATCGGCGTGCTGTTCTCGCTCTGGCTGATCACGTTCCTCAAGCCCGAAACCTGGCTGCGCTTCGCCGTGTGGTTCGTCATCGGGTTGCTGATCTACTTCACCTACAGCCGGCGCAGGTCCCTGCTGGCGATGCGGACCCGGCCGGGAGCAGGTGCGCCGACGGAGACCCGGCGCGGGGATTAAGGGCCGGTCGACACATTCGGGTCCTTCGCATCGATGATCGGCTTACGCCATCTGAAGTGCTGCGGCATGATGAAGCCGTGACGCAATGGGAGTACGCGCGGCTGGAGTACCGGGCGACCGGGGACTTCGGCATGGACAAGTTCATGGACTGGGACGCCATCTTCCACTACCCCGGAGGGGCACAGCGGTGGGGTACCGACGAGCGCTTCGACGACTTGCGCCACCTCAACCGGGCCGGCGCCGACGGCTGGCAGGCGTACGACCGCGCCGTCATGCTGGTCGGCCAGCCACAGCGTCTCCACGCCGTCACGTACTCGCTACGGCGGCCTGTCGTTTAACCGTCCACTGTGGCAGCAGGCCGACCGTCCCGTCGGTGGCGCAGTACGGCCGCGGCCATCGCTACGGCGGTGCCCGCCGCGGCGTATGCGGCGATCACGGCGAGCGGCCCGGTGACGTCGTGCCCGCCGAAGTAGATCACCCGGCGGACCGCCTCGGTGCCGGCGCCGTTGGGTAGCGCGCCGCTGATCGCCCGCCAGAACGGCGGGAGGAGGGCTGGCTGGTACGCACCGCCTGCGCTGGGGTTGCCCAGGATGACGAACAGCAGGACGGTGACGCCGATGCCGATGACCCCGAACAGCGTCTGGAACGCCATCGTGACCGTGGCGGCGGCCATTACGAGCAGGGTGCCGATGCCCCACAGCGCGACCAGATGGCCGGTCATCGCGCCGAGGACCGGGCCGACGATGATGGCGCCGCCCAGCCCGGACACGATGGCGTAGGGCACCATGGCGATCAGGCGAACAACGGCTCGGTGGAGGGTCGCCGGCCGGGCGCCCTTGGCCACGCCCAGGAGGGCCGCGACGAGGTATCCGCCCACGATCCAGCCGATGACGAGGTAGAAGCCGGTGAGGCCGCGTCCGTCGCCGGACTGTAGCGGTACGACGTCGTCGACCTTCAGCGCCCGGTGCCGGTTCGTCTCGGTTGCCCGCACGATCTGCTCCACGGCGTTGGCGACCGAGGTGCCGCCGCCGGTCGCGATGAGCAGCGTATCGGTGTTCGAGGCGGGGTCGACGACGAGCGCCGCGGAGGTCGTGCCCTGCTGAATCTGGCGGCGGGCGGCATCGGCGCTGGTCGCGGTGAACGCGTCCAGGGGTGCGCCGTCAACCGCGTTCAATCCGTTCACGGTCTGGGCGGCGAGTTGCGGCGGCGCCACGACGGCGAGGCGGAGCCGGTGCGGGCTCGGGTGATGAAACGCCCCGACGTAGGACAGGATGAAGCCGAGTTGCAGGAGCAGGACGCCGATCACGATGATCACGGTTCGCAGGGGCACCGCGTCCCGTAGATCGGCCCAGAACCCCGGCGGTGACGCTGGTTCCACGGTCATGGTCGCTCCATCCGTGCTCTTGGACTCGTGCCGGTCACTCGGTGCTGTTGGCCGTCTATCAAGTACGATACAAATTTGTATCCGGTACATAAACGTATCGAGATGGAGGTCACGATGTCGGCGCGGAGCACGCACACCTCATCCCGCGCGTCATCCACCGACGCACCCGCCCCGCCGCCGCGCGTCACCCGCCGCCGCTCCGAGACCCGGCAGCGGATGCTCGACGCCGCCTTCGAGGTGTTCGCCGCGCGCGGGTTCGGGCGGGCCACCGTCGAGGAGGTCTGCGAGGCGGCGGGGTACACCCGGGGGGCGTTCTACTCCAACTTCAGCTCGATGGACGAGCTCTTCTTCGCGCTGTACGAACAGCGCACCGCCGCGATGGTCGCGCTCATCGAACAGACCCTCGCCGGCACCATCTCCGCCGCGCAGGAGGGCGACCTCGCCGGCGCGGTGGACCGCATCCTCGCCAGCCTGGGCGCCGACAGTCGCTGGTACGCCGTGAACGCCGAGTTCACAGCCCACGCCCTGCGCCATCCGGAAGTGGCCGCCGCGCTCGCGCGATACCGCCGGGCCGTACGGCAAGCTCTCATCCCGATCGTGGAAGCTGCCGCGGCCGGTGGGAAGCTGCCCGCCGCATCTGCCACGCCCGACCTGCTCGCGCGCACCATCGTCGCCATCCATGACGGCACCCTGCCGCAGGTGCTCATCGAACC
Organism: Planosporangium flavigriseum; assembly: GCF_011947225.1. Classification (GTDB taxonomy): domain Bacteria; phylum Actinomycetota; class Actinomycetes; order Mycobacteriales; family Micromonosporaceae; genus Planosporangium; species Planosporangium flavigriseum. Next base: position 57,777 of record NZ_JAATVW010000021.1, on the reverse strand, counting down.
GGACGACGAATCCCTCCGGAAGTGGCAACGCGACCTTCTGCTGGGGGCCACTCTCGGAGGCCGGTCGACCTAGTACCGCCATCCGCGTTGCTCGCCTCTCCACGCACGCGCTGCTGCGGTTGCCGCCGGAAGGGGACTCTCTTACGGTCGCCATAGCGGCCCTGACGCCAGCGGCCCTGACGTCCGTGGAGGCGGCGATGACGCGCGATGAGGTCACACAGGCAGTGGTCGCCGCAAGGCTGGAGCGCGGGCTCACCTGGCAGGACCTCGCCGATGCGATCGGCAAGCCGCTGGTGTGGACGGTGGCGGCGCTACTCGGGCAGCACCCGCTCGACGCGGGCGACGCCGCGACCGTGGTTGGCCGGCTGGGGCTGCCCGAACAGGCGGTGCCACCGCTGACCGCCGTGCCGATGAGGGGTGCCCTGCCGACGGCGGTGCCGACGGATCCGACCATCTACCGGCTGTACGAGGTGCTCCAGGTGTACGGGCCGGCCCTCAAAGAGGTGATCCACGAGCAGTTCGGCGACGGCATCATGAGCGCGATCAACTTCGGCATCTCCGTCGCGCGACGTGACCATCCGGCCGGCGACCGCATAGTGATCACGTTGGACGGAAAGTTCCTGGCGTACGAGTGGCCGTCGTACCCGCCGTCGTCGTACCCGCCGTCGTCGTAGTCCCCGGCCGTCTCGTCGTCACCGCCCGGCTCGCCGCACCCAGGACCATCGCCGCGAGGGCGGTGGTGATCGGTACGGCTGCGATCAGGCCGATGGTTCCCACGACGCTGCGTACGATCTCCTCGGCGAGGTTCGGGTTGGTCAGTACTTCGTCGAGCGGCCGGTTGCCCGCGGCGAGCAGCAGGAGCAGCGGCAGCGACGCCCCGGCGTACGCCAGGATGATCGTGTTGATGACCGAGGCGATGTGGGCACGGCCGACGCGGGCGGCGGCCCGGTAGAGCTGCCTGGCGCGCAGCGCGGGGTTGGCCTGTGCGAGTTCGGCTACGGTGGCGGCCTGGGTGACGGCGACGTCGTCGAGCACACCCAGCGCGCCGATCAGGATGCCGGCCAGCAGCAGGCCCCGCATGTTGACGTTCTGGTACGTGATGTTGAGGTACGTGGTTTCCTCGCCGGAGACCCCCGTCAGCTGCGCGGCGCCCGTCGCGACAGCGGCGAGGATCCCGGTCAGGGTGAGGCTGGCAAGGGTGCCGAGGACCGCCACCGACGTCGTGACGGTGAAACCATGGGTCAGGTACAGCACCGTCAGCATGATCGCCGCGGCTCCGACGATCGCGACCAGCAGCGGCGGTCGGCCGTCCAGGATCGCCGGCACGACGAACAGCAGCAGTACCGCGAAGCTGACCGCAAGCCCGGCGAGCGCGCGCAGTCCCCGCCACCGGCCGAACGCGATGATCGCGGCGGCGAACGCGAAGGCGAGTACCCAGAGTTGGCGGCCGCGTTGATGATCGATGATCTGATACGGCTGGTCGCTCGGGCTGTCCGGCAGGTACATCAGGATGACCCGGTCACCCGCTTTGACCACGGGCGCGCCCGGACCGCCGGGCATGCCGGTCGTGACCTCCTTGCCGGCGTCCGGGCCGTCGCTGAGTTTCACCTGTACGGTCCCGCACGTGACCACGACTGACGGCGTCGGCACCGCTGACGCGGCCGGCGGGCAGGGTGTGGGATGCACGGACAGGACTGCCCCGGCGACGCGCTGGGCGTCGGCGGGCTGATTCGGTTCGGCGGCTACGGACCCCCGTGGCCACAGCCAGACGAGGGCGACAAGGGTGAGTACCGCCGCCGGAACCAGCACCGCGAGACCTGCTCGGCGCGCCCGCGGGGACACCTGTACCCGGCCGTCCTCAGCGTGGACGTGACTGTGGACGTGACTGTGCGCGTGACCGTGTCCCCGGCCGGCATCGGTAGCGGTGTCGGTGTCGGTGTCGTCGCTCATGTCTTCTCCCGGCGCGGATGTTTCTCCCCGGCGCTCTGGGTCACCAGGAGTGACTGGGCCACCAGGCTACGGGATGCGACGGGCTACTGGACCGAAAGATGGACATGGTTGGTGTGGTCCCCGGAGGGGGTTCCGTCGCCGCTGGTGTAGGCGCGCCAACCGGTCGACGGTAGCCAGATCTGCTTGTACCAGATGACGTAGAGCACGCCGAGAGCTTTGGCGTTCGCGACGTACCAGGCGGCGAGCCGGTTGCCGTAGTCCTTGTCGGCGCCGGTGGCGACGCCGCCGAAGGTACTGGGGGCGGCGGCCCAGTCGCAGGCCCTGCCCCGCGGGTGCTCGCCGCCGTCTTCTTGCGAGCGGTAGCAGGATACGAAGTGGTTGAAGCCGGCGGCCTTGGTCTGTTGGAGCGCGTGCAACGTACGCGGAGTGAGGCAGCCCGAGGTGGTTGGGTCCTTCACCGAGCAGGACTCGGGGGCGAAGGTGCCATCGGCGCGGCGTGGCGCGGGTACTGGGCCCCCGGACTGGCTCGGTGTGGCGGTGGCCGCAGCGCCGCCGGAGAACCCGGACGTCTGCTGGCTACTGCCCGCCGAAGCCAGCGCCTTCTCGGCGGCCTTCTTGCGCTTGTCCATCTCGGCAAGCTGGGTCTGCTGCGCCGTGATCTCACGGTCCAGCGCCGACTGCTGGTCACTCTGCGCGGCCTTGGCGGCCTTGAGTCGGCGTAGCGTCCGGTCGTCGTCACGGGCCTTCGACTCCAGGGTCGTGGCGCGCTGGAAGAGGCCGTCGGGGGAGTCACTGCCGAGCAGAGCGATCAGCCCGCCGACCCGGCCGCCCTTGTACGCGGTCGCAGCCAGCTCGCCCACCTGCGTTGTCAGGTCGGCCAACTGCGTGTCGGTGGCGCGCATCTGCTCGGCGAGCTGGGTCTGGCGGGCTTTCGAGGCGTCGAGGCGCGCGGCGGCGTCGTTGTATCCGCGCGCGGCCGCATCCAACTGGTCGCGCAGCGACGCGCTTCCACCTTCTGGGCCGGCGGTGCCGGGTGCGGCGTGGACGGGGTTCGGCGGCAGCATCGCCAGGAGTACAGCCAGGACGGTGAGGACGGCACCGAGTAGCGGCCTGGTGGCCAGGGTCGAGCGGGCACGAACGGCACGCAGCGTCACGGAGAGGTTCCTTCGCCTGTGCCGCCTACCGGGTTAGCTGACGGGTTCGGGCCGGCACACGCCCTACCGCACCGTGCGGATTCACCCCAGGTACCTGGGTCCCCGGCTCACCCCTGCGGTGACTCGGCGGCGACCAGCCGCAGCCGCCTTCGGCGACTTGCTGACGGTGGTCGGCACAGACCATAGCCCCGCTACGGACCGTACCCAAGCTGTCTAATGCACTCCTAAGGAAACGACCGCCTGCAAGGTCCTCGGCTGCGGTGCGGTGGGTCGACAGTGCACAGACTGCAAGATCACTAGGATGGTGGTATGGCATGGCAGACCGAGCTGACCCGACAGCGGTTGCTGGACGCCGCGGTCGAGGATTTCGCTGAGTTCGGCGCCGCCGGCGCGCGCGTGGACCGGATCGCGACGCGGGCCGGCATCAGCAAGGAGCGGCTGTACGGGTACTTCGGCGACAAGGAAGCGCTCTTCGTCCAGGTGCTACGGCAGGAACTGGCGCGGCTCGCCGCGGCCGTCCCGCTCAGCGACGAGCAGGCGGGTGACCTCGGCGAGTACGCCGGCCGCGTGCTGGAGCACAATCGCAAGCATCCGGCGCTGCTTCGACTGCTCTACTGGGAGGGCCTGGAGCGCGGTGGCGCGACGGTCGTCGACGAGCTGGAGCGGGCGGGTTACTACGCGGAGAAGGTGGCCGCGGTCGGCCGGGCCCAGCAGGCGGGCCATCTGACGACGTCGGTCGGCGCGGCCGAACTGATATACGCGGTGATCGCGCTGGCCGGCTGGTGGGCGGCCGCGCCGCAGATCACCCGAATGCTCACCGGTGCGTCGACGAAGAACGGGAACGCCGACGCGGCAATCCTCGACAACTCCACCGTCGCGACGCTGGTACGCCGGATGAGCGCGCCGGACTGACCTGCGGTTCAGACTCCGGTCGCGCCGTCGATCCGCTCCCGGAACAGGTCCGCGTGCCCGTTGTGGCGTGCGTACTCCTCAATCATGTGGATGAGGATCCAGCGGAACGACACCTCGCCGAACGGCACGGTCACGGTCTCGTCGAGGGAGACGCCGGCCGCTGCCGCGCGGGCGAGTTCCCATTCGCTGACCAGGCGGTCGTAGTCCGCCGCCGCCTGCGCCGGGTCCACGTCGTCGAAGCAGGCGTCCGCGCTCGCACCGTCGCGGAAGTACAGTGGCTCGACCTGCTCTCCGCGCAACCGGCGGCGAAACCACGACCGCTCGACCTCTGCCAGGTGGCGTACCAGTCCGAGCAGCGAGAGGTTGGAGGGCGGCGACGCCCACCTCGCCAACTGCTCGGCGGTGAGGCCCGCGCACTTGTGCAGCAGGGTCGTGCGGTGGCAATCCAGCCAACCCTCCAGCATGGTCCGCTCGTCCGCGAGGTAGGGCTCTTTGATCCGGGCCACTTCGGGTGCCGTCCAAACCTTGGCATCAGTCATCGGATCATCAGTCATCGGATCATCATCCATCGATCATCCAGTCCTCGCCAGCCCCGAAATGTCAGGATTATGTGAGCCGCCCTGCCGTCAGGCCGCCCTGCACCTCGCGGTGGAAGGCGGCGTGCATCGCCTCGGCCAGGTTGCGGGCTACCGCGCGGCGGGCGTTGTTGCTCGATCCCCAGGCCCGGTCCGGGTGCACCCGGTTGGTCAGCAGGATCACGAACGAGTGCGACAGCGGGTCGATCACGATGGAGGTGCCGGTGAACCCGGTGTGGCCGAACGTCACCGGCGAGGACAGGCCGTCCATGTACCAGCGCTTGTTGAGCTCGAACCCCAGCCCCCGCCGGCTCTCGGGGCTTGCCAGGTGGGAGTTGTAGTTGATCAGCATGGACCGGACGGTGTCGGCCCGCAGGATCCGCCTGCCCTTGTACTCTCCGCCGTTGAGCAGCGTCTGACAGAAGACGGCCAGGTCGTCGACGGTGGAGAACACTCCGGCGTGTCCCGCGACCCCACCGAGCGACCAGGCGTTCTCGTCGTGCACCTCGCCCCGGATCAGGCCGCGGGGCGGGGCGGTCAGGTACTCGGTCGCCGCGATGCGGCCGCGCTCGTCCGCCGGCGGACTGTACCCGGTGTCCACCATGGACAACGGTCCGGTGATCCCGGCGCGGACCGCCGCGTCGAGGCGCACGCCGGTCACCCGGTGCGCCAGTTCGCCCAGCGCGATGAGACCGAGGTCGGAGTACAGGTACTGCTGGCCGGGCCCGGCGCCGGGAAGGAGCGGTACGGTGAGCGCTGCGGCCAGGCGTGCCGGCGGGTCGGGGTGGTCGCGCCACAGCGGCAGGTCCGCGGGCAGCCCGCCGGCGTGGGTCAACAGGTGCCGGGCGGTGACGTCGCCCTTGCCGCCGACGGCGAACTCCGGGAGGTAGCGGGCCAGCGGAGCGTCGAGGTCGACCCGGCCGCGTTCGACCTGCTGCAGCACGGCGACGGCGGTGAACAGTTTCGACACCGAGGCCAGGTCGAAGATCGTGTCGGGTCGGGCCGCCACCTGCTGGCCGGCTGGAAGTTCGACCCCGACGGCGCCGTAGCGAACCGCCTTGCCCACGGCGGTACGCCCCACCACGACGCCGTCCTTGGCGGCGAGGACGGCTGCGCCCGCGTAGGCCGGGTGCTCGGGGTGGTCGGCGGTAGGGGACAGGTACGTCTCGAGATCGGCGCGCATCCGCCGGATGGGCTCGGCGAGCAGGCCCACCTCCCGGGGAGCGCCGGCGCGCAGGGTCCTGCGCGGGAACCGGATGTCCGCGGGCGAGACCGTCGGCGGCTCACCGTGCATGCCGGAGTACCTATCCGTTGCCGGCGCGTGAATGCCCGCGTCGGGGCGGCGATTGCGGAAGTGGTCGCGGTGACCGGCGGCGCCGGTCGTACTGATTGACGGAGTGCAGGGGCCAACGGAAGCTCTTCCACATGGACGAGAAGCTCCCGGTGACCGGTTCGCAGGGCGGTTCCCCCACCGAGGAGCGCAACCCCCGGACGGTCGCCATCGACCAGGTGCCGACGTTCGAGGTCCTCCGGCTGCTCAACGCCGAGGACGCCACGGTCGCGGAGGCCGTGGCGGCGGCGCTGCCCCGCCTCGCCGACGCGGTCGACCTGGCGGTCGCGGCGCTCGCGGGCGGCCGGAGGCTGCACTACTTCGGCGCCGGCACGTCGGGGCGGATCGCGATCCTGGACGCCGCCGAGCTACCTCCGACGTTCGGGCTTGAGCCGGAGCGCGTCGTCGCGCATCTGGCTGGCGGACCGCACGCGCTCACCAACCCGTCGGAGGCGGCCGAGGACGACCGGGACGGCGGCGAGACGGCCGCGTCCGAGGTCGAGAGCGGTGACGTCGCGGTAGGGGTGACCGCCAGCGGGCGAACGCCGTACGTGGCCGGAGCGCTGCATGGGGCCCGTGCCCGCGGGGCCGGTACGGTGCTGGTTTCGGCCAATCCGCAGGCGCCGCTCCGGGTGCTGGCCGACGTCCATGTCGCCGTGGACACCGGGCCGGAGGCGATCACCGGTTCCACCCGGCTCAAGGCCGGCACGGCTCAGAAGCTGGTGCTCAACTCGCTGTCGACCGCCGTCCTGGTGCGGCTGGGGCGGACGTACTCGAACTTCATGATCGACATGGTGGTCAGCAACGAGAAGCTGCGGGTACGCCAACTGCGGATGCTGGCGGAGGCGACCGGTGCCGACCCGGACGCCTGCCGGGCGGCTCTCGTCCGGGCGGACGGCGATCCGAAGGTGGCGCTGGTGACGCTGCTGTCCCCGGCCGATCCGGACCGGGCCCGGCGGGCACTGGTCGAGGCCGGCGGAGTCGTGCACCGGGCACTGCGAGAGTTTCTATAGCTGCGGGCGGCGGTCCGCCCAGGGGCGGGCCTGTTCGAGCTGGGAGGCGAGCCGGATCAGCTGCCCCTCGGCGCCGAGGGCGCCCACGAACTGGACCCCGATCGGGAGCCCGTCGGCGGTCCAGTGCAGCGGAACGGACATGGCGGGACGCCCGGTGAGGTTCGCCAACTGGGTGTAGGGCACCCAGGCGAGGTTGTCGGTGATGAGCTGGTCGACGATCGGGGTCAGCCGGAGCAGCCCGGCAGCGCGTACGGTGAGCATTGCCTTCTGCGCCAGTCGCAGCGCCGGCGACAGGTCAAAGGCTCCGATGCGCGGCGGCGGGGTTGCGGTCGTCGGCGTGAGGAGCAGGTCGTAGGTCTCGTGGAAGGCCGCGAGCCGGCGCACGTGCTCGTGTCGATTCTCGATCGCGCGGTTGAGCGCGACCGGGCTGGTTGCCCGGCCAAGAGCGGCCATCAGCTGGGTGTCGACCTCGAAGCCGGAGTCGCCGGCGCCACTGGCGGTCTTGGCCTCGTCGACGGAGTAGGCGACGTAGGCGAACCAGCTGGTGAGGAAGTCCTTGGCCAGGACGGCGTCGTCGAACGGCGCTGCCGTCAGCTGCACGACTTCGTGGCCGAGCGCGGTGAGGAGCTCGGCCGCCTCCCGTACCGCGGCCACGGCTTCCGGGTGCGGGTCGGGGTTGATCGAGCTGGCGGTGCACACGCCGATGCGCAGCCGGCCGGGATCGCGCCCGACCTCGCCGGCGTACGGTGTTGCCGGCAGCGCCGGCAGGTACGGCGCGTCCGCTGTGGGGCCGACCAGCACGTCCAGCATCGCGGCGGTGTCGCGTACCGAGCGCGAGATGACACCGTTCGTGGCGGTGCCGCCGAGGCTCTCGCCGCGTGCGGGCCCGGCCGGGATCAGTCCACGGGAGGCCTTGAGGCCGAACAGGCCGCACGCGGAGGCCGGGATGCGGATCGACCCGCCACCGTCGCTGGCCCCCGCGCACGGCACGATGCCGGCCGCCACCGCAGCCGCCGCGCCACCCGAGGAGCCGCCGGGCGTGTGATCGGTGTTCCAGGGGTTTCGCGCGGGGCCGAACAGCTCGGGCTCGGTGATGCCCTTGGCGCCGAACTCCGGCGTGTTGGTCTTGCCGAAGATGACCAGGCCGGCGTCGAGCCAGCGCTGGACCACAGTGGCGTTCTCCGTCGCCGGGACGGCCGCGAGCGAACGGGAACCGTCGCTGGTGGGGTAGCCGGCGAGGTCCTGGTGGAGGTCCTTGACGAGGAAGGGTACGCCCGAGAAGGGCGCGTCAGGACGCTCGACGGCGACGGCCGGGTCGACGTCGACGTCGACGTCGACGTCGACCACGATCGCGTTGACCCTGGGGTTGACCGAGGCCGCCCGCTTCCGGGCGGCCTCGAGCAGCTCGGCCGGCTTGACCTCGCCGGCCCGAACGAGCTCCGCCAGACCGACCGCGTCGTAGGTCAGGTAACCGTCCATCCGCGAACTCCTTTGACGCGGTAGCACTGGGAAGCTGTCACGGTACTGGTAGACGATCGTCCAGTAACAGGTGAGCCCGGCGTCGGGTGCGGCCGGTCGCCGCACCCGACGCGCTGAAGTACGTCAATCTCCCTTGACGTTGACGATCTGCCGCAGCGTGTGGCGGACCTCCACCAGGTCGGCGGCGTCCCGCATCACCACGTCGATCGGCTTGTACGCCTGCGGGATCTCGTCGAGGAACGCGTCCGTGTCCCGGTACTCGATCCCGGCCATCGCCTCCCGTAGCTGCGCCCGGCTGAACGTCCGGCGCGCGGCGGACCGGGAGTAGTTGCGGCCGGCGCCGTGCGGGGACGAGTTGAGCGAGAGCCGGTTGCCCTTGCCGACCACGACGTACGACGCGTCACCCATCGAGCCGGGAATCAGACCGGGTACGCCCGCCGTCGCGTTGATGGCGCCCTTGCGGGACAGCCACACCTCCTTGCCGAAATGCTGCTCCCGAGCCGTGTAGTTGTGGTGGCACTGCACCCGCTCGACCTCCTCGACCGGGCCGCCGTGCCACTCCGCGAACGCTGCTACCACCCGGTCCATCATCTCGTCCCGGTTTGCCAGCGCGAACTCCTGCGCCCACCGCAGCTCGCGGATGTACGTCCAGAACTCGTCCGTCTCCTCGACGAGGTAGGCGAGTTCGTTGTCGGGCAGGTCGATGTGCCAGCGCTTCATCGCCTGCTGCGCGACCCGGATGTGGTGCGAGGCGATCTTGTTGCCCACGCCCCGCGAACCGGAGTGCAGGAACAGCCACACCCAGCCCCGCTCATCCACGGTCACCTCGATGAAGTGGTTGCCCGAGCCGAGCGAGCCCAGCTGGAGAGCCCAGTTCTTCGCGTACCGCGCCGGGTCGAAGCCGGACTTCTCCGCCAGCTTCGTGAGCTGCTCCACCCGCTGTGCCGCCGAGTCGGTCAGTGACGTGTTGTAGTTGCCCGCCGACAGCGGTATCGCGCGCTCGATCGCCTGCCGCAGCCGGGCCAGGTCGGAGCCCAGCTCCTCCCGGTGGTACTGGGTACGCACGGCCGCCATGCCGCAGCCGATGTCGACCCCGACCGCCGCCGGGATGATCGCGCCGAGGGTAGGGATCACCGAGCCGACGGTGGCGCCCTTGCCCAGATGCGCGTCGGGCATCAGCGCGACGTGCGGGAAGATGAACGGCAGTGCGGCGGTCGCCTCGGCCTGTGCCAACGTCTTGGGCTCGATGATGCTGGCCCAGTTCATGAGGCGCTTGTTGACCTGCTGCACGATGGCTCCTACTTCAGAAGGACAGGAAAGGCGCACGTGAGTCCGCGGGCTCTGAGAGGTTCGTACCCACTGAGCTACCGCGGTGCGCGCTGAAGATCCAAGGGCCCGCCTATCGCTGGCTGGCTGGTGAAACAGAACGCCGCCCGGTCCCGGTTCGGGAGGGCGGCATGCGGGCGCGGCGGGCGAGCGCTAGCCGCGCAGCCCGGGGCCGCCGCAGCACAAGAGTGGCCGGCCGCAGCCGGGGACCACGGCACGCCCGCGCCGCGTCGCGCGCAACGCGTGCCGTCGCGTCATGGCTTCCCGCAACATGGCTTCCCGCAACGTGGCCTCCTGGATCTTGGTGCTGACTGATCCACCGTAGCGACGCGGCGTCGGGGTGAACAACCCAATTAACGAGCCGTACCAGGCCGCCCGTGCCGGCGGGGCTCAGCCGAGCGCGGCGATGATGCGGTCGCGGGCCTCGTCGAGCTCCGCTTCCGGAACGTTGCTGTTCGCCCGCTTGAAGTCGAAGTCCTCCATCCCCCAGGCGGGGAAGACGTGCAGGTGGGTGTGCGGGACCTCGAAGCCGGCCACGACCAGCCCGGCGCGGGGAGCCTCGAAGGCGCGCCGGACCGCGGCGCCGATCTTGCCGCTGACCACCATGAGGTGGCTCTGCAGGTTCGGTTCGAGGGCGGTCCAGTCATCGACTTCGGCGCGGGGTACGACGAGCGTGTGGCCCATGGTGATGGGTGCGATCGTCAGGAACGCGACCGCCCGGTCATCGGTGTAGACAAACCGCCCCGGCAGCTCGCCGTTGATGATTTTCGTGAACAGCGTCGGCATGGCGTGATTGTCGCAGCGCTTCTCGGTAGGGGTGAAGGGGCACCCGTCTACCGCCCCCGCCGCGCCGGGTCGACATCGGAAGGTGGATGCTGAGACAGATGCTGCGCTACTACTTCGACGTCGTCTGCCCGTACAGCTACCTCCTGATGCCGGAGGTGGAGGCCGCTGAGGACGCTGGTACGCCGGTGGAGTGGGTGCCCTTCGAACTGCGCCCCGCACCGGTCGAGTTGCCGGAGCCGCGGGGCAGGTACATCCGCGATCACTGGCGCGACCATGTGTACCCGCTGGCACTGTCCTACGGCATCGAGATCCATGTGCCGGTCTATCAGCCGCGCTCGACGCTTGCGCTGGCCGCCGGTCTCTGGGCGGAGGACCAGGGGGCCGGGCGGGCGTGGCGCGAGGGCGTGCAGCGCGCGTTCTTCATCGAGGGCCACGATGTCAGCGACGAACGTACGCTGCGCCGCGTCGCGCGCGAGAGCAAGCTGGACCCCGACGAAGCGGTGGCGGCGGCGTGGGACCCCGCGCTGCAGGCACGGCTGCGGACGCTTCGCGAGCATGCCTTGGCGATCGGGGTGCACGGGGTGCCATCGCTCACTGTCGACGACAAGCCCGTGTTCTTCGGGGCACCGCCTCCCGGAGCGGTCGCCACGGCGCTCGCCGGGTGGGACGGCGACGCGGCCGCGTTGGCAGCCCGGTTGCGCACAGTTACTTGATGGGCGTCACGCGAGGCTAGGTGCCGCGAGAGGGCCGGCGACGAGCTGCCCGTCAGCCCAGGTGACCGGGATCGGATCCAGGATCTCTCCATAGAAGACGCCGGCTTCGGTGTTCCGGAATCCCAGCAGGCACCAGTCGCCGCCGGGGTCCTGGACAAGCCGGCCCCCGTACAGGGACGGATGGGCGAACGGCGTTGCTGACCCGGCGTTCCAGCCCTCGGTCACCCGCCCGCCCAGCACGGTCCAGGTACCGCCCACCGCCCGGTTCGCGGCCATCGCTGTCGAGGACACCGCAGTCGAGGACATCGCAGTCGAGGACATCGCTGTCGAGGACATCGCTGTCGAGGACACCGCTTCGGGCGGGCACGAAAAGACCAGGAGCGCCTTGCCGTCCAGGAACTGCACCTGGGGGGCTTCGAGATCGGTGAAACCGGCCGGCTTGGTGAGCGGGGGCTGCACCTCCCACTCCAGCAGGTCGTGGGAGCGGGCGTGGCCGATCACCCCGCGCCAGGGTGACGACCGGACGGGGGCGCGGGCGGTGAGGACCATGTGCCAGCCGTCGCCGTCCGGATCGGGGAAGACAAACGGATCGCGCCAGCACTCGCTGATGCCCGGATGCAGATCAAGGCACTCGTACCAGCGCGGGTCGGCCTGGAGCAGCGGCTGCGGCCCGACCCGGTGCCACGTGAGGAGATCGTCGGAGACCGCGACCCCGATGCGCTGTGGGTAGGCTCCCCGCATCCGGGTGACGCCGGTGTAGAACAGGTACCACTGCCCGCCGCTGCCCCGTACCACCGAGCCGGTCCATACCGCCTGGTCGTCCCAGGTCGGTGCGTCGGCGTGCACCAGGGCGTCGGGCAGCAGCTGCCAGGAGCGCAGATCCCGGGAGACCGCGTGGCCGATCGAGGCCCGCAGGTGCCGGCGGCCAGGGTCGTGCAGCGCGCGGGAGGCCCGCAGGAAGAACAGGTGGTAGAGGCCCCGATCAACGGCGAGCCAACTGTCCCACACCCAATGATCGGGGAGTCGCAGCATCGCTGTCACCCTTCCCGGTACACGTCCGACGGCTGCAGGGGGAGCGCACGCTCGGAGAGCGAGCCACAACCAACCGTGCGATCCTCAGGCGACGCTGTCAAGCCGGGGGCGCTTCCGGGCAGTGATGCGGTCAGGCGGCGACTCCCGACAGGTCGAGGAGCCGAACCAGTTCGGGAAGAACGGTGCCCAGTGGAGCGTCGACGGTCAACGCCGCGTAACCGTCGCCGCGCGTCGGGCCCTGATTGACGATCGCCACGGGGATGCCGAGCTTGGCGGCGCGGAGCACGAATCGGCGCCCGGACATGACGGTCAACGACGATCCGAGTACGAGCAGCAGGCGCGCGCTCTCCACGAGGGCGAAGCACTCCTGGACGCGTCCGGCCGGCACGGTCTCCCCGAAGAAGACCACGTCGGGCTTGAGCATGCCGCCGCCGCAGGTCTGGCAGTCGACGATCCGGAACCGGTCGACGTCGGAGTCGGAGAGGTCGACGTCGCCGTCTGGGTTGATGGCGGTGACGGCTGCGTCGAAGTCCGGGTTGGCCTGCCGGAGGCGGCGGTCGAGTTCGTCGCGGGAGAGCAGATCACCGCAGTTCAGGCATACCACTCGGTCCAGGCTGCCATGCAGTTCGATGACGTCCCGAGCGCCGGCGGCCTGGTGCAGGCCGTCCACGTTCTGGGTCACCACTCCGGATAACAGGCCCCGCTGCTGAAGGTGCGCGACGGCGCGGTGGCCGGCGTTCGGGTGCGCGCGGGCGATGGTGCGCCAGCCGAGGTGGCTGCGGGCCCAGTACCGTTGGCGCGCAGCGGCGTCGCCGGTGAAGGTCTGGTAGGTCATCGGAGTACTTCGGCGCATCGCTCCGCTCGGGCCCCGGTAGTCCGGGATCCCCGACTCGGTCGACAACCCGGCCCCGCTCAGTACGACCGCGTCGCCGGCTGCCACCAGCCCCGCAAGTTCGCCGACAGTTCCCGCCACTCCGGTCACCCCGCCACTCCGATCACCATTCCATGCTGCCCTATTCCCGACAGCACCGGCGACGTGCGGTTCTTCACGTGGCATGACGCCGTCAGCGGAGTTGGTATCCGGCCAGCTGCCCCAGACGCAGGTTGGCGTAGCGGCGCAACTCCGGCGGCTCCTCGACCGAGGACACCTTCACCGGGGACCGTCCTTGGCCGGGGCCGCCATGGCCGCCGTGCTGTTACGGGCCGCGGCGTCGGGCTGCGTCGGCAGCCGGGGGACGGTCGGCGTGGACGCCCCGGCGGGGTCGGCGGTGTCGTAGGCGATGAAGTACGCCGGCCGCCGCTGCAGCGCCGAGTGGATCCGCCCGACGTACTCGCCGAGCAGGCCGAGGCAGACCAATTGGACTCCGCCGGTGAAGAGGACAACCAGGAACAGCGATGTCCAGCCGGGCACGGTGAACCCGAGGAGATGCCGGGCGACGCTGAAGCACGCCAGTGCCAGGCACCCGGCGAAGGTGAGCATCCCCAGCCAGGTCGCCAGGCGCAGGGGGGACGCGGAAAAGTTGGTCACGCTGTCGAGCGCGAGCCGGATCATCTTCGAGAGCGGATACTTGGTGCGCCCGGCCGCCCGCTGCTCGCGGGCGTAGGTCACCTCGCCGCTGGGGAAGCCCATCCAGGGCACCAGCAGCCGGTACACCGGCTGATGCTCGGGCAGGGTCTTGAGTACGTCGACGGTGGCGCGGCTGAGGAGGCGGAAGTCGCCGGCGTTGGGGCTGACCGCTCTGCCGGCGCAGCGCCGCATGACGGTGTAGTACAGGCCTGCGGTGATGCGCTTGAAGAACGTGTCGGTGCTGCGGTCGGTCCGCACGCCGTAGACGATGTCCAGGTTGCGGGCGCGGGCCAGGGTGAGCATCTCAAGGATCTTCTCGGGCGGGTCCTGCAGGTCGGCGTCGATGCTCACGACGTAGGCGCCACGAGCCGAGTGCAGTCCGGCGGTGAGCGCGGCCTGGTGGCCCGAGTTGCGCCGGAGTCGGATGACGCGCACCTGTGGCCAGACCCGGCGTAGGCCGAGGAGGAGTTGTGGGGTCGCGTCCACGCTGCCGTCGTCGACGGTCAGTACCTCGTAGCTGTCACCCAGCGTGTCCAGTACCGGCCGCAGTCGCTCGATGAAGAGAGGGATGACCTCTTCCTCGTTGTACATGGGTACGACTACGGACAGCAGCGGTGAGTCGGCAGCGCTCATTCGACCCTGGTTCTCCTAGCGTCGGTTCCACACCCACCGGCGACAGTGCAATGAGATCGAACTATCGACAGGTGACGCTAACAGGCACAGGAACAGCTGTGAGGACCGCTGAAAGTATGAACCTCCATCGCCATGATGGCCGAGGCGCTACTGAGTCGAGTGGGCGTCAGGACAGGCGGCGGTCGGGGACCCGCACCATCTCCACCACGATCTCGTCGCCGGCGGGCGTGACCCGCACCGAGCACGGTGAGGTCATCTCGGCCGGATCCAACCCGATTTCTCTGCTGTCAACGGGAGCCATGCGTCTCTGATCGGACGCCCCAGCCGGAACTTGAGAGATCCGGCGTGGCCGGACGGGTCTGCAGCCCCGTCCGCCGCACGGCGCCGTATCGGTCGCTGCGCTATCTCAGCCGCTGGGTGATCGCCTGCACCTCCAGGCTGTCAGCGGACTTACCGGCCAGGCATGCCCGCCCGAAGTCCGCTGCGATGTCCAGGTGGCGCTGCTGGAACGCCTTTTTGTCGGCGTCGCTGAGCGAGCGCCACCACCGGTCGCCTTTCTCGTATGCCTCGCGGCCCCACCGCTCGGTCACTTCCTCCTCGTACCGGGTGTGGTCAAACCCGTCGAATACTTCCGCTGCCATGAGTTGTTCACCTCCTTCCGTCTTGCGTAGCGTCGTCTTCACCGACTCGATCTGGCGCCCGATACGCGCGCGCTCCTGCTCCAACAGCTCCAGGTGGGTGCGCAGCGCGGTGGCGGTGTCCCGTTGGCCGGCGAGCACCTGGGCGATGGCCGGTAGGCCGAGGCCGAGCTCGCGCAGCAGCAGGATCCGCTGCAGCCGAACCAGGCACTCCTGGTCGTAGTAGCGGTAGCCGTTGGCGCCGACCCGGCTGGGCTCGAGCAGTCCGACCTGGCCGTAGTGGCGCAGGGTACGGCTCGTGGTGCCGGTCAGGCGTGCGATGTCCTGGATCGACCATTCCATCGCCCTTCAGCCTCCAGATCTTGTCGGTGATCCCACGCTAAATCTTGACGTAGCGTCAAGGTCAAGCCGCGTGGAACCGACCGTATTAGGGTCGTCAGCGACGGGCGACCCCGGATCGGGAGGCAGTGATGGCGGAGCCGGTCACCACGGAGGCATGGCGGGACGCCCGCGCCGCCGCCCGCTCGGCGGGGGTGGACATCGGCGTGCTGACCGGCGCCGACGTAGCGATCGCGCAGTGCCTCATCGAGCGCGTGTGGGGCCCGCGCGAGGTGCCGCAGCGCAACCTGCTGCGGGCGGTCGCCCACGCCGGGAACACGCTGCTGCTGGCGAGGCGAGACAGTCAGCCGATCGGGTTCGTCCTCGGCTTCCTGGGCTGGGCCGGCGGGCTTCACCTGCACTCCCACATGGCCGCCGTGATCCCGGGTGACCAGTCCCGGGGTGTCGGCTACGCCCTCAAGCTCTGGCAACGCGCCCTGTGTCTGCAGGCGGGCGTCGACGAGATGCGCTGGACCTATGACCCGCTCATCGCCCGCAACGCCCACTTCAACCTGGTCAAGCTCGGCGCGGACGTGGTGGCGTACCGGCCCGACTTCTACGGGGCGATGGACGACGCCGTGAACGCAGGCGACCACAGCGACCGTTTCGAGGTGTCGTGGCGCCTGCGGCGGCCGGTGGGGCCCGCCGCCGGGCGGCGCGGGCGAGCGGGCCGGGTGGTGGCGGTGTTGGAGATCCCGAAGGACTACGAAGCGCTGCGGCGTTTCGACCCCGGCCAGGCCAGGCAGGTCCGCCAGCGGGCCCGGGAGACGATCGAGCGCGCCTTCGCGGCAGGCTGCGGTGTCGAATGGTCTCAGGACCACTATGAGTTCATCCGATATGAGTTCATCCGATCAAAAGAGCGTAGTAACGCGGCGCGCAGTGACGGGGGACCGGAATGAGGAGAGACCGACTTCGCGAGGACGACATGGTCGGCGTCCTCGAGGACCTGGTGATGACCGAGACCCCGAGCAACGACGGCACGTTGATCAAGGCTGGGATCGGCATGACCGCGGCCCTCGTACGCCGGTTACTGGGCGAGACGGCGGAGACCGTCGAGGTCGACGGCCGGCCGCATCTGCGGCTGCGGGGCGGCTCCGCCAACCCGGTGCTCGTACTCTGCCACCTCGACACGGTGTGGCCGGCCGGCACCACCCGTCGATGGCCGTTCCACGTGGCCGACGGCCGGGCCTCCGGTCCGGGCGTGTTCGACATGAAGGCCGGGCTCGTGCAGGCCCTGTACGCGCTGCGCTCGGTGGGCTGCGCCGACCGGGTCACGCTCCTCATCACCTCCGACGAGGAGATCGGTTCGCCGTCGTCGCGCGCCCTGATCGAGGAGGAGGCGCGCGGCTGCCGGGCGGCGCTCGTCTTCGAGCCCAGCGCGAACGGCGCCCTCAAGACGGCGCGGAAGGGTACGTCGATGTACCGCCTGCTCGTCGAGGGGAGGGCGGCGCACGCCGGCCTGGAGCCCCAGCGCGGCGTCAACGCGCTCGTCGAACTCGCTCACCAGGTGCAGGCGCTCGCCGCGCTCGGCGACGCGAGCGTCGGGACCAGCGTCACGCCGACGACGGCGAGCGCCGGTACGACCATGAACACCGTACCGGCGAGCGCCCTGGTGGACGTCGATGTGCGGGCGTGGACCGCCGAGGAGCAGTCCCGCGTACACGAGGCGCTGTCGCGGTTGCGGCCCGTCCTGCCGGGCGCGGCGCTGCACCTGACCGGCGGGGTGAACCGCCCGCCGCTGGAGTCGGAGCAGTCGGCGACCCTGGCCGACCTCGCCGACCGCTGCGCGCAGCGGCTCGGCCTCCCCCCGCTGGGGCGGGCCGAGGTGGGCGGCGCGTCGGACGGAAACTTCACCGCCGCGCTGGGCGTCCCCACCCTCGACGGGCTCGGCGCCGTCGGCGGCAACGCGCACGCGGAGGGCGAGTACGTGGACACCAGGCTCCTGGGCGAGCGGGCCGAACTGATCTGTGCGGTGCTGGAGGAGCTGACAGCCGACGACTGGGGAGCGGAATGAAGCTCGAAGCGGTGGAGCTACGCCGGATCGACATTCCGCTCGTGCGGCCGTTCCGTACGTCGTTCGGCGAGCAGATCACCCGCGACGTCCTGCTCGTCCAGGCCAGCACGGACGAAGGTACGGGCTGGGGTGAGTGCGTCGCACTCGCCGACCCCGTCTACAGCAGCGAGTACGTCGCCGGGGCCGAGGCGGTCATCGCCGACCACCTGCTGCCGCGGCTGTTCACGCAGCAGGATCTCACCGCTCGGTCGGTCGGGCCGGCGCTGCGCGGCGTGCTCGGGCACCGGATGGCCAAGGCGGCCCTGGAGATGGCCGTCCTCGACGCTGAGCTGCGCTCGTACGGCATCTCACTGGGCCGCTACCTGGGCGCGGAGCGAGCCCGCGTCGAGTGTGGCGTCTCGGTGGGCATCGCCCCGACGATCGACGCGCTGCTCGACGAGGTGGGCGGGTACGTCGCGCAGGGCTACCGCCGCATCAAGCTGAAGATCCAGCCGGGTTGGGACCTCGAACCGGTCCGCGCGGTCCGGGACGCGTTCGGGGTCGACCTGCCGCTGCAGGTCGACGCGAACACCGCGTACGACGCCGCGACCGCGCCCCGGCTGCACGCGCTCGACGAGTACGGGCTGCTGCTCATCGAGCAGCCGTTCGCCGAGGAGGATCTGCACCAGCACGCGCTGCTCGCCCGCCGGCTGGTCACGCCGGTGTGCCTGGACGAGTCGGTGGTGTCGGCGGCCGTGGCGGCGGACGCGATCAACCGGGGCGCGTGCGGCGTCGTCAACATCAAGCCCGGTCGGGTCGGTGGCTACCTGGAGGCGGTACGCGTCCACGACGTGTGCGCCGCGCTCGGCGTACCGGTCTGGTGCGGTGGCATGTTGGAGACCGGCATCGGCCGGGCGGCGAACGTGGCCCTGGCCGCGTTGCCGAACTTCCGGCTTCCCGGGGACACGTCGGCGTCGGACCGGTACTACGCGCAAGACATCACCGAGCCGTTTGTCCTGGTCGATGGCCAACTCGCCGTGCCCACTGGGCCGGGGATCGGGGTCGAACCGCGCCTGGACGTCCTGGAGTCGATGACGACCCGCGTGCGCACGGTCCGACCCTGACGGGGATCAGGCCGGGGCGCCGACCTCCCTGGCCCCGACCCGCAGCCAGGACACCGCCCGGTCCACGATCGGCTCGGGTACCTCGTGGCCGCCCTCGAACTCCTCGTAGGCGACCGGGTAACCCATGGCTTCCAGCCGGGGCACCAGGCGCCGGCTGCAGGCGTCGACGGGTAGGACCCGGTCGGCGGTTCCGTGCGACACGAACACGCGCGGCTCGCCGTGCAGCACGAGCGGCGCAGCGAAGCCGGGGGAGAACGCGACCACCGAGCTGAACAGGTCGCCGTTGGTCAGCCCGATGGACAGGGCGTACGACGCGCCGTCGGAGAAGCCGCCGACGATGACGTCGTCGACCGCGTACGAGTCGAACATCTCTTCGAGCATCCGGTCGATCCGGCGCACGTCCTTGCCGAAACCGTCGACGATGACGTCCCAGGTGGCCAAGGTGGACTTGGGGGCCAGGATCAGCAGGCGGTTGTCGTCGACGGCCGGCAGCAGCAGGTCCAGGCCGTGCCGCGGCGAACCGCCGGCCCCGTGCAGCATCAGCGCCAGACGGTACGGGCGGCCGTCCACCGGTTCGGGCACGTACGCGACCCCCAACAGGTCGCCGGCCGGCCCTTCGAACGACAGCAGGCCTGTCCGGTCGGAGATGGTGACCGGTTGGATCGGGCGTGCCGAGAGGCGCCCGTGCTGGGCGTTCTCCTCGATTTCGGTGTGCGGGGGCGCCGTTTCGGTGGTCTGGGGCATGGGCGCGGGCTTACCCCGGTTTCTGTCCGCTAAGCATTCGGTAGGCTCACGGGGCTCATGACAGCTGACCCGCTCGCCGCCGCGCTGACCCGGTACCGGCCGCAGACCGATGTGGAGGCCGCTGACCTCGACCGTGTCCGCCCGCTGCTGGCGACCGGCGACCCGTGGCACCGGTCGACCCCCCTCCACGTGACCGCGTCGGCGCTGGTCGTCCACCCGCGCACCGGCCGGGTCCTGCTGCGCTGGCACGCCCGCCAGCAGGCCTGGCTACAGGTGGGTGGGCATGCCGATCCGGGTGAGACGGACCCGCTCGCCATCGCGCTGCGCGAGGGGCGGGAGGAGACCGGCCTCGACGACCTCGTGCCCTGGCCCGAGGAGCGGGTGCTGCACGTCGTCGTCGTTCCCGTCACCGCGTCCGCCAAAGAGCCGGCGCACGAGCACGTGGACGTGCGGTTCGTGCTGGCGACCGCCGACCCGGACGCGGTCCGGCCGGAGAATCCGGCGGCCGCCCTGCGCTGGCTGTCGATCGAGGAAGCGCACACGTTGACGACCGAGCCCAACCTGCGCGAGACGCTGACGCGCGTCGGTCGGTTGCTTACCGCTTCAGGTGGTCGGCGAGGCCGCTGAGCCCCTCGTCGGCGAGGAACACGCCCGACACCTCCAGGAGGAGGTTCTCGGCGTGCTGAATGCAGCCCCAGGCGGAGTCTCCCCACCCGTCGGCGACCTTCACCTCGGCCGGGTTCCCGCAGCGCCGGTCACGCCCGACGAGCTGGCAGGTGGCCGGGTGCTCGTGGCTACGACCGGCGTCGGCCGCCTCGCGTAGCTGCGCGGCGAGCTGGGCCCGCTTCTGCGAGTGCTCCTCCGGGCCTGGCAAGCTGCGCTCGGTGCGAACCGCCTGGATCGCCGACAGGCGTAGCTCGAGGTGCTCCATGACGAGGCCGGCGAGCTGTTCGAGCAGCTGCGCCTGCTCGGGCGTCACGTCGTGTGGCTGCTGGTCGATCACGTTGACCGTACCGAGCCGGTAGCCGTCGGAGGTCACGATCGGGGCCGCGGCGTAGAACCGCAGGCCCAGCTCCCCGCGTACCAGAGGGTGGTCCAGCGTACGGGCATCGACGCTCGCGTCGTTGACCACGTACAGGTCGTCGGTCAACACGGCGGAGGCGCACAGTCCGGGCTCGGTGCCGACCTGGGTCACGCCGTCGAGGCCCTCGCAGGCGGCGAACCACACGCGGTCGGCGTCGACGATGGTGACCGTCGCGATGGGAGTGCCGAAGATGGCCGCCGCCATCCGGGCTATCCGGTCGAACGTGCCGTCCCGGGGCGCGTCCAGGATCTCGTACCGCGCCACCGCGGCCAGTCGCTCGGCGCCCTGCGCCGTTGGTGTGCCCTGCTCCAGCATGATCATCTCCTGCGCCCGTGGCCACGAGGTAGCTCGAAGGCCGAAAGACCGAAGACCGAAGACCGAAAGGCCGAGTCAGGCATCATCCTGGCACATGACCCCGGGCGGAGATCAACACGGGTACGGGTGGCAGCCCCCCGTCTGGCGCTGCCACCCGTACCCTCGAACCCGTCGGCTCAACCGACCGGCGTGAGCTCCGGTCGCGGCTCGACCGGGGCGGGCGAGGCGCTCTGCGCCCCGCCGTCCGCAGGCCGGCGCAGGAGGCGGGGCGCCCACCAGTTCGCCTTGCCGAGCAGCGTCATCAGCGACGGCAGCACCACCGCGCGGATGACCGTCGCGTCGAGCAGGATCGCCGCGCCCAGCCCGACCCCGAGCTGCTTCATCTCGATCGCGCTGAGCGTGCCGAAGATGCTGAACACCGCGACCATGACCAGTGCGGCGCTGGTGACCGTACCGGCGGAGGTGGTGATGCCGTGCGCCACCGCGAACCGGGTCGGCATGCCCCGCCGCGCCGCCTCGCGGATCCGGCTGACGACGAACACGTGGTAGTCCATCGACAGGCCGAACAGCACCACGAACAGGAACAGCGGCAGCCAGGACACGATCCCGTCGATGCTGCGGAAGCCCAGCAGGCCCTCGGCCCAGGTGCCCTGGAAGACGAGCGTCACCAGTCCGTACGCCGCGCCGGCCGACAGCAGGTTCAGCCCGATGGCGGTCACCGCGATGACGATCGAGCGGAACGTGTATGCCATCACGAGGAACGTCAGCAGCAGCACGAACCCGATGACGATCGGCAGCTTCTCCTTGACGTGCTGGGCGTAGTCGACGCTCGCGGCGACGAAGCCACCCACGGCGTACTCGGCACCCGGAACCTTGCCGATCGTCGCCGGGGCGAGGTCGCGTCGGAGTAGGCCCAGCGCGCGGCCGGCTTCGGCGCTGCGTCCGGCGTACGGGGTGGCCAGTTCCACGGTGGTGATCCGGCCGTCGGTCGACGTCCGGATGTCGAGCCGGTCGTCGACGGCGAACAGCTTGTCCGCCGAGGCCCGCCGCGCCAGGTCGCCCAGGGCCGCCTTCACCTCGGCGGCTCTGTCGGCCGGTGCCTTGACCGCGATCAGGTGGGTGGTGCCGGTGCTGGGGAACGCCGCGGTGAGCCGGTCGTAGGCCTGCATGGCCGCGGTGGTGCGCGGCAGGTCCTCGTCGCCGGGGAGCTTGAGCTTCATGTTCAGCGCCGGCGCGGCCAGGGCGAGCAGGGCGACCACCGAGATCACCAGCGTTGCGAGGGGCGCGCGCAGCGCCGGGCGCAGGAGCGCGGGCCACAGCTTGGGCTCACCACCTCTTCCGGTGCTCTGGCGCGCGGTCAGCCGCCACAGCACCGGTACCCGCAGCTTGTCGACCCAAGGGCCGAGCTTGGCGAGGATCGCCGGGAGTACGGTCAGCGAGCCGATGACCGCGACCAGGACGACCAGGATCGAGCCGATCGCGAAGGAGGAGAAGATCGAGTCGCGGGCCAGGAACAGGCCGGCCATCGCGACGACAACGGCGATGCCGGAGACGACGACGGCGTGGCCGGACGTCTCGGCGGCGAGTGAGACCGCGTCGAGGTGCGACCGCCCCCTCGCCCGCTCCTCGCGCTCCCGGCGCAGGTAGAACAGGGAGTAGTCGACACCGACGGCCATACCGATGAGCAGGATGACGCTGCTGGTGCTGTCGTTGCCGGGGATGAGGTGTGAGGCCAGGTTGGACAGGCCGAGCGCGCCGGCGACCGACGACATCGCCAGGATTACCGGAACACCGGCGGCGATCAGCGCACCGAACGCGACCAGCAGGACGATCAGGGTGGCGGGCAGGCTCAGCAGTTCCGCCTTCTTGAAGTCGTTACCCAGGGTCTCTTTGAGGGCCTTGTTGATCGACGGGCCGCCGGTCTGCTCCACCCGTACATCCTGGTGGGCTTTTTGAATGTCGGCCGTGACCGCGCGCAGGGGCTGGACCCGATCGGAGGCGGTCTTGGGGTCGCCCGCCATGGTGACCACCACGAGCAGCGCCTGGCCGTCGCGGGCGGGGACGGGGCCGTCGACCTTCGCGACGTCGGCGCGGGTGCGCATCCGGGTGATGGCGTCGTCGGCGGCGGACTTCGCGGTCACCGGGTCGAGGGCGCCGGTACGCGCGGTGATGAGGATGTTCTCGGTCGCCGGGTCGTTGAAGTGCCCCTCGTCGACGAGAAGGCTGGCGCGACCGGACTCACCGACCTCGCCGTCGGCGGTGCTCTTCTGGAAGCCGGCGATGCTGCCGAGCCCATAACATAACGCGATGAACACGAGCCACAGCGAGATGGCTCGCCACGGATGGGTCGCGCTCCAGCGCGCCATTCGTACTGTCGCAGGCCTCTTGTGCACGGCGAACGTCCTTCCGGGGATCTCTCGTGAGTCACCCGGAACGCTATGGACAAGATCGCTTCCTGCCATCGGGGAGAAGCCCTGCGCGTACCCGGAGCGCGCGGACCGGGTGTCCCCGACGGTGATCAGGGAAGACCCTGACGGTGGGTGCTGGCGATGGCGGCCACGCCCCAGCGGTTGTACCTGGCCGGCGTTCGCGACGACTGGCCCGCCGAATGGAACCCGGCTCGCAGCGGGCGCGGGGGTGGCGAATGGGACCCGGCGAAGTCCGGCATCGTACGCATTTGCGCGTCGCCGTTTTGGCTCGGAGCACTAATTTCCGACTATTTGAGCAGTCGGCATAACGTGGCGTCAACCCCATCGGTAGCATGTCGGGTCTTTTGTGCTCGAACGGTGACAAGGCACATTGCCGGCTAACGCCCTGGGGTGTCGTCTGATGTGATCCGTTTCGTGCTGCACTTATGTCGATAATTCGTACGCCGACTCTGCATGCGTGCGCGCTGGAAGCAGTGCGAGCGCCTTAGCGTTCGTGTTGCCATTTGTGCAGCGGTCCTTGCTTACTCTGGAGTAGTGCGCTAACGCGCCCGGGGAGTGAATTACATATTTCGTGCTAATGCATGTGAATGCGCGGTGGCCGCTGTCCGAGATCCGAATGTCATCGATATTCGCACTGTGTTGCATTGGCGGGACCTCGGGTGATGGCACATATTGGAAGAGATAAACGCCTGCGCGCTCGTGGTTTCAGACGCCGGTCAGTCGTTGTTTTCGCGCGCCTGTCCGGTCGGGGCAGTCTGGGACTTGACATTGACCTGTATCGTTACACCGACCCAGACAGGGGGAGGGTTGTTCCGGATCCTGCTCGGACGCGAAGGACGGGTGTGGCGCGAAGCGCTCGCCGCGGTGTTGGCTGCAGAAGAAGACCTGGAGGTGGTCGCCGAACTGGCTCACACCGACGAGGTGCCGGTTGTTGCTGCCAGGAAGCGGCCGGATGTCGTCGTGCTCGATCACGCGCTACCCGGATCCCTCACCGTGCCCGATCTGTGTGAGAAGCTCGGCGCGGCCCTGCCGGGGTCGGTCGTGCTGGTCCTGATGGACCAGCGGGGTGGCGCCCTGAGCACGGCCCTGGCCAGGCTGGCTCCGCGCGTGGGCGTGCTCACGACCGATGCGACACCGTGGCAACTGGTCGAGAGCGTCCGTCAGTTGGTCCGGGGCGAGACGGTGCTCGATGCCAAGGTCGCGGTGGCGGCGCTGACCGCCCGGGACAACCCGCTGACCGACCGGGAACGTGACGTATTACGCCTGGCCGCGGATGGCGCGCCGGCCAAGGAGATCGCGACGGAGCTGTTCCTGAGCGCCGGCACGGTCCGTAACTACCTGTCGCGGGTCATCGCCAAGACCGGGGCGCGTACGAGGATCGAGGCGATCCGGATCGCCCAGGCGTCGGGTTGGATCTGACGCGCATCCACGCCGTTCGGCTCAGCTGATCGACCGCTGGGCGCACGGCGATTCATCGGCGTCCGTCAGTGATCACGGTGACCGTTAGCTTCGGCGCGGTAAGCAGGCAAACGGGACGGAAGAGAGGTGCGCCCGTGCGGATGTTCGACCGTGAGCACACCATCGCCCCCGCCGGTTACAGCCGATGGCTGATCCCGCCGGCGGCGCTGTCGGTGCACCTGTGCATCGGTCAGGCGTACGCGACCAGCGTCTACAAGAACTCGCTCCTGGCGCACTTCCACACGAGCCAGACCGCGATCGGGGTCATCTTCAGCATCGCCATCGTCATGCTCGGCCTGTCCGCGGCCGTCGGCGGCACCTGGGTCGAGGCCAACGGCCCGCGCAAGGCGATGTTCGTCTCGGCCTGCTTCTGGAGCGTGGGCTTCCTCGTCGGTGCCGCCGGCATCGCCACGAAGCAGCTATGGCTGGTCTACGTGGGGTACGGCCTCCTCGGCGGGATCGGGCTGGGCATCGGCTACATCTCCCCGGTTTCCACGCTGATCAAGTGGTTCCCCGACCGCCCCGGCCTGGCCACGGGCCTTGCCATCATGGGCTTCGGCGGCGGCGCGCTCGTCGCCAGCCCGCTGTCGCGCCAACTGCTGTCGTTCTACGACCCCGCGTACGACCCGGCCAACGCCAAGTCCGTCGCGTCCGGCGGCGCTCTGGTGGCGCTGTTCGTGACGCTGGGCATCGGCTACTTCGTCATCATGATGTTCGGCGTATTCAACGTGCGCGTGCCGGCGCCGGGCTGGCGACCCGCCGGCTTCGACCCGGCCGAGGTGGTGGCCAAGCCGCTGGTGACCACCGCCAACGTCTCGGCGTCGAACGCGCTGCGCACCCGTTCGTTCTGGCTGCTGTGGGTCGTGCTCTTCTGCAACGTGACCGCGGGAATCGGGATCCTGGAGCAGGCGAGCCCGATGATCCAGGACTTCTTCCGCTCCGGCGGCGTCTCCGGCGTCTCCGTCGCGGCCGCCGGCGGCTTCGTCGGGCTGCTGTCGCTGTTCAACATGGCCGGCCGGTTCGTATGGTCGTCCACGTCCGACTTCACCGGCCGCAAGCCGATCTACCTGCTGTACCTCGGCGGCGGGATCGTGCTGTACACGCTGCTCGCGCTCGTCGGGCATTCGGCGACCGCGCTGTTCGTCCTGCTCGCCGGCGTCATCCTGTCGTTCTACGGCGGCGGCTTCGCGACCATGCCGGCGTACCTGCGCGACCTGTTCGGCACCTACCAGGTCGGCGCGATTCACGGCCGGGTGCTGACCGCCTGGTCGGCCGCCGGGGTGGCCGGACCTCTGATCATCAACGGCTTCCTGGACGCGCAGGGCAAGCCCGGCACGCTGACCGCGTCGGCATACCAGCCCGCGCTGTTCACGATGGTGGGCATCCTGGTCGTCGGCTTCATCGCCAACCTGCTGATCCGCCCGGTTCCCGAGCGCTACCACGAGCCGGCCGCAGCCGGTGAGCCCGTCCCCGCTGCCGCTGAGGAAGGTGCGAAGTGAACCAATCGGCACGGCTCTGGCTGTCCTGGCTGCTGGTCGCGGTCCTGCTCGGGTACGGGGTCGCACAGACCGCGATCACCGCGGCCAAGCTCTTCACCGGTTGACCGTACTTGCCGGCTGACGTCCGCGGGGCCAGTGACCGGTGGACGTCGATAGCCTCGTTGATATGTGAACGGCCCCCAGACACCGACGGGTCGAGCGGGACCCGGAAGGGCGGACGCGATGACCGGTATCTCGCCTCAGACCAGCTCGCTGCGACGGGTCGTCGTCGCCAGCCTCGTAGGCACCTCGCTGGAGTGGTACGACTTCTTCCTGTACGGGTCGGCCGCGGCCCTGGTCTTCAACAAGCTGTTCTTCCCCACGTTCGACCCGATGGTCGGCACCCTGCTCGCCTTCACCACGTACGCGGTCGGGTTCGTGGCGCGCCCCGTCGGCGGGGCGATCGCGGGCCACTTCGGTGACCGGGTCGGCCGAAAGAACGTCCTCGTCGCCACCCTGCTGCTGATGGGCGTCTCGACGTTCCTGGTCGGCGTCCTCCCGACGTACGGTGCGATCGGCGTTGCCGCCCCGATCGTGCTCGTCGCGCTGCGCTTCCTCCAGGGGCTGGGCCTCGGCGGCGAGTGGGGCGGCGCGGTGCTGATGTCCCTCGAACACGGGCCGGCGGCCCGCCGCGGACTGGCCGCTAGCTGGCCGCAGGTCGGCGTGCCGATGGGCAACCTGCTCGCCGCCGCCGTCCTGTGGCTGATGAGCCGCCTGCTGCCCAATCAGGACTTCCTGGCCTGGGGGTGGCGGGTGCCGTTCCTGCTCTCCGGCGCGCTCATCGCCGTCGGGCTGTGGATCCGGCTCGGGATCTCCGAGTCGCCGCTCTTCGTCGAGGTGGAGAAGAGGGAGGCGACGGCGCGCCGGCCGATCGTCGACGTGTTCCGCGAGCATCCGCGCGAACTACTGGTCGCCATCGGCGCGCGGATCGGCACCGACGTGGCCTTCTACACGTTCTCGCTGTTCATCCTGGCGTACGTGACCGGGACGCTCGGGTTGGCGCGTACGACGGCCCTCACCGCGGTGCTCGTCGGCTCCGCCTGCCAACTCGTGCTGATCCCGCTGTTCGGCGCGCTGTCCGACCGGGTCGGCCGCAGGCCGGTGTACCTCGCCGGCGCGATCGGCGCGGGCCTGTGGGTCTTCGCGTTCTTCGCGCTGCTGGACACGAAGTCGTTCGCCGCGATCGTGCTCGCCACCGTGGTGGCCCTCGGCTTCCACGCCGCCATGTACGGGCCGCAGGCCGCGTTCGTGGCCGAACTGTTCGCCACCCGGCTGCGCTACACCGGAGCGTCGCTGGGCTACCAGATCGCCGGCGTGCTCGGCGGGGCGCTCGCCCCGATCATCTCGATCGCGCTGGTGCGCCGCTACCACTCACCGCTCGCGGTCTGCCTGTACGTCGTGGCGGCGCTCGTGCTCACGGTCGTGGCGCTCGCGTTCGCGCCGGAGACCCGCGGGGCCGAACCGGACGCCGAACCTCTCGAAAGCGCGGCCAGCCGATGATCGTCGATCTCAACAGCGACCTGGGCGAGGGCTTCGGCGCGTGGACCCGCGGCGACGACGACGCCCTGCTCGACATCGTCACCAGCGCCAACGTGGCCGGTGGCCGCCACGCCAGTGTTTCGATCAAGCCCTTCGCGGAGAGCGGCTGAGCAGCGTGCGGATCTTCCGGTACGGCCGGTCAGCGTTGCTCGTCGAACTGGCCGGCACGGACGAGGTCATGGGCCTGTACCGGGCTCTGTCGGCCGCTCCACCCGCCGGAGTGGTCGATCTTGTGCCGGCGGCGCGGACCCTGCTCGTCATGTTCGACCCGGCGCGGACGGGTGTCGACAGCCTCGCCAGGGTGGTGGAGGGGGCCGACCCCGCGGCCGGTGCCGAGGCGCCGGCCGCAACCGTGGAGCTCCCGGTGTCGTACGACGGGCCCGACCTCGACGCGGTGGCCGACCTGACCGGCCTGTCGCCCGCCGAGGTGGTCCGGCGGCACACGGGCGCCGAGTACACGGTCGCGTTCTGCGGCTTCGCGCCCGGGTTCGCGTACCTGACCGGGGGTGATCCGGCGCTGCGCGTACCCCGCCGGGACAGTCCGCGCACCGAGGTGCCGGCCGGTGCGGTCGGGCTCGCCGGAGAGTTCACCGGCGTCTACCCCCGCCCGTTGCCGGGCGGGTGGCAGCTGATCGGCCGCACGGCGGAGACGCTGTGGGACGTCGACCGTGACCAGCCGGCTCTGCTGGTGCCGGGAACCAGGGTCCGGTTCGTGGCGCAGTGATGATCGAAATTGTGCGACCGGGTCCGCTGACAACCGTGCAGGACCTCGGCCGGCCGGGCCGGGCCGGGCTCGGCGTCAGCCCGTCGGGCGCCGCCGACCTCGGTGCGCTGCGGCTGGCCAACCGGCTCGTCGGCAACCCCGAGTCGGCCGCGTGCCTGGAGGTGACGCTCGGCGGCCTCGCCGCACGGTTCGCCGAGACCGCCCTGGTCGCGTTGACCGGCGCGCCCACCCCGGTACGGGTAGCCGACCGGCAGGGCTTCGTCAACGGCCCGCTGACCGTACGGGCGGGCGAGACCCTGGTACTCGGCGCGCCCGCCCGGGGCCTGCGGACGTACCTCGCCGTCCGGGGCGGGATCGACGTGCCGCCCGTCTTCGGGTCCCGCTCGACCGACCTGCTGTCGGGGCTCGGCCCCGAGCCGGTGCGGCCCGGCACCCGGCTGCCCGTCGGGAACGCGGCGACCGGAGAGCCCACAGTGGACATCGCGCCGGTGCCGGCCCTGCCCGACGCGCTGGAGTTGCGCGTCCTGGCCGGCCCGCGCGCCGACTGGGTCACCGCGGACGCCATCCGCCTGCTGGCGCGGCAAAGCTACGTGGTCAGCCCCCGCAGCAACCGGGTCGGGGTCCGGCTCGACGGCCCGCCGCTGGAGCGGGCCAGGCAGGACGAGCTACCTTCCGAGGGCATCGTGCGCGGGGCCGTGCAGGTCCCGCCCGACGGCAAGCCGGTGCTGTTCCTGGCCGACCACCCGGTGACCGGCGGGTACCCGGTCATCGGCGTCGTCGAACCGGCCGACACCGACCTGCTGGGTCAGGCCAGGCCCGGGCAGCGGGTGACGCTGCGCTGGCTGGCCGGTTGATCTCGGAGTTTGGGGCTTACCGGGCCGGGAACCTGATGGCCGGAGGTGTTTCGCATGGGCGTGACGGCGATCGTCGGGGGCCGGGTGCTCCCGATCGAAGGCGACCCGATCGAGCGCGGCGTCGTGGTGATCGAAGACGGCCGGATCGTGGCCGTCGGCGGCCCGGACACCGCCGTTCCGGAGGGCGCCGAGGCCGTGGTGCTGGCCGATGGCGCCTGGGTGGTGCCCGGCTTCATCGACGCGCACGCCCACGTCGGGGTCTGGGAAGAGGGCGAGGGGTGGGCCGGCGACGACGTCAACGAGATGACCAACCCCAACACCGCCCACGTCCGGGCTCTTGATGGGATCAACCCGGCCGACCTCGGCTTCCGCGACGCGATCGGGGGCGGGGTCCTCGCCGTCAACGTCAACCCCGGCTCGGGCAACCCCATCGGCGGACAGACCGTCGCGCTCAAGTGCTGGGGGCGCACCGTCGACGAGATGGTGCTGCGGCAGCCCAGCGGGCTGAAGTCGGCGCTGGGGGAGAACCCGAAGCGGGTGTACGGGGAACGCAAGCAGACGCCGTCGACCCGGCTGGGCACCGCGGCCGTGCTCCGCGAGGCGTTCACCCAGGCGCGCAACTACATGGCCAAGTGGGACAACGCGGAGCCGGGCAAGGAGCCCGACCGGGATCTCAAGATGGAGGCGCTCGCCAGGGTGCTTCGCCGGGAGATCCCGTGGCGGCAGCACTCCCACCGCGCCGACGACATCGCGACCGCCATGCGGATCGCCGAGGAGTTCGGCTACGACCTGGTCATCGACCACGGCACCGAGGCGCACCTGCTCGCCGACCTCATCGCGGACAAGGGCATCCCGGTCGTCATCGGCCCGCTGTTCACCACGCGGGTCAAGGTCGAACTGCGCCACCGGACGATGGCCAGCCCGGGCCGGCTGCACGCTGCCGGGGTGACGATCGCGGTCACGACCGACCATCCCGTCGTACCGATCAACTTCCTCATCCACCAGGTGACCCTCGCCGTCAAGGAGGGTCTGCCGGCCGTGGACGCGCTGCGGACGGTGACCATCAACCCGGCCCGCATCGCCGGCATCGACGACCGGCTGGGCTCACTCGAGCCGGGCAAGGACGCCGACCTGTGCATCTGGTCCGGCAATCCGCTGGACGTGATGAGCCGCGTGGAGGTGGCGTACATCGGCGGCCGGGTGGTCTACCGCTACGACGCCGACCGCGGCGAGGGCGTGTTCACCGAGGCCAGCGCTTTCGCCGCACCCGGTACGACGTACGAGCCCGGCGCCTGACGCCGGTACCGGACGGCTGGCTTACCGGACGGCTGCCTTACCGGACGGCTGCCGGCTCCCGCTCCGGGGCGCCCGTCGCGGCACCGGCGCGGCGGCGCGCCACCCAGCGTTCGAAGATCACACTGGTGAACGGCGGCACGGCCGCCGCGGCGCCGACGACCGCCCGGCGCCAGCCCCACTGCTCCCGCCCCGCCAGCCACATCAGCGTCACCAGGTACGCGATGAACAGCGTGCCGTGGATCGGGCCGAACACCTTCACGCCGATCTCGTTGTGCGCCAACGAGTACTTGAAGAGCATGCCGATCAGAAGTCCGAGCCAGGAGAAGGCCTCGGCGATGGCGATCACGCGGAAGGTACGGGCGGGGTCGCGGAACAACGGGATCTCCTCCGAAAGCGCGAAATGGCCCCAGAAGCGTACCCGGCGGTCAGCGGGCGGCGGCGCTCTTCACCTCCCGGGCGTTCTCCCGCTGCCTTCTCCATGATCACCCCGACTCTTGGGTGTGATAGCACCCAAAAGTCGGGGTGATCATGAGAGTCCCGCGCCCCGGTTCAGCACCGCCGCCTGGGTGCTCGGGGTCGTGCTGGTGTTCGTGCTCGCGCCAGGGGTCCGACCCGCAGACGTCGGACTGGTGTGGCCACCTGGCCACCAGGTGCCCGCTGCCATCGGGTTCACGGCGTACTTCCTCGTGATCGTCCTGGCTGCCACGGTCCTGCTACGCAGACGAGCCAGGCAGGGGAAATCGGTGCCCGGGCAGGACTGGTTCGTCGCGCTGCTGCCGGGCTGCAGGTCGATCAGCTGAAGAGCGCGCTGTACCCGTTGATCGCCGGCTGGCCGCCGAGGTGGGCGTACAGCACGTTCGACGACCGTCCGATCTCGCCGCTGGTGACGAGGTCGATCATCCCGGCCATCGACTTCCCCTCGTACACCGGATCGGTGATCATGCCCTCCAGCCGGCCGGCCAGGCGCATTGCCGCACACGTCCGCTCGTCGGGGATGCCGTACGTCCCGGCGTGGTAGCGACCGTCGAGTTCGACCTCGTCGGAGCGCAGTTCGCGGTCGAGGTCGAGCAGCCGCGCGGTGTTCTGCGCGATCCGGGTGATCTGCTCGCGGGTCTCGGCGGGCTTGGCGGAGGCGTCGATGCCGAGGACGCGCCGGGGTCGGGATCCCGCCGCGAACCCGGCGATCATCCCCGCCTGGGTGCTGCCGGTCACCGAGCAGACGATGACGGTGTCGAAGAAGACGCCGAGTTCGCGCTCCTGCTGCTCGACCTCCCGGGCCCAGTTGGCGAAGCCCAGCCCGCCGAGCGGGTGGTCCGACGCGCCGGCGGGGATCGGGTACGGCTTGCCGCCCATCAGGTCGATCTCCGCGAGGGCCTGCGCCCAGCTCTCCTTGAACCCGATGCCGAACTCGGCTTTCACGAGCCGGACGTCGGCGCCCATGAGCCGGCTGAGCAGGATGTTGCCGACCCGGTCGTACACGGCGTCGGGCCAGTCCACCCAGGACTCCTGTACCAGTACGCACTTCAGGCCCAGCCGGGCCGCCACCGCCGCGACCGCCCTGGTGTGATTGGACTGCACGCCGCCGATGGACACCAGCGTGTCGCAGCCCTGTGCGAGCGCGTCGGCGGCCAGGTACTCCAGCTTGCGCACCTTGTTGCCGCCGAACGCGAGGCCGGAGTTGCAGTCCTCGCGCTTGGCCCACAGCCGGGCGCCGCCGAGGTGCGCGGTGAGGCGCTCCAGCGGGTGTACGGGTGACGGGCCGAACAGCAGTGGCTGGCGCGGGTGGTCGGACAGGGCCACGGGCAGCTCCGATCAGTCGTGTGGTTCATGGGTGAACGCCGTCTCGATCAGCCGGCCCAGGGTGTCCCAGTTGTCGTGTACGAGCCGGCCGGCAAGGTCGGCGTCACCCTCGGCGCACGCCCGGGCGATCCGCTCGTGGACGTCGACCGAGTCCCGGCCGGGCGGGGAGGAGAACCGGAGGCGCTCGAGTCGGCGGATCCGGGGAGCGAGGCGGTCGAGCGTGGATTTGAGCGTCCGGTTGTCCGCGGCATCGACGTAGACGCTGTGCACGTCGTCGTCGGCGGCGAGGGCGGCGTCGACGTCGCCGGTATCGAGCGCGGCGGCGAAGGCGGCGTTCGCCGCGCGCATCCGCGCCACGTCGTCGGCGGTCATGCGGGGGACTGCCTGCGTGACGGCGAGGACGTGCAGTGCGCGGAGCATGACGAACGCCTCTTCGCAGTCGCGCCGGTCGAGTGGCGTGACGCGGGTGTACGCGTTGGGCTTGGACTCGACGAGGCCCTCGTCGGCGAGCCGCGCGAGGGCCTCACGCACCGGTGTGCGCGACAGGCCGACCGCGGCGGCGAGTTCGCCGTCGCGCACCACCTGTCCGGGTTGCAGATCGCCGCTGACGATCGCGGCGAGCAACACGTCGTACGCCTCGTCGCGCAGCAGGCGGCGGGGTACCCGGCTCAATTGCATGTGATATATCAATCCACCGCCAGTGGCGGATGTCAAGAGGGACGCCGCCAGCGGGCCGGGGCGCGCCCGAACCCCATCTCGTGGGTGTCGATGATCATC
This sequence comes from Planosporangium flavigriseum, assembly GCF_011947225.1. Classification (GTDB taxonomy): domain Bacteria; phylum Actinomycetota; class Actinomycetes; order Mycobacteriales; family Micromonosporaceae; genus Planosporangium; species Planosporangium flavigriseum. The sequence goes on along the minus strand of NZ_JAATVW010000021.1, from coordinate 24,616 downwards.
GTGGTGCCTTCGCGTTACCGCCAAACGCCCGCGAACAGCGGCTCCACCGGGTGCTCCTGCCGTGAAGAAAGCAGATCCGCGAAGATGGACCGGCGCGCCGCCGACTCCACCTGGGCGTTCAGATCGATCCCCAGGTCTTCGGACGCGTCCTCGGCCGCCCCGATCAGGACTAGTTCGGTGCCGGGGTAGTCGAGGAAGTCGGGTGGGTCGAGCGGGGCGAAGCGGCGCGTACCGAGGCGGGCCAGCAGTTCGTCCGGTAGCGCCGGCGCCTCCCGGCGCGGGCGGCCGGCGCCGGGCGGTGGCGGAGTTCGCGGGTTGCGCACGTTGACCACGTAACTCGCCTCGGGCTCGATGTTGAGGGCGCGCTGCGGTTCTCCCGGTTCGCGCGGGATCTCAAGCTCGTACGCGAGGTGGGTGTGCCCGTCGTGCTTGGCGATGCAGTACGCCCCCTCGCCCGTCGGGCGTACCGGTGCCAGGGTTCGTTCACCGCGGGTCTTCGTCGAGTACGTCCGCCGCCCCAGTACCTCCCGCAGCTCCTCCGGTCGCTGCACCACCCTGTCGACGAAGCACCACGCGCGTTCGTGCTCGGCGATCCGAGGCAGGCGTTTGGCCCCCACGATGAGCAGCCGCAGCCGCTCTTTGCGCCAGGGGTGGAGGACCACCAGCAGGCGCTGCACCTCATCCGCGGACTCGACCTGCTCTTCGCCCACCCGCGGTCGGTAGAGGAAGTAGATGTCGCCGTCTTCGAGGGTTCCCGCCATCCAGGTGCCCTACCCGGGCCGCACCCCGATGAAGCCGTACGGGCGGGGTTTCAACGCTCCGAGCGCGTGACGGGTACCAGCCCAGCGCGGCGATCCACGCGGAGATCAGCAGGACATGGATCCGCTCGAGGACACCGACGTCCTGGTAGAGGGCCAGCGGCACTTCGCTCAGGCCGAGCACCACCAGGACGACTCCGCTGACCAGGCTCGCCCGGGCGAACCGCGGCCAGGAGCGGCGTACCCGTGGGGAGGCGCCGAGCAGCAGCATGGCCGCCTGGGCGGCGAGGACCCCCAGGACGCTCGACACCGTGTGCCCCTGGTGGAGCTGGGCGAAGATCGTGACCTCGTCGATGTGCCGCCGGCACGGTTCGCTGGTCGACGGCGTACAGGGCATCGGGCGCAGGCCGTCGACGATGGAGGCCAGCCCCACCCCGGCGAGGCAGAGGAAGCCGAGGGTGCCGCGCCTCTCCGGGCGTAGGTGGACTCCGAGCGCGACCGCGAGCACCGCGATGAACACACCGGCGGCGAGGTCCGTCGCTCGGAAGAACGCGCTGGCCGGCTGGCCGGGTACCCCGAGCTCGCTCACGTACGAGTCGGTAATGCTCAGCCGCGAACCCACCGCCCCGGCCGCCAGGAACGAGCTGTAGCAGGCGCCCGCGACGACTCCGACGATCGCGGGTGCCGCCGCAGCCAGCCGGCGCGACGCCGGGCGGCCGGGCGCGGTTCGCTGGGCGGCGCTGCCGGCGGTGCGATCCATCCGCCTACCTCCGTACCCCAGCGCGTTACCCCGCCGCCGCTGGCTCAAGCGCCGGGCGGATAAGGCCCGCAACGCTGGGCAACGGTTCCCGTTGTGGGGTTGCGAAACGTCAGGTCCGAACGCCGTAACTGGCCCCGGAGCGCGGCCGTGCTCGACTACGCCGAGTTCGTCCTCAACGCGGCGGTGGCGTTCGCGCTCGGGGTCGGCGGGGCCACCCTGTTCGGCGTCGTGGTGTACGAGTTCGTGCACGGACTCGGCCACGGGGCGCTCATCAGCCGGGTGATCGCCCTGCTCAGCGGCCTGCTCCTGGTATTCATCTTCACCGAGCTCATCGGCACGCTCCGCGCCGTCATCGCCACGAAGGAGGTGATGGTCGAACCGTTCCTGATCGTGGGAATCGTGGCCTCCATCCGGCGGGTGCTCGTGGTCGGCGCCGAGGCGGACAATGTGCGGGGAACTTCTCGTTTCCGGGACGTGATGCTCGAGATCGGTGTGCTGAGCGGGACGATCCTCGTGCTCGGCGTGGTCCTGTTCCTGCTGCGCCGGGCGCGGCTACGGGAGGCCGAGGTGCGGCGGGAAGCCACCCATACAGATGATCTAATGCGTTGAATGACCTTCCTGCGCCGGGTGCCGGTTGGCGCGCAGTGTGCGGATGAGGGTAGCGCGAGGATGGAGGCAGTGTGAGTCAGCAAGTGCGGGGCGTCGTCTCGACGGCAAAGGGCGCGCCGGTCCAGGTCACCACCATCGTCGTGCCTGACCCGGGGCCGGGCGAGGCGGTCGTGCGGGTACAGGCGTGCGGGGTCTGCCACACCGACCTGCACTACCGCGAGGGCGGCATCACCGACGAGTACCCGTTCCTGCTCGGCCACGAGGCGGCCGGCATCGTCGAGCAGGTCGGCGAGGGCGTCACCGAGGTCGCGCCCGGCGACTTCGTGGTGCTGAACTGGCGCGCGGTCTGCGGCCAGTGCCGCGCCTGCCGCCGCGGCAAGCCCTGGTACTGCTTCAACACCCATAACGCGAAGCAGAAGATGACGCTCACCGACGGCACGCCGCTGACGCCGGCCCTCGGCATCGGCGCGTTCGCCGAGAAGACGCTGGTCCACGCCGGCCAGTGCACCAAGGTCAACCCAGCCGCCCGCCCGGCCGCTGTGGGCCTGCTGGGCTGCGGCGTGATGGCGGGCCTCGGCGCGGCGGTCAACACCGCGCAGGTGGAGCGCGGCGAGTCGGTCGCGGTGATCGGCTGTGGCGGCGTCGGTGACGCGGCGATCGCCGGCGCTGCCCTCGCGGGCGCGACGACGATCATCGCGGTCGACGTCGACCCGCGCAAGCTGGAGTGGGCCAAGGGCTTCGGCGCCACCCACACCGTCAACTCGCGCGAGACCGACCCGGTCGAGGCGATCCGTTCACTCACCGGCGGCAACGGCGCCGATGTGGTGATCGAGGCGGTGGGCCGCCCCGAGACGTACAAGCAGGCGTTCTACGCCCGCGACCTGGCCGGCCGGGTCGTCCTGGTCGGCGTACCGACCCCCGACATGAACATCGAGCTGCCGCTGCTGGACGTCTTCGGCCGCGGCGGGGCGCTCAAGTCCAGCTGGTACGGCGACTGCCTGCCCAGCCGCGACTTCCCGGCGCTGACCGACCTGTACCTGCAGGGCCGGCTGGACCTCGACGCCTTCGTCAGCGAGGAGATCTCGCTCGACCAGGTGGAGGAGGCGTTCACCAAGATGCACCACGGTGACGTGCTGCGCTCTGTGGTGGTGTTCTGATGGCGGCGCGCATCGACCACACGGTCACCTCGGGCACGTTCTCGCTGGACGGGCAGACCTTCGACGTCGACAACAACGTGTGGGTCGTCGGGGACGACGCCGAGTGCGTGGTCATCGACGCCCCGCACGACGTCGAGGCGATCCTGCGCACGGTCGGCGGCCGGCGGGTGAAGGCGATCCTGGCCACCCACGCGCACGACGACCACGTACGGGTCGCGCCGGACCTCGCCGCGGCGACCGGGGCGCCCATCCTCCTGCACCCCGACGACCGGGTGCTGTGGGACATGGTGCACCCCGACACGGCACCCAGCGGCGAGCTGCGCGACGGCCAGTGCGTCGAGGTCGCCGGCACGATGCTGCGCGTCCTGCACACGCCCGGCCACAGCCCCGGCGCGTGCTGCTTCCACGCGCCGGACCTCGGCGCGGTGTTCAGCGGGGACACCCTCTTCAAGGGTGGTCCGGGCGCGACCGGCCGGTCGTACAGCGACTTCGGAACGATCATCGAGTCGATCCGTACGAAGCTGCTGACCCTGCCGCCGGAGACCGTCGTGCACACCGGCCACGGTGACAGCACGACCATCGGCGACGAGGCGCCGCACCTCGACGAGTGGATCGCGCGCGGGCACTAGGCTCGCGACGTCACGACCGCCACGGACCGTCCGGGACGAGCGCGGCCAGTACGGCCGGCAGCCCGGGCGGTTCGAGGCGGTCGGGCAGGGTGCTCAGGTCCGACCAGGGCACCCAGGCGTGGCCGAGGAGGGTCGCCTGCTCGTCGACGAGCAGCCCGGTCCGGGTCAGTGCCGGCTCCGCCTCGGCGAACCGGGCCACGAAGAACTGCTCCGGGCCGATGTAGTGCCTGCCGTTCCACCACGTGTCCCGCTCGACCGGCACCGACCGGTCGCCGACCGCCGCCGGGTTCAGGCCGGTCTCCTCGACCAGTTCCCGGCGGGCGGCCGACAGCGGCGTCTCGCCCGCCTCGATCCCGCCGCCGGGTGGCTCCCACAGCCGCGCGCCGTCGTACGGGTCGCGCCAGTGCAGCAGGAGGACGCGGTACGCGGCGTCCAGACAGATCACCCGCGCCGCGGGGCGGTGTACGGGGAGTTGTTCGGCATCCATCGTGGGCGAGGCTACGCGCGCTGTACGGCGTCGAGCACGTCAAGGTACCCGTCGCTGGCGCGCCACAGCGAGTCCGCGACCGGCTCCAACTTGCCGGGGCTCCACCGCCGCTCCTCGTAGGTGTGCGTACCGGTCCGGAGAGCGGACAGGCTGAGCGAAAGCTCCTCCTGGAGGCGCTCCCGCAGCGCATCCGGGTCCGGCGCGGGTATCCGCACTGACTCGCCACGCCCGTCGTGCAGCGCGGCCAGAGTGTCCGCCCGGACGCCGTCCGCGGAGTCCCACACCAGGGCCGGGCGGACGATGCGGTGGTTCCAGACGGGCGCGTGCGCGGAGCGCCACCAGGCGGTGATCGGGTTTCTGGCCAGGCGGGTGGCGTTGGCCCAGTGCTGGGCGCCGGGCGGCTCGCTCCACCACGGAACCGCTTCCGGTGGCAGGTCGACGGAGAGCGCGACCGTCACGGTCTCCAGTTCGCGTGGCGGGCCGAGGATGTCACCGACCGCCCACAACTGGGTCACGCGCAACGGGAAGATCGAGGGCGGCCGGGTGGCCATGTCGGCGCAGGACTTCGCGAGCGATTCGACATGATGTACGGCGCGCGTCCAGTTCATACGGACATCCTCGCCCATCGCGGCGGCGGGTCACACCATGTACGGGTCACACCATGTATTGGTCGTGCCGGGCGTACAGCTCCGTCCACTCCTCGTCGGTGAGCTGCCGTCCGGTTCTGGTGATCTCCGCCAGCGCCTCGAAGTAGCCCTCGCGCGGGGCGCCGGGAGCGAAGAGGATCAGCATCGACGCCGGCTCGCCCGATTCGTTCCGGAAGGCGTGCACGCCCCCTTGCGGGACGAACAGGAAGTCGCCGGCGGTCGCGTCGATCCAGCGGCCGCCGTCGAACAGTCGCACGGCGCCGCTGAGGACGTAGAACGACTCCGAGATGGTCTTGTGGAAATGCGGGCTGGGCCCGCTCGGCTTCGGGCCCATCTCCCACCGGTAGAGGCCGAACTCGCCGTGGGTCAGGTCGGACGTCGCGAGGTAGTGCACCGCGGTCGGGCCGATCAACAGATCGGGTTCCCGGGTGGACGGTTGGAGGACAGCGCTGACGGTGCCCTCGTCTGCCCGGTAGCGGGGCTCGGGGTAGGACATGTCGCTCCTTCGGGGAAGGGGTGGCTCAGGCTGAGGCGAACGTCTGCGCGACGTCCGCCAACCGGCGGCGGTAGCTCTCCCAGCCCTGGTCGCCCACCCACATGTTGTCGTTGCCGGCCCGCAGTCCGACGGCACCGTCGATGAGTTCCCGGACGATGTCGGCGTGGCCGGCGTGCCGGTGGGTCTCGGTGGTCAGGTGGACCAGGATCCGGTGCAGGGTGACCTCGTTACGGTCCGCCGGCCACCACGGAACGCGACCGATCGCGTCCAGCGCCAGCGCGTCGATCGTCGCGTCCGAGTGCGCCCAGACCCGGTGGTACAGCCCGACGATCTGCTCCCGTGACTCCTCGGCGGTGGCCCAGAAGTCGGCGTTCGGCTCGGCGCCGTCGTCGAACCACGGCAGCGGCTCGCCGAACGGCCGGCCGAACGTCTCGCCGAAGTACCCCGCTTCGACGCTGGCGACGTGCTTGACCAGCCCCAGCAGGTTCGTGCCGGTCGGCGTCAATGGGCGGCGGACGTCGTACTCCGACAGCCCCTCCAGCTTCCACAGCAGGGCCTCCCGCGCGGCCTGCAGGTAGCGATGGAGATCCGTCTTTGGGTCGAATCCTGTCATGACAGCGCCGCGTCCTCCATGTGAAGGGTGAACATACGGTCCGCCTCGATGCGGGCATAGACGGGGCCGGAGTCAAGGAACCGCTCCCATCCAGCGCCGTAGCGGGGCAGGTAGACGTCGAGCAGGGCGCGGCGGAGGCCCGCCTCCGCCGCGCCGCGCACGTCGATGGGGATCGCGCGACCGTGAACCGTCACCGCCAACTCCTCGCCGGGAAGGTGGGTGGCACTGACCTGTGGCCGTTTCGCGATGTGGCGGAACCGGACCGACTCCGGCGAGGACCCGAAGTAGAAGGAGCCCCGATAGAAGATGCCGTCCACCGGACCGACGAGCGGTCTGCCGTCGCGGGTCACGGTGGCGAGGGCGAGCAGGCACATGCCCTGCAACCGCGCGCTGACCTCTTCGGCGGACAGCCGGCGTTCGGGTGTGATGATCCCGCGCAGGTGCGGTCCGGCGGCGTCGTAGCTGCGGTCGAGTAGTCGCTGCAGGCGAGCGAGGTCCTCAGGCATCTCGTCCATGCGCCGGACGCTACAGCGGGGCACCGACAATTCTCGCCCCTACCGGTCGGCGGGGCCGATGCCCAGCTTCTCGGCGTACGCGTCGTGCAGGTCCCCCCATCCGTAGTTGAGGGCGTCCTCGCCGCGGATGGGGGTGATGGGCTCGCCGTCGAGCAGGTGTTGCGCCACCACGAGGCACAGGTGCCAGCCGGCGGCCACCTTCGGTACCCAGTCGCGGTCGGCGACCGTATGGTGCAGGGTCAGCCGCGTCCCGTCGCCGGTCGGCGTGAGTTCCCAGCGCAGCAGGTCCGCCCCCCAGGTGTACTCCAGGAGCGTCGGTGGCTCGGCGCGGCGTACCGATGCCGCCAGGTCCATCGAGGTGTCACTGTCGATCATCGTCAGCGTCGCGTCCCCGGTGCGGCCCAGGTTTCTGTCCACGGTGTAGGGAGCCCATTCGCGCAACTGGGCCGGCTCGGTCAAGGCCGCCCACACCTTCTCCGGTGGATGCCGCAGGTCCCGGACGAAGACCAGCGTCCAGCGGTCCTCGTCGGAGCGGCAGTCGACCTCAGCGAGCGGGCCGGGTTCGAAGTCGGGTTGGCTCATCAGTACTCCAGGTTGTCGAGATGGCGTTCGAGAGCGTCGAGATGCCTGGTCCACAGCTCGCGGTACGGCTTGAGCCACTCGTCGAGGGCCTCGAATGGGCGCGTTTCGATCCGGTAGATGCGCTGCTGCGCCGCTGTCCGGCAGGAGACGAAACCGGCTTCGCGCAAGACCTTCAGATGTTTGGACATCGTGGGTTGGCTGACTGTGAGCGCCTCGACAAGCTCATTGACGCTGCTGTCGGACCGGCGCAGCTCGTCGAGGATGCGGCGCCGGGTCGGCTCGGCGAGTACGGCAAAGGCGTCAACGGCCATGCGGCGACTATGTCGATGCAGGCATATGCCTGTCAAGGTATATCAGGCGGGGCGAAGCTGGCTGTGGAGATCTTTTCAAGCGCAAGCGCATGGACTATCGTGCGGCACACACCTGACAAGCAGGCGTTTCTCTGTACTTCCAGCTAGCTGTTCCTTCGTCGAAGCATTGAGGGAAAGGAAGTCGCGCCGTGGCCCATCCACCTGCCGAGCCGGCCGCCGCCGCGCAGTTGGAGCAGTTCGGATACCGCCAGGAGCTCAGCCGGTCGCTCAGCTTCGCCGATCTGCTCATCTACGGCCTGATCTTCATGGTGCCGATCGCGCCGTTCGGCATCTTCGGTAGCGTCTTCGCCGGGTCCGGCGGGATGGTCGCCCTCACGTACATCATCGGCATGGTCGCGATGATGTTCAGCGCGCTGTCGTACTCGCAGATGGTCCGCGCGTTCCCGATGGCCGGCTCGGTGTACAGCTACGCCGGCCGGGGCATCGCCCCGCCGGTCGGCTTCCTGGCCGGCTGGGTCATCCTGCTCGACTATGTCCTCGTGCCCGGCCTGCTGTACCTCGTCGCGAGCGTCGCGATGCACTCGCTGGTGTCGGCGATCCCGGTATGGCTGTGGCTGGTGGCGTTCGTCGTGCTCAACACGGTCGTCAACTATCTCGGCATCGAGATGACCGCCCGGATCACCCGCATCATGATCGTGGCCGAACTGGCCGTGCTCGCCGTGTTCCTGGTCGTCGGCGTGGTCGCGCTCGGGCAGGGCAAGGGCACCGGCTTCTCGCTACGGCCGCTGTACGACGCCGGTACCTTCTCCTGGCCGCTCGTCTTCGGCGCCGTTTCCGTCGCGGTGCTGTCGTTCCTCGGGTTCGACGGCATCTCGATGCTCGCCGAGGAGAGCCGCGTGGAGGCCCGCCAGATCGGCCGGTCCATGGTGGCGGCGCTGCTGCTGGCCGGCACGCTGTTCGTCGTGCAGACCTGGGTCGCCTCGCTGCTCGTACCCGACCCGGCCAAACTGCTGGCAGCCGGTGACCCGGACGGAACCGCGTTCTACGACGCTGCCCGGGTGGCCGGTGGTGGCTGGCTCGCCGCCCTGACCGCGCTCGCCACCGCGATCGCGTGGGGGTTCGCCAACTCCCTGGTCGCGCAGGCCGCCACGTCCCGCCTGCTGTACGCGATGGCCCGCGACCGGCAGATGCCCGGCTTCCTGGCGAAGATCAACCCCAGGCACAAGGTACCGGCGAACGCCACCTTCCTCGTGGCGGCGGTGTCGCTGGTGCTCGGCATCTCCATGGCGACCCGCGACGACGGTATCTCGCTGCTGTCCACGCTGGTCAACTTCGGCGCGATGACGGCGTTCCTGGCGCTGCACGTCTCGGTCGTCGTGCACTACGTCGTCCGCCGCGGCAGCCGGGACTGGCTTCGCCACCTCGTCGTCCCGGTGGTCGGGTTCGGAATCCTTGCGTACGTGGTCGTCAACGCCAAGGTGGCCGCCCAGGTACTCGGCTTCGTCTGGCTCGGGATCGGCGCGGTCATCCTGATCGTGCTGTACGTGACCGGCCGGCGGCCCAGACTTGCCGGGCTGGACGATGCGCCTACCTCTCATGATCACCGAGAGACACCGGCCCAGTAGTAGGCGGCGTTCGGGCCCAGATTGATCCGTCCGGTTCAGGTCGGATCGAGCCAGTGCCTCGCGCCGACGATGATGAGCCGCAGTTGCTTGCTGGCGGCGTTGATGATTCGGCGCTCCACTGCGGGCCGGCCAGCGGGAACGTCCACGATCGCGGCGGCGGTCGAGATCATGTGATCGACGATCATGCTGGTGAGTACGCGTACGTCCGCATCGTCCCAGCGTCTCAGGACCGTCGCGGCGGTGGCGCCGTCGCTGAGCAGGTCGGTGGCGAGTTCGTCGCCGAGCAGGCGTAGCTGATCGCGGATCGCCTCCCGTACCCGACTCATCCCGCCGTAGCGCTCCCGGGCGATGAAGCGGAAGTGCGCGCGCCGCGCGCGGACCTCACGGGCCAGCACCTGGACCGAGCGGCGGGCGATCTCCTCGCTGTCGGTCCGATCCGACCGTACGGCGCGCAGCGCGGTGCGCAAGCCGCCCAGCGACTGTTCGACCAGCGCCACTCCGAGGCTCTCCACGTCCGGGAAATGCCGGTAGAAGCCGGCCGGCACGATGCCTGCCGCCCGGCTGACCTCGCGCAGGCTCACGCTCCCCAGGCTGTGTTCCTCGGTGAGCCGCAGCGCCGCCTCCAACAAGGACTGTCGTGTTTGGAGCTTTTGCGCCGCCCGCGGGCCGAGGGTATGGGTCATGTCACTCAGTAAACACCTGTTCGCGCGGAGCCGAGTAGGCCAGGCTGGGTCCGGTAAACGTTTGTACGCCGAAAGGGGTAGTCGTGGTCGCCCTCTCGGGTGCGCTCCTCCTCGCCCTTCTGATCGTCGGTACGGCTGCGCTGAGTGGTTATCCGCTGCCGCTGATCGTGGCGGCGCTCGCCGTCGGTGGCGTGATCCTCGCCGTCATGTGGCGCGTGCGCGCCCGGAGCGCCGCGCGGTCCGCCGACGCCGCTGACGACTGACATCAAGGACCCGCTTGTAGCGAAGGGAGCACAACGTGAACGCCGTCAAACCCCGCGCGGCCGCGCGGCTCGACGACCGCGCGGCCGCGGCCCTGCTCTCGGGCGCGGTAGGGCTGTTTCTGTTCAATGTCGTGTTCGGACCGATAGCGATCGTGCTCGGGGTGGCGGCGGCGCGCCGGGCGCGACCGGGGCGGCCAGGCCGCGTCGCCGCGCTCGCCGGAATCGGTCTGGGCATCGCCGATCTGGTGGTCTTCGCCGTCCTGGTGGCCAGCAAGATCCGGGGCGGGATGTTCGTGTGGAACGTCTCCGGCTGAGCGCCTACCTACCGACCAGGCCGCGCCCTGGTCGGTAGGTGCGCGTCGGTAGGTGCGCGTTGAGGCGCCGCCGGTACGGGTAGACAGCAATCATGGTTGCCGAACACGGCCGCGAGCCGACCTCGACGCGGGAGCCGATGCCGGAGTTGATCCGGCCGATGCTGGCCACGCTGGGGGAGTTGCCGCCACCCGGCGAGGACGACGAGTACGGCTACGAGATGAAATGGGACGGCCTACGGGCGATCATCTACATCGCCGGCGGCCGGGTACGCGTGGTTTCCCGCAACGATCGGGACGTCACGGTCGCCTACCCGGAGCTACAGGCGCTCGGCCAGGCGCTCGGCGACGTCCCGGCCGTACTCGACGGGGAGATCGTCGCGTGTGACCCGGCGGGGCGGGTCTCCTTCATGGCGTTGCAACCGCGGATCCATGTCCGGGATCCGGCGCAGATCGAGCAGCGGCGCAAGCGGACCCCGGTGACTTACAAGGTGTTCGATCTGCTGCACCTCGAGGGGCACGACACCATCGGCCTGCCGTACACGCAACGCCGCGAGCTGCTGGAATCCCTGCGACTGGCCGGCCCGCACTGGGACACCCCGCCGTACACCAGGGGAGGGGGCGCACAGGCCCTCGCGGAATCCCAGAAGCAGCATCTCGAAGGGATCGTCGCGAAGCGGCTCGACTCCCGCTACGAGCCGGGGAGACGCTCCAGCGCCTGGATCAAGGTCAAGCACACCCGGACCCAGGAGGTCGTCATCGGCGGCTGGACGCCGGGTAAGGGCCGCCGGGAAGGCACGATCGGTGCGCTGCTGCTGGGTATCCCCACACCCGAAGGGCTGGAGTACGTCGGGCAGGTGGGCACCGGCTTTACCCACGAGGAGCTGGACGAGCTGTACCGGATGCTGCGCCCGCTCGAGCGCGAGACCCCGCCGTTCGCCCATCCGTTGCCCACCCGCGACGCGAAGGACGCGCACTGGGTCGCGCCGACGCTCGTGGGAGAGGTGGAGTTCGGGGAGTGGACCCGTGACGGCAGGCTGCGCCAGCCGAGCTGGCGCGGCCTGCGACACGACAAGTCGCCGGACGAGGTCGTACGGGAGAGCTAGGGCTTGCGGCCCACCGCTCCCAGTATCAACGCCGCGCCGGGGGAGTCGTCCGTCTCGCCCGGGTACGGGTGCCAGTGCTCGACCTCCACGACGCCGGGTTCGGCGATCTCCAGGCCGTCGAGCAGCGCCTCCACCTGCTTGGGCGTGCGCGGCTGACCGGGTGTCGGGGTGTGGTCGTAGAGCCGCCGGATCTCCTCGATCTCCTGTTTGTGGGTGGACTCGGTGACGTGGGAGATCGCGATGTAGCTGCCGGAGACCAGGCTGTCGCGGAGTTGGGCGACGATGCCGGCCGGGTCGTCGTCGTCGGGTACGAAATGCAGCACGGCCATCAGGAGCACCGCCACCGGTTGGGAGAAGTCCAGCAGGTCGAGTACCTGGGGGTGGTAGAGGATCTCGGCGGGGCGGCGGAGGTCGGCCTCGATCGACAGGGCGCGTGGGTTGTTGGACAGGATCGCTTGACCGTGCGCGACCGCCACCGGATCGATGTCGACGTAGACCACCCGGGCGTCCGGCGCGGACGACTGAGCGATCTCGTGCACGTTGCCGAGGGTCGGGATGCCCGAGCCGATATCGAGGAACTGTCGTACCCCTGCGTCGACCAGCCAGCGGACGCACCGGCCCAGAAACGCCCGGTTGGCGTGCGCGGCCCGGCCGAAGCCGGGCATGACCGCCTCGACTCTCGCGACGAACTCCCGGTCGACCGCGAAGTTGTGGTACCCGCCCAGGAAGTAGTCGTAGGCCCGGGCGACATTGGGGACGGTCACGTCCACGCCGTCGGGCACCCAGTTCGGCAGTTCCAACTCAGGCTCCTCACGTCAGATGGCGAATCGTGCGGCGAATTCAGCAGTGACGCGGACTTGGCGGTGATGTGGACTAAGCAGCGACAGGCATGACTGTTCCCCAGCTCGCGCCGCCTGCCAAGCCCCGATACGAAAACGACAGCGGGCTGCAAAAGAAGGGTGATCGGTGGAGGTTCACCGCCACGAAGCCGGCGGTCGGGACCTGCCATCAGCCGCCAGCACCATGGCGTCGACCTGTGCCAGGAGCGCTTCGCCGAACCCGTGCAGCCAGCGCGCCAGTTGCAGTAGTTCGGCTTCGGCGTGGGACCGGTAGCGGGGATTGGTCAGGAGTGCCGAGATCAGTTCTTCGACGAACAGGCGGGCGCGGACGCGAGCGTGGTACAGGTGCTGCTCGCTCGTCCGGGGGTCGTCTTCCACCACACTGTCCGCGCACGCGCCGGCGAGGGTCACGATCGTGTCGGCGTAGCGGTCCACCTCGCGAATCAACGGGCTGTGCAGCCGGCGAGGCCGGGGCTGTCCGGCGGTACGATCGACGTCGGTGCCGTGATCGCGGTAGAAGCTGCGCAGCCGTTCGATCTCGACGCGGAGGGCGGCCTGGTCGCGCTCGGCTATCTCCAGCGCGGTGGCGGCGCGCTGGACGAACTCGTTGACCTCGTCTTCGGAGTACCCACGCCACCCCAGTTGGGACTGCCGAAAGGTGACGGCCCGTGCCTCCTTGGCGGTCAGCGCGTCGGCGCGCTGCCGCACGAGGCCAGGGTCGACAGGGGTACTCACCGGCGCCTCCCGCAAGCGGCCATGCCGGAGGCGGCAACGAGCCCCCGGGTGATCGTTGCCAACCCTATCGATGCCGGACGGTGCGGAAAGATCGTTTAAGCTGCCCTTAGGCCTGGTCGGAGGTTGATTTAAGGCTGGCGGCCCGCAACCGGAGAGTGGCCACCTGGAACGGGCGCAACGACAGCCGCACGGCACCGTCGGGTTCGACGTCCGGCCCGGCGCGGCGCTGCCCTTTGCTCAGCCCGCGTTCGAGCAGGTCTATTTCGGACAAACCGCCGATCGGGAACCCGGCGCGGACGGTCGCCGTCGCCCGCCCGCCGTGCGACTCGTACAGCCGGACCACCCCGTCGCCGGAGCGGTCGTCGGCGAGTTTGACCGCCTCCACCCGTACCGCCGGGTGGTCGACGGTCAGCAGCGCCGGGAACCACGCGAAGCGGAAGGTTGAGAGCATAGCCGGCGTCCACGGCGGCACCGATGCCGGCGCCGACGACCAGCGCGTACGTGAACCGGTGCGGGCCCTGGTCGGTACGCGGGTCGGGGCTGCGCGGCGCGCGCAGCAGCGTCAGCCGCGCGGTCGTGGTGGTGCCACGACCGGCTCGTGTACGCCCTGGGCAGCCGTACCGACACCCGCGGCGGGGTCCTGGGCGCCGGTGACCGCGCGTACCCTGTCGAGGCCGCCACCGAGCTGCGCAAGCGGCTGTTCGACGGACCCGGCTCCCTGGCAGTCGTCGGCGGCGGGCTGACCGGTATCGAACTGGCCGCCGAACTCGCCGAGACCTACCCGGACTGGCAGGTACGGCTGCTGAGCGGCACCGTCCTGGGGGCGGGACTGTCCGAACGGGGTCGTACGCACGTCCGCGCCACGCTCGCCACGATGGGCGTCCGCGTGGCGGAAGGCCGCCACGTCAGGTCTGCCGATGAGGTTGACGCCGATGTGGTGGTGTGGGCCGCGTCCATGACCGCAGTCACCGACCTGGCCGAACGCGCCGGGCTCGCGGTGGACGCAGCCGGCCGGATACGCGTCGACGAGGCGCTGCGCTCGGTTTCCCATCCAGAGGTGTACGCCGCCGGAGATGCCGCTGCTGCCACCGCGCCTGTGCCGGGCCTGCTGCGCATGGCGTGTGCGACCGCTCTTCCCACCGGTGCGCACGCCGCGGCCGCGCTCCTCACCGGACGTTCGGCGGCGGGAGTAAAGGAGCAGGTGGTCCGCTCGACCGTCGGTACCCTACGGCTGGCCGCCCGGCGAGCGGGCGCGCTGCGCCTGGTCCCCGGCTTGGGTTAACGACCCATGGCGGCGACCGCCACACGTACCGGAAGCCGGTCGATGGGTTCCGCGAGAGCCCCGATGCGGTGGCGGCCCAGCAGGCCGCCACCGCACGGTGGTCACAGCAGCGCGCTGGTGCCCGTTCCCCAGTAGGCGGAGTTCCAGCGGGCCTGCATTGGGCCGAAGTCGCCGTTGGTGGTGGCGGTGAGGGTGAACAGGGCGACGGAGTTGCCGCCGTAGTAGTAGAACAGGGCGATGTCGGTCTTGGCGTCGCCGTTGAAGTCGCCGGTCGGCAGGAATTGGGTGCCGGGTCCCCAGTAGGCGGAGCTCCAGCGGGCCTGCATTGGGCCGAAGTCGCCGTTGGTGGTGGCGGTGAGGGTGAACAGGGCGACGGAGCTGCCGCCGTAGTGGTAGAACAACCCGACGTCGGTCTTGCCGTCGCCGTTGAAGTCCCCGGCCGACAGGAACTTGGTGCCGGGTCCCCAGTAGGCGGAGCTCCAGCGGGACTGCAGCGGGCCGAAGTCGCCGTTGGTGGTGGCGGTGAGGGTGAACAGGGCGACGGAGTTGCCGCCGTAGTGGTAGAACAGGGCGATGTCGGTCTTGCCGTCGCCGTTGAAGTCCCCGGCCGACAGGAATTGGGTGCCGGGTCCCCAGTAGGCGGAGCTCCAGCGGGCCTGCACTGGGCCGAAGTCGCCGTTGGTGGTGGCGGTGAGGGTGAACAGGGCGACGGAGTTGCCGCCGTAGTGGTAGAACAGGGCGATGTCGGTCTTGCCGTCGCCGTTGAAGTCCCCGGCCGACAGGAACTTGGTGCCGGGTCCCCAGTAGGCGGAGTTCCAGCGGAGCACCGGGGCGGAGAGGCCACCGTCGCCGTTGCCGGTGGCGGTGAGGGTGAACAGGGCGACCGAGTTGCCGCCGTAGTGGTAGAACAGGGCGATGTCGGCCTTGCCGTCGCCGTTGAAGTCCCCGGCGGTCACGAACTTCGTGCCGCGGCCCCAGTTCCGGTCCTGCCAGCGCAGGACCGGCGGGTCCAGGGCGCCGTTGCGCGCGGTCATCGTCCACAGCGAAACGTTGCCGTTACCGTAGTCGTAGAACATGGCGACGTCGTCGGTGCCGTCGCCGTTGAAGTCGGCCTTGAGCTTTGACGACTCCACGCCCGACAGCTGGGCGGCGCCCACTCCGGGCGTGCTGCTGTTCGGCACCGATCCGACCTGGACGGTGCTGTTGAGCAGCTTGGTCGGCGAGCCGGCGCCGGCGTTGAGCACTGCGTTGGGCGAGTACGTGAGGAGGGAGTTGCGCACCTCCGCCGGGCTGGCGGTCGGGTGCGCCTCCAGGTACACGGCAGCGGCGCCCGCCACGTGCGGGCTTGCCATCGAGGTGCCGCTCATCGACACGTAGCTCACGTTGTCCGCGTTGGAGGCGGAGCGGATGCTCACGCCCGGGGCGAAGATGTTCAGGCAGGACCCGTAGTTGGAGAACCCGGCGCGGGTGTCGGTTTTGTCGGTGGCGCCGACGGTGATCGCCTCGGCTACGCGAGCCGGCGACTGGGTGCAGGCGTCGAGGTTGTCGTTGCCGGCGGCGACGGCGTACGTGATGCCCGAGGTGATGGAGTTCCTGACGGCGGTGTCGATCGTGCTGGAGGCCGGGCCGCCGATGCTCATGTTCGCCACGGCGGGCTTGACGGCGTTGCTGGTGACCCAGTCGACACCCGCGACGATCTGCGCAACGGTGCCCTCGCCGGCGCAGTCGAGCACCTTGACGCCGACGAGCAGGACGGCCTTGGCGACCCCGGAGGTGGTGCCGCCCACGGTGCCGGAGACGTGCGTGCCGTGGCCGTGGCAGTCCGTGTTGTTGGTGTCAACCGCGTTGTAGCCGAACGTCGCCCGGCCGCCGAAGTCGGTGTGGGTGACGTTGATGCCGGTGTCCAGGACGTACGCGTGGACGGTGGCCGCGGCGTTCGGGTACGTGTAGGCGCCATTGAGCGGCAGATTGGGCTGATCGATGCGGTCGAGCCCCCACGGCGGACTGGTCTGGGAGCCGGTGAGCTTGACCTTTCGGTCCTGCTCGACGTACGCGACCGCGGGGTTGGCGGCCAACCGCTTGGCGGCCGTTTCGGTCAGCCGAATCGAGAAGCCCTTGATCGAACTCTTGTACGCGTGGCGCAGTGTGCCGCCGTAGGAGCGGCTCAGATTGTTGGCCGAGGCGTCGACGGCGCTTGCCTCGGGCGCACCCGGCTTGAACACCACGATGTAGTTGTCCTTGACCGCGCCGACGGCGTTGGCGCCGACGATAGGCCCCTCCGCTGGCGAGGCCGACGCCACACCCGGGCCCATGAGGCCGGCTGTCAGCACTATCGCGCCCACTGTGATGGCGCCCAGCCTGACGATCCTGCCCGATGATCGCTTCACGTCAATCCGGCCCAATTCAACTACCTCACTTGCACGCACGGCTCCGCCGAGGCAGACAACGAACCGGAGCCTGGTATGTGATGCGGCTCCGGCGATGTGATCTGGTCGGCGGTGGGCCGTACCTGATCGGGTGACGCCAATACTTGAGGCCGCGGGGAGCGCCGGCCGTGTCGAAACGGGTGCAACAAGGTTGCAGGGCGGCCCGAGCCTGGATCGTGTTTGGGCCGTCGGCGTCAGCGGTAATTGAGATCCATGTCCGTCGCGCGGGAACCCATGCTCATCATTCAGCAGGCAGCGTTGATCCAGGCCGCGCTCATCGCGTTCGCCGTACTCGCCGTGGCGGTCATGTTGATGCCGGAAGCGCGCCGCCGGCTGTGCGCCACGGCGGCGCGCATGGCCGCGGCACGGCTGCGCCGCACCCGCCGAGCCACCGAGGTCGCCGATGTCCGCCGCTACGCCGACGAGGTCGCAGTGGCAGCGAGGAGGGCGACGATCACCGCCGAGCGCCGGCACGACGAGTGGAAGCGGGCCGAGCGCGAGTGCGCGGCGGCGTGGCAGGCGTATGAAGCCGCGGACGAGGCCGCGCGGGTCGCGGCGCAGGCGGCGATGTACTCGCTGCCCGTACAGACTGCCGAGGAGCACGCCGCCAACTGGCGGCGGGTGTGCGACGCCGCCACCGGGGCGTACCGGCGTGGGGAACTGTCGGTCGAGCAGTTGCGCGACCTGGTGGGGCAGCGTGACAGCTGGGGCGCTCAGCGCAACCGCTACGAGCAGGAGGCGAGGCTGCGGCGGGCCGTCCGTGAGAAGCTTCTCGCGGCCTACCGGACCGGGTCTGAGATGGAGCGGGCGGCCCGCAACGCCGCCGACATGGCGGCGGCGGCGAAGCGCAGCCTGGACGCTGAGGCGGCTGCTGCGGCGGAGCGGGCGGCCGTGGTGGGTAGCGGGCGGGCGGTCCGCATACCGCGCCAGCGGCCGGCGCGCCCGGCTGTGGCACGGTCGGCGTCGGCGTCGGCGTCGGCTACGGCTACGGCTACGGCTCTCCTGGCAGGGCCGGCAGCGGGCCTATGACCTGCTCGTACACCGCTGTCAGTCCGTCGATGAGCGCGTCGAGCCCGAGCGTGAACGCGC
This sequence comes from Planosporangium flavigriseum, assembly GCF_011947225.1. Taxonomy (GTDB): domain Bacteria; phylum Actinomycetota; class Actinomycetes; order Mycobacteriales; family Micromonosporaceae; genus Planosporangium; species Planosporangium flavigriseum. The sequence goes on along the minus strand of NZ_JAATVW010000021.1, from coordinate 6,693 downwards.
CTTCGTCCACGCTCTTCTGGTGCCCCGCGAGCCGGTGCGCGCTCGTCAGGTGCGGGTACCGGGCCGCGTAGAGCTGGGGATCCTCGACGAAGCCGCGGGCGAACGAGCCCAGCGCCGAACCGGCGACGAAGTACCGCATCACCGCGCCGATATGGGTGGCGCGGGCCGGCGGCCATCCCGCGTCGACGAGCGCGCCGTAGACCGCGTCCGCCATGGCGAGCGCAGCCGGCCGCCGGCCGGGGCCCTGCGCGAGGTAGGGCACGATGTTCGGGTGCGCGGCGAGGGCGTCGCGGTACGCGTGTGCCCACATCCGAAGCGCCACTCGCCAGTCGTGCCGGCCGAAGACGGAGCTGTCCACCTGTCCGGTGATCGCGTCGGCGACCGCGTCGAGGATCTCCTCCTTGGTGGCGACGTGGTTGTACAGCGACGGCCCCTGTACGCCCAGCTCGGTGGCGAGGCGCCGGATGGAGAGCGCGGCGAGGCCCTCGGCGTCGATGAGCGCGGTCGCCGCCTCGATGATGCGCTGCCGGCTCAGCAGCGCCTGGCGCGGTCGAGCCATAGCGGCCTCCGGGGGGCTGGACTTCGAAAAACTTGCACCGCTAGTTTATGGGGGCTGTGCCACTCGGCTGTGCCACTGGAGCAGGAGAACACATGGACCTGACGCTCTCGCCGGAGCAGACGGCCGTGCGGCAGCTCGCCGCCGACTTCGTCGACCGGGAGGTGCTGCCGCACGCCGCCGAGTGGGACCGCCGCGAGTCGGTCGACTCAGGGCTCGTGAAGACGCTCGGCGACCTGGGCTTCCTCGGCCTGACCATCCCCGAGGAGCACGGCGGGTCGGCCGGCGACCATCTGGCGTACTGCCTGGTCCTCGAAGAGCTCGGCCGCGGCGACTCGTCGGTCCGGGGGATCGTCTCGGTCTCGCTCGGCCTGGTCACCAAGTCGATCGCGGCGTACGGCACGCAAGCGCAGAAGCGGGAGTGGCTGCCCCGGCTGTGCGCGGGCGAGGCGCTCGGCTGCTTCGCGCTCACCGAACCGGACACCGGCTCGGACGCCGCGTCCCTGCGTACCCGCGCGGTGCGCGACGGCGACGACTGGGTCATCTCCGGTACCAAGATCTTCATCACCAACGGCACCTGGGCCGACGTGGCGCTGGTGTTCGTGCGTACGGGCGGCGACGGCCACCGCGGCATCACCGCGTTTCTCGTGCCGACCGATACGCCGGGCCTGACCCGGCGGGAGATCCACGGCAAGCTCGGCCTGCGCGGGCAGGCAACCGCAGAGCTGGTCTTCGACGGCGTCCGGGTGCCCGACTCCGCGCGGCTCGCCGCTGAGGGCAAGGGCTTCAGCATCGCGATGGCGGCCCTGGCCAAGGGGCGGATGTCGGTCGCGGCCGGCTGCGTCGGCATCGCCCAGGGCAGCCTCGACGCCGCCGTCGCCTACGCCGGCCAGCGCCAGCAGTTCGGCAAGCCGATCGCCTCGTACCAGCTGGTCCAGCAGCTGATCTCGAACATCGCCGTCGACACTGCGGCGGCCCGGCTGCTCGTGTGGCGGGTCGCCGACCTCATCGACCGCGGCCAGCCGTTCGCGACCGAGTCGTCCATGGCGAAGCTGTTCGCCAGCGAGGCGGCGGTACGCGCGGCCAACAACGCCCTGCAGGTCTTCGGCGGCTACGGCTACGTGGACGAGTACCCGGTCGGCAAGTACCTGCGCGACGCCCGCGTCACCACTCTGTACGAAGGCACCAGCCAGATCCAGCAGTTGCTCATCGGACGGGCGTTGACCGGTATCAACGCATTCTGAAGAACTCCTCGGAGGACACCATGGACTTCTCCCTCAGCGACGAAGAGAAGGCGATCCGCGACACCGTCCGCGACTTCATCCGCAAGGAGGTCATGCCGCTGGAGCAGGAGGTGCTACGCCGCGAGCGCAACCACCAGCCCGGCCTGGACCTCAGCGAGCTGCGCGAGCTGCAGCTCAAGGCGAAGAAGTTCGGCTTCTGGGGGCTGTCCACCCCCGAGGAGTACGGCGGCATGAACCTGTCGGCCGTGATGCAGTCGCTGATCTGGACCGAGATCGGGCACACGTTCGTGCCGTTCCGGTTCGGCGGCGAGGCCGACAACATCCTCTTCTACGCCAACGACGAGCAGAAGAAGGAGTACCTCATCCCGACCATCGAGGGTGAGCGGATCTCCTGCTTCGCCATCACCGAGCCGGGCGCCGGCTCGGACGCCGCCAACATCAAGCTGTCCGCACGCAAGGACGGCGACGACTGGGTCCTCAACGGCGAGAAGACCTTCATCACCAACGGCAACGACGCCGACTTCACCATCGTCGTCGCGGTGACCGACAGGGAGAAGGGCGTACGCGGCGGCGGTACGACCGCGTTCCTCGTGGACCGGGCCATGGGGTGGCGCTCGGAGTTCATCCAGACGATGGGGGAGGGTGGCCCGGCGTCGCTGGTGTTCGACAACGTCCGGGTACCGAGCCGCAACATTCTCGGCGAGATCGGCCAGGGCTTCGAACTGGGCATGCAGTGGATCGGCAAGGGGCGCTACACGATCCCGTCGCACGCGATCGGCATCGCCGAGCGGGCGCTGTCGATGGCGCTCGACCAGGCCCGCACGCGGGAGACGTTCGGCAAGCCGATCGGTACCAACCAGGCCATCCAGTGGATGATCGCCGACTCCGAGGTCGAGTTGGAGGCCGCCCGCTGGCTGGTGCTGAGGGCGGCGTGGACGGTCGACCAGGGAATGGACCCGCGGCACTCGTCGTCGATGGCGAAGCTGTACGGCGCCGGTATGGTCAACCGGGTCGTCGACCGGGTCATGCAGATCCACGGCGGCATGGGCTACACCCGTGAGCTGCCGATCGAGCGGTGGTACCGCCAGGTCCGGCTGTTCCGCATCTTCGAGGGCACCGACGAGATGCAACGATTGATCATTTCCCGGGACCTGCTGCGCGGGTACACGATGATCGGAGGGCACCTGGCGTGACGACACTTTCGCTGGCCACCATCCTCGCCGAGTCGGCCCGACGCCACGCCGACAAGGTCGCGGTCGTTGACGGCGACGTGCGGGTCACGTACGCGCAGTTGTGGGCGCAGGCCCGGTCGTACGCGGCGGGGCTGCGCGAATTGGGCATCGGCGCCGGCGACACCGTCGCGCTGCTGGCTCCCAACGTCGTCGACTTCCCGCGCGCCTACTACGGCGCGCTCGCCGCCGGCGCGGCGGTGGTACCGGTCCACCTCCTGCTCACCGCCGACGAGATGGCGTACGTGCTCCGCGACAGCCGCGCGAACCTGCTGGTCTGCCACGCCAGCCAGCTCGCCATGGGCGCCCAGGCGGCAGCGAAGGCCGGAATCCCGCTGGTGGCGGTGGGGCCGCTGTCGCCGGAGATGGCGGGACAGGTGCGCCGGCTGGAGGACGTCAGCTCGCGCGTGGAGGCACTCCGGTCGTACGTGTCGCGCGAGGCCGAGGACACCGCTGTCGTCTTCTACACCAGCGGCACGACCGGTGAACCCAAGGGCGCCCTGCTCACCCACCTCAACCTCGTCCTCAACGCGACCGTCAACGCATTCGACTGCCACGATGTACGCGCCGACGACGTGGCCCTGGGCTGCCTGCCGCTGTTCCACACGTTCGGGCAGACGGTCAGCATGAACTCGACCTTCCGGATCGGCGGCACGCTGGTACTGCTGCCGCGCTTCACCGGCGATGCGGCGATCGAGCTGATGCTGCGTGAGGGCGTCACCATCTTCCACGGCGTGCCGACGATGTACGTGGCACTCGTGGAGGCAGCCGCCCGGCATGAGCGGCTACCGCGGCTGCGCCTGTGCGTCTCCGGTGGGGCGTCGCTGCCCGTGGTCGTGCTCGAACGCTTCAACGCCGCATTCTCCACGACCATCTTCGAGGGGTACGGGCTGTCGGAGACGTCGCCGACCGCGACGGTCAACCAGCCGCGCTTCGGCACCCGGCCCGGCACGGTGGGCCACCCCATCTGGGGTGTCGAGGTGGAGGTCGCGCGGGCCGACGTCGACGATCGCATCGAGCTGGTGCCGGCCGGTGAGCTGGGCGAGATCGTGATCCGGGGACACAACGTCTTCGCTGGCTATCTCGGACGGCCGGAGGCGACCGAGCAGGCGCTCGTCGACGGCTGGTTCCGTACGGGTGACCTCGGCACCAAGGACGACGACGGATTCATCTCGATCGTCGACCGCAAGAAGGACCTCGTCATCCGCGGCGGCTTCAACGTGTACCCGCGCGAGGTGGAGGAGGTCATCGCCCGCCACCCGGCCGTCGTACAGGTAGCCGTCATCGGCGTTCCGGACGAGGTGCACGGCGAGGAGATCTGTGCGGTGGTGGTCCTCGACGGCAACGAGCCGGCGCCGAGCGCGGACGAACTCATCGACTGGAGTCGGGAACGGCTCGGCCGCCACAAGTACCCGCGGCAGGTCCGCTTCCTCGACCAGCTTCCGCTCGGGCCGAGCCACAAGGTGCTCAAGCGCGAACTGCGCCGCACGATCGTGGCGGAGACCGAATCGACCGTGTCCTGATTATGTCGTCCTAACCACCCCCTGACCCCGGCCGGGTCGCGGTCGCCGCACGGCGACCGCGACCCGGCCGCGATCGTATGCGCAAGCAGGTTCACCGGGTTGTCCTACCGTCCACAAGCGACCCTTTCTTCGTCTGGCCTTGTTTAAAGCCATCCTCCGCGGATAGTCCGCTCGCACCGCCGGCCTGATATCGGCGTTGCCCACCCGCCTGCCTGGCCCCATGCCACCGGTGTCACCGGCGGCAACGGGGTTCGAACGGCTGCGCGCCAGCGGGCCGAGTTCGGCAGTCCGATTTCGCGATCTACCTGGAGGTATTGGTGCACAAGATGATCGAGGATGGGTCCCCGGAGGGAACGAGAGAACCTCTTCGCCGGCGTAACGCAACATGGCCTCGTCTGGTGGCAGTGGCATCCATGGCCGCATTGGGTGTGGGCGTTTACAGCGGGGTCGCCGCGGCCCAGGCTCCGACCAACACCGTGCAGACCTGCGACCACCAGCCGCAGAAGCCCGCCCTGTGCGACGCGGAGATGAAGCCGACGGAGACGAAGACGTCGACGGAGAAGCCGACGGAGAAGCCGACGCCGACGGAGAAGCCGACGGAGACGAAGACGCCGACGGAGAAGCCGACGGAGACGAAGACGCCGAAGCCGACCGAGAAGCCGACCGAGAAGCCGACCGAGAAGCCGACCGAGAAGCCGACCGAGAAGCCCACCGAAATGCCGACCGAGACGAAGACGCCGACCGAGAAACCGACTGTCATGCCGACTGGTGCGGCAAAGACCGGCGGTGGCGGTACGGCTGGATCCACCGCCGAGCTCCTCGTGCCGTTGGCTGCTATGGCTGTCCTTGTCCCGGCCGGCGTCGCCCTTACCCGGCGCCGTCGGATGGCGGATGACTGATCGTCCGCCGCGACCGGCTCGTGGTGCCGACGTGGCCGCCATGCGGTGCATCGCCCTCGCTGCGTTGACCGTGTTGACGGTGACTACGCCTGCTGCATCCCGGCCAACAGTGACTGTCCCGCCGACCGCTCCCCATGTGTCGGCGGGACAGCCCACCCGGGTCGTGCTACGCGGTCCGCGGCGGGAAGCACTGCAGCCGGCGGCGTTGCCGCGCTCGGTCCCGGTGCAAGTCTGGATTCCCGCGATCGACGCGGCGTCCTCGTTGCTGCCGCTCCAACTCAACCCCGATCGGACCGTTCAGGTGCCGCCGCTGTCGAACCCGATGCAGGCCGGCTGGTACGCGCTCGGCCCCAGCCCCGGGGAGATGGGGCCGAGCGTGATCCTGGGCCATGTGGACGGGCACAACGAACCCGGAATCTTCTTCCGGCTCCACGAAATCCGCCCCGGAGACCTGGTCCTCGTCACCCGACAGGACGGCACGACCGCCCAGTTCGTGGTGCACCACACCGAACAGGTGTCCAAGGACCACTTCCCCACGGAGAAGGTCTACGGCCCTACGGCAAGCCCGGGGCTTCGCCTCATCACCTGCGGCGGAAGTTTTGACTGGTTTTCGGGAAACTATCGCGACAACCTGATTGTCTTCGCCGATTTCACCACGTCGGAATGACTCCGACGCCGATCCGGCGCTTGTTGTGCCGGCGGGGCCGGTGGGCACGCTCATGGTGAATGCCGCGTGAATTCCGAAATAGCGGGTGAGTCGCACGTGCCTCGGTCGTGAAACGAGTGCGAGGGAAAATGAATTGATCCGACGGCGCGGTTTCGACAATGCCGGCACAGTCGCCGGGGATATTCGGCGCGTTGCCGTGGTTTTCGATTTCGCGTACTACGCGCGATGCGCCAGTACGGGCGCCCCTGTCGCCGGTTTGGTGGCAAGGGGCGCCGCGCATTTTTCTGATCTTTTCGACATGCGGAGACACAATCAGGGCGACCCGTCGGAAAAACGTCGACCCCCGCGCCAGTTATGGCGCGGGAGTCGACGATATTCGATGCGGTTAGACGCGGAAGCGCGCGACGGCCTGCTGCAGTTCGTTGCTCATGCGGGCCAGTTCTTCGGCCGCCCGCTGTGACTCGGTGACGCCCTCGGTGGTGGTGGCCGCGGCCGCGGCGACGCCGGAGATGTTGGTGGCGATCTCGGTGCTGCCGGTGGCGGCCTCGGCCACGCTGCGGGTGATCTCCCCGGTT
>NZ_JAATVW010000020.1 GCF_011947225.1 Planosporangium flavigriseum | reverse complement strand
CCCGGCCGACAACCGACCCAACGACTCCAGCTTCTGCTCGTGGCGCTCCTCAAGCTCCCGCCGCTGCTGCTCGCGCTGCTCGGTGATGTCACGGAAGACCACCACCACGCCTCCAGCGGTGGAGCCCACGTGCAGCGGCGCCGAGGAGTAGGCGACCGGGAACATGGACCCGTCCTTACGGGTGAAGATCTGATCCTCGACCCGGATGGATCGGCCCTCGGTGTGAGCCGTAAGCATGGGGCACTCGCCGATCGGAATGGACGTACCGTCGGCCCGCTGGAAGTGCACGAGGTCATGCATCGACCGGCCGAGCAGCTCTTCCTCGGTCCACCCGAGCATCTCCAGCGCCGCACGGTTGACGGAGGTCGTACGCCCCTGATCGTCGACCGTGTAGAGCCCCTCAGCCATGTTCTCCATGACGACCTCGCGGAACGCTTCAGCGTCATTGCGCTCGGTCAGGTCGACCACGATCAGCCCGACGCCGACGATCTCGCCGTCGACCCGCACCGGGTAGTAACTGGAAAGCCACGAGTGGACGCGGCCCGGATCGGTGCCGAACGCACCCGTTCCGCTGCTGCCGAAGACCGACTCGCCGGTGTCCAGCACCCGCCGGTAAAAGGGTTCTACCTGGGGCCATGCCGCCGGAATGACCTCCGCGACCCGGCGCTCGACCATCTCGTCCACGGTCATGCCGGCCATCGCGGCGAGCGTGTCGTTGACACGGGCGTACCGGAAGTCCCGGTCCACGAAAGCGAGGCCGACCGGCGCGGCCGCCTGCATCGTCTCCAGGAGGGTCAGCGTCTCGGCGGTCTGCCGCTCGGACCGGCGCAGGTTCTCCTCCAACGTCTTCTGGCCGTCGACGTCGGTCGCGGTGCCGACCCACCGGACGACCGCACCGTCGGCCCCGCGCACCGGCACGCTCCGGCAGTCGTGCCAGCGAAACTGGCCGTCGGCGCGGCGGATCCGGTAACTCTGCTCGAAACTCGTCTGCGTGCGGACCGCCTCTTCCCAAGCGGCCTTCGCACGGGCGGCGTCGTCGGCGTGGACGAACGAGACCCAGGCCCCGTTGAAGTTAGCCTCCGCCGGAAGTCCGCTGTACTCGATACCCCGACGATTGACGTACTCCGTGGACCCGTTGGCCCCGGACAACCAGACGATATGCGGAATTTCGTCGACGAGACCACGTACATCGCCAAGGCCGACCGGGAAACCCCCGCCGACTATCGAATCGCCGCTCGGACGGGAAACACCCTGCGATCCGTGACTTTCAGACATGGCGCGCCCTTCTAGAGCCCCTACGTGGGGCGTGATACCCCTCGCAGACGACCAGCTGAGTGTCCAAGCCGTGCGACTGACGCACGCCTGCTCCGAGCACACCGCGCCGTCGCCTGCCCCGTTAACGACCCGTGTAGCGGAAAGAAGCGGACCCGGTCCGATCATCCCCCGAACCAAACCATTCGGGCCATACGCCAGCCACTTTAGAAAATGTGATGTATCGAGGGTCGGCGCCCTCGATGCATCACTTCGCGCAACTCTGCACTACGCGCACTTCTTCCAGGCGAAGTGGTAGATCGTACTGATGCTGCCGTCGGTCGAGTCCATGGACAGGAAGCTCGTCGTCTTCGTGGAATCGGACCCACCCGCGGCCACCCGCAGCTCGGCATTGATGTTCAGGAAGCGCTGCTCACCACACGGCGCGAAAACCAGCGAAGGGACATCCACTGAATCTGTCGTCTGCCAGTCGTCGTTGTACGGTCCGGAAAAGGGATGGTTGACGTACGCTGTCTGCGACTGACCTGGAAGTAGTAGTTGGCCCGCTGGAGGCCGGTGGCGCCGTTCTCGAGGTGCGCGAAGCCCCGGTAGTCCGCCTTCGCGATCGCGTACGTGAAGCCCTGCGGAACGTGTACCGCCAGGTTGAGCTGGCAGTTCTTGCGGAAATCGGTCGGCTTGGCGCCGACGCCGACCTGGGCGAGATAGTGGCTGTAGGTGACCGTGAACGCCGCGTTGTCCGGCGAGACGGCGACGGCGGCCGTGCCGGCCGGACAGCCGGAACCATTGACCGTCACGACATCGATGACAATTTTGTCAGGCGGCGGCCGAGCAGCTGGCACCTCCGGCACCGACACCGGTTACACAAGAACAGATAGCAGTACCCCTCCGACAACCATCGCATTGAGCATGACCCCTCCGATCGCCGCGGTGCGATGAAGAATAGTGCATTGCAGAATGCCGCAATGAAAAACCGCGTGCCGAGACACGGCGCAATGAGATACTTCATCGATGAAATACGGATCGATGAAATACGGATCGATGAAATACGGATCGATGAAATACGGATCGATGAAATACGGATCGATGAAATACGGATCGATGAAATACGGATCGATGAAGTACCGGCAGGGAGATTAGCGACGCCGCGTCGATCGCGTCAACGCCCTCACACTTGACTGACAGGGCCCACTTTTCCGCCTGACGCGAGTCCATTATTAATTCACGTTTATGATTTCATAATGTGCACCGGCACCGTGCCCAGCGGCGGGCGCTAGCCGTCCCAGCCGCTAGCCGCCCCAGCTCTCCAGCAGTCGGTCGAGTTCGTCGCGCTGCGGGGCCGTCGCCGAGCCCGCGCGTGTCACGGAGAGCGCCGCCGCGGCGTTGGCGACGCGCACCGCCACCAGCACGGACCCCGGCAGCAGCGACCCCGGCAGCGTCGACCCCGGCAGCGTCGACCCCGGCAGCATCGACCCCGGCAGCCCCAGCGCGGCGAGGAAGGCACCGGTATGGGTATCGCCAGCGCCGGTACTGTCCACCGCCGCGACGGCCGGGGCGGGCACCTGCTCGGGCTCGCCGCGGCCGGGCAGCCACCCGGTGCAGCCACGAGCACCCTGGCGTACCAGGAGCGTGCACGCGGGGTGGAGCCGGTCGCGGAGGGCGCGGCCCACCTCACCCAAGTCCTCGTAGCCAGTGAGCAGGCGGGCTTCGCGCTCGTTGAGGGTGAGGACGTCGACCCGGTCCAGGACCGGATCGAGCACCCGCGGCGGAATCTCCGCCGCGAGCGGTCCCGGATCCAGTACGAGCAGCGAGTCGTCCAGATCGACACACCAGGCCGCGACCGCCGGTCCGGTGACCGGATAACACAGGTCGTAGCCGGATACGTAGAGCGCGTCGCCGGGGCGAACCTCCACCGCGTCCAGATCGGCCGAGGTCAGCTCCGACTCCACGCCTGGGCGCGTGACGAACGTACGCTCGGCGTCCGGCTCCACCAGGCCGACACAGACGCCGGTGTCACCGGTACTCACCGGCATCAGCCGCTCGATCCCCTCGGCGGCGAGAGCGGCGGTGACCAGCCTGCCGAACGGTCCATCCCCGACCCGCCCGGCGAGCGCCGCGGGCAGTCCCAGCCGGCGCGCTGCCGCGAGGACGTTGAACCCGCCGCCCGCCTGGATTGCCGCGTCCGAAGCCAGTACGTCGCCGCCGCGCTCGGGCAGCGCCGGAACGGGCATGAGGATGTCGACGAGGACGCTGCCGACGAGGACGAGTCGGTGCGGCGCGCGCGTCACCGGGCCGCCCCCAGCGCGCGCCACCGGGCCGCCCCCAGCGCGCGTCACCGGGCCCCCAACCGGTCCCGGAGGCCGAGCAGCCGCTCGGCGAGCGCGGCGATGCCGAGACGAGGGTTCGCGAGATCTTGATTCACCGCAGTCAGTGTGGCCACCGCGTCGCCGGGCAGGGCGGCGTACCCGTGGCAGGCACCAGTGATCGCGCCGACCATCGCCGCGACCGTGTCGCTGTCCCCGCCGAGGCTCGCTGCCGCGAGGCAGGCCTGCCAGGTGTCGTCCGGATACAGGGAGACGACGGCGAACGCCGCCGGTACCGCCTCCTGGGTCGCCACGCCCGTACCGACGAGCCGGTAAATGACGTCCAGCGGGTCTGGGCGCCCAGCGACGTTGCCAGCCACGTTGCCAGCCACGTTGCCAGCCACGTTGCCAGCGACAAGGTCACACGCCCACTCGATCCGCGCCGCCACGTCGGCGCCCGGGATGTAACTCCCGCGCGCCGCGCCGAGCCGGGCCGCCTCGATGCCGAGCCGGATCGCCTCGGCCGGCGTGGCGCCGTCGATCCCGGCGCTGACAGCTGCGGCCACGGCGGCGGCTCCCGCGTTGGCCACGGTGGTGTCGTGGGTGACGCGATTGGCATCGGCGACGGCGTCGACGAGGCGATCGATCGGGGCCGGTGGGTACGCGATGCCGACGGGCGCGACGCGCATCGCGGCGCCGTTGGTGTCTCCCCACCGGCCGCTCGCGTCGATCGGCGCGCCTTCTGCGAGGAGTTGGAGGGCGCGGCGGGTGGACGGGCCGAGCAGGTCCGCCGACCCCAGGTCCACCATCCGGGCCTCCCAGCTCAGCAGCTCGTCGGCCAGTCGCCGGGGGTCGACCCGGCCGTCCCCCTCGACCAGCAGCCGACCGAGGATCAGGGCCTGGTCGGTGTCGTCGGTCACCCGCCCGGCGGGCGTACCTCGGCTGATCTCGTTGCAGTCCGGAGCGTCGACGAACCCCGTGAGCGCGCCGTAGCGCTCCACGATCCACTGGCGCGGAAGCAGCTGGGTCGGCATCCCGAGGGCGTCGCCGAGCGCCAGCCCAACCAGCGCCCCGCGAGCCCGGTCGTACCGGTCGCTCACGGAGTCATCTCGTTCACGGAGTCATCTCGCTCACGGAGTCATCTCGCTCACGGACTTACCCCGGTTACCGAACGTTGCTGCTTGACCGGTACACACATGTCCAGTACACAGAATCTGATCATGATCAGACTGTCAAGTAGTCATGCTGTCAACTAGCTGCGACTAGCCGCGGCCAGCGACGAGGAGGTACGCGTGCCGCGCCTGCGCACGTCGAACGAGCGCGATCCGTTCGAGCTCGCCGCCGACGCCGCGGCGGTGTTGGCGGAGGCGACGTCCTGCCGGCGCCACGACGCCGTGGTCGTCCTGGGCAGCGGCTGGGTACCCGCCGCCGACGCGTTCGGGGAGCCGGCGGCCGAACTGGCCATGGTGGACCTACCCGGATTCCACCAGCCCGTCGCCGACGGCCACGTCGGCCTCGTACGCTCCTACGACCTCAACATTCCCGTCGTCGGCAACACCCGCGTGCTGTGCTTCCTCGGGCGCACCCATCTGTACGAGGGGCGCGGCGTCGATGCCGTGGCGCACGCCGTACGCGTCGCCGCGGCGAGCGGCTGCCGTATCGCGGTACTCACCAACGCCAACGGCACCCTGCGCCCGGAGTGGGGCCTCGGCACCGGGGTCGTCATCCGTGACCACCTCAACCTCTCCGGTACGTCACCGCTGCGCGGGCCGCGCTTCGTCGACCTGTCGGAGTGCTGGAGCCCGCGACTGCGGCGCCTCGCGCTCGACGCCGAGCCGACCCTGGCGGAGGGTGTCTACGCCTTCCTGCCGGGGCCGCACTACGAGACGCCGGCGGAGGCGCGCGCGTACCGGACGCTCGGCGCCGATGTCCTGGGCATGTCCACCGTGATCGAGGCGATCGCCGCCCGCGAGGCCGGGCTGGAACTGCTCGGCCTGTCCGTGGTCAGCGCGATCGAGAAGGTCACCGGCGCCGACACGTACGGCGAGCCGATCGACCCGGCCGCGGTCGTCGCCGCGGCCGAGGCGTCCGCCGGCACGCTGGGCGGCGTCATCCGCACGGTCCTCGAACAGGCGCTGGCCGCCCCGAAGCAACCCACCGACTCCGATACAAGGGGAACCGCATGACCACGGACGCTCGCTCCACGGGCACTCAGCCGTTGGGGTCGGGAGGCAGCGGCCTGGCCGTCGAGGCCAACGGCATCAACGTCATCGCCGAGTCCGAGCGCAAGGGCAAGCCGCGCGATCTGTTCTGGCCGTGGTGCGCCGCGAACATCGCCGTACTGGGCATCAGCTACGGCTCGTTCCTCCTCGGCTTCGGGGTCTCGTTCTGGCAGGCGACGATCGCCGGAGTGCTCGGCACCGTCGTCTCTTTCCTACTCGTGGGCTTCGTCTCGCTGGCCGGCAAGCGAGGCTCCGCGCCCACCATGATCCTCAGCCGGGCCGCGTTCGGCGTACGCGGAAACGCGCTGCCGGCGACCCTCAGCTACATCCTGCTCGTCGGGTGGGAGACCGTACTCTGCTCGCTGGCCACGCTCGCCACGGCGACCGTGTTCGACCGGCTCGGCTGGGGCAGCGGTATCGCGACCAAGATCATCGCGTTCCTCGTCGTGGCGTTGATCGTCGTGCTCGCCGGGGTCCTCGGCTTCGACGCCATCATGCGCCTGCAGAGCATCATCACGATCGCGACCGCCGTCCTGACGGTCGGCTACGTCGTGCTGACCGCCGGCCACGTCTCCTGGGAGAAGGTGTCGTCGGCGCCGAGCGGGTCCGCCGGGGTGTTCATCGGCGCCCTGATCCTGGCGGTGACCGGCTTCGGGCTGGGCTGGGTGAACTCCGGTGCCGACTACTCCCGTTACCTACCCCGCACCGCGTCGGGCCGGGGCGTCGTCGGGTGGACGACCTTCGGTGCGAGCGTCGCGCCGGTGGTCCTGGTGGTCTTCGGCCTGCTGCTCGCCGCGTCCGACGCCGACCTCAACGGCAAGATCGCCGCCGACCCGATCGGCGCACTGACCACGATCCTGCCGACGTGGTACCTCGTGCCGTTCGCGCTCGTCGCCGTCCTCGGGCTCGTCGGCGGCGCGGTGCTCGACATCTACTCGTCCGGGCTCGCGCTGCTCACGCTGGGCTTGCGGGTACCGCGGTGGGTGGCGGCCGGCATCGACGGGGTGCTGATGATCCTCGGCACGATCTACCTCGTCTGGCTCGCCGACAGCTTCCTCGGCCCGTTCCAGGGCTTCCTCATCACGCTCGGGGTGCCGATCGCCGGCTGGTGCGGCGTCTTCCTCGCCGACCTGGCGCTGCGCAAGACCGCGTACGCCGACGCGGAGCTCTACCAGCCGGCCGGCCGCTACGGCGCGGTCAACCCGGTGGCGGTGGGGCTCGTCGTCGCCGGCACCGCCGTCGGCTGGGGCCTGGTCACGAACGGCTTCGCCTCGTGGCTGTCCTGGCAGGGGTACCTGCTGTCGGTGGTCGGGCTCGGCGGCAAGACGGGCGCGTGGGCGTACGCCAACCTCGGCGTCGCCGCCTCGTTCGCCATCGGGTTCGCCGGCTACCTGGCCCTCGGTCGCCAGCGCGTACGCGCCCAGGAACGCATCGGTGAGCCTGCCGGCTGCCGAGCCGAGGCTGCCTAGTGTGGGTGGCATGGTGAAAACGGTGGTGGTACCGGTCCCCCGATGGGCAATCGCCGTGCCGCCGACGGCTGTACTGGTGCTGGCCTTCACGTGGGGACGCCACCTCGGCGCCGGAGTGCCGTTTGGCCTTGTCACGTTGAGTCTGGTCGCCGTGACGCTGATAGCGGCGGTGGTGGCCGCGGTCCACCATGCGGAGGTGGTGGCCCACCGGGTCGGAGAGCCGTTCGGGACGCTCATCCTGGCCGTGGCGGTCACCGTCATCGAGGTCGGCCTGATCCTGATGCTCATGTCGGCCGGCGGTGCGGGAGCGTCGTCGCTCGCTCGCGACACGGTGTTCGCCGCGTTCATGATCGTGTGCAACGGGGTGGTCGGGCTGTGCTTGCTTGTGGGAGCGCTTCGACACTACGAACTGGAGTTCCGGGTGGAGGGGACCACCGCCGCCCTGGCGACGCTGACGGCGTTGGCCACGTTGGCGTTGGTCCTCCCCGCGTTCACCACCAGCACACCGGGGCCCACGTACTCCGGTGCGCAGTTGGCCTTCGCGGGGATCGCGTCCCTGACCCTGTACGGAGTCTTCGTCTTCGTACAGACGGTCCGTCACCGTGACTACTTCCTACCGGTCGAGTTCCTACCGGTCGAGACGGGCCCGGACGCTTCCGAACACCGCGGAGCCCGTCCGGAAGACACCCACGCGCCGCGGCCCGGTGCGCGCACGGCGCTGCTGAGCCTGGGGCTGCTCATGCTGTGCCTGGTCGCGGTCGTGGGGCTGGCGAAGACGGCCTCACCCGCGATCGAGGGCGCGGTCGCGGCCGTGGGCGCACCTCGCGCAGTTGTGGGAGTGTGCATCGCGCTGCTGGTGCTGCTGCCGGAGACGGCGGCAGCTGTCCGCGCCGCTGCGCGTAACAGACTCCAGACCAGCCTCAACCTGGCTCTCGGGTCGGCGTTGGCCAGCATCGGCCTGACCATCCCCGCTATTGCCGTCGCGTCGATCTGGCTGAGCGGCCCGCTCGTGCTCGGGCTCGGACCCAAGGAGATGGTGCTGCTCGCGCTCACCGTGGTCGTGACCGTGCTGACCGTGGCGCCCGGCCGCGCTACCGTCCTGCAGGCAGCAGTACACCTTATGATCTTCGGTGGTTTCCTGTTCCTTGCCGTCACGCCGTAGCGGCACCGACAGGATCTCCACCGAGAGAATATGGCTGCCGCATGGTAGAAACCCGCGTCGATCCCGAAACCGGTGAATGGGACGTCATCGCGCCCCGGCGGTCCGCGCGCCCGGTCGACCGACCGGGCGGACCGGTGCCGTGCCCGTTCTGCCCGGGCAACGAGGCGATGACGCCGCCGGAGGTGCTGCGGGTGCCGGCCGGGGCGGACACCTGGCGAGTACGGGTCTTCCCGAACCTGTACGCCCTGGTCGCCACCGACGACGAGCTGGTTTCCGAACCGGCGCTCCCCTTCACCGGCCAGCACGAGGTCGTGGTGGAGTCCGCCCGGCACGACTGGGACCTGCGGTTCGGCACGCCGGACGAGGTGGCGGACGTCCTGTTCGCAATGCGCGAGCGCTGCCGCACGCTCGCCGCGCGGCAGCCGGCCGCCATCAGCGTCTTCCGCAACTACGGCGCGCGGGCCGGCGCCTCGCTGGCCCATCCGCATAGCCAGATCGTCGCGCTCGACCAGGCGCCGCCCGCCCTGGTCCGCCGGTGGCGGCGCGCTCGCGAACACTACGAACAGACGGGGCGCTGCCTGCACGACGACCTCGCGACGGCCGAGCGCCGGGAGGGTACGCGGGTGGTCAGCGACGCCGAGGGCGTACTGGTCTGGCAGCCGTACGCCGCGGCCGTGCCCCACCACACGATGCTGCTGCCAGCCGATGACAGCCCGGATCTCGCCAGCGCCTCCGACGATGCCGTCGCCGCCATGGCCCGGGTACTGCCCCGCGTGCTGACCGGCCTCGCCACCGTGCTGGACGACCCGGCGTACAACCTGGTCTTCCATTCCGGCCCGACCGATACCCCTACCGCACGCGACTGGTACCGGTGGCACGTCGCCATCTATCCGCGAGTGACCACGCGTGGTGGGCTCGAGCTCGCCACCGGGGTGGCCGTCAACCCCACCGCCCCTGAAGAGACCGCCCCGGCCCTGCGGCGCGCGCTCTCCGGTTGATCAGGCGCGCTCGTGCACCAGGTCCCCGTCGACGAAGACGAGGGCCGCGGCGACCTCGTAGAGCGGACGTCCGATGAGAACGAGGTCCAAGGCGCGACTGGGTGAGCCGTCCTCGGGGACACCATGTCGGCGAACGACTGCCGTTCGTGCCGCCCGCTCATGACGACACCCGTACATGATCTGCGCATCGGGCGCACCGATATACGCCCTCAGCAAGATAGGACAAACGTTCGAATCGAAGTGTCGTACCGCGTCGGTAGTTTGTCGTTCGTGGACGGTGCGTTGGCGTCGCTGGATCGCGGGCTCGAGGAGGGTCGGGCGGTGCCGGTGTACGCCTTGGCAGAGGCCGGTCTGGTGGACTTCCTCGACGGCCTGCAGGCGCACCTTCAGGGCGTGATCGAGCTTTCGCTGCGAGTGGTCCGGGAAGTCGATGGTCGGGCGGTCGCGGCCGGGCAGGGCGCGCCGAACACGGCCGCGTGGCTGCGGGATCGCTACCGGGTCAAGAAGGAGACCGCGCTCCGGCTGGTGCGGTTGGCCGCCGCGCTCGAGCGTGACCTGCCGGTCACCGCCGACGCCCTGGCCGACGGTGACATCAACGTCGAGCAGGCCGACGAGATCGCCAAGGCCGTCGCGGTCCTGCCGGCCGAGCACCGCGCGGCCGCGGAGAAGCGCCTGGTCGACGACGCGGCCACGTTCGGCCCGCAGCAGTTGAAGACCCTGGGCACCCGGATCCTCGAGGTCGTCGCCCCCGACGAGGCCGAGGCGCGGGCCCGGCAGGCGATGGAGCGCGCCGAGGAACGCGCCTTCCACGGCCGCGACCTGCGCCTGAGTGAGGTGCCCGGCGACAACCGAGTCCGGCTTTCCGGCTGGCTCGACCGCGAATCCGCCGCCCAACTCCGCGCCGCGATCGACCCGCTGTCCGCGCCCCGACCGTCAGCCGGCGAGCCCGACGTGCGCACCCCCGGCCAGCGACGCGTCGACGCCCTCGTCGAGGTATGCCGGATCGCGCTGGCCTGCGGCGAGCTGCCCGCCAACGGCGGCGACCGCCCCCAGGTCGTGGTCACCGTCGGCATCGACACGCTGCGCCAGCAGGTCGGGACCGCGACCCTCGACGACGGCTCGTCGCTGCCGGCGACCGCCGCCCGCCGGCTGGCCTGCGACGCCGCCCTGCTCCCCGCCGTACTCGGCAGCGCCGGCCAGGTCCTCGACGTCGGCCGCGAACAACGCCTGATCAAAGGACCCCTGCGCCGCGCCCTCGTCCTACGCGACCGCGGCTGCGCGTTCCCCGGCTGCGACCGCCCACCCCGCTGGACCGACGGCCACCACATCGTGCACTGGACAGACGGCGGAACCACCAGCCTCGACAACGCCGTCCTGCTCTGCGGCTACCACCACCGGCAGGTCCACCACAGCCCGTGGCAGGTCCGCATCAACCCCGGCGACGGACTCCCCGAATTCACCCCACCCACCTACATCGACCCCGAGCAAAAGCCCCAACGCAACCGCTACCACCGACGCCAGTGAGGGCGCCCGGAAACCATCGCCGCTCCCCGCCCAGTCAATGCGCGCGTCCCAGCCGACGTGTGACCCACCGAAGGTGCTTAACGACCTGGACTTCCCCGCGTCCAAGTGACCGTCTATGTGAGCGAAGCGGTGGCCAGCTTGACCGCGAACCCGACGAAGACGGCCGCAACACCGGTCGTCAGCGCGGTGGCCAACTTCCGCCGGCGGCGAAACTGGGTGGCCAGGTAACTGCCGGTGAAGATCAGCGTAGTCAGATACGCCGCGCTCACAAGTTCGGCGATCGCACCCAAAACCAGGAACGACAGCCAGGCGTGGGGGTACCCGGGCTGAACGAACTGGATGAAGAACGAGACGAAGAACAGGGTCGCCTTCGGATTGAGCAGGCTGATCACCAGGGCGCGGCGAAATGGGCTGCGCTCCTCGGCCGTCCGTATGCTGGCCGCGGGCTCATCGGCCGGCTCGACTGGACGCCGCCAGCGGCGCCACGCCCCGCGCAGCATCCCGATACCTATCCAGCACAGGTACGCGGCGCCGGCGTACTTGACTACCGTGAACAGCGCCGGTTCGGCGCGCAGCAGCGACGCGACCCCGGCCGCAGACAGCGTCATCAGTACGGCATCGCCGATGAACACGCCGCACGCGCCGGCATATCCGGCGCGCACGCCCCGGCGGGCCGCCACCGACAGCACGAACATCGAGTTCGGCCCCGGCAGCAGGACGATCGCGACGGTCCCGATCACGTACGTCCAGATGTTGGTAATGCCCAGCATGTGCCCCATCTTGATCTCCTTGCCGGCCGCCGTACCAGGTGTTTTTGGCCACGGCCCACCTAGCCGAACGAACCTAGCCAAGATCGTGTATCACCAGCATCGGCGACACGGACAGGCTTGCTCGGCGCCCACCCGATGGCGGGGCGCCCTCGTGGGACGCCCCCACCACCAGTCCCACGGCGGAAGAGGCGAGCGGCAGCGAAGAACGGCAGAGAAGAGCGGCAGCGAAGAACGGCAGCGAGCCCGGGAGCCAGGGCACTGATGAGCCAGAGTACGGCCGGGCATAACGTGGAAACGTGGACCGGGAGGGTGCCGGCAGAGGCTATCTCGAGCACCTCACGGACGCGGACCTCGAGGTCCTGTCCGCCTGGATCGGCATGGACACCGAGCGCGCGGGTGAGCTGCGCGGGCAGCCTGAGACCGTACTGGATCTGTTCGATCACCCGGAGCTGTTCGACCGGGTGTACGGGCCGGATCCGGCCGGCCTGATCGGGATCTCCCCGTTCTTCACGTTCCTGGTCGCGGTCGAACAGGCCGCGAGGGAGATCTCCGTCGCCCCGTTCCTGGCCGAGCGCTCCGCGCCCCGCCAGCGGGTACCGGTGTTCGACGCCCCACGGCTCCGGGATTTCCTGATCGATCCGATGCGCCGGCTGTTCCTGGCCGAGCTGCTGGCTTCGTTCGTACGCGTGGCCAGTGGCCGGTACTGGACGCGTACGGCTCGAGGATGGCGCTCACAGCGGTACAGCGAGCTCGACCCGCTCCGGCTGGCCCAGCTCGCGGAGCAGACACCGCGCGCATACCGTCCTGGCGCGTACCGGCGGCTAGGGGACGTCTCGCTGTTCCTGACCGGGGTGTTTCCCGACTACGCCCAGCTGTACGCATTCGGGCCGTTCGACACGGCGCGGCTACTGCGGGCCACCGGGCTGGCGCAGGACGACGAGAGCGGCCTGCTGACGGCGCCGCCGATCCAGCTCCTGGAGCATCTCGGCCAGCGCTGGTACCGCCTGGCATCCGAGCTGGCGCCGGTAGCGACCGCACAACTTGCCGTCGTGTCGCAGGTCGCCGACAGATTCCGGGACGCGAGGCGGATCCTCAACCACATCGCCGACCACCACTTCTCCCGGGTCGACAACCCGTGGTTCGGCCCGCCCGGGTCCTGAGGGATGCGGGCCCTGCGGGACTCGTACGCGTCTCTTCCGCCCCTACCGAACCGTGGTCTCGCCGGTCTCGCGTACCGGCAGCACCAGCCGGGTGCCGGAAAGCTCCAGCGGGCTGGTCACACCCGGGTTCGGTGCCCGGAAGGTCGGCTGGTCCACCTGGACCAGGTCCAGCCGGATCCGGTCACCTTGCGGGAACGCCCAGTGGTTGCCGTACAGCGGCACCCGTACCGTGCCCGTGGTCGCGTCGTATCCGTTGAAGTCGAACCGGTACACGCCTCTGCTGACCAGTACGGCGGTGCCGTCTGGCTTGACGTCCCACACACGCGCGGCGAGCACGGCGGTGGACAGCGGTGGCACGGCCGTGTACTCGGCCTGGGCGTATCCGATACCGACGAAGGTCTGCGCGGCGGGCAGTGGCGCCGAGACCGCGGAGTACCCATCAGGCGGGACCGGACCCGGCGAGGTGCGGCAGCCGTCCCCGCCGGGAACGGGGTTAACGCCGGCCACCGCGTCGGCGGCGGGGCCGTTCGGGTCACTCGCACCGGCGGTAGGGGCCAGTACTGCCGTGCCGTTGTAGTCGACGGTCAACCGGCCACGGGCGAGGCTCTCCGGGGTCGGCGCGAAGATCTGGCCGGCAGTGGTTGGATTACCGCCGCACACGGTGGGGAAGCTCGTGACAGACGTCCATTGTGGATGACTGCCGGTAATGTGGTCCTGCAGGAACCTCCACGCCTGCGCGTTGACCGCCTGCCAGACGGCCGGCGGGTTCTGCGCCCTCGAGTGCCCCAGGTCGCCGACGGCGACCGCCACCGGCCAGCGCGGGTCGAGCGACTTGAGGTAGTTGTACATCCGGAACGACTCGACCGCCGGGAACAGGTCGTCGGTCCAGCCGGAGATGGAGTACACGGCCGGCTCCCGGCCCGCGGCCTTTCCGATACGCCAGCCGGGCTGATAGTACGCGGAGTGCCAGCCGCTGAAGCTGGTGCGAAGCTGCCCGACGACGGGATCGTCGACGCGGCCGGGGGCGCTGTACGGCTCCCCCGCGGCCATCCGGTTCAGCCAGGCGGTGTACGGCTCGGGGCCGTTCGTCTGCGGCCCGGGGGAGCCTTCGTCGAAGACGCCGTTGGTGGTGCCGAGCGCGTACAGGCCGTTGATGTAACTGGTCTTGGCGACCCCGATCGGGTTGCCCACGCCGAGGGTGTCCGGCGCGCCCTGGGAAGAGGAGTAGAGATCGGGCCCGTGCCCGTTGGGAAGGAGCGAGTACGCCAGGTCGGTCCACGGGTACTTTGGTACCGCGACCTGCAGGCGCAGTCGCGGCAGCTCTGGGAAGTCGGCCCAGTACGGACGGGCGGCCTGCTCAGCGGCCTGCAGCCAGCTCTCCCCACCGCCGTACGAACCACCGCTGACGGCGACCTGGTCGCGGTTGATGTCGGTAAATGCCCGGGCGGTGAGCGCCGCGAGCCATTGGGTGTCGCGGATCTCGACGTCCTTGTTCTTGACCCGGATCGTGCCGGACGGCAGGCACGCCGAACCGCCCGGGGGCAGGCAGTTCGGCGCCGTTCCGGCCGGCGTTGCCGGCTGGTAACTTGCGGTCGGGCCGTTGTCTTTGAAACCGCGGGCGGTGTACGTGAGCACGTAGTAGCCGTGCTTCGCGAACCAGTGACTGTTCCAGTGGTACTTGTCGGCCACGTCGGCCTCGTCCGAGGTGGACTGCCACTCGTGCTTGTTGTTACCGAAGCCGTGCATCAGTACGATCAGTGGGTGCCGGGAGCCGGTACCGGCCATCGGCAAGGTGACGTCCACATCAAGCGGTGAACCGTCAAAGCTGGGCACCTGGGCCGAGCAGACCGTAGTTCCGCCCGGGTAGGGCGCGCAGTTGGCCGACAGTACCGACGGGTCAGGCACCGCGGAACTAGACACCACGGAACTAAACACCGCAGCGCCGGCCGGTTGTGCCGCACCGGCCGCGACGAGGCCGACAACCACAAGCGGGACGAAGGCCCTGGCTACGGCGGCTTTACTCGAGGCTGTTCTCGTTACGGTAATTCTGGCCGCGGCAGGTCTGGTCGTGGCAGCTCTGGTCATGGCGGCTCTACCCTTCGCCCGCGCCCCGGCGCATCGAGCAATCGATGCGCATCGCCCTACAACAGCCCTATCGGCGAAGCGGAGCACGGCGTAACACCGCCGTCCCCCGCCAGGGGTACGGGAACGGGCTCAGCCATCCACGCGGAGATGACTCTGCCTGGGAAAATATCCGCCTGCGAAATATCTAGCTGGGAAATGCCCGCCTCGGAGACCGCCACCTCCAGCAGGCGCTAGCCGAACGGCATGAGCGCCCGGGCCGCCCGCGTGCCGACGGTGCCGACAGGTCCGCGGGGCTTTTCCAGTTCGGTCGCTATGGAGCTCACGACGATGAGCGCGCCCGTGAGGACAGGGATCGTCCACTGTACGATCCGCTGCCTCTGCTGTGCCTCACGCACGTCTTCGGGAACTTCGCCGCTCGGCTCGGTAACACCCGCGACCGGAGCCTCGCGAGCTCGCTCCATTCTTATTCCCAGCCAGCGGCTGTAGCCGGTCGCCGCCAGCGCGGCGATGCTGAGGCAGGTCTTGAGGTTCTTCATCGGAGGGCCTTCCTCATCGCCGCCGGGCCGGCGCTCCGACATCCTCATGCCCACCCCGCCGATCAGGTGCGCTCCGATCGCCGCCGCGTTGAGCGGGGTCCACCGGTCCCAGCCGATGGAGGAGATACGCAG
This sequence comes from Planosporangium flavigriseum, assembly GCF_011947225.1. Taxonomy (GTDB): domain Bacteria; phylum Actinomycetota; class Actinomycetes; order Mycobacteriales; family Micromonosporaceae; genus Planosporangium; species Planosporangium flavigriseum. Next base: position 69,515 of record NZ_JAATVW010000020.1, on the reverse strand, counting down.
CCGTTCGCGTGGATCCCTGGCCTCCGCGGCCGCGCCGTTGAGGCCCACCACCCCCATCAGCGAGCCGCCGAACCACGCGGCGAGGCCGGTGTCGTACATCGCTTTCAGAATCGGGTCGCGTTCGACCATGTTCGGCTCCTAACCGAGCGGATACATTGCGGGGCTGAAGCACTACCGACAGCACTACCGACAGCACTACCGACAGCACTACCGACAGCACTGCCGAGCTGGAGCGCCACCGAACTGACGCCCCTTCCCGAACGGGGGCCCGCTACCCGACTGGGCTACGGCTACACCTGGTTAGGACCGCGCCTGGTTAAGGCTGCGGGCCGCTGCGGAGCACCGGCCCGCTCGGTGCTCCACAGCGGGCCGAGTGATCTTCAGCACGTCCAAGTTTGTGCATAGTTGCCTGTACGACTGGGTACAGATGGCGTGTGTTGTGTGCAGGGGACGTGCTCGGGGGCCGCTACCGCTTAGATGAGCCCATTGCTGACGGCGGTATGGGCGAGGTCTGGCGGGCCACCGACGTCTCGCTCACCCGAACTGTCGCGGTCAAGGTGTTGCGCCCGGCTCTGGTGAAAGATCCGGATTTCGACACCAGGTTCCGCTCAGAGGCCCGGATGATGGCCGCCCTGACCCACCCGAACGTCGTCAACGTCTACGACTACGGCCGTAGCGCCCTGAACACGGGCGGTAACATCGCGTACCTGGTGATGGCGTACGTGGACGGCGATCCGCTGTCCCGGCGGATCGTCGACTCGGGGCGGCTGTCGGTCGCCGAGACCATGTCCGTAGTGGCACAGGCCGCCGACGCGCTGCACGCCGCCCACATGCACGGAATCATCCACCGAGACGTCAAGCCGGGAAACTTGCTGGTCCAGCCGGACGGGGCGGTGAAGCTCGTCGACTTCGGAGTCGCGCGTTCACCGGCCGTGACGCAGATCACCACGGCCAACGCTATTCTCGGCACCGCCATGTACATGGCACCCGAGCAGGCCTCGGGCCACCCGGTCTCCCCCGCCACCGACATTTACGCGCTCGGGGCCGTGGCCTTCCACTGCCTGGCCGGCCATCCACCGTTCAACGGTGAGACCCCGCTGGAGATCGCCCTCCAGCATGTGTCCGACCCACCGCCACCGTTGCCGGGCGACATACCGCCCCGGGTACAGATGCTGGTCGCCCGCACGCTGGCCAAGAACCCGGCCGACCGGTACCCCACCGCCGCCGCGTTCGCCGCCACCGCCCGCGCCGTGACGGCCAATCCGAACGCGATTCGGTCAGGCGCGATTCAGTGGGCCGTGGTTCCATCAGCCAGGACCGGTGCACCCAGGACCGGGCCGGCCGCGGCTCGCTCAGTGACGGCTGCGTCGGCTGCGGCCGGAGTCGCCGCGGCTCAAGGGTCTGCGGCTCAACGGTCTGCGGCTCAAGGGTCTGCGGCTCAAGGGTCTGCGGCTCAACGGTCTGCGGCTCAAGGCACTGCGACGCTAGGGCCTGCGGTGGCCGCCTCCACCGTTCAACCCGCGGAACTCGACCCGCCCACCACGCCGGACCTGCCCGCACTTCTCACCCAGCCGCCGAGCCGACTTCGCCGGGGTCCACGCCTGGCCGCCGTACTCGGCGTGGCCGGTGTCGCGGCGGCTGTCGTGCTCGGGCTCGCCGCGTTCGGCGGCCTGGTCGGCCTGTCCCGGCCTGCCGGCACCAGTCCGGCCGACAGGGCGGAGCAGACGGGTGCTCCCATGGCCCCCGTGGCGAACCCGTCCACCACCACGCCCACGCCGTCCAGCCAGACTGCGGCCCGGCCAGCGGTTCCCGTACGGGCCAGCACCGCGGTCTCCGCGCCGGCGCCCACTCCCACCACCAGCCGGCCCACCCCGTCGCCAGCTGCGCCGGCCGCGACCGCCGTCCCGACGCCGACCGCCGCCCCTGTGCCGCCGCCCGCGCCCGGCCCGACCGCCGTCCCGACGGAGTCGCCGAGCGCCGCTCCGTCCGCTCCCCCCGCAGACCCACCCGTCAGCAACTGATCATTCAGCAGCTCTCCGTTGGTCGGGGAGCCAGCGAACCCATACCGTCGAACCCACGCCCGCGTTCGGCTTCCCGCCCGGCGTAGGCTTTCGCCAATGGTCGCTGACCTGGAGGAGCGCTTCGCTGGCTTCGCGGCGCGGCTCCGCCCGGCTGCGCCGTACCGGGATCCCTGGCCGGCCGAGCGGCGGCTGGCGATGATCGCCATCGACCACATCGCCAGGGGCCACCTCGCCAGGGGCCACCTCGCTAGGGGCCACCTCGCCAGGGCGCACACAGGCGCAGGTCACACAGCCACGAACCATCCTGTCGCGCCACAGTCCACCCCTTCCGCCCTGACCCGGCTCGGCTTCTCACGGGGGGAAGAGATCGACGCCGCCACCGGCCGCCCGTACGCGATGTATGTTGGCGGAGCGTGGGGGGTCGTCCTGGTCGACCTGTCCATGCCGGCGCGCGTGGTTGTCGAGGTTCCGCACCCCAACTCCGACCTTCGTACGGAGCGGATGGGCGCCCGGCTCTTCCGGCTCGTACCCGGCTCTGTCCTGCTGATGGCCGGCGCGCACCGGAGGGCGGCCGGCGGCGCGGCGGATGTGGCGCACAACGACCGGTCGCTGTTCAACGCCCTGGCCGCCGGGGCTGCCGGTCGGCGCCTGCCCCAGGTCCAACTGCACGGCTTCGCGGACCGCAGCCTCCCTGGCCTGGACGCGGTCATCTCGACCGGCACCACGACCGCGACCCCCGCTGCGGTGCGGGTCACCGACCGGCTGCGCCGGATCGGGCTGGCCACCTGCCAGTCCTGGCAGGACAGCCGCGGCCGCCTGGAAGGTATCGGCAACGTCCAGGCGCTGACGGCCGAGCGGCTCGGTACCGTCTTCATCCACCTCGAGCTGAACTGGCGCGTGCGCGGTGACGAACGGCTGCGGTCAGGCGCTTTGGAGGCCGTCGCCGCGGCCGACATCGCGGCCGGTTGAGATCACAGCCGGTTTAGATCACAGCCGGTTGAGATCGCGGCCGGCTGAGATCGCGGCCGGTTGAGATCACAGCCGGTTGAGATCACAGCGACGGGCGTACCGGACCTGAGGCGGGGGTGCGCCGGCCCATCCATCGCAAACGATCGGGACAATGGGTTCTTAGCCAGAGGTTGCGGCAGGAGATCACGGAAGTTGTCCCACAATCGCCCATCCCCGTCCAACGACGATGACGGTCTCGGTCTGCGAGCCGACTGCGCACGCTGCTTCGGACTGTGCTGCGTCGCGCTGCCCTTCACCGCCTCGGCCGATTTCGCGATCGACAAGGACGCCGGCAGGCCGTGTGTGAACCTGCAGGCTGATTTCCGCTGCGGTATCCACGCCCACCTGCGCGAGCGGGGCTTCCCCGGCTGCACCGCCTTCGACTGCTTCGGCGCGGGGCAGAAGGTCTCCCAGCTCACCTTCGGCGGGCAGGACTGGCGGCAGGACCCGCAGACCGCGCGGCGGATGTTCGACGTGTTTCCGATCATGCGGCAGCTCCACGAGCTGCTCTGGTACCTGACCGAAGCGCTGACGCTACCGCCGGCCCGCCCCCTCCACGGCGATCTTCGCCGCGCGTTGAACGACACCGACCGCCTCACCCGCAGCAGCGCCGAAACGCTCGCCGCGGTGGACGTGCCGTCGCTGCGCCAAGAGATCAATACCCTGCTGCTACGCACCAGCGAACTGGTACGGGCCACCGTCCCGGGCCGCAAGAAGAACCACCGGGGCGCGGATCTCATCGGGGCGAGTCTCAAGGGCGCCAACCTGCGGGGTGCGAACCTGCGCGGCGCCTACCTCATCGCGGCCGATCTCACCCGTGCCGACCTGCGAGCCGCTGATCTGATCGGGGCGGACTTCCGCGACGCAAGCCTTCGCGGCGCCGACCTCACCGGAAGCATCTTCCTCACCCAGGCCCAGGTCAACGCGGCCAAGGGGGACGCCGCCACCAGGTTGCCCCCGCGGCTCACGCGCCCCGCGCACTGGTAGCGCCGGCCGGTGTTCCGCCCCATCGGCTACGCCCGGAACCCCAGCAGCGGCTGATGAGCGCGTCGCAGGGTCTCGACTCAAGCCGCTGTCGGGGGTGTGCGGCGCTGCATCGCGGCGAGGCCGCGCTTGTACAGCATCCATCCGCCCATGATCAGGAGTAGGCCGAACACCAGGAATCCGATGTCCCAGGACAGCGGTGCACCCAGGTCGTCACGCACGTGGTGAATGCCGAGAATCTGGTGGTCGATGAGGCCCTCGACCACGTTGAAGATGCCCCACCCCATCAGCCCCAAGCCGAAGTGGAACGACCAACTCGGCGCCAACCGACCTTCGCGCCACGCCTTGAGGGCGGTGATCGAGCCAGCCAGGACAAAAAACCAGGTCGCCACGTGGAAGAAGCCATCGGCCAGGGTGTTCACCTCGAGGCCAGCGACCGTGGTCGGCGGGTACTCCGCTACGTGGCTCACCATGTGGTGCCACTGGAGGATCTGATGCAAAACGATGCCGTCGATAAAGCCGCCCAGGCCCACCCCGAACAACAATCCGGACGCCTTCGACGGCAGGCGGCGGTGGTCCGCCGTCTCGCTGCGCACGGCCATGACGCCACCGGTACCCACCGGCACCAGTTAGTACACCCACCGCGTCGCCGCGACGACCTCCTCGGGTTCGCGGTCGCCGAAAGTCTCCGCCTCGGCGCGGCGTACCGCGAGGAACGCCTCGAACAGCTCCTCCCCCATCGCCTCCCGCAGCAGGTCGTCGCGCTCCAAACGGGCGATGGCCGTCGGGAGCGAGTCGGGTAGCCGGGGCGGTCTCTCAGGCTCAGGTAGCGCGGCCGGGTCGACCGTCACCTCGGCCGGCAGTTTCAAACCCGCGTCGAGAGCATGCGCCGCGACGGCGCAGACGGCGCCGACGGCCAGGTACGGGTTGGCCGCCGGGTCGCAGCACTTGAGCTCGGCGTTGGCGGCGGTGTCGTGGGCTCCGGTCACGCCGGTCACAAACCGCAGGGCGGCTTCCCGGTTCTCCCTGCCCCAGCACTGGAAGGCGCCGGCCCACCGCTGCGGTACGAGACGCAGGTAGCTCGCCACGCTCGGCGCGGTGACGCAAACGAGCGCGGGCATCCGGTCGAGCAGGGCGGCCAGGATCGACTCGCCGCGCGCCGTCATGCCGTACGGGCCGTCACCTCCGGCGAAGAGGTTCCGCTCCCCGTCCCATAGCGAGAAGTGCAGGTGCGCACCGTTACCCACCTGCCCGGCGGCGACCATGGGGGCGAACGAGACCCGCAGCCCGTGGTGGCCTGCGACCGCCCGGATCGTCTGGCGCACGAGCACAACCATGTCGGCGGCGGCCACCGGATCGCCCGGAGCCACCGACAGCTCCAGCTGGCCGGAGGCGTACTCGGGGTGGAACTGCTCGACCGCGACGTCCTGCGCGGCCAGCGCGTCCAACAGATCCCGTGCGTAGTCCGACAGCTCGACGACCCGGGTCATCCCGTATGCCGGGCCGGTCGTCGCTGGTACGGGGTCGTCAGCGGTTTTCCCGACGAACCACTCCACCTCGAACGCGGCCCGCATCCGCACACCGGCGTCGGCCAGCCGCACCGCCATCCGCCGGGCGAACATCCGCTGGCAGGCCGGGTACGGCTCGCCCTCCTGGGTCCACCGGTCGACCGGCGCCCACGCCCAGCCGTGCTGCGCGGCCAGGACGGTCATCCGGTCAAGGTCCGGGTGCAGCCGTAGATCGCCGACGGGACCGCCGATGTACCGGCTGGTTGTGATCGAGTCGTCGACGCAGAACACGTCGAACACCGGCGACGCGCCGACGCCCCAGGCTGCGATGTGTGGCAAGCGGTGTCGCGGGACGGTCTTGACCCGGGTGACGCCGGCGTTGTCGACCCAGGTGAGTGCGACCGCCCGGACGGCGCCGGTGGCCAGGTCATCAGCGATCTCGCGGGCCCGCGCGGCGAGCTCGCCGCGCTCCGTTGGCCCCAGGGGACCCATAGCAGGATTCTCCCCCAGCTTGCCGAGATCATCACAACGGGCGGTGGGGCTGTGTCGAAGTCGCCGACAATCTGCCCGACGTCGTCGCCGTCCGCGACAGCAAGGACCCGGCCGGCCCCGCGCTGACGTTCAGTCCCACCGCATGGGCCACCTTCGTAGCCGGCATCAAGCACGGCGAGTTCGATGCCGCCTCGTTTCTGACCGGATTAGGCGACCGTGCCGCGCCCCGATGAGTGGTACACGTCACTCTACATAGCCCACAGTAGACAATTGCCTGCCGACGTGCGGAGACGTACCACCCGCTCAGCAGAAGAGACTCCTTGCACCCCTGGTTCTGGCCCGCCACGCTGGCCAAGGCTCATCGCCGCAGCCTCGGCCTCATCGTGGGCCTGATGCTGCTCCCCACGGCGCTATCGTCCTGGCAACTGTGGTCGGCCGCCACGAAGATCGACCACATAGCACGGGTCAGCGCGTCCGGCACGCGGATCATCGGCCAGATCGACGGCTTGACGAAGCAGTACCGTGCGGATCAGTGGACGTACCTGGTCCTGGGGCCCGGCCACCCGCAGCGCCAGGAAACCGTCGACTCGATGGCCCGGATCGACGCCGACCTGCGCGAACTGTTCGCCTCCTACCGGGAGCTGCCGCTGCGCACCGAGAATCGGGAGTCGTTGGCGAAGTACGAGCAGGACTGGAACGAGTACCTGAGAGCGACCAGCGCAACGTTCGACCTGACGCATGGCCGGCCGATGTGGGACACCCTGAAGGCTGACCGGGGTGCCGAACCGGCGCGCATGGGACCTTGAGCTGCCCCGCGGGATCGTGATGGCGCGCCGGGCCGGCGAGAAGCTGGCCGTCGCCGTGGTGGACCTCGACCACTTCAAGGCGTACAACGACACGCATGGCCACCCGACCGGCGACGAGCTGTTGAGGCAGGCGGCCGCGGCGTGGCGGGCGGAGCTACGCAAGGATGACCTGCTCGCCCGGTACGGCGGCGAGGAGTTCACGGTCATGGCCATAGGCTTGACGCAACAGCAGATGACAGCGTTGGTCGAGCGACTTCGCGCGCAGACTCCGTTCGGCCAGACCTTCTCCGCCGGCATCGCCGAGTGGGACGGGTCCGAGACCCCGCAGCGCCTGGTCGCACGGGCGGACGAGGCGCTGTACAAGGCCAAGAACGCCGGCCGGAACCGCACCGTGACCGCTCCCGCACCCGGCAGCGAGAGCACGCCGGCCCGACGCGCCACGGATCTGAACGGCACGAACGGGAACGACACAGACCGAGGCAATCCGGGGGTGGACCTGACCTCCGCATAAGCCGGACGCCGTCAGTCCGGGTGCAGGCCGCCGTCCAGGCCGATCACCTTGTTGGTGAGGTACCCGTTGCGCAGCATCGCCAGCGCGAGGTCGGCGACCTCCTCGGTGGTGCCGAGCCGGCCGACCGGGATGGGCAACGGTACGGCCGGGTCGTGCGGGTTGTCCGGGAGCATGCGGGTACCGGCGATGAGCGCGGGCGCGATCGCGTTGACCGTCACGCCCTCGTCGGCGACCCGCGGCGCCAGGTGGTGCACGAGCCCGTGCAGGGCCGCCTTGCTCGACGCGTAGTGCGGTCCGACGATGCCCCCGTTGAACGCGGCGACCGACGAGAAGAACAGGATCCGCCCGAAGCTACGCCCGATCATTCCTTGCAGCACGTACTGGACGAGTAGGAACGGCGCCCGCGTGTTGACGGCGTACGTCCTGTCCCACAGGTCGAGGTCGACGTCCTTCCACGACGTCACCCTGGCCACGCCCGCGGCCGGGATGAGCATGTCCAGCCCGCTACGAAGCTGGGTTTCAGCCTCGCGTACCACGCGCTGAGGCGTCTGCGGATCAGCGAAGTCGGCCTGCATGACGATCGCCCTCCGGCCCACCGCGCGCACGTTCTCGGCGAGCTTCTCCGCGTCCTCGGCCTGCTCGCTGTACGTAAGCGCCAGATCGACTCCACTCTCGGCCAACCGACGGGCCAGCGCGGAGCCGATACCGCCGGACGCGCCGGTCACCAGGGCGACCCGCCCCGCCAGGGACTGGCCCGGCGTGTTCGCCGGAACTCCGGTTTCGTCAGTCACCTTAGGACACTCCTATGAGGACGACTGCTCTGCGTTCACCCGCTGCTTTCCCGATTGCCGGGCGGCTTCCAGGTCCCGCAGCGGCGATTGCTCGATCGCGGCCGATTCTCCGGGGATCGGTGCGCCCGGTGAGGCGTCCGGCCTGGCCTTGGTGTCGGCCGGCGCACCACCCCGTTCAGGGGGCGAACTCTCCAGGAACCGCAGCAACTCCACCGGGAACGGGAGCACCAGCGTCGAGTTCTTCTCGGCGGCCACCTCGACGACGGTCTCCAGCAACCGCAGTTGCAGGGCGGTCGGGGTGTCGCTCATGACCGCCGCAGCCTGGGCCAGCTTGTTGGACGCCTGCAGTTCGCCGTCCGCGGTGATGATGCGGGCCCGCCGTTCCCGTTCGGCTTCGGCCTGCCGCGCGATCGAGCGCTTCATCGACTCCGGCAGCGAGACATCCTTGATCTCCACCCGGTCGATGTGGATCCCCCAGCCCAGCGCGGGACTGTCAATCATGAGCTCCAGGCCCTGGTTGAGCCGCTCCCGATTGCCCAGCAGATCGTCCAGGTCACTCTTGCCGATGATCGAACGCAGCGAGGTCTGCGCTACCTGGAGCACCGCGAAGCGGTAGTCCTGCACGTTGACGATCGCGCGTACCGGGTCCACGACGTTGAAGTACACGACCGCGTCGACCTTGACCGTCACGTTGTCGCGGGTGATGCCGTCCTGCGCCGGAACCGGCAGCGTGACGATCTGCATGTTGACCCGGCGCAGCCGGTCGATGGCCGGGGTTATGACGGCGAGGCCCGGCCCACGGACCTCGTTGAGAAGGCGGCCGAACCGGAAAACAAGCCCCCGCTCGTACTGCTTGACGATCCGCGCGCTCGACGCCACCCCCGCCGCACCGAGCCCCGCGGCGACGATGAGCGCCTCGATGATGGCCATGACCAGCTCCCGCCTGCCGTAGCGGTCGCCCCTACGACCGATCCTATCCCCGCGTTCACCTGCCGCTCAGTTGCTTCGCGAGGTAAACGGCTGACACGGTCGCGATCAGTACGGCGACGGCCCAGCCGGCCACCCACAGCCCCGTCCCCACCCGGTGCTCGCGAGGCTTACTCTCGCTCGCCGTCGCGGGCGTCCGGGAGGTCATCACGCTGTACGGCGTCGGCGTCGGCGTCGGCGTCGGCGTCGGCGTCGGCGCTCGGCGCGGCGTCGGCGCTCGGCGCGGCGTCGGCGCTCGGCGCGGCGTCGGCGCTCGGCGCGGCGTCGGCGCTCGGCGCGGCATCGACGCTGGGGGCCGCTTCCTCGCCTACCTCGCGGCCCGGGCGGGCTACCGCGACGTAGGCGAGCGCCGCGAGGACACCCCCGATGAGCGGACCGACGACGTAGACCCAGAGCTCAGCCCAGGGGGTGAAGCCACCGAAAAGAGCGTTCGGAAGGTACGAACCAAGCGTGCGGGCCGGGTTGAGCGACGCGCCTGTGAGCGGCCCGACAACGAAGATCGCGACACTGACCGCGAGCCCGACGACGAAACCGGCCGGTCCGGGCGGCGCACGCCGGTCGATCGCGACCGCCAGGTACGCGAGCAGCCAGAGGAACGTGCCGAGCGCTTCCGCCGCCACGCCCCTGGCGTACCCGGCTAGGGGGCTCAACGCCGTCAGTCCCACGCCGCCGATCTGCGTCGCGCGGGGGCCGAAGACCGCGACCACGAGTACGCCGCCCAGCACTCCCCCGACGACCTGTGCGGCGACGTACGCCGGCACGTCGCGCCAGGGGAACCGCCGGACCGCGGCCAGCGCGATGCTCACCGCCGGGTTGACGTGCGCCCCGGAGATCGGACCGAATACGTAGCTGACAACCGCGATGACCAGGCCAAAGGCGAGACCGATCACCCCGAGTCCGGCGTAGTCGAGCCGGCCCTCGCCGGCGAGGATGGCTGCGACCACCGCACCGGCACCGAAGAAGACCAGGAGCGCGGTTCCGATCAGTTCGGCGAGAACACGGCGCGCAAGATGCGCCGACATGAGGGTGCCCTTCCACCCCCGACCCGACCGAAACGTCCCCGATCTTGGACACTTGAACCGGTCATGGCCGGCCTAGGTGCCCAAGATCGCGCAACCCTCAGGCCAGCGCCGTCGGAACCTGGTGCAGCTCCACCCGGACCGGCGTGCCCGGCGTGAGCTCGGCCAGCCGGGCGCTGGCGACCTGCGCGACGACCAGCACGTCCCCGGGCAGCTCGACGGTGACCCGGCTCGTGGGCCCGAGGAAGCTCGCCGCGAGGACCCGGCCGGCGCCGTCCGGGTCGGCGACCACGTCGACAGCCTCGGGGCGGACGAGCGCGGTGACCTCGGTGGCGGCCGGCGCGGCGGCTGGGTCGACCAGCGGGAGCCGGGTGCCGAACACCTCCACGGCTCCGGTGACGAGGCGGCCCGGAAGCCGGTTGCTCAGCCCCACGAAATCGGCCACGAACGGCGTCGCCGGACGCAGGTAGATCTCGGCCGGTGGCCCGACCTGCTCCAGCCGCCCGTCGCGCATGACACCGACCCGGTCGGCGACCGCGAGCGCCTCCTCCTGGTCGTGCGTCACGAACAGGGTGGTGGTGCCCACCTCGACCTGGATGCGACGGATCTCGTCGCGGAGCTGGACGCGCACCTTGGCGTCGAGCGCCGACAGCGGCTCGTCGAGCAGGAGCACCTGCGGTTCGATCGCGAGCGCGCGGGCCAGGGCGACCCGCTGCTGCTGGCCACCGGAGAGCTGGTGCGGGTACCGGCCGGCGTGCGTGCCGATGCCCACCAGGTCCAGCATCTCGGCGGCGCGGCGCCGGCGGTCACCGGCCGGCCGCTTGCGCAGCCGCAGGCCGAACTCGACGTTCTCCTGAGCCGTCAGGTGCGGGAAGAGGCTGTACGCCTGGAACACCATGCCCATGTCCCGGCGGTTGGCCGGCAGCATGGTGATGTCGCGCCCGCCGACGAGCACCCGCCCGGAGTCGGTGTCCTCCAGCCCGGCGAGGACCCGCAGCGCGGTCGTCTTGCCGCACCCGGAGGGGCCCAGCAGCGCGACGAGCTCACCGGGGGCGAGGACCAGGTCGAGGCCGTCGAGCGCCTGCACATGGGCGAACCTGCGGCGCAGGCCCTCCAGGCGTACCTCGACGCCGTGGCCGCCGGGGCGCGCCGCGGCCGCCGGGGCCACTTCGATGGATCCGGTCACGAGTTGTTCTCCTTCGGAGTGCCCCGTCGGCGGCGGCCGACCAAAGAGAATCGTCGGCGGCGGCCGACCAAAGAGAATCGGCGGCGGCCGCCGACCAAAGAGAGCCGGCGGCGGCCGCCGACCAGGGACAGCAGGAACAGCAGCACGAACGCGAGTACCAGCGCCGCCAGCGAGACCGCGACGGACATGGTCGCGCTGCTCTTGCCGAGGAAGTTGATGGCGACCTGCACGTTGCTGCGGTTGAGCAGTGACGCGATGGTGAACTCGCCCAGCACCAGCGCGACCGTGAGGAACGCGGCGCTCATCACCGCCGACCGGATGTTCGGCAGGATCACCCGCCACATCACCGTGCCCCAGCCGGCTCCGAGGCTACGCGCGGCCTCGGCGAGCGTACGCACGTCGATCGCGGACAGCCCCGCGTCGATCGCGCGGTAGGCGTACGGGAGCACGAGGATCGTGTACGCGAACGTGAGCGTGACCGAGGAGCCGCCGAGGAAGTACACGACCCACGCGTACACCGGGGCGAGCCCGACCACGAGCACGATCGCCGGGATGGTCAGCGGCAACAGGCAGACGAACTCGACCAGCCGGCGCAGCCGGGGCAGCCGGAGCCGTACCCAGATCACGGTCGGCACCAGCAGCACCAGCGTCAGCAGTACGGTGAGCACGACCTGCCCGGCCGAGTCGATGATCCCGGCGGACAGGGCGGGATACGTCTCGCTGAGCCGTCCCCAGTCGACCAGCAGCCGCCAGGTGTCGAACGAGCGCTTCCCGCCCGCGCCGCGGGTGGTGAACTCGAGCATCGCCAGCAGCGGCAGCAGGAAGAACACGGCGAGGACGGTGACGGCAGCCCAACGGAACGCCCGTTGCCGGCGGGCTCTCCGGGCGCTGAGCCGCTGGCGCCGGGGTCGCGAATTGCTCGGCGGCGTCTCCCCCAGGGTCAGCCCAGCCATCGCGCGGTCCTCCGCTGCAGCAGCGCGTACAGGCCCATGACGACGGCGACGACCACGACCATGCCGAGCGCCATCGCCTTCCCGAGGTTCTGCTGACCGAGTACGACATCGCTGGTCAGCGCGGTGCGGATCTGCAGCGGCACGATCAGGTTGCCCTGGCTGACCAGCGCCGCCGCGGTCGCGTACGCCGAGAATGCGTTCGCGAACAGCAGCAGCGTCGAACCCAGGAACGCCGGGGCCAGCAGCGGCCCGGCGACCCGCCGCCAGTACTGCCAGGTCGAGCCGCCGAGGCTCTCGGTGGCCTCCCGCCACTGTGGCCTGATCCCGTCCAGCGCGGGCAGGAACACGATGACCATGAGCGGCACCTGGAAGTACGTGTACACCAGCACCAGGCCGGGCATTTCGAACAGCCAGACTCCGCCCGAGTAGATATCGATTCCGAGGTTGTCTCGCAGGAAGACGGTGACGAAGCCGGACAGGCCGATCGTCGCCATGAACGCGAACGCGAGGGTGACCCCGCCGAACTGGGCGAGTACGCCGGAGGCCGCGGTCACGACGCGCCGCAGCAGGCCGCCCTCCTTCGCGGTGACCAGGGCGTACGCGAGCAGCGCGCCCAGCACCGCGCCGATCACCGCGGTGACCGCCGACAGCAGGATGCTACGCACGAACGCGTCGATGATGTACCCGTTCGCCAGCGCCGCGAGGTTGGCCAGCGTCGGGCGGCCGTCGTCACCGGCGAACGCGCCGATCGCCACCACCAGGGTGGGGATGGCCAGGAACACCGTGACGAAGGCGAAGAACGGAACGACGCCGAGCAGGCTGCTGCTACGGGCGATGCTTCGATTGACGGCGCCGCGGCTGAGCCGGCCCCGACCCGCGGGAGCGGGGTTCGAGGCCGGCTCAGCCGAGCGTTGAGCGACAGTAGGCATGCGCAACCGTCAGCCGATGGCCTTGGCCCAGTTGGCGGCCAGGTAGTCCTTGGCCTTCTTCGTCTGGTCCTCGGTCAGGAACACCGGCGTACCGGTGGCCTTGGGCAGCGTGTCGAAGGCGGCCTTGTCGATGGTGCCGGCCTTCTGCATGGCGTCCATCCGGACCGGTCGGGCGTAACCCTTGAGCCACAGGTTCTGGCCCTCGTCGGAGTACAGGAACTCCTGCCACAGCCGGGCCGCGGCGGGGTGCGGGGCATCCTTGCTGATCGCCTGCGCGTAGTAGGCGCCGAGGACCGCGTTGGCCGGAACGACCGTCTTCCACTCCAGCTTGCCCTTGAGCTTGGCGCCCTGGGCGACGTTCGTGTAGTCCCAGTCGATGACGACCGGGGTCTGGCCCGACTCGATCGTGGCCGGGGTCGGGTCGACCGGGAGGAAGTTGCCGGCCTTCTTCAGCTGCGAGAAGAAGTCGACGCCCTTGGAGATGTCATCGGCCGAGCCGCCGTTGCCCAGCGTCGCCATGACCACGCCGCTGAACGCCGCGCCGGCCTGGGTCGGGTCGCCGTTGAGCGCGACCTTGCCCTTGTACTCCGGCTTGAGCAGGTCCGCGAGGCTGGTCGGCGCCGGTACCTTCGACGAGTCGTACCCGATCGACATGTAGCCGCCGTAGTCGTTGACCCAGGCGCCGTTCGCGTCCTTCAGCTTGTCCGGGATCTCGCTGAACTTCTCCACCTTGTACGGAGCGAACTTCGCCACGTTGGCGGACGCGACGGCGCTACCCAGGTCGAAGACGTCGGGCGCGTTGGCCTGGCCCTTCAACTGGTTGGCGGCGTTGATCTCGTCCTGGCTCGACGCGTCGGGCTGGGCGGAATTGACCTTTATGCCGTATTTCTCGCTGAACTTCTTGATTATCTCGCCATAGTTGGCCCAGTCCGGAGGCAGCGCGATGACGTTGAGCTGCCCTTCCTTCTTCGCCGCCGCGACGAGCTTGTCGAGGCCGCCGAGATCGGCGGCGCTGGTGGCCTTGGCCGCGTCGCTCGACGATCCGGAGTCCTTCATCGGCGGGGGTGAGCACGCGGCGACGCCCAGTGCGAGTGTGGACGCTGCCAGTAAGACCGCCCCCCGGGCAACCAAGCTTTGCACGGTTCCTCCTTATAAACCGGTCCAGCGCTGGACCGGCACTGAGCATGATCCTTGTACACCTCGTGCAAACGGAATAGGAAAAGACCATGTCAGCTCGGCAACGATGCAGTGTCCAAGGCATGAGGCCTAGGCGACCGGGTGAGTACTCAAAGGAGGGACCCCGCTACGGCGGTGGGCGCGCAGCGGGGCCCCTCCCCCTACGGGGACGCGTCCAGCTTCGGCGCGACGTCCACGTCCCCAGAAGCATCCAGCGCTCGCCGAGCGCGTCGGCGGGATCACCCCTAAACTGGTGAAATGGATTTCGGCGTCGGATATTTTCCGACACATGACGGCATGAACCCGGGCGCCCTCGCCGGGATGCTCGAGGACCACGGTCAGGACGCCCTACTCTTCGCCGAGCACACCCACATCCCGGCCAGCCGGGAGAGCCCGTGGTCAGAGGATCCGGGTGCCGACCTGCCGCGAAAGTACTGGCACACCTACGACCTGTTCGTAGCACTGACGGCGGCCGCGATGGCGACGACCAAGCTGCGGGTGGGCAGCGGCATCTGCCTGGTGGTCGAGCGCGACCCGATCATCACCGCCAAGGAGGTGGCCAGCGTGGACCACCTGTCCGGCGGGCGCATGGAGTTCGGCGTCGGCGCGGGCTGGAACCGCGAGGAGATGCGCAACCACGGCACCGACCCTCGTACCCGGATGGCTCTCATGCGCGAACGGGTCGAGGCGATGAAGGCGATCTGGACCCAGGACGAGGCCAGCTACTCCGGCGAGTACGTCAACTTCGAGCGGATCTGGTCGTACCCCAAGCCGGCCCAGCGGCCGCACCCGCCCGTGCTCGTCGGCGGCGACGGCCCCACGGTCCTCGATCGGGTACTCGCGTTCGGCGACGCGTGGATGCCCAACTGGCGCGGTG
The DNA here is from genome assembly GCF_011947225.1 of Planosporangium flavigriseum. Lineage (GTDB taxonomy): Bacteria > Actinomycetota > Actinomycetes > Mycobacteriales > Micromonosporaceae > Planosporangium > Planosporangium flavigriseum. The sequence continues at coordinate 54,267 of NZ_JAATVW010000020.1, read as the reverse complement.
ACGACACCCTGTTCGACCGCATCAACGAGCTACGCGCGCGGGCGGACCGGCACATCGAGGTGCAGATCCTGTCCGCCCCGCCCGACCCCGCGGTGCTGGAGCGCTTCGAGCGGGCCGGGGTGCGCCGGGCCCTGCACTGGGTCCCGTCCGGCCCGGCCGGCCCGGTACAGCAGTCTTTGGAGGTGTGGGAGGACGCCATCCTCCAGTTCACCGGTGGATGACGGCCGCGCCCGATGAACGACGAGGAGGCGCAGCGGCGCTTCGCGGAGTCCCGGGTCGCCCGGCTGGCGACCGCGGACACTGACGGCCGCCCGCACGTCGTACCGATGGTGTTCGCGCTGGCAACCGAGCGCGACATCATTTACAGCGCCGTCGACGCCAAGCCCAAGCGCACCACCGCGCTGCGCCGGCTCGCCAACATCACGGCCAACCCGCGCGTCGCCGTCCTCGTCGACCACTACTCCGACGACTGGACCAAGCTGTGGTGGGTGCGCGCCGACGGTACGGGCCGAATCCTCGACGCCGACGAACCCGAAGGGCGGGACGCCATCGCCCGGCTCGCCGCCCGCTACCCGCAGTACCGGGAGAACCCGCCTCGCGGGCCGGTGGTGGCGATCGGCGTGGAGCGCTGGTCGAGTTGGTCGGCCGCCGGGAACTGACCGCTCAGGCCCGGTTTGCGACCAGGTCGTCGAGGATGTCGTCGAACGCGTCGCCGAGCAGGGACAGGTGTCCGTGGCCGGGCAGCAGGTGCGCGCGTACGCCGGGCACACGCGCGGCCAGCCACTGCCCGTGGGAGTACGGCACCATGCGGTCCTGGTCGCCCTGCCACACCGCCACCGGGCAGCCGGCTCGGGGCTCGAACCCCCAGTCCCCCACGAAGGCCAGGTCGTCGTCGTGCCATCCGGCGATCCCGGCGGTCACCGCCGTCCGGAACGACTCCGCCATGTACCGGGCGAAGCCACCGGTCAGCTGGCGACGGTCTACATCGGACACCAGGTCACCGAGCGCCGCGACGAGGTCCGAGGCCGTGACGGTGCGAAGCACGTCCGCCTGCGCCTGCAGGTACTTCGTCAGGGCCGGGTCGCCCCTCACGGCCGCGCCGAACTCCTCGATGTTGTCGGCGCCCATCCCGGCCGTCCAGTCCAGGCCGGAAGCGGTGAACGGCGCGACGCCACCGATCGTCGCCGCACCCAGGCACCGGCCTGGCAGCAGGGTCGCGCAGGCGAGCGCGTGCGGCCCGCCACCCGACCAGCCAACCGTCAGGAATTCGCCGAGCCCCAGCGCGTCGAGCACCGCCGCGGTGTCTGCCGCCGCGTCGGCGACCACCCGGCCGGGGCTGGCGGTGGAGTGGCCGTAGCCCGGGCGCGCGTAGATCACGGTACGCAGCCCGTGCCGCGCCGCGGCGGCCACCATCGGGTGGTAGAGCACCGCCGCACCGGGCGCGCCGTGGTGGTACACCAGCGGAAAACCGCCCGCCGGCCCGGCCACCTGGACATCGAGCCGCCGGCCGTCACTCAGGTCCACATGCATCGCGATCACCTCGGGCTCCATTCCACCACGCTCAGGAACCCGCACTGCGACCGGCAGTGACCAGGGTCGACGAGCCAGGGTCAGCGCACCAGCTGCCAGATGACGTCCTCGCCCGCTTCCCCGCTGGTGACCGGCTCCTGCGGCGGTCGACGCCGCGCGATCTCGACGAAGCCGAGGCGCCGGGGTACCGCCCCGCTGCGCTCGTTGGCCGCGTCGTGCACGATTTCGACCCGGTCCGCGCCGACCTGGAACGCCTCTTCGATCAGCGCCTTGACGGCACGGGTCACGATGCCCCGGCCGGTGTAGCACGGGTGCAGCCAGTACCCGATCTCGAGGCCACCGGCTCCGATCCGCGCCATCAACCCGCAGCTGCCGACGACGGTGTCGTCGGGGGCGGTGTCGTCGGGGGCGATGTCGTCGGGGGCGATGATGGCGTAGTTGTACGCGGTGCCGGCCCGCCAGTCGGCCTGGCTCCGCTCGACGAACGCGGCGGCATCGGCGCGACCGTACCCGTTGGCCGCCCACGGCATCCACGGTGCCAGATGGTCAAGGGACTCGCTGACCACGCGCAGCACGGCGTCGACGTCGTCGACGCGCCACCGGCGCAGCCGGACACCGTCGTGCTCCAGGAACTCCGCGGCGGCTCGCACGCCGCGATCCTGGAACAGGAGCAGCCGGTGCCGCCACCGGTTTCCGCTGGCGCGCCGGCGGTGCGTCACATGTTCTCCTGGCCGGGCGCACCGATGCGGCGGCGTCGCCGTGCCACCGCGAGCGCCAGCAGCGCGGACAGCGGCACGACGACGACTGCGGCCACGGCGGCCCCCACCACCGCCGACAACCAGTGCGTGGTCGCCTGCTGCCGCATGGCGGGCGGGACGGCCAACACGGGCGCGCCACTGGGTGTGAGCTTCGGGTCGGCCTCCCCCGGCGCCACCAGCCGGGCCACCGCCACATCCTTCGGCAGCGAGAAACCCCAGTCGAGGAGCGCCGCCCCCTGCTGCCAGCCGCGGACCGGCTCGTTCTCCGCGCCGAGCAGCGTCACCACCAGCCGCCGGCCGTTGCGCTCCGCGGCGCCGACGTACGTGTGTCGAGCCAGATCGGTGAATCCGGTCTTGCCGCCCAGCGCGCCCGGGTACGCGTACAGGATCTGGTTGTCGTTGCCGATCTGGAATCCGCGGGGATCCTGCGGCGGTTGGGCCGGGACCTGCGCCACCTGCGTCGCGTCGTACTTTCGAAAGTCCTCCCGAGCGAAGCAGGCCCGTGCGATGAGCGCCAGGTCATAGGCGCTCGTGAACTGGCCCGGGCCGTCCAACCCCGATGGTGTCACCGCGTGGGTGTCCAGTGCGCCGAGGTGGCGGGCGGTTTCGTTCATCAGCCGCACGCCTCCGGGCGCACCGGCATCACCGCCGCCGAGTCGGGCCAGCACGTTGGCGGCGTCGTTACCCGAGTTCAGCAGGAGCCCCAGCCAGATCGTCTCGACCGTGTAGTGGCCGCCGAGCAGCAGGCCAACGGCCGAGCTGCCCGGTTCGAAGTCCAGATCGGACCGGGTCACCTCGACGACCTGGGCGGGGTCCAGCTTCGGCAGCACGGCCGCCGCCAAGAGCAACTTCTGCACGCTGGCCGGCGGGCTCTTCTCGTGGGGTCCGCACGCGCCGAGCACGGCGCCGCTGTCCAGATCGGCCACCACCCAGGACGTGGCGCTCACCTTGGACGCGGGCGGGGGTGGCGCACCGGGCGGCAGCGTCAAGCCGGCAGTCCCCAGGCCGTCGCCGCCGACGGTCGGGCGGGTGGGATCGGTGGGTGGCGGCACGGGCCGGGGCGGGCGCGACCGCACCGCGGCGCTGGGGCACGCCACGAACGACGGTCGGCTCGCGGCGGCCGCCGGTCTGCTCGCTGCGCCCGCCCGTCTGCTCGCGGCGGCTGCCGGTCTGCTCACCGGTGACGGGGCGGCAGCGGCCGCGACCGGAGCCACCGGCGTGGGCGCCGCCAGCAGGGCGCTAGCCAGTGCTGTCGTCAGACGTCTACCGCTCACAGGTACGCACAGTAATGTGCGAGCAAGGCACTCGCATGCCTCCCCGAAGCCATCACGGGCGACCCAGGCCAAAAATTCAGCTACGAGAAAGGTAAATTTGCATATGTCCGACCGAGCCACCGCCGTAACTCTCCGTGCTGTCCACCGGCCGGGTGGCGGTGCCGGGTGGCGGTGCTGGGTGGCGGTGCCGGGTGGCGGTGCTGGGTGGCGGTGCCGGGTGGCGGTGCCGGGTGGCGGTGCCGGGGTGGCAGTGCGGGTAGGGCGCTTCAGGGTACGACGGTGATGTGGTTTTCCACGGTGCTGACCCCAGGTGCGGACCAGGCGACCCGCTCCGCCTCCTCCCGCTCGGCGAACGAGCGCACCGACCCGGTAAGGATGACCTTGTCGCCCGTCACCTCGACGTCGATCGAGTGAGCGTCCGTCGCGGCGCTGCGGACCAGGGCGTGTTCGATGCGCTGCTTGAGATCCTCGAGTGAGGACGTGACCCGCGGTCGCACGGTGATGAGGTTGGTGACGCCCCGGACACCGGACAGCCGGCGCACCGCCCGCTCGGCCGCTCGCCGCTCGTACTCCCACGCGACCTCGCCCCGGAGGATGACCCAGCCTTTGGAGACGGTCACCTCAAGGTTCTCGATCGGAACGAACGCGTCCCACTCCAGCGTGTGGGCCACCGCCGCGGCGATCTCGGCGTCGGTACGCTCGGCCGAGCTCGGCAGCCGCACCTCGATGTCGTTGGCGACCGCCTTCACCCCGCGTACGTGGTGGGCGATCCGCTCGGCGACCCATTTCTTGGCGTAGTTGTCGACCCAGCCGGTGAGCGTCACCACCCCGTCTCTGACGATCACGCCGATCTGGTGGGGCTGCACCCGGGCATCCCAGTTCAGCTCCTCGATCACGTCGAGCTGGATCTGCCCGTCCGCCCGCGCCTCTGCTGCGGCGGTCATCCGCCATTACCCGCCCGTGGGGGGTGACATCGAATCGCCCGGCCAGGGTGAAGGGCACGGTCTCGCTCACGGCCCCGCGGCCCCGGACCCCGGACCCCGGACCCCGCGCGTCAGGATCCGCGCAATGATGCACACATTGCTGCCTCCGCCACGCTGGAAGCAGCAATAAGTGCCACATTGCGCGGATCCTGGGTGCGGATCCAAGCTCCCCGCTCGCTCAGCCGGCGACCTCCCGGCGGTCACCCGCCCACAGCGTGTGGAACGAGCCGTCGCGGTCGACCCGCCGGTAGGTGTGCGCGCCGAAGAAGTCCCGCTGCCCCTGAACCAGGGCGGCCGGCAGCCGCTGCGCCCGCAGCCCGTCGTAGTACGCCAGCGCGGTCGAGAAGCCCGGCGCGGGGATACCCAACTGGGCGGCGGTGGTGACCACGCGGCGCCAGGAGTCCTGCGCTCCGGCCACGGCCTGCTGGAAGTAGTCGTCGACCAGCAGCGTGGGGAGGTTGGGGTCGGCGTCGTACGCGGCGCGGATGCGGTCGAGGAACTTCGCCCGGATGATGCAGCCGCCGCGCCAGATCGTCGCCATCGCGCCCGGGTTGATGTTCCACCCGTACTCGGCGCTGCCGGCCTGGATCTGGTTGAAGCCCTGCGCGTACGCGACGATCTTCGACGCGTACAGCGCCTGCTCGACGTCCGCGACGAGGGTGTCCACGTCACCGACCTTGCTCGCCCGCGGGCCCGGCAGGTTACGGGCGGCGGCGCGCAGGTCGGGGCTGCCGGACAGGGACCGGGCGAAGGTCGCCTCGGCGATGCCGGTCACCGGCACGCCCAGGTCGAGCGCGATCTGTACGGTCCAGCGCCCGGTGCCCTTCTGCTCGGCCTGGTCGACCACCATGTCGACGAACGGCTGGCCGGTCGCCGCGTCGGTGTGCGCGAGCACCTCGGACGTGATCTCGATGAGGTACGACTCCAGCCGGCCGGTGTTCCACCGCCGGAAGACCTCGGCGATCTGCGCCGGCTCCATCCCGCCGGCGTGCCGCAGCAGGTCGTACGCCTCCGCGATGAGCTGCATGTCGGAGTACTCGATGCCGTTGTGGACCATCTTGACGAAGTGGCCGGCGCCGTCCGGGCCGACGTAGGTGCAGCAGGGGGTGCCGTCGACCTTCGCCGAGATGTCCTCCAGCAGGGGGCCCAGCGCCTCGTACGACTCGGGCGATCCGCCCGGCATGATGCTCGGCCCGTTCAGCGCGCCCTCCTCACCGCCGGAGACGCCGGTGCCGACGAAGTGCAGGCCGCGCTCGCGCAGCGCCGCCTCGCGCCTGCGGGTGTCGGCGAAGTGGGCGTTGCCGGCGTCGATGATCATGTCACCCGGCTCGAGCAGCGGCGCGAACTCCTCGATCACCGCGTCGGTCGGCGCGCCGGCCTTGACCATGATGACCACGCGCCGAGGGCGCTCCAGCGACGCCACGAACTGCTCAGGGGTCTCGGCGGGTAGGAACGTGCCCTCGTGGCCGAACTCCTCGATCAGGGCTTTCGTCCGCTCGTAGGACCGGTTGTGAACGGCCACCGTGTGTCCGTGCCTGGCCAGGTTGCGCGCCAGGTTTCGACCCATCACCGCGAGGCCGGTCACGCCGATCTGTGCCCTGTCCGCCATGGTGCTCTTCCCTTCGTCAGCCACCGATCGTGCCGACGGTACCCCCGGCCAGGCGATACCCGGTCGCCCGAGCCCGCCGCATCTCAGATTTCGGAGTCTGTACTGGGTGCGCGCGGTCCGAACGCGAGCTACCTTCACGGATATGTCCGCGGGATCCGGCGAAGAGGAATCCAACGAACGGGGCAACCCGCCGATCATTCTGATCACCGGCGTCTCCGGCAGTGGCAAGACGACGGTGGGCTCGATGCTCGCCGGCCGCCTGGGCTGGCGGTACGCCGAAGCAGACGACTTCCACCCGCGCTGCAACGTGGAGAAGATGGCCGCGGGGCACCCGCTCACCGACTCCGACCGCAAGCCCTGGCTGGAAGCGATCGGCCGGTGGATCGACGAGCAGCGGGCCGCGCACCGGCCGGCCGTCGTCACCTCATCAGCACTTAAACGGGCCTATCGGGACATGCTCCGCCAGGGACGCCCGGAGGTGCGGCCGGTTTTCCTCGACGGCAGCCCCGAGCTGATCGCGAACCGCCTCGTCCGCCGGCACGGACACTTCTTCGCCCCCAGCATGCTCGACAGCCAGTTCGCCGACCTCGAACCGCCCACCCCCGGCGAGGGCGTCTTCACGGTGCCGGTACGGGGTACGCCCGCCGAGGTCGTCGACACGATTCTCGACGGGCTCCAACTACCGGCCGAGCCCCTGGAGTACTGACGCCTAGCGCTTCACGCTCGTACGCAGGGCGATCGCCTTCAGGAAGATGTCGCCGATCTTGCCGGGATCGGGCGCGATGAACGTGCCGCCACCGGTCGTGTCGGTGATCCGCCTCAGTTCGACCTCGCTGACGTCGTTGCCGATGCCGATCGCGATGATCTCGATCGGGCGCGCCGGGTCGACGGCCTTCTTCAGCTCTTCGAGCAACTGGTTGAGAGACAGCCCGACCTCGTCGTCGTTCTTGCCGTCCGTCATGATCACGACCGAGTTGACCCGGCTCGGATCCCAACCGGCCTTTACCGCCCGGTACGCCGCCAGTGTCGTGTCGTAAAGCCCGGTGCCGCCGTCCCGCTTCGGCGTGATGCCACCCAGAGCGTTGAGCAGTTGCCGGCGCTGATCGGCCAGTGGACCCACGGGTACCAACTGCTGGAAGTCAGCGTCCCCGGCGAGCTGGGTGGAGAAGATCCACAGACCGGCCGCCCAGTTGTCGTCGAACAGCGCGAGACCGCGCTGGGCGGCCTCCACCGTCACCTGCTCCCTCGTCGCACCACCGGCTGTGGGCACCGGCTGGAGCATCGAGCCGGAGACGTCGATGACCGCGAGCATCCGGCCCGGCGAGGTGACCGCCGACCAGGTGGCGAGGACGGTGTCGACCCGGCCCGGATCGGGGGCGACGGTGACCGGTGCGGTCAGGGTGGGCGCCCCCTTCGGAGCGGCGAAACCGGCGCCGATGCCGCCATCGTCGCCACGCAGGCCGACGGCGGCGAGCCGATTGCGGTACGCGTCGCCGGCGAGCAGTCCCAGCACGGCGCCGGCCGCGGTCGCCTTGTCCACCGAGGTACCCGGCATGACGGCGAACGGATAGTCCAGCGGCACCGGTGCGGGGTCCACGTACAGTGCGGCCAACGGAGCCACCGGCTGTCGGGCGTTGTACGTGATGACCGTTTGCTCCGTCAGCGGCGCGGCGCTGAGGCTCTTGGCGAGAGTGGTGACGTCGATCGATGGCGGGAAGCGGGAGACGAGCTCCTCCCGCAGGGTCGCCCGGCCGGTGGCGAGCGAGCGCAGCGCCCCGATCGTCGTCTGCCGGCCGGTCGATCCGGCGGCGACGTCGCCCGTGCCAGCCAGGGCCAGCAGCCCGGACAACCCCGCCGCGTCCCGGCTGGGCTCGACGATCCCGGTACGGAGTCTGGTGTCGGAGGTGAGCCGGGGGAACAGGTCGTTCCAGGTGAACCTCTTGTTGGGCCAGCCGAGCGTCTTCGCCACCGGCTCGGGTAGCGCCAACACGACAGGGCTGCTCGCCACCGAGGGAGCGTCGTCGGGCACCCAGCCCGGGCCCCCGGACCGCAGCCGCGAAAGCCACATCGACGAGTCGGGAATCCAGACGTCGGGAACCTTCGTCTTGCCGCTGGCCTTCCCCAGCCCGCCGAGCGACGACTGGTGGTGGCTGGCGACGGCCGCGGCGACGTCGGCCGAATCGGCGGCGACCACGTCCACGGACACGCATTTGTCGGCGAGGCGCAGTTCGGCGTCGGACGCCTCGGCTGTCGTCGCGCGGATGGCGGGCGCGATCTCCGAGGTGGCCGCGACCGACACCGTTATCCGTTGCCCGCACCGGGTTTGGGTCAGCGCGCGGTAGACACCCCAGCTTCCGGTGAGGACCACGAGCACGGCCACGCCGGCGGCTGCGATGCTCAGCCCACCGGCTGCGACTCGGCCGCCGCTGCCATGACGCAGGGGGCGATGACGACCGCCCACCACTACCCGTTACTCCGCAAACTCGCAGCGTCCACTATGAACCCCGTTCAAGGTTGTCGATGTAACGCGGCTGGCCAACACTCTAATATGTACGGCCGGAATTTGATCCACCGCGGTGCCAACTACCTCAAACGGAAACTCGGCTGCCACTGTCGGGCCCCGCCGGTACCTTGTCGGCATGGCAGACGCGATCGTGGCCGAAGGACTCGTCAAGACCTACGGATCGATACGGGCGCTCGACCACCTCGACCTCAAAGTTTCCGAAGGCACCGTGCTCGGGCTGCTCGGCCCCAACGGTGCGGGCAAAACGACCTGTGTGCGGATCCTGGCAACACTGCTGCGCCCCGACGCCGGTCGGGTCAGCGTTGCCGGCATCGACGTACTCGCCCATCCCCAACGCGTCCGGCAGGTCATCGGCCTGTCCGGGCAGTACGCGGCGGTCGACGACAACCTGACCGGCTACGAGAACCTCGAGATGATCGGCCGGCTGTACCAGCTCGGCAAGGCAACGGCCCGGCGGCGCGCGCACGAGCTGTTGGAGCGCTTCGAGCTCGCCGACGCGGCAAAACGCACGGTCAAGACCTATTCCGGCGGTATGCGACGGCGCCTGGACCTGGCCGCCGCACTGATCACCTCACCGCCGGTCATCTTTCTCGACGAACCGACCACCGGCCTCGATCCACGCAGCCGGCTGGGCATGTGGGACGTCATCAACGAACGGGTGCGCTCCGGCTCGACACTCCTGCTCACCACGCAGTACCTGGAGGAGGCCGACCAACTCGCCGACGAGATCGTCGTGATCGACCACGGGCGGGCCATCGCCCGGGGTACCGCGAACGAGCTCAAGCGCCAGGTGGCCGGCGAGCGGCTGGAGATCACGGTCGCGCTCGACTCGGAGTTCGAGGCGGTACGCGCGGCGGTGGAGAAAGTCTGCGGTGAGGTGCCCGACGCCGACCACCTGACCCGGCGGGTCGGCGCGCCGGCGGGCAGCGGCACCCGGACGCTGCTCGACGTGGCCCGACTGCTGGACGCCGCCGGCATCGAGCCGCTGGACATCGGCATCCGGCGGGCCACCCTCGACGACGTCTTCCTCACGCTCACCGGCCAGGCGGCCGAGGAGGACGAGACGAAGGCGAGCGGCTCGGCGACAGGCAGCCGACAGCGGACGGGGCGCGGCAAGACCGGCCGCGATGAGACTGAAGGAGTGCGATGAGCCAGGTGGCCGGGGCGCTTCACGACGGCTGGATCGTGACCAAGCGGAACCTGATCAAGATCAAACGAGTACCGGATCTGCTGATCTTCTCGACGATCCAACCGATCATGTTCGTGCTGCTGTTCGCGTACGTCTTCGGCGGCGCCATCAAGGTTCCGGGGGTGAATTACAAGGAGTACCTGATGGCTGGGATCTTCACCCAGACGGTCGCGTTCGGCTCGTCACTGACGGCCATCGGACTCGCCGACGACCTGACCAAGGGCATCGTCGACCGCTTCCGGTCGCTGCCGATGTCGCGGGCCGCGGTTCTGATCGGCCGCACGACGTCGGACCTGCTCAACAACCTGCTGGTCGTCGTCGTCATGGGGCTGTGCGGCCTGCTGGTGGGCTGGCGTATTCATACCGGCATACTGGGCGCGCTCGCCGGGTTCGGGGTGCTCTTCCTCTTCGGGTACGCGATGAGCTGGATCGCCGCGGTGATCGGGCTCGCCGCCCGCAGTGTCGAGGTCGCCCAGTCGGCCGGCTTCATCTGGCTGTTCCCGATGACGTTCCTGTCCAACGCCTTCATCCCCACCGACACGCTGCCGTCCTGGCTGCAGCCGGTGGCCGACTGGAATCCGATCAGCTCCATCGTGCTGGGATTGCGGGATCTGTGGGGTAACGCTCCAGAGGGGCTGGCCCGGGGCAGCGGCTTCCCGGCCCAGCATCCGGTCCTGCTGGCGGCACTGTGGTCGGTCGCGATCGTCGCCGTTTTCATGCCGCTGGCCATCGCCAAGTACCGGCGGGTATCCACCCGCTGACCGACAGTTCGGGGTGGCGGTGGTCGTCCCCAGGGATGGTCACCGCCACCCCAACCGTCGCCGACCGTGTCGACCGTCACACCAACGGTGGTGATCATCGCATCCGTATTGCGGGATACGAGGCTGCGGACCGCCCGTGACCTGGGTAACCTCGCTGCATGAGAATCGGCATCGTCGGAGCCACCGGCCAGGTCGGCGGCGTCATGCGCCAGATCCTGGCTGAGCGCAAGTTCCCGGTCACCCAGCTGCGGCTGTTCGCGTCGGCCCGCTCAGCCGGGCGGACCGTGCCCTGGCAGGACGGTGAGGTGACCGTCGAGGACGCGGCCACCGCCGACTACTCGGGCCTCGACATCGTGCTGTTCTCCGCGGGTGGGGCGACCTCCAAGGAGCTCGCGCCGCGCGTCGCGGCCACCGGCGCCGTGGTGATCGACAACTCCTCGGCCTGGCGGATGGACCCCGAGGTGCCGCTGGTCGTCTCCGAGGTCAACCCGCACGCGATCGCCGTCCGCCCCAAGGGCATCATCGCCAACCCCAACTGCACCACCATGGCCGCGATGCCGGTCCTGCGGCCGCTGCACACCGAGGCCGAGCTGGTGAGCCTCATCGTGTCCACCTACCAGGCGGTGTCCGGTGCCGGCCTGGCCGGCGTGAGCGAGCTCGCCGAGCAGACCCGCAAGGTCGCCGACCGGGCCACTGAGCTGACGTTCAGCGGCTCGGCCGTGGAGTTCCCGGCGCCGCAGAAGTTCGCCGCGCCGATCGCGTTCAACGTGCTGCCGTTGGCCGGCTCGATCGTGGACGACGGCGCCGAGGAGACCGACGAGGAGAAGAAGCTCCGCAACGAGAGCCGCAAGATCCTCGAAATCCCGAACCTGAAGGTCTCCGGCACCTGCGTGCGGGTGCCCGTCTTCACCGGCCACTCCCTGCAGATCAACGCGCGGTTCGCCCGGCCGATCACCCCGCAGCGGGCCCGCGAGCTGCTCAACGGCGCGCCCGGCGTCGTCCTCTCGGACATCCCCACGCCCCAGCAGGCCGCCGGACAGGACCCGACCTACGTCGGCCGGATCCGGGTCGACGAGACCGTCGAGCACGGCCTGGCCCTGTTCTGCTCCGGCGACAACCTGCGCAAGGGTGCGGCCCTCAACGCCGTACAGATCGCGGAGCTCGTCGCCGCTTCACTCTGACCCACACCCGTCCTCGCGATCTTGGGCATCTGCGCCGGCTGTAGCCGGCGCAGATGCCCAAGATCGCGGCGTTTGGGGCCACTGCCGCGTTAGCCAGCTAGTCATATATGTAAATACGTTGTAGCCTTTTGGTGGGAGCGCTCCCGACCCCTCTCTACGGAGATCCATTAAGGAGCGCGATGAAACGCCTACTTCATGCCGTCGGGGCCCTCGTCCTAGTCCTCGCCGGCACTACGGTCGCAACCATGGGCTCAGCGGTCGCTGCCGCCTACCCCGAGATCTGTGACAAGTTCGGCTCGTCGACCGTCCAGAACCGGTACGTCGTGATGAACAACGTCTGGGGCGCCGACACCCCGCAGTGCATCACCGCGACCTCCCGCGGCTTCACCATCACGACGGCCGACCACAGCAAGCCCACCAACGGTGCGCCGGCTTCGTACCCGGCCATCTACCTCGGCTGCCACTACACGAACTGCTCCCCCGGCACCAACCTGCCGATCCGGCTCCACCAGATCACCAGCGCGACGAGCAGTATCGACTTCTCGTACACCTACGGCGGCGTCTTCGACGCCGCATACGACATCTGGCTGGACCCGACACCGAGAACCGACGGGGTGAACCAGCAGGAAATCATGATCTGGTTCAACCGGCAGGGCTCCATCCAGCCGGTCGGTTCGATCGTGGGGACCACGAGCATCGGCGGCCGTACCTGGGAGGTCTGGACGGGTAGCAACGGCACCAACGGCGTCGTCTCGTACGTCGCGCCCTCCCCGATCACGAGTTGGCGCTTCAGCGTCCTGGAGTTCATCGACGACGTGCGTGCCCGCGGCCACCTCACCGACGCGTGGTACCTGACGAGCATCCAGGCCGGGTTCGAGCCGTGGGTCGGTGGTGCCGGGCTCGCGGTGACCTCGTTCTCCGCCAGGGTGAACGGATGATCCCTGAGTGGGGCGGCCGGTTCGCCGGCCGCCCCACTCAGGAAAGACGGGGCAGGAGTCGCATGGCAACGTCGAGAGCCCGACCATCCGGCACCCCGCCGTCCTCTGCGGTCCACACCTCCGACAGCGCCGGCAGGTCGGCCAGCGCTCACCCTGAGTACCCCTGGCCCCGAGGACGTTTCGGGTGAGCGCGGCCGGGATGACGATCATCGACGGGTCCTCAGACCGCGATGACGACCTTGCCGCGGGCGTGGCCGCTGCGCAGGTACCGGATCGCCTCGGGCACCTCGCTCAGCGCGTACACCCGGTCGACCACCGGCGTGATGGCGCCCGACTCGAGCAGGTCACGCACCAGCAGCAGGTCGTCGAGGCGCTGGCGAGACATCAGAGCGCGCAGGTTCTGGCGGACGAACGGCGAGAGCAGTTGGGCACGCAGTTGCCGGTCCACCCCGCCGAGCCACGGTCCGCCGCCTTCGCCGCCCGCGACGACGAGGGTGCCCTGCGGCGCGAGCGCGCGACGCAACTGCCGGAGCGGGCGGTTGCCGGCCACGTCCAGGATGACGTCGTACCGCCGACCGCCGTCGGTGATGTCCAGGCGGGTGTAGTCGATGACATCGTCCGCGCCGATCGAGCGCACCAGGTCCGCCTTGCCGCCGCTGCACACCGCGGTGACGTGGGCACCGAAGACCTTGGCAAGCTGCACGGCGAACGAGCCCACACCGCCACCCGCGCCGATCACCAGCACCGCCTGGCCCGGCTGGACCCGGCCGGCGCCGCGCAGGCCCTGCAGGGCCGTGACCGCCGAGATCGGCACGGCCGCCGCCTGCTCGAACGTCAGCCCGGCGGGCTTCGGCGCGAACCGCTCCTGCGGGCCGCACGCGTACTCCGCGTACGCGCCGGCGTAGCTGCCGAACACCTCGTCGCCGGGGCGGAAGCGGGTCACGCCCACACCCACCGCCTCGACCCGGCCGGCGAGATCCATCCCGAGGACCAGTCCCCTCGGCCGCCGTAGGCCGAAGGCGACCCGGCCGAGGTACGGCAGGCCGGTCATCAGGTGCCACACACCCTGGTCGACGCCTGCCGCGTGGATCCGGACCAGCACCTCCCCGTCCTTCGCGGTGGGCGCGGGGACGTCCTCGCAGCGCAGGACGTCCTCCGACCCGTACCGGTCCCGAATGACCGCCTTCATCGGGCTTCCCCTTCGTCCTCGGTGTACTGAAACACGTCGTTCAGCGGCACGCCGAAGACCCGCGCGATGCGGAACGCCATCTCCAGGGACGGCGAGTAGCGGCCCTGCTCGATGGCGATCACGGTCTGCCTGGTCACGCCGATCCGGTCGGCGAGTTCGGCCTGGGTCATCTCGCCGTGGGTGAAGCGCAGCGTCCGGATCTCGTTGGTGACCCGGGTCGCCTTCGCCATCACTGGAAGCCCCGGCGATACGCGACGATCTTCGCCACCGATCCGAGCACAGCGGACAGGACGAACGCGAGGTAGAGCGCGTTCGCGATCCAGAAGTACGGCAGTTCGGCCAAGCTCATGAGCAGCGCGCCGACCGCACCGACGACGACGAGCGACTGCCCGACGTGGTCACCGAACCGATTGATCTCCCGGTCGCGCTGGTCCTTGCCGGTGCCGCCCGGCAGCACCATGCCGGCCACGATGTGCAGGACGATCCCCGCCACGATCGCCGCACCGACCGTCCACAGCAGCGTGCTGACGTAGTGGACTTCAGCCAGCGGGGTCTGCCCCGCCCGCCCTAGGACAAGGGCCACATAGACGCCGTACGCGCAGATGGCGACCACCGCCTGGATCCACGCCCGCTTCTCGTCGAATGACATCACTGCCCCCATGTAAAACAAACTTGACATGTCGAAGGTAAAGCAGGTTCGACATGATGTCAATAAAGTTTTACACAGCCCTGCCCAGCACTGCCGACATAGCACATGTGTACGATGGACGGTGCGCGGCCGACTGGGGGGTTGCCGCGCCGGTCGTGGGGAAGCGACCGAAGTGGAGCCCGGTCGGCGTGGCCACCGCCGGCCGGGCTCCACTTTCCAAATGTTGTCGGTGGGTGCCCCTACCATCTGGACCTGTGGGTGGGCGCGGAGAACGTCGATGCCGAGCTGGAGCGGCTGACCTCGCGCGGCGCGAAGATCCTGCACCGCGGCCAGCAGGGTCCGCACAGCCGGGTCACGGTCGCCGACCCGGAGGGCAACGAATTCTGCATCTCCTAGGGGCTTCGGCGCTCAGCCCGCACCACGGCGCTCAGCCGGTCAGCAGCCGGACGAGAGCGACCCCGGCAGCGGCTGCCCCCAGCCCGGCCACGATGCTCGCGACGACGTTGAGCACCGCGAGCAACCGCGCCCGGCCCCGCAGCAGCCGGACCGTCTCGTACCCGAAGGTCGAATACGTCGTCAGCGCGCCGCACAGCCCCGTGCCCAGCAGCGCCATGATCGGCGCCGAGGTGTGCAGCGCCGCTGCGGCGAGCAGGCCGAGCAGGAACGAGCCCACGACGTTGACCGCGAACGTTCCCCAGGGAAACAGCGAATCGTGCCGGCCCTGAATCGCACGGTCGACCAGGTAGCGCAGCGGGGCCCCCACTGCGGCGCCGAGCGCCACGAGCAGCGGCGTCACGGCGCGTTCCGCCCAGCCGCGTCCCGGCCCCCGTAGCGGATCACCTCGACGGGGTCGATGATGACCAGGCCTTCGGACACCAGCTCATCAAGCTCGGGCAGGAACGCCCGGATCCGCTCCTCGGCGTCGACGATGATGATCGCCACCGGGAGTTCCTCCGACAGCGACAGCAGCCGGTTGGTGTGGATGCGCGAGGACGCCCCGTAGCCCTCGATGCCCCGGATGACGCTGGCGCCGGCAAGCCCGGCCCGGTGGGCACGGTGCACGATCTCGGTGTACACCGGCCTGTGGTGCCACCGGTCGTCCTCTCCGACGAAGATCGTCAGGCGGAGCGCGGAGCCTTCGAGTTTCATCAGGCCTCCTCCGATCGGCGGGTGCGGGCACGGTTGACGACAGCATGCGCCACGCCCATACCGGCATGGACCGCGGCGAGCGCGCTCAGCACCGTCGCGACCAGGTACGCCAGGGCCGTGCCGACAGCCCCCGCAAGCATCAGATGCTGGGCGTCGACGATGTACGTGGAGAAGGTGGTGTACCCGCCGAGCAGGCCGGTGCCCAGAAACGGGCGCAGCAGCCGGCGACCGGTCCAGACGTCGCTGACCAGCACCATCAGTACGCCCATGAGCAGGCAGCCGGACACGTTGACGAGCAGAGTGGTCCACGGGAACCCAGGCGCGCGGGTCGGCAGGGCGACGCCCAGTGCGTACCGGGCGAGCGCCCCGACCGCTCCGCCCGCGGCGACCGCGCCGAGCACCGCCCACGGCACTCCGGCGGGCGGCCGGCGGGCGGCGGCGAACGGCGAGCCGGCCCCGACCGGTCCGTCGGAACCGATATCGGCAGGAATGTCGGCCACGGCCACATCGTAGGTGCCGGGAGGTGACGCCCCGGTCGCGACCGCCGATCCGATCAAGCCGCGTGGGGTGGGTAGCCGCCGCAGGACGGCGCCCACCCGACGACGATTACTCCGCGACGTCAACCATCGCGGCGCGTACCTGGGCAACGAGCTCGGCCGGAACCTCGACCAGGCCGTGGTCGGCGCCGGCATGCGCGGCGACGGCGGCAAGGATGCTCGCCTCGTCTCCGTTGAACCTGGCCGTGCAGCCCGGGACGACGTCGCCACAACGGAACTTCTTCATAGTGATCCCTTCGTTACCGGTCCGGACCTTCCGGATGAGCGGTTGTGAAATGCCGATCAACGTTTCAGCACACCGATCGTGGCCTCCGTGAGCTCAGACATGTCGATGAGCCCGATCAGCTGGCCATTGATGTCCGTACAGACCACCGGTGTGCCCCGGTGCCAGACGGGTCGCGCCATGGCTCGTCGGATGACGTCGACGGGCGTCGACGACGGCGCGACGGCGAGCGCCGGTGCGAGACGGGCGACGCCGAGCGGATCGGCGACCACCACGCCCAGGGGACGGCCCAGGTCGTCGACGACCGCGGTACCCTGCGCCTCGTCGCAGTTCATTCCCGGCGTGACCGTGGTCAACTGAACCCTTGGGCAGTCGCGCACGAGATGGGCCACGTACTCGTCGAGTTGCATCCGCCGGGCACAGCCGTGCAGAAGGTCGACCACCCCGGGGGCTAGCTCCGACCAGGGTGCGGCGGGACGGCCCAGCAGCCACCCCTGTACGAGCGGCACCTCCAGCGACGCAAGGGTCTGCAGCTCGGCGACCGTCTCCACCCCCTCAGCCAGCAGCCAGGAATCCATCCGCGCGGCGAAGTCGCCGAGGAGTTGCACGAGAGCGCGTCGGATCGGATCGTTGTCGATCCCGGTGACGAGCTCCCGGTCGAGCTTGACGATGTCCGGCCGGACCGACAGCAACTGGCCGAGGCCGGCGTATCCGGTACCGGCGTCGTCCACGGCGATCAGACCGCCTGCGGCACGGATCTCGTCCAGCGTCGCGTGCAGTTGCCGCTCGTCGGACGCTTGAACGTGCTCGGTGAGCTCAACGACGATGCGTGAGAGCCCCCCGTCGGCACGCAGCGCCTCGCGGACCGCCGGGTGCGACACCAGATGCGGCTCGACGTTGACCGTGAGAAACGTGTTCGGTGGCAGCGTCGTACGCAGAGCCAACGCCCGGTCGATCACGCGGGCGGTGAGCTCCACCGCGTACCCGAGCCGCTCCGCCTGGGCAAACCAGACATCCGGCGACGCCTGCGGTTCGCCGCTGAACCGGGACAGCACCTCGAATCCGGCGATCCCGGCGTTGGCCAGGTCAATGATGGGTTGAGCCACCAGCGTCGGCTGATCGGTACCCGCCACGACGGCCGCCAGGGCCCGGTGCCAGTCCACCGACGTGTCGGCGCCGTCCGTAGACGTGGTGAGGCTCATGCCGAGTCATCGGCCCCCCGTGGCCGAACCTGAGGCGTCTTGCGGTGACGCTCACCATGGGGCGTCGATCACGCCCTCGACCGGCCCCCGAGGCAGGGTTCAAAAGCCCCATCGGAGTTGTCCGAAGTCCGGACCGGGCGCGGGCAGGCCGACAACAGCACGGCGAAGAGCGCCGCGGCCAACGACAGCGCCGCCGACACCAGCGCAACCGGCACCTGGGTCAGTCGTCGTTCACGCTCAGCACGACCTTGCCCCAGGTGTGCCCCTGCTCGACCTGACTGTGCGCGGCGGGTGCGTCCTCCAGGTCGAAGCGGGCCGAGACGCAAAGAGCGACCGAGCCATCGTCGAGGACCTGCGCGAGGCGCGCCAACCGCCGGCCGTCCATCGGCCCCTGGTAGCGCAGTAGCTGTACCCGGCGGCCGGCCGGCACCTCACCGCCCGGAGCGGGGGTGGCGACGGTACCGCCGTCCCGGGTGGCGGCGATAGCTCCGTCGGTCGTGGGGGTCACGGTCGACAGTGCGGCGTCGACACCCCCTGAGGTGAGGTCCCGTACCCGCTGGGGCCAATCTTCGTCGTAATGATCGACCACCTCGGCGACGCCGAGCTTGTGTACGAAGCTGTGGTGATCGCGTCCGGCGGTGGCGACGACGTGTGCCCCGGCGTGCACGGCCAACTGGGCGGCGAGGTGTCCCAGCCCGCCGGCGGCGGCGGTGACGAGGACGGACTGGCCGCGTCGGACCGCGAGGGCGTCGTTGATCCCGGCGTCAGCGGTCAGCAGATCCACGGGCGCGGCGCCCGCCTCCCACAGGGCGAGCGCCATGGGCACCGGGGCCAACCGCTCCGGGCGGCACGCGGCGTAGTCGGCATAGGTGCCGCCCATGCCGATGTATCCGTACACCGGCTCGCCATCGTGGAAGCCGGCGTTGTCCCCGGTCTTGCCCACGACCGTGCCGGCACATTCGAACCCCGGGATGTACGGCAGCTCGGTACCGAAACGCCCCTGCCGCTGCGCCACGTCCCAGGGTCCGACACCTGCGGAGTTGATCCGTACCAGCACTTCGCCGGACTTGGGTTGTGACAGCGGCACGTCTCGCAGCCGCAGCACGTCCGGACCGCCGAACCGCTCGACGAGAATCGCGCGCATCGCGCCCTCCCTATCGACTGGCAGCCCGCCTGGTGGTGGTCCGCCCAGGAGTTCGTGACCTGCGATGAGAGGTCTTGGTTTGTAGCCTGCCACCGCCAGCCGAGCCCGGCCACGTGGGCACCCCGGACCTCCCCGCCACATCTACTACATGGCGTGGGGGTTTACGGGGTAAAAGTGGGAATGATCAGGCTGGAGGCAGCTGTATGACAGAGACCGTCGCCAGGTACGTCCTCGCTCTGCACGGCTGGACCGCCCTGGCCGTCGTGTTCGCGCTGCCGCTGCTCGAGTCGTCGGCGTTCATCGGCTTCGCGTTTCCCGGCGAGATCGCCGTGCTGCTCGGTGGAGTCCTCGCCTTCAACCATCGGGTCAGCCTCCCCGCTGTCCTCGCCGCGGCGATCGCCGGCGCGATCCTGGGCGACAGCATCGGGTACGCGCTCGGACGCCGGTACGGCCGACGCGTGCTGAACGGAACCCTCGGCCGGTTCGTGCGGCAGAAGCATCTCGACCGGGCCGAGCGGTACCTGGCCGAGCGGGGCGGCAAGGCGGTGTTCTTCGGGCGGTTCACCGCGGCGCTACGGGTCCTGATTCCCGGCCTGGCGGGCATGGCGCGCATGCCGTACCGGACCTTCGCCTTCTACAACATCGCCGGCGGCGCGGTGTGGGCGACCGCGATGGTCCTGATCGGCTATCTCGCGGGGGCGAGTTGGCACCGGGCGGCGCACCTGGCGAGCCGGGTCGGCCTGACCATGTTGGCGCTGGTCGCGCTGGCGTTCGCGCTGTCCGTCCTCGTGCGGGCCACGCAGCGGCAGTCCCGTCGTCTGCACGCGACCGGTGATCGCTTGGCGGCCACGCCGCCGGCCGTCTGGGTCCGGCGCCGCTTCCCCAAGCAGTTGGCATGGGCGCGTCGGCGGCTGGACCCCGCCGCGCCAGACGGGCTCGCGGTGACCGTCACGCTCGTACTCGCCGGGCTCTGCGCGTGGACGTTCGGCGGCCTCACCCAGGACGTGCTCACGGGCGACACCAATCAGGTGGACCAGAGCGTGCACGCCTTTGTCGTCGCGCACCGGCCGGACTGGCTCATCCTGATCATGCGCAACGTCACGTGGCTCGGCTCCAGCTTCGTACTGGTTCCGCTGCTGCTGATCGCCACAGCGGTGCTGCTGCGCAAGCGCAGGCTGCGCGAAGCACGGTACCTGTGGGTGACGTTCCTCGGTGCCGTCGTGCTGTACCAGCTTGCCAAGCAGCTCGTCCACCGGCCTCGCCCACCAGCGACCGACCTGCTCAGCCACGCCAGCGGACTGGCGTTCCCCTCCGGGCACAGTACGCAGGCGGTGGCGACCTGGGGCGCGCTGGCTATGGTGCTTTTCGCCGGCCGGAGCAGGCGCGTCCGCACCCTGCTGGTGACGGCGGCGGCCGGCATCGCGCTGCTCGTCGGCGCCTCCCGGATCTATCTCGGCGCGCACTGGCTCACCGACGTTCTCGGCGGGTACGCCCTCGGCGGCGCGTGGCTGGCCGCCGTCCTGGCGCTGTACCTGCGCCGCGGTATCGATCGTCCGGATCGGCGGGCCGGACCGCCGGCCCGGCTCCGCCACCGAGATCGCGACACTCCCCGACGCGGACCGACTGATACCCCCCGGGGGTTCGCTACCATGGACGGGTGACTTCGCCTACGCGCGGCTACACCGCCACCAAGGACCAGTTGCTGAGCCGGCTACGCCGCATCGAGGGCCAGGTCCGCGGCATCGAACGGATGGTCGAAGAGGACCGCTACTGCATCGACGTGCTGACCCAGATCAGCGCGATCCAGGCCGCGCTGGACAAGGTGGCGCTGGGCCTGCTCGACGACCACGCCCGCCACTGCATGATCGCCGGCGCGGAAGAGGGCCGTAGCCAGGAGATGGCCGACGAGATGATGGCCGCCGTCGGCAGGCTGATGAAGCGAGGCTGACGAAGCTCCCAAGATCCAGGTACGGGCCGGCTCGCCGGCGGCTCAGGTCACCGGCCGGAAGCCGCGTAGCCGCAGGCTGTTGGAGACCACGAACACCGATGAGAACGCCATCGCAGCACCGGCGATCATCGGGTTGAGCAGGCCGGCCGCCGCCAACGGCAGAGCCGCGACGTTGTAGGCGAACGCCCAGAACAGGTTGCCCTGGATGGTGCGCAGCGTGCGGCGGGACAGCCGGATCGCGTCGACGGCGGCCAGGAGGTCGCCGCGCACCAGGGTCAGGTCGGACGCCTCGATCGCCACGTCCGTGCCGGTACCCATCGCCAGCCCCAGGTCGGCCTGGGCGAGCGCCGCCGCGTCGTTGACCCCGTCGCCCACCATCGCGACGACCCGCCTCTCGGCCTGCAGTCTCTTGACCACATCGACCTTGTCGGCCGGCAGGACTTCACTGATCACCTCGTCGATACCCACCGAAGCCGCTACCGTGGCGGCCACCGTGGCGTTGTCGCCGGTCAGCAGAATCGGGGTCAGCCCGAGTTCGCGCAGTCGCCGGATCGCCTCCCGGCTGGTCGGCTTGACCGTGTCCGCCACCGCGAGCACCCCGCGGACGGTGCCGTCCCAGCCGGCGACGACCGCGGTACGGCCGCCCGCCGCAACGTCCGCAACAGCGCCGCGCAACTCCGATGGCACGGTGAAGCCGCGATCCTCCAGCAACCGCAGCCGACCTACGGCCGCCTCCGGCGCACCGTCGGCAGCGCCGGCAACCGTGCCCGTGACGCCGAGCCCCTCCAGGTTGGCGAAGCCAGAAACCGCGGGCAACACACCCAGCCGGTCGGTGGCCGCCTCGGCGATCGCCTTCGCGATCGGGTGTTCGGACGCGGCCTCCAGGGCACCGGCGACACGGAGCACCTCGTCGGCGTCCTGCCCGGCAGCCGGTACGACGTCGACCAGGGACATCTTCCCGGTGGTCACGGTGCCGGTCTTGTCGAGCACGACGGTGTCGACACGGCGGGTGGACTCCAGCATCTCCGGCCCCTTGATCAGGATGCCGAGCTGGGCCCCGCGACCGGTGCCGACCAGCAGCGCGGTCGGCGTGGCCAGGCCCAGCGCGCAGGGGCAGGCAATGATCAGTACGGCCACGGCGGCGGTGAACGCCGCAGCCGGTCCGGCGCCGGACCCGAGCCAGAAGCCGAGGGTACCGACCGCAAGCGCGATCACGACGGGTACGAATACCGCGGAGATCCGGTCGGCCAGCCGCTGGACAGCGGCCTTTCCGTTCTGGGCGTCCTCGACCAGCCGGGCCATCTGCGCAAGAGAAGTGTCCGAGCCAACCCGGGTGGCGCGGACGACCAGACGACCGCCGGCGTTGACGGTGGCACCGACGACGGCGTCGCCGGGCGCGACCTCGACGGGTACGGACTCGCCGGTGAGCATGGACGCGTCGACAGCGGAGGTGCCCTCCGCCACGACCCCGTCGGTAGCGATCTTCTCTCCGGGGCGGACGACGAACCGGTCACCGACGGCGAGTTGCTCGATCGGGATGCGTACCTCGGCGCCGTTGCGCAGCACGGCCACGTCCTTCGCGCCGAGTTCGAGCAGGGCCCGCAGGGCCGCGCCGGCCCGCCGCTTGGACCGGGCCTCGAAGTAGCGCCCGGCGAGCAGGAACAGCGTCACGCCGGCGGCGGCCTCCAGGTACAGATTCGAGCCACCGTCGGTACGGGCGATGCTGAACGTGAACGGGTGTCGCATCCCGGGCGTACCGGCCGTACCGAAGAACAGCGCCCACAGCGACCAGCCGAAGGCGGCGAGGGTGCCCAGCGAGATCAGGGTGTCCATGGTCGCGGCGCCGTGCCGCAGGTTGACCGCGGCCGCCCGGTGGAACGGCGCCCCTCCGTAGACGACCACGGGAGCGGCCAGGGTCAGCGCCAGCCACTGCCAGTAGGTGAACTGCCACGCCGGCACCATCGACAGGGCGATCACCGGGACCGTCAGGACCAGCGACACCCACAACCGGGTACGCAGGGACGCCAGCTCGTCGACCGGAGCCGGTTGCGCCGGCGGCTTCGGAACCTCCGCGGTGTAGCCGGTCTTCTCCACGGTCGCGATCAGGTCGGCGGGGGTGACGCTGTCCGCGTACACGATCTTCGCCTTCTCGGTGGCGTAGTTGACCGTGGCCTGCACGCCGTCCATGCGATTGAGCTTCTTCTCGATCCGCGCGGCGCAGGAGGCGCAGGTCATGCCGCCGATGTTCAGCTCGATCCGGTTGCCCGCGCTGGGCAGCAGACCGGTCATGACGCCTCCTTCGCGACAGCGGTGAACTCGGCGGTGTGCACCGCGCCGGCGTGCTGGAAGTCCAGGTACAGCCGGTACGCGCCGCCGCTCGGCACCTCCGCGTAGAAGGTCACGTCCGGGCCGGCCGCGGTGCGCCCGTCGCCGGGTGAGCCGTCCGGGTGGACGTGCAGGTAGGCCAGGTCGCCGTCACGCAGGGCGACCAGGTGCCCGTACGCGCCGAGGTACGGCTGCAGGTCGGTGACGGCGTGGGCGCCCCGGCTGATCCGGAGCGTCACCTTGCTGGCAGTGCCGGCGACCAGGTCACCGGCGAGCTCGACGGTATAGCCGTCGACCGCGGCAGTGCGAACCGGCGCGGGCAGCGCCGTCGGCGCGTAGTTCCCCGCGGCCGGGACGTCGACGCCCAGGGTCAGCGCCTTCGGCCGGCCCGCGGGCTGGAAGTCGGTGAAGACCCGGTACTGGCCGGCCGCCGGGACGGTCAGCGGAATCCGCCACGTGCCGTCCCCGGTCAGGGTGGGGTGTACGTGCTGGAACCCGGACAGGTCGCGGCGCACGACGATCAGGTGCAGGTCGCGCTCGTGGGTCGGGGTGTAGCGGGTGACCGGCGCGCCGTCCGGGCCGATGATCTGGAAGGCGAAGTCGGTGGCGGCGCCGGGGGCGAGGCCGGTTGTCACCGGCTTGAGCCGGTAGCCGTCCTGGGTGGTCTGCAGGCCGCCGGGCAATCCAACTCCGTGTCCACCGTCGGAGCTTTCGTGGGCAGGGTGCGCGGCCTTGGGAGCGGCGGTGGCGTGGGGCCCGGCCACCTTGCCGAGCCCCGCCGCGCCGCCGAACACGATCAGCAGGCCGAGCGCGTACGCGCCAAGCCTGGCCAGGGTTTGCACGCTCAGCTCACCAGCTGATAGCCGGCCTCGTCGACCGCGGCGGCCACGGCCGTGTCGTCGAGGGGCGCCGCGCTCGTGACGGTGACCGCGCCGCTGGCGAGGTCGACCCGCACGTCCGTCACACCGTCGAGCTGGCTGAGCTCCTCAGTCACCGCGTTGACGCAGTGCCCGCAGGTCATGCCGGAAACGGTGTAGGTGGTCGTCGCCATGGTGGTCTCCTCGCTGAAGGCTCATCGACGAACCTAGCATACCCCCCTGGGGTATTACAGCCACGTGACGCCGCCCACCGCTAACCATGAGGCTGAAGACCTTGTGGGGTCGTGGCACCACAAGGTCTTCAGGATCATGTCTTCAGGATCATGTCTTCAGGATCATGTCTTCAGGATCATGAGGAGCGAGGCGAACCCCCGCGTACGGTCAGCGGTTGCGCATCCGGTACGTCTCGGCCGCCGCCTCGATGCGCCGACGGTTCCGGCTGCCCGGCTCCACCGCCCGCTTCGCCTTCCGGTACAGGTAGACCGCGCCGCCGGCCACCAAGGCGCCGACCAGGAGGTAGAACGCCAGTCCCAGCAGCGCCTTGAACAGCCAGACCGCCAGCATGCCGAGCACCACCACCCCTACCAGGGGCGCGGTGAGCCAGGCCAGCAATCGTCCCGTGTTCATGGAGCCTCCCGTGTCGTGGGCGGCTCGATGCCACCGCCAACGTCCAGAGTGCCGCGTTTCCGCAAGCGACGCTATTGCATCGCCAAAGTCAGGCGCATCGCCGAAGTCAGGCGCATCGCCGAAGTCAGGGCTCCTGCTCCGTCGGCCGGATCAGGATCTCGTTGACCGCGACGCGCCGGGGGCGGGTGACGATGTAGTTGATGGCGTCGGCGATGTCGGCCGCCTGCAGACGCTCCACGCCGGTGAACCGCTGGCCCAGCAGTTCCTGGATCTCCGGGCGGTTCTGGCTGACCAGTTCGGTCTCGACCGCGCCGGGCTCGACCAGCGACACCCGGACGTGCCGGCCGGTCACCTCCTGGCGAAGCGACTCACTGAACGCCCCGACGGCGTGCTTGGTTGCGTTGTACACCCCGAAGCCGCGCCGCGCGGTCCGTCCGGCGACCGAGCTGATGTTGACCATGTCGGCGACCCGGCGCGGCTGACTCTCGGCGGCCTCCAACAGGTGCGGCAGGGCCGCGTGGGCGCAGTACAGCAGGCCAAGCAGGTTGACCTGCACCATGCGCTCCCACTCCTTGACCGGAGCGTCGACCACCGGCCCGACCAGCATCACGCCGGCGTTGTTGACCAGGGTGTCCAGGCGGCCCAACTCGGCCGCCGTGCGCTTCACGGCCTCTCTCGCCTGCTGTTCGTCGGTGACGTCGGCGGCGATCGTCACCGCTGTCCCGCCGGCTTCGCGGATCTTGGCGGCGAGCGCTTCCAGCCGGTCGGCCCGGCGGGCCGCGAGCGCGACCGCGGCGCCCTGCTCGGCGAACGCCAGCGCCGTCGCCTCGCCGATTCCACTCGACGCGCCCGTGATCAGCGCAACCGTGCCATCCAGTCGATCAGGCATCGCTCCTCCCCCGACGATGGCTGATGATCCATTTGCCAGCCTATCGCCGCCAGCGGCCGATCCTGGTCGGCTGCCGATGCCGTCGCCTACCGCGGCCCGACGTGAGTCACCCGTACCACCGCCGCGCCGGCCTCGTCGGACGCCGCCAGATCGACTTCGGCGCTGATCCCCCAGTCGTGGTCCTCGGCCGGGTCGTCGAAGATCTGGCGTACCGTCCAGCGATCGCGACCAGTTTCGATCATGAGCAGCGCCGGACCACGCGCCTCTGGACCAGTGCCGATGTCGGCGTACTCGTCGAAGTACGGCTCCAGCGCGGCCTCCCACGCCGAAGCGTCCCAGCCGTCGGAGGCGTCCAGCTCGCCGAGCTCGCCGTAGCGGCGCAGCGCGGCCAGCTCGACCCGGCGGAACAGCGCATTGCGGACCAGTACCCGGAAGGCCCGGACGTTGCGGGTCACCGCGGGCGGCTCGGCGACGGGGGCTGCTTCCAAAGAGTCGGTCGGGTTACGCAGCCGCTCCCACTCGTCGATCAGGCTGGAGTCGACCTGCCGGACCAGCTCGCCCAGCCACTCCTCCAGGTCGCTGAGCTCCTCGGTCTTGGCCTCGCCGGGCACGGTCTGCCGCAGCGCCTTGTACGCGTCGGCGAGGTACCGCAGGACGAGCCCCTCCGAGCGGGTCAGGCCGTAGAAGCTGACGTACTCGGTGAAGGTCATCGCGCGCTCGTACATGTCGCGCACCACCGACTTGGGCGCCAGCTCGTGGTCGGCGACCCACGGGTGGCCGCGGCGGTACATGTCGTACGCGGCCTCCAGCAGTTCGGCGAGCGGCTTCGGGTGGGTCACGTCCTCCAACAGTTCCAGGCGCTGCTCGTACTCGATGCCCTCGGCCTTCATCGCCGCGACCGCCTCGCCGCGCGCCTTGTGCTGCTGCGCCGACAGCACCTGGCGCGGATTGTCCAGTGTGGACTCAATGGCGGACAGCACGTCGAGGGCGTACGACGGCGACTCGCGGTCGAGCAGTTCCAGGGCCGCGAGGGCGAACGGCGACAGGGGCTGGTTGAGCGCGAAGTCGAACTGGAGGGCATTGGTCAGGCGGATCACGCCGTCGACATTCTCGACCACGCCGGCGGCCACCAGCGCCCGGTAGATGGCGATGGCGCGCCGGATGTGGCGGCGCTGCGCCGGCCGGTCCTCGTGATTGTCTTCGAGCAGGTGCCGCATGGCGTTGAACGCGTCGCCGCCACCGTCGGCGTTGACCCGACCGATGACGTTGAGCAGCATGGCGTGGCTGACGGCGAAGCTCGACTTGAGCGGCTCGGGTTCGGCCTCGACCAGACGCTCGAAGGTCGGCTGGCCCCAGCCGATCGACCCCTCAGGCGGCTTCTTGCGGACCACCTTGCGCCGCTTCTTCGGGTCGTCACCGGCCTTCGCCAGGGCCTTCTCGTTGTCGATGACGTGCTCGGGGGCCTGAACGACGACGGTGCCGATCGTGTCGTACCCGGCCCGGCCGGCCCGCCCGGCGATCTGGTGGAACTCGCGGGCCTGGAGCAGCCGCGTCCGCGTACCGTCGTATTTGGACAGTCCGGTGAACAGGACGGTGCGGATCGGCACGTTGATGCCGACGCCCAGGGTGTCGGTGCCGCAGATGACCTTCAGCAGGCCGGCCTGGGCGAGCGTTTCGACCAGACGGCGGTACTTGGGCAGCATGCCGGCGTGGTGGACGCCGATGCCGTGGCGCACCAGCCGGGACAGCACCTTGCCGAAGCCGGAGGTGAAGCGGAAGTTCCCGATCGCCGCGGCGATGGCGTCCTTCTCCTCGCGGGTGCAGACGTTGACGCTCATCAGCGCCTGGGCCCGCTCCAGCGCGGCGGCCTGCGTGAAGTGGACGACGTAGACCGGCGCCTGGCGGGTGGACAGCAGCTCTTCGAGGGTCTCGTGCAGCGGCGTCATGGCGTACGTGAAGTGCAGCGGCACGGGGCGCTCGGCGTTCGCCACCACCGCCGTGGGCCGGCCGGTCCGGCGGGTCAGGTCTTTTTCGAAGAAGCTGACGTCACCAAGCGTCGCCGACATCAGGATGAACTGCGCCTGCGGCAGCTCGATCAACGGCACCTGCCAGGCCCAGCCCCGGTCCGGGTCGGCGTAGAAGTGGAACTCGTCCATGACGACCTGGCCGACGTCGGCCTCGGCGCCGTCGCGTAGCGCGATGTTGGCGAGGATCTCGGCGGTACAGCAGATGATCGGCGCATCCTCGTTGACGCTCGCGTCGCCGGTCAGCATGCCCACGTTCGCCGCGCCGAACATGTCGATCAGGGCGAAGAACTTCTCCGACACCAGGGCCTTGATCGGGGCGGTGTAGAAGGTCGTACGGTCGTCGGCGAGCGCCGCGAAGTGCGCGCCGGCCGCCACCAGGCTCTTCCCCGACCCCGTCGGGGTGTTGAGGATGACGTTCGCCCCCGAGACGATCTCGATCAGGGCCTCTTCCTGGTGCGGATAGAGAGCGAGGCCCCGGTCGGCGGCCCAGCCGGCGAAGGCTTCGAAGACGGAGTCGGGGTCGGCGTTCGTCGGCAGCTGGTCAATGAGCGTCATGGCCGACCAATCGTGCCACGAACCCGCCCTTATCCGCGATCTTGGCGATGCAGCCCCCCAAGATCCACACAATTTGGGCCAAACTGCGGCTTCCCCGGCCGGGATAAGCGCAGTTTGGGCCAAACTGCGGGGCTCTTGCGGAGGGGGTGGATCAAAAAGTGGTAACTCAGCGGCGGCGGAACACCAGGTCGAAGACGTCGCGGCCGGCCTGGACGCCCCGCTGCTCGAACCGGGTCAGCGGCCGGTAGTCGGGGCGCGGCGCGTACCCGTCATGGGCGTTGATCAGCTCGGGGTCCGCGCTGAGCGTCGCGAGCATCGCCTCGGCGTAGTCGGCCGCGTCGGTGGCGCAGTGCAGCACGCCACCGGGCACCAGCCGCGAGCACAGCAACTCCACGTGCTGCGGCTGGATGAGCCTCCGCTTGTGGTGGCGGGCCTTCGGCCACGGGTCGGGAAAGAAGACGTGGATGGCGTCGAGGCTGTCCGGCGCGAGCTGGTGGCGGACCAGATCGAGCGCGTCACCGAGGGCCACCCGGACGTTGGCGAGGCCGCGCGCCTCGGTGAGGGCGAGCAGGTTGGCGATCCCCGGCGTGTGGACGTCGACGGCGAGGTAGTTGCGGTCGGGGTCGGCGGCCGCCATCTCGGCGGTGGCCTCCCCCATGCCGCTGCCGATCTCCAGTACGACCGGCGCGTGCCGGCCGAACAGCACACCGAGGTCGAGAAGCTCCCCGGTGACGGGCACCCCGTACACCGGCGAGAGGCGCTCGAGCGCGTCGCGGTGCCGGTCGCCCATCCGGCCACGTCGGGGGTGGAAGGTGCGGATGTGCGGGAGGTGCGGCAGGCGCGGAGTCGAAATCACAATGACACGAGGGTACGCGGACCGCGCCGCCGACCGGCGCCGATGGCCGCCGACGGTAGCAAGCAGGGACCCGGCCGGTTGCCGCCTGGGTGCAGTTGGCCGCTGGCGACGGCTATGACCGGTCGCCTGACATCTGGGGTGCCACGTCGCGTCAACCATGGACAGGTACGCGGATGCGACCAGCCCAAATCGGACCGCCGGCAACACCCACCGATCGCTGATCCGCTGCCGAAAGGACGACGTGAACGGGGACTCGAGCGTGACCGCAGCAACGGGCTCGTCCGTGCGGCCACGACGGGCACGCGCAGGTGTTCGGGTCGCGCTGCTGACGGTCGGCACGGCGGTCGTGACGCTGGCCGTCCAGCTCATACTGCCGGACCGGGGCCGCTGGTCGTTCACACACAACGTGATCGCAATGTCCGTCATCACCCTGATGTCGGTGGCCACCGAAGGCTTCACCATCAACCTGCGCGTCCGGCGTGGAAGTCACGCCCTCGGCCTCGGCGAAGTCCCCCTTGTGCTCGGCCTGTTCACCGTCGGTCCGGCGGGGCTGCTTTTCGCGCGCGTACTCGGCGGCGCCGTCGGGACCGCGCTGTTCCGCCGCCAACGTGGGCTGAAGTTGGCCTTCAACGTGGCGCTGTACGGCGCGCAGGCCACCCTCGCGGCGGCTGTCTTCGGACTGCTCGCCGGGCCGCCACCCGCGCTGGGACCGCGCGAGTGGGCTGCGGCGTACGCCGCGATGATCGCCGCCGACGCACTGGCGGCCGTACTCGTCACCGTGGTGATCTCGCTGCACGACGATCCCGGCGAGTGGCGCCGGCTACCCGCCGCCGTGGTGCGGGGCGTGCCGGTCGTCTTCGTCTCCACCTCCATCGCCCTGCTCGGCGGACTGGTCGTGGGGCGTGACTTCCGGGCGATCGGACTGCTGGCGGTATTTTCCGTCGTCGTCTTCCTGGCCTTGCGAGGCTACGAGCGGCAGGGCCAGGGCCATGCCCAGGTCGAAGGACTCTACGCCTTCACCCGGGCCCTGGACGGCTCGCTGGACAGCGCGGAGGTGACGTGGACCGTCCTGGGCGAGGTCCGCGACCAGTTGCGCGCGGAGGTGGCCGAACTCCTCATGCCCGGACCGGGCGGTGGTCAGTGGACCCGCACCCGCATGTCCGGCACCGGCAGGCTCGACTCGACCATGGTCACCACCGGTGCCGAGTCGGCCTGGTGGTACCCGGCCGCTCAGGGCCGGCCGGTGCTGTGGGCGGCGGGCAGGGACACCAGCCGCGGTGAAGGACCGGCCGGCGACGCACCGGTCGATGGCATCGCGGTGCCGCTCTCGCTCGGCGACTCCGGCAGAGCCGTCCTGCTGGTCGCGAACAGCCTCGCCGACACCCCGACGTTCGGCGCCCAGCAGGTGCGGTTGTTCGAGGCGCTGGCCAACCACGCGGGCCTGTCGCTGGCGAAGACCGTCCTGGTGGACCGGCTGCGCATCGAGGTCTCCGAAAAAGAGCGGCTAGCTCGGTACGACCTGCTGACGGGGCTCCCCAACCGGCAGCAGTTCCAGGAGCTGCTCGGGGCCTCGCTGCGTGATCCCGGCACCGGCGTCACCGCCGTGATGGTGCTGGACCTGGACCGGTTCAAAGAGGTCAATGACGCCCTCGGCCACGACACCGGCGACGCGCTGCTGCTCGAGGTGGCCGACCGGCTACGCCAGCAACTCGCCGGCCAGGGTCTCGTCGCCCGGCTCGGCGGCGACGAGTTCGCCGTAATGCTGTCCGATCTCACATGTCCGGCAGAGGCGTTGGCGGTCGGCCACGACCTCGCCGACGCGATGGATCAGCCCGTCGTCATCGACCACCTCAGCCTCACCCCCCGGGTGAGCATCGGTATCGCCTGCGGGCCCGAGCACGGCGACGCCGCACAACTGCTGATGCAGCACGCCGACGTCGCCATGTACGCCGCCAAACGGACCCGGAGCGGCGCCCGGCTGTACGAGCCGCGCGACGACAAGAGCTCCGCCCACCACCTGTCCCTGACGGCGGACCTCGCCCGGGCCATCCGGCTCGACGAGCTGACCGTGCAGTTCCAGCCCAAGCTGGACCCCACCACCGGGCTCGTCACCGGCGCCGAGGCGCTCGCCCGCTGGCGCCACCCCAGGGAAGGCTTCATTTCACCTGACGTGTTCATCCCGCTCGCCGAGCGCTCCGGCCTCATCCGGCCGCTGACCCTGCACGTGCTCAAGGTAGCGCTGCGCCAGTGCGCGGCCTGGCGGCGCGCCGGCCACGACCTGCACATAGCCGTCAACCTATCGCCGAACGCCCTGCACGACAGCACGCTGCCGGACGTCGTCACGAGGCTTCTCGAGCAGACCGGCGTGCCCCCCGCGAGCCTCACCCTGGAGATCACCGAGAGCACGCTGATGGCCGACCCGACCGGTGGCAGGAAGACTCTCGACCGCCTGCGGGCGATCGGCGTCAGGCTGTCCATCGACGACTTCGGCACCGGCTACTCGTCTCTCGGTCGGCTCCGGAACCTGCCGATCAATGAGGTAAAGATCGACAAGTCGTTCGTGCAGCGGCTCGCCGAAGACCACCGCGACCGCGCCGTGGTGCGCTCGGCGATCCAGCTGGGCCACGCGCTCGACCTCGACGTGGTCGCCGAGGGCGTCGAGGACGCCGCGACGCTGGAGCACCTGCGCCGCGAAGGGTGCGACCTCCTCCAGGGGTACTTCATCTCCAAGCCGCTGGCGGCCGCGGATTTCGCGGCGTGGCTGGTCGGCCGTACCAGCCGCGAACGCGACACCGCCCTGCCGCGCGCCGGCGCCTGACCGGTACCCCCGATCCGAGGGTCGGGCAAGCCCGCACGAGGGTCGCAACCCATCGATCACGGTGATAGCGTCGCTGCCGCAGCGGGAGCACCGCCGCCCCCGCCGAGCGGGAGGGGTACGTGTGGGCACAGTGGACACGCGCGGCCGGAAGGCCACACACACCGCACTGCTGGTCGCGTTGGCGGCGAGCGGCGTAACGATCGCCACGCTGGGCGACCCGGCGCAGGACCGGGCAGCGGCTGCGGGAAAGTCGACCCTCACCGCGGTCGCCGCCCAGGCGCGAAAATGCCATGAGGCGCCCGCCGACCGGCAGCGGGGCGTCGACGGATTCGACATCACCGCCACGTCGACCGGCCTCGTCCGGGCCCGGCTCGACCCAACTGATCAACGCGGCCGCGACTCTGACTGGGACGTCGCCGTCTTCGACAAGGCCACCGGGCGCCTCGTCGCCGCTTCGGCCGGGTTCCGCAGCCACGAGGTGGCCGACGGGTTCGTCAACGCCGGTGACACGCTGCGCGTACAGGGCTGCCGGTTCGCCGGGAACGCTCACCGCGTCAACGTGTCGGTGACGTTCGTCGCGCAGCCTCCGGCCGCCAGCGAGAAGGCCCAACTCGTCGCGGTCAGCACCCCGACCCGCGCCGACAAGAACGAGCTCATCCGGCAGGACTTCGACCTCACCGAGGCCGCCACCGACACCACCGTGGACGTCATCCTGCACGGCCAGGCGGATGCGGACCGGCTACGCGCGGCCGGCTTCGGCTTCACCGTGAAGATCGACGACCTCGCCGACCACATCGCGCGCACGCGGGAGTCCGACCGCCGGTACGCCGCGCAGGAAGACCGGTCGGACCTGCCGAGCGGCCGCACCGCCTACCGCCGGCTGGCCGACTACGACTACGAGATGAAGGACCTGGCCCGCCGGCACCCGACCCTCGTCAAGCCGATCACGCTGGCGTACCGGTCGATCGAGGGCCGCGACATCGACGGCATCGAGATCACGCCGAACGCCGGCAACACCGCCGACGGCAAGCCGGTCTTCCTGAACATGGGCGTACATCACGCGCGGGAGTGGCCGTCCGGCGAGAGCGCGATGGAGTGGGCCTACGACCTCGTCAACGGGTACGGGCGCGACCAGCGCACGACCCGGCTGGTGTCGGCGACCCGCGCCATCGTCGTGCCGATCGTCAACCCCGACGGGTTCTCGGTGTCCCGCGAAGCGACCGAGCGGGGCGACGCCGCGGCCAGGGCGTACGAGTACAAGCGGAAGAACTGCAGCCCGGTCGACGCGCCGACGCCAGATCTGCGCGAGGGGCTGTGCCCACTCACGCCCGCCGGCCCGCGGCGCGGCACCGACCTGAACCGCAACTACGGCGGGTTCTGGGGCGGCCCGGGGGCCAGCACCAACTGGAACGGCGAGACGTACCGCGGCCCGGCACCGTTCTCCGAGCCCGAGGTGGGGTCGATCCGCGAGCTGATCGCCGGCCGCCAGGTCACCAACCTGATCACCAACCACACGTACTCCAACCTCGTGCTGCGCCCGCCGGGCGTGCTGGCCACCGGCGACCCGGTCGACGAGCCGCTGCTGTACCGGCTCGGCGAGGAGATGGCCGACAAGAACGGGTACAACAACATCCGCAGCTGGCAGCTGTACGACACGACCGGCACGACCGAGGACTGGTCGTACTGGGTGACCGGCGGGCTCGGGTACACGTTCGAGATCGGCGGCACCGAGTTCCACCCGCCGTTCGAGGTGGGCGTGGTCGCCGAGTACCTGGGCCGAGCGCCCGCGGCCGGCGCCGGCAAGGGCGGCAACCGGGAGGCGTACTTCGCGATGCTGGAGTCGACGGCCAACGCCGCCCACCACGCCACCATCACCGGCCGTGCGCCGGCCGGCTGGACGCTGCGGATACACAAGGAGTTCCAGACGCCGACCTCGCCGGTGATCGGCTCCGACGGTACGGTCGGGCCTGCGCTGATGTACTCGGACGTGCTCGACAGCACGCTAAAAACTCCCGGTGGGCAGTTCGCCTGGCACGTCAACCCGTCCACCCGGCCGTACGTGGCCGGCCGGTACGGCCGCTACCCGAGCGCGCCGACGCAAGGCGCCCAGCCACTGTCCAATCCGGACGGAGTGCCGGCAGAGAACACCGGCTCGCCGCTTGACGGGCCGCACGAGGAGATACCGTTCACAGTGGAGGGTCCGCCGGCCGCCGACAACGGCGAGGCCCACGTACGCATCGAATGGAAGAACTCGGACGTCGACTGGGACCTGTACATCGTGGACGCTCAGGGTCACGTGGTCGGCCAGTCCGCCACCGGCGGCACGAACTTCGAGGATGCGGTCCTGATCGACCCGCCGCCCGGCACGTACCGGGCGGTCGTCGTCAACTACGCCCAGGTGCCGGACCAGCCGGTCGACGACTGGACCTCCCCTGGCGTGACGTTCCAGCCGCCGAAGCCGCCGCTACCCGGCGTGGCCGAGGCGTGGACGCTCACCTGCGAGCGGCCGGGCGGCTCGATCGCGGCGGTCCACCAGGTGGTGGTCGGTCGCGGCGGAGCCGTCGACCTGGGCGACGTCTGCCGCCACCGGAAATAACGATGATCACCGGGAGTTCGAGGTGCTATAGCACCTCGAACTCCCGGTGATCATGGGAGACAGCTACATGTTGATCATGTGCCCTGCCAGGCCGTGGATCGCCTCCTTGACCGCCTCACCGAGCGTGGGGTGCGCGTGTACGTTCCGCGCCACCTCGGTGACCGTCAGGTCCCACTGCTGGGCGAGGGTCAGCTCCGGCAGCAGCTCGGTAACCTCCGGACCGACCAGGTGCGCGCCGAGCAGCTCGCCGTACTTCGCGTCACTCAAGATCTTGACGAACCCGCCCGCGTCGCCCAAGCCGTGCGCCTTGCCGTTCGCGGTGAACGGGAACTTCGCCACCCGTACGTCGAAGCCGCGTTCGCGCGCCTGCGCCTCGGTCCAGCCGAAGCTGGCGATCTGCGGCTGGCAGTAGGTCGCCCGCGGGATCATGACGTAGTCGAGCTCCATCGTCTCCACCCCGGCGATCGTCTCCGCGGCGACGATCCCCATCGCCTCCGCCCCGTGCGCGAGCATCAGCTTCGCGGTGACGTCACCGATCGCGAAGATGTGCGGCACGCTGGTCCGGCACCGGCCGTCGACGTCGATCGCGCCCCGGTCGGCCAGCCGCACGCCGGCGCGCTCCAGCCCGTACCCTTCGATGTTGGGCTGGAACCCGAGCGCCTGCAGGACCTTGTCCGCTTCGAGGACCTGCCGCTGGTCGCCCTTGGTGATGGTGACCCGTACGCCGTCGGCGGTCTCCTCGATCGACTCCACCCGGGTCGACGTATGCAGGTTGATGCCCAGCTTCCGGTACCGCCGCGCCAGCTCGGCCGAGACCTCCTCGTCTTCGAGCGGCACCACCCGGTCGAGGTACTCGACGATCGTGACGTCCACGCCGTACGCGCGCAGCACGTACGCGAACTCGACCCCGATCGCGCCGGCGCCCGCGATGACGATGCTGCGGGGCAGCGAGTCGCTGAGGATCTGCTCGGAGTACGTGACGACGCGGTCGCTGCGCGAGGTGCCCGGCAACAGCTTCGGCGAGGCACCGGCGGCGATAATGCAGTGGTCGAACGTGATCGTCTCGTCCCCCACCTGCAGCGTGTGGTCGTCGGTGAACGTGCCACGCCCCTCGTACTGCGTGATGCTGTTCTTCTTCATCAGGTAGTGGACGCCCTTGACCCGCCCGTCGGCGACCTTCCGGCTGCGCTCGTACGCGGCCTGGTAGTCGAACGTGACCTCGCCGTCGACGCGGATGCCGAACGTCTTCGCCTCGCTGGTGAAGATCTGTGCCAGTTCGGCGTTGCGCAGCAGGGCCTTGGACGGGATGCAGCCGACGTTGAGGCACACCCCGCCCCAGTAACGCTCCTCGACGACAGCGGTGCGCAGACCGAGTTGGGCAGCGCGGATCGCGGCCACGTACCCGCCGGGACCCGCACCGAGAACGACGACATCGAAGTGTGCGCTCATGAGACCGATCGTAGTGGCGTGCGGGCGTCGGACAGCCGCACGCCCGATGCGGCTGTCCGGTGCGCTGTCCGCTCACCCGTCGGTCTACCGCTGTGCGACCGTGCTGCCCTTGACCCAGTCCTCCCAGCTGAACGTCCAGTCCAGCAACCCGTCCGTGGACTGGAGCGGCAGCCCCGTGTTGCGGACATCGACGATGTCGCCGAGGCCGAAGTTCTGCATGAACCAGACGGCGTTCTCGGTATTGATGTTGATGCAGCCGTGCGACGCGTTGCTGTTGCCCTGCTGGGCCTCGCTCCACGGCGCCGCGTGGACGTACTCACCCTCGTAGGAGATGTGGGTGGTGTACGACACCATCGTGTCGTAGGCACCCTCACCGGTCAGGCCGAAGCTCGCCGAGGTCATGCGGGTCACCTCCTCGGTGCCGAGCACGACGTGCGGGCCGCTGCGAGTACGCAGATCAATGCCGCCGAGCTGCTGGTTCAGGCCCATCGCGACAGGAATGTCGCGGACCACCTTGCCGTCGATGAACACCTGCATGTGGTGCGTCGTGTCGTCCGCGATGGCGATCTTCGACTGGCCGATCGTGAAGGAGGCGGAGCTGTCCTGGTCTCCGTACAGGCCGCCGCCGAGGTCCTTGCCGTGCGCGTTCGTTTTGACGGTCACCTTGGTACCGGGCTTCCAGTACTCCGGCGGCCGCCAGTGCACCTCCTGGTCGCCGAACCAGCGCCAGGCGCCGTCGACGCGGGGCTCGGTGCTGACCTGCAGCGACTTCTCAGCCACCGCCTTGTTGATCACCGGCTCACTGAAGCTGACGATGATCGGCTGGCCCACGCCGAACGTCGGGAACTCCGACAGCTGCTTGAACTTGTTGGCTTGCAGGCTGGGGCTGGTCAGCTTCGCCGGCTTCACCGTCGTGAAGGCGCTGTTCTGCGTCAGCCGTTTACCGCTACGTCCCGTGCCCGCCGCCGCAAGCGTGTATCTCTGCTCGAACGCGAGCGGTGCCGTGCTGTGCCAGGTGTGCCGGCCGGCGTCGAACTCGCCCGGCACCTGCCTGCCCTCCGCGTCGGTCAGCGCGACCGTGTCCAGGACCGCCGACACGGTGGCCACCGTGACCCCGTCACCGGGGGTGACGCTCGTGGCGTTCGGGGCCGGCGTGAGGACGAGAGCGGATGGCGCATTCCGGCCGGCCTCGCCCTTGGTGATCGAATCTTTACGCACGGACGCCTCGTCCGTACCCGACTGGGTGCATGCGGTACTTACCGCCAAGCTGAGCGTGACAACCGCGAGACCGAGGGTGCGCGTAGCCAGTGAACGCCCGGCTACGTATCCGGAATGACGCGGCTCACGACCCGGTGATCCTGTCATTCTGTTCCTTCCCCCATCTGTCGTCCCCCATTTGGGTCGGACCGTATGCCTCCCCGGTATTTGGTCCCTCATGCGCTGAATATGACGGCTGCGCGGGCGCGCCATGCCGCCTCACGCGCCCCTTCAGGTTCCGGAAAAAGCAATGGGCGCCGCCGGTTCCAACCGGCGCAGTTCGGTTAGCTGACACCTCGGCGCCGGCACGGACACCGGTCGCGTCGAGCGCTGCCCGGACTGCGGGCCTCCCTGAGAGGCGCCCCGAGACGCGAGGGAGATGGTGTACGTGATCCTGCTTGCGACCGTCATCGCCGAACTCGTCGGCATCCTGCTGGCATGGCTGATTCACAAGATCACGGCCCGTTATTTTCCGTCACTCCACGCGATCCTGCGGTCCATCGACGAGGTGAGCCGCCATCCGGAGCTCCTGAAGTCCCCGCGCTGAACCGCTCGCGGCGTGACAGTCCCGCCGCCTGACGTCTACCCAGCGGCGAACAGGTCCACGCTGTTGCCGTCCGGGTCGTGCACGACGGCGTACCGCTGGCCCCAGAAGGCGTCCCACGGCTTCTTGTACCCGTGGTAGCCGGCCTCGGTCAGCGCGCCGTACGTACGGTCCACCTCTTCCGGGCTGTCGCACCGGAACGCCAGACTCACCCGCGGATCACCCTGGACGGGTGTCCACTCGGATCGAAGCCGATGAGATCGAAATTCAGTGCCATGCCACCACCGTAAGCGCGCCTCGTCGCCGCCGCCTTGAACGAATCGGACGCGCGCACACAACGATCGCCCCGCCGGTGCGACGCTGGCAGCCGACGGGGCGAAGCGTTGGATCTATCAGAAACGGCGGGCTTCAGCGACGAGTCCGTCACGCAGAACGCTCATGGCGTGCGCGAGCAGCCGCGACACGTGCATCTGGGAGATGCCCATCTCGGCGGCGATCTGCGACTGGGTCATGTTGCCGAAGAACCGCATCACGATGATGCGCTGCTCACGCTGCGGCAGCTTCGCGATCAGCGGGCGGAGCGCCTCGCGGTTCTCGACGTTCTCCAGGTCGTGGTCGACATCGCCGAGCATGTCCGCCAGCTCGGTGCCGGACTCGTCGCCGGCGACCGGCGCGTGCAGCGACAGCGCCCGGTAGGCATGGCCCGACTCCATCGCCTCGATGATGTCCTCGTCGCGGACCCCGAGGTGGCCGGCGAGCTCCGTGACCGTCGGCGAGTGGCCGAGCTGCTGGGCCAGGTCTCCGCTGGCCCTGCCGATGTCCAGCCGCAGCTCCTGCAGCCGGCGTGGCACCCGTACGTTCCAGCCCTTGTCCCGGAAGTGGCGCTTGAGCTCGCCGAGGATCATCGGGATCGCGTAGCTGGTGAACGCCGCACCGCGGGAGTGGTCGTAGCCGTCCACCGACTTCACCAGAGCCAGGCAGGCGACCTGCACCAGGTCGTCGAGCGGCTCACCGCGGTTGCGGAAGCGGCGGGCCAGGTGCTCGGCCAGCGGCATGTACGCCTCGATCAGCCGCTGCCGCACGCGCGGACGGTCGGGGCTGTCGGCCGGAAGGTCGGCCAGGGCCGCGATCAGGGCCTTGGCCGCCGCGTCCGCCTCCTTGGCAGCACGGGACGGTGCGGCCACGGGCGCAGCTTCGGTGGTGCTGGTCGCTGGGGCGTCGACCTCGATCGTGGTGAGGTCCTCGTCGATGCGGGCACTACGGTCCAGGGAGGTAGTCATCAGCGTCATCCTTCTTGTGCCAGGTCACGGCCGACGCTGGTGCACGAAGAAGCGTGCAGGCAGCATCCAACCAGGGAGCTAACGTCGCGCGACACCCGTTGCTTGAGTGCCGGCGCAAGATGGTTTCGCTGGTGACAACCGCCGCTTCTTGACGATGTGTGCACCGAACATCTCGGGCCGGATCCACCTTTCGGTGGATGCGTTGTCGTCAGATTAGCCGACAACGCGTCCAAGTCAAATCCCTCCGTAGCGCGGTGATCCACGCAACACGCCCGACCTGGGCCTACCCAGTGTCACCGGGTAGGCCCAGGCCAGGCGTCGGCACTACTCGATGCAGCGCCACTCGATGCGGCGCTACTCGATGCAGCGCTACTCGATGCGGCGCTACTCGGTGCCGAGCGCCTCGACGACGGGCCGGTTGACCGCGCGCCGGGCCGGCAGCACCGACGCGGCGAGCGCGGCCACCGCGGCGAACCCGAGGATCAGAGCGAGCCGTCCCCACGGGAGCACCACCGCGAACTCGCCACCCATGCCGTTGAGGAAGCTCATCGCCCCGGCGCTCACCGCGGTACCCAGCCCGACCCCGAGCAGCGCCCCGACCAGGGCCATCAGTACCGCCTCGACGGCGAGCATCGCCCGTACCCGGCCTCTGGTGAGGCCGACGGCCCGCAGGATCCCGTTCTCCCGGGTGCGCTCCACCACCGACAGCGTGAGCGTGTTGGCCACGCCGACCAGCGCGATGACCACTGCCAGCCCGAGCAGCGCGGTGACGAACGCCAGCAGCATGTCCACCGTGCCGGTGAGCATCTTCTTGTACGCGGCGCGGTCCATGAAGTTGGCGGTCGGGTACTTCGCGGTGATGGCCTCGATCGCGTCCTTCGCCCGCTGCTTGGACACCCCGGCCGC
Organism: Planosporangium flavigriseum; assembly: GCF_011947225.1. GTDB lineage: Bacteria > Actinomycetota > Actinomycetes > Mycobacteriales > Micromonosporaceae > Planosporangium > Planosporangium flavigriseum. The sequence continues at coordinate 14,452 of NZ_JAATVW010000020.1, read as the reverse complement.
CGGGTCCATCGCGGCCATGACGACCGGTACGTCCGGAAATGTCGCGGAGAAGTCGGCATCGGACAGTGAGATCCGGTACCCGAGCGGAACGTTCTCCGACGGGTCCGTGGGTCCGGTGGTGCCATCGACCACGGCGACGACGCGGAACTGCCGACCCGCCACCGTCACCGCCGAGCCGACGGTCAACCCCTTGGCGCGTGCCAGCGGCCGGTACACCAGCGCGGTGCCGGCACCGAGCTGGCGGACGTCGCCGCTGTCGACGTGCCTGAGATTGGTGCGGACCAGCGCGGGGTGCGCCGAGACGACCTCGACCTGGTTGGACACCGTCTGCCTGGGCAGATGTACCACGCCGAGCTCACGGCGGCCGCGCAGTTCGTCCACCATCGGCGCCGGCAGCGCGCCGCCGACCCCGGTCGCCACGAAGTCCACGCCGACCTCCTTGTCGACGCTGCGCTCGATGCCCGCCTTCACACTCTGCGCGGCGACGACGAACGACGACACCAGGCCGATACCGATCACCAGCGCCGTGGCGGTGGCGGCGATGCGGCGAGGGTTGCGTACGGCGTTGGAGACCGCGATGGTGGCGGTCGCGCCGAGCAGCCGCCGCAACGGCCAGCCCAGAGCCCGTACCAGCGCCGGGACCAGTACCGGGCCGAACATCACGATGCCGGCGAAGGTGAACACGGCGCCGGCGCCGACGGTCGCGATGCTCGACGACCTCCCGGCAAACCCGAGCGCCGCGATCCCCGCCGCGAGGCTCAGGGCGCCGAAGCCCAGACGTACCCAGCCCGCCCGCCGGGCGGTCTCGACGGCGGCGTCGGACAGCGCGGCGACCGGCGGCACCCGGGTTCCCCGCCAGGCGGGCAGGACCGCGGCGCAGACCGTGATCACGGTGCCGAGCAGGACCGACAGAACCACTGTGGACGCCGACAGCGCGATCCCACCCTCGAACACCACCCCCATCGCGCGCAGCAGCGCCTGCATGCCCAGCGCGACGCCAGCGCCCACGCCCACGCCAGCGAGCGAGGCGACGAAGCCGACGGCGGAGGACTCCAGCAGCACCGACCGGAACGCCTGTCCGCGGGTGGCGCCCACGAGCCGCAGCAGCGCGGTCTCGCGGGTGCGCTGAGCCAGCACGATCGTGAAGGTGTTGGCGATGACGAACGCCGCGACCAGGACCGAGATCGCCGCGAACATCGTCAGTACCGCGTTGAACTGCTGGATGTCCTTGATGGCGCTCTTCAGGTTGTCGTCGAGGATCTGCTCGTGGGTCCGCACCGTCAGGCCCGGCCCCACGGCCGCCGTGACCTCCTTGGCCAGCGCGTCGTGCGAGACGCCGGGGCGACCGGCCGCGACGATCCGCTGATACCCCTGCTCGCCGGTCACGGTGAGCGCGTCGGCGGCGACGAGGCCGATGAACGCGCCGCCGAAGTCCTTCGGCGTACCGGCGACATCCACCACGCCGACGAGCGTGTACGCCTCGGCCTGGCTGCCCTTGCCGCCGACCCGAACCGCCGAGCCGACCGCGAACTTCTGCTTGTCGACCGTACGGGTGTCGAGCACGACCTCATGCGTACGCTGTGGCAGCCGGCCCTGACGCACGGTGTACGACTGCAGGCCCGGATCGGTCGGGATGCTGGAGACCACGGAGTACCCGAGGACCGGCCGGTTGTTGGTGCCGACCACGCCGCCGGTGCCGGTGACCTCGCCCTCGGCGGCGCGTACCCCGCTGGCCGCGCGAACCTTGGCGAGGACCGTCTCGTCGACGGCCTTCCGATCCCTCGGATTGTTCGATCCACCGTCCGCCGGGTAGACCGCGACGTCGGTGTGGCGGTCGAACACGCCCGCCTTGGCGTACGCGGCGGTCCGCATCCCACCGGTGAACATGAGCGTGCCGGCGATGAACGCGACGCCGAGCACGATGGCCAGCGACGACAGCGCCAGCCGGAGCGCATGCGCCCGCAGGGAGCGCAGGGTGAGTCTCAGCATCCCGGTCACCGGGCCCCCACGGCGGCGTCGAGGCTGCCCATCACGTCCAGGACCTTGTCGGCGGTGGGCTCGAACAGTTCGCGCACCACCCGCCCGTCGGCCAGGAACACCACCCGGTCGGCGTGAGCGGCGGCCACCGGGTCGTGCGTCACCATGATGACCGTCTGGCCCAGTCCGTTTACGGCGTCGCGCAGCAGTCGCAGTACCTCCGCGCTGGCGCGCGAGTCGAGGTTGCCGGTCGGCTCGTCCGCGAACACCACCCACGGCCGGGTCACCAGCGCCCGGGCGAGGGCCACCCGCTGCTGCTGGCCGCCGGAGAGCTCGCTCGGCTTGTGCTCCAGCCGGTCCCGCAGGCCCACCGCCGTCACGATCTGGTTGAACCACGCCGGGTCCGGCTTGCGCCCGGCGATGGCCAACGGCAGCAGGATGTTCTCCTGCGCCGACAGCGCCGGCAGCAGGTTGAACTTCTGGAACACGAACCCGACGTGGTCACGGCGCAGCAGCGTCAGCCGCTTGTCGTCCAGCCGGGTGACGTCCGACTCGCCGATGTGCACCGACCCACCGCTGGGCCGGTCCAGCCCGGCCAGGCAGTGCATCAGAGTGGATTTGCCCGAGCCCGAAGCGCCCATGATCGCGGTGAACCGACCCGGGGCGAAGTCGACCTCGACCCCATCCAGGGCGGTCACCGCGGCATCGCCGGAACCGTAGACCTTGGTCAGGCTCCGGGCCGCGACGGCGGCGCTCGTACGAGGGGTCGGCGGCGAGACGGCAGACACGTTGTACTCCCAGCTCAAAAGCGGTTGTTTACGCATCTGACGCTATGGCCGGAAGCCCGGTGATGATCTCCGTCTAGGCTCTCGATCTTCCTCGCCCGCAGGTAGCGGCCTTAGGGGCCGACCCCTACGACCTGAGTCGTAGATAGCGCTCAGGCGCCCGGCGTGACCAGGCCCGTCTCGTACGCGAAGACGACCGCCTGTACGCGGTCGCGCAGGTCCAGCTTCGTCAGGATCTTGCCGACGTGGGTCTTGACGGTCGCCTCCGCGACGTGGAGGCGACCACCGATCTCGGCATTGGTCAGCCCCTGCGCGACCAGCAGCAGCACGTCGCGTTCCCGTTCGGTCAGCTGGGCCAGCCGCGGATCGGTACGCGGGCCCGCCCCCAGCTGGCCGGCGACCCGGTCGAGCAGCCGGCGGGTGATGCCCGGGGCCACCACGGCGTCGCCGCTGGCCACGACCCGGATCGCGGCGAGCAGTTCCTCGGGCGGGACGTTCTTGAGCAGGAACCCGCTGGCCCCGGCCTGCAGCGCGGCGAAGGCGTCGGACTCGGTGTCGAACGTGGTCAGCACGAGCACCCGAGGTTTGCCGTCCACGACCCCCTGGCACAGCCGCCGGGTCGCCTCGACGCCGTCCATGGTGGGCATCTGGATGTCCATCACCACGACGTCGGCTTCGGTACGGGCGAGCACGCGCAGCGCGTCCGCGCCGTCGATCGCCTCCCCCACGACCTCCATGTCCGGCTGGGCGCCGAGCACCATCTTGAACCCGGCCCGGACCAGCGCCTGGTCGTCCACGATCACCACGCGGATCGTCATCACACCCCCTGATGCTGAGGACGGGTAGACGGTATCGGCAGGCACACGGCCACCTCCCAGCCCCCGGCCAGCCGCGGCCCGGCGTGGTAGGTGCCGCCGTACACGGCGACCCGCTCGCGCATGCCGACCAGGCCATGCCCCCCGGAGGGGGGTGGGCCGCCCACGACGGTGCCCCGGCCGTCGTCGACCACCCGCACGCCGACCTCGCCGGCGGTCGAGTAGTCAAGGGTGAGCTCGACGCATGAGCCGGTCCCGGCGTGCTTGAGCGCGTTGGTCAGGCACTCCTGCACAATCCGGTAGATCGTCAGGTCCATGCCGGTGGGCAGTGCCGCCCACTCACCGTGTACCTCGTGGCGCACCACGAGCCCGGCCGCGCGGGACCGGTCGAGCAGCGCGCCCAGGGATTCCAGCGCGGGGCGCTGGCGCTGCTGGTCGCCGCCGATGGCCCGGGCCGCCTCATCTTGTGCCGCCTCATCTTGTGCCGTTGCGGGGACCTGGGTGCCGGTCGGCTCGGCCGGTGTGGTGTCACGCAGTACGCCGACCAGCCGCCGCATCTCCTCAAGGGCCTGCCGGCCGGTCTCCGCCACGGTCTTGATCGCGCCGCGGGCGGTGTCGGGGTCGCGGTCGAGCGTGTACATCGCCCCGTCAGCCTGGACGATCATCACGGCCAGGCTGTGCGCCACGACGTCGTGGAGTTCCCGGGCGATGCGGGTACGCTCCTCGGCCACGGCCGCGCGGGACTGCGCGTCCCGCTCCCGCTCGAGCGTGGCGGCCCGCTCCTCGAGGCTGCGCACGTACAGCCGCCGGGTGCGCAGGTTCAGCGCCACCAGCCACACCGCGCCGCTCACCAGGGTCTCGAACACGGCGTTGGGCAAGCGCGGGCCCTCCGGAATCCGGGCATCGAGCCCGATCCCGACGACGACGGCACCTGCTGCCAGGATGCCGTCCCGCAGCCGGTCGGCATACTTGACGACGCTGTACATGACGACCAGCACGGCTACGTCGAAGGCCTGTGAGTGCCAGCCGAGCAGCGTCTGGAGCAGGGCCAACAGGCCGACCGCGATCGCGGCGGCGGTCGGACGGGTACGCCGGAACAGCACCGCGACCGCCATCGCGAGACCGATGGACGTCAGCCCCCAACTGCCGGGCTGGGTCTTGACTGCCGCCAATGCGGACAGAGCCACGCCGAGCGAAATCGCGACGTCAAAGGCGACGCTGCGTAACGGGCGCCCGAAGGCGGTACGTGCCACGGGTATCGAGCCTACGAGAGCGCGAGGCTCGATATGGCAGATCGGCGACAGTGGCCGGCCCGCTAGGCGGGGATGCCGGTCGGATTCACGACCCCCCGCCCGGATGAGGAATTGGGCGAGGAATTGGGCGAGGAATTGGACGAGGCATCGGATGGCGAGTACAGCCGCCCCAGCGTGAAGATGAGCACGGCCTGCACGATGGTGGCGACGTAGCCGCCGATCTCGCGCAGCATCGTCACCTCGTGGCCACTCATGCCCATGCGACTGGTCACGGTCAGGCACACGGCCAGCACGATCGCGATCGGGGTGTAGGCCCGGGCCAGTCGCGGCCGGAACGCGGCCAGCAGGAACCCGGCTGCGACCGCGGCCGCGAACGCGCCGGCCTCGTGGTCGGCGTGCTCGTCCACGCTGATACCCAGGACCACCGATATGATCACCAGTAACTGCATCGAGGCCACCGCCGCGATCGCGGCCTGCAGCAGGCGCGTCAGCGCCTGTCGGCCCGCCCCGGCGCGGCCAGCCCGAGCCTGCGCACCGGCAGCGGGCCTCGCCCGGTCGGCCGCCAGGGAGTCGGCCGCTACGGAGTCGGCTGCTACGGAGTCGGCCGCTACGGCGGCGAGGATCGCGTCGGTGAGGTCGGGTACCCGAGCCGGCTGCAGCCGCACCAGCCGGGTCACCTGCTCAGCCCGGGCGAGCCAGTCCGAGCAGGCGCGGCAGGTGTCGATATGCAAGCCCAACCGGTCGGCCGATACACCGAGCGGCTCGCCGTCAAGACGTGCGGACAGTGCAAGGCGAGCCTGGTCACAGCTGAGGGCGGAATGGGCTGTCATGACCGGGTAGTCGACTGCCAACTGGGAAAAGTTCCCTGCTCGGGGCTGCTGAGAGTGGTACCCGACACGTACAGTCGGTCGTCGTGAGCGTTGAGGAGGCCGCCGAGTTCGCCGGGTTGATCGACTCTGGGTTGATCGACCCAGCCACGCGGTCGTTGCTGGCCGCCCGCGACGGCGACCAGGCTGCGGCGAGCACCTTCGTACGGGCCACGCAGGCCGAGGTCTGGCGATTCGTCGCCGCGCTCGTCGACCGGGAGGCGGCCGACGACCTGACGCAGGACACCTATCTCCGGGCGTTCCGGGCACTACCCGACTTCGCAGGGCGCTCGACCGCCCGGACCTGGCTGCTGGGCATCGCCCGCCGCGTCTGCGCCGACCACATCCGCTCGCTGACCCGGCTGCGGCGCCTCGACAGCCGGGTGGCCGCCCAGCCCCAACCCGCCCACGTGCCCGACCAGGCCGGGCTGCTCGCCGCCAACGACCTGCTGCGGTCGCTGCCCGACGACCGGCGCAGCGCGTTCGTGCTCACCCAGGTGCTCGGCCTGTCCTACGACGAGACGGCCGAGATCGAGCAGGTGCCGATTGGCACCATCCGGTCGCGGGTCGCACGGGCCCGCGCCCAGCTCGTCGAGGCCGTCCAGGCCGCCCGTACCGGCTGAGAGGTTGTTCATGCCACCGCGCCGTGGATAGGCGCCCAGTCAGGCCCGCCCAGTCAGGCCCGCCCAGTCAGGCCCGCCCAGTCAGCACCTCCGCCGCGGCCAGGGCGTTCACGCGGCTCGCGCCATGGGTGGCCAGGTACACCCGGCCCGAGCGGGCCGCCGGCACCCCCATCTCCACCACCACCGCGTCCGGCCGGACGGCGAGCACGCTCCGCAGCGCCCGCGCCATCCAGCCGTGGCGGTGGGCGTCGCGGACCACGAGCACCAGCGGCCGGCCGGCAGCCGGCTCCAGCGCGACCCTGCCCAGGTGCCTGTCGTCGTGGAAGTCGTCAGCGCGGACGCGTACCGCCGTTGTACCCGGCAGCAACCCGCCGAGCGGCTCGGCCAGACCCCACGGCGTCTCCGGGCCGATCGCCATGTTGCCGGGGGCGGCGAACTCGACCACATGCGGCGCGCTGGTCAGCGGCGTCAGCACCGCCACCCCGACATCGCTGCTGCCGTCTCTGCCGTCTCTGCCGTCTCTGCCGGCGTCAACGCCGTCGATGCTGACCCGCACCGCCCGGCGGGCGGCGGCGAGGCCGAGCGGCGTTGAATGCCCGGTAATCGAATGCCCGTTGGCTGAGCCGTGTCCGGCCGACACCGCATGCCCGTTGCCGCCGGAGCGCCGGGCGGCCGTCCAGCGGGCCAGCCGCCGCACCCGCTCAGCGGCGTCGACAAGTCGCGCCTCGGGCACGGTACCGGCGGTCACCGCGTCCACGATGCCGTCGCGCAGCGCGACGGCGGCCTCCTCGTCGGCGGTCTCACCACCGACGCAGATCGCGTCCGCGCCGGCGGCGAGCGCACGTACGGCGGCGCCGACCAGCCCGTACGGCTTGGCCACGGCCGCCATCTCGATACCGTCGCTGACGATCAGGCCGTCGAAGCCGAGGTCACCGCGGAGCACGTCGATCAGCAACCGGCGGCTCAGCGTGGCCGGCAGGTCCGGGTCGATCGCGGGTACGAACAGATGCGCACTCATGATCGCCTGTACGTCCGCCGCGACGGCGGCCCGAAACGGCACCAGTTCGCAGCCGAACAGGTCGTCACGGGTCGCCTCGATGACCGGCGCGCTGTGGTGGGAGTCGACGGTCGTGTTCCCGTGGCCGGGATAGTGCTTGGCGCAGGCGGCGACGCCGGTCGACTGCAGCCCGCGTATCCAGGCGGCGGTGTGTCGCGCGACCAGGTCGGGGTCGGAGCCGAACGAGCGCACGCCGATGACCGGGTTGTCGGCGTTGGAGTTGACGTCGGCGTCCGGCGCGTAGTTGAGCGTGATGCCGGCGGCGGCCAGCTCCTGGCCGAGTTCGCAGGCGACCGCTTCGGTCAGGTCGGGGTCGTCGACCGCGCCGAGAGCCAGGTTTCCGGGTCGGGTACTGCCGGTCCGTGACTCCAGGCGGGTGACGTCACCGGCCTCCTCGTCGATGGCGACGATCACGTCCGGGTTCTCCGCGCGCAGCGCCCCGGTCAGCGCCGCGACCTGGGCCGGGTCGACGATGTTGCGGCTGAACAGCGCGACGCCGCCGAGGCCGGCGGCCAACCTGCGGCGCAACCAGGCGGGCGGCGCGGTCCCGACGAAGCCGGGCTGGAGGACAGCGTCCGCGAGTTGTAGCAGGTAGGCGCTGCGCTGACCATTCATTGGCGGCTACTCACTGGCGGCTACCCCCGAGATCCCGGTGGGGGCGCTCGCGGCGTCCCCGGTCCCAGGAATGCTCACATCACCGCAGCCGAATAGTCAATAAACTTTCCAGTAGGTGGGTGATCACTTGTAGGCCCGCGCCAGCGCCTCCTCCTCGCGGCAGGCCGCGAGCAGGTCCAGCGCCTCGGCTTCAACCTCGACAGCCGGAATATCCACGATGAAGGACGGCGCGTGCCGGCAGCCGGTGCCGCCGGTACGCGCCGGGTAGATGTCGCGGGTGCAGTCGAGACCGCACTCCGGACAGTGGATCGTCCACGAGATCAGCGGCCGGTGCCGCCCCCGCTCCGGCAGCGCCGCATTGATCATGTTGCCGATCCAGAACAACCCGACGGTACGGGTACCGACCGCCGCGGCCAGGTGCAGCGGCCCGGTGTCGTTGGAGACGACGAGCGCACACTCGGACAGCAGGCCGGCGAGCCCGGCTATGGTCAGCTCGCCGACCGATGGCCGGGCCGGGTGGCGCATCCGGCCGCACACCTCGTCGACCAGTTCCCGCTCCGCCTTGATCCCGGTGACCAGGACCTCGGCGCCGGCCGCGGCGAGGGCGTCCCCGACAACGGCGAACCGCTCGGCCGGCCAGCGCCGCCGCCGGTCACTGGCACCGGGGTGCAGCACGACTCGGGGACGCGCGGGCGGACCGAGCACCGCCCGGGCCTGCGCGACATCGTCAGCGGTCAGTTCGAACATCGGGGTGTGGGCCACCGGTTCGGCGCCGACCAGGCCCACCACCTCGAGCATCCGGAACACCTCAGGCTGGTAGTACACGTACGGGACCCAGCGGTCCAACGGTGGGGCGTCCGCCGCTCGCAGCCCCGCCGTCACCCGCGCGCCGAGCGAACCGACGAGCGGATTGCTGTTCCTTCCGCCGCCGTGCATCTGCAGCGCGATGTCAAAGCCCTCCCCCGCCGACCAGCGGCGGAAGGCGTCGAGTTCGCCGGGTGCACTGTCGCCGCCGAGGACTCCCGGCACGGGCGGGATGACGGCCACGTAGTCGACAGGCCCGGGGCGTCCGGAGAGGACGCGGGCATGCCACGGCGCCCCGAGCAGGGTCACCTCGGCGTCAGGATAGGTAGCCTTCAACGCGTACAGGGCAGGCAAGGTGAAGACGTAGTCACCGAGGGCGCTGGGACGAAGAAGGGCAATCTTGCGTACGTCAGGAACGAGATCGAAACCGGTCGCGGCTGGCACGGCGCGTGCGGTACCCACGCTCCGGCGCAGGTAAACCGGCGGCACCCTGATTTTGTCGATCATGAAACGCCCGGTCCGTTTCGCGGCCGTCCTGGCGGGTAGCCCGCAACTATGACTCTGGACGCGTTTCTCGACCACGTGTATCAGTACCACGGACAGGAGCGCCTGGCCCGCGTTGACATCCACCGGGCGGCCGTGACCGCGGACCTGCCGGCCGACCAGCTCGCCATCCTCGACGGACTCCCCGAAGGCGAGTATTCGCAGGACGAGGCCGCCGAGGCGCTGCGCCAGGTGCCCGAACTGCTCAGCCCTGGCGATACGGGCACGACCCCATCCCGGTCGGGCGCATCCGATCAGGCCTGAGCATTCAAGCCTGAGCATTCAAGCCTGAGGATGGAACACCACACGTAGACATCCATCAATCTTGTACTTGAACAACTCGTAGCCGAACGGCCCGTCGGACAGCGGCATCGAATGCGTTGTCAGATAGTCGGTCCAGATGTCACCCCGGGCCATCCGGTCCAGCACAAGCGGGAGGTACCGCTGCGAGTGCGGCTGGCCCGAACGCAGGGTGAGGCCTTTGTGCATAAGCGCGCCCAGGGGAAACCTGTCCGCCAGCCCGGCGAACACGCCGACCATCGCGACCGTACCGCCCTTGCGACAGGCCAGGATCGCCTCCCGTACAGCCACGGGCCGCTCGGACTGCCCCGTCCGGCCCGTGGCCAGGTCGTACAGGCCAAGCCCGCCATCGTTGTCAGCTTCCATGCCGACCGCCTCGATGCACGCGTCCGGCCCACGACCGGCGGTCATGTCCTCCAACACTTCCTGCACGTCGGCGCGCTGATAGTCGATGGTGGCGACGCCGAGGTTCTCGCGCGCGGCATCGAGCCGGTCGGAGTACCGGTCGATGACGATGACCCGCTCCGCACCAAGTACCAGGGCGGCGCGCGCCGCCAGTTGGCCGACCCCACCGGCGCCCCAGACGGCGACCACGTCACCCTCGCCGATGCGGCACATCTCCGCGGCCATCCATCCGGTCGGCGCGGCGTCCGAGGCATACACCGCAGCGTCGTCGGGAAGGTTCGGCGGCAGCCGGTAGACGCCGTAGTCGGCAAACGGCACGCGCACGTACTCGGCATGGCTGCCCGCGAAGCCACCGGTGAGCGGCGAGGAGCCGAAGACCGCGGCCGGCGCCTGGCCCCACAGGCGCTCTGACAGCGCGGCGTTGGGGTTGGTGTTGTCGCACAGCGACCACTGATCGGTGTCGCAGAACCAACAACCCCCGCAGCCGATGGTCGACGCGACGACGACGCGATCCCCCACCGCCAGCGTGCGCACGGCCGGCCCGATCTCGACGACCTCGCCCACGAACTCGTGGCCGAGGATGTCACCCTCGCGCATCCCGGGCACGTACCCGTCGATCAGATGCAGGTCGGAGCCGCAGACGCTGCTCGCCGTGACTTTCACGATGGCGTCGCGCGCATTGTCGATGCGCGGGTCGGGCACCGTCCGGACGGCCACCCTGCCCACACCCTCCCAGCACAGCGCCTTCACTCCGGTCCCCCCGTCGCCCCCTGCCACCGTGGTCCCCCCGTCACCGTGGTCCCCCCGTCACCGTGGTCCCCCCCGTCACCGCCCACGCGACGACCCCCGTGGCCAGGTACTGCGTGATGACCTCACGGGGGACGGCGTCCCGGCCGCTGCTCTGCCCTTCGACCCGGACGACCTCGCCGGCCTCCAGGACCTGCTTGACCCGCCGCAGCGCGTCGTACACCAGCCGCTCGGCCCGGTCAGCGGCCAGCAACGGGCCCGAAAGACCTGCAGTCCCCGGATGGATCGTCACGACGAGGCGTACCTCGGTACCGCGCCCACCGGGCGCCTGTGTGAACGACACCGACCCTTCGTGCGGAACCGGCGCGTCGGTCACGCGCCAATCGAGAAGCACCTGCGGGTCGTCGTTCACGATCTCGACCGGGAACTCGACCTCCGAACGCCCGGGCCCCGCCACGACCCAACAGGAGCGCCGGTCGTCGATCTCGTCGACCCGTACGACGTTTCCGATGGACTCTGCCAGGTTGGGCTGGTCACGGCAGAACGCGTACACCTCGGCGGGCGCCCGGTAGATCGTGACGGCCCGCCGGTAGGTGCGGTGGCCGTCCCCACCGGCTCCGACGGCCCCGGTCCGGCGGGCGCCACCCCCCGCGGCGCGAACCGCCGCCCGGGCGGCAAGATAACCGACGACACCCGCAGTCGCGCCCGCCACCACCCCCACCGTCGCCCGACGCCCGAGTTCAGTACTCACCGGGCCCGGCCTACCCATCGCCGGCGGACCTAACCGGCGGTCCTTTGTAGGTCAGCCCGTTTGTGGGTCGGCCGAGCCGCTCGCGGTCAACCAGGCCATCGCGGCGGTCACCAGGGTCTCCACCCCGGTAGACAGCGTCGTCTCGAGCACCGGCGCGAAGTACGGAGAATGGTTGGAGGGAATGTCCCGATCGACCCGCCCGGCCCGCTCGGCCTGCTCGTACGCCTCCGGGTCCGAGCCCCCGACGAACCAGAAGACCGACGGGAACCGGCCCCGCGCGCCGTACACGCCGAAGTCCTCGCTGCCGGTCTGCGGCTCCGTTCCGGCGACCCGGTCGCTGCCGAAGTGCGCGATGAACGCGTCGCTCACCCGCGAGGTCGCCGCCTCGTCGTTGACCACCGGTTCGAACGCGCGCATTATCTCGACCTCGGGCGGTTTCGGCGCCCCGGCGGCCGCCGCTTCGGCGTGGACGATCCGCGTGATCGCGCCCAGCACCCGCTCGCGCACCCGCGGCTCGAACGTCCGGACGCTCAACTTGAGCTCCGCATCGTCGGGGATGATGTTCTCCTTCGTGCCCGCATGCAGCGCGCCGACGGTGACGACAGCGGTGTCGGTAGCAGGGATCTCCCGGGAGACGATGGTCTGCAGTCGCAGTACGGTCGCGGCGGCCATCACGATCGGATCCACTGTGGACTCCGGCTTGGCGCCATGGCCGCCCCGGCCGAAGAGGCGCACCTGCAGCGAGTCGCTCGCCGCCATCATCAGACCCGGGCGCGACAGCACCCGCCCGGCCGGCGCCGGCCCGACGTGTTGACCGAACGCCACTGTGGGCCGGCCGAACCGCTCGTACAGCCCGTCGTCGACCATCGCTTCGGCGCCGCCGCCGGTCTCCTCCGCCGGCTGCAACACCAGCAGCACGGTCCCTGCCCACTGGTCGGCGCCGTGCGCCAGCAGCGCGGCCGCGCCGACCAGCCAGGCGCAGTGCAGGTCGTGCCCACAGGCATGCATCACCCCCGGCCGGTTCGACGCGTACGGCAAACCGGTGCGCTCGGTGACCGGCAGCGCGTCCATGTCTGCCCGGAGCATCACGGTCGGACCGTCACCGTTTCGCAGCACGCCCACGACCCCGGTCCGCCCGACCCCGGTCGTCACCTCGTACCCCAGGTCGCGCAGGTGATGGCCCAGCTCGGCCGCCGTGCGGTTCTCTTCGAACGACAGCTCAGGGTGCCGGTGCAGATTCTGGTACAGCTCCGTCAGGTCCGGCAGCAGCTCCGCGAACGCCGAGAACATTAACCCTGCGTATCACAGCCATACGCTCGCCGCAGCCCGGCCGTCCGTACCACTAGGGTCGGGAACCGTGGCAGCCCACATGACCCCCGAGGAGTTCCGCCACTACGGGCACGAGGTGGTGGACTGGATCGCCGACTACTGGGCGAACCTGGAGGCCTTGCCGGTCAGCCCGGACCTACGGCCCGGAGAGATCGCAGCGCGGCTGCCCGAGCGGGCGCCGGAGACCGGCGAAGACTTCGCCGCCGTCCTCGCCGACCTCGACCGGGTGATCACCCCTGGGCTGACGCACTGGCAGCACCCGGCGTTCTTCGGGTACTTCCCGGCCAACACGTCCGGCCCGTCGGTCCTCGGCGACCTCGTCTCCGCCGGCATGGGCGTGCAGGGCATGCTCTGGTCCACCAGCCCGGCCGCGACCGAGGTCGAGACCGTCGTACTCGACTGGCTGGCCGACCTGCTCGACCTGCCAGCACGCTTCCATTCGACGGGCACCGGCGGCGGAGTGATCCAGGATTCGGCGTCCTCGGCGGCGCTCGTGGCGACCCTCGCGGCGCTGCACCGGGTGAGCGGCGGCGCCTGGCGGCGCTCCGGGGTCCGGGAGCGCTACACGGTGTACACCTCCACGCAGGCGCACTCGTCGATCGAGAAAGCTGCTCGTCTCGCCGGGATCGGCGACGAGAACGTACGCCTGGTCGAGGTCGATCAGGACTTCGCGATGCGGCCGGACGCCCTGCGCGCGGCGCTCGATGCCGACCGGGTATCCGGCGCGACACCGGCCCTCGTCGTCGCGACGATCGGCACCACGTCGACCACCGCCATCGACCCGCTGCCGGCGATCGGAAAGATCTGCCAGGAGTACGGCGTCTGGCTGCACGTCGACGCGGCGTACGCCGGGGCGGCGGCGGTCTGCCCGGAACTGCGCTGGAGCCACGCCGGAGTCGAGTACGCGGACTCGTACTGCTTCGACCCGCACAAGTGGCTGCTGACCGGCTTCGACTGCGACGCCTTCTGGCTCGCCGACCGCGCCGAACTGGTGCAGACGCTGACCGTACTGCCGGAGTTCCTGCGCAACGCCGCCACGGAGTCCGGCGAAGTGATCGACTATCGCGACTGGCAGGTGCCGCTGGGGCGGCGGTTCCGTGCCTTGAAGCTGTGGTTCGTGCTGCGCTGGTACGGCGCCGAGGGGCTGCGTGCGCACATCCGTCGCTGCGTGGCGACCGCCCAGCGCTTCGCGGAGTGGGTACGTGCGGACGAGCGCTTCGAGGTCGTCGCGCCGCACCCGTTCTCGCTGGTCTGTTTCCGCCTGCGCGGTTCTGACGGCCCCAATGAGAAGTTGCTGCGGGCGGTGAACGCGACCGGCCGGGCCTTCCTGACGCACACCAAAGTGGACGGCCGGTACGTCCTGCGCCTCGCCGTCGGCGCGCCCTCTACCGAGGAGCGGCATGCCGCCGCAACGTGGAAGCTGATCCAGGCCACGGTCGACACAGAATGATTCGTACAGCCGTTCGATAAACTGTCGTACCGCGTCGGTAGTTTGTCGTTCGTGGACGGTGCGTTGGCGTCGCTGGATCGCGGGCTCGAGGAGGGTCGGGCGGTGCCGGTGTACGCCTTGGCGGAGGCCGGC
>NZ_JAATVW010000002.1 GCF_011947225.1 Planosporangium flavigriseum | reverse complement strand
ACGTCTGAGGACGTCGAGAGCAACTACGAGCGGATGAAGGTCAAGGTCAACGACGAGCTGAAGCAGCACTTCCGCCCGGAGTTCCTCAACCGCATCGATGACACGATCGTGTTCCACCAGCTCACCGAGGCGGAGATCCTCAACATCGTTGATCTGATGACCGCCCGGATCGAGTCCCAGCTTCGTAACAAGGACATGGGCCTGGAGTTGACCGACAACGCCAAGCGCTACCTTGCCAAGAAGGGCTACGACCCGGTGCTGGGTGCCCGGCCGCTGCGCCGCACCATCCAGCGCGAGATCGAGGACAACCTGTCCGAGCGGATCCTGTTCAACGAGTTGCGCCCCGGCCAGATCATCCTCGTCGACTGCGAGGGCGACCCGACCGACATCGAGCGTTCCAAGCTGGTGTTCCGCGGTGCGGAGAAGCCGGCGCTGGTGCCCGACGCGGTCCCGGCCGACCTCGGTGGCGCGAGTGCCACCACCGAGGAGTAAGGCACACAGGCGGTAAAAGGAGGAGCGGGCGGTCGCTACGGCGGCCGTCCGCTCCTTGCTGTCTGGACTTCCTGTCTTTACGGGATGTAGTCCTCGAGCAGGGCCGGGGTCAGACCGGCGTCGTGGATGGCCTGCAGCGCGGCGAGGAAATCGTCGGCGAAGGCCGGCCGGAAGTGCATCAGAATGATGTCGCCGGGCAGCACGGTGTGCCCTTCCTGGAAGCGGACGACGCCCTTGTCCACCGTCTCCTTCCAGAAGAAAGCCGCCCTCATCCCGCACTCGTGGGTGACCTGCAGGGTCATCGGGTCCTTGTTGCCGAACGGCGGCCGGAACAGCACCGGGCGCCGGCCGTAGATGGCGCTCAACTGGTCGGCCGAGCCGCAGATCTCGCGTCGTTGGAAGTCGGGCGACTTGCCCCTGAGATCAGCGTGGGTGATCGTGTGGGCCTCGATCACGGCGCCGGCCGCCTGCAGCTCCTTGAAGTAGCCGGGATCGCTGCGGATCGCATTCATCGTCAAGAAGAGCGTGACCGGGACGTGTGCCGCCCGGATCAGAGAGATCGCCTCCGGCTGCTTGGTCCAGCCATCGTCGATCGTGATGAATGCGACCTTCTGCGTAGTCGGGATGCGGCTCAGCCACGCCGCTGTCGGCCCCTGCGGTAACTCGATCTTCACCGCGGGCGGAGCGGGTGGAAACGCAGGGATCCGGGCGAGCACGTCCGCCCCGCCGGTACCGGGCCGGGCGGCGGGGAGCTGTGGCGCCGTGGGTGCTGTCGAGCCCAGCGGGCCGTTCCCCGGCGGCTGACCGGGTGAACCTGGATCGTCGTCGGCGAGCTCCCGAGGCTGCGTCACCGGGCGCCGCTCTCCGCCGCCGTGGCGGTCCGCCAACCCCGTCTGGGGCGGCCCAGCGGCACTGCTGAGGCATGCGATGGTGGCGACAATCATCGATGCCAGGACTGCGATCAGAGTCTGTGCGCGAGAGAAGTGCTTCGAAAACGATAGATGCCAGACCGGCATGGGCGGACGCACCGGCAGAGCGTATCCCTCGGCGGCAACCCGGAGGGAACCCGCACGGCGGTCAGCTCGGCAGGGCCAGGTGGCTTTGTCCCACTTCGCAGACCAGACCGTCGGCAAGCAGGCCGGACAGCGCCCGATCGCGCTGGGTGGAGTCCGACCACACCGCGTCCAGCCGGGCCCGCGGCACCGGCCCGCTCGACTCCCTCAGGACAGCCAGGAGCAGCCCCCTGACCTGCCGGTCGGTGCCCGCGTACCGCTGTGGACGCCGAGTGGGTCCCGCCGGCGCCACCGCGCCCGACCGCCGGAACTCGCAAGTGGCCACGACCGGGCAGTCCGTACACCGCGGGCTTCGCGCCGTACACACGAGCGCGCCCAGCTCCATGAACGCCACCGAGGCGCGCGCGGCCAACTCAGGCTCGTCGGGTAGGAGTTCGGCGACGGCCACCAGATCGCGCGCGGTCGTGGTCGGGCCGGCATCGGGTGCGCCGGCGACCGCTCGGGCCACGAACCGGCGCACGTTCGTGTCGACCACCGGTTGGCGCTGCCGGTACGCGAACGCGGCGACCGCCCGGGCGGTGTAGGCGCCGATTCCAGGCAGGCTCAGCAGCTGATCCACATCGGAGGGCACCGCTCCGCCGTGGGAGGTGACGATGGCGACGGCGCACTCGTGCAGCCGCAGCGCCCGGCGCGGGTAGCCCAGCCGCCCCCAGGCGCGGATCGCCTCGCCCGGCGCGTCGGCGGCCAGGTGAGCGGGGGCCGGCCACCGTGCCATCCAGTCCAGCCACGCCGGCAGCACCCGGGAGACCGGGGTCTGCTGGAGCATGACCTCGCTGACGAGTACGCCCCACGGTGTCGCGTCCGGTGAGCGCCACGGAAGGTCGCGGGCGTTCGCGTCGTACCAGGCGACGGCGGCGGCAGCCAGATTGTGGACAACCATCGGTTCCATCCTGCCACGCGCAGGTCAATGCAAGATGATGCCAGGGTGGACGAGCTTGCGATCACCGTGATCGGACGTGACCGGCCCGGGATCATCGCGGATGTGGCCGAGGTCCTCGCGGGGCTGGGAATGAACCTGACGGACTCGACGATGACCCGGCTGCGCGGGCACTTCGCGATGACGTTGGTCTGCACGGGGTCGCAAGGTGGGGAGGCTGTCGAGGAGCAGACCGGCTCGCCGGCGTTGGAGGACGTGGAGGCGGCGCTCGCGCCGCTGGCCGCGAACGGCTCGCTGGTGACCACGGTGAGCCGGGTACGCCCGGAGCCCGCGCCGGAGTCGCCCGGCGGGCACTACGTGCTGTCCGTGCACGGTGCCGACCGGCTGGGGATCGTCGCTTCGGTGGCCCGTGGGCTCGCCGAGTTCGGCGGCAACATCACCGATCTGACCACCCGACTCTCCGGCGACCTGTACGTCCTGGTGGCGGAGCTGGATCTGCCGGCCGGCGCAGACGTGGATCTGATCCATGAGCGTCTCGACGCCGTCGCGCGCGCCCTGGGCGTCGACGTGGCGCTGCGCCCCGCCGAAACGGACGTACTGTGACGAGCGTTGCCGGCTGGTCGATCGAGGATCTCGGCCTGAACGGCGAGGTGCGCCCAGTGGTACGCGCCCCTGCCCCGGTACTCGCGACAGCCGGTGAAAGGGTCGATCCGTGCGGTCCTGAGGTTCTGCAACTGGCGGCGGACCTGGTCGCCACCATGCGGGTCTCGCCGGGCTGTGTCGGCCTGGCTGCGCCGCAGATAGGCGTATCGGCGCAGGTCTTCGCCGTCGACGTGACCGGCCATCCGAAGGCCCGTACGGTCCACGGCACGTTTGTACTGTGCAACGCCCGACTGGGCGAGGCGAGCCAGTGGAACAAGGGCCGCGAGGGCTGCATGTCCGTGCCCGAACTGACCGGTGACGTGAAGCGAGCCGGCCGGGTCGTGGTCGTCGGTGATCTGCCGGGCGGCGGCGCGACGGAGATCACTACCGATGCGTTCGAGGCGCGGGCGTTACAGCACGAGATCGACCACTGCGCTGGCCTGCTGTTCCTGGATCGGGTCGCGGGCGCGCACGCCATCCACACCAGAAAGGTCCACTTGTAACGCGGCGCGCCGGCATGTTGATGTGGCGGGCCCCCGTTAACGTGTGTCCATTATGAAGCTGACGGTTGGCCCGTTGCCCCCGGCCGTCTATTGGCGGCGCCGGGCGGCGGTTCTTGGTGCCCTCCTTGTGCTCCTGGTCGCGCCCATCTATTCGTGCTCCAACAACTCGAACGTGGTGCAGAACAGCGGGTTGAAGCGGCCGAGCGGAGGACCGTCGGCCTCGCCAACCGCGTCACCTTCGGCTTCGTCGTCGCCGCCCGTGTTCACACCGGGAGGCGGGATCGTGGCGCCAGCGGGTGACGGGAGCGAGTCGCAGCCGCCGTCGACGTCGCCGACGGCGGAGCCGCCCGCACCGGCGACCGGGCCGTGCACCGACGCCGAGATGGCGGTGACCGCCGCCCCGGCGCAGGCGTCCGTGGCGCAGAACGCACACGTCAGGTTCTATCTGCGTATCAAGAACATCTCCGCGCGATCGTGTACGCGCGACGTGGGCGCCGACGCGCAGGAGCTTTACCTGCAGGACACCTCAAAGGCGAAGATCTGGTCGTCGGACACCTGCGAGCCCCGGCACGGCACCGACGTGCGCACGTTCGGCCCGGGGATCGAAGCGGAGTTCTTCCTGGACTGGAACGGCAAGGCCAGCAGCGCCACGGGCTGCACCAACAATGCTCCGCCCAAGGGCAAGTACGAGCTTCTGGCTCGGCTGGCGACCAAGCTAAGCGACCCGGTGGCGCTGGAGCTGAAGTAGGGCTCAGACGTACCGTTCGAGGATCGACGCCTCGGCCAGCCGGGACAGCCCCTCCCGGATGCTGCGGGCGCGCGCGTCTCCGACGCCTTCGACGGCCTGCAGATCCTCCACTGTGGCACCGAGCAGCCGCTGCAGGCTGCTGAAGTGGTCGACGAGCCGGTCGATCACCGTGCCGGGCAGGCGAGGCACCTTCGCCAGCAGTCGGAACCCGCGCGGCGACACCGCCGCCTCGAGCGCGTCACTGGCTCCCGGGTAGCCGAGGGCCTTGGCGACCGCGACGAGGTCGATCAGGTCGGTGGCCGACAAGCGGTCGAGCTCGTCGAGCGCGTCGTCGGCGTCGAGGAACCTGTGCCCGTCCAGCAGGTAATCGCGGATGACGAGGGTACGGTCGGCCTCCACGCCGGCCATCAGCTCCTCGAGCTGGAGCGCGAGCAGCCGGCCGTCGGTGCCCAGCTCCACGACGTACCCGGCAATCTCGTCAGCGATCCGGCGCACCATCTCCAGCCGCTGGACCACGGCGACGGCGTCGCGGACCGTGACGAGGTCCTCGATCTCCAACGCCGACAGCGTGCCGCTGACCTCGTCGAGGCGCAGTTTGTAGCGCTCAAGGGTGGCCAGCGCCTGGTTGGCCCTGGACAGGATGGCGGCGGAGTCGTCGAGAACATGCCGCTGACCGTTGACGTACAGCCCGATGATCCGCATCGACTGGCTGACCGAAATCACCGGATACCCGGTCTGCTTGGCCACGCGCTCCGCGGTGCGGTGACGCGTGCCGGACTCCTCGGACGGGATGGCCGGGTCGGGCATCAGGTGCACCGCGGCCCGGACGATCCGGGTGCCGTCGCTGGACAGCACGACGCCCCCGTCCATCTTGCATAGCTCGCGCAGTCGGGTGGCGGAGAACTCCACGTCGAGGGGGAATCCGCCGGTGCACAGCGTCTCGACGGCCTGGTCGTAACCCAGCACGATCAACGCGCCGGTCCGGCCGCGCAGGATACGCTCCAAGCCGTCGCGCAGCGCGGTGCCCGGCGCCATGAGCGCCAGTGTGGCGCGAAGCGGGTCATCGCGGTCTATCGGCACGCGGACAGTCTACGGACCGCTGTACCAGCGGTGCGGTCGCGGTACGCAGGTAAGGCCGTAATGTGACCGTTCAGACGCTCGAGGGCCGGGTACGGGGCGCGAACGGATCGACCGGCCGCACTCCGACTTCGTGCCTAGCGTGATTCGCTGCGCTCGCCGGCCTGCACCGCGTAGTGCAGCGCGGTGCGGACGTCGCCGACCTCCAGCACCTTCATTCCTTCCGGAACCGAGCCCGTGGCGGCCGGCCCGCACCCCAGCGGCACCAGCGCGAACCGGAAGCCCAGCCGCGCGGCCTCGGCCAGCCGCCGTGGCACGGCGCCCACCCGCCGCACCTCGCCGGTCAACCCGACCTCGCCCAGGGCCACCAGGTCCGGAGCCATCGGAAGCTCCGTGGCGGCGGAGGCCACCGCGAGCGCGACTCCGAGGTCGGCGGCGGGTTCGATGACCCGGACCCCGCCCACGGTGGCCGCGAAGACCTCCCGGTCGTGGAGTTGGAGCTTGGAGCGGCGCTGCAGCACGGCGAGCACCATCGCCAGCCGGGCACCGTCGAGGCCGCTGACCGTGCGCCTGGGCGAGCCGGGGACCGGCGCGCCGATCAGTGCCTGCACCTCGGTCACGAGGGCCCGGCGCCCCTCCATGGCGACCGTCACGCAGGTGCCCGGAACGGCGTCGGTGTACCGCGTGAGGAACAGCCCGGACGGGTCGGGCAGGCTCGCGATGCCGCCCTCGTGCATCTCGAAACAGCCCACCTCGTCGGCGGCGCCAAACCGGTTCTTGAGTCCCCGCACCATGCGCAGCGAGGAGTGCTTGTCGCCTTCGAAGTTCAGCACCACGTCGACCAGGTGCTCCAGCACCCGGGGGCCGGCGACCTGGCCGTCCTTCGTGACATGGCCCACCAGCACGGTGGCGATGCCCCGTTCCTTGGCCACCGCGACGATCGCGGCGGTGACGCCGCGCACCTGGGTGACACCGCCGGGCACTCCTTCGGCGCCGGGGGCGGCGATGGTCTGCACCGAGTCGAGGATCAGCAGGCCCGGATTGACCGCGTCGAGGTGGCCAAGGACGGCGCCCAGGTCGGTCTCGGCCGCGAGGTAGAGCCGCTCGTGCAGGGCGCCGATCCGTTCGGCCCGCAGCCGCACCTGGCTCACCGACTCCTCGCCGCTGATCACCAGCGCCGGGGTGTCGCCGGTGGCGGCCCACTGCTGGGCGACATCGAGCAGCAGTGTGGACTTGCCCACCCCCGGCTCGCCAGCGAGCAGCACGACGCCGCCGGGGACCAGACCACCGCCGAGCACACGGTCGAACTCCGGCACGTTCGTCGGCCGGGCCTTTGCCGGGGCCGCGCTGATCGTCGCGATGGGACGTGCCGGCTCCGCCGGTCGGCGCGCGGTGACGGCGCGCAGCGCGGCAGGGGCGCTGGCGGCCGACTCGACGATCGATCCCCACTCACCGCACTCCGGACAGCGGCCCACCCACTTGGGCGGACGATGTCCGCAGGCGTCGCACTCATAGCTGGCGCGGGGGCCTGCGGACTTGGCCGACGAACGGGATGAAGAGGAGGCGCGTCCAGTCACGCCGAGAATCTAACGAACGGGTACGACGAAATGCCTCAGTGCTCGGATCCGCCGGACGGCGTCACGCGCGCC
Organism: Planosporangium flavigriseum; assembly: GCF_011947225.1. Lineage (GTDB taxonomy): Bacteria > Actinomycetota > Actinomycetes > Mycobacteriales > Micromonosporaceae > Planosporangium > Planosporangium flavigriseum. The sequence goes on along the minus strand of NZ_JAATVW010000002.1, from coordinate 468,260 downwards.
GCCGGGGACAGCGGGGTTTCGAACGGCACCACGATCTCCACCGGGTCTTCACCCTCGAAGGTGAACGTCACGACCACCGACGAGCCGGGCGCGAGCGATTCCGTGATGTCCGTGATCGCCAGGTAGGCCCCGTGCTCGGGGTCCAGACGCGCGAACCCGTTGCCCGGGATCGTCAGGCTGGCGGACGCAGCGGACGGCGCCGCGCTCGGCGCCGTGGAGGAGGGGCTGGCAGCGGGGCTCGCGGAAGAACTCGCGGCGGCGCTCGCCGACGGTCGCTGGGACGCCGACGCCCGGCCGGACGGGCTCGTCGACGGGCTGACGGGTGCGCTGCTGGCCGAGGACGGGCTGCTGCTGGGGAGCGTCTCGATGTCCGCGGCGCCGCCGGTGAGCACGACCGTGCCGAGCGACGCGCCGGTCTTCTTGCTGACCGCCTTCACGCTGCTCAGGACCAGCGGCTTGGCCGGCTGGTTGTTGGCGATGAACACCTGCAGCGGCGCGGTCTCGCCCTTCGCGTAACCCTCGGGCTTGTTGTACTTGATCTGGACGTCACGCAGCGAGGCCAGCCGGTGCTGGGAGTTGACCTCGACGCCGTCCACCGGCGCGACCATCGTGTCGGTCTGGCTGATCTGGCCTGCGCTGCAGCCTGACAGTAGAGCGACCGCAGCCGCAGGTGCGGCGAGCAGCGCGGCGGCGCGCATCATGCGACGACGCGACAGCGAACCGGTGATGAAGCGCGGCACTTCGGTCCTCCTCGGCGACAACCCGAAATCAAGCCGAAGTACAGCGTAGTGGGCCCTTTTGGCGACTTGGCGCCGACCCGTCACCTGGCTCCGGTCACAGGCGCCGACGTGTGCCGGCTCACATCCGGTGACCGGCTGACAGCAGCAGGGCCACATCGAGCACCGCGACGAGCAGGACGGACCGGAAGGCGGCTCGTGAGGTCGGCCGGCGGCCCGCCACGTACCCGCCGACGGCGAGGGCGGCCGCGGCGCCGGCGAACGCCAAGAGGGCGGTCCACGACGGTGGTCCAGGTGGGCCGAGCGCGAGCGTGGCGGTCGCCGCGAACAGCAGGCCGCCCCCGACGGCCACGCTCCGGCGGGCGCCCAACCGGTGCGGTAACCCGCGTACCCCGGTGCGGGCGTCGTCGTCGAGATCGGGCAGCACGTTGGCGAAGTGGGCACCGGCGCCGAGCAGCCCCCCGGCGGCGACCAGCCACCACGGCGGCCGGGACACGCCCAGCACCACGAACGCGGGCAGCGCCGCGAACGACACCGCGTACGGCAGCACCGAGGCGATAGTGGACTTCAACGGCCAGTTGTACAGCAGCGCCGAGGCCAGGCCGAGGGTCGCCACCGAACCGGCCGGAAGCCCGGACAGCAGCGCCAGCGGGACGGTCAGGGCCGCGGCCGTGGCGGCCGCGGCGGCGACGGTACGCCGGGCGACCAGCCCCGTGACGATCGGCTTGTCCAGGCGCCCCACCGCGCTGTCCCGCGTGGCGTCGACCGCGTCGTTGCACCATCCCACGGCCAGCTGGCTGGCGAGCACGGCGGCACCGACGGCGAGGGTGCCGCCCGCGTCGCGCCCGGTCGCCACGGCCAGTAGGGCCGCGACCGTGGTGACCGCGGCGGTCGGCTCCGGGTGGCAGGCCTTGAGGAGGCCGAGGGCGGATCGCATGCGCTAAGTCTGGCCCGATCGATCTTTTCGTGTCAGGCTGGCGTTCATGCGGATGCCCACCCGCCCCCGCAACGATGTCCGGCAGTACGACGATCTTGCGGGCGAGTGGTGGCGCCCCGACGGCCGGTTCGCGATGTTGGCCTGGATCGCGGCGGCCAGGGGGCGGTTGGTGCCGCCGGCCCCGCGCCCCGGCGCGATTCTGGTCGATCTCGGGTGCGGCGGCGGCCTGCTCGCCCCCGCGGTGGCCGGCAAGGGATACCGGCACGTCGGCGTCGACCTGGTCCGGTCAGCCCTTGAACAGGCCCGTGCCCACGGGGTCACCCCCGTCCGGGCCGATGTCACGCGGCTCCCGCTGGCCGACGGCTGTGCCGACGTGGTGAGCGCTGGTGAACTGCTGGAACACGTCACGGACCGGCCCGGGACGGTCGCCGAGGTGTGCCGCATCCTGCGGCCCGGCGGGCTCGTGGTCATCGACACGCTCGCCGACACCGCGCTGTGCCGCTTTCTCGCCATCTCGGTGGCCGAACGCATGCCGGGCGGCGCCCCGCGCGGCATCCACGACCCCGACCTCTTCGTCGATCCGGCGGTGCTCACCGCGGAGTTCGCGCGGCACGGTGTCGCGCTGCGCACCCGTGGCCTGCGCCCGCAGGTACGCGGGCTGCTGCGCTGGCTGGTGACTCGGCGGGGGACCGCGCCGATGGTGCCGACCTGGTCCAAAACAGTGCTCTACCAAGGAGTCGGTAGGAGGCTCGAGTGACAGACGCGCTCGCCGCAGCCCGAAGGCTGGCGCCCCGCTTCGCCGCGCGTGCCGCCGGGTACGACGCCGGCGGTGCGTTCCCCGTCGACGACTTCGCCGATCTGCGGCAGGCCGGGCTGTTCGGGCTGATGGTGCCTGAGCGCCTCGGTGGGACGGGCGCGGGGTTCGCCGACTACGCCGCCGTGGCGTACGAACTGGCGCGCGGAAACGGGGCGACGGCGTTGGTGTTCAACATGCACGCCTCCGTGACCGGAGCGCTCGCCGGTATTCCGGACACCCTGATCGAGGCCCTGGGCGTACCGGAGAGCTTTCTGACCGCCCGGGACCGGGTGCTGTCGGCCGTCGCGGACGGCGCCTGGTACGCGGTAGCGATGAGCGAGCGCGGGGTCGGATCGCGACTGTCCCAACTGTCGACGATGTACACGGCGGAGCGGGACGGCTTTCATATCAAGGGCTCCAAGACCTTCGTGTCCGGCGCCGGTCACGCCGATGCCTATCTGGTCGCCGCCCGCAGCGCGGCCGATCCGACGCTCGTGTCGCAGTTCCTGGTACCCGCCGACGCCGACGGCGTCACCGTCGAGCCCACCTGGGACGCGCTCGGCATGCGGGCGACCTCCTCGCACGACCTGCACCTGGATGTGAGTGTCCCGGCCGATGCGCTGCTCGGCGGCGTCGAGGGGCTCGCGTTGCTGGTGGCACAACTGATGCCGCACTGGATGGTGGCCAGCTATGCGGCCGTGTACGTCGGCGTCGCGCAGGCGGCGGTCGACGCCGCGGTCGATCACCTCACGGAGCGCAGGCTCGCGCATCTGCCGGCCGCGCGCGCCCGGATCGGACGGGCTGACGCCGCGGTCGCAGCGGCCCGGCTCGTGGTGGACGAGGCGGCGCGCCGGGTGGACGCCGCGCCTGGCGAGCCGGAGACCAACCGCTGGGTGTGGCGGGCGAAACTGCTGGCCGGTACGACCGCGGCCGACGTGGCGGCGAGCATGTTGGAGGCGGCGGGCACCAGTGCCACCCGGCGCGGAAGCGCGCTGGAACGGCTCTACCGCGACGCCCGCTGCGGTTCGCTGCAGCCGGCGACGTCGGACGTCTGTGCCGACTGGCTGGGAGTGGCCGCGCTGGGTGGCGATCCGGAGGCGGAGGGTACGGGGCCGCGATGGTGATTGCCGCGCCGCCGCATGCGGCCGGTTACCGATGGGTAGAAGGCAGGGATGACTGAGCCGCGGCCCGTTATCGCCGGTATCGGCGTCACCCACCCTCCGTCGCTGCGCCAGGACGACCTGTGGCGGGACTTCTTCGCCGACCACTACGCGGGGGTACAGCGTGGACTGGCGCAACGGGTCTTCGCCAACTCCGGCGTGGTGACCCGGCACAGCGTGGTCAACCCGACGCTGGAGGACGTGTCGCGGTGGTCGACTCAGGCCCGTATGGAGCGGTACCTGGTCGAGGCCCTGCCGCTCGGCAAGGAGGCCGTGGCCGGCGCCCTGGGCGCGGCCGGCCTGGATCCGGCGCGGCTCGGGCTGTTCGCGGTCTGCTCGTGCACCGGCTACGTCACTCCCGGCCTGGACATCCTGCTCGCCCGCGACCTGGGCATGTCTCCGCGTACCCAGCGGCTGTTCATCGGCCACATGGGCTGCTACGCGGCGCTGCCGGGCCTCGGCGCGGTCACCGACTTCGTCGCCAGTCGGGGTGAGCCCGCGCTGCTGCTCTGCCTCGAACTGACCTCAGTGCACCTTCAGCCGCCGACCAGGGATCCACAGCAGATCGTCGCCCACGCGCTCTTCTCCGATGCCGCTGCGGCCGTCGCCGTTCTGCCCGGATCGAACCTCGGGTACGCGACCCGTGGGTACGCGGTCCGCGAGGTCGCCGCGGTTACCGACACGGCCACGGCCGACCACATGACGTGGGACGTCACCGACCTGGGATTCCGGATGGGGCTGTCGCCGCGGGTACCGGACGTGCTCGCTGAGCACGTCCGGCCGGTGGTCCAAGACCTGCTCGACCGCAACGGCCTGACACTGTCCGACCTGGATGGCTGGGCGGTGCACCCCGGCGGCCCGCGGATTCTCGACGTCGTACGCGACGCGCTCGGCTTGTCCGAAGAGCAGATGGCGCCGTCGCGCGACACGCTCGCCGTGCACGGCAACTGCTCGTCGCCGACCGTACTGATGATTGTGGACGCGTTGAGGCGGGCACCGGAGTCGCCGCGCAACGTGGTTGCCCTGGCGTTCGGCCCCGGGTTGACGTTGTACGCCGCGCTGCTGTCGGCCGCTGCCTAGCTGTCGGCTGCCGCCTGCCTGTCGGGTGCTTCCTTGCCGTCGGGTGCTGGCTTGCCGCCGGCCCGGACGAGCGTCACGTGGGCCGGGTCGAACGGGGTCGTCGCACCCGTGGCGAGCGCGTGCGGGGTGCCGGTCGAGGTTGGTGGCGATCCGCCGGGCTCGGCGCTCGGGATGCCTGCCTCACCGCCTCCGCCGGCCGGCGCGCCGGCCGAGGGCGTGATCACCGCGGTGGGCTGGAGATCCGGCCGTTGTGAGTTGATCGGCCAGGAGATGACGAACAGGCTGGTGAGCGTCGCGATCGTCGCAATCAGAATGACGAGCACGGGTACGCCCAGCGCCGGTATGTCCTCCTCGCCCGGGCGAGGATCGGCGTGGGGCAGGTGCAGGCGGCGTCTCCAGCGCCGCTCGCGGGCCTCCCAGCGCAGCTCACGACGCACCCGGGCAGCCTCCCGGGCCAGTTCTGACGCGTCATCAGGGATGACGATCGTGCCCCACTCCGGGGGCAGGTCGGGCAGTTCGTCCGGCGGCCAACCGCCCCCGTTTCCACCGCTCTGCGTCCCCATGGCCGACTCCTTGCGCCTGGAATCCCACTGTCCCCCTTAACAGCACTGAAAGCCAGGGTCCTAGTTCGCAGATCTTGTTGCGACCGATCCAAGCCCGTGAACGTGGATGACGAAGTACCTGGTCAGGCTCGCAGACCCGGCTATCCGGAAGGTATGTCAATGGTTCAGCGGTGAATAATCAGAGGGTCTGTTGCTGTCCTCGGTAGTCACTGAGTGGTCACTCAGCGCAGTCGTATGCAGGTTTTGAGCCTTCTGTCAAGCGGGAGAAAGGCGCTTCACACGTGCTCTGAGCAGCACTAATGGTGAAGATCGGGCTGGGATTACGCGCTGTCGCCGTGTTACGCTAGACACAGCGAAAGGGGTTTCGAACCTATGGTTTTCAGTGTCGGCGAGACCGTTGTCTACCCCCACCACGGGGCCGCACTCATCGAGGCAATCGAGACCCGGATCGTCAAGGGCGAGGAAAAGCAGTACCTCGTCCTGAGGGTCGCTCAGGGTGACCTGACGGTGCGGGTGCCCGCCGAGAATGCCGAAAGCGTCGGCGTGCGAGAGGTGGTTGGCGAAGAAGGTCTGACGAAGGTCTTCGACGTCCTCCGCGCTCCGCACACCGAGGAGCCGACCAACTGGTCGCGGCGTTACAAGGCAAACCTGGAGAAGCTGGCTTCCGGCAACCCGCTCAAGGTTGCGGAGGTCGTGCGTGACCTGTGGCGTCGGGAGCGTGAGCGGGGCCTGTCCGCTGGCGAGAAGCGGATGCTCGCGAAGGCGCGCGACATTCTGGTCGGTGAGGTCGCGCTTGCCGAGAAGAGCACCAAGGACGAGGCAGAGGTGCTCCTCGACAAGGTGCTCACCGGAGCCTGATCCTTCACAACTGCAATTTCTTACACCGAGGACCGCGACGTGACCGCGCAGGACAATTTGCGTGGTGACGTCGCGGTCCTCGTTCCTGCAGCGGGTCAAGGTGTGCGGCTCGGCCCCGGTGGTCCGAAGGCGCTGCGGTCGCTGCGTGGTGAGCCTTTGCTGGTCCACGCAGTGCGCAGGCTGGCCGCCGCCCCCTCGGTGGGCTGCGTGGTCGTAGCGGCGCCACCCGGCTCCACATCCGACGTGCGTGATCTGCTCTCTTCGATCTCCGACCGGGTTGACCTGCTGGTGGTCGAGGGAGGAGCGTCGCGGCAGATGTCGGTGGCCGCGGCGCTCGCGGCGGTACCGGACCGGTACGACGTCGTCCTCGTGCACGACGCCGCCCGCGCGCTCGCCCCGCCCGAACTGGTCGAGCGGGTCGCCGCAGCGGTCCGGCAGGGCCACGCCGCGGTCATACCCGTGCTACCGGTTGTTGACACCATCAAACAGGTTCAATCGAGTGGTGAAGTGATGGCCACCCTGGACCGTTCCGTGCTGCGAGCCGTGCAGACTCCACAGGGGTTCCTGCGGTCGACGCTCGTCGAAGCGCACGCTGCCGCTGTCGACGACCACACCGACGACGCCGGTATGGCGGAGAAGATCGGCGTACGGGTCTGGACGGTGCCCGGTGCGGAGTCCGCTCTCAAGATCACACGGCCGTTCGACCTGGCAGTCGCTGAACTGCTCCTCGACTAGTCCGAGCGGGTGCCTGTGAGCTCGAGCCCCTCCGCCGGGGATGATTCGGTCCCGTTCTCCTGCTCCTGGCGGGGCCGGCGTCGCCAGACCAGGTAGCTGCCGATCGAGCCGCCGACTGCCAGGGTGGCGGCCGCAAAACCCGCGTACGCCGCGCCCCTGTGATCGCCGTTCATCGTCGCGGCGCCGAGCGCCGCGTACACGACCGTCGCCGGCGCGGCGCCGAGAAGCGTCCCGACCACGAGCGGGACGGGGCCGACCGCGGTGGTGCCCAGTGCGTAGTTGGAGATGCCGAACGGGACGAGCGGGACGAGTCGGCAGATCAACACCGCGGCTAGCGCCCGCCGGGCCACCGCCTGTTCGATCAGCGCCATCCGGCCCCGCAGGCGGCTCGCCACGAAATCGCGGCCCAGGAAGCGGCCGATACAGTGCGCCAGGACCGCACCTATCGTCACGCCGACGATGACGTATCCCGCACCGGCCATCGTGCCGAACAGCGCTCCGCCGACGAACGCGAGCAGCGTGCGCGGAGTGAGCGCCATCACCAGCAGCGCGCTACCCACGACCGCGATCAGCGGCGCCACCACGTGGCTGGAGTGCACGGCGGCGAGCAGGCCCTGCCTGCTGGGTTGGACGAGTAGCGTGGTCAGGCCCAGCCCGGCGACCAGCGCCACGAGTATGCCGAAGCGCACGGCGGCGGTCAGGGATCGGCGGGGCCGGCGGCCGGTCGAGGCCGGGGGACACATCAACCCAGGATAGGGGCCGGCGGGCGGCGGCGCCGGGTACGTGTGATTTGTTCGGTGAGCGGTCGTGCGCCGGCAACCCGCGCGTTGCGTACCCTCTGGGTCGTGATCGTTCCCTTGGTCGGTGTGGGTACCGACGTGCACGCGTACGAGCCGGGCCGGGCCTGCTGGGTGGCGGGGCTGCGCTGGGATGGCGTCGACGGCCTGGCCGGCCACTCCGACGGTGACGTCGTGGCGCACGCGGCCTGCGACGCCCTACTGTCGGCCGCGGGCCTGGGCGACCTCGGTTCCAACTACGGCACCAGCCGGCCGGAGTGGGCCGGCGCCTCGGGAGTGTCCCTGCTCGCCGAGACGGCCCGCCGGGTGCGCGCGGTCGGTTTCGAGATCGGCAACGTGTCGGTGCAGGTGGTCGGGGTGGCGCCGAAGGTGGGTACGCGACGCGCCGAGGCGGAGGCGGTGCTCGGCGAGGCGATCGGGGCGCTGGTCCGTCTGTCCGGCACCACCACGGACGGGCTCGGCTTCACCGGGCGCGGCGAGGGCCTCGCGGCGATCGCGACGGCCCTGGTCTACCCGTCTGCGTGAGGGGTCACGAGCGGCGCGCCCAGGTCCACGCGTACTCGGGGTCCTCGCACTCCAGGGCCGGCTCGCACAGGTCGAGCGGCCGGAACGTGTCGACCATGACGGCCAGTTCGTCGAAGTAGCCGATTCCGATCGCCCGCTCCGCGGCGCCAGGCTGGGGGCCGTGGGTGAAGCCGGACGGGTGCAGCGAGATGGAGCCCTGCTCGATGCCGGAGCCGCGCCGCGCCTCGTAGTTGCCGCCGGTATAGAACAGCACCTCGTCGGAGTCCACGTTGTGGTGGTTGTAGGGCACCGGGATCGCCAGCGGGTGGTAGTCGACCTTGCGCGGCACGAATGAGCAGATCACGAAGTTCGGGCCTTCGAACGTCTGGTGTACGGGTGGCGGCTGGTGTACCCGCCCGGTGATCGGCTCGAAGTCGTGGATCGAGAAGGCCCACGGGTACAGGCAGCCGTCCCAGCCGACGACGTCGAACGGGTGGTGGGCGTACGTGAACCTGGTCCAGCCGCGCCGGTGCTGGACGTAGACGTCCACGTCGGTCTCGTCCACCAGCAAGGGTGAAACCGGACCGCGAAGATCGCGTTCGCAGTACGGCGCGTGCTCCAGGAACTGGCCGCGCACCGACAGGTAGCGGCGCGGTGGCCCGATGTGACCGGCGGCCTCGACGACCAGCGTGCGCAGCAGTCCGCCCAGGGGCACGATCCGGTGGAGCACCGAGGTCGGGATGATCACGTAGTCCCCGGGCCCCACCTCCAGGGATCCGAAGACGGACTCGATGCGGGCGCGGCCGTCCTCCACGTACACGCACTCGTCCCCGATCGCGTTGCGGTACAGCGGAGAGGGCCGGTCGGCGACCGCGTACGAGATGCGGCAGTCGTCGTTGGCGAGCAGGTGCGCCCGGCCGAGGATCGGGTCGGTGTTGCCGGCGTCGAGCTTGTGGGTGCGCACGTGCCGGGGCTTGAGCGGCAGGTTGGGCGTACGCGACCAGGCTGGCGGCCAGTACTCCTCGGCCGCCACGATCGCGGTGGGCAGGTGCCGGTGGTAGAGCAGCGAGGAGTCGCTGGCGAAACCTTCCTGGCCCATCAACTCCTCGGCGTACAGGCTGCCGTCAGGCTGCCTGAACTGGGTATGGCGCTTGCGGGGCAGGTCGCCGACGCTGCGGTAGTACGGCATTCCGTCCTCCTGCGCTGTCCGCCGCGCTAACCAGGACGTCCGATAATCGGACGCTATTGTCCGTCATTCGTAGCTTCCATTAGGTTCGTTTCTCGTGTCAACGCGTCCAGTACCGCCGGTGTTCGTCGGTCTGCTCGACGACGCGGCGGTGTTTCCGCCCGGTAATGCGCCGCTGGCCGACGCGGTCGCCGCGCACCGGGAACACCGCGCCGCCTGGCACGCTCCCATGGTCGGCCCGTTGCTGGTCCCGCCCGAGGATGCGGCGGCCGTACCGGAGGACCTGGCCATCGGCGTCGTCGGCCAGCTTGATGCGGTCACCCGGCTACTCAAGAGCGGGCGGCCGGTCCGCCAGATCGAGGTACCCGTCGCCAAGCGAGGCGAGGACCCCCAACCCGGCCTGCGCGAACTCATCGCGCTGACCGCGAAGACCAACCTCCAGACGTACGCGGAGACCCCACTGACCTGGGGCGTGATGACGGCGCTGGACACCCTCGCGGAGGCGCGGGCGGCCGGGCTGCCGGTGGCGCCGAAGTTCCGCACCGGTGGACTGGCGGCGGAGCTGTTCCCGACCCCGGGCGAGCTCGCGGCGGTCATCTGCGCGTGCCGTGACCGGGGCCTGCCGTTCAAGCTGACCGCGGGCCTGCACGGCGCGCTGCGCCGCACCGACCCGGAGACCGGGTTCGTCCACCACGGTTTCCTCAACGTGCTGGCGGCAGCGGTCGCGGCGGCCGACGGCGCACAGCCGGCGGACGTTACGAAGGTGCTCGCGTCCAGCGACGCGGTTCCGATCGTCACCGCCGTACACGCGCGCATCGATCGGGAACGGCCGCTCTGGATCGGCTTCGGCAGTTGCGGCATCGCCGAGCCCCTGGCCGACCTTCGCGTACTCGGACTCCTGCCCAGAACGGAAGAGGCCTAGACGTGACGTGGCTCGACCTCGCCGCCGACGACCCGTTCGGCGTGCACAACCTGCCGTACGGCGCGTTCGACCCCGGTGACGGGTCGCGGCGGCTCGGCGCGCGCATCGGTGGCCAGGTGCTCGACCTCGCCGCGTTGGAGCGGGTGGGCCTCGTCGAGGCGCACAGCACCCTCCAGGCGACCACCCTCAACCCGTTCCTGGCGCTCGGACGTCCGTACTGGACCGCCGTACGGGACCGGTTGACCGAACTCCTCACCGACCCGGCGTTCCGCGACCGGATCCAGCCGTTGCTGCTGCCGCTGGCCGAGGTGACGCCCCAACTGCCGTTCGAGGTCGGCGATTACGTCGACTTCTACTCCTCGCTAACGCACGCGACCAACCTGGGGCGGCTGTTTAGGCCTGGCGCGGAGCCGTTGCTGCCGAACTGGAGGCACCTGCCCATCGGCTACCACGGCCGGGCCGGCACGGTCGTGGTCTCGGGCACCGACATCGTGCGGCCGAGCGGCCAGCGCAAGCCGCCGGACGCCGACGCGCCGACCTTTGGCCCGTCCCGGTGCCTCGACATCGAGGCTGAGGTGGGGTTCGTGGTGGGGGCGGCCTCGTCGCTGGGCCGGCCGCTGACGACGAAGGACTTCCACGAGTACGTGTTCGGCGTGGTCCTGGTCAACGACTGGTCCGCCCGTGACCTGCAGGCGTGGGAGTACCAGCCGCTGGGGCCGTTCCTGGGCAAGTCGTTCGCCACCTCGGTGTCGGCGTGGGTCGTGCCGCTCGACGCGCTCGCCTCGGCCCGGGTGCCGGCACCGCAGCAGTCGCCGCTGGTCCTGCCCTACCTGGCCGACGAGCGGATCGGGTACGACATCCGCATCGAGGTGGTCTGGGACGGCACGGTCGTGTCCCGGCCGCCGTTCTCCGGCCTGTACTGGACGCCGGCCCAGCAGCTCGCCCACCTGACCGCCAACGGCGCCTCGGTGCGCCCCGGCGACCTGTACGCCTCGGGTACGGTCTCCGGGCGGGAGCGGGACCAGGTCGGCTCGTTCATCGAGCTGACCTGGGGCGGGGCCGAGCCGGTGACGCTCGCCGACGGACGCACCCGGACGTTCGTGGAAGACGGCGACACGGTGACCCTGACCGCGACCGCTCCCGGTCCGGACGGGACCGTCGTGGGCTTCGGCGAGGTGGTCGGGCGGATCCTCCCCGCGGTCAGCTGAGCGCGGCCGCCGCGGCGGCCAGGAACGTGTCGTTCTCCTCGGGCGTACCGACGGTGACGCGCACCCCATCGCCCTGGAACGGGCGCACGATCACGCCGGCCTGCTCGCACGCGGCGGCGAACTCCAGCGACCGGTCGCCCAGCGGCAGCCACACGAAGTTGGCCTGGCTCTCCGGTACATCCGCCAGCAGCTTGCGCAGCGCGGGCAGCAACCGCTCGCGCTCGGCGACCACCTGGTCGGCGCGGCGCTGCATCTCCTCGCCTTGGGCCAGCGCGGCCAGTGCGGCGGCCTGCGCGGCGCTGGAGGTGGAGAACGGCGTGACGATCTTGCGGACCGCGGCCGCCACCTCGGGCGGGGCGACGAGGAACCCGATCCGCAGGCCGGCCAGGCCCCACGCCTTCGACAGCGTACGCAGCACCACGACGTTGGGCCGGTCGCCGGCGATCTCCAGGCCGTCGGGGACGTCGGTGTCGGTGACGAACTCCCGGTACGCCTCGTCGAGCACAACCAGGACGTTCTCAGGTACGGCGTCGAGGAACGCCGCCAGCTCGGCGCGGCGGATCGCCGTACCGGTCGGGTTGTTCGGGTTGCAGACCAGCACCAGGCGCGTCCGGTCGGTGATCGCGGCGGCCATGGCGGGCAGGTCGTGGGCGTGGTCGGCCGTGTTGGCCACCTGGACGCTCGCCGCGGCGGTGGTCGCGGCGATGATCGGGTACGCCTCGAACGAGCGCCACGAGTACAGGATCTCGTCGCCGGGCAGGCAGGCGACGCGGGCGAGGTGCTCGGCGAGCGCGACCGAGCCGCAGCCGGTGGCGATCCGGTCGGGGTCGACGCCGTACCGCTCGGCGAGCGCTTCGCGCAGCGCGACCACGCCCATGTCCGGGTACCGGTGTACGCCGGCGGCCGCCTCGGCGATCGCCTCGATCACACCGGGCAACGGGCCGTAGGGCACCTCGTTGCTGGCCAGCTTGATCGCGCCCGGCACGGAGCGGCCGGGGACGTAGTTGGGCAGCGCGTCGAGGTCTGCGCGGGTGAGGCGGCTCAACTCTGGTCTCCGCTCTTCTGGTGTTTCACGTCTACCACCACGGTGGCTGCCGACTTGTCGTGGAGGGCCTGATGCAGCGGCTGGTCAATGGCGACGAACAGGCAGTCGATGAACTGGAGTACGAACCCGATGCCGCAGGTCCACAGCAGGGTAGCGATGCCCATCGGGTTCCACCGGCGCCAGGCCCGGCCGAAGCCGAGCGGGCCGTCGGCCTCCAGCCGTAGCACCTTGATGCCGAGCAGCCGCTTACCGAGTGTCTGTCCGCTGTTGGCGAGCGCCGGCACCTCGTACGCGAACCACAGGGCGGCGGCGATCGCCGTGATCGTGAACGCGAGTCCGGAACTGTTCTGCGGCTGCGGCACGTCCTCGTAGGGCAGGTTCGCCTGCATCCGCTGGATGACCTCGCGGTAGTACGGCCAGAAGTCCAGGTAGAGCTGGTAGATGAACCAGCCGTTGACCAGGGCGTTGATGACGAGCAGGACCGCGACGTCGACCAGCCGGGCGACCAACCGGCGTCCGATGTCGGCCAGCGGGTAGCCGTGCGGGCGCGGCGCCGGCGCGAAGAGCCGGGCGTACGCGGGGTGGACCGGGTACCCGGGCGGCGGCTGGGTACCCGGCGGCACCGGCATCCCCGGCGGCGGCCAGGGCGCTCCCGGCTGGGTCGGGGGGGCTGCCTGCGGGGCCGGGGGAGCTGCCGGCGGGGCCGGCGGGGCCGGCGGGGGCGCTACCGGTGGGGGTGCCTGGGGCGCCGCAGGGGGCGGCTGGGGTGCTGCCGGTGTCGCCTGCGTCGGTGCCTGCGCCTGCGCCTGCGGTTCCTGCGCCTGCGCCTGCGGGGCCGGCTTCTCCGCCGGCGGGGCCGGCTTCTCCGCCGGCGGTGGGCCCGGCGGTGGGGTGGCGTCCGCTGGCAACGGCGCGCCGATCCAGCCCTCGCCGTCCCAGTACCGCTGGGTCGTCGGCTCCGCGGGGTCCTTGTACCAGCCAGGTTCGATCGTGCTCACGCTGCCACCTGTACCACGACGGTCTCGGCGCACTTGTCGTGCAGGCACTGCCGGTACGGCTGGTCCCACAGCTGCCACAGGCCGTCGGCCAAGTTGAAGTAGGCCGCGACGAGCGCGGACACGTGCTGTACGACCCAGCGGCGCTTCAAGGCCCGCAGGTCGACCGGGCCGCCGTCGAAGGCGCGTACCACCCGGATCTTCATGACCCGCTTGCCGATCGTCTGACCGGTGCGGTGGCACATGCGGACGAAATAGACGTATGACGCAACTACGTTCAGCGCCGCGATCATCACGGACAACAGCGCCCAGACCGGCAGCACGAACAGCGGGTCCGGCGTGGCGCCGTGCTCGATCGACGTGACGAAGGGCACGAACACCAGGGCGAACAGCAGCAACATCGGGATGAGTATCGCCGCAGTGACGATCAACCCGTCGATGATGTACGCGACAAGCCGCTGCCAGAACTCCGCCAGCGGCGCGCCGCCGGGCCCCACCGGGACGGGACGGCGCATGCCGGCCGGTGGGTACCCGTAGCCGGGCGGCGCCGCGTACCCCCCGGGCGGTGGTGCGTAGCCGGGAGGAGGCGCATAGCCGGCGGCCGGCACCGCGCTCACCGGCTGCGGCGCAGGCGGCTGCTGTTCGGCGGGATTCGTCACCCAGACAGTGTTACAGGTTGCCTCTACGCTCCTGCTCCCGCTCGATGGCTTCGAACAGGGCCTTGAAGTTTCCCTTGCCGAAGCCCAGGGACCCGTGCCGCTCGATCAGCTCGAAGAACACGGTCGGCCGGTCCTGCACCGGCTTGGTGAAGATCTGCAGCAGGTACCCGTCCTCGTCCCGGTCGACCAGGATCTTGCGGGCCTTGAGCTCCTCGATCGGCACCCGGACCTGGCCGATCCTGGCCCGCAGCTCCTGGTCGTCGTAGTACGAGTCGGGCGTGTCCAGGAACTCCACTCCGGCCGCGCGCATCGCGTCGACGCTGGCGATGATGTCGTTCGTGGCGACCGCGATGTGCTGGGCGCCCGAGCCGCCGTAGAACTCCAGGTACTCGTCGATCTGCGACTTGCGCTTGGACACGGCCGGCTCGTTGAGCGGGAACTTCACCTTGCGGGTACCGCTCGCGACGACCTTGCTCATCAGCGCCGAGTAGTCGGTGGCGATGTCGTCACCGACGAACTCCGCCATGTTCGTGAAGCCCATGACGCGCTTGTAGAACTCGACCCACTCGTCCATGCGGCCCAGTTCGACGTTGCCGACGACGTGGTCGACGGCCTGGAAGTAGCGCTTGGGGCCGCCCGCGGGGCGCTCGACGATAGGTGCGCGGGTGACGAAACCGGGCAGGAACGGGCCGCTGTAGCGCGACCGGTCGATCAGGGTGTGCCGGGTCTCGCCGTACGTGGCGATTGCGGCCACCCGTACCGTGCCGTTGTCGTCGGTCACGTCGTGCGGCTCGCCCAGGCCGGTCGCGCCCTGGTCGATCGCGTGCTGGTACGCCTTGTCGACGTCGGGTACCTCGAGCGCGATGTCGGCGATGCCGTCGCCGTGCCGGGCGTAGTGCTGGGTCGCCTCGGCGTTCCCGTGGACCCCGCCGACGAACACGAACCGGGCGGAGCCCGAGATCAGCACGTACTCGGCGTGGTCGCGGTAGCCCTGCTCCGGTCCCCGGTACGCCACGCAGGTCATGCCGAACGCGGTCGAGTAGTAGTGCGCCGACTGCTTGGCGTTGCCGACGTAGAAGCGGATGTGGTCGAGCCCCTTCACCGGGAAGGGATCCTCGGCGATGTCGTGGGCGACGGCGCCGATGAGCCGGTCCACGTCCTCCGCGGTGTCTTCGGTGATCACGGGGCGGGTAGGCGCCTGGGTCATCGTTGACTCCCTTCGGGGTGTCGTCCGACACAGCCTCGATCACACGCAGCCACTGGGCAACCGGCACTATTCTCTGTGGTCAGCTTGTACAGATAGCCGAGCAAAACCGGTTCCGAGGTGGCCAGGTTGTCTATCGATTCGCTGGATGCGCGGCTGCTCGCGCTGCTCGCCGACGAGCCACGGATCGGCGTGCTGGAGTGTTCGCGCCGGCTGCGGGTGGCGCGGGGCACCGTCCAGGCCCGGTTGGACAAGCTGACCGAGCGGGGCGTGGTCCGCGGCTTCGGGCCCGAGATCGACCCGGCGGCGCTCGGGTTCGGTGTCACGGCGTTCGTCACGCTGGAGATCAGCCAGCGGTACGGGCACGACCCGGTCGCCGCCCACCTCGCCGAGATCCCCGAGGTGCTGGAGGCGTACACGATCACCGGCTCGGGCGACCTCCTCTGCCGGATCGTGGCCCGTTCCAACGCCGACCTTCAGCGGGTCATCGACCGGGTCGTCGGGTACGAGGGGATCGTGCGCGCCTCGACGATCATCGCCCTGGCCGAGCAGATCCCGTACCGGACGATGCCGCTCGTCCGCGAGGCCGCTTCCTGACGGGTCCTGAGCGCGTCCCAAGATCCGCGCCCGTTCGCGCGCCAAGATCCGCACAGTTTGGGGGAAACTGCTGCTAATCGCCGGCTAGATAGCAGCAGTTTGGGCCAAACTGTGTGGATCTTGAGGAGGCGCGGGGTACGCGGGTGCGCGGGGTGCGCGGGTGCGCGGGGTGCGCGGGTGCGCGGGGTGCGCGGAGGAGGGGTCGTCAGAGCAGGTGGGCGTTGACCGCTCGGGCCTCGTCGACCAGCTCAGGCACCTGGACGACCTCCACGCCAGCGGCCTCGAGGTCTTCAGCGCCCCGGCCGTCGACGAAGAGCGTGGGCTCTCGCCACGCGTACACGACGCGGGGGATTCCAGCAGCCCGGATCAGGGTCGCGCAGGGTGCCGGCCGGGACTTGCGGAGGCTGCAGGGCTCCAGGGAGCTGTAGATCGTGGCGCCTGCGAGCCGCGGGTCGGCCGGGTCGACCTTCGCCAGCGCCGCCTCCTCGGCGTGTACGTGCGGGTCGGTCTCCCGCGAGTACCCTCGCACGATCTCGCGGCCGGCCGCATCGACGATGACCGCGCCCACCGAAAACGCCGTCCATGCCGGCGGGCAGCGTCGGGCCTCGCCGATCGCCGCCTCCAGCCAGTGCCGGTCCACGGCCGCCTGGGACAGCAGGTACCGGAGCACGACCACCCCGTCGAGGTTCGTCACGCTGGCGAGCAGAGGCGCGCGACCGGGAACGCCCGTGAACCGGGGCGCGCCGGGATCGCCGACGAAGCGCGGCGCGATCGCCAGTTGGAGCTCATCGGCCAGGCCCTCGGCCAGCAGTTCGGCCAGGATCGTGGCGCCACCCTCCACCATCAGCCGCCGTACGCCCCGCCCGGCCAGGTCGGCGAGGACGGTCCGGAGATCGTCGGCGGCGACGACCGTGGCGACGGAGGCCAGCCCCGCCGGCGGCGAAGGCGAGTAGACGAGTTTCTCGCTCGTGCCGACCCTGAAGAAGCGGCTGCCGGGGTCGAGGTCCCCGGCGGCGGTGACGGTCACCTTCAACGGGTTGGGCGGTAGCCCACGTGCGACGCGGGCGGCGCGGCGGGCCGGATCGCGGATGACCAGGCGTGGGTCGTCGCGGCGGATCGTGTTGGCGCCGACGAGGATCGCGTCGCAGCCGGCGCGTATCTGGTCAACCCGGTCGAAATCGGCCTCGTTGGACAGCAGCAGCCGCTGCGGGGTCGTGTCGTCCAGGTACCCGTCGATGGAGACGGCGCAGCTCAGAAGCGTGTACGGCTGGCTCGTCACGGGTACAAGTGTGCCATTTGCGGCGATCATCGGGCGTGACGCCCGCGTCACCTGTACCGATGTGCTGCGTCAGACCGTACCGGCGGCGCTACGCTCGCGCTCATGCCCGAGTTCGCATATGCGCCCCTGCTTCCTCTCGGCCCTGACACGACCGAGTACCGCCTGGTCACCACGGAAGGTGTCGCCCTCGTCGACGGGCCCGGTGGCCGTCGATTTCTGACGGTTGAGCCGGAGGTGCTCACCCGGCTGACCGACGAGGCCATGCACGACATCGCGCACTTCCTCCGGCCGGCGCACCTGGCGCAGCTGCGCTCGATCATCGACGACCCGGCCGCGTCGCCCAACGACCGGTTCGTCGCGCTCGACCTGCTGCGCAACGCGAACATCGCGGCCGGCGGGGTGCTGCCGATGTGCCAGGACACGGGCACCGCGATCGTCATGGGCAAGCGCGGCCGGTTCGTGCTCACCGACGGCCGCGACGAAGAGGCCATCGCGAAGGGCGTCTACGACGCGTACACCCGACTGAACCTGCGGTACTCGCAGCTCGCCCCGTTGACGATGTGGGACGAGAAGAACACCGGCTCCAACCTGCCGGCGCAGATCGAGATCTACGCCGAGGGCGACGAGGCGTACAAGTTCCTCTTCATGGCCAAGGGTGGCGGCTCGGCCAACAAGAGCTACCTGTACCAGGAGACCAAGGCGCTGCTGAACCCGAAGCGGATGATGCAGTTCCTGGAGGAGAAGCTGCGCCTGATCGGTACGGCCGCGTGCCCGCCGTACCACCTGGCGATCGTCATCGGCGGCACCAGCGCCGAGTACGCGCTCAAGACGGCCAAGTACGCCTCGGCCAAGTACCTGGACAACCTGCCCACCGGCGGTGACATGACCGCGCACGGCTTCCGTGACCTCGAGCTCGAGGCCGAGGTGCTGGAGCTGACCCGCAACTTCGGCATCGGCGCCCAGTTCGGCGGCCGGTACTTCTGCCACGACGTCCGTGTCGTCCGGCTGCCCCGCCACGGCGCGTCCTGCCCGGTGGCGATCGCGGTGTCCTGCTCAGCCGACCGGCAGGCCGTCGCCAAGATCACCGCCGACGGTGTGTTCCTGGAGCAGCTGGAGCGGGACCCGGCGCGGTTCCTGCCCGACGTCACCGACGCCGACACGTCCGGTGACGTGGTGAAGATCGACCTCAACCGGCCGATGGACGAGATTCGCAACGAGCTGTCGAAGTACCCGGTCAAGACCCGGCTGTCGCTGACCGGCCCGCTCGTGGTGGCCCGGGACATCGCCCACGCCAAGATCGCCGAGCGGCTCGACGCGGGCGAGCCGATGCCGCAGTACCTGCGCGACCACGCCGTCTACTACGCCGGGCCGGCGAAGACCCCCGACGGGTACGCCTCGGGCTCGTTCGGCCCGACGACCGCCGGACGCATGGACGCGTACGTGGAGAAGTTCCAGGCCGCCGGTGGTTCGATGGTCATGCTGGCCAAGGGCAACCGCTCCAAGCAGGTCACCGACGCGTGCCAGCGGCACGGCGGCTTCTACCTCGGCTCGATCGGTGGCCCCGCGGCCCGCCTGGCGCAGGACTGCATCAAGCACGTCGAGGTCCTGGAGTACCCGGAGCTGGGCATGGAGGCGATCTGGAAGATCGAGGTTGTCGACTTCCCGGCCTTCATCGTGGTCGACGACAAGGGCAACGACTTCTTCGCGGAGACCAGTCAGCCGGTGCTGACGATCGGTAAGCGCTGACGTTGAGGGAGTGGTGCCGGCTCCTGGGAAGGATCTGCCGGTACCACCCGCCAACCGAGTGAGCCGCCACCGAACCCCCTGGACGCGTAAAGATTCGTAACGCTCGGGGTTGGGCAGATAGGGGGCATGGTGGAGTACCGCATCGAACGCGACACGATGGGTGAGGTCCAGGTCCCGGCCGACGCGCTGTACCGGGCGCAGACCCAGCGGGCCGTGGAGAACTTTCCGATCTCCGGCAGCCGGCTGGAGCGCCGGCACATCAAGGCACTGGCCCACATCAAGGCCGCGGCGGCAGCCGCCAACGCCGAACTGGGCGTGATTGACCGCAAGGTGGCCGACGCGATCATCGCGGCGGCCGAAGAGGTGTGCGCGGGCCAGCACGATGACCACTTCCCGGTGGACGTGTTCCAGACCGGCTCCGGCACCTCGTCGAACATGAACATGAACGAGGTGCTCGCGACGCTCGCGACCACTCGCCTGGACAGCACTGTCCACCCCAACGATCACGTCAACGCGTCCCAGTCGTCCAACGACGTCTTCCCGACCTCGGTGCACCTCGCGGCGACCGAGGCGATCTCGTGTGACTTGATCCCGGCGCTCGACCATCTGGCGGACGCGCTGGAGCGCAAGGCCGAGGAGTTCGCCGACGTCGTCAAGGCCGGCCGTACCCACCTGATGGACGCCACGCCGGTCACCCTGGGGCAGGAGTTCTCCGGGTACGCGGCGCAGGTCCGGTACGGCATCGAGCGGTTGCAGTCGACCCTGGGCCGGGTCGCCGAACTGCCCCTGGGTGGCACCGCGGTCGGCACGGGCATCAACACCCCGCCCGGGTTCGCGCAGATGGTCATCGAGCTGCTCACGTACGAGACCGGCCTGCCGCTGACCGAGGCGCGCAACCACTTCGAGGCGCAGGGCGCGCGGGACGCCCTGGTCGAGGCGTCCGGTCAGCTGCGCACGATCGCCGCCGGCCTGCACAAGATCGCCAATGATCTCCGGTGGATGGGTTCCGGCCCGCGGGCGGGTCTGCGCGAACTGAACCTGCCGGACCTGCAGCCAGGGTCGTCGATCATGCCGGGCAAGGTGAACCCGGTCGTGGCTGAGGCGGTCCGCCAGGTCTGCGCGCAGGTGTACGGCAACGACGCCGCCGTGGCGTTCGCCGGTTCCCAGGGCGACTTCGAGCTCAACGTCATGGTGCCCGTGATGGCCCGCAACCTGCTGGAGTCGATTCGGCTGCTCACCAACGTCAGCCGGCTGCTCGCCGACCGGATGGTCGCCGGGCTCACGGCAAACGAGGAGATTGCCCGCCAGTACGCGGAGAGTTCGCCCTCGATCGTCACCCCGCTGAACCGGTATCTCGGCTACGACGAGGCGGCCGCCATCTCGAAGCAGGCGCTCGCCGACGGCAAGACGATCCGCCAGGTCGTCATCGAACGCGGTCACGTCGACAGCGGGAAGATCAGCGAGGCCAACCTGGATCGTGCCCTCGACGTGCTCGCGATGACCCGTCCGGCGTCCTAAAGCAAAGCCGTAGGTCCGAAGAGCCGTAGGTCCAGAGAGCCCTAGGAGAGGGCCTTGGCCACTGCTGCCGCGGCCGCCACCACCTGCGGGCCCACCACGTCGGCGTCCAGCACGGAGAGCGCCACGACGCCGACGCTCGCCTCCATGCCCTCGACGCCCGGCACGGGGGCGGCCACCCCGTACGCGCCCGGCTGCAACTGGCCGGCGCTGGCCACGTACCCGTGGTCGCCCTCGCGGCCGGCCAGGATCGCCTGCCCGGCCGCGCCCCGGGCGAGCGGATGTCGGGACCCGGTCCGGTAGGCGACGTGGAACTGGGTCCAACTCGGTTCGACGGCGACCAGCGCGAGCGCCTCGCCGCCCTCGGCGACGGTCAGGTGGGCGGTCGCGCCGACCTGCTCGGCGAGTCGCCGCAGCGCCGGCAGGGCGGCGTCGGCCACCAGCGGCTGTGCTCGGCGGGCGAGGTGCAGCACCCCGGCGCCCAGTCGCAGCCGGCCGGCGCTGTCGCGGCGGATCATCCCGTGCTCGCCGAGGGTGGTCGCCAACCGGTACACGACGGCGCGGCTGACTCCCAGGTGGGCGGCGGCCTCGGTCACGGTCAGCCCGGCGGGCGCCTCCGCGACCAGTTGCAGTAGGCGTAGCCCGCGGTCGAGCGTCTGGGCCGTCTCCGAGCTCACCCGCAGAATGTACGCGTACGAGGCTGATTCGCGCCGTCCCATTTCTGCCCGGTATTCCGGTCGGGAATCGGGTTGATAGGGGTTACCTACGGCAATGGCGTCGGCGGCTACCCTTGCAGAGTGACGTTGAGGCTGTACGACACCGCGACCCGCACGGTGCGGGACTTCGTCCCGCGGACCCCCGGCCAGGTGGGGATGTACCTGTGTGGCCTCACGCTGCAGGGTGGTCCGCACATCGGCCACCTTCGCGGCGGCGTCAACTACGACGTCCTGCGCCGTTGGCTGACCCATTCGGGGTATCAAGTCCGGCTCATCCGCAATGTTACTGATATCGACGACAAGATCCTGGTCAAGTCCGTCGAGGCCGGTGAGCCGTTCTGGGCAATCGCGTACGCCAATGAGCGGCGCCTCGCCCGTGACTACGCGACCCTGGGTGTGCTGCCGCCGACCTATGAACCGCGCGCGACCGGGCACATCCCCGAGATGATCGAGCTGATCAAGCTGCTGATCGACAAGGGGCACGCGTACCCGGCCGAGGACGGTAGCGGCGACGTCTACTTCGACGTCCGCTCGTACCCGGCCTACGGCGCGCTGTCGGGGCAGCGGGTCGACGCGATGGAGCCGGCCGACGACGCCCCCGCGCGCGGCAAGCGCGATCCCCGTGACTTCGCGCTGTGGAAGGGCGCCAAGGCCGACGAGCCGGCCGAGGCCAGCTGGCCCTCGCCCTGGGGGCCGGGCCGTCCCGGCTGGCACATCGAGTGCTCGGCCATGTGCTGGCGCTACCTGGGCGAGGAGTTCGACATCCACGGCGGCGGCCTGGACCTGATCTTCCCGCACCACGAGAACGAGATCGCCCAGTCGCGCGCGGCCGGGTTCGACTTCGCCCGGCACTGGGTGCACGTCGCCCTGCTCAACCTCGGCGGCACGAAGATGGCCAAGTCGCTGGGGAACGTGCTCAACGTCGAGGCGCTGGTCGCCAAGGGGATCCGGCCGGTCGAGCTGCGGTACTACATCACCGCGCCGCACTACCGCTCCGCCATCGACTACTCCGACGAGGCGCTGCATGAGGCCGCGTCGGCGTACCGTCGGCTGGAGGGCTTCGTGCAGCGGGCCGTCGAGCGGGTAGGCGCGGGCGAGCCGGCCGACCTGCCGGCCGGGTTCGTCGAGGCCATGAACGACGACCTCAACACCTCGCGGGCGCTCGCCGTCGTGCACGACACCGTGCGTGAGGGCAACGCGGCCCTGGCGGGCGGCGACGACGCCGCGGCGGCGTCAGCTCTTTCTTCGGTACGGGCAATGCTCGGCGTGCTCGGCCTCGACCCACTGAATCCACAGTGGACGACCGAGGCGACGGCCGGGCTGACCGACGTGGTCGACTCGCTCGTCGCGTTGGCGCTCGACCAGCGGGCAGCCGCCCGCACACGTAAGGACTGGGCCGCGGCGGACGCCGTCCGCGACCAGCTCAAGCAAGCCGGGGTCGTCGTGGAGGACACTCCCGCCGGCCCCCGCTGGACACTTTCGGATGGTGCCTGATGGCCGGTAATTCCCAGCGTCGCGGTCGGCGCACGACAGCCCGCAAGGGACCGACGGCCGGCTCGGGTGGCAAGGGCCGGCAGGCACTGACCGGGCGGGGACGCACCCTGCCCGCGTCCGAGCGGCCCTGGCACAAGGGGTACTCCGGCGACGAGCCGCTGCCCGAGCGCACCGCCTGGAAGCAGGAGAAGGAGCGGCGCAAGGCGGCCGCCGAGGGGCGTGCCCCCAAGGTCGGCCAGCCCGGCAAGAAGGGCGCCCCTGCGGCGAAGAGGGGCGGGGGAAAGGCCGGCCCCCGGGTCGCACCGGGGCGTAAGGCGGCTACCCCGAAGGACGCACCTGAGCTGCTCGTCGGGCGTAACCCGGTGCTGGAGGCGCTGCGCATGCACGTGCCGGCGATGGCGCTCTACATCGCGCAGGGCATCGACATGGACGACCGGGTCAAGGAGGCCGTCCGCATCGCCAGCGACCGGGGTATCCCGCTGCTCGAGGTGGGCCGCGCCGAGCTGGACCGGATGACCGGCGGGGTGCTGCACCAGGGCATCGGGCTGCAGGTGCCGCCGTTCGCGTACGAGCCGTTCGACGACCTGGCCGCGGCCGCCTCCGAGCAGGTGGCGCCGCTGCTGGTGGCCCTCGACGGGGTCACCGATCCGCGCAACCTGGGCGCGGTTGTCCGCTCGGCCGCCGCATTCGGCGCGCACGGCGTGTTCTTCCCCGAGCGGCGGGCCGCCGGGATCACCGCGACCGCGTGGCGCACCAGCGCCGGCGCCGCCGCCCGGATCCCGGTGTCGCAGGTGACCAACCTGACCCGGGCGCTCAAGGCGTGCCAGGACCAGGGGTACACGGTCGTGGGGCTGGACGCCGACGGCGAGGTGCAGTTGTACGACCTCGAGGTGGCCGTCGAACCAATGGTCCTGGTCGTCGGTTCGGAGGGGCGCGGGCTGTCCCGGCTGGTCGGGGAGACCTGTGACTTCCGGGTGAGTATCCCGATGGCCTCGGAGATCGAGTCGCTCAACGCCTCCGTGGCCGCCGCGGTTTCGCTCGCCGAGGTGGCCCGGCGCCGCCGGGACGCCGAGAACCTGGCTCCGCCGCCCGGCGCGCCGGCCATCGTTTAGCTCGGTACGGCCCCGGTTAGCTCGGTACGGTCCCGGCGGTCTGCGCGTCCTCGAACGGCGCGCGGAGCACCGCGTCGATGACGACGCTGGTGATTCCTGTGCCCGTACGGCGCCCAACCACCCTGTGGCGCGTCCATGGCTGGAATCGTGCGCGGAGTCGGCCCCTCGGTGGGGGTGTGGCGCAGGCGACCCATATGGCCGGTTTTGACCGTGGGGGAGCAGGGGTACGGGGTGCGGATGTAAGTGATCGTGTACGTGGCTGACCCCTCGCAGACGCAGGCGGGTCAGCCTTGCCGTGTCATCGGCTCGTACGACGTCGGTCTAGGAGGGGGTTAAGGCCCGTGCGGAACATCATGTGGACGATCGCCGCCACGGTGGCAGCGGCGGCGATCGCGCTCGGCGTGGTGGAGGTGATGCATCGAGTCGCCCGCCGGCTCGGTAGACGCTCGCTGCTGGCGGCAGGGCTGTACGAACACTCGCATCGGGCATTACAGACAGTCGCGGTCCTGGTCGCCGTCCGGATCGCCGTTCAGGCGACCACCGGTCTCGGCGGGGATCCGCGATGGCGCCAGATCACGCTGCACGTCATCGGCCTCGCCATGATCGCCGCTTCGGCCTGGCTGGTGGCCTCCCTCCTGCTGGTGGCCCAGGACCGGGCGCTGAACCGGTTCCGCATGGACGTGCCGAACAACCGCCAGGCGCGACGCATCCACACCCAGGTCGTCATCCTCCGCCGGCTCACCGTTGCGGTGATCTTCGTCTTGACTCTGGGTGTCATGCTCATGACTTTCCCCAGCGTGCGGGGGATCGGTGCGAGCGTGCTCGCCTCCGCCGGGGTCATCGGTGCCGTCGCCGCGCTGGCCGCCCAGAGCGTCCTGGGCAACGTGATCGCCGGGCTGCAGCTGGCGTTCGGCGGGGCGGTCCGGCTCGACGACGTGGTCGTCGTCGAGGGGGAGTGGGGCCGCATCGAAGAAATCACCCTCAGCTATGTGGTCGTGCACATCTGGGACGACCGTCGGTTGATCCTGCCCACCTTGTACTTCACCACCAAGCCGTTCCAGAACTGGACCCGTACGCAGTCGGCGGTGCTGGGCGCCGTGGAGTTCGATGTCGACTGGTCGGTGCCGGTGCAGGCCATGCGCGAAGAGCTGCGCCGGTTCATCGAAGGCACCGGGCTGTGGGACGAGCGGGCCTGCGCGCTGCAGGTCACCGACGCGACCGGCGGGATGGTGCGACTGCGGGCCCTGGTAAGCGCCGCCGACGCGGGCAGCCTGTGGGACCTGCGGTGCCTGGTCCGCGAGCACCTGGTCGAGTGGGTGCGCGACCAGCGGCCGACCGCCCTGCCGCGCATGCGCGCCGAGGTGGGCGAGGGCAATGGCGCGTTCGGGTCGAAGGGGCTCAGGCGGTGGCTGGGCGATCGCGCCAGTGACGGCGGGGGCGGCGACTCCGAGGATGCCCGCGTTTTCAGCGGCAGCGACGACGGTAAGGCCCGTGGCGAGGCCTTCGGCTCGCGGGAAGAGCGCGCCAAGGCGGGTACGCGCAACTAGCCGCTCAGCCGACAGATCACGAAGGCCGTCAGGGGGGGAGAGACCGTCATGACGGCCTTCGTGCTGTCGTGCGGTTTAGAGGCGCTGGCCGGTCACGGCGTGGAAGGCGTGGTGGTGACCCGCGCGCGGCTTGACATAGACCGTGTCGCCCAGGCTCGGCGCGCGCCGGGGGTCGGCGCGGACGACGAACCGCTCGTCCTGGCCTTCAAGCGCGACCGTGCCGTAGACGTACGCGTCGGAGCCCAGCTCCTCGACCAGATCGACGTGGATCGGCATGCCGCCGTCTTCGGGGCCAACCAGATCGGTGTCCTCCGGTCGGAAACCGACCTGCACGTGCAGGCTGCCGCCGTCGGCCGCCGCAGCCTCGGTCTGGTCCCGGTCCAGCGGCAGGACCATGTCGGCGAACGTGGCGCCACCCTCGACGAGCGGAACGGTTTTGATGTTCATAGCGGGGGAGCCGATGAAGCCGGCGACGAAGACGTTGGCCGGCCGGTCGTAGAGCGCCCGAGGGGTGTCCACCTGCTGAAGTACGCCGTCGAGCATGACCGCCACCCGGTGACCCATTGTCATGGCCTCGATCTGGTCGTGCGTGACGTAAACCGTGGTGATGCCCAGTTCGGCCTGCAGCGTCGCGATCTGCGAACGGGTCTGTACACGCAGCTTGGCATCCAGATTGGACAGCGGCTCGTCCATGAGGAAGACCTGGGGCTCGCGTACGATCGCGCGACCCATCGCGACCCGCTGGCGCTGGCCACCCGACAGGGCCTTCGGCTTGCGGCCGAGGAACTCCTCAAGCTGCAGCATCGCGGCTGCCTTCTGCACCCGCTGGTCGATCTCGTGCTTGGGCGTCTTGCGCAGCTTCAGGGCGAACGCCATGTTCTCGTACACCGTCATGTGCGGGTACAGGGCGTAGTTCTGGAAGACCATCGCGATGTCGCGTGCCTTCGGCGGGAGGTTCGTGACGTCGCGGTCCTCGATGTAGATCGCGCCCTCGTCGACCTCCTCGAGACCGGCGAGCATCCGCAGGCTGGTGGACTTACCACAGCCCGACGGGCCTACGAGGACGAGGAACTCCCCGTCGCCGATTTCGAGATCGAGACTGTCAACAGCGGGGCGGCTGGTGCCCGGGTAGATCCGGGTCGCCTTGTCGTACCTGACCGTAGCCATGACGAAGTAATTCCTTTCACCGGCAGGAACGTGCCGGACGATCCGAGTAAAAGGCGTTAGTGACGTGGGTCACCAGATCTGCACAACGTAGATGGATTTTGATTTCTTGCCAAGATGCGCGTCTGGTTGGGGTGACTAAGGGGCGGTTTGGCGCTGCCGGGGTCCGGGTTCGGGGGTGTTCGGTGCTGCCGCGTCGGCCGCGTACCATCTCAGAAGTACCTACACGGGTACGTCCGCCGACGTGGCGCAATTGGTAGCGCACCCGACTTGTAATCGGAAGGTTGCGGGTTCAAGTCCCGCCGTCGGCTCAAGCCCCACCTGCTAAAACTCTGCCCTGAAGATCATTTTGGGTAAGGTCCCGAGCGCGAAACCCATGTGGCGCTGGCTCGTGCGGATGTCGGGGTGTCTTGTGCGACAGCCGCTGCGGGACCTCGCTCCCCTGCCTGGTGGTCGCGTCGGTATCCGGTTACCGAGCGCCAATCGCATCAACGCGGGTCTCTGTGGTGGTCCGCCGACGCATCCATGTCCTCGAAGCCGACACGGGGAAATTTAGGGCAAATGCCATCTAAGGTGGCCGAAACGTAATAGCATGGGGTCTCCAGCAGCCTCAAGGAGCGGTGGACGCGACTGCGCAGCGAGGCGGCGGCGATCTTGGGCGTAGTGGTGCGGTCGGGTGTCGACTGTGCGCCCTGCGGCTCGTGGTGTCTTTTCATCCCGCCTGCTCGCTGCCCGGTCGAACATCCTCGATCAGAAAGGCGTCCGGTTGAACAAACGGACTTCACTGCTACGGAACTGCACAGCGGGCGTTGTCGCACTCGTCAGCATCTCCGTTGCAGCCGTCATGAACGCGTCGCCGGCCTCGGCCAAGGGACCGGATGTGCCTGGCAACGGTGGCTCCGCGCATGCGGGAGTGGACCCGGCGACTGGGGTAAGCGCCGCCGACCCCCGCTTTTCAGCCGCAGCCGCCCCCGCGGGGTACCCCGTGACGGGTATCGACGTTTCTAGTTGGCAAGGAAACGTCGACTGGAACCAGGTCGCGGCCGCTGGCGCGAAATTCGCGTACGTCAAAGCCACAGAGGGCACCTCGTACGTCAACCCCTACTTCAACAGTCAGTACAACGGAGCGAAAAGCGCTGGCCTGTACGTCGGCGCCTACGTGTTCGCGCGGCCGGACTCTCCGGACAGTGTCGCGCAGGCGGACTTCTTTATCGATCATTCCCAGTTCGCTTATGACGGCAAGACCCTTCCGTTGATGCTCGACCTGGAGTGGCCGTACAAGAACAGCGCGGGTAACTACGTCGCGCCGTACCCGTGTTGGGGTCTCTCGCCAAGCGCGATGGTCTCCTGGATCCGTAGTTTCGTGACCCGAATCTGGCAGCGAACGGGAAAACAGACGCTGATCTACACCAATACGAACTGGTGGAATCCGTGCACAGGCAGCAACAGTTCGTTTGGTGACCAGCTTCTCTTCATCGCGCACTACAGCAGCACGCCCCCCAGCACATTGCCGGCTGGATGGCCGAGGTGGACCATCTGGCAGTACAGCTCCAGCGGTTCACTCCCCGGCGACCAGAACGTCTTCAATGGGTCTCTTGCTGACCTTGCCGCACTTGCCGCGCAGCCCGCACCGAAGTTTACGACCAGCGGTGACTTCAACGGCGACGGCAAGGCCGACCTTGCGTTCTTCTATGACTATGGAAATAACTACGTCTCACTGTGGACGATGACCGCGCGAAGTACGGGCGGCTTCGACCCGCCCGTACTTCGCTGGTACTCCCCGTACTGGGGGGCTAATAACACCAAGTTCATGGCTTCGAGGGACTTCAACGGCGACGGTAAGGCCGACATCGGGCTGTTCTACCACTACGGCGGCAACCATGTCTCGTTCTGGACGTTCAGCGCCAACGCCAACGGTGATGGTGGCTTCTCCGGGCCGGATCTGCGCTGGGACGGTCCCTATTGGGGTCCGAGTACGAAGTTCATGGCGATGGGGGACTTCAACGGTGACGGTAAGGGCGATGTCGGGCTGTTCTACTACTACGGCAACCGTGTCGCCTTGTGGACGCTGAGCGCCAATGCCAGCGGTGATGGTGGCTTCTCCGGGCCGGCCATGCGCTGGGACTCCCCTTACTGGGGTCCGAATACGACGTTCATGGCGTCGGGGGACTTCAACGGTGACCTTAAGGCCGACATCGGGCTGTTCTACTCTTACGGCGGCAACCGTGTCGCCTTGTGGACGTTGAGCGCCAATGCCAGCGGTGATGGGGGCTTCGCCGGGCCGGTCATGCGCTGGGACAACCCTTACTGGGGTCCTAACACCAGTTTCATGACCTCGGGGAACGCCGACGGTGACGGTAAGGCCGACATCGGGCTGTTCTACTCTTACGGCGGCAACCGTGTCGGAGTGTGGACGTTGAGCGCCAATGCCAGCGGTGATGGTGGCTTCTCCGGGCCGGTCCTGCGCTGGGACAACCCTCATTGGGGCCCTTACACCAGGTCCATGGCCATGGGGAACTACACGGGCGCGACGAGAGATGACGTTGCGCTTCTCTTCGACTACGGTCGTGGCCACGTAGGGCTGTGGGCCTTGAGCCCCGATGCCGCGAGTGGCTACAACCCACCTGTATCCCAGTGGGACAGCGCCGGCTAGCGCGGCGGAGCTGACGGACGGAAGACGGGGGTACCGCCCATCCCAGGGCGGTACCCCCGTTTGCGTCTCCGAGGAGCGTGTCCGCAACTCATCGAACACGCCTGGCGGCACAGGGCATTGAAAGCGGCACAGGGCACCGAAACGAGTGGTGAGCGCCCACGCGCGGATGAGGGTTGAGCCTCGGCGCAAGCGCCAACGTAGTTGCGCTATGTCCTACTGGTTGAGGGTGCTCTCGGGGCCCATCACGATCCGCGGCTGGGCCGCCGGGTCCAGCCAGCCCATCAGCCACCGAAGGCTCGCCTCGTCGACGGCCACGCACCCGGCAGTGGCGCCGGCGACCGGCAGGTGCACGAAGAACGCGCTGCCCTCACCGGGGGTGTGGTTGGGGTTGACGTTCATCCAGAGCGCCAGCCGGTAGGTGGGGACGTTCAGCTGCTCGGCAGAGGCCCACCTGCCGTCGGCGGGCGCGCTCTGCCAGGTGTCGTAGTACGCCGAGTTCGGATCGTCGACCCACACCGAATCGGAGGTCACGGTCCGCCACGTCATCTTTGTGTCCGGGTTAGCTGTCCCGAACGCCAGCGGCACGGTGAACACGCCGATCGGCGTGTTCGGTACGCCTTCCTTGTGGCTCCAACTGAACCCGCCCGAACCGATCCTGGCTGGCGCCGGTCCCAACACCCGGTGCCAGCCACCGTTCGAGGTTCGCTGATACGCCGACAGTGTGGCGTACGTGGTGCTCGCCGAGGCGGCGTCCACCACGATGGCCTGCCGGCTGCCGGCAGGAACCTTGGTCATCAACCACTTCGGGCCCTCGTTGACCGGCGCGGGGGAGGGGGCCGCCGGTGCCCCGGTCGTCCTGGGGGCCGTTGCGGTGGCCGGTCGCGCCGGAGATCGTGACGGGGTTGGCGACGGGGAGGGCGACCGGGACGCCGATGGAGACGCCGACGGGGATGTCGAGCTCGCGGCCGCTGTCGGCGACGGAGTGTTCGAGGAGGCGACCAGTGCGGCCGGGGCGGCTTCCCTGTTCCGGTGCCCACCCGACGAGCACGCCCCGACTGACAACAACCCGACCAACCAGAACACCGTCAATGCCCGCCGCACGACTGAGAAGCCTAACCAACTGAGGCCATTTATTAAACGGTGTAACTAAATCGATTCCCCAGATGGTCAGGCGGCCGGCCGGGCGCTCCTCGGCCGGCCGCCTGAGTCCGAGCTATGGCAGGGCGACGAACTGCTTGAGGAAGTTTCGGGCGCTGTCGCTGTCGGTCCGGTATGCCACGTTGGTGGCGTAGCAGGGGCTGTCGCCGGTGATCGTGGTGCCGGCGAGGACGAGCTTGCCGTCGAGGGTGACGAAGTTCGGGCCGCCGGAGTCGCCGTAGCAGGCGCCGCCGAGGTCGCGGCTCTCGTTCATGGCCAGGCGGACCCAGGTCTTGTTGAGGGCGTTGAAGTCGAGCGTCGCCTTCATCCGCACGCCGCCGCCGGGGTGGGTCTGCCCGCCGGGTCCGTTCACCGCCTCCTGGGTGCCGTACCCCATGACCTGCCACTGCGCGGCGTCGAGCGCCCGCGAGCCGAGCTCGGAGAGTTGGTTGTCGCGGGGCAGCTGGGCGGGCGTGAAGGTCCACCGCTTCGCTAGTTCGGCGGCCTGGGCCTTGTCGAACGTGATGACCGCGATGTCGTGGGCGTCCGCCGAGTTGCCGGGGTAGGCCGCGTCCCAGTGCGGGCTGCCCTCGACGGCGACCCGCTGGGCGATCTGCTCCGGCGTTCCGCCGAGCTTGTTCGACGCGTCGATCGCGGCCTGCGTGTTCTGGTCCAGGGAGACGTAGAACTTGATGCCGGCCGGCCAGTCGGTGGTGCAGTGGGCGGCGGTGAGGAAGACGTCCCTGGAGATCATTGTGCCCGAGCAGACCCACCGGACGGCATCGGGCGTGGCGGGGTTGTTGTCACGGTCGTACTGGACGACGAGCGACCCGACCTCGGTCCGCTCGGGCGCGAGCGCAGCGTTGTACGAGTTGATCGCCGAGGCGGGCGCGGCCATGGTGAGCATGGACGCGACGGACGCGGCGGTGAGCGATGCGAAGAGAGCTGTCCGGCGCAAGTCTTCCTCCACCCAGTGGTGCTGGTGTCGCGTGTGTTTGTAGCGGATCACATGGATCGAAGGAATGGAAGACGTCAATGAAACGCCGGTCGATCAGTTGCTCCCAGGAGATTGATCGAAGTACTTATATGGTTGGATGGTAAATCGTGGATGCGGCGCTGATTCTCGTGCTACTGGTCGCGGTGTTGGGGTTCTCGCTCTCGCTGTCGGCGCTCGCCAAGGAGGAGTCGAGAAGGACGAGGCGGCTGGCCGTGATCGAGCGCAGGCTCCAGCTGGTCATGGATCATCTCGGCGTCGTGGACAAGCAGCCGGAGCTGCCCGAGGTGGTGCGCGAACTGGAGGCCGGCCGCAAGATCCAAGCCATCAAGGCGTACCGGGATGCGACCGGCGCCGGCCTCAAGGAGGCCAAGGACGCCGTCGAGGCGCTGGCCAGGAGCCGCGGCCTAGCGTGACGTCAGGCAAAGTCCCCTGGGGTGAACTCCTTCGGCTCCACGAGGACCAGCCAGTTACCTGCGTTGTCGCGCATGACGGCCTCGACGCCGTACGGGCGGTCCGACGGCTCCTGCAGGAACGTCACGCCCTTGGCGGTCGAGGCAGTACACGGTGACCAGCGAGATGTCCGTAATCATGGGGAGAACGCGCCCGGCGGAGGTGGGGGAGCAGGTCAACCGGCACCGTCCGGGTCGCCTTGCCAGCCACCCGGTGAGGATACGAAGCACGACCGTCTCACTCGCTCACGAACCCTCCTGGCCGGCCTGTCTGCGTAGCTGCTCCATGACGACTTCCATGCGCGCTCTCGTGTCCAGCTTTACCTGCTTCTCCTGCGCTAGCAGGCGTGGTGGGCAGGGGTGCCGGAATCCGCACCGGCAGCGCCACGGCCGCCACTTCTGTCGCCGGTGTCGCCGGAGCATGTCGCTGATGTCGCGCTGGTCCACTGCCGGGCCTTCCCTGTGCGCCGGAGGATCCAGAACTGAACGGAGGGTCCGGGGCGGAAGTGGTTCGCCCCCGGGGAGTTGCGTATGAGCTGGGGTGATGGCTGCAACGGCCGGGGGGCTCCAACCCCGGACCCGAATGGAAACCTCGCCGTACCTCTGCCTGCCGAGCTGGGGAGTTGACGTGCCCGTCCGATACGACTACCGCGCGATCATGGAAGACATTCAGGGCAAGGTGGCCCGAAGCGAGTGGCCGGCCGGATTCAAGCTGCCGACCCCGCGTGAACTCGCCGCGCAGTACGGCGTAAGCGCTGCCACCATCCGCAAAGTGACCGACAATCTGCAGCTGCTCGGTGTTCTAGAAGGGCATCAAGGCGTCGGGGTATTCGTCACCGAGCGCGACTAGCCCCGATTAGCCGGCCACGTCAGGTAGGACACACCGCCAGGCGCCGGGCACGACTCGCCACTCGCGCCGTCGTACCGGGCCGTTCAGTTCCCCGTCTGCGTTGACGTGGAATGGGCTGCCGCTGATCGTCGCGGTGGTGCCGGAGAGGTTAATGACGTCGGAGCGCTCCGGATGGCGGCCGCGCAGCAGCGCCAGGGAGTACCCGAGGCGTGCGAGCCGACCGGTCGCCAGTGACACGGTGATCTCTATCTGCCCGTCGGTCGGGTCGGCGCCGGGGCCAAGCTGCGCGGAGCCGCCCGCGATCGATGGCGCGTTCGACAGCCCGGCCATCAGTACCTTGCGCTTGCCGCTCGTTACCAGCTTGCCGTCCACCTCGATCCGCAGCCGCCAGCCGTCGACCGAGAAACCGGCCGCGATCGCGCCGAGCGGGAAGGCTGCCGTACGCAGGCGGCGTTTCCAGGGCCGCGCCAGCATCGCGGCTTCGGCGCCCGCGCCGACGTGGACGGCGTTGACGGTCACCCCGTCGGTGTCGTCGACGATGAGGTCGACGGGTCGGGGCTGGCCGGTGCGGACCAGGCGGGCGGCCTCGCGGTGGTCGAGGGGGATGCCGACCCCGCGGGCGAAGTCGTTGCCGGTACCCAGTGGCACCAGGCCGACCGTGCAGTCGGCAGCTTCGCCGCGCCGCCACAGGTGCCTGAGCAGAGTGTGTAGGGAACCATCGCCGCCGACGACCACCACCGTGCGGCCTGCCCGCCGGTCCAGCAACGATTCCAGGTCGGAATCCTGGCGGCAGGTGATCACCTCGACCGCGGACTCTCCGCCGAGTTCGGCGGTGACCTCGTTGACGGCCTCCGCTTCGGTACGCCCTGCGAGTTCGTTCGTGACAACCAGCATGAACTCTCCCCTGTACGGTGCGACGCCGGATTGGCCAGCTAACCCGTGTGCTGTCCAATCCGAAGGGCGTGGATAGGGTCGGCGCAGCCTCCGGATGGGGTGCCCCTACTCGGAAATGTCTAAACGGGGGATCAATGCGCCCCGGCTCGGCCAGGGCCTATGACGCATTGTGGGCGGCAAGATGCGAAGTGGGCAATCGCCATATCGAAAAGTCACGACCGGATTACAACGTCGAATCGCCTAGTGACAAAGATGGCCGCCCTTGCGGAAGGATGCGGACCAACGTGCCCTATGCCCAGGGCAGCGTTCCCCCCGGAGGAAAAACGTGAGTCGAAGTCGCACATGGGGTCGGCGGTTCTCCGCTGGCCTCTTCGCGTCAGTGCTGGCGACAGGTGCCATTTCACTGGCGGGCGTCGCCACCGCGAACGCCGACCCGTCCACACAGTCCGATGCGCCTAAGGCTACCGCCGACAAGTTGGGCTCGCACGACGAGCAGTTGCTCGCCCAGGCGGAGGCAAAGGGTGAGCAGCAGGTCACGGTCATGGTGGCCACCGACAAGGGCAAGGCCAAGAATGTCGCGTCCGACCTGAAGAAGCTCGGTGGCAAGGTCGCCAAGGAGGAGGCCGACGGCTACGTGCGGGCCACCCTGCCGACCTCGGCCGTGCGGAAGGCTGCGAAGGTCCCCGGCATCGTGGCGGTCGGCCTCAATGAGTCGATCCCGCTGCCGAAGACTGACCCCGAGTCGCGGCCCGCGGACGCGAGCGCGAAGCAGTCTCCCGTGACCGGCCCGGGCAAGGACACGCCGGCCGCGAACCCCTACATGCCGACGAACGAGACCGGCGCCGTCGCCTTCGTGAAGGCGCACCCCAAGTGGGATGGCCGCGGCGTGACGATCGGCATCATGGACTCCGGCGTCGACCTGGACCACCCGTCGCTGCAGAAGACCTCGACGGGTGAAGACAAGATCGTTGACTGGTTCACCGCCACGGATCCCATCGCCGATGACGACGGTACCTGGCTGAAGATGGACCAGTCGTTCGCCGCCGCTGGCGCTGGCTGGAAGCTCCCGGCGGGGGCGAACCCCGCCGACTACAGGTTTGCCCAGTTCGACGAGTCGATCGCCGTGGGCGAGGTGGGTGGTGACGTCAATCGCGACGGCGACACCGCCGACAGGTTCGGCATTCTCTACGACCCGGCGACCGGCGACATCCGTGTCGACGCCAACCAGAACAACGACTTCAGCGACGACCCGGTGATGCGGCCATTCAAGGAGAAGCGCGACATCGGCCACTTCGGCACCGACCGCGCGGACACCGCGGTGCGCGACCAGATGCCGTTCGTCGTCGAGTACCGCAAGCACGTCGACCTCACGCCGGGCAACGAGAAGGACGACGCCTTCGCCGACTTCGTCAACATCGGCATCGTCGAGGCGCAGCACGGCACGCACGTCGCGGGTATCACCGCGGCGTACAACATGCTCGGCAACCCGAACTTCAACGGCGCCGCCCCCGGTGCCAAGATCGTGTCCGCCCGCGCCTGCTCCTGGGATGGCGGCTGCACCGCAGTCGCGTTGTACGAGGGCATGCGGGAACTCGTGCTCAACCGCCACGTCGACGTCGTCAACATGTCGATCGGCGGCCTGCCGGCGCTCAACGACGGCAGCAACGCCCGCGCTGTTCTGTACAACCGGCTCATCAACGACAACGGCGTTCAGATGTTCATCTCGGCCGGCAACTCCGGCCCGGGCGTGAACACCGTCGGCGACCCGTCGGTGGCCACCGACGTGGTCAGCGTCGCCGCGTCCGTCAGCAAGGACACCTGGCTGGCGAACTACGGCTCGGTCGTGCGCAAGGCCAACAACCTGTTCAACTTCTCCTCGCGCGGTCCGCGCGAGGACGGCGGTTTCAAGCCGAACATCGCCGCCCCCGGTTCGGCGATTTCGACCACGCCGCTGTGGCAGCCCGGTGGCCCGGTCGCCCAGGCCGGCTACCAGCTGCCGCCGGGCTACTCGATGCTCAACGGCACCTCGATGGCCTCTCCGCAGGCGACCGGTGCGGCAGCGCTGCTGCTGTCGGCGGCCTTCGCGAACCACAAGGGCGTCACTCCGGCGGCCATGCGGCGGGCGATCTACACGTCGGCGAAGCCGATCGCGGACGTCCCGGTGCACGCGCAGGGCAACGGCATGTTCGACGTCAACGGCGCATGGGACCTGCTCAAGGGCAAGCCGATCGAGACCAACAGCTTCACGATTGACGCGCCGGTCTGCACCGAGCTGTCCGGCTTCCTGGCCACCCCCAACCGGGGTACCGGCATCTACAACCGGTGCGCCGCTGGCAAGGGCGGCCAGAAGGCCGGTCAGGACAAGAGGTACCGGATCAAGCTGACCCGTACGAGCGGTCCGAACAAGGAGATCAAGCACAACCTCCGCTGGGTCGGCAACGACGGCACGTTCAAGTCGGACCGGTCGATCGACCTGCCGCTGAACAAGACCGTGACGATCGAGATCGAGGCCGAGGCCGGCGCCGGCGTGCACAGCGCCAAGCTGGTGGTCGACGACCCGAAGACGGCCGTCGCGGACTTCGAGATCCTCAACACCGTCGTTGTCGGAAACGAGACCAAGGCGCCGACGTACTCCTTCGCGACCTCGGGATCCGTCGACCGCAACTCGTTCAAGTCCTTCTTCGTCACGGTGCCGGCGGGTGCGGCGGCGCTGCAGGTGAACCTGTCGGGCATCGCGACCGGATCGCAGACGCGGTTCATCGCGTTCGACCCGTACGGCGTTCCGGTCGAGAGCACCTCGAGCCTCGCCTGCTACACCAACTTCTCCACGGACGGCTGCAACCCGCAGGAGCGGGACTACCAGAACCCGACGCCGGGCGTCTGGGAGATCGAGGTCGAGTCCCGCCGTACCTCGCCGGTGCTGAACAACCCGTTCCAGCTGGCCGCTCAGGTCCAGGGTGTGACGGTGGACCCGGCGGTGTTCCACATCGCGAACGCCACCCGCGGCCAGTCGACCGCGGCCACCTGGACCGCGAAGAACAACTTCGGGCCGGTCAACGTGACCGGCAAGGGCGGCCCGCTCGGCAGCGCGTTCAGCTCCACCCCGACCATCGCCAACCACGAGAACAAGCAGGTTCGGATCCAGGTCCCGGCGAACGCGACGAGGCTCGACGTCTCGATCGGCAACTCCAGCGACAAGGCCGCTGACCTCGACCTCGCCCTGTTCCACCTCACGCCCAACGGTGCCGTTCTGGTCGGGCAGTCCGCCGACGGTGACTCGGAGGAGGCGGTTTCGCTGGTCAACCCGGCGGCTGGCACGTACGTAGCCTTGATCATCGGCTACGCGGTTCCAGCCGGTACGACGACGTACGACTACCGCGACGTGTTCTACTCGCCCGCCTTCGGCTCGGTGGACGTGCCGAACACGCCGGTGGTTCTCGCCAACGGCGCCACCACCACCATCACCGGCACAGTCACGGCCAACGTGGCTCCCACCACCGGCCGCCAGCTGTTCGGTGAGATGACGGTCGTGACAGACCAGGGTGCGGTCATCGGCCGCGGCAACGTCCAGATCGACAGCGTCAGCGCCAGCTGACAAGCCGATACCGTCAGCTGACGCGTCAGCGCTAGTACGGGCGGAGCCCGTCCCCGGACCGGGGACGGGCTCCGCCCGTTTTGTGGCTCAGGCCGGCTTGGCGGTCTCGACGACGAAGGGGGTGCCCTGCTGGCAGGTGGTCATCAGGTCCTTCTGCACCCGGCCGGTGACCGTGACCCGGGTGCCGCTGCGGAGCTGCTCCCGTGGGCCGCCGACGAGCAGGTACCCGTCGAGCAGCAGACAGTTCGCCTCCACGCCCGGCGTGATCGTGCCGGTCAGCGTCATGGCGCCGCTCGAGTTGGCTCCGGCGTCGCCGGGCAGGGTCGGCGTCGGCTTGCCGCCCGGTGGCGTCACGGACGGCCCCTGGCCGGAGGCGGACGGGTTGGGCTGCGCGCTTGAATTCGTCACCGAGGGTCCTCCGGACTCGTTGGCGGGCGTGGTCGTCCCACTTCCGGCGCAGCCGGCGAGCGCTCCGCACGCGAGTATTATGGACAGGACAAACCGCATTCTTTTCACGCCGGCTTTGACGTGGCCGGGGTCGCGTTCGTTCCCTGATCGGAAGAAAAGCGCAGGCCGGAACCGGTGCTCGGACGCCGATGACCGGGCTAAGGACAACTTAGGTTTGATTTCATCGACCTCTATGTCTGCGAGGTGGCCCGCAGAACAGGTCACTGCCTAGGTTGACCGGATGCGCCATGACTCCGACGACGAGCCAACGGTCGCGGGCATCCGGCCCACGCCCGAGCGCCGTAAATCGGGTCGGGGCCGGCACGCCCGGCGGTCCAGGGTCCGGCCCTGGATTTCGGCGGTAATGGCGTCGTCCGTGGTGCTCACGATCGGTGTGCTGGCCATCAACACGTTCGTCCGCCCGGTCGGCCTGGCCGCCGCCGATCCGGGATCGCTGGTCCTGACCGACGCTGAGCGGGCCGCTGCCGACCAGGCGTCGCGTGAGTTCGCGCGACCCGATCCGACGCCGTCGACGCCCGCGTTGCCTGCGGTGGGCCTGTTGGTTCCACCGCAGGGTGGCGCCGCGCAGGCGGCTGCGGCGCTGCCGGCCACGCGCGCGCCGGTCGCCGGCCTGAACCAGGACCAGATGGACCACGCGGTCGTCATCGTCGAGGTCGGCAAGCGGATGAACCTGCCCAAGCGGGCAAGCGTGGTCGCGCTCGTCACCGTTCTGCAGGAGACCCGCCTGCGCAACCTCGCCAACAAGCGGGTGCCCCAGTCGCTGGACATTCCGAACGAGGGGGTGGGCTCCGACTTCGACTCGGTCGGCCTGTTCCAGCAGCGTCCGAGCCAGGGCTGGGGCACGGCCGCCGAGTTGATGGACCCGGCGACCGCCGCCGGCCGTTTCTACGCCCGGCTGGCCAAGGTGCCCGGGTGGGAGAAGAAGAGCGTCGGGGACGCCGCCCAGGCGGTGCAGCGATCGGCGTTTCCGAACGCGTACGCCCAGCATCAGCCGCAGGCGCAGAAGATCGTCGACGCCATCTTCTGAGCGTCGCGGGTGCTGTCCGACGTTGTCCGACACTGTCCGACCGTCACTCTCGGACAGTCGCAGTGAGACGGTACGCCGAGCGCGTGTGAACGCCGCAGAGATCGTTTGCGTGTTACCAGACGGGTGGCTGGCCTGGTGCTGCCCGCCGGACCGAACGCAAAGGAGATCAGCCAGATGGCCGTACCGCGCACGCTCGCCCGGATCGCCCTCGTCGTCGTGGCGCCGCTGCTGGGAACCGGCCTCGTGACGCTGCCGGCCCAGGCCCATGGTGCGCTGGACAACCCGGTCAGCCGGGTGGTGGCGTGCGGTCTGGACGCCGGTCAGAACGCCCGGTCGGCCGCGTGCAAGGCCGCGGTCGCCATCAGCGGAGCACTGGCGTTCACGCAGTGGGACAACCTGCGCGTCGCCAACGTCGGTGGCCGGGACCGAGAGGTGATCCCGGACGGCAAGCTGTGCAGCGGAGGACTCCCGGCGTACAAGGGGCTTGATCTGGCCCGCGCCGACTGGCCGGCGACCCGGCTGACCGCCGGGGCGAGCTTCCGGTTCACGTACCGGGAGACGATCCCGCACAAGGGCATCTTCCGGCTGTACGTGACGAAGGACGGCTACGACCCGACCAGGCCGCTCAGGTGGAGCGACCTGGAGTCGAAGCCGTTCCTCACGGCTACCGACCCGGCGCTGACGAACGGCGCGTACGTCATGCGGGGCGTGCTGCCGGCCGGCAAGACCGGCCGCCACCTGATCTACACCATTTGGCAGAACTCCAGTACCCCGGACACGTACTACTCGTGCTCCGACGTGGTATTCGATGGCGCGGCCGGCACCGAGGCCCATACCTCGGCACCGACGAGTGCGGCCCCGGCAACCGGTGCGGCGCCGCAAGCGACGACGGCGCCGGCTCGCGCGGTCACCCTGACCCCGGCCAGCAGCGCTAGCAGCGCGCTTCCGCTGACCGTGGGCGGTGCGGCGGTACTCGCCGCCGTCGTCGGGGCCGCCGGCTTCCTGCTGCGGCGCCGTAGGGGCGCGTCGGATGCCCTGTCAGGTGAGTAGCCCCGGTGGCGGCTTGGGGGAGTCCCTGGCGTCGGCGTCCCGCATCGGCTGCGCGCCGGCGATGAACCGGTCGAGATCCTCGCCGTGCAGCAGTCGGGCGGGGAACGGGTCCCGCCGGCCCGCAGTGGCCAGCCGGTCGACCGGCAGGGCGGCTGGTCGCATCGCGGCGGCGAGCACCACGTTGCCGTACCGTCGCCCGCGCAGCGTGCCGGCCTCGGCGATGACGCAGACGTCGGGGAACGCCGTCCGCAGCGTGGCGGCCTGGATCCGGGAGAACGCCAGCGGCGGCATGTCGGCGACGTTGACCGCGTAGATGCCGTCCGGCCGCAGGATCCGGGCGATGTGCGCGACGAACTCCACGCTGGAGACCGCGCTCGGCATCTGCGCCCCCCGGTAGACATCGCCGATGACCAGGTCGAAGGAGGCGTCACGGATGGTCTCCACGGCCGCGCGGGCGTCGGCTACGCGTACCCGTAGATCCGCGTCGCGGGGCAGTGGCAGGACGCGCCGCACGAGGGCGACCAGCGCGGCGTCGCGCTCGACGACCCGCTGGCGGGACCTGGGGCGGGTCGCCGCGAGATAGCGGGGCAGGGTGAGCGCGCCGCCGCCGAGGTGCAGCACGCGCAGTGGCGAGCCGGCCGGTGCGGCGGTGTCGATCACCGATGCGAGCCGGCGCATGTACTCGAACTCCAGGTACCTCGGGTCGGCCAGGCTGACATGGGACTGCGGCACCCCGTCGACCAGCAGCGTCCAGCCTCCCGGCCGGTCGCGGTCGGGCACCAGCGCGGCCATGCCGAGGTCGACCTCTTCGACGATGCTGGCCGGCCCGCGCCTCGATGTCTTCACCACGACTGCTTCACCACGGCACCCACCGTATCCAGCGGGAACGCACTCTCCGTAACGGCGGTCAGACCACGACCGTGGGTAGCTCGACCGCCTCCAGGGCGGCGATGGCCGAGCCGCGTGCTCCGGCCATGTCGAGATCGGGTACGAGGGCGAACGTCGCCACCGCCGCCTGCTCGGCTCGCAGCGCCGT
Organism: Planosporangium flavigriseum; assembly: GCF_011947225.1. Taxonomy (GTDB): domain Bacteria; phylum Actinomycetota; class Actinomycetes; order Mycobacteriales; family Micromonosporaceae; genus Planosporangium; species Planosporangium flavigriseum. The sequence goes on along the minus strand of NZ_JAATVW010000002.1, from coordinate 427,548 downwards.
GTGCTCGCGTACCTTCGCCAGGAACCAGTCGCGGAAATCCGGTGCGGCCTCGACGACCCCGCCGCCCACGAAGTACGCGTGCGGGTCGGTGAAGTTTGCCGCGATTGTGAACAGGCGCCCGATGGCCATCGCCTGCTGCTCGAAGATCTTGAGCGCGAGCGGGTCGCCCGCCTCGCCGTAGGAGCGAACGAGCTTCGCCGCCTTGTTCAGCGACTCGACCTTGCTCAGGGGGTGGTTGTCGAACCGGGTCAGCCAGTACGGCAGAAGGTTCTTCTCGATGCCGGTCAGCGACGCGATGCTCTCGACGTCGCCCACGAAGCCGCAGTTGCAGACCGGCATCGGCTGGCCCTCTTCGAGCAGGCCGTGCAGCGGGATGTGGACGTGGCCGAGCTCGCCGGCCATTCCGGCGGCCCCGCCGATCACCCGCCCGCCCTCGACCACGCCACCACCGAGGCCGGTGCCCACGATCGCCGACACCGAGGAGTACGCCGCCGCCCGCGCGCCGAAGTGCACGTGATGGGCGTACAGCGCCGCGGCGTTGCCGTCGTTGTGGTAGATGACGGGCAGGCCCAGTCGGGCCTCGAGCGCGGCCCGGATGTCGAACCCGCGCCAGGCCGGTTGCGAGAAGTTGGTCGAGCCTTTCGAGGAGATGACGCCGGTGGCGCTCGCCGGGCCGGGCGTGTCGAGGCCCACGGCGGCGACCGCCTTCCTGGGCGTACCCGTTTCCGCCAGGACGTGCTCCAACGCGTGCACAAGGGCGTCGACGGCGATCTCCGGGCCCTGCTGGACCATGCTCGGCGTCTCGCACAGCCGGTCCACCAGGAACCGCCCGGTCGCGTCGAGCACCGTGGCGTTGTTGCAGTTGCCGCCGCTGTCGAGGCCGACGACAACGGGGCGGTCCAAGGGACTCATGACGTTTTCCTTATTTCCAAAAATCGACGGGGCGTAGATCAGCGCTTCGGATCAGGCCTATCGTGCCGCCGGGAAGGCACCCTGTACAGGGCGCTCGATCAGTCCGGCGCGGGGTCTCGGTAGGAGGCTATTGCTCCTGCCCACATGTCGAGCTAGCCTTGAGTAGCTCCTGGGATGCCGGCTAGAGCTGCCGCCCCAGGAATTCCTTCGATCACCCATCATCGCACGGCGCCTTTTGTTGTAACGGTGATCATGCCGGTCAGTCCGGTGCTCCAGTGGGTTCAACGACCAATTCCCTGACCCGGCGCCCATGGGAGTTCACCTCCGCTCGGACCGCCAGGCGCCGACCCACATCTCCCAGCTCAGCCACATCTTCAGGAGGATCGGCATGAGCACAGCCCAATCGTCACGACGGCGGCACGCGAACCCGGCTCCCGCCGAGCACCGCGCAGAAGTTCCGGTGGCCGGGATCGTCGACGTCGTCGACCACCACGGCTTCATCCGCACCTCCGGTTACCTTCCCGAGCCCGACGACGTGTACGTGTCGGCGGCTCAGCTCACGCGGTACGGCCTGCGCCGCGGTGACGAGGTGACCGGAGTCGCTCAGTCCGCCGAGGTTGACATGTTGGCGGTTGAACCGGGCGGAAAGCGACAGAATGGAAACCGCCCGCAGAACAGGAAACCGCAGAACCGCGGTAAGTACAGCCCGCTGGTGCGGTTGGACACGATCAACGGCGTGGACCCGCAAGCGGCGCGTCGCCGGCCGGAGTTCTACAAGCTGACGCCGCTGTACCCGCAGGAGCGGCTGCGGTTGGAGACCGAGCCGCACATCCTCACGACGCGGGTCATCGACCTGGTGATGCCGATCGGCAAGGGCCAGCGGGCGCTGATCGTCTCGCCGCCGAAGGCGGGTAAGACGATGGTGCTGCAGTCGATCGCGAACGCGATCACTCACAACAACCCGGAGTGCCACCTGATGGTGGTACTGGTCGACGAGCGCCCCGAAGAGGTCACCGACATGCAGCGGTCGGTGAAGGGCGAGGTCATCGCCTCGACGTTCGACCGGCCCCCGACCGATCACATGGCCCTCGCGGAGTTGGCGATCGAGCGGGCCAAGCGCCTGGTCGAACGGGGTCACGACGTGGTCGTACTGCTGGACTCGATCACCCGCCTGGGCCGGGCGTACAACCTCGGCGCCAAGGTCAGCGGCCGGACCCTGTCCGGCGGCATCGACTCCACCGCGCTGCAGCCGCCCAAGCAGCTGCTCGGCGCTGCTCGCAACATCGAGAACGGCGGCTCGCTCACGATCATCGCCACCGCCCTCGTCGAGACCGGCTCCGCCGGCGACACACTGATCTTCGAGGAGTACAAGAGCACGGGTAACGCCGAGCTCAAGCTCGACCGCAGGATCGCCGACAAGCGGGTGTTCCCGGCCGTCGACATCGACGGGTCCGGTACCCGCAGGGAAGAGGTCCTGCTCGCGCCGGACGAACTCGCCATCGTGCGCAAGCTGCGCAAGGCCCTGCACGCACTCGACTCCCAGCAGGCGGTCGAGCAGCTACTCGACCAGCTCAAGAAGACCCGGACGAATGTCGAGTTCCTGATGCACCTGGCACGGTCGGGCTCCAATCGAGCCGCCTAGCGAGCCGTCAACCGGCCTTCGCGAGTGCGTCCTCGACCCATTTCCGCAGCATGGCCGCTGGCGCGGCGCCGGCCTGACGCGCGATCACCTGGCCGTTGCGCATCAGGATGAGCGTCGGCACCGCCTGGATCGTGAACCGCTGGGCGGTCTTCGGTGACTTGTCCACGTCGACCTTGACCAGTTTCACTCGGCCAGCCATCTCGCTGGCGACCTTCTCGAGCGCTGGGGTGATCATCCGGCACGGACCGCACCATGCGGCCCACATGTCGACGATGACCGGGATCGAGGCCTGCTCGACCACCTCGGCGAACGTGTCGTCGTCGGCGTCCACGATCCACGGCAGCGGGTTGTGGCACTTGCCGCAGCGCGGCACACCGTTCGCCGCCGCCGGTATCCGGTTCTTGGCGCCGCAGTGCTCGCACTGGACGACGGTGCTGGTCATGGTCTTCATGGGGGCGCTCCTTCAGAGCACTTCGAGTGGCCGCGGCCCCGATGGCGGCGGGAACGCGCGATCGAGAGCGGCAAGGTCGGACTCGGTGAGCTGGATGTCGTACGCGGCGCGGTTGCTCACCACGTGCTCAGGGGTGGAGGCCTTGGGGATCGTGACGACTCCGTCGTGGCGCAGCACCCACGCCAGTGCGATCTGGGCGGGGGTCGCGTCATGCTCGTCGGCGACGGACCGGAGGACCGGCTGGTCGACCATCCTGCCGTGGTCGAACGGCGAGTACGCCATGATCGGGAGCCCGACCTCCTGGCACTTCGGTAGCAGGTCCCACTCGATGCCGCGGTGGGCGAGGTTGTAGTAGACCTGGTCGGCCTCGACGGCGGCACCGCCGGGGGCCCGTGTGAGCTGGATCAGGTCGTCCAGGTCGAAGTTGCTGACCCCCCAGTGCCGGATCATGCCGCTCAACATCAGGTCGGTGAAGGCCGCAACGGTCTCGTCGAGGGGCACCGGACCGCGCCAGTGCAGCAGGTACATGTCCAGCCGGTCGGTACGCAGCCGGCGCAGGCTCCGTTCGCAGGCAGCCTTCGTTCCCGACCGAGTGGCGTTCTGCGGCAGCACCTTGTCGACCAGGAAGATCTCATCCCGGCGATCAGCGAGCGCCTCCCCGATCAGCGTCTCCGCACCACCGTCGGCGTACATCTCGGCGGTATCGACCAACGTCAGCCCAAGATCGACGCCGAGTCGTAACGCGGCGATCTCGTTGCTGGTGCGCAACGGGTTCTCGGCCATGCCCCAGGTGCCCTGGCCGAGCACCGGTATCGGTTCCGCCGACGGGAGAGTGACCGTGCGGATGGCGGTTGCCGTCGTCATCTGCACCCTCCGCAAAGGGTTGGAGCGAGATCCTTCTTGATCCACCCTTCCCGGAGGCGACCAGGACAAACTCGCTTCAGGCGGCGGCCTGGAGGTCCGATCCGCACTCGGGGCAACTGTGCCGGCCGGTGTGCTGCGGTGTTCCGTCCCAGCCCAGCTTCTGCGCGCTCGCCCAGAGCGCGTTCCAGTCCGTACGGTCGGTCCCTGCTTGCGAGATCAGATAGCCGCAGTCGTCGCACTCCAGGTCCAGCCTCATGCCGGAACCGAGATCCCAGGACGGCATTACTGTCACCGCTCACCCCCATGCCAATAGCCGCAGGGGTGATATCCGATAAATCGGAATCCGAAACGTGATCTAGGTAACGTCCACCGATCGGGCGATGGTCCGGCCGCGCCGAAGATCAGATGGAGAACGCCACCCGCCTCCTTCGGCGGAACAGGCGTCCGGCCCCGACGAGCCCCGCGCCGAGCAGGACGAGCGCTCCTCCGGCCATGAGCACCCACACCCCGAGTGGTGTGGTGACGGCGGGCCGGACGACCACCGTGGGGGCGTCCAGCGTTACCAGCGTGGCCGGTTCACCGGTCGACGCGCTGACTGACGGGGCCGGTACGGCGCCGGCAGCGCTCGACGGACCGGCTGACGGCGTCGGCACGGCGGACCGCGACGGCTGCGCCGAGCGCCCCGACCGGGACGGGGACGGGCTCTGGGGGGCGTCCAGAGCCCGTACCGGCGGGGTCGTTGCGGGCTGCGGCGGCGCGGCTTGCGGGGGAGATGCCGGCGATGCCACGGGAGCCGGCGCGGGATCGATGGTGTACGTCGCCTCGGCGCTGCCCGCATTGGGCGCCGAACCCTTCACGACGTGCGAACCGGACGCGCTCGCCGGCGGGGTGATCGTGACGCTCGCCGAGCAGGTCCCGCCGCTCCACCCCGGACGGGCCTGCGCGATCGACCGACCGTCCCACCGGAACGTGACGGGGTCGTCGCAGTTCGGCCCGAACAAACCCCAGTGGCCCGGGTACGAAAAGGTAGCGGTCACCGATTCGCCGGCGGCGCCGTGGCTGGCGGACAGCGCCATTTTCGCGCCGGTCGCGGCGAAGGACGGCGCGGCGGCGAGCAGGACGGCGGCGACACCGATCAGGGTGACGAGGGCGGGACGGGCAGCGCGCACTCGCACATACTGATGCAGATGTTTCGCTTTGACAAAGCTCGATGACCTATTCAGGCGATGCGGGCGGGTTCGTCGCCCGCTCCGCTACGCACGGCGGGGGCGGAGCCGGCCCGGCTCGCGCCCCGGTGGCTGGCTGGGGCGGGGACCCGGCTCGATCGGTGGAATCGGGTACGTGACCGGCCGGTCGGGCCGCAGGGTGAACAGCCGGCCGTGGTGAGCCAGTTCGACCGGGTCGCCACCGCCCAGGCTGTACGTGGCTTGGGCCGGAGTCACCACCACGCACAACCGCTGCCCCTGCCACAACACACTGAAGGTGAGACGGGTCAGCGGCCCGGGCAACCGCGGTGCGAACGCCACCGATCCGCCGCTGTCGCGCATGCCGCCGAAGCCGGCCACCAGCGCGATCCAGGCCCCGGCGAGGGACGCGATGTGCAGTCCGTCGCCGGTGTTGTGCGCGAGGTCGTCGAGGTCCATCCGGGCGGCCTCGCCCAGGTACGCGTACGCGAGGTCGAGGTGACCGACCTCGGCGGCCATCACCGACTGGATGCACGCCGACAGTGACGAGTCGCGCACCGTCAACGGCTCGTAGTACGCGAAGTCTCGGGCCTTCTCCTCGGCCGTGAACGCGTCGCCGCGCTTGTACAGCGCCAACACCAGGTCGGCCTGCTTGACCACCTGCTTGCGGTACAGGTCGAAGTACGGGAAGTGCAGCAGCAACGGGTACTGGTCGCGGCGGGTGTGCTCGAAGTCCCAGCACTCGTAGTCGGTGAACCGCTCGGCCTGGGGATGGACGCCGCGCCCGACGTCGTACGGCACGAGCATCTCGTCGGCGGCCCGCTCCCAGGCGGCGATCTCGTCGTCGTCCACGCCCAGCTCAGCGGCCTGGTCGGGGTGGCGCTTCGCGGCCTCGACCGCGCCGCGCAGGTTCCGCTGCGCCATCAGGTTCGTGTACACGTTGTTGTCGCAGAGCGCGGTGTACTCGTCGGGTCCGGTCACCCCGTCGATCCGGAACTGGCCATCGCGGCGGTGGAAGCCCAGCGAGGACCACAGGCGGGCGGTCTCGACCAGCAGTTCGAGGCCGACCTCGCGGTCGAACTCCTCGTCGCCGGTGGCCTGCACCAGCCGGATGGCCGCGTCGGCGATGTCGGCGTTGATGTGGAACGCGGCCGTACCCGCCGGCCAGTACCCCGAACGCTCCTCGCCGGTGATCGTCCGCCACGGGAACGCCGCGCCGTCCAGGGTGAGTTCGCGGGCCCGCTTCCGCGCGGCCGGGATCGTCAGATGCCGCCACCGCAGCGCGTCCGCCGCGGCGTGCGGAGCGGTGTACGTCAACGCGGGAAGCACGTACGACTCGGTGTCCCAGAAGGCGTGGCCGTCGTAGCCGGGACCGGTGAGGCCTTTGGCCGGGATCGGGCGGCGCTCCGCCCGGGCGCTCGCCTGCAGCACCTGGAACAGCGCGAACCGTACGGCCTGCTGCACCTCCGCGTCGCCTTCCAGGTCGACGTCGGCGCCCGCCCAGTAGTCATCGAGGTAGCGCCGCTGATCGGCCAGCAGGCCCTCCCATCCTGTGGCGCAGGCGAGGGCCAGCGCCGCCTCCACCTGCGCGGAGATGGCCGGGATCGACCGCTGACTGGACCAGCCGTACGACAGGAACTTCACCACCCGCAGCGGCTGTCCGGCGGCCAGCTGCGTGGTGAGCGTGAGTCGGGCGGTGTCTTCGGAGCATTCGATGCTCGTCTGCACGTCCGCCGGGCAGTGCACCGTGTGGTCCATCGCCGCGCCGATCCGCCGCCCGCTCAGCCGGGTGGTGTGGACCAGATGGGCGCGCGCGTCGTGTGCGCTGTGCTGCTCAGGTTGCAGCGGCGCGGTGAGGGCGGCGGTCGCTCGCGGGTCGTCAGTCGTCGGCGGCAACTGCTCGTTGGTGACGAGTTCGGACTGGAGCACGATGTGCAGCGGGCCGTCGACCGGGCGCACCTCGTACGCGATCGCCGCCGTGGCGCGCTGGGTGAAGGACACCAACCGGGTCGAGGAGATGTGCACGCTGTGACCGGAGGGCGAGGTCCACTCCGCGGTACGCCGCAGCACCCCGTCGCGCAGCGAGAGCACCCGGTTATGCGAGCGCAGTTCGCCGTAGCGCACGTCGAACGGCTCGTCCTCGACCAGCAGCCGGATCAGCTTGCCGTTGGTGACGTTGATGACCGTCTGCCCGGAGGGCGGGTAACCGTACCCGGCCTCCGCGTACGGGAGTGGCCGGAACTCGAACACCGAGTTGAGGTAGGTGCCCGGCAGGCCGTGCGGCTCGCCCTCGTCGAGATTGCCCCGTAGCCCGATGTGCCCGTTCGACAGCGCGAACACCGACTCGGACTGCGCCAGGACGTTGAGGTCGAGTCCCTTCTCCCCGACCGTCCAGGGCTCCGAGGGGTACGCCGGATGGGTGATCATCTCGCTGCCTCCGGATCCGCGCGGTCCAGCAGTTCGGCCAGGTCCTTCACGACGACGTCCGCGCCGTGGGCGCGCAGGGCGTCGGACTGGCCCACCCTGTCCACGCCGACCACGTACCCGAAGCCGCCGGCCCGACCCGCTTCCACTCCGGCCAGCGCGTCCTCGAACACCGCCGCTGCGGCTGGTTCGACTCCGAGCAGTTGGGCCGCGTACAGGTAGGTGTCGGGAGCGGGCTTGCCGCGCAGCCCTTCCCGTGCGGCGACGATGCCGTCCACCCGCTCTTCGATCAGTTCGTCGATGCCGGCCGTCCGCAGGATCTCGGCGCAGTGCTTGCTCGCCGACACGACCGCGCGGCGCAGGCCGGCGTCGCGCGCGGCCTGCAGGTACCGGACCGATCCTTCGTACGGTTCGACCCCGCCATGGTGCAGCCGGCGGGAGAAGGCGGCGTCCTTGCGTGCGCTCAGGCCCTGGATGGTCTCCCGGTCGGGTGGATCATCAGGTTCGCCTTCCGGCAGGGTGATGTTGCGCGACGCGAGGAACGACCGGGTGCCGTCCGCGCGGGGCCTGCCGTCGACGTACTCGTCGTAGTCCGCGACCGGGTCGAAAGGCCTGAATTTTTCCCCGGTGCGGGCCGCGCGCTGCCGCAGGAAGTCGTCGAACAGCTCTTTCCACGCCGCCGCGTGCACCGCGGCGGTCGGGGTCAGCACGCCGTCGAGGTCGAACAGGCATGCGCGTACGCCTGCGGGCAGGCCGAGCACATTGTCACGCTATCCGAGGCGGCTGACGGATACCACCGGCGTACGAAAACGACCCGGCCGATCTCGGCCGGGTCGTTCGGGTCGCGGGCGCCGGGACTGACCCCGGCCGGGATCAGCCGCCGACCGCAGCCTTGTCGGTGTTCACCCAATCGGGGTGCTGGGCGACGAAGTAGCCGACGTTGTCCTCGCGCACCGCGCGGAACAGTTCCAGACTGGTGGCGTCGAGCGTCTCGAACGCCATCCCGTTGATGGTCTCGGAGTGGAAGTTGCCGGCGTTCGTCTTGATCATGGTGACGTTGTCCGGGTTGATGTCCTTGAGCGTGAACAGCCAGTCGCTCAGGGCGAAGCGGCCACTGTCGACCGTCAGCGCCTGGCCGGCGGCGCGCAGAACGCTGTCCAGCTTCTTCGGGTTGGTCACCACTCCCGCGCTGAGCGTCTTCTGCGCAAGCGCCTTGACGAACTGCTGCTGGTGACGCTGGCGGCCGTAGTCGCCGTCCGGGATGAGCTCGCGCTGGCGCACGTAGTCCAGGGCCTCCCAGTCGGCCAGGTCGCGGCAGCCCGGGTTGTACACGTACGGCTTCACGCCGGGAATCGGGATCGGCCGGAGGTCCGGGCCCATCCGGAACGGCGGCTTGGTGTTGCCGCGCGAGTCGTGGCCGATGTGGATGGAGGTCACCGTCTCGTCGATGCACATGTGCACGCCGCCGAGGGCCCTGGTCACCGCCTGGAACCCGGAGAAGTTGACGATCGCACCGGCGTTGAACGTCACGCCGGTCAGCTTCTTGATGGTCAGCGCCAGGAGTTCGAAGCCACCCGCGCGCCCGCCACCGTTCTGGCTGCCGAAGAAGAACGCCGAGTTGATCTTGTCGGTCCCGCCGGGGTAGCGGCTCTTCGGGAACGGTGGGATCTGCACCCGCGAGTCGCGCGGGATCGACATCAGATAGGCGGCGTCGTGGTTGGCGGTGATGTGGACCATGATGATCGAGTCGGCGCGCGAACCCTCGGCGTTCTCACCGGGCCGCTCGTCGATGCCGACGAGCAGCAGGGTCAGCGGGCCGTCAATCGAGGTGCCGGAGGCGATCGCCTCCGAGCCGAGCAGGCTCTGCTGGTTGACCGAGCCGGTGTAGCGGTCGAGCAGCACCGTGACCCCGGCGATGGCGGTCCCACTGAACAGCATCAGCAGCGCGCCGGTGATGACCAGTAGCTTCGCCCACCACGGGTCGCCGCGCCGCTTCTTCTCTGGCTGCTGCGCCGCGGTCTGCGGCTTGGCCGTGCCGGTTGGCGGCTTGTTCGCGGCCGGGCGGGTGTTCGCGGGCGGACGGGTGTTCGCGGGTGGGGCCGCGTTCGCGGCTGGCGGTCGCGGGGGGAGCGGCGCGGCCGAAGCGAACGGGGGCTGAGCGGCCGGCGGCCGACTCGGTGCCATCGGCGCGCCCGCGCCCGCGACCGAGCCCGGCCAGGCGGGCGCCGGTGACTGGGAGCCCCCACTCGTGGGTCCTGACGGGAAAACCGTTCCCGAGGTGAACACGGGACCGGAGCGCCGTTCGACGCGGTCACGACCCGGGGGATGCGAACCGGCGGGCATCGCCCTCCCATCAGAAACACTCCAGTGACCAACTTGCGGGGTACACGGTAACGGTTATTTGCCAGTTGGAGGGAACCCCCGTGGCTCCAGTCACGCCCGTATGCTGCGCCAACTACCACCGGTGACGGAGGGGGCCGCAGTAGACCGGCTGTCGCCATGGGACGCGTCCGCGACGGTGCGCCGGTGGGCCGCCGCTGCGACTCCAACCGCAGGTGCCGGCGCTCTCAGTCGAGGTCGCGGTGCCGAAAATCGGCCCGCCTGGGCGATCTGGTCGCCGCCGAGATCGGCGGTCTCCAGGTCTGGCGCGCCTGGTCTGTTGTTGCTGGAGCGGGCACCGGTCGGGCGGAGACCGGCCTCCTGCCGGAAGCGGCGGGTGAACGTTCGCACGCTCAGATCTACCTGTTCGGCCAGCACCGCAAGAGTGACTGAATGTCCTGGTTTTCGCGGGTTTGGGTGCCCGGTGCCGGCGGCCGAGCAGGCCGCGGCCCTGCCGATTGAATGTTCACGTCATATCGATAAAGCTGCTTGCTGATGGTCATGGTGGGCTCCTAGCGTCCGGCTAGGCACACTCCCGAGCCCCGTAAGGAAGGGTCCATGCCAGATTTCCGGAGGCTACTTCCCGTCATCGGCACAGCGCAGCGCGGTCATACCGGACGCAGCGCCATGACGTGCCAGTACCGGTGCGGTAACGCGTGCGATCACCCCGTACCGAACGGGTCTGACAACGAGTACCTGGGTGACATCATCTCGACCGGTCTGACCAGGCGCGGCCTGGTCCGCGCGGGCGCGCTCGGCGCGCTGGTCGTCGGCGCCGCCGGCACCGGCCTCGCGGGCGCGGTGAGCCCGGCGTTCGCCGGCCCCGAGGCGGAGCCCGAGGTGCCGGACGCCGATATGGCTGCCGCTCCGGCCGCAGCCAGCGGCGCGCTCACCTTCAAGCCCATTCCGCCCAACCAGTTGGACGCGCTGGTCGTACCCAACGGCTACGACTCTGCCGTCGTGATCCGCTGGGGTGACGCGGTCGTTCCCGGCGCGCCCGCGTTCGGCGTGCACAAGCAGACCTGGCAGGCCCAGCTCAAGCAGTTCGGGTACAACAACGACTACCTGACCGTGCTGCCGCTGGACCGGCGTGGTGACCGGGCGCTCCTCGTGGTCAACCACGAGTACACCAACGAGGAGCTGATGTTCCCGGGCTTCACGTCGCACGACGCCCTCACCGTCGACCAGGTGAAGATCGCGATGGCCGCGCACGGGCTGAGCGTGGTGGAGATCGAGCGGGTCGGCCGCACCGGCGAGTGGCGGCCGGTCAACGAGGGTGGCCGCCGGTACAACCGCCGGATCACGGCCCTGGAGACCAAGTTCATTATGGACGGTCCGGCGGCCGGCTCGCCGTTGCTGCAGACGAAGGCCGACCCGAGCGGAACGACCGTCATCGGTACGCTCAACAACTGCGCCGGCGGCACCACGCCGTGGGGCACGGTGCTCTCCGGCGAGGAGAACTTCAACCAGTACTTCGTCGGCGGCGACCAGGCGCCGGAGGCGATCAAGCCGGGGCTGGCCCGCTACGGCATCGACACCACCAAGCGGTACCCGTCGGGCAGCCGTAAGTGGGAGCGGGCCGACACCCGGTTCGACCTGGCGGCCAACCCCAACGAGGCGCACCGTTTCGGCTGGGTCGTCGAGATCGACCCGTACACGCCCGGCTCGACGCCGCGCAAGCACACCGCCCTGGGCCGCTTCAAGCACGAGGGCGCGACGATCGCCGTGGCGAAGGACGACCGGGCCGTCGCGTACATGGGTGACGACGAGCGGTTCGACTACCTGTACAAGTTCGTCTCCGACAAGCGGATGGACCGGGGGCGCTCCGAGCAGGCCCGCAGGCACAACATGACGCTGCTGGAGTCCGGCACGCTGTACGTCGCGAAGTTCGAGTACACGAGCGCGTCGGAGATCGACGGCAGCGGCAAGCTACCCAGCGACGGCGCGTTCAATGGGCGCGGCAGCTGGATCCCGCTGGTGCGGGGCAACCGGTCGCTCGTGCCCGGGATGTCGGTCGAAGAGGTGCTGGTCTTCACCCGGCTCGCCGCCGACAAGATGGGCGCGACCAAGATGGACCGGCCCGAGGACGTCGAGGTCAACCCGAAGACCGGCAAGGTGTACGCGGCGCTGACCAACAACACCCAGCGCGGCACCGCCGGCAAGGCCGCAGCCGACGAGGCCAACCCGCGCAACGCCAACAAGCACGGCCACATCGTGGAGATCACCGAGGCCGGCGGCGACAACGGCGCCGAGTCGTTCAGCTGGGACCTGCTGCTGGTCTGCGGCGACCCGAAGGACCCGAACACCTACTTCGCCGGGTACGACAAGAGCAAGGTGTCGCCGATCTCCTGCCCGGACAACGTCACCTTCGACGGCGCCGGCAACCTGTGGATCTCCACGGACGGCAACCAGCTCGGCTCCAACGACGGCCTGTTCGCCGTACCGCTGGCGGGCCCGGAGCGCGGGCACGTCAAGCAGTTCCTGACCGTGCCCTACGGCGCGGAGACCTGCGGGCCGTTCATCACCGGCGACGGCCGGTCGGTGTTCGTCAACGTCCAGCACCCGGGCGAGGTCGACGGGGCGAGGGTGGAGAACCCGGCGTCTACCTGGCCGGACGGGGACTTCGCCAAGCCGGCGGTGGTCGTGTCGTGGCGCCTGGACGGCCGCCCGGTCGGCTCCTGATTCATGATCGCGGGGACTTTTCCGTTCGCTGACACGGAAAAGTCTCCGCGATCATCGTGGGATTTCGCTACCGGCGGCCGAGCGGCAGCAGCCGGTCGGGTCGGGCCGGGACCGCCAGGGCCGACATCGTCGACGCCGCGGACGACACCGTCGGGTTCGGCTCCGGCGCAGGTAGCGGGTCGCAGGTAGTGTCCGGACCGTCGCCGGCCTTGCGCGTCGGCAGCTTGCCGGTAGCCAGGTAGTCGGCGATCTGGTTGTCGACGCAGGCGTTGCCACCGAGGCTGCCGGAGTGGGTGGTGCCGCCCGGCTCCGCGATCAGCACCGCGTTCGGGAACCGCCGGCGCACCTCCAGGCTGCCCTCGAACGGCGTCGCCGCGTCCAGCGTCTCGCTGATGAGCAGGGCGCCGGCGACCTTACGGCCGTCGACGTTCACCGGCTGCTGCGCCTTCGCCGGCCAGTACAGGCACGGCGCGTTGAACCAGGCGTTGCCCCAGGTCTCGAACGGCGCCTTCGCGAACGTCTTCCAGTTGTCGCGCCGCCACTGGTCCCAGCTCTTGGGCCACTGCACGTCTGTGCACTGCACGGCGTTGTAGACCGCGTACCCGTTGTCGTCGCCCGGCGAGTCGGTGTCCTGGTACGCCTGGATGAGCGGCTTCGGGTCGCCGTTGCGCACCCAGTTCGCGAAGAGATCGCCCAGGTCGGGCCAGGTGACCTGGTAGTACCCGGCCTGCAGGAAGATGTCGGTCCACTCGTCGGGACCGACGACGCCACCGGCCGGCTGCACGCGCAGCTTGGTCTGCTCGGCGTACCAGCGCGCCTCGACCGCCTGCGCGCTCGCGCCGAGGTGGTAGACGCTGTCGTACTTCGCCACCCAGCCGAACCAGATCTTGACGTTGCGCTCGAACGCCACGTCCTGGTCGAGGTTGGCCTGGTACCACACCTTGCGCGGGTCGACGTTGCCGTCGAGGACCATCCGCCGCATGCGGTTCGGGTACATGGTGGAGTAGACCTGGCCCAGGTACGTGCCGTACGAGAAGCCGTAGTAGTTGATCTGCTGCTCGCCGAACGCCGTGCGGATGCTGTCCAGGTCCATGACCGCGTCGACCGTGGTCATGTGGTTGAGCAGCCCGATGCTGTCGTTCTTGCGGCACGCGTCCGCGTACGACTTCGACCGCTCCAGCCACGTCTTCTCGAGCGAGGAGTTCCACGGGATGTAGTCGGGCCGGTTCGGGCTCATGTAGTCGGGCAGGCACGAGATCGCCGGCTTGCTCGAGCCGACGCCGCGCGGGTCGAAGCCGATCCAGTCGTAGGACTCACCGGCGCCGTTGGGGATGAACTGGCCGAGCCGGGAGAGGGTGAGGCCCGAACCGCCGGGGCCGCCCGGGTTGACCAGCGCGATGCCCTGGTACGTCGAGTCCGGAGTCTTGTGCTTGATCCGCGACACCGCGAGTTCGATCTTCTTGCCGTTCGGGTTGCTGTAGTCGAGCGGGACGGACACGAACCCACATTCCGCGCCGGCCTGGATCAGCCTGGCGTTGGTGCACGTCTCCCACCGGACGCTCGGCTTGTCCGTCGCCGAAGCGGGGTCTGCCCACGCGGCCGATCCGGCGCTCGTGGCGGCCATGGCGGCGGCGGTGCTGAAGACGAGGATCCTGCTCGTCCGTAAACCTGGCTTCTTTTCCTTCACGCGACCCTCCCTGTCAGGCGCATGCCAGGGGGATTCATCGGCATGCGTACAGATGCCTGATCTTGTCCCTACCGAAGGGCGTAGGGAAGGGCCCGCTCAGCGGATCGCTCCGCTGAGCGGGTTTCGAGGTCAAGAAGTAGGGTCGTGCGTCAGAAATCAACCACGATGGGTGCGTGATCGGAGGGCCCCTTGCCCTTGCGGGCCTCCCGGTCGATGTACGCCGACCGCACCTGACCGGCCAGGTCGTCGGTGACGTAGACCAGGTCGATGCGCATGCCCTTGTCCTGGTGGAACATGCCGGCCCGGTAGTCCCAGTACGTGAACGGGTTGTCGCCCTTCATCGGGCGCGGCACCACATCGATCAGGCCGAGCGAGCGGATATTGGCCAGCGCCTGTCGTTCGGGCGGCGTCACATGCGTCGAACCGACGAAGAGGGCAGGGTCCCACACGTCGGAGTCGGTCGGCGCGACGTTGAAGTCACCACACACCGCGAGCGGCCGCCCGCCCGCGAGATCCGCGGCCAACGTCTCGCGTAACCCCTCCAGCCAGGCGAGCTTGTACGCGTAATGCGGGGATTCCGGGGTGCGCCCGTTCGGCACGTACACCGACCAGACCCGTACCCCGTCGCAGGTCGCGGAGATCGCGCGCGCCTCCGGCTCGGGGAAGCCGGGTTCACCAGGGAAACCGCGCGTCACGTCGTCGAGGCCGACCCGCGACAGCAGGGCGACTCCGTTCCACTGGCCGATGCCGTGGACGGACGCGGCGTACCCGAGTTCGGCGACCTCCCCGCTCGGGAAGGCGTCGGCGGAGCACTTGGTCTCCTGCAGGCAGACGACGTCCGGCTTGGTCGCCGCCAGCCATTCCAGGAGTCGGGGCAGGCGGGCCCGTACGGAGTTGACGTTCCACGTGGCGAGGCGCATGCGTTCCTTCTTCCCATGATCGTGGCGACATTTCCGGGCGCTAACCCGAAAATTTTCCACGAGCACGGGTAGGGCGCCGCCATGACGATGCCAGCCTGCCCGCATCTCGGCGAGGTCCGCCGCGACGTCACGCCCGCAGCCGAAGGCTGCCAGGAGTGTCTGGAGAGCGGTAGCGAATGGGTCCACCTTCGGCTGTGCATGACCTGCGGCCATGTCGGCTGCTGCGACAGCTCGCCCAACCGGCACGCTCGGCTGCACTCCCACCTCGTCGGGCACCCGATCGTCCAGTCCTTCGAGCCAGGCGAGAACTGGTGGTGGTGCTTTGTCGACGAGGTCGGCTTCGAGGTCAAAGGTGCCCCCTCGTACGCACACGGCTAGTAGCGGTAGCCGTACAGTGACGGGATGGGCCATGTGCAGACGGTGGGCCTGGTACTGCACCCGCGCCGCGACTCCGCCGCGGCGATCGACGCGATCCTCAGCTGGGCGCACGAGCGGAACGTGACCGTGCTCGGGCTGCGCGAGGAGGTCGACCGGATCCACTGCAGCGCGGTCGCGGTCGACCCGGAGGAGCTGGTCGATCGCTCGCAGTTGCTGGTCAGCCTCGGCGGTGACGGGACGATGCTGCGCACGATGCGACTGGCCGAGGGCCACAAGACCCCGATCCTCGGAGTCAACCTCGGGCGGCTGGGGTTCCTGGCCGAGGTCGACGTGCCCCGGCTGCCCGCCGCGCTGTCCGCGATCGATGAGCACGAGTACCGGGTCGAGTCGCGGCTGGCGCTGTCCACGGTGCTGCCGGACGGAACCACGGTCACCGGGTTCAACGACATCGACCTGGCCCGCATCCCTGGTGAGCGGATGGCGGCGGTCGGGATCAACGTGGAGGGGCACCGGTTCGTCCAGTACGCCGCGGACGCGGTCATTGTCGCGACACCGACCGGCTCCACCGCGTACAGTTTCTCTGCCGGTGGCCCGATCGTGTCGCCCAATGTGGAGGGTCTGCTGGTCGGGGCGTCCTCGGCGCACTCGTCGTTCAATCGGCATCTGCTGCTGTCCTTGGATGAACGACTCGAGCTCGACGTACTAGCCACGAGCGGGCGACTGGCGGTGGAGGTTGACGGCGCTGTACGGGGGTACGTGACGGCAGGCGACAGCCTGTTGATCAAGCCGGTAACGGCCGCGGCGCGCGTGGTCCGCCTCGGTGAGACCACGTTCTACGAACGCGCCCGCCGCAAACTCCGGGTCAACGGCAGCGTCGAACTCGAATAAGCCCTTCGCGAAAGGCGGCAACGTGTCCGAGATGAGAATCGTCCACAACCCCGAACTGTCGCGTTACGAAGTGCGCATCGACGGCAAGGTCGCCGGCTTCACGCAGTACCGGCGGGCGCCCCGAACCGTTGATTTCACCCATACTGAGGTCTACCCGGAGTTCGAGGGGCAGGGGCTGGGCAGCAAGCTCGCGGCCGGCGCCCTCGACGCCGTACGGGCGGGTGGTGACCGGGCCGTCGCCAGTTGCCCCTTCATCTCCACGTACATCAAGCGGCATCCGGAGTACTCGGACCTTGTCACGACGCCTGAGCGGGCTACCGGGGCCGGCAGCGGCCGGGTCCCGTCGGCCAACTGACTCAGGTGCGCGAACGGGCGAAATGCGTGATCGGCGGCGACCCGGCCGGGTCGCCGCCGATTCGTCCCGATCACCGCCGGCCGGTCTCTCTGTGATCTGTCTGGCAATCCCCACCAATTCACTGGGTTAGGTGGACAAGGTAGGGATTGTCGTCGACACTCGACGAATGGATCTGGACCCCGTCCTCACGCTCGTCGGCCTTGGAGTCGGCATCGTCGTCGGGCTCACCGGCATGGGTGGCGGTGCGCTGATGACCCCGATCCTGGTGCTCTTTTTCGGCATTCCACCGCTGGCGGCCGTCTCCAGCGACCTGGTGGCGAGCGCGGTGATGAAGCCGTTCGGCAGCTTCGTGCACATCCGTCGCGGCACGGTCAACTGGTCGCTCGTCGGCTGGCTCTGCGCCGGGAGCGTGCCGAGCGCCTTCGTCGGCGTACTGCTGATGCGGGCGATCGGCGGGGACCGCGGCGTGCACCACGCCATTCAGTTGGCGTTGGGTGGCGCACTGCTGCTCGCGGTCGTCGGGCTGATCGTGAAGGCTGTCCGGGAGACGTCGCGGCGCGCTGACGGTGAATCGTCGCCGGCCCCGGTGCGGGTACGCCCAGTGCCGACCCTGCTACTCGGCGCGGTCGGAGGCCTCGTCGTCGGCCTGACCTCGGTCGGGTCCGGCTCGCTGATCATCGTCATCCTGCTGGCGCTGTACCCCGCGCTGCGCGCCAACGACCTCGTCGGTACCGACCTGGTCCAGGCCGTCCCGCTCGTCACCGCCGCCGCGCTGGGCCACGTGTTCTTCGGTGACCTGCATCTGGATCTGTCGGCGGCGATCCTCGTCGGCTCGGTGCCCGGAGTGCTGATCGGCGCCCGGCTGTCGTCCCGAGCACCCGCGCGTGCCGTCCGGGCGGCGCTCGTGCTCGTACTGCTGGCGAGTGCGCTGAAGCTGTTCGGGGCGCCCAATCTCGTGGTCGTGATCGCGCTGGCGGTCGTGGCGCTCGCGGGGGTGAGCGTGCTGGCGCTCCGCCGATCGACGTCCGGCCGTCCGGCGATCAGCGACAGCCAGCGCACCTACGCCAACCCGACCTCCTCCTGACCGCTGCCGCTACCGTCCCCTGCGCGCGGTAGCGGCGCCGACGAGGACGCCGGCAAGGGCGGCTGCCGCGGCGACGGCGGCGTTACCCCAGCCGGGGGGCCGGTTCCTCCGCCGGTTCCGCGGGCGCCGGCCGGCCGGTGCCGTCCAGTCCCGTGGCTGGAACGGCCGCCCCGTCTGTTCCCGGTAGTCCTGCCTGCCGCGGGTCCTGCCGCCGCGCTCCTTCACCTGGATGCCGCCCGTTCGGTCGCGGGCCATGTCGTCGCCTCCCTTGACTGCTGCAGGCTGTCCGTGTCCGCCGCAAGGCTTCCCGGCGCGGTTGAGTCAGGTCGCCCACCAGGTCACCCGCCAGGTCACCTACCCGTCTCGGCCGGCGCCAATCCATCGCGGATCGTCGATAGGTGCAAATTACTGGTATCGATCAGAGTTGCTCTTGACCACCTGCTCCGGCGGCAAGTACGTTGCGCCTCGCCTGCTCAAAAGTCACGTGCCCACGGCGGGAGGCCCAGTGACAAGCGTCTGGCGGATAGGTGGCGTTCGGGGAGCGAGCGCTCTCGCGGCTGCGGGCGCGCTGGCGGCGGCGTTCGCCGTGGCTGTCTTACCCGCGGACGCGGCGGTCAGTGGCGTCGTACGGGTCGACCAGGTCGGCTACCTCGCGGGCGAGAGCAAGCAGGCCTATCTGATGGCGTCGGCGCCGGCCTCCGGCGCCCAGTTCACGGTGCTCGACTCGGCCGGGACGGCGGTCCTGTCCGGCGCGGTCGGCGCGACCAGCCGCGGCTCGTGGAACACGGCGTACCCGGCGGTCCACCCGATCAGCTTCGACGGGCTGACCCGGCCCGGCACGTACCGCATCCAGGTCAGCGGCGGGGCGTCCGCCACGTCGCCACGGTTCAAGATCCTGGACCCGGCGGGCCTGTACGGGCAGTTGGTCGCCGACGGCGTGACCTTCTTCCAGACGCAACGCGACGGCCGGCGGGTCATCCCCGGCGCCCTCGGGCGCCGGCCGGCGCATCGGGGCGACGCCGAGGCCGGCGTCTACCGGACGCCGAGGTTCAAGTCCGAGGACGTGATCGCCGACGACGACCTGACGAAGATCGGTGGGCCGGTCGACGTCGAGGGTGGCTGGTACGACGCCGGCGACTACCTCAAGTTCACCCACAGCACCGCGTACGCCACCGCCGTCCTCTACGCCGCGGAGCGCGCGCTCGGCTCGGTTGCCCCGTCCACGCTGGGCGCCGAGGCCGATTTCGGCGCCGACTGGTTGAACAAGGCGTGGGATGAGTCGAGTCGAACGCTCTACCTGCAGGTCGGTATCGGGGCCGGTAACGCCGCCGGCACGTTCACCGGCGACCACGACCTGTGGCGGCTTCCGCAGGACGACGACGCCAACACCTCCGGCGCCGACCGGTATGCGACCGCGCACCGTCCCGTGTTCCAGGCCGCCGAGCCCGGGGCGAAGATCAGCCCCAACCTGGCGGGCCGGGTCAGCGCCGCCTTCGCGCTCGCCGCGCAGGTGAACGCCGAACGGGACAAGGCGAAGGCGGCTGCCGCGTTCCGGGCGGCCACCTCCGTCTACGCCCAGGCGGCGATCGCCGATCCGCCGAGCCCGTTGGTCACCGCGCTGCCTAACGACTTCTACCCCGAGCGCACCTGGCACGACGACATGGAGTTCGGCGCGGCCGAGATCGCCCTCGCGGCGCAGAAGTTGGACATGGACGCTTCGGCCTACCTCGCCGACGCCGCGAGGTTCGCGCGCGGCTACCTCGACGGGGCGACCGGCGACACCTTCAACCTGTACGACACCAGCGCGCTCGCCCACGCGGATCTGCTCGAGGCGCTCCATATCGGCGGCAGCCCGCCCGGCCTCGCCGTTACCGGAACGGCCCTGCTGGCCGACCTCAAGCGCCAGCTGGCGGCCGGTGCCGCACGGGCCGCCTCGGACGTCTTCCGCGCGGGCGGCGATGACACCGCGTCCGACGTCGCCTCGCACACGTTCGGCCTGCTGACCACGGAGGCGCTGTACCGGCGGATCAGCGGTGACACCTCGTTTGCGGCCGTAGCCACCCAGCAGCGCAACTGGTTGCTGGGTGCCAACGCCTGGGGCACGAGCTTCATGATCGGCGAAGGTGCGACCTTCCCGCGCTGCCCGCACCACCAGATCTTCAACCTGCGAACCGGCACAACCGGTCGGGCACCGGTACTGACCGGAGCTGTCGTCAACGGCCCCACCGACCTCCGCCAGTTCTCCGGCAGCCTGGGCGAGCACCAGACCGGCATGGTCAGGTGCCAGTCGACCGGGAACCCGTTCAGCTCCTTCACCGGTCACGGCAGCCGGTACGTCGACGACGTTCGCTCCTGGCAGACCAGTGAGCCGGCGATCGACATGACCGGCAGCGCGGTCATCGGCGCCGCCCTGCAGCAGGCCGCCACGAAGGTCGCGAACGGTGGCGGGGAGGACACCGTCACGCTCAGCGCGTCGACCGTATCCGTCGCGCCGGACGGTTCGGCATCGCTCGCGGTGACGGCCGCGACCAAGGGCCCGGGCGGGCCGCTCGTCACGCTGGCCGTGACCGGCATGCCGGAAGGTGTGGCCGTGGGCCTTACACCGGTCGTGGTGCTCGCCGGCAACTCCGCGAAAATGAGCCTCTCCGCACTGCCGACCGCCGCGCCCGGCACCTACACGCTCACCGTCACGGCGACGAGCGTCGGGCAGCAGGCGCGTACGGCGGCGCTCAAACTGATCGTCGGTTAGTCGGCTATCCGACACTCCACAGTGGCTGGTTGAACCGCTCCGCGTTGCTGTCCGTGTGTCAGACGACTACGGCGCACGTGGCGCCGATCCAGTTGGGAGTGCTTGTATGGTTCGTACAGTAGGTTCGCGTCTGGCCCTCTCGGTAGCCGCCGCGGCCGCGGCCTTTCTCGCCGTCCCAGGCACCGCCTCGGCGCACGGCATTCCAGCACAACAGCCGCCGGCCGACGCGACGTATCTCGTCGCCGCCCTCAACGGTCGCAACGAAGTACCCGGCGCCGCCGGTTCCCCGGCGGCCGGCGACAAGGACGGCCGGGCCGTCGAGGTCCTACGGATCCAGGGAAACCAGGTCTCGTTCGCCATCAAGTGGACCGGCATCGGCGCACCGACCGCCGGACATCTACACCTGGGCGCCGCCGGTGCGAACGGCCCGATGAAAGTGCTGCTGTTCGGCGCGCCGCTGCCCGCCACGCTCAACGCGGTGGTCGGCACGGTCACCGTGGCTGACGCCTCAGTGCTGGAGGCGTTGAAGTCCCAGCCGGGGACCTTCTACACCAACCTGCACAACGCCGAGTTCCCCGGCGGTGCGCTCCGCGGCCAGTTGCACACGGTGACCCACCCGGTCGACCTCGCCGCTGTCCTGCGCGGTGGCCCGCACTCCGCCGTCCTCGACAGCGTCGCCCCGGTTATCAAGGGCGAGCAGATCTACGCCTGTACCAAGCAGGCCAACGGCGGTTACGCATACACCCAGCACAACGTCAGCGCCCGGCTGGCGGGCGGCATCCGGCACTCGTTCGTCAAGGATGTCGCCGGCCCGCCGCAGTGGATCGCCCGCGACCGCAGCGCGATCACCGGCAAGGTGCTGACCCGTACGCCCAACGGGGCCGGCAACATACCCGAACTCGACCTGGACGCGACCCAGAGCGGCGCGTCCAAGGGGCTGTTCGCGGGGGTGGCGGAGATCGAGCGGCTGAACACCGTCGGCGGGGTCGCGCCGGCCGGCCCCTGTGACCCGATCAAGAAGCCCACCGCGCGGGTGCCGTACGAGGCGGACTACGTCTTTCTCGTCTCGTGATCCTGGCGGCTTGCCGTGTTCCAGCACGGCAAGCCGTCAGGATCACGGTGGCGTGGGGGATCGCTCCGGGCGCCGGTCGTGCCATGCTGCGGGCATGAACGATGCCCGCCGGATGTGGACCCTGTACGAGCCCGTACACGCCATCACCTACTTCGCCCCGGAGCCGCTGGCGGCGTTTCAGCAGGCCGGGCTGAAAGGCTTCTGGCGGGGCTACTTCGCCGGCCGGGCCGCGCCGCTCGGCCCGGTCGGCGCCGCGCCCGTGATCGCGTCGTTCTTCAGCTTCGCGCCGGCCATGGTGGCCCGCGCGCTGCCCGACGTGTGGCAGCGCGCGGCGCCGGAGGAGACGCTGCGGGCACGACTCGAGGGCGCCACCGAGACACTGGGCCGGCTGCTGGCCGATCAACCGGCCGGGTCGGTGGCCGAGGCGGCGGACCTCCTGGCGACCGCGGCCGCACACGTCGAGCCCGGTGGACGGGTGCTGGGGGCGGCCAACGCCGCGCTGCCCGTACCCGACGAACCGCTCGCCCGGCTCTGGCAGGCCGCAACGACGCTGCGCGAGCACCGCGGCGACGGGCATGTGGCCGCGGTCGTCGCCGCCGGGTTGACCGGGCGCGAGATCGTGGTCTGGCGGTCGGCGGTGGACATCCCGCGGGAGGCGATCCAGCCGGCCCGGGGCTGGACCGACGAGGAGTGGGACGCCACTACGCGGCGCCTGGCCGACCTTGGCTGGCTGGACGCGCAGGGGCGGCCGACCGAAACGGGGATCGCGGCGCACCGGGAGATCGAGGCGGCGACCGACCGGGCCGCCGCCGGACCCTGGGAGGCGGTCGACGTCGAGCGGCTGCGGACGCTGCTGACCCCGATCGCCGCGGCGTGCCGGACAGCGCTGCCGACCACGACCCCGATCGGCCTGCCGCAGCCGGACAGCGCCTCGTGAGCGCCGTTCTCGCTCGCCTGCGCCGGCCCGTCGTCGCCGCGCCGATGGCCGGCGGGCCGTCAACGCCGGCCCTCGCCGCAGCGGTGTCGAACGCGGGCGGGCTCGGCTTTCTCGCGGGCGCGTACCTGTCGCCGGAGCGGTTGGCAGCCGACATCGCTTCGGTAAGGCGGTTGACCGACCAGCCGTTCGGTGTGAACCTGTTCGCGCCTGTCGCGCCCCCGGCTGACGAGGCCGCCGTCGTCGCGTACGCCGAGCGCCTGACCCCGATCGCGCGGCGGTGGGGCGTGGTGCTGGGCGTACCGGTCGGTGGTGACGACCGGTACTCGGAGAAGGTCGACCTGTTGCTGGCCGACCCCGTACCCGTGGTGTCCTTCGCTTTCGGGGTGCCCACGTCCGATGTCGTCGACGCGCTGCACGACCGGGGGAGCGAGGTCTGGGTGACCGTCTCGCACCCGGTCGCGGCGGTCGCGGCCGATGAGGTGAGCGCCGACGCGCTGGTCGTGCAGGGGATGGAGGCGGGCGCCCACCGCGGCGGCATCGACGACACCGACGAGTACGCGCTCCTGCCGTTGCTGCGGCTGGTCGCGGCGCGCACGCGGTTGCCGATGGTCGCCGCCGGCGGCATCGCGGACGGCCCGGCGCTGGCCGCGGTGCTCGCGGCGGGAGCGTCCGCGGGGGCGCTCGGCACCGCGTTCCTGCGCAGCCCGGAGGCTGGTACGTCCGATGCGCACCGCACTGCGGTGGCAAGCTCGGCGGACACCAGGCTGACCAGGGGCTTCACCGGCCGGCGCGCCCGCGGGGTGGTGAACGAGTTCATGCGCTCTTTTGATGAGGCGGCCCCGGCCGCGTACCCGCACGTGCACTACCTGACCGCGCCGCTGCGGGCGGCGGCCCGGGCGGCGGGGGATCCGTCAGTGCTGAACCTGTGGGCGGGCCAGGCGCACGCGCTGTCACGCGACCTGCCGGCCGCGGAGATCGTCGAGCGGATCGCGGGCGAGGCGGCGGAGACGATCGAAGCACTGAGTCGCCGGTTCTTGTTGCGGTAGTCCGCCCCCGTTGTTGAGGAGGGCGCCCCGCTTACGGTCTATGCCGGTACAGGGGCGCCCTCCGCACGAACGGGGGCGTGTCACGGTCGAAATGACCGTGTCCCCATCGCTGTCGTGCGAGGCTGCCGATGTGCGCAAAATCCTGGTGCAACTCCTCGGGAGAACGCTGCTCGTCGTGGAGGAGGCGCGGCACTGGCGCGACGGCGTACGCGGCGAGGGCGACGAGGCGCTGATCGACTTCTGGCTCTACTTCGACGGGCTGCCGGCGGTCCACGTGTGCGGCGATGACGACGGTGAACGGCTGCTGGTCACGTTCGACGAGCCGTACGCCTCGTACGACATGGGTGAGTACGGTGAGTTCCGGGTCGCGTCGCCGCGACAGACCGATCTGCTGTGGCACTACGCCGGCCATCAGCTGGTCGACGCCGCCGTCCTCGGCGATCGGGTCGGTGTGCTGTTCCGCTTCGACCACCGTGACCTCGCCGTGGTGGAGCGTGACGACGATTTCGTCCTGAGCGACGCGGCGCCCGCAGGTCTTGCCGTTGGTGACTGGCTGACCACGGTGTGAGGCTGCGGCTCCATTTCATCGGAACTGATGGAAGGAGCGCAGCGGCGCCCGCGTCCGTCCTTATTGGATGTGGGTGCGGCGCCGTCGGCGCGTACCCGGGTCGCGCCAACCTTCCTCAACCCGACAGTTACCTAGTCGATGGCTTCGATGCCGGCGTATCCTCCTCGGCGAGGGGGTCTGAGCGGTGTTGAGCCATGACGGGCGGGTCCGCCACATGCATGCGGGATGAGCGGTTCGATGACCGCATCGTTCCAGCATGAGGTGCTGGTCTACGGGACGCCGGACGAGTTGATCGCGGGGACCGTCCCCTTCGTGCGCGAGGGTCTCGACGCGGGTGAGCCGGTCCTGGTCGCCGCGCCGCCGGCCAGTCTGGAGCCGATCCGGTCCGCGCTGGGTGGCTCGGCCGCGGGGGTCCGGTTCGTGGACATGACCGAGGAGGGGCGTAACCCCGGTCGGATCATCCCCGGAGTACTGCACGCGTTCGTCGGTGAGTACGCCCCGAAGCGGGTTCGAGTGATCGGGGAGCCGATCTGGGCGGGGCGCTCGGCCGCCGAGTACCCGGCCTGCGTTCAGCACGAAGCTCTGATCAATCTCGCGTTCGCCGACTACGACGCGGCGATCCTGTGCCCGTACGACGGGCGGCGGCTGACCGAGGCGGCGCTCGCCGACGCGGAGCGTACCCATCCGGTCGTCGTCACCTGCGCCGGTCGCCGGGACAGCGCGGCGTACGCGGCTCCGGAGAGCGTCGTCGCGGCGTTCAACCGCCCCCTGGCCGACCCGGCCACCCCGCCGGCGACCCTTGTCTTCGACGCGGACGACCTTCCGGCGGTCCGCCGTTTCGTCGCGGCGCACGCCGGTCGCGCCGGTCTCGCGCCGAACCGGATCGCGGATCTTGCGGTTGCGGTCAACGAGGTCGCGACGAACGCGGTGATCCACGGTGGCGGGCCGGGCACGCTACGCGTCTGGCCGGAGCGCGGCAGCCTGCTCTGTGAGGTGTCGGATCCCGGTCAACTGACCGACCCGCTCGCGGGCCGGATTCCACCCGGTCTGGACAGCGAACACGGGCGCGGCCTGTTGCTGGTCAACTACCTGTGCGACCTCGTACGGGTGCACACCGACGCCACGAGCACGACGGTCCGTCTGCACATGCGGATCTGATTCACAGCCTGGCGTGGTTAGCTACGGCGTGCCCGTTTCGTCGTTGACAGATTTCTGGAGTCGGCTGGTCGGCGTTCAGTCGGGGCCGCCGCGCCTCGTCGTCCTCGGCGCGGCGGTGTTGGCGATCGCGGTCATCGGCCCGTACCGAAGCTGGCGAATCACCCGTCACGTCGTCACGATCGCCCACGAGGGCGGCCACGCGCTCACCGCGCTGCTCACCGGCCGGCGGTTGTCCGCGATCCGGCTGCACTCCGACACCTCAGGACTGACCGTGTCCGCCGGCCGGCCCACCGGACCGGGCATGGTCGCCACCGGCATGGCCGGTTACCTCACCCCGTCACTGCTGGGACTGCTGGGGGCCGTCCTGCTCACGTCCGGCCGGATAACCGTGATGCTGTGGACGGCGTTGGCCGTGCTGGCGGCGATGCTCGTGATGATCCGCAACGTGTTCGGGGTCGTCTCGGTCGTCACGACGATCGGCATCGTCTTCGCAGTGTCCTGGTTCACCTCGGCACAGGTGCAGGCGGCTTTCGCGTACTTCGCCGTGTGGTTGCTGTTGGCCGGCGGTGTGCGTCCGATCGTCGAGTTGCAACGGATGCGCCGTCGCGGCCAAGCGCCCTACTCCGACGCTGACCAACTGGCCCGGCTGACCCGGTTGCCGGGCTTGTTCTGGGTTGCGTTCTTCTGGGTCGGTACGGTCGCTGCTCTGCTGGTCGGCGGGTGGCTGCTGCTGCGACCGATGACGGAGGGCTGGGCGTAAGGGCGCCGCCGGCTCGCCGGTGAGTGATGTATGTCACTTATACGGCCCCCGGGCATGGCTTGAGGTGGTTGCGCAGCAGTCCGGGGGGCGTGAAGTACTTCGCCTCACCTGGCAACCGGGGCGAGTGAACCATGTGGTCACGATGGCTCCGATTGCCCACAGTGATTGTATCGATACAGTCACTGATAGCTATTCGTCTATAGGGCCCGGTCTGTGCTTAAACTAGGCCGCCCACCCCTCTGTTTCTCGGCGGTAACTTTGACTGAACGTACGTGGTGCGCACCGCGCTTACTCAGGGAAATTGGGTAGCCGTGGGAGGACGCCATAGAAATCCGCGCCGCACCGGCATTGCCATGCCGGGTGCCGGCGGTCAACGTACATCCGGCGGTTTGCGCGCTGTCGCGGCGGCCGCTGCGGTCCTGGCCATCATCACGGTGAGCTGGGGCGGATACCGTCTCTTCGCATCGCCGTCGTGCTCCAACACGGTGCGCCTGACGGTCGCGGCGGCACGCGAGATCGTCCCGGCCGTGCAGAGCACCGCAGCCCAGTGGCTTGAGACCAAGCCTCAGGTCAACGACAAGTGCGTGGCGGTCGACGTGACCGCTGCCGAATCTGCTGACGTCGCGGCGGCGGTCGCCGGGCAGCACGACACCGTCCTCACCGGGGTGGGTCAGGCGAGCGGCAAGAGCAAGGTGCCGGACGTCTGGATCCCGGACTCGGGGACGTGGCTGCAGCGGCTGCGCACCGCCGGTCCGGACTGGGTGCCGGCCGATGCTCCGTCGATCGCCCGCAGCCCCGTCGTGCTCGCGATGCCCCAGCCGCTCGCGGCCACCCTCGGTTGGCCGGACAAGAAGCTGACCTGGGCTGATCTGCTGCCGAAGCTGACCTCCGACACCAGGATTCGTACCGGCATCGTCGACCCCAGTCGCGACGCGTCCGGCACCAGCGGCCTGCTCGCCCTCACGGCGGCGGCCAACGCGGCGGGCGGTGCGAACGGCCAGGCGACCCAGGTCGCGGCGCTGCGGGCGCTGGCGACCGGCAAGTCGACGCTGCGCGACGACCTGCTGGCGAAGTTCCCGCGCGCCACCGACGCCGCGTCGCTGACGAGCAGCGTCGGCGCCGCGCCGTTGTCGGAGCAGGCGGTCATCGCCTACAACAACGGACAGCCGCCGGTGCCGCTGGCCGCGGTGTTCATCGACCCGGCCCCGATGCCGCTGGACTACCCGTTCGCGGTGCTGCCCGGGCTCTCCGCCGACCAGACCAGCGCGGCGCGTGCCCTGCTGGTGACGCTGGCCGGTGACCCCTACCGCGACCGGCTGGCCAGGGTGGGCCTCCGGGCCGCCGACGGCAGCGCCGGCAGCGGCTTCACCACCACCAAGGGCGTGCCGGTGACCCCGTCGCCGGCGGTCAAGGCGCCCGATCCGCAGATTCTCGACAAGGTGCTGTCCACCTGGTCGGCCGTCACCCTGCCCGGGCGGATGCTCGCGGTCATCGACGTGTCCGGCTCGATGGCGGAGCCGGTACCCACGGCCGGCAACGCAACGCGTGAGCAGGTCACGGTGGAGGCGGCGAGGCGGGGCCTCGCCCTGTTCGACGACTCCTGGGCCATCGGCCTGTGGACGTTCTCGACCCAGCTCGAAGGTGCGAACGACTACCGCGAACTCGTGCCGGTCGGACTACTCGCCAACCAGCGTCAGCAGATTCTCGGCGCGCTCGGTGCCGTTCAGCCCAAGATCGGTGGCGCTACCGGGCTCTACGACACGGTGCTGGCCGCGTACAAGAACGTCCAGGAAGGTTGGGACCCCAGCCGGGTCAACTCGATCGTGCTCTTCACCGACGGTAAGAATGAGGATCCGCAGGGCCTCAACCTCGACCAGCTCACCGCTGAGCTGAAGAAGGTCATGGACCCGAACCGGCCCATTCAGATCATCGCGATCGGTATCGGCCCCGAGGTGAGCGAGGCCGAGCTCAAGCAGATCACGAGTACGACCGGTGGGGGCACGTTCCTCGCCCCTGACCCGTCCAAGATCGGTGAGATCTTCCTGAAGGGCATCTCGCTGCGGTCGAGCGGGCGCTGACCCTCGCCGTAGCCGAACGAACAACGCCGGCGGCCCGGAGCGTCACGCTCCGGGCCGCCGGCGTTGTTCCCTCAGGGCGGGCGACTCGGCGTGGCGGGTGGAGCCGCTTCGAGCAGCCATCGAGGCCAGGTACCGTGGCGGGCGTGCGGGCGTGGGAGATCATGGCAGGCGTGGCCGCCGGGGCGCTCGTCGCCTGGCTCGCCCTCGTGGGCGTGCTGCTGGTCGGAAAGCCGCGCGGGGGCGCGCTGCCGGAGGCACTGCGGCTGCTCCCGGATCTCCTGAGGCTGGTCGGCCGGCTCGCCGCCGACGGCACTCTGCCGTCGGGGGTACGCGGACGGCTGCTGCTGCTCGGCGGGTACCTCGCGATGCCGTTCGACCTGATACCGGACTTCGTGCCGGTTCTCGGGTACGCCGATGACGCGATCGTCGTCGCCTGGACCCTGCGCTCCGTGGCCCGGCGGGTGGGCCTGCCGGCCCTGCGGCGGCACTGGCCCGGCAGCGACGACGGCTTCGCGGCGCTCTGCCGGCTGCTGCGGTTACCGACCGACGGCTCGCCGCTGCTACCCGCGAAGCGGTCCTGGTGGGTGGATGGCGCACTGCTCGCCGGTTTCATCGCTCTCACGCTGGCGCTGACCAACGAGGCGGTCCTGGCGATTGACGTGCGCGTCGACGACTGGTGCCGGGCACACCGGCCGGAGCTGCTGTACTGGCTGGCCCGGGGCGGAAACCTGCTCGGCCAGGGAACGCCGCTGGCCGTCCTGGCGCTCGGGCTGGCGGTCGTGTTGGGGTGGCGGCGACGGTCGGTACGCCCGCTCCTGCCGGTGCTCGCCGCCGAGCTGCTCACCGGCGTCACCGTGCTCGCGCTCAAGCTCGGCCTGCACCGGGCGCCGCCCAACAACCAGAACGGCGTCGCCAACCCCGAGCGGTTGTTCAGCGACCCCGCCGGCCAGTCCTACCCGTCCGGCCACCTGGTCGTCGCGATCGTCTGGTACGGGATCATCGCGCTGCTCCTCGCGGGCATCCTCCGGGAGCAGCGGCGGTGGGCGCTCCGGGTCGTGCCGCCGGTCATCCTGTTCTTCACGACGGTCTACCTCAGTTTCCACTGGCTGACCGACTCGGTCGCCGGGCTACTGCTCGGACTGCTGCTCTACCGCCTGCTCATGCGGGCGCCCTGGGACTCGCTGCCGCTCGGCCGGCGGCTCGCCACGAGCGGCTGGGCGCGACCCGGCCTGGCTCGACAACGGTGACCACGCTCGAGCGCCGCCTGGGCGTACGCGACGCGGTGGTCCTCGGCCTGGGCTCGATGCTCGGCGCCGGGGTCTTCGTGGTCTTCGCGCCGGCCACGGCCGCCGCGGGCGGTGGGGCCGGCCTGCTGGTCGCGCTGGCGATCGCCGGGTTGGTGGCCTTCTGCAACGCCACCAGTTCGGCCCGGCTCGCGGCCCGGTATCCGGAGTCGGGTGGCACGTACGTGTACGGGCGGGAGCGCCTCGGCGAGTTTGCCGGCTACCTGGCCGGCTGGGGCTTCGTGGTCGGCAAGACGGCGAGCTGCGCGGCCATGGCCCTCACAGTCGGCCTCTACGCGGCGCCGGCCCTGGCCCGCCCGATCGCGGTCGCGGCGGTCGTCGCGCTCACCGCGGTCAACCTGCTCGGCGTCACCAAGACGGCCGGGGTGACCCGCTGGCTCGTCGCCGTCACCCTCGGCGTACTGGGAGTCGTGGTCGCGGTGGGGCTGACCCACGCGCGGGTGGTTCCGTTGGACGGCTCGGGGACCCGGCCGACCGGTGTGCTCACCGCCGCCGGGCTGCTGTTCTTCGCGTTTGCCGGCTACGCGCGGATCGCCACGCTCGGCGAGGAGGTCCGGGACCCGGAGCGCACCATTCCGCGGGCGATCCCGGTGGCGCTCGGCGCCGTTCTCGTCGTGTACGCCGTCGTCGCGGTCACCGCGCTCGCCGTCCTGGGGGCCCCGCGGCTCGCTGTGACTCCGGCGCCGCTGGCCGCCGTCGTGCAGGCTGCGGGCGTACCCGGGCTCGCCTGGCTCGTCCGGCTGGGCGCCGCCGTGGCCGTGCTCGGTGTCTTGCTGGCGCTGCTGGCCGGGGTGGCGCGTACGACGCTCGCCATGGCCCGCCGCCGTGACCTGCCGGAGTCGCTCGCCGAGATCCACCCGGCCCGGCGCGTGCCGCACCGGGCGCAGCTTCTCATCGGCGCCGTCGTGGTCGCGCTCGTCGCGCTGGCCGACGTACGCGGCGCGATCGGTTTCTCCAGCGTGACCGTACTGGTGTATTACGCGATCGCGAACGCCTCCGCGCTCACGCTTCCCGGCCGGGGACGGGTGGTACCCGCCGTTGGGCTGGTCGGCTGCGTGGTGCTGGCCGCCTCGCTGCCGTGGCACAGCGTCCTGGCCGGCGTTCTCGTGCTGTGCGCCGGCGCGCTGTGGTTTTTGGCGCGCCGACGCCACCCTCCTCTCCCATGATCATGGGAGCCGTAAGATCCAGGTGCCGGCGCGCATGACGCGCAGCACCCGCAGGTCGTCGTCGAGCACGACCAGATCGGCGCGCCGGCCGGCCTCCAGCGCACCCACGTCGCGCAGGCCGATCGCGGCCGCCGGCGTCGTGGCGGCCATGCGAACGGCGCCCTCGATTCCGATTCCGACGTTCACCGCCCGGCGGAACGCGGCGTCCATGGTCAGCGTGCTGCCCGCGATCGAACCGCCGGCGGAGAGGCGAACCACCCCACCGGCGACGGTGACGCACTGGCCGCCCAGTTCGTACTCCCCGTCCGGCATCCCCGCCGCCGACATCGCATCGGTGATGAGCGCCGCGCGCGTCGGGCCGGTGACGCGGGCGGCGAACGCGAGCATGCCGTCGTGCAGATGCACGCCGTCGGCGATGAACTCGCAGGTGACGCCCTCCGAGTCGAGCAGCGCGACCACCGGGCCCGGCTCGCGGTGGTGCGGCGGCCGCATGCCGTTGAAGACATGGGTACCGACGGTGGCGCCGGCGGCGATGCCGGCGAGAGTCTGCTCGTACGTGGCGTCGGTGTGTCCGATGGCGGCCACCACCCCGTAGGTGGCCAGCAGCGAAATGGCCTCCAGCGCGCGGGGGAGTTCCGGGGCGATGGTCACCATGCGGACCGCGCCCTCGCCGGCCTCCACCAGCCGCGACAGTTCGTCGGTAGAAGGAGAGCGCAGGTGGGCCGGGTTCTGGGCGCCGCAGCGCGGCTGCGACAGGTACGGGCCTTCGAAGTGGATACCGGCGATGACTCCCTTCGCGACCAGCGGCGCGTACGCGCGGGTCGCTGCCAGCATCAGGGCGGGCGGAGACGTGACGAGGCTGGCCAGCAGCGTCGTGGTGCCGTGCGCCAGATGAAAGCGGGCCACCCCCTTCGCCTGCTGCGCGTCCCCGGTGGTGAACGTGTACCCGCCGCCGCCGTGGGTGTGGATGTCGACGAAGCCCGGCACGATCCACGCGCCGTCGACCGTCTCCACCTGCCCGGCCGGCCGGCCGGATCCGACCGCCGCGATCGTGCCGCGCTCGACACGCACGTACCCGTCGTCGAGGATCCCGTCGGGCGTGACGATCCGCGGGCCGGCGAGAACGGTCATGGAGTCTCCTGGTCGAGCGCGTCCTGCGCGATGAGGCCGGCACCGAGGCAACCGGCTTCGTCGCCGAGCGCCGCCCGTACGAGGACAGGCTCGCGGTGGAACGTGAGCCGGGCGCGGAGAGCGGCGCCGAGCGGAGTCAGCAGCGCCTCGCCGGCTTCGGCGAGGCCGCCACCCACCACCACGGCCTCCGGGTCGAACAGTGCGAGTCCGGTGAGCAGGCCGTCGGCGAGGGCATTGATCGTATCCCGCCAGACGGCCCCGGCGATCGGATCGCCGGCGGCGGCGAGCGCCGCGACCTGATCGGCGCCGAGAGTGCGGTCGGCGCTTCCGGCGCTTCCGGCGCTTCCGGCGCGTTCGGCGTACCGCCGTGCGACCGCTGCGGCCGACGCCAGCGCTTCCAGGCAGCCGCGCAGCCCGCAGTCGCACGGCGGGCCATCGGCGCGTACCACCACGTGGCCGAGTTCGCCGGCCGCGCCGTGTGCCCCGGCGAGGACCCGGCCGTCGACGACGTGGGCCGCCGCGATGCCGGTGCCGATCGGCACGAACAGGACGTGGCGAAATCCGCGGCCCGCGCCCAGCCGGGCCTCGGCGAGCCCACCGGCGCGGACGTCGTGGCCGAGCGCCACCGGAAGCCCGAGTCGCCGGGAGATCAGCTCCCGCAGGGGCACCTCGCGGAAACCGAGGTTGGCCGACCAGACCGCCATCCCGGCCGTTTCGTCGAGGACGCCGGGCACGACGACGCCTACCGCCTCGGGTCGTAGCCCGGCGCTGACCGCCGTACGGGCCAGGCCCTCCGCGATCTCCAGAACGGTCGCGACAACCGCGTCCGGCCCGCGCTCGCGGCCGGTGGCGTGGCGCTCGCTGTGGTGTACGCGGCCCGTGGCGTCGACGAGCGCGCACTTGATGCCGGTGCCTCCCACGTCGAGGGCGACGACCACGTTGTCCGCCATACCAACTCCCGACTGCGTGGTTCGGCGCGAAAGGGGGCTGCTTCGCGCGACATTGTGCAGGAGGCCACACGCTGCCCGCTACCCCCGCAGTGATAGCGCGGCGCTATCGAGGCGCTATCGAGATCTTGGACACTTGCGCCGGCCACAGCCGGCCTAAGTGTCCAAGATCGCAACGGACAATAGGTGAAACGCGCAACGGCCGCGCTTGTCACGCGCCATTTCGCGCATTAGTGTGCACAGCACTTCGCACGATATGCGCAGGGAGGTGAGTATGGACAGGTACGCCCGCTGGAACACGCTTCTCGAGCTGCTCACCGAGAGCGGCCGGGTCACCGTGGAGGAGGCGGCCGAGCGGCTCGCCGTTTCCCAGGCCACCATCCGGCGCGACTTCGACCAGCTCGCCCAGCAACAGATGATCACCCGTACCCGCGGGGGAGCCGTGGCCAACGGCGTCTCCTACGACCTGCCACTGCGCTACAAGACCGCCAAGCACTCGGCGGAGAAGCAGCGCATCGGCGCGGCGGCGGCCGCGCTCGTCGATCCCGGCATGGTGGTCGGCCTCAACGGCGGGACGACCATGACCGAGGTGGCCCGCGCCCTCGCGGTGCGCCCGGAGTTGGCCGGCAATGCCGACGATGCCCAGTTCACCGTCGTCACCAATGCCCTGAACATCGCGAACGAACTGCTCGTACGCTCGCGCATGAAGATCGTCGTGGCCGGCGGGGTGGTGCGCCCGCAGTCCTTCGAGCTCGTCGGCCCGCTCGGCGCCAACCTGCTGCGCGAGGTGACTCTCGACGTGGCGCTGCTCGGGGTGGACGCGCTCGACGTGTCGCTCGGCGCCGCGGCCCACCACGAAGGTGAGGCCGCGATGAACAGCCTGATGGTCGGCCAGGCCCGCCGCGTCGTGATCATCGCCGACAGCTCCAAGCTTGGCGGCCACGCCTTCGCCCGCATCTGCCCGATCGACCGGATCGACACGCTGGTCACCGACTCGGGTGCCACGCCGGAGATCGTGAGCGCCTTCGAGTACGCCGGCGTGCGCGTCATCGTCGCGTAACTAGGCTGGTAACCGGCCGCGACACGAGCCGGGAGGCGACATGGAACGCGCGGAGAACGAGGCCAGGAAAGTGATTGAAGCCGAGGACGAGCCGGCTGATCCGGCCCCCGACTCGGTCGACCAGCCGCAGTCCATTTCGGACGTCGGGGCGGCCGAGCTGACCGACGGGGAGCGTGCGCTGCTCGACTTCGAGAAGCAGTGGTGGCGCCAGCCGGGCGCCAAGGAACAGGCGATCCGCGACCGGTTCGACCTGTCCCCGACCAGCTACTACCGGCTGCTCAACGCGCTGCTCGACCGGCCCGCCGCACTGGCGTACGACCCGGTGCTGGTCAACCGGCTGCAGCGGGTGCGCACCGGCCGCGGGCCGACCCGCCGTTAAAGCGGGCCGACCCGCCGTTAAAGCGGGCCGGACCGTCAGTGCGCCGCGTGCTGGCCGGCGTATGCCGCGAGCCAGGCGACCTGGTCGGGGTCGAGCGACGGCCGGACTCGTTCCCGGGCTGCTGCCACGTGCTTGGCCGTCACGGTCGACGCCTCCAGGGACTCCCGCATCGCGGCGAGCGCGGCCTCGCGGATCAGCGCCGCGCAGTCGGCCGCCGAGAAGCCCTCGAGCTTCCTGGCGAGCCGGTCCAGGTTGACGTCGTCGGCCAGCGGGACGTTCTTCGCCACCGCGCGCAGGATCTCGGCCCGGGCCGGCGCATCCGGCGGCGGCACGTAGACCAGCCGTTCGAGCCGCCCCGGCCGCAGCATCGCCGGGTCGATCAGGTCGGGACGGTTGGTGGCGCCGATGACGACGACGTTGCGCAGCGGCTCGATCCCGTCCAACTCCGTGAGCAGCGCGGCGACGACGCGGTCGGCGGTGCCCCCGTCGGTCGCGTGTCCGCGGACCGGTGCGAGCGCGTCCACCTCGTCGAGGAAGACCAGCGTCGGCGCGGCTTCCCGGGCGCGGCGGAACAGCTCGCGAACCGCCTGCTCGCTCTCGCCGACCCACTTCGACAGCAGCTCGGCGCCCTTGACCGACAGGACGTTCGCTTTACCCGTACCCGCGATCGCCTTGACCAGAAAGGTCTTGCCGCAGCCGGGCGGTCCGTACAGCAGTACGCCGCGCGGCGGCTCGATCCCCAGGCGGGCGAAAGCGTCCGGATAGGACAGTGGCCACAGCACCGACTCGGTGAGGACCTCCTTGATCTCGGCCATGTCGCCGACGTCGTCGAGGGTGAGCTTCGCGAGCTCCAACGAGTTGTCCGCCATCGACGTCGGGCGGACGACCTCCAGGGCGCCGTCGAAGTCGGCCTTCGCTACCTTCGGGCTGCGTCGCCTGGTCGACTTCTGCCGCAGCGCCGCCCGTACGCCGGCCTCGCGGATCAACGCGGCCAGGTCGGCGGCGACGAAGCCGGGGGTACGCCCGGCGATGTCGTCCAGGCGCACGTCCTCGGCCAGCGGCATGTCCCGGGTGAGGGCGGCGAGCTGCTCGCGGCGCATCGCGGCGTCCGGCAGCGGTACGCCGATCTCGTGCTCGAGCAGGCCGGGGGAGCGCAGCGCCGGATCGACCGCCTCCGGGTGGCTGGTGGTGCAGATGACGGCGACGCCGTCGCGGAGCAGGCCGCGGATCACCTGGCGGAAGACGGTCGCCAGCGGGCCGGGGGAGGTTCGCGGGACAAGGGCTTCGACGTCGGCGATGGCCAGTACGCCCGGATTTTTGATTTTTCCTGCCGCGGTCCGCAGGCGGTTGGCGGCGTCCTCGTTGGTCATCGCGGCGAGTTCGGGCGCCCAGAGGGCGGTGACCTCCGCGCCGATGCCCTCGGCAACCGCCTTCACCAGGGTCGACTTACCGGAGCCGGCAGGACCGGTGATCAGTACGCCGAGCGAGACCGTGGTGCCGAGCTTCGCGAGCACCTCACCGTGGTGGAACCCGAGGTCGAGCAGTTCGGCCAGGTCGTGTGCCTGGCTGCGGAGGCCGGGGAGGTCGTCGAGGCTCGGGCCGGCCGCCTCCACCGCGAGTGGCGCCGGCACGCTGCCCGGCTCGTGGGTGGCCGGTCCGTTCTGCCACGCGACGACGGTGTCCATTGTGACCAGTACCGCGTCCTCCGGTTCGGCAGCGGTGACGGTGACCAGGGCGCTGGTGAACCCGTACCCGATGGTGTTGGACAGGCTGCGCCGCGCGGCCTCCAGCAGGCCGCGGACGTCGTTCGCCGGGGCGACATCCTGCGGCATCAGCGACACGTTGTCGTCGACGGTGACAACCTTGCCGAGAAGCGCGAGTCTCAGCATCTCCGGGCTGACAACGGCCTGGATCTCGGCCGGGCCGGACAGGGTGACCGTACGGGCGGCCTTCACCGGCGTCGGCGCGACGGTGACCTGGCCGCCGTCCCGGGCGCCGAGGTTGCCGAGTATCAGATCGTCGGCGTAGAGCAGCGCACGACTCGCGCCGGACTCGGCGAGCGCCGCGATCCCGGCCGTGGTCCGCCGTCCAGTGAGGGTGACCGGATCGCCTGGGCGCAGGTCGAGCGCCGTGAAAACCTCGGGGTGCAGGCGGACGACACCGCGCCGGGCGTCGAGTGCGGCGGGGCGCAGGCTGGCGGTCAGGGTCAGGGATCGGGACGGTTCGGACACGATCATGAGCCTATCGTCGCCGTGCATTCATCGGCCCGTCATGCGCGCGGGTGGCGCAAGAAGTGACCGCAGGTGGCACAAGAAGTGCCTACGGGTTGCCCAAGAAGCGCCTACAGGTGGCCCGGAATCAACCGGGGGTGGCGTGTCGAATCGCGGTTGTTGGGGTCCTGCGGCGTATTCGGTGGCTACAAATAGATGAATCGTAATTACTAGATATTCACCATGATCGCAGATTGGTTTTCTGCTGCCCGCGTTGCGGGCGATACCTTTGCGTCGCGAGCAATACCTTACTGGGGCGTAAGGAAATCGGGCCGGCGCGCGGTGGCTGTCACATGAGTTGGCTGCCACATTCGCTACCGATTCGGATCCCGTCATGCGTCCCCCTGTTACGGCTAATCTGATCAGGGGTACTCGGTGACTGAAAGTATGGTTGGCGGTTACCGCGGGGTTGAGGTCCGTATCCAAACGGGTCTAGATCGGAAATCGGTGTATCACCGGGGCGTGATCCCTTCATAAAGTGCGGACGGCACGAAAGGAGCCCCTCCCCATGTCTGTGGTCTTCGACCAGAGCTCGCCGCTCGTGTGGCTGCCCATCACGGCCTTCCTGATCGCCTGCGCCGCCAACGGCGTCGCGTACCTGATCGGGTACGCGCACGGGACCAAGAACAGCAAGATCGACGCGATCCTCAACGCGCAGCGCGCCGAGCGGGAGCAGTTCCGCGGTCGCCGCCGCCGTTCGCGGGACAACGCATCCTCGCTCACCCGCCACCCGGTCCAGAACCTGCGGCCCGTCGTGAACTACGCGAACGCCGACACGGCGGTGCTGGAGCGCGTGCCGGCCGACGCCGACCAGCTCGACCTGGTGCGCGCGGGAGAATCGTCGATCAGCGAGCAGCGCCGCGGACTGTAGGCGCCGCACGACCTCCGCTTCTGGTCCGCACCCGAACGTGACTTCATAAAGGCATGGCGAACGCTGTACCTCCACACCCCACTGGGGAGTGGAGGTACAGCCGTTTTTGACACCGCCGGGGACCTTCAGGTAGCACACAGCTTCGGCGTCGTACCGTTGGCGCCATGCCGTCATCGATTCCGGCGCGACTACGTCGTGCATGGGCGCGGGTACACCTGACCCGGCGCCGCGTGGTCACGGGCTCCATCGTGCTCATCCTGCTCGCCGGCGTGATCAGTTGGGCCGCGTGGCCGGTGCCGTCAAGCTACCGCACCGAAGATCGGATGATCGCGGTCAAGACCGGACCCGGCGGTGACCAGGATGTCACCCTCGACACGCGGCTGTACCTGCCCAAGAGTGCCGATGCGAGCCACCCCGTCCCGGCGGTGCTGCTGGCGCACGGATTCGGCGGTACCAAGCTCGACTCGGTGTCCGACGCCCAGAGCCTCGCGGAGCACGGGTACGCCGTACTGACGTGGACCGCGCAGGGGTTCGGGCGTTCGACCGGTCAGATCCACCTCGACAGCCCGGACTGGGAGGTCAAGGATGC
The DNA here is from genome assembly GCF_011947225.1 of Planosporangium flavigriseum. Classification (GTDB taxonomy): domain Bacteria; phylum Actinomycetota; class Actinomycetes; order Mycobacteriales; family Micromonosporaceae; genus Planosporangium; species Planosporangium flavigriseum. The sequence continues at coordinate 389,613 of NZ_JAATVW010000002.1, read as the reverse complement.
GAAGAATCTGGTGGACTGGCTAGCGAGGCGACCGGAGGTTCGCAAGGACAGCGCGAACGATCCCAGAGTCGCCGCGGTCGGCGGCTCGTACGGCGGTGGCCTGTCGCTGCTGCTGGCAGCGCATGACCGGCGCATCGACGCGATCGTACCGATGATCACGTGGAACGACCTGGCCCGAGCCTTCCTGCCGAACGGCATCGGCGGTGGGCCCGAGAACGGCGTGTTCAAGAAGCAGTGGGCAGGAATGTTCTTTGGCTCGGGCGGATCGATGGGTGGGACCGCGCCAGTGGCTCAACCGCGTGGCCCCCGTGGCGCCGACCCGTCCGCCGCGCAGTGCGGGCGGTTCGCCCTCGACGTCTGCCAGGTGTACCTGGAGATGGCCACGACCGGCCGCCCGAGCGCACGGGCGATCGACCTGCTGCGCCGCTCCAGCCCCGCGGGCGTGCTCGACCGAATCAAGGCGCCGACCCTGCTCATCCAGGGCGAGGCCGACTCGCTCTTCCCGCTGTCGGAAGCCGACGCCAACGCCAAGGGCATCGCAGCGAACGGCACGCCGGTACGCGTCGCCTGGTTCACCGGCGGCCACGACGGTGGGCAGGGGCCGCAGTCCGACCAGGACCGGGTGAAGTTCCTGACCGCGCAGTGGCTCGACCACTACCTGGCCGGTAAGGGCGCGAAACCGAACAACAGCTTCACGTACTCGCGCATCTCCGGCATCGACGCCAGCGGCGACGGCCTGGTCGCCGCCGGCTTCAACGTCGCCGACTACCCGGGTACGGGCGGCACGAAGACCGAGCGGGTCACGGTGGAGGGGCCGCCGCAGCCGGCCGCCAACCCGCCGAACGGCAACCCGGCAGCGGTCTCCTCACTCGCCGGGGTCGGCGGCGCCATCGGCAACCTCGCCAGCGGCATGACCATCGAGGTGCCAGGCCAGCACGCGGACTTCTACTCCGCGCCGCTCGCGAAGACGACGGACGTGACGGGTTCCCCGACCGTCCAGCTCAAGGTGGCCTCCCCGACGCGCGAGGCCGTGCTCTTCGTCAAGCTCTACGACGTCGACGCCAACGGCCAGCCCACCCTCCCCAACGGCCTGGTCGCCCCGGTCCGGCTGACCGGCCTGCCGACGAGCATCGACCAGGCGGTCCCGACGACGGTGACGCTGCCGGCGATCGTGCGACGGTTCGAGCAGGGTCACCGGCTGCGGATCACCGTCTCGACCTCCGACCAGTCGTACCTGAGCCCCGCAGCGCCGACCGTCTACACGGTTGCGGCGAACGGTCCGGTCACCCTGCCGACTGCGGCCGGTACGCCGCTCCAGAGTCCGTCGGTGATCTGGCGCTATGTGCTCGCGGGGCTCGTCGCCGCGATCGCGCTCGCGCTCGTCGTGCTGATCGCGCTCAGCCGCCGGCGGCTACGCCGTCGCGAGCAGACCGAGGACGAGTACGCGCAGACTCCGCTCGTCGTCCGTGGGCTGCGCAAGGAGTACGCGGACGGGTTCGTCGCGGTCAGCAAGGTCGACTTCGCCGTCGAGCGCAACACCGTCGTCGGCCTGCTCGGGCCCAACGGCGCGGGCAAGACGACGACGCTGCGCGTACTCATGGGGCTGACCTACCCGACCGCCGGCGAGATCCTGGTCTTCGGGCAGCGGCTCAAGCCCGGCGCGCCGGTGCTCAGCCGGGTCGGCGCGCTCGTCGAGGGCCCCGGCTTCCTGCCGCACCTGACCGGGTACGCCAACCTCGAGCTGTACTGGAAGGCCACCGGGCGGCCGGAGGCGGAGGCGCGCTTCGACGAGGCGCTCGACATCGCCGGCCTCGGTACCGCCGTCCACCGCAAGGTCAAGACGTACAGCCACGGCATGAAGCAGCGGCTCGCGATCGCGCAGGCGATGCTCGGCCTCCCGGAGCTGCTGGTGCTCGACGAGCCGACCGACGGTCTCGACCCGCCCCAGATCGCGGAGATGCGCAAGGTGCTGCGCCGGTACGCGACTGACGGGCGGGCCGTGCTCGTCTCCAGCCACCTGCTCGCCGAGGTGGAGCAGACCTGCACCGACGTGGTCGTCATGCACAAGGGGCAGATCGTGGCGTCCGGGCCGGTCGACGACATCGTCGGCGACTCGCCCAGCGTGCACCTGGACGTATCTGACGTGGACCTCGCCGAGAACGTGCTCGACGAGCTGGGCATCGTCCGGACGGTGGCCTGGTCGGGCGGCAACAGCCTGGTCGTCGACCTGGACGGCACGCCGCGGGCCGAGGTGGTCGCGGCGCTGGTCAAGGCAGGTATCGGCGTGGACCGGGTGGTGCCCAGGAGGCGTCTGGAGGACGCGTTCCTGGCCCTGGTCGGTGGCGACACGAAAGCGAGCGGAGAGCGATGACCACGACAGCTCCGGCGGCGCCCCCGACCGCCATGGACACCTACCGGCCCACCCGTACCTTCACGTTCGCCACCGAGTTCCGGCGGCAGGCCAGCCGACGGCGTACCCAGCTCGCGCTCGGGTTCATGGTGGTCCTGCCGCTGATCATCCTGGTCGCGTTCCAGCTCAACACCGGCGACGGCAACAATGGCCGGCGGCGGGGCGAGTTCTCCAGCCTGGTCGACCTGGCGACGGCGGGCGGCGTCAATTTCGCCCTGTTCACGGTGTTCGTGTCGGCATCGTTCCTGCTGATCGTGGTGGTCGCGCTGTTCTGCGGTGACACGGTGGCGAGCGAGGCGAGCTGGGGCAGCCTGCGATACCTGCTCGCGATCCCGGTGCCGCGCGGTCGGCTCCTCGGGGTGAAGCTCGCCGTGTCGCTGGCGTACTCCGTCATCGCGATGGTGCTCCTGCTGGGCACCGCGCTCGCCGTCGGCACCCTGCGGTACGGCTGGCACCCGCTGCGCAGCACGATCGCCGGTGACATCGCCGCGGGTGAGGCGCTGCTGCGGCTGCTGGGCATCATGGCGTATCTGGCCGTGAGCCTGCTGGTCGTCGCGGGCCTGGCGTTCCTGCTGTCGGTGACGACCGACGCGCCGCTGGGCGCGGTCGGCGGTGCCGTGCTGCTGCAGATCCTGTCGAGCATCCTCGACCAGATCACGGCGCTCGGCGCGATCCGCAGCTTCCTGCCGACGCACTTCGCCCAGGCGTGGCTGGGGCTGCTGTCGACACCGATCCAGACCGACAACCTGGTCCGGGGCTGCATCTCCGCGCTGGGCTACGCCGTGGTCTTCTTCGGGCTGGCGTGGTGGCGCTTCCTGCGCAAGGACGTCGTCAGCTGAGACCTGTCAGGAGGGTGTCCGTGCCGCACGGGCACCCTCCTGACACTGCTGGGTGACCTCACTCACGACGGGTCACGTACCGTAGCGGCGACCGCGCCTGATCTTTAGACTCGTGAGCACAACTGCATACCTCATCCAGAGGGGCTGAGGGAAACGGCCCGACGAAGCCCCGGCAACCACCACTGACGACTCGATGACGAGGTCGCGCGTGGCAGGTGCCAATTCCGTCCCGGTGCGACGCCGGGGAAGATGAGAGGAAGGCCTCTATGACGTCGACCATCGACGCGTCTCCGTTCGTCAACTCGCCCGCCCGCGCGCTGGTCTGTCGCGGCTGCGGCACCGAGTTCCCACTCGCCGCGCAGCACGCCTGTTACGAGTGTTTCGGGCCGCTTGAGGTCGCGTACGACGAGGCGGCCCTCAAGCGGGTGACCCGCGAGGAGATCGAGCGCGGCCCGGCGAACATGTGGCGGTACGCGTCGCTGCTGCCGGCCGGCCAGGACCCCGCCACCCGGGTCACGCTCGACCCGGGCTTCACCCCGCTCGTACCCGCCGCCGCGCTGGCCCGCGAGGTCGGCCTGCGCGCCCCGCTCTGGGTCAAGGACGACTCCGCCAACCCGACCCACTCGTTCAAGGACCGGGTCGTGTCGGTCGCCCTCACCGCCGCGCGTGCCCTGGGCTTCGACCGGTACGCCTGCGCGTCGACCGGCAACCTGGCCAACTCGGTCGCCGCGCACGCCGCCCGTGCCGGGGTGCCGTCGATGGTCTTCATCCCGTCCGACCTCGAGCAGGGCAAGGTGGTCACCACGGCCGTGTACGGCGGTGACGTGGTGGCGATCGACGGCTCGTACGACGACGTCAACCGGCTGTGCTCGGAGCTGACCGAGACCGACGAGTTCGAGACGACCGCGTTCGTCAACGTCAACGTCCGGCCGTTCTACGCCGAGGGCTCGCGCACGCTCGGGTACGAGGTCGCCGAGCAGCTGGGCTGGCGGATCCCGGAGCAGGTCGTCATCCCGATGGCCAGCGGCGAGCTGCTGACCAAGGTGGACAAGGCGTTCACCGAGCTCGTCGAGATCGGCCTGGTCGAGGCGCCGGCCAACGGGTGGCGGGTGTACGGCGCCCAGTCCGCCGGCTGCAACCCGATCGCGCTGGCGCTGCACGAAGGTCGCGAGGACATCATCCCGCAGAAGCCGACGGGCATCGCCAAGTCGCTCAACATCGGCGACCCGGCCGCCGGCGTGTACGCCCTCGAGTCGGTCCGCCGCACGGGTGGCTGGATGGCGTACGCCGACGACGAGGAGATCCGCGACGCGATCCGGCTGCTCGCCCGTACCACCGGCATCTTCGCCGAGACGGCGGGTGGGACCACGGTGGCGGCGCTGCGGAAGCTGGTCGCCGAGGGAAAGCTGGACCCGGACGCCGAGACCGTCGTGTACAACACCGGCGAAGGGTTGAAGACCCTTGACGCGGTGGCCGACCGGGTGGGGCCCACGTACCGGGTGAAGCCGTCGCTGCGGGCGGTCCGCGAGGCCGGCTTGCTGGGATGAATTTCCACCATCTGTAAAGGATGAAGAAGTTTATCTATATCTTTCACGTGCAGGAGCGCCCGTTTCGGGCGCTCCTGCCGTAGCATTCGCCCCCTTCTGCGGAAGGAATGGCCGGCTGCGCAGAGTGTTGGGCCGGTGGCTTGCCGTTGAAGATCTGGCATCGGAGGCCTTGACTGCGCCTTGCCCTGGCGGCACGATTTTCGGTGCGGGAGGACGCGTCGCCGCGAGGCCGCCGATCCGTTCGGCAGGCCCGCGACCGCAGCGCCGGAGGCGTTGTGCGAGCGTCCTCTCGACCATTTCCGGGGAAAGCTCGGTCTAGGAAAAATTCACTCGCGTGCCAGGCTCCGTCCGGCGCACCCTGCCGGGTATGACCATCAGTACCCGTACCTTCCGCGTCGTCGAGCTTGACCCCGCCGACCCGGCCGCCCTCGACGCGTCGTACGCCATCCGGAGCGCGGCGCGGGCCCACGACGTTCCCGACTTTCCGCCGCCGTGCCGACACGCCCACGACGTGGTCTTCCGGGTTCCATGGCCGCACGAGGTCATGGCGGCGTGGCTGGTCCACGACGGTGACCGGCCGGTCGGCGTCGCGGATGTCAGGCTGCCCCAGCGCGACAACTTCGACAACGCCTGGTGCGACCTCAACGTCCACCCCGATCATCGTCGGCGTGGTGCCGGCTGGGCCCTCTACGAACACGTCGCCGAATACGTCCGAGCCGCTGGCCGCGCCCGGCTGATGGGTGACGCGGTCGAGGCCTTGCCGGACGGGGCCGACCTGCCGGGGTCAGCGGGCGGGTTCGCCCGGGCGGTGGGCGCGCGCGACGCGCTCCGCGAGGTCCGGCGCCGGCTCGATCTGTCCAGCGTGGACGCCGAGCGGTACGACCGGTTGCTGGCCGACGCGTGGCGGCGCGCCGATGGGTACTCGCTGGTGCGGTGGCGGGAGCGCACCCCGGAGGAGTACCTGGCCGACGTGGCCTATCTCGGCAGCCGATTGATGGCCGACGCCCCGATGGGTGACCTCGAGTGGGAGCCGGAGAACATCGATGCCGAGCTGCAGCGCGCGATGGACGAGACCCGGGTCGGCCACGGGACCCGGTGCTACAACGCGGGCGTACGGCACGACGCGACCGGCCGGATCGTCGCCCGCACGGAACTTGTCATGGAGCATTCGGCGCGCGACCACGCCTGGCAGAAGATCACGCTCGTCGACCCAGCACACCGGGGTCACCGGCTCGGCACGATCGTGAAGGCCGTCAACCTCCGGTACGCGCTCGCCCACGAGCCCGCCCTGCGCTTCGTCGACACCTGGAACGCCGCGGTCAACGACCACATGATCTCGATCAACGAGGCGCTGGGATTCCGGCCGGTGGACGTCTGGGTCAACTGGCAGCGGGAGGTCGGTCGCGGCTGACGTCGGCGTAGTAGGCGACGCACGATGCGCGAACTGCCGACCGGGCACGAATCGAATCTGTCCACGGCCCCGGGGCAGCCGGCAGGATGACGTCATGAGCCAACCTCATTCCCTCTACGGCAAGCATGCCGCCACCCTCGACCAGGCTCTCACCGCGATCCGGGACCGTGGCTACTGGTCGGCCTTCAACGAATCGCCCAGCCCCCGGGTGTACGGCGAGGACGCCGCGCCCCGGGGCAAAGCCGCGTTCGACGCGTACCTCGGTGCGGACTTTCCGCTGGACCAACCGGGTACCACCGGCCGGGTCGCCACCGAGAAGAGCCCCTTCGGCATCCGGCTGGACGTCCGCTACCCGCACGCGGGAGCCGACGCGCTGCTGGCCGCTGCCGCCGCGGCCCTGCCGGCCTGGCGCGATGCCGGCCCGCAGACCCGCGTCGGGGTCTGCCTGGAGATCCTCGCCCGGCTGTCCGAGAACATCTTCGAACTGGCCAACGCCGTGCAGTTCACCAGCGGGCAGGCGTTTGTCATGGCGTTCCAGGCCGGCGGCGCGCACGCGCTCGACCGGGCGCTCGAAGCGTTGGCGTACGCGTACGCGGAGATGACGCGTACGCCGGCAGAGGCTCACTGGGAGAAGCCGGCGGGCGCCAAAGGCTCGGCTGAGCCGCTCCGATTGATGAAGACATGGCACATCGTGCCGCGCGGCATCGGGCTCGTCATCGGCTGCAACACGTTCCCCACCTGGAACTCGTACCCGGGCCTGTTCGCCTCGCTGGTTACCGGAAACCCGGTCATGATCAAGCCGCATCCGCGCGCCGTCCTCCCGCTCGCCATCACCGTCAAGCACGCCCGGGAGGTCCTCGCCGAGGCCGGGTTCGATCCGAACCTGGTGACCCTCGCGGCCGAGGAGTCGGGGGAGGGTCTCGCGAGCGTGCTGGCGCTGCGGCCCGAGGTGAGGATCGTCGACTTCACCGGGTCGACCGAGTACGGCGACTGGCTGGAGGCGAACGCCCGGCAGGCCGTGGTCTACACGGAGAAGGCGGGAGTCAACACCGTCATCGTCGACGGATGCGACAACTTCGCCGGAATGTGCAACAACATCGCCTTCTCATTGGTCCTCTACAGCGGACAGATGTGTACCGCGCCGCAGAACATCCTCATTCCGCGCGAAGGCATCGCCACCGAGGCCGGCCACAAGAGTTTCGACGAGGTCGCCGGGGGTATCGCAGCGGCGGTCGGAAAGCTGACCGGCGACCCGGCCCGAGCCGTCGAGTTGACCGGCGCCATCGTCAACGATGGCGTTTTGGAGCGGCTGGAACGGGTCCGCGATTCGGGCGAGATCCTGCTCGATTCGCAGGAGGTCACCCATCCGGCATTCGGTGACGCGGTCGTGCGTACCCCGGTGGTTATCAAGCTCGACGCGGACAGTGAGCAGACATACGGCGAGGAGTGGTTCGGACCCATCTCGTTCGTCGTCGCTACGGATTCCACACAGCACAGTCTTGAGGTCTTCCGGCGGACCGTGGGGCGGCGCGGTGCCCTTACCGCGTCGGTGTACTCGTGCGATGACAAGGTCTTGGAATTCGCGGAGCGGGCGGCGCTAGATGTCGGAGTGCACCTTTCGGCAAACCTGACAGATGGGGTCTTCGTCAACCAGTCGGCAGCCTTCTCCGACTTCCATGGCAGCGGTGCCAACGCGGCGGCGAACTCCGTTCTCACCGACGGCGCGTACGTGGCCAGTCGGTTCCGGATCGTACAGTCGCGCCGGCACGCGTAGGCCCAGCCACGGAATCAGTAATAGACATTTATCGATGCCGCGGTGGAGCAAAGACTACCCGGTATTCCAGCTCTCTAACCGCTATCCGTTGAGATGATCGCGAATCTGGAGGTTAGTCTGGCTGTCCGATTTGGGGCTGTACGGGGTTGGGAGGCCTCGTGTAGCGTGCGTGATCGGTCGTCGTTCGTCGTCTGTGTCCATTGGGGGCACAGCGAGGCACCGACGGCTCCGGCGTCGCGCCGCGTCGTCGGGGGTTGGCAATACCCAGCACCACCGAAGTGAGGAAGTGCACCGTGGCACAGGGCACCGTCAAGTGGTTCAACAGCGAGAAGGGCTACGGCTTCATTGCCGTCGACGGGGGGCAGGACGTTTTCGTCCACTTCTCGGCGATCCAGATGGACGGCTACAAGACGCTGGAGGACGGTCAGCGAGTCGAGTTCGAGATCGCGCAGGGCAACAAGGGCCCGCAGGCAGAGAACGTCCGACTCGCCTCTTGACCACTACTCCAGACTCGCACCACTTCTAGGACACCGTTCCTCTGTCGGGGAACGGTGTCCTTCGTTTCCGCCTCCCCGAGCTACCGGAATCACCGAGCCCCTTCGTGTCACCGCACCGCAGCCGCGGCTGCGGTGCCTTGTCGTTTGTTGCTTGATCGCGCAACTTGGTCGGAAAGTTGTTGTCGCTGTTGGTACTAACGGCGCAGCTTCGGGGAAGTTGCGGGCTGTGTGGACGGAATTGGCCACTCTGCGGTCAAGTGCTGCCCATGGGGGCCTATGTCCCACGCGGGTGACCGTCTATGGACCCGGCGGCTGGTGGTCGGGGGCTGGAACGCGTGCGGAGCGTCGGACGGCCACCCACCGTTTGCTTGCACTCTCGGGTGGAGAGTGCTAAACAAGTCACTGGCACTCGGAACCATCGAGTGCCAAAGGTCGGGGTCGGTGGGGTCACCGGCCGTGGCCGGGCCGTCCGGCGGTTGACGCCGAGCGGGCCGGGTGCGGCAGGGGACCGGTCGTCGCGGGCTATCCGGTCCGGCCTACGAGGGTCCTTCCGTGCCGCGGAGGGACCGCCGAAGGTGCGTGAGCAGCGGAGCGTGGCTGTAAACCAGCGCGAGCCGTGACTGTGTCCAGGAGGACAACGCCGAATGGCCAAGACAATTGCGTTCGAGGAAGAGGCGCGCCGCGGTCTCGAGCGGGGAATGAACATCCTCGCCGACGCCGTGAAGGTGACGCTGGGCCCTAAGGGCCGCAACGTCGTCCTCGAGAAGAAGTGGGGCGCCCCCACGATCACCAACGACGGTGTGAGCATCGCCAAGGAGATCGAGCTCGAGGACCCCTACGAGAAGATCGGCGCCGAGCTGGTCAAGGAGGTCGCCAAGAAGACCGACGACGTGGCCGGTGACGGCACGACGACGGCGACCGTCCTGGCTCAGGCGCTCGTCCGCGAGGGCCTGCGCAACGTCGCGGCCGGCGCGAACCCGATAGCCCTCAAGCGGGGGATCGAGTCCGCCGTCGCCGCCGTGGCCGAAGAGCTGGCCAAGATCTCGAAGGACGTCGAGACCAAGGAGCAGATCGCGTCGACCGCGTCGATCTCCGCCGGTGACCCCACCGTCGGTGAGATCATCGCCGAGGCGATGGACAAGGTCGGCAAGGAAGGCGTCATCACCGTCGAGGAGAGCAACACCTTCGGCCTGGAGCTTGAGCTCACCGAGGGTATGCGCTTCGACAAGGGCTACATCTCTCCGTACTTCTGGACCGACCCGGAGCGGATGGAGACCGTCCTCGACGACCCCTACATCCTGATTTACAACGGCAAGATCTCGTCGGTGAAGGATCTGCTCCCGCTGCTGGAGAAGGTCATGCAGTCGGGCAAGCCGCTGACGATCATCGCCGAGGACGTCGAGGGCGAGGCGCTCGCCACCCTGGTCGTCAACAAGGTGCGCGGCACCTTCAAGTCCGTCGCCGTCAAGGCGCCGGGCTTCGGCGACCGCCGCAAGGCCATGCTGGGCGACATCGCCGTCCTGACCGGCGGTCAGGTCATCAGCGAGGAGATCGGCCTCAAGCTCGAGACCGCCACGCTCGACATGCTGGGCCGCGCCCGCAAGGTCGTCGTCACCAAGGACGAGACCACGATCGTCGACGGCGCCGGTGACCCCGACCAGATCCAGGGCCGGGTCAACCAGATCCGGGCCGAGATCGAGAAGAGCGACTCCGACTACGACCGGGAGAAGCTGCAGGAGCGTCTGGCCAAGCTGGCCGGCGGTGTTGCGGTGATCAAGGTCGGCGCGGCGACCGAGGTCGAGCTCAAGGAGCGCAAGCACCGCATCGAGGACGCCGTTCGCAACGCGAAGGCGGCCGTCGAGGAGGGCATCGTCCCCGGTGGTGGCGTCGCGCTGGTGCAGGCCGGCAAGTCCGCGTTCGACAAGCTGGACCTGAACGCCGACGAGGCGACCGGTGCCCAGATCGTCCGCATCGCGTTGGACGCTCCGCTGCGCCAGATCGCTGCCAACGCCGGCCTCGAGGGTGGCGTCGTGGTCGACAAGGTGCGCAACCTGCCGGTTGGGCACGGTCTCGACGCGGCGACCGGCGAGTACGTCGACATGCTGGCCGCGGGCATCATCGACCCGGCCAAGGTGACGCGCTCCGCGCTGCAGAACGCGGCGTCGATCGCGGCTCTGTTCCTGACCACTGAGGCTGTGGTCGCGGACAAGCCCGAGAAGGAGAAGGCCGCGGCGGGTGCGCCCGGCGGCGGCGAGATGGACTTCTAAAGAAGTCTGAATCCTCGCGAGGGGGTGGCCCGTCCGGGCCACCCCCTCGTCGCTTGCCCCGGCGCTCACCGATCATGAGGAGCCGGCGGAGCCGCGGGAGCTGGGGGCGGTGCCGGTCGGGCTGTACGGGTCGGTGAGTCCGCTGTTGGTCACCGGCTCCACCTCGGTCGGCGGCCTCGACTCACCGGTGTCCGTCACCATCTCGGTCAGGGTGGTCGTGGTCGGGTCGGACGGTGCCGGCTGCTCCGGGACGTGGACATCCGGCACGCTGGAGCCACTCGGCTCGCCGGCATGGCGACTGCCGGCGACGCCCGACTCGCCAGTCGCCCGGTACGGGCTGGGGTCACGCGGTTCGGTCATGTGGGCGTATTACCCAAAGGCCCGGTAACGTATCTCCCACGATGAGCGAGCCGATCTTTGACGGGCACAACGACCTGGCCTGGGAGTTACGCCGCCGGGTGCGCTACGACTTCGACGCGCTCGACATCGCCGTTGATCAATCGGCCTGCGGGCTACACACCGACCTGCCCCGCCTGCGCGCGGGCCGCGTCGGCGCCCAGTTCTGGTCGGTCTATGCCCCCTGCGAGCCGGATGGCCAGGCCGCGGTGTCCGCGACCCTCGAACAGGTCGACGCCGTACGGCGGCTCGTGACGCGCTACCCCGCGGAGCTCGCGCTGGCGACCACTGCCGACGAGGTCGAGCGGGCTCGCGCCGAGGGGCGCGTGGCCTCGCTGCTGGGCGCGGAGGGCGGCCACTCGATCAACTGTTCCCTCGGCACGCTGAGGATGCTGTACGAGCTGGGGGTCCGGTACCTGACGCTCACCCACGTGCGGAACACGCCGTGGGCCGACAGCGCCACCGACGAGGCGAAAGTCGGCGGCTTGTCACCCTTCGGCCACGAGGTCGTACGCGAGATGAATCGCCTCGGCATGCTCGTCGACCTGTCGCACGTGGCCCCGAGCACCATGCACGCCGCGCTGGACACGTCCCGGGCGCCGGCCTTCTTCTCGCACTCGTCGGCCCGGGCGCTGTGCGATCACCCGCGTAACGTGCCAGACGACGTGCTCACCCGGGTACGCGACACCGGTGGCGTCGTGATGGTGACCTTCGTGCCGGGCTTCCTCACCGAGGAGGGCCGGGCGTGGATGGCCGAGATGGGCGACGCGGTGGAGCGCCTGGCGGAGGCGTACCCGGACGGCAGCCCGGCCTGGTACGCCGCGCGCGCGGACTGGCTACGGGACAACCCGCGGCCGCCGTGCACGGTGGCGGACGTCGCTGACCACATTGAGCGTGTACGGGAGGTCGCAGGGGTGGACAACGTCGGGCTGGGAAGCGACTTCGACGGCTGTTCGAGCCCGCCGGACGGGCTGACCGACGTGTCGGGCTACCCGACGCTGCTCGATGAGCTGTCCAACCGCGGCTGGTCCGAAGCCGAGCTCAGCAAGCTCACCTGGAACAACATCCTGCGGGTCATGCGCGAGACCGAGTCGGTGGCCGCGCGGATCCGCCAGCAGTGCGGGCCGTCGGACGCCACGATCGAGCAGCTGGACCAGGAGCAGGACTAGCGGATTTCCGCAGCCACCCGGGTCGCCCGGTACGCGTCGACCAGCCCGGTGCCGACCAGGTCCGCCGGGTTGCCGCAGTTCTCCGCTGGCGCCGATGCCGGCCGCGTGGTCGTACGCAGGATGTCCCGCGTACGCGGGATGTCGCCGATCAGCCGCGGGTTGGCCGACCACAGCAGCGCCACCACGCCGGCCACGTGCGGGGTCGCCATGGACGTGCCGCTCTCCGTGCCGTAGCTACCGCCGGGTAGCGCGGACAGGATGTCGACGCCCGGAGCCACGATGTCCGGCTTTGTTCGGCCGTCGGGCGTGGGGCCGCGGCTGGAGAAGTCGGCGAGCCGGTCGGAGCGGTTGACCGCGCCGACGGTCATCGTCTCCGGATAGGGCGCCGGCGGGTCGACCACGGACCGGCACGCCGGACCGGTGTTGCCGGCGGCGGCGACCACGAAGATGCCCGCGGCCGTCAGCCCCTCGATCGCCGGCCGCAGCGACCGCAGGTCGCAGCCTTCCAGCCGGGTGCAGCCCCACGAGTTGGTCAGGACGTGGGGCGCCCGCTCGGGCCGGCCGTCGCGCAGCGGATCCGCGCCGTACGGGAACGGCGCGAGCATGAACTGCAGGCAGTCGAGGTACCGGGCCGGGCTGCCCAGGTTGCGTTCGAGGTTGACGCAGCCGACCCAGTGCGCCCCGGGTGCGACCCCGACGTTCTGCCCGCCGACCGCGGTGCCGAGCGTGTGCGTGCCGTGGCCGCCGTGGTCGACCGGGGCGCGGGTGTGCGACCACGGGTCGTACCAGGAGTCGGCGCCGCCGCGGAACCGGTCGGCCAGGGCGGGGTGGGCGCCGTCGACGCCGGAGTCCGAGGTGCCGACGAGGATTCCGGCGCCGGTCACGCCCAGCTCCCGCCACACCCGGTCGGCGCCGATCATCGACAGGTTCCACTGCGGGCCGGCGGGTGCGGGCTGGCTGCCGCGCATGACCGGGGCCGGCTCCGGGATCGGGCGTACGCGCGGGCTGTCGAGGATCTGCGCGACCTCCGCCCGGGTGCTCAGCCAGGCGCGTACGGGCTCGCCGCCGTCCACCTCGAGGGCGTTGACGAGGTAGTACGGCGTGTAGCCGATGTGCAGCCCGCTCAGGTCACGGCGGAGCGCCGCCTGGGTGGAGTTCGCGTTGGCCACCAGCCGGTGATAGGTCTCCCGAAGTCGGGCGTCGCGGTTGCCGATCACGTCCAATCCGGACAGGTCGGCCTGCTGCTTCAGGACGACGAAGAGGCGGTCACCGTACGTGCCGGGCTGGCCGGTACCGAGGTAGACGGCGACGCCGGCGACCGCGACGACGCCGGCGACCGCGGCCGCGAGCCACCGGCGCGGTACGACGCCGCGGCCGAGGCTCAGCGCGTACCCGAGGTCGACGAGTAGCCCGACGGCGAGCGACCCGACCGCGGCGGCCAGGATCCACCGCGGGGCGTCCGCAACGCCGAGCACGATGGTGGTCTCCTGCGGGTCGGCGAGGGCGAGCGGGCCCACCGCCGCTGCCGCGACCAGCCAGCCGACGGGCCGGGCGGACCCCGAGGCGCGGTACAGGCTGGCGGCGGCGAAGCCGAGCGGCGGCAGTACGAACAGTTCGGCGAGGGCGATGCCGGAAGCGCCCGTGGTCGCCGCGATCGCGGTCAGCGCCACGGCCGCGATGGGGCCGCCGACGCCCACCTGGAACCAGGGGGAACCGTGGCGCGGCAGGAGGGCGTCGATCACGCTCGCCGCGAGGAACCCGATCGCGGCCGCCGCCGCGAGGGCGAGCACCGTCTCGGGAACCCCGCCGAGCGCGCCCAGCGCCAGCCACGGCAGCAGCGCGGCGAGACCGGCGGCGAGCCCGAGCAGATCCGCCCGGAAATCGCTTTCGGGGCGGGGTTCCCGACGGCGTCCCCGACGCTGGACCAGGCGCAGCAGGGCAGCCACCACAGCCCCGCCGACCGCGAGCAGCAGCAGGTAGAGCTCGTGCCGGGAGATCGGAACACCGGCGCGCACGACGCCCAGCACGACGGCCGCCACAACCGCCCGGGTCCACAGGCGACCGGCCGCCCGTACGGCCGGCATCCGGGGCACGACGGCGAGTAGCAGCGCGGGTACGCCGGCGAGCAACCCGGACAGGAGCGTGCTGACCAGCCAGCCCCAGCGCGGCAGCTCGCGTCCGGACGTCACGGCGAAGGCCTGTTCGATCCCCCACGCGAGGACCTGGCCGGCGGCCATGACGGTGGCGATCCAGAGGCCGCCGAGCACCGCGAGCAGCACAGTGACCGGACCGCGCCAACCGTCGGTCGGCCGGTTGGGCGGGGGTGGCGGCTGCTGCGGCGGCCAGGTCGCGGTCGGTGGCGGCTCCGGTGCGGACATGTCTGAACGGTACGACGCTGGGGCTTCGCCCAGCGGCGCCGCGCGACATCCTGGGAGTAAGCAGGGTTTAAACCTGGAATTGGTAAAGAAGCGCTTTGCCGCGCCGCTTCTTATTCCGACCATTGTTTGGGGCCGGCGACAACCCTTGCGTATGGTCGTCGATGTAGAGATCGACACGTTCCGCTGAGTCCGAAAACGAGCCGCACCCGTTGTTCGCTGTTTCGGTCAAAGACCCTTAGCGATTCGTCGGTCGTTACGAGTGCAGAACATGAGTTTTGACACTACTGCGGGGTAACCCAGGCAGTCTGAGAGTTACGGTGGAGTACGTGCGCAGAGATCCTCAGGCGTCCCGCTTCGGCGCCGGACAGCTCTCGTCCGAGCGGCGCGCCGCCGACCTGGCCAGACTCAAGGCGGAGCACTTCGATGTGCTCGTCATCGGTGGCGGGGTCACCGGTGCCGGCGCCGCCCTCGACGCCGCGTCCCGCGGGCTGTCGGTCGCGCTGATCGAAGCGCGCGACCTCGCCTCCGGTACGTCCAGCCGATCCTCCAAACTCATCCACGGCGGCCTCCGCTACCTGGAGCAGTTCGAGTTCGGACTCGTCCACGAGGCGCTGCGGGAGCGGGGTCTGCTCACCACTCGACTCGCGCCGCACCTCGTCCGGCCGGTCCCGTTCCTCGTGCCGCTGACCGCGCCCGCCGGCCCGGCCGGGCTGCCGCAGCGGATCTGGCACCGGGCGTACTACGGCGCGGGCGTCGCGCTCTACGACGCGTTCGCCAGCGTCTCGGGGCTCGCCAGCCGGCTCCTGCAGGGCCAGCCCGCCCGCGGCATGCCGATGCACCGCCACCTGTCGCGTACCGCGGCCCGCCGGCTCTTCCCGAGCCTGCGCGAGGACGCCGTCACCGGCGCGATCGAGTACTACGACGGCCAGGTCGACGACGCGCGCTTCGTGGTCACGCTGGCCCGTACCGCGGCCAGCCTGGGCGCGGCCGTCGCTACCAGCGCCCGCGCCGTCGGCATCCTGCGCAACGCCCGCGAGGTGACCGGCGTACGGGTCCGCGACCTGGAGAGCGGTGACGAGTTCGACGTACGGGCCCGCACGGTGGTCGCGGCCACCGGCGTGTGGAGCGACGACATCTCCGAACTGCTGTCGAGCGACGGCCAGCCGGCCGAGCACACCGGCCTGCGGGTACGCGCCAGCAAGGGCGTGCACCTCGTCGTGCCGCGCTCGGCGATCAGCGGCGAGTCCGGCCTGATCCTGCGGACGGCGTCGTCGGTGCTGTTCGTCATCCCGTGGGGCGGCCACTGGATCATTGGCACGACCGACACCGACTGGAAGCTCGACCGGGCCCATCCGGCCGCGTCCGCCAACGACATCTCGTACCTGTTGGAGCAGGTCAACAGGGTGCTCGACCGGCCGCTGACCCCGGACGACATCGAAGGCGTGTACGCCGGCCTGCGTCCCCTGCTCTCCGCCGAGGCCCGGCACCGCGTCGGCCCGCACACCCGCGACGAGCAGACCTCGTCGCTGTCGCGCGAGCACGCGGTGGTGGAGCCGATGCTCGGCCTGATGCTCGTGGCCGGCGGCAAGTACACGACGTACCGGGTGATGGCCGCCGACGTGGTCGACCACGCCGCGCGGCGGCTGGGGGGCCTGCGCCGGGACGGTGGCCGGGTCTCCGGCTCCCGTACCTTCGATCTACCGCTGCTGGGCGCCGACGGCTACCAGCAGATGTGGACCAATCGGGCCGATGTGGCGCGCCGGCACGGGGTGTCGGTCGGCGTGGTCGAGCACCTGCTGGAGCGGTACGGGACGCTGTCCAACCAGTTGCTGACCCTGATGTCGGAGGACCCGACGCTGGCCCGGTCGCTGGTCGGGGCGCCGGAGTACCTCGCCGCCGAGATCGCGTACGCGGCCCTCGCCGAGGGGGCGCTGCACCTGGAGGACGTGCTCACCCGGCGCACCCGCATCTCCATCGACACGGTGCACCGCGGCGTCGAGAGCGCCGAGGACGCCGCGCTGATCATGGGCCGGGTGCTGGGCTGGGACGAGGCGACCCGGCGCCGCGAGGTCGACCACTACCTGGCCCGGGTGGCCGCCGAGCGGGAGTCGCAGCGGATGCCCGACGACGCGACGGCCGACGCCGCGCGCCTGGGTGCCCCGGACCCCCGGGGATACGCTGCCACGTGACGCTTTGCGATCTTGGACGCTGAAGCCGGCGTCCAAGATCGCGAATTGGGGAAATGTGATCTACGTAGACCCACCGCGCTGGCCGGCTCGCGGCCGGCTGTGGTCGCACCTGGTCAGCGACGCTTCCTTCGCCGAACTCCACGCGTTCGCCGAGATGCTGGGGGCGCCGCGGCGGGCGTTCGAGCGCGACCACTACGACCTGCCGGCGGAGCGGGCACGGATGGCCGTGTGGCTGGGGCGACCGTCGTACCCAGCCGCGAGATCGTCGCGCGGCTCTACGCGGCTGGCCTGCGCCGGCGCAAGATGCCCCCGATCGCCTGACTGCTGGATGGTGCCGGTTGGAGCTCAGCCGAGCACGCCCCGGAGATCAGCCGAGCACGCCCCGGCGTTCGCCCACCGTCGACAGGATCCGAGTCGGCGCCAGCGCCGTCGGTCGGCGAACTCCCCGGCGTGGGCGGCGGGCGTACGTGATGGCCTGCCGGTACACGCGCTCGTAGCGGCGTGCCATCCGGGCCGCCCCGAACGCCGAGCGCGCGTGCGCCACGCACTCGTCGGGGTCCAGTTCACTCACCCGGTGCAGGGCCTCGGGCAGTTCGGCCTGCTCGTCGCAGATCCATCCGGTGGTCCCGTGCCGCACGATCTCCGGCACCGAGCCGCGCCGGAGGGCCACCACGGGCGTACCCGACGCCATCGCCTCGATCATCACCATGCCGAAGGGCTCGTGCCAGCGGATCGGCATGATAAGGCAGCGGGCCTCGGTGAGCATTCGATTGGTGGTGGCTCGGTCGCCGTTGACGATCAGTGTGACGTCATCGCCCAACAGCGGGCGGATCACCGCGTCGAGATAGCGCTGTTCGCTCAGCTCGTTGCACTTGCCCGCGAGAACCAGCGGCAGGTCGGCCTTCCGGCACGCCTCGATGGCCAGGTCGGGCCCCTTGTCGGGGGAGAAGCGGGCGAGCCACAGCACCGGCCCTTGACTGCGGTGTGCCGGGACGAACTGCGCCGGGTCGATGGCGTTGTGAATCGTGGCAGCCCAGCGGATCTCCGGACGTTGGCGCCGTTGGGAGTCCGAGATCGCGACCGGGTGGATGTGCTCACCGAGGGCGACGTAGTAGTCGCCCAGTTCGCCATCGGCCGGCCCGTGGACCGTCACCACCGTCGGTGCGCTCCGGTGCCCTGCGGTCAGCGGTCCGGACAGTGAGTGGTCATGGACGACGTCGAACTGGGAATCGGCCAGTAACTCGGTAACGCGGGCGGCGTGGAGCGCGTCGGGCATCGCCTCGCCAAGCCGCTCGTACTGAGGTTCTGGCAGAGTGCTCACGAATCGTGCCGCAGTGCCAGTACGGCGGCCCGCCCCGAACATCGTCACGTCGTGACCTCGGGCGCACAGGGCGTCGATGAGCGCGGCGCAGATCAGTTCGATACCTCCGTAGCCGCTCGGTGGCAGTTCATACCACGGCGGAACGACCATCGCGATTCTCAGTGGGGAAGTAGGGTCGCTATGGTCGGCCTCAGTCGGGATCACTATCCGGCCCCTTCCGGTTGTGTCATCACTCGTCGGGTACGGCACCCGAGGCGAGGTAGAGACCCTGAGCCGAGCGGCCGACTACCCCTTCCGCGCCGAATCGAACATCCGAGGCCATTCGCCGACGGATTAAATCGTCACCTTTTACCAAAGTGGACGAAAATTGGAGATTTGGTGAAGCTTCCGCAGGTCAGCATCCTTGAAGGAATCACATTCGTCGTCAGCGATATGCGGGGTGACATCGCGCCCGACCCCGACGAGCCAACCGGTTTGTTCTACCGGGATGTCCGTCACCTCTCCCGATGGCAGGTACGGCTGAACGGAAACCAGCTGGATGCGCTCTCCGGCGAGGAGGTCGAGTACGACGAGGCGGTGTTCTTCCTGGTCGAACCGACTGGAACGATTTACCGCAACCCCACCGTCTCGCTGCTGCGCCGCCGCCACGTAGGCGACGGCATGCGGGAGACACTGGAGCTGACCAGCCACAGCACCACGCCGCTGACGCTGGAACTGTCGATCCTGTTCGCGGCCGACTTTGCCGACATCTTCGAGATCAAGGACCGGCTGCAGAAGACCGGCCGGTCCTACCGGCGGGTCGGCCCCGGGGACGTCACGATGGTTTACGAGCGCGGCGCCTTCCGGCGCGAGACGGTCGTCCGGGCCGCCAACGCGTTCTTCACCGAGGAGTCGGCGACCTTCCGCATCACGCTCCAGCCCCGCCAGACCTGGCGTACCGAGGTCGAGGTCGGGGTGGCGACGGAGCGCGTACGGCCGGTGGTGAAGCGGATCCCCGAGCCGAACATGCCTTATGCGATGCAGGAGTGGATCGACGCCGCACCGCGCCTGGACACCGGCTGGGACGACCTGCGTCGCGTGTACCAGCGCAGCCTGGTCGACCTGGCCGCGCTGCGCTTCTACCCGGACTCGGTCCCCGATTCGTCGCTGCCCGCCGCCGGCTTGCCGTGGTTCATGGCGCTCTTCGGCCGGGACAGCCTGATCACCAGCTACCAGGCACTGCCGTTCGTGCCCGAGATGTGCCGTACGACCCTGCGGGCGCTCGCCGCGCAGCAGGCCACCGCGCTCGACGACTTCCGCGACGCCGAGCCCGGAAAGATCCTGCACGAACTGCGCCAGGGCGAGCTGGTCCACTTCGGGGAGCGCCCCCAGTCGCCGTACTACGGCACCGCGGACGCGACGCCGCTGTTCCTGATCGTGCTCGACGAGTACGAGCGGTGGACCGGCGACCGCGAGACCGTACAGGCGCTGGAAGGCGCGGCCCGGGCGGCGCTGACCTGGATGGAGCGGTACGGGGACCTCGACGGGGACGGGTTCATCGAGTACCTGAGCCGCAACCCCGAGACCGGCCTGCGCATCCAGTGCTGGAAGGACTCCTGGAACTCGATCGTCTACCCCGACGGCACGCCCGCGCCGCTGCCCCACGCCACGTGCGAGATCCAGGGGTACGCGTACGACGCCCGCCGGCGGATGGCCCGGCTGGCCCGGGAGTGCTGGGAGGACATGACGCTGGCCGAGCGGCTCGAGCGGGACGCCGACGCCCTGCGCAAGCGGTTCCACGAGACGTTCTGGCTGCCCGACGAGGGCTTCTATGCGCTGGCGCGCGACGGCCACGGCCGGCCGGTGCCCACGCTGGCCTCGAACATCGGCCACCTGCTCTGGAGTGGGATCGTGCCGGACGAGAACGTCGACCAGGTCGTGGAGCACCTGATGGGTGAGAACCTGTTCTCCGGGTGGGGCGTGCGGACGGTCGCGGCCGGGCAACGGGCGTACAACCCGATGGAGTACCACAACGGCACGGTCTGGCCGCACGACAACGCCTTGATCGCCATGGGGCTGACCCGGTACGGCCGCCATACCGAGGCCGCCCGGCTCGCCGAGGTCATGCTGGAGGCCGCACCGTACTTCCAGCACCGGCTGCCGGAGGCGTTGATCGGCACCGACCGCGCCGCCACCGGCGTACCGGTGGCGTACACCGCGGCGTGCTCGCCGCAGGCGTGGGCGTCCGGCACGCCGCTGCTCCTGCTGCGCAGCATGATGGGGCTGGAGCCACGGCGAGACGGCCTGGGCGTGGACGGCCACGTGCCGTTGCGCTGTGGCCACCTGGCGCTGTCCGGCATACCTGGCTGGTGGGGTCGAGTCGACGCATTCTCGCTCGGGACGGTCGCCACCTGACTTTCATGATCACGGGAGCTTTTCCGTCTCCAGACGGCAAAGTTCCCGTGATCATGGGGAAGCGCGGCGCAGGGCGCTCAGTTCGCGCTCGATGTTGGCCCGTGCCCGGTCCTCCCACTCCACCCGCGGCGGCACGATCCGGAACAGCGCCGGAAGTGCGAGAAGACTCTCCAGTACGGCGGCGCGGCCGGCCCGGAACGCCGCCTCGGGCACGTGCGCGTACTCCCGGCGCACCGCGGCCGCGTACCGGTCGTAGTCGTGTTGCCCGGCGGCGAGGATCGCCAGGTCCGCGTCGGCGAGAAGAGCGCCGGTCCGGTCGCCGTCGGCCACGGCGTGACCGGCGGTCAGGCGTACCAGGCGGGCGGTCTCCGTGACCCGCCCGGCCGGCACGCCGGCAGCGGGCAGCCCGGTCTCGGCAAGCTGTGCGCTGCGCTCCTCGTTGTCCGGCGCCCGCGGGTCGTACACGGCGTCGTGGAACCACGCGGCCAGCCGGACCGCGTCGGCGTCCGGGGCCAGGTCGGCGTACCGGTCGACCACAGTGAGGACCGCAGCCAGATGATCGGTCGTGTGGTAGTGGCGGTGCGGCTGCGACCAGCGGGTAATCAGGTCCTCGGCGAGCGCTTCAGCGCCCGGTACGAGCGCGCGCCACTGCGCGCGGAGATCCGGCATGCGGTCATCTTCCCCTGTTCGGCAGGAGGGGCACCCTCTTAGCGTGCAGACGCCTACAGGGGCACCCTCCTGACCAACAAGGGCACCTCACGTAACGAGCAGCCGACCGTAGCGCGCGAGCCGGTCCAGCCCCTCGATCGCCGCCGCCGTGGACAGCGGCTGGGGCGGCGGAGAGTCGTAGGGCTGCTCGCTGAGCAGGCGGGTGATGTGCCGCGGGTCGACCATGCCCAGCGGGTAGTTGCGCCGGCAGGTCGGGTCGAGGACCCCGCGCTCGCAGGCGAACCGGGTCAGCGCGGAGAGCCGGTCGCGCGGCACGACCTTCGGTGAGAGCCGTCCCGGCGGGTCCACCAGCAGGTCGATCGTGCGGTACGGCTCGCTGCCGGCCAGCCAGTACTCCAGCGCGTCGACGTCGCTGTGCAGCGGGCCGGGGAACCAGTACGGGACCAGCCCGGCCCGTACGACGTGCCACGGATCCAACAGTGCGCCGCAGCCGATGACGAGCCGGTTGCCGGTCTTGCCGGCGCCGCGCAGCCAGGACCGGTACACGTCGGCGACCGCCGCGCTGAGCGCGGCCGAGTCGGTGATCGCGACGATGCGCAGGCGTCTGGCGTTGTCGCCGCTCCAGCGGCGCAGGTCACCGAGGAGGCCGGGGTGGATCCCCTGCTCGGCGTCCACGTCGCCACCGTCCGGGGCGGGGACGGTCCAGCTCTCGTCGTCGGCCCAGTCGTCGCTGCTCTCGTCGCTCAGCCGGCGCAGTTGCCGGCAGTAGTCGGGCCAGGACAGCCCGGCCCCTACCGTGCCGACCTGGAACCGGTACCCGTCGTCGGGCTGGGTCGCGGGCCACCCCCGGCAATCGCGGATCAGGACGACGGTGCCGCCCGGAGCGAGCCGCTCGGCCAGGAACCGGCGCAGGTGCTCGGGTACGGCCGTCCACTTCACATAGAAGTCGAGAGTGGCGCTGACGGTCGCGCCTTGTCCGATCGGATCGCAGCGTTGGTATACGGCGATGTCTTGGTCCGCCTCGAGAAGGTGAGAGGCGATCACCCGGCCCTGGCGCAGCGCCGGCTGCGGTCGCCTCGCCTCGGTGGGGGAGCAGCGCACCGACAGCCGAAACCCGGCCGGCAGCCACGGCGCCCCGAGGGCCGCGGCCAGGTGCAGCGCGCCGACGTGCGGAGACCCGACGACGACCGCCGGGTACTGCGGCCGGCTGTAGGCACCGGTCATCCAGGCCGCGACCTCGTCGGCACGCACGTCCGCCACCCGCTGCCGCGGTATTCCGGCGTCCAGGCCACGCCGCCGCGTCCACCAGGTGCGCCGCTTCGTCGTCGGGTCCGCCCACTCCCGGCCGTCAACGGCATGCACCCCCGCCCGCAGCATCTCGGTCGACAGATCAACCTGATAGACCAGCTGCTCAGGCGGCCAGGCGGAACCCGCCAGCGCGCTCATGTCGGGCGGGCCTACCCGCGATGTCACAGTTCAACCCTGTACGCGAGGCCTGTACCTGCAACCCGGACGTTGATTAGGTCGCGCGCGGAGGTTTCGGCCAGTGACGAAGGGTAGAAGGGGGCCGATCCGACCTGGGCGGTGCGCTGTCGGCGTCCGCTCACCGCGACCAAGTGCCAGGAGAGGCCGTGTTCAATCCCCTCGAGTACAACGGCATCCCGTTGGAACGCCAGACGCGCGACTGGCGTGAACTCGACGTCGCGCCGATCGACACGGAGAGCGCCGATCCGTACGCCACCTGCCGGATCATCGCCGTGAACGGCGCCGAGAACGAGGCGATCCAGTTCGAGTACCAGATCGCCCGCAACCACGCCGACTCGGATATCCGCCGGGAGATGGACTACCTCGGATCCCTCTCGGAGCAGCAACACCGGGTCGTCGACCGGCTGCTTCCGGAGACTGGCAGCGTCGTGGACCGGGCGCTCGACTACGAGCTCGCCGCGGTGGAACTGGACTCGTGGCTGGCTCGCGGGGAGCCCGACCCGCATCGTCGCGAGGTCTACGAGTCCGATGCGCTGGAGGACTTCGACCATCTGTACCGGTACGCCGATGTACTGGAGCTGTTCCGGCGGCGCCGGGCCGAGCAGGTCGCCGATGAGCTGACCGACGTGCTTCCCGAGCGGCCCGAGCCCGGCGCGGTCCCGGTCGAAGGGGAGGGCCGCCGTGAGCCGACCACGGCCCCCATCTCGGACCTGAACGCGTTGACGCTGCTGTCGGTGGAGCAGTTGATGCGGGCGTTCTACCGCAGCGCCGCCCCCGACTACGTCGACCCAGCGACCCGGCCGACCTACCGGGAGATCAGCCAGGAGGAGCGCGATCAGCTCACCCGCCACCAGGCGCTGGTCGACCCCAACGCGAGCCCGTGGCGGCAACTCGTGCTGCACGAGTACAACGAGTGCTACCTGTACTACTCGTTCCTGCAGCAGGAGACCGACCCACGGCTACGGGCGGTGTGGGAGCTGTACCTGGACATGGAGTTGGCGCGCCTGCAGCTGGCCCGGGATCTGCTGCGCCGCTTCGAAGACCGCGACGCCGACGAGGTCGTCGGCAGCGGCCTGCCCGAGCCGCTCGGGTTCGAGGAGAACCGGGCGTTCCTGCGCCGGCTGCTCGCCGCCCGGCTCGCCCCGGACACCGTCGGCTCCGCCGCCATGCGGGAGGTACCCGAGGTCCGCGAGGTCAATGAGCGGCTGGAGAACGCTCCGGCGATCTCCGGTGAGCGCGATCTGATCGACGTACTCACGGAGCAGCACCGGCGCATCGAGGCGCTGTTCGGAGAGTTCGACGTGGCGACCGACGAGCGCCGGCAGTCGGTATGGGCCGAACTGGTCGACCTGCTCCGCGCACACGAGGGTGCGGAGGGGGAGCTGGTGCACCCGCTGGCCCGCGACCGGATCGTCGGCGGGTTCAACGTGGTGCGCGACCTGATCGACGAGGAACGCAAGATCAACGAGCTGCTGACCCCGTTGATCGACGCCGACGTCAGCGAGGAGGGCATTGCCGCCGCGATCGGGGACCTGCGGGACGCCGTGACCGCCCACGCCCGCAACGAGGAGCGTTTGGAGTTCCCACAATTGCGCGAGCACCTACCCGCTGAGCAGTTGCGGGCAATGGCGTCGGCGGCGGCGCGGCCGGCCGTACCCGCGTAGTGACGTTTCGCGTGGCGTGCAGTCGCGTGAGTGGGATCATAGGCCGTTCGGTCCCGGTAGGGGAGCATGATCGACCCGTTATCGCTGATCGACCGAGAGCACGAGAGGGTCCCACCGCATGCCGCGCATCAACAACACGGACCTGGAAGTCTTCCCCCTCGCCCTGGGCGGCAACGTATTCGGCTGGACGGCGGACGAGGAGCAGTCGTTCGCCGTGCTCGACGCGTACGCGCAGGCCGGCGGAAACTTCATCGACACCGCCGACAGCTACTCCGCGTGGGTGCCGGGCAACTCCGGCGGCGAGTCCGAGACCATCATCGGCCGCTGGATGGCGGCTCGGGGCAACCGCGACCAGATGGTGGTGGCCACGAAGGTCAGCCAGCATCCCGAGGCGAAGGGGCTGTCGCGGCCCACAATTCGACGGGCCATCGACGCGTCTCTGCGCCGGCTGCAGACCGACCATGTCGACCTGTACTACGCGCACTTCGACGACCCGGACACGCCGCTGGAGGAGACCGTCTCCGCCTTCGGCGAGCTGGTACGCGAGGGCAAGGTGCGCTACATCGCCGCGTCCAACTACACCGCAGAGCGGCTGGCGGAGTGGCTGAAGATCACTGACGCCGGGGGCCTGCCCCGGATCGTCGCGCTCCAGCCGCACTACAACCTGGTGGAGCGCGACAGATTCGAGGGAAGCATCGCCGGACTCGCCGCTCGTGAGGGCCTGTCGGTCGTGCCGTACTACGCCCTGGCCAGCGGCTTCCTCACCGGCAAGTACCGGGACGGCGCCGCTGGGGACAGTCCGCGTGCCAGCGGTGCCGCCGCCTACCTCGACGAGCGGGGTCGCCGGGTGCTCGCAGCCCTGGACGAGGTGGCCGCGGCGCACGACACGGCGGTGGCGACCGTCGCGCTGGCATGGCTCGCCGCCCAGCCGACCGTGGTCGCGCCCCTGGCCAGCGCCCGTACCGTGGAGCAGTTGCCCGACCTGCTCGGGGTGGCGCAGCTACGGCTGACCGACGCTGAGATCCAGCGGTTGACCCGGGCGTCGGAATGATCGCTCAGGGTCGACGCTGAGCGACCTGGCAGTACGAGAAGGGCCCCTCCGGAGAGGGGCCCTTCTCGTACTGCTCTGTCGGGGTGGCCGGATTTGAACCGACGACCTCTTCGTCCCGAACGAAGCGCGCTACCAAGCTGCGCTACACCCCGGCGTGCCGAGCAATAGTAGCTTACTGAGCGCCACGAGCAACTCGGGGTATCACCGGTCGAGAACGTTCCGCAGAAAACCGGCCAGTTCAGCCTCGTACCGGGCCGGCTCCACGTTCCATGATCGGGTGTGTCCGCCGCCCCCGGTCTCCACCAGTCGCACCAGGTTAGGGCGTAACCGGGCGAAATGCCGGGTCGGCTCCGGGTCGACGACCAGGTCGTCGCCGTCGAGGAAGATCAGCGTCGGTACGCGCAGCGAGCCGGCGTGGCGTACCTGGTTGAGCTCGGCCAGCGGGGCGCCGATGCGCTGCTCCACCAGCCGCATCGCGGCCCAGATCAGCGGCGGCGGGAGGTTGCGCCGCCGGCCGTTGAGGCGCAGCGTCGACGTCCAGTCCAGCGCCGGGCAGTCCATGACGACGGCCCGTACCGAGTCGGCTTCCGGGGCGTGCCGGAGCGCCATCATCGTCGCCGCCCCGCCCATGGACCAGCCGTACAGGATGACGTCCGAGGCGCCGTGTGAGCGCGCGTACCGGATGGCGGCCGCCACGTCGTGCCACTCGGTCCCGCCCAGGTGGTAGCGGCGGTCCGGGCTGGGTGGCGCGCCCTCGTCGTTGCGGTACGTGATGACCAGCGTCGGCGCCCCGAGCTCGGCCAGCGTCGGCAGCGCGCGCAGCGCCTCGGCCCTGGTCCCGCCCCGCCCGTGCACGGCGATCGCCCAGGTCGACGACGTGCCGGGGATCAGCCACGCGGGCAGTGGGCCCAGCTCGCCGGGCACCGTCACCTCGTCGAAGTTCAGGCCTCGCGCGGTCAGCGGATCCCCGTCGAAGACCGCGCTGCTGGTGGCTGCCCGAACCCCGGCCTGCAGCGTGCCCCGGGTGATCTCGTCCACATGGCGGACGACGGTGCCCCGGTCCACGCGTACGACCGAACCGAGCCGGCCGTGCCCGGTCGGCCAGAGCAGCGCGTAGGGCACGTCGAGTTCGGTGTCCTCGGTGCGGGTCAACGTCACCAGTTCGCCGTCGAAACCCCGGACTTCGAGGGGGTACTCCCGCGGCCGGGCGTCGACGACCTGGTTGGCGAAGTACCAACCGGCGCTGGCGGTACTGGTCGGGACCAGCAGGGCGAGGCCCGCCAGCCCGTAGGCGGTGCGCCGGGGCCAGCGGCGGATGACAGGTGAAGTGAGTGGATCAGTGCTCATCGTGGAATCAACGTGAGCACCGAAGCCTCAGGCGGGCAGGCGAAGCGGACCGGCGCCGTCGGATGGGTACCCAACCCGGCCGACACGTGCAGCAGCGCGTCCGAGCCGGGCCAGCGGCGCAGCCCCTTGGCCATTCGCCGATCCAGTCCGCAGTTGGTGACCAGCGCGCCCACAAAGGGCACGCACACCTGGCCCCCGTGGGTGTGCCCGGCAAGGATCAGGTCGAACCCGTCGGCGGCCATCGCGTTGAGGACCGGCGGTTCCGGTGAGTGCGTCAGGGCGATGCGTACGTCCGCCGTCGGGTCGGCCGGGCCGGCCACCGCCGGATAGTCGTCGCGTCCGACGTGCGGATCGTCGACGCCGACCAGTTCGATGGCGCGGCCGCCGGCCTTGATCGTGGTACGCGCGTTGTTCAGGTCGACCCAGCCGGCCCCGGTGAGCGCATCCCGCAACTCCTCGGCCGGCAGCGCCGCACCCTGCACGTACTCCCGGTCGCGCTGCAAGTACGAGAAGGGGTTCTTCAGCACCGGCCCCCGGTAGTCGTTGGAGCCGAACACGAACGCGCCGGGCCGGTCGAACAGTGGCCCGAAGGATCGGAGCACGGCCGGCACCGCATCGACATGGGCCATATTGTCGCCGGTCACCACGACCAGGTCGGGGTCGGTGGCGGCCAGTTCGGCGACCCAACGCTGCTTTCTGTGCTGCCCGGGAGTCAGGTGCAGGTCGGACAGGTGCAGGATCCGCAGCGGTTCCGCGTCCGGGGCGAGTACCGGCACGTCGAAGCGGCGCAGCGTGAACAGGTTGCGCTCGACGAGCGAGGCGTACGCGAGCGTGGCGGCGCCGAGCACGGTGGTGCCCACTGCCACGCGGCGGAAAGTAGATCGCTTGGCCATGCCTGCCAGATTATCGGGCGGCAGTTGCAACCCGGCTTCGGTAGCTTTCTTAGTTATGACGCTCAAGGGACGGTTGGAAGATGATCTACGCGCCGCGATGAAGGCGCGTGACGAGCTGGTGACATCGACGCTGCGGATGGCGATCGCCGCTGTTCGAGCCGCCGAGGTGGCCGGCGCCTCCGCCCGGGAGCTCGCCGACGACGAGGTGCTGGCCGTACTGACCAAGGAGGCCAAGAAGCGTCGGGAGGCGGCCACCGCGTTCGCCGACGCCGGCCGCACCGAGCAGGCCGACAAGGAGCGCGCCGAGGAGGAGATTCTCGACCGGTACTTGCCGTCCCAGTTGTCGGATCAGGAGTTGGCGGACATCGTCGCGACGGCGCTCGCCGCCGGGGACTTCGCGGGGCCCAAGGGGATGGGGCCGGCCATGAAGGCGGCCCAGGCCGCGGTAGCCGGACGGGCCGAGGGCGGCAGGGTCGCTGCCGAGGTGCGCCGGCAGTTGGCCGTCTGAGCCGTCGTCGTATCAGCCGCTCACGGCAGACCTCAAAAACCGGGGGTGGGTCACCTTGACCCACCCCCATCACGTTTCGGCGCGTCGGCCTAGCCCCGTTGGCATAGGGCAGGGAAGAGCTGGCAGCGTGCGGACTGGCCGCGTGACGGAGCGGCGGTCGGAGCCACGGTACCGGGGCTGCTTCCGCCGCCGGGCTGGCTCTCGCCACCGCCCTGGCCCGAGTTGGTCGCGGAGTTGCCGGCACCTGAATTGGACGAGTTGCCAGTGCCCTTGCCGAACGCGATCTGCCTGCTCGGCGGGGTGAAGTTGATCGCCGGCTTGGGGGCCATCGCGTCGCGCAGCCCGTACTGCACCGCCTTGTTCACGAACTTGTGCGGATCGCCGAGGACGGCATCGAGCCGGTTGGTCAGCGGCCAGTCGGGGTCGCCCAGGATGCCGGCCATCGCGATCTGCTTGGTCACCGCGACGAGCGACGCCGTCTTGTCACCGTCGGTGGTACCGGTTTTACCGGCCACCGGGCGCCCCACGATCCCCCGTACCTCGCTGGCTGTGCCCTGGTCGCAGCGGCCGAACGCGGACTGGTCGCCGAGCGGGCAGCGCGCCGCGTCCACCGCCGCGCGGGCCACGTCCGGATCGACAACCTGGCGGCACTGCGGCTTCGCCAGGTCCAGCTTGTTGTCGTCCATGTCGCGGATCTCCGCCACCGGGGTCGGCGCGCAGTACTTCCCGTCGGCAGCCAGGGTGGCGTACGCGTTGGCCAGGTCCAGCGGGGTAGTGGCGCTCACCCCGAGCGTGAACGGCCCCCAGGAGCGGGTCAGGTCGGGGTTGTTGGCGAACTCGTAGTCGGTGGGGTAGCGGGGGTCGTTGCTGCGCGCCCGGAACTGGATGCCCAGGCGCTTGGCCACGTCGACCGCGTTCTCCGCGCCCGCGCGCTCCTGCAGTGGCACGAAGTAGGTGTTGACCGAGCGCCCGAAGCCGGTCCACATGTTGCGTGGGCCGTTCATCCAGCTCGGAGTCGCGTTGACCGGGCAGTAGAAGGACGTGCCCTTGCACGCTGCCTCGCCGTTAGAGTCCACAATGTACTTTGACTTGTACGGCGAGGTGCTGTTGATGGTGTAGTCGAGCGTCATGCCCTTTTCCAGGGCCGCGACCATCGTGAACATCTTGAACGTCGAGCCGGCCTGGTAGCCGACGATGTCGCCGCCGCCGGTCAGCAGGGGAGCGGTCGTATTGGGGTAGTTGCCTTTCTGGCCCTGCTTGTTCGGGTTGGTGTTGGCCCCGTTGCCGCTCTGGTCGTTGCTGAAGGTGCGGTTGGTCGCGAGACCGAGCACCTTGCCGGTGCCGGGCTCGACCGCGGCCACCATCAACGCGTACGGGCTGCCCGTGGCGAGTGAACTCTCGACGTTCTTGCGCATCGCCGTCTGTGTGCCGAGGTCGAACGAACTGATGATCTTGTATCCGCCGCTGCGGAGCTTGTTCTCCCGCTGATACGGGTCCACGCCGAAGTCGCGCTGCTCCAGCCACCACCGATAGAGGTAGTCGCAGAAGAAACCGGCGCCGAGGTCCGCGCGCGGCATCGAGGCGCAGCCCTCCGGCGAGCGCTGTCCGACGATCTTGAGCTCGGCGGACTTCGCCTCGTCGGCCTGCTGCTGGGTGATGTACTTCAAGGTGACCATCTGGCGCAGCACGTACTCGCGGCGGTTCAGCGCCGCGGCGCGCTTCTCGGGATCGGTCGGGTCGGCCGGGTCGTACGCGGTCGGCGCCTTGACCAGGCCGGCGAGCAGCGCAGCCTCGCCCAACGTGAGGTTTTTGGGCTCCTTGCCGAAGTAGACCTGGCTCGCGGCGTAGATGCCGTAGGCGCCGTGGCCGAAGCTGGAGATGTTGAGGTACCGCTCCAGGATCTGCTGCTTGTTGTACTTCTTCTCGATGGCGAGCGCGAACCTCATCTCGCGCAGCTTGCGCGCCGGCGTCTGCTCGGTCGCGGCGACGATCTCCTCGTTCGTGCGAGCCGAGTACGCCAGGGCTTGCCGCACGTACTGCATCGTCAGAGTGGATGCGCCCTGCGACACCTGACCGGAGGAGTTGCGGTTGGCGACGGCGGCCCGGGCGACGCCCTTCATGTCCACGCCGTGGTGCTCGTAGAAGCGGGAGTCCTCAGCGGCGACGATCGCTTGATACATCACCGGGGCGATGTCGGCGAGGTGGACGTCGCGCCGGTTCTCGTCGTAGAACATGGCGAGCAGCGTCTTGGCGTCCGAGGCGTAGACGTACGAGATCTGCGGTGGAGGCAGTTCGACCAACTGCGTCGGCAGGTTATCGAAGGCATCCGCGCTGGCCTTTGCGGCTAGACCGGAGACGGCGACGACCGGAAAGGCCGCGGCAGCGACCACGATGCCTGCGAGGAGGCCGCAGACGAGCAATGATGCTGTATTGGTGAGAACACCATGGTCCCGCTTGCGCATCCATGTCACGGGCACAGGGTACGGGAGAATGCAATAGACCGCGTCCTTTCAGAACGTGGCCTCGTTGTGATAGACGGATGACTCTAACCGTGACGGCGAGTGTGCTGTCAGTGTCCGTCGGTCGGTCAGAATGTGTGACGGTTTGGGTGACCCGTTTCGGTGGTGGATGGGGGTCTAGAGGGGATAAGTCCCGTTTAGCATGTTTGGCACCGCCCAATAGCGGGCTTAGTCTATGGCACACAACGTTGCGTAATTGTGTGACTACAGAGCATCATGATCGGTGGATGCGAATCCCTTCGGGCCTGGAGGGAGCAGTCATCGATGGCGGTGGGCGGTTCGCGGTTGATGTCGGAGTTGGCGGGTTGCGGTGTGGGGCCACGATACGCGCCGATGAGGGCCGCGCAACCGTTTGGGTGTTAGAGGCCCGGGGGGGCCTTTCAAGGGGGGACGTACGAGATGGCGATGGTCGTCGACTGGCCGAGCATGGCGGCTTGCCGAAATGGCGACCCGGACGCGCTGTTCGTCCAGGGTGCCGAGCAGAACGTCGCGAAGCGGATCTGCCGGGGCTGCCCGGTGCGCAACGAGTGCCTGGCTGACGCGCTCGACAACCGCATCGAGTTCGGTGTCTGGGGCGGCATGACCGAGCGGGAGCGGCGGGCCCTGCTGCGCCGCAATCCGCAGGTGACGAACTGGCGTAAGACGTTCGAGGCCGCCATGGTCAAGGAGACCAGGCTATTGGACGGCGAGAAGGAGTTGGTGGCGGCGGGCTGACGCCGAAACCACGGGCGGGCGCGGTCACGGGGATGACCGCGCCCGACCTCGTCTGCTCGTCGCGGTGAGGGGGCGGGTTTCCCTCAGACGTCAGCGGGTCGCGGGGCGGTCAACGACCCGCCGATCGCCCGCAGCCCGTCGAGGTCGTGAACGTCGGCCGCCTGCACCGGCACCTCCACCACGGGGACGTCCGGATACGCCGAGACGAACCGGTCGGCGACGGCGGCCTGTCGCGCGCGCTGCTCAACCAGGGTGGCGTGTACCCGCATCGCATCCGCCGTCACGCCGTGCCCGTCGACCTCGTCGAGCCGTACCGCAGCGGCCCGGGCGCTCCCGGCGTTGATTGCGGGGGCGGCTACGGTCGTCACCCGGTTGAGCACCAGACCGGCCAGTGGCATCTGCTCGCTGTCGAGTCGGTCGGCGAAGTAGGCGGCCTCCCGGATCGCGTCCGGCTCGGGCGCGGCGACGACGAGGAACGCCGTCTCCTTGTTCTGCAGGATCCGGTACGTGCGCTCGGCCCGCTCCCGGAAGCCGCCGAACATCGAGTCGAGCGCGGTCACGAACGTCGACACGTCGGTCAGCAGTTGCGAACCGAGAACCTTCGTCACCGCCCGGCTGAACACGC
This sequence comes from Planosporangium flavigriseum, assembly GCF_011947225.1. Lineage (GTDB taxonomy): Bacteria > Actinomycetota > Actinomycetes > Mycobacteriales > Micromonosporaceae > Planosporangium > Planosporangium flavigriseum. The sequence goes on along the minus strand of NZ_JAATVW010000002.1, from coordinate 357,546 downwards.
CGAAGGATGCCGACGCCAGCTTGAACATGCCCCGGCCGCCGGCCCGGGCCGGGGCGAGCAGCATCCGGATCATCCGGCCGTCGAGGAAGCGGGACAGCCGGGCGGGCGCGTCGAGGAAGTCGAGCGCCGACCGAGACGGCGGGGTGTCGACCACGATGAGATCCCACTCGCCGCGGGCGCGCAACTGGCCCAGTTTCTCCATCGCCATGTACTCCTGCGTGCCGGAGAACGTGGAGCTCATGGCCTGGTAGAAGGGGTTAGCGAGAATCTCCTCGGCCTTTTCCGCGTCGGTGTGCGCGAACACGACCTCGTCGAAGGTCCGCTTCATGTCCAGCATCATGGCGTGGAGTTCGCCGCTGTCGGCGTCGACGCCCTTGACCTGCCTGGGCGTGTTGTCCAGCGCGGTCAGCCCCATCGACTGGGCCAGCCGGCGGGCCGGGTCGATGGTGAGCACGACCGTACGCCGTCCGTGCTGCTCGGCGGCGCGCAGCGCGAGCGCCGCCGCGGTCGTGGTCTTACCTACGCCGCCGGCGCCGCAGCATACGACGATGCGAATCCCGGGGTCGGCCAAGAGTGCGTCGACGTCCAGCTGAGGGCTTCCCAATCGATCATCGTGGTCGGACAGCACGCTGCGAGCCTATCCGGCGGTACGGGCGAACTGACCAGGTCCGTCGGGCAGAGCGCCCCTTGTCACACCGTCAGCCCTCGTTCAGCAGCACGCGGGCGAGCGCGTCAAGGCCCTCCCGGGTGACCCCGTCGGCCAGGGCGGGCAGCTCCACCACCGGGCGGCCCAGCGCTGCCAGTTCGTCACGCAGGGCGGCTTCGACGCCGAGGCGCGTCTGGTACGCCTTGGCCTCGGTCACGAGGCCGGCGACCGTGTCCCGGTCCGCTGGGAGGCCGGCCTCGATCAGCCCGCGGCGGATCTCGGCCTGGCTGACCCGTACGCCGTCGAGCATCGGCTCCCGGGTGGCGTTGACGATCACCGACCCGATCGGGATGTCCAGTCCGCGCAGTTCCTCGATCGCGTCGGCGGTCTCCTGTACCGGCATCTCCTCGAGCAGCGTGACGACGTGCACGGCGGTCATCGGCGACCGGAGGATGGCCGAGACCCCCTCGCTCTGCGACTTGATCGGCCCGACCTTCGCCAGCCGGGCGGTCTCCGCCGTCACGTTCAGGAAGCGCCCGATCCGGCCGGTGGGCGGTGCGTCGACGACTACTGCGTCGTACACTCGGCGCCCGTCCACCGCACGGGTGACGGCCTCCTTGACCTTCCCGGTGAGCAGGACGTCGCGCATGCCCGGCGCGATCGTGGCGGCGAAGTCGATGGCGCCCATCTTCTGCAGCGCTCGGCCGGCCACCCCCAACCGGTAGAACATGTCGAGGTACTCCAGCAGCGCCTTCTCGGCGTCGATGGCGAGCGCCCGCACCTCGCCGCCGCCCGGGGCGGCGGCGACCACCCGCTCCTCGTACGGCAGGGGCGGTAGTTCGAACAGCTGGGCGATGCCCTGCCGGCCTTCGACCTCGACGAGCAGGACCCGACGGCCACCGGTCGCCAGCGCGATCGCGAGGGCCGCGGCGACGGTCGTCTTCCCGGTGCCGCCCTTGCCGGTCACCACGTGCAGGCGTGCCGGCCAGCCGGCGTGCTCTTGTGCAGCCACGATCCGAGCGTAGCTATCCCGCGTCACCGACTTCGCATACCCACCAGCCGGACTCGTCGACCGCCACGAACTTCAGCCGCTTCTCGGCCACCCGCTCATCAGCGGTTGTGATCTTGACGGGGACGGTCAGGGTGGCCGTCTTGTCCTTGCGCGACTGCACGCTCGGCGTCGGCCAGCTGTACCGGGGCGACTTGTACTTCTGCTCGAAGGAGCGCAGCTCGTCGATCTTCTTGCTCAGGGCCGCCTTGTTGCGGGATTCGGCGCAGACGAACGTGTTCGCCTTCTCCACGTCGTGCTCGCGGAACACGGCGGCGAGGAAGCCTTCGACCGCCGCCGCGGGGGTGGTCGTGCCGGTGCCGTTCACGCGCTTGATCAAGAAGTACGCCGTCGTGCCGCCGCCACCGCACAGCAGGAGTACCACGGCGAGGACGATGGAGGTGATCACCAGGGTCCGGCGGCGGCGCCGCGCGGCCGTGGACGTGTCCGGTGCCTCGGGCGCTGCCGGTGGCTCGGGTGCTGCCGGTGGCTCGGGTGCTGCCGGCGCCTCGGGCGCGGCCGGCACCGCGGGCGGCGGTGACTGCGGCGCCGGCTGGTGTTGCGGTTCCTCGGGCGAGGGCGGTTCCTCGGGCGAGGGCGGGTATCCAGGCGGCTGGCTCATGTCCTCCCGTTACCTTTCATGACGCACTTCCAAGTGCAAGGTTCGTGCAATTTCAGCCGCCCCAGCCGGGCCAGCGACCAGTTGTGGGCCACCCGGGCTGCCCCTGCGTGTGCCCACGCCGCCCGCTCCTGCGCCGGAGTCAGGTCCAGTGCGAATCGGTACGCCTGCACCGCCACCATCGACCCTCCCCATCCCATGAGCCCGCGCCGCTGGTCGGACCCGCGTTCACCGACGTCCGATCCCGTGAATTAAAACACATGTTCGATGCTTGGGTGGGGCGCGCACGGTCCCAGCGCCGGTCCGGATGTGGCCGCGATCAAGCGTAGGTCGCTCCGCCATCGAGCGGTGACCGCCGTTGGGTGCATGTTGTCGGGATCTTGCGCATTCCGACCCGATGTAGATCCAATTACTGGCCCACTCTCGCGGTCTGTGCTCTGCGCAGCCTCTAGGCTGGCAGGCGTAGACACCCTTGAGCCAGGGAGCCCTCTAGCGATGCAGAAGTGGGAATACGCCACCGTGCCGCTGCTGGTCCACGCGACCAAGCAGATTCTGGACAACTGGGGCGAGGACGGCTGGGAGTTGGTCGCCGTCGTGCCGGGCCCGAACCCCGACCAGCTCGTCGCGTACCTCAAGCGGCCGCGCGAGGGGGCGTGATGAGTGAGCGAATCAGTGGCTCAGTGCGTCGCGAACGCATCGCCGAGCGCAGCGAGGTGATCGTATGAACGCGCGCGACAAGCTCGCCGAGCTGGGCCTGAAGCTGCCCGCCGTGGTGCCTCCGGTGGCGGCGTACGTGCCGGCCGTGCAGTCGGGCAACCACGTCTACGTCTCCGGCCAGCTACCGATGGCCGAGGGGCAGTTGCTGGCCACCGGCAAGGTCGGCGCCGAGGTCGCCCCGGAGCGGGCTGCCGAACTGGCCCGGCAGTGCGCTCTCAACGCGCTCGCAGCGGTCGATTCGCTGGTCGGCATCGAGCGAGTGGTCAAGGTCGTCAAGGTGGTCGGCTTCGTCGCTTCCGCCGAGGGGTTCACCGGGCAGCCGGGAGTGATCAACGGTGCCAGCGAACTGTTCGGGGCTGTGTTCGGGGAGGCCGGGCGGCACGCGCGGAGCGCCGTTGGCGTGGCCGAGCTACCGCTGGGGGCGCCCGTCGAGGTCGAGGCGATCTTCGAGGTCGGCTGAGGTCGAGCTGCCTGGCGAGCCGGCCAGCGCGCGCAGCGTCGGGGTGAGGTCGAGGTAGCGGCCCCGCATCGCGGTCCGCATCCGCGCCAGCGCCCGGCCGGGCGAGGTCACCAGGTCGAGGTGCTCCTCCAGGTACGCCAGATCGCGGTCGGTCAAGATCGCCACGCCCAGCCGGGCCCCGGCGTTGACGAAGACCGCCCGGCCGAGCTGCAGGAAGGCCTCGTCCTCCGCACCGAGCAGCGCGATGGTGTCGGCGAGGGCGCGTACCGGCGGCGTGGCGGCCCGCCAGTGGCCGGCCACGTCGCCGTGCCAGGCCTGTACCTCCGCGATGGCGTCGTGGACGCGCCGGTCGACGTCTTGCGGGGCGTCACCGGCGCTGCGCCGGCATAGCCACAGCCGTACGTGCCGCCCGCCGTCGGCCGCGGTCAGCAGCGTGGTCTGCAGTTGGAGGGCGCGGGCGGCCCGTAGGTACTTCGTGAGGATCCGGTCGGCGGCAACCGGATCCGGGGCGAACACCGCGCCTTTCAGCAGGCCGGCGTCGGGAAGGTCGAGGTGGCGTCGGTACCGGGCGGCGAACGCGTCGTCCTGCAGCCGACGGAGCTCGGTGCGGACCGCGAGGAAGCGCCGGTTCAGTTCGTCGATCTTCTGCTGCACGTCGGTCAGCCCGGTGCGTACCTGATCGACGCGGTGGGCGTTCCCGCGTTGCTCCTCGGTCAGGCCGAGCAGGTGCTCGGCGAGGGGGTCCAGGCAGTCGGCGCGGAGGTCGGAGATGGCCGAGCGGGCGCCGCGCCGTTCCCGCCGGACGAGGTAGACGGCCGTTCCGGTGGCGATGGACGCGAGTACGGCACCGCTCAGGAAGGCGGCGACGACGTCAGGCCTCAACACGCACCCCTGGGGGGACTCGGGGACGTTGGTACACACAGCGCAGCAATTGGCGAACGCTGCGTCAAGGGCTTCCCGAGCCGGTGGATAGCTGCGATATCTGCCTTTATGTACGACTTATGAATGACCCTGGGACGGAAACGGCGGTCGTCGCCGTACCATCCTGAGCATGGTGACCCATGTGACCGCGCCCACGGCGGCGCTGCTCGACGGGCTGCCCGGCTGGGTCACGCTGCTGCGCGCACCCAATCCGGGACCGATGACCCTCGACGGTACGAACACCTGGGTCCTCCCGGAACACCGCGTGGTCATCGATCCGGGCCCGGCCGACGAGGGCCATCTGGCCGCGATCGCGGACTGTGCGCCGATCGACACCATCCTGCTCACCCACGGCCACGCCGACCACACCGACGGCGCGGCGCGCCTGTCCGAGCTGCTCGGCGGGGTTCCGGTGGTCGGGCTCGATGCGGAGCACTGCATCGGGGCCGACCCGCTGCCGAGCCGGCCGGGCGGGGAGATCGCCGGCCTCGAGGTGATCCTGACGCCCGGCCACACCCGTGACTCGGTCAGCTACCGGGTCCGGGACGTCGTCTTCACCGGCGACACCGTCCTCGGGCGCGGCACCACCGTCGTGGCCTGGCCCGACGGCGATCTCGGTGACTACCTCGGCAGCCTGCGCCGGCTGCAGGCCCAGGGCCCGGTACCCGCACTGCCCGGCCATGGGCCGGCGCTCGCCGACTGCTCGGCTGCTGCGGCGTACTACCTGGAGCACCGGCTGGCCCGCCTGGAGCAGGTACGGGCGGCGCGGTCGGCCGGCGCGCGGACGGCCGAAGAGCTCGTACAGGTCGTCTATGCCGAGGTCGACCCGGTGTTGTGGCCCGCGGCCGAGTTGTCGGTCCGGGCACAATTGGCGTACATCGAAAGTGAGCAGGGACGGGAATCACATTCGTCGTCCCGGGAGTTGGACGAAGCGTGACCTGTCCCGTGTGCGGAACCGTCGCCGTCCCCGGCGGGCGGTTCTGTCACAACTGCGGCTCGGCGTTACCGGCCGCCGCAACCCTGCCGGCCGCGGAGCGCCGGATCGTCACCGTTCTCTTCGGTGACCTGTCCGACTTCACCGCGTGGGCCGAGGACGTCGACCCGGAGCGGGTCGGTGCGGTCACCGACCGGGTGCTGGCGGCCCTCGCCGGCTCGGTCAAGACCTTCGGCGGGCACGTCGACAAGCTCACCGGCGACGGGATCATGGCCGTCTTCGGTGCGCCGGTCGCGCACGAGGACGACGCCGAGCGCGCGGTCCGCGCCGCGCTGTCGATGCAGCGGGCGGTCCGGCGGGTACTCGACGACGAGCGCGGTGGCGGCGCCCCGCTCGGGTTGCGCGTGGGCCTGAACACCGGTGCGGTCGTCGCGGGGGTGCAGGCCGCGCTGGAGTACACCGTCATCGGTGACACCGTGAACACCGCGGCGAGGCTGGCCGACGCGGCGGCAGTCGGCGCTGTCTACGCCGGTTCCGTCACCGCGGCGGCGACCCGGCGGGTGGCGTCCTGGCGTACCCTGCGCCCCCTGCGGCTGAAGGGCAAGCGGGAGCCGGTCGAGGCGTACGAACTGCTCGGCCTGCTCGACGCGCCTGGCACCCGGTCCGGTTTGGGGGACGAGGCGCCGTTCGTGGGCCGGGAGACCGAGCTCGGCCGCGTCGCCGGTCGGCTGGCCGAAGTCGTGGACCGGCAAGAGTCCCGAATCTTGATCATGACCGGTGAGGCGGGTCTGGGGAAGACCCGGTTCGCCGCCGAGGTGGAGCGCTTCGCCACCGGTTACCAGGTCGCCGGCTTCGCGCCCAGTACGGGCGCCCGGGTGCTCTCGGTGCACTGCGCCGCGTTCGGCGAGCGCCGGCGCCTGGCGCCCCTGGCCGACCTCGTACGGGCCGCGATCGGCCTGCCGAGCGACTCGCCGACCACCCGGGAGCAGGCCGAGGAGCGACTGCGCCGCCTCGGCCAGCGGCTGGCGCGCCAGGCTCGCAGCCGGCGGTCGACTACCCCTCTTGCTGAGGATGGCGCCTCTCTTTCGGTCCATACCGGTACAGGGGCGCCCTCCTCAGGAACAGGGGAGCCACCCCGGCTCGCCACCGACCTGCTGCTGACGCTCATCGGGTACGGCGAGGCCGGGCGCTCGGAGCCGGGCGGCCCGGCCGACCGGGCCGCGTGGGCCGGGCCCGCGGGCACCCGTGGCGGCTGGGGTGCCAGCGCCGGCCCGATCGACGATCTCGACCTTGAAGCGATCCCGGCTGCGGTGGCCGACCTGCTGTCGGCCCTCGCGGCCGAGGAGCCGCTGCTGATCGTGGTCGACGACCTGCACGACGCGACCCCGGACACCGTCGACGCGCTCGGCGTCACGTTGTCGGGGCTGTCGGGCCCCGTACTCGTGCTGCTGCTCGGACGGCCCGAGTTGATGCGTACCGCCGGTATCCTCAACCGGCTCGCCGACGCGGAGGTGACCGCGCTGCTGCCGCTGCGCGGTGCGGACGCCGCCCGCCTGCTCACCAACTACCTCGGAAACGGCCGGCTGGCGCAGGCCGACGAGGACCGGCTGCTCGCCACCGCCCAGGGCAACCCGTTCTACCTCGCCGAACTCGTGGCGCTGCTGCAGGAGCGGGGGCTGCTGACCAACACCGGTTCGGCCTGGCGGCTCGCGCCCGGCTCGCTCGGCGGCCGCCTGCTCTCCCGGGACCTCGCCGCGGTTCTCGCGGCGCGTATCGACGCGCTGCCGCCGCATGCCCGCGCGGTGCTGCGCGACGCGGCCGTGGTCGGCGACACCGTGCCCGCCGGGGCCCTCGAGGCGTTACGGGCGGGCCGGCCCGACGGCCGGCCGTCCGCCGTGGCGGCCGTGGAGCTGACCCGGGCGGTCGAGGAACTGCTGCAACGGCGCATGCTGCGCAAGGTCAAGGGCGGGTACGCGTTCGCGACGCCGCTGCTGCGCGAGGCCGCGTACGCGGGCGTCGGAAAGGCCGACCTGGCGGAGCGGCATGCGCTGCTCGCCCGGTGGGCGGCCGACCCGGCGCCGTCCGCGCGACCCGAGCCCGGCCGGCCCCGGCCGGGCCGGGTGGGCATGACGGCAGAGGCTGCGGACGCGTTCGTCGCCGAGCACGCCGAGCGCGTGACGACCCTCGCCGACGCGGTCGGGCTGCGCAGCGACGCGGCCGTACGGTCGGTCGCCCCGCTCGGCGTCGCCGTGCTCGGCAGGCTGGCCCGGCAGGCGCTCGTCAGCGGTGAGCCGTCCCAGGCCGCGGCGCACGCCGAACGGGCCGCGGCGCTGGCCGGCGGCACGCTGTCCCCGGCCGACCGGCTCATCCACGCCCGTGCGCTGCTCCAGGTCGGGCGGGCCGCCGACGCGCTCGGGTACGCCGAGAAGATCGCCGCCAACGCGGAGGACGAGCTGGGCGTCCGGGCCGGCGCTCTGCTGCTCGCCGGTCGGGCGTACCGGATGATGGGTGAACCGCAGCGGGCGTACGTCACCTGGCAGGAGGCGCTCGACGCGGCGACCGCGGCCAACCGGCCGGTCGAGCGCGCCGAGGCGATGCGCCGCCTGGGGATGGCCGACTACCTGTCCGGGCGGTTGGCGGAGGCCGGCGAGCGGTTCGCCGCGGCGTACCAGGTCGCCGTCGAGACCGGTGACCGGCGCAGCCAGGCCTGGTCGCTGCAGAACCTGGCCTGGGTCTTCACGACCCGCGGGGACTTCGCCGGCGCGGATCTCGCGCTCGGCCGGTCGGCCCGGCGCTTCGCCGAGATCGGTGACCCGGTCGGCCGGGCGTGGCTGCGCGGCACGACGGCGTTCGTACGCATGCTTGCCGGGCGGCTGGGTGAGTCGCGCCGGCTGGCCCGGGTGTTCCTGCCGTTCGGTGAGCGCGTGGGCGAGGCCTGGGCGGTCGGCACCCTGCGCTCGGTCGAGGCGTTCGCGGCGGCCGAGTTGGGCGAGTTGGCGGAGGCCGATCGGGAGGCCCGCCGGTCCTACCGGGACTTCGCGGCGGCAGACGACGACTGGGGGCGCGGCCTCGCGCTGGTCGTACGCGGAGTCATCGCGCGTGGGCTCGGTGAACAGTCCCACGCGATCGACCTGCTCACCGACGCGCTGGAGTACGGGGAGAAGGCCGGCCATCCGCTGCTGATCGGCATGGCCCGTACGATCCGTGGGTTTGTCTCGGTCGAGCAGGGTGACGCGGCCGCCGCGGAGGCGGACGCCCGGGCGGTGCTCGCCGTCGTCGAGCCGCACGACGTGCTCGAGGCGGCCCACGTCGGCCCGCGGGTACTGCTGGCCAACGCCCGCCTGGCGGCCGGGGACGCGCCGGCGGCCGTCGACCTGTTGCGGGACGTGGCGGCGTCGGCGGAGGGGCCGTCGCTGCTGTTCCCGCGCCGGCAGGCGGTCGCCTGCTACGCGGAGGCGCTGCTCGCGGCGGGCCGCCACGAGGAGGCGCTGGAGTGGTCGCGGCGCGCGGTCGCGGCGCCGGGTGAGGACGTCCGTAGCCGGGTCCATGCCGGGAGGGCGTTGGCGCGTGCGCTCGCCGCCGTCGGCAAGCGTGACGAGGCGGTGATCGTGGCGTCCGCCGCGCTCCGTGAGTCCCAGGCGACGCAGCAGGTTTCCGAGCGGGCGACCAGCCAGGCCGTACTGTCGGAGCTGTCCTGATTGGCCCTTCTTTGGCTACCGCTGTTAGGCCGATCACGTTGGTGACCGTGGCAACCATGCGACATATGTCGCTAGCCGACTGGCGTATTTTTCTATGGTGACCGACGCCCGCGTGACCGTGCCGACGGTGCCCGGCTTGACCGGGTTATCCGTGCTGGCCCGGGGCGGCTACGCCACCGTGTACCGGGCGGTGCAGGAGTCCATCGGGCGGGACGTCGCGGTCAAGGTGGAGAACCGGCGCCTGGAGAGTGAGCTGGACCAGCGCCGTTTTCTACGGGAGGCGCGCGCCGCCGGTCGGATGTCCGGCCACCCGAACGTCATCGACCTGTTCGACGCGGGGGTGACGGCGGACGGCCACCCGTATCTGATCATGGAATTGTGCGAGGCCTCGTACGCCGACCGCATGAAGACCAACCCGCTGTCGCCGGTCGAAGCCCGGGACGTCGGGGTCAAAATCGCCGATGCGCTCGCCGACGCGCACGCCCTCGGCGTGCTGCACCGCGACGTCAAGCCGGCCAACCTGCTGATCTCCCGGTTCGGGGAGCCCCAACTGGCCGACTTCGGCCTGGCGGTCCTGGTCGAGGTGCGCGACCACTCGATCACGCTGGACGCGTTGACGCCGGCCTACGCGCCGCCGGAGATGTTCCGGTACGCGCCGCCCTCGCCCGCCGCCGACGTGTACGCGCTGAGCGCCACCCTGTACGCGTTGATGCGCGGCCGGCCGCCCCGCTGGCGCGACGACGTCAACCCGGGCCTCGTGCCCACAGTGGACATGTTCGGTGAGCCGATCCCCGATGTGCCGGGCGTACCGCCGGAGTTGATGGCGCTGCTGCGCGCGGGACTGGCGCACGACGAACACCGCCGTCCGACGGCGGTGGAGCTGCGGGACGCGCTGTTCGTGCTCGACTTCGAGCTCGACGGGGCCCGGCCGGCCAGGCCGGTCCGCCGCCCGGTGTTCGACACACCCACCTCGCGGTCCAACGAGTCGACCGTTGCCTCCGGCGACGATGACGTCACCCGCGTGATCCCGTACTAGTAGGACTTCTGGATCGCGACGCGAAGGTCAGGTGCGTACGCGACGGCGGGCCGGGATGGGCGCGTCGCGTACCTCCTCGACCACGGCGCAGGCGTCCGGCGCCGGGTCCAGGCAGTCGATCTGGGTGGCCACGCGCTGCAGGAGCTCCCGGAACGCTGTCCGGTCCGTCGCTTCCAGGGGACCGAGCAGATGCTCCTCGGCTTGCCGGAGCCGCTGCGTCAGCCGGGCCAGGAGCTCCGTACCCCGGTCGGTCGTCACGACCCGGCGGGCGCGCCGGTCGGCCGGGTCCGGCCGGCGCTCGACCAGGCCCGCCCGTTCGAGATCGTCCAGCAGGTACGTCATGACGGTGCGGTCGACCCCGAGTTGCTGCGCGAGGGCGAGCTGGGTGCCCGCCCGATCGCCGGCGGCCGAGGCGAGGACCTGGTAGCCCCGTGGCCCGCCCGGCAGATCGGCCAGCATCGCATTCGTGATCTTCAGGTACGAGCGGAAGAGAACTCCCAGCGCCCACCCCAGGTCAGCGTCGAGTACGCCGCATAAGTCGGCTTCGTCGTCCCCTGCAGCGGGCGTGACCTTGGGCACCATGCGTCCATGCTAGATCGGATGCGGGAATGAATGGCTGTTAGACAGATGTTCTGGTCGACAGATGATCTGTCCAGCATCGATCCCCTCATCGAAGGAGTCCTCGTGACCCTGTTCCGTCTCGATGCCAGCGTCCGTACCGACGGTTCGTTCTCCCGCCAAGTCGCCGACACCGTGCAGGCCGCGTGGCAGGCCGAACGTCCGGATGCCAGCGTGATTCGCCGGGACCTCGGCGCGCAGCCGCTGCCCGCGCGCGCCTGGATGAGCCTCGTCGGTGGCGCCTCGACCCCCGCCGAGCGGGACGACGCGCGCGCGTTGGCCGCCTCCCTCGCCGACGAGCTACTCGAGGCCGACTCCTACCTGTTCGCAGTGCCGCTGTACAACTACGGCGTTCCGCAGCACGTCAAGACGTGGCTGGACCTGCTCATCGCCGACCCGCGCCTGGGTCCCGGGGGTGAGCAGCCGCTCACCGGGCGGCCCGCGGTGCTCGTCGTCGTGCGCGGAGGTGGGTACGGCCCCGGCACTCCCCGCGAAGGCTGGGACCACGCGACCCCGTACCTGAAGCGCATCTTCGCCGACGTCTTCGGCCTGGACCTCGAGGTCGTCGCGGCCGAGCTGACCCTTGCTCCGGTGGTTCCGGCCATGGAGGAGCTGCGCGGGCTGGCCGAGCAGTCGCTGCGCGAGGCGCACGAGGCCGCCCGGGCGCACGGCCAGGCCATCGCTACGCGGGCCGCCGCCTCGGTCTGAGCGCGGCCGCAACGACAAGCCGGGCTGCTGGAGGTCGTCTCCAGCAGCCCGGCTTGTCGGTTAAATCGTGGTCCGGCTCAGGCGTGCGTCACACGCGGGCGCGGCGGGCCAGTCGCTCGGGGTCGAGAATGATCACGCTCTTGCCGTCGAGCCGCAGCCACCCGCGGGACGCGAAGTCCGCGAGGGCCTTGTTGACGGTCTCCCGGGAGGCGCCGACCAGCTGGGCCAACTCCTCCTGGGTCAGGTCGTGCGTCACCCGCAGGACCCCGCCGTCCCGGGTGCCGAACCGGCCGGCCATCTGCAGCAGGTTCTTCGCCACCCGGCCCGGCACGTCGGTGAAGATCAGGTCGGCGAGTGCGTCGTTCGTCCGGCGCAGTCTGCGGGCGAGAACCCGGAGCAGCTGCTCCGCGATCTCGGGCCGGTTGGTCAGCCACGGGCGCAGGGCCTGCTTGCGCAGCCGGGCCAGGCGGGTGTCGACGACGGCGGTCGCCGTGGCCGTCCGTGGCCCGGGGTCGAACAGGGACAGTTCGCCGACCATGTCGCTCGGCCCCATTACGGCAATGAGGTTCTGTCGCCCGTCGGCCGCGCGCCGACCGACCTTGATCTTTCCGGAGAGCACGATGTACAGGCTGTCGCCCGGCTCGCCCTCGCTGAAGACCACCTCGCCCTTGCGGACCTCGACGGTGTCCATCTCTTTGACGAGGACATCCGCCGCCTCCGGGTCCACGCCCTGGAAGATCCCGCTTCGGGCAAGTACCTCGTCCATGCGTCACCTCTGTCGCTCAAAGTGCGTTGCCGGTGGGGGTGTACGGGCAACGCCTGCTGCGAGCCAGTCTAGGCATACCTACCAGTAGGTATGCCATCCACCCGGCGCTGCTTAAACGCCCGGCTTGCGCAGCATATCCGGTCGTATGACAAACGCCGACCGTCGCCGTGCTCCACGCAGCGGCAACGTTGCCTGCGGGAACGGTGTTTCAATCGTCCGTCAACGCTGTTTCCTGAGGTATCTTCACGCGAGCGGCTGCCGCCGCACCCTTCGAAGGCGTTGGATGTTGTATGGCGATGCGGGGCGCGGGGCCGGCCGATCCGGCGAGTGGGTCGTACCGGCGTTCCACCCCGCCGGTGCCGCCGGCCGTCGGTAGATCGGCGGACGTCAACAGGGCGTCGGCTGCCGGCCGGGCGCCGGTCGGGCGCCCGGCCGCCGAGCGCCCCAGCCGCCTCGCCAGCATCGTGACCGCCGAACCGCCCCGCCGGCCGTCCTCCGCCGTGCGTACCAACCTGCTGGCGGTGGGCCTGGTCGGGCTGATCGTCGTCGGGCTGGCCACCAGCGGGACCGCGCTGGCGCTGCGCGGATCCGAGTCCGGGGCCGGCGCGTCCCGGTGGTCGGCGCCCGTCGTCACCCCAGCCGCTCCCGGCTCGGACGCCGCCTCGTCGCCGGCAGTCGCGCCGGTGGTGGGCACCGGCGACGCGACGGTGAGCCTGTCGGCCACCGGGGACATCATCATGGGCGCGGCCCCGGCCAACCTGCCCCCGCGCGGCGCCGGGGACTTCTTCGCCGACGTCAAGGGCGCGTTGCGGGCCGATGTGCAGATGGGCAACCTGGAGCAGCCGCTGACCAACGACACGGGCGTGACCAAGTGCCCGCCGTCGGCGGCGCCCTCACCCGGCGCGGTGCCGTCGACGCCGCCGTCAGCGCCGCCGAAGCCCACCTGCTTCGCGTTCCGCTCGCCGCCCGCCTATGCCGAAGTGCTGCGCGATGCCGGCTTCAGGGTGCTCAACCTCGCCAACAACCACGCGTACGACTTCGGCGCCGAGGGCAACCGGCAGACCCGCTCGGCCCTGGAGGCGGCCGGTCTCGCACACACCGGCGCGCCGGGCCAGATCACGGTGGTGGAGACCAAGGGCATCAAGATCGCTGTGGTCGGCTTCTCGTCGTACCCGTGGTCGGCCAGCCTCGTCGACGTCAGCGCCGCCGCGGCGCTCGTCAAGCGCGCCAAAGCCCGCGCCGACCTGGCCGTGGTGCACATGCACGCGGGTGCCGAGGGGGCGGACAAGACGCACGTCCGGCCGGGCACCGAGATGTTCCTGGGCGAGAACCGGGGCGACCCGCTGAAGTTCGCCCACGCCGTGGTGGACGCCGGCGCCGACCTGGTCATCGGGCACGGCCCGCACGTCATGCGGGCGATGGAGTTCTACCGGGGCCGGCTCATCGCGTACTCGCTGGGCAATTTCGCCGGATACCGGGCGCTCAACTACAACGGGGTGCCCGGCGTCGGCGGCGTGCTCAAGGTGACCTTGCGCAAGGACGGCTCGTACGTCGACGGCTCGCTCGTACCGACGCGCATGGTCGCGCCCGGCCTGCCGGCGATGGACCCGGCCAAGCAGGCGCTGTCGTTGATCCGCGGTCTCAGCGACACCGACCTTCCGGCGTCCGGGGTAAGGATCGGCGACAACGGGGCGATCACGTCTCGGACTTGACACCTCGTCACCGTTCGTCGTACGGGCGACGTAGGCTGCGAGCCGTGGCGGCTGAGGAAACGGAACTGGGGCGCAAGAGGCGGGCCCGGCGGATGGCGCGACTGCTCGCCGAGACGCACCCCGACGCGCACTGCGAGCTCGACCATCGCAACCCCCTCGAGCTTGCCGTGGCCACGATCCTCTCCGCGCAGTGCACCGACCAGCGGGTCAACGAGGTCACACCGAAGCTGTTCGCGCGCTACCCGACGGCGGCGGACTACGCGGGGGCGGACCGGGCCGAGCTGGAAGAGCTGATCAGGCCGACCGGCTTCTTCCGGAACAAGGCCGACTCGTTGATCAGGCTTGGCCAGCTGCTCGTCGAGCGGTTCGACGGCGAGGTTCCCCGTACGCTCGACGAACTCGTCACGCTGCCCGGCATCGGGCGCAAGACGGCCAACGTCATTCTTGGAAATGCGTACGACGTCCCCGGCATCACCGTCGACACCCACTTCTCCCGCCTGGTTCAGCGCTGGCGCTGGACCACCGAGACCGACCCGGTGAAGATCGAGCACGCCGTCGGCGCGCTGATCGAGCGGCGCGACTGGACGATGCTGTCGCACCGGGTGATCTTCCATGGCAGGCGCGTGTGCCACGCGCGCAAACCTGCCTGCGGGGCGTGTGTCCTGGCCGGTGACTGCCCGTCGTACGGCATTGGGCCGACCGAGTTCGAGACCGCCGCCAAGCTGCTCAAGGGGCCGCGCGTCGCGGAGCTGACCGAGCAGGCCCGGCGCTACCGGGAGGCGAAGGGGCGATGAGCCGGCTGCGCGGAGGGCTGGCCGCGCTCCTGGTGGCGGTCGTCTTCCTCACCGGGTGCGCGTCGCCGGCTGACCGCGGTTCGGTCGGCGATCGAACCGCTGCGGCGCCGGCGCCGTCCGGGCCGCCCTGCATGCCGCCGGCGAGTTCGACTGCCGGAGCCCCGAGCGGCTCCGCGACCGGGCCGTCTCTCAATCTCACGCTGCCATGCTTCACCGGCGGCCAGCCGGTCCGGCTGTCGAAGCTCGGTACCCCGGCGGTGATCAATCTCTGGGCGTCGTGGTGCGGTCCCTGCCGGACCGAACTGCCGGAGCTGCAGCGGTTCGCCGATCGGGCCGCCGGTCGGGTACAGGTGGTAGGTGTGATCACGAGTGACCCGAACCGCGGCGGCGCCCAGTCGCTGATCGACGACCTGAAACTCCGGTTCCCGATGCTCTACGACGGGCAGGCCAAGCTCCAGGCGCAGATCGGTCCACCGGTGGCGATGCCGACCACCCTGCTTGTCGATGCCGGCGGCCGGGTGGCCTACCGGCACAGCGCACGGCCGTTGGACGAGGCGGCGCTGGCCGATCTCGTGCGACAGCACCTCGGGGTGGCGGTGTGAACGAGTTCGGCGCGGCCGAGTCCGGTAAAGACGCGGCGCGCGAGGGGGCCGGGTGGGACGAGCGCCGAAAGCGCCTGCCCGAGTGGTGGGAGCCGCTGCTGACCCGGTTGGAGTTGGCCGAGGCGGCCGACTTCACCCGCCTGCCGACGCCCGAGGCCGCCGGCCGGGAGAGCGCCGTCCTCATCCTGCTCGGCGAGGAGAGCCCGGACTCCGGGCCCGACGTGCTGATGCTGCAGCGGGCCCATACCTTGCGAAACCACGCCGGCCAGCCCGCGTTCCCGGGTGGCGCGTGCGACCCCGGGGACGCCGACGTGGCCGCGACAGCCCTGCGGGAGGCGGCCGAGGAGGTCGGCCTCGACCCGACGAGCGTCGAGGTCGTCACCCACCTGCCGACCCTCTGGATCCCGGTGAGTGACTTTCTCGTGACCCCGGTGCTGGCGTGGTGGCACACCCCGCATCCGGTCCGCCCGGTCGATCTCGCCGAGGTGGCGCGGGTGGAGCGGGTACCGGTGTCCGAACTGGTCGATCCGGACAACCGGTTACGGGTTCGCAGCCCGAGTGGCTGGATCGGTCCGGCGTTCCGCGTACGCGAGATGTTGGTCTGGGGTTTTACCGCAGGCGTCTTGTCTACCTTGCTCGAAATGGCCGGTTGGTCGGTCCCATGGCCGATCGACCGAGTCGAGGGTTTACCCGATTCTGGAAATGCCCCCGTACGCTGAACTCGTGTCCGGCACCGTAGTTGATCTGATCCTCGTCGGTCTGATGCTCGTGTTCGCCCTGAACGGTTACCGTCAGGGCTTCCTCATCGGACTGCTGTCCTTCATCGGATTCTTCGGCGGTGCCCTGATCGGGCTGCAGCTGGGCCCGATGATCGCGCGGCGCTTCGCCGACGACCCGATCCGGGTGCTCGTATCGTTAGCGGCCGTTTTCGGGGTGGCCGCCATCGGACAGGCGGTCGCCGGCTTCGTCGGGGCGAAGCTGCGGGAAGCGATCAGCAACCCATCCGCGCGCCGCCTCGACGACCTGGGCGGTGCGCTGGTCTCCGTGGTCGCCGTACTGCTCGTGGTGTGGCTGGTCGCATTGCCGCTCGGCTCGTCGTCCCTGCCATCGCTGGCGCGGGCGGTGAAGAACTCGGCCATTCTCGGCACGGTCGACCGGGTGATGCCGGCCCAGGCCAGAGCACTGTCGGACGCGCTGCGCCAGACCGTCGACACCCGTGGCTTCCCGGACGTGTTCGGCGGCCTCACGCCCACCCGGGTGCGCCCGGTGCCCGCGCCCGACCCCACTCTGGCCAACTCCCCGCTCGTCCTGAGCGCCCGCAGCTCGGTCGTCAAGGTGCTCGGCACCGCACCCAGCTGCTCGCGCCGCATCGAGGGATCCGGGTTCATCTACGCGCCGGAACGCGTCATGACCAACGCGCACGTGGTAGCCGGTACCCGCAGCAACACCGTCGAGGTCAACGGGGCACGCCGGTCGGCCCAGGTGGTGGCCTACGATCCCCAGCGCGACCTCGCCGTGCTGTACGTGCCCGGACTGCGCGGGCCGGTGATGAAGTTCAGCCGCCCAGCGGAGACCGGTTCGGACGCGATCGTGCTCGGCTTCCCCCTCGACGGGCCGTACGACGCGCAGGGCGCCCGGGTGCGCGACCGCCGCGAGATCAGCGGCCCCGACATCTACAACACAGGCAAGGTCACCCGCGAGGTCTACACGATCTACGGCCTCGTACGCAGCGGCAACTCGGGAGGCCCCCTGGTCGGCACCGACGGCTCGGTACTCGGCGTCATCTTCGCCGCCGCCGCTGACGACCCGCAGACCGGCTTCGCGGTCACCGCGGAGGAGGCCTCGCCCGTCGCAGCAGCGGGCCAGACCCGCACCCAGGCCACCAGCACCGGCAACTGCGCCGAGTAGGCGTGCCGGGGGACTAGGCCCGGGGGCGGATGAAACGGCGTGCGGCCACGAGACCCGCGACCAGCATCAGGGTGAAGGTCGCGAGGCCGACGGCGGCGCTGAACATCACGCGGAGCGGTGTCACCCAGACCCCGCCGGTGTCGCTGGCGCGTGCCGGTGGGACGCGCTCGCTGAACCGCTGGACGGCGGGCGGTTCTTTGAGCGCGACAAGCGGATTGCGGCGAATGACCGGCACCGACGCGGTCAGCGCCCCGACCGGATTGATCTCGCCGTAGCCGTACCGGTCGTCCCGCCCTGGCGGCCCGAGGTCACGGGCGGTGCGGATCAACCGGTTGATCACGTTGGCCGTGTCAAGGCTGGGCCAGCGGGAGCGCACCAGGGCGGCGACCCCGGCGACCAGCGGCGCCGCGAAGCTCGTGCCCTGCACCCGCCAGTACCCACCGGGGCGCGCACCGATCAGGTTGACCGCCGGTGCCGTGAGTACGGTCGGCGGTCCGGTCAGCGACCCGGTCCACAGCGCGTCCGCACCGCCACCGGAGCCGCCCCCGGCCGCGGTGCCGCCGGTCGCCGGAGCGCCGGACGCCGGCGTGCCGACGAGACCGGCGACAGCCACCACGCCGGGCTCGCGCGCCGGGTACCAGACCTCGGTGTAGTTCGCGCCGGCCGTCACGTTTCCCGTACAGGCGATGACCACCACGTCGCGCTGTGCCGCGTAGGTGAGCGCCTCGGCGAGGGCCTCGCTGCGCGTACCCCCGCCCAGTGACATGTTGACGACCGTCGCGCCGTGGTCGACCGCCCAGCGCAGCCCGGCCGCCACCACCGTGGCGTCGTCGTACTTGTTCTGTTTGTCGAGGACGCGGACGGGCAGGATCTTCGCCGCGGGCGCGATACCGGCGACGCCCGAACTCTTGTCGTTACGCCCGGCGATCAGCGCCGCGACGGTGGTCCCATGGCCGACGAGGTCCCGCCGACCGTCGGTTGAGCCATCGACGAAGTCGGCGCCCGGCAGCACCTGGCCGGCGAGGTCCGGGTGGGTCGCGTCAACTCCGGAGTCGAGCACCGCGACCGTCACCCCGGCACCGTTGGCGGACTGCCAGGCCGTGGCGACGTCGAGCGCACGCAGTTGGTACTGCTCGTCCCGGATCGCATCGGCGTACGCCGGTGTCGCCACGCCGGCGGCCACGACGACAGCAGCCACGACACAGGCGAGCGCCACTGAAGCCGCGCGCGAGATGGCTCCACGGGCCGATACGTATCTGATCACGGTGGCTATATTCTGGCCGCTCTCCGCCGGTCCTGGGGATCGGATAGACGTTAAGAATTCCTTAGTTCGACGGCGCATGTGCCACCTGGATGAGGCGGGCACCCTCCTTGCGGGTGACCAGCCAGCCGCGCCCCGGCGGCTGTGTCGACGGTCGCACGTTGCCCAGGAGCGGCCCCTCGTCCCGGTCGCCCGACAGGATCAGGCCGGGGGAGGACAGCTCCCGCAATCGCTGGATGACCGGCTCGAACATCGCCCGGTTCGCGCCGCCGCTGCGCCGCGTCATGACCAGGTGCAGGCCGACGTCCCGCGCCTGTGCCAGGTAATCCAGCAGCGGCAGCAGCGGGTTGCTCGGACCGGTGGTGACGAGGTCGTAGTCGTCGACCAGCACGAAACACTCCGGCCCGGTCCACCAGGAGCGGGTACGCATCTGCTCCGGCGTCACGTCCGCCGGGGGCAGGCGGCTGTCCATGTACACGGCGACCGACTGGGTCAGCTCCTGCGTGTGTGCGGCTGCCGTGCCGTACCCGATCAGGTGCTCACTCTGCACCGCCCCGAGCAGGCTCCGGCGGTAGTCGACGATGATCAAGCGGGCCTGCTCCGGCGTGAACCGGTTGACGATCGTGGTCGCCAGCGAGCGCAGGAACGTCGACTTTCCTGACTCCGCGTCGCCGAACAGCAGGAAGTGCGGTTCAGAGTCGAAGTCCACCAGCACCGGCCGCAGGTCGGCCTCGGCGATGCCGATCGGCAGCGACAACGGCTCCCGGTCGTCGCGGACGTTCGCGATCGCCGCGAACGGCACAACGGCCGGCAGCATCCGCACCCGCGGCGCCGGCGCCCCGGTCCAACCCGCCGCCACCTGCTTGACCAGGTCGGCCGGCTCCCCGCCGGTCAACTTCGGCAGGGCGGTGAGGAAGTGCAGTTGCTCGGCGGTGATCCCACGGCCCGGGTTGCGCTCGGGGACGTTCGCCGCAGCCTTGCGCGACACCGACGAATCGCTGGGATCACCCAGGCGCAGCTCCAACCGCGAGCCGAACAGGTCCCGGATCGCGGGCCGGAAGTCCATCCAGCGCGACGCGGTGGCGACGACGTGGATCCCGTACGACAGGCCACGGGTGGCGATGTCGGTGACCACGGCCTCCAGGTCGTCGTACTCGCTGCGCAGCGTGCCCCAGCCGTCCACGATGAGGAAGACGTCGCCGAACGGATCATCCGCGGCGCCACCCTCGGGGCGGGCGGCCCGCCGGCGCCGGTAGGTCGCCATGCTGTCCACGCCGATGGCCGCGAAGCGCCGCTCCCGATCGGCCAGGAGCGTCGCCACCTCGCCGACGGTGCGCCGGACCGCCGCGGTGTCCAGCCGCCCCGAGACACCGCCGACGTGCGGCAGGTCGCGCAGGGTTGACAGTTGTCCGCCGCCGAAGTCCAGGCAGTACGCCTGCGCTTCGGCCGGGGTGTGGGTCAGCGCCAGGCCCGTGACCAGAGTGCGGAGAGCCGTCGACTTGCCGCTCTGCGGGCCGCCGACGACGGCGACATGGCCGGCCGCGCCGTCCAACTGCAGCCACAGCAGGTCGCGGCGCTGCTCGAACGGCTTGTCCACCAGCGCGACCGGCACCTGCAGGGCGCCGTGCAGTTGCGGATTGCTCACCGACAGGCCCCGGGCCGCGTCCAGCGCCACCGGCCCGACCAGCTCGTCGATGGTCGGCGGGGTGGTCAGCGGCGGCAGCCACACCTGGTGGGCCGGGACGCCCTTGCCGGCCAGCCGCCCCGCGAGGATGTCGAGCAGGCTCTCACCCGCGGCCGCCGGCTCGGCGGGGGCCTGCGCCTGCTCGGGTGCCGGCGCGTAGTGCGTACTGAAGGGCTGCACCCGTCCCGCGACGCGGCGGCCGTCGGCCGTCGTCAGCTCACCGGGGCGCCGGTACGGGCCGGACACGTACGCCGCCTTGAAACGCACCAGCGGCTCGGTGCCGAACTTGAGGTAGCCGTGCCCGGGCGCGCGGGGAAGTTCGAAGGCGTCGGGGACGCCGAGCACCGTACGTGACTCCAGGGCCGAGAAGGTCCGCAGGCCGATCCGGTACGACAGATGCGTCTCCAGGCCGCGCAGCCGCCCCTCCTCCAGGCGCTGGCTGGCGAGCAGCAGGTGGACGCCCAGGCTCCGGCCGACCCGGCCGATCTGCACGAAGAGGTCGATGAAGTCGGGTTTCGCGGTGAGCAGCTCGGAGAACTCGTCGCAGACGATGAGCAGGCTGGGTAGCGGTGCGAGCGGCGCGCCGCCGGCGCGCGCCTTCTCGTAGTCGCGCACCGACGCGAAGTTGCCGGCGCGGCGCAGCAGTTCCTGCCGGCGTACCAGCTCGCCGTTGATCGCATCGACCATGCGGTCGACCAGTGGCAGCTCGTCGGCCAGGTTGGTGATCACGGCGGCCACGTGCGGCAGCCTGTCCAGCGAGGTGAACGTGGCGCCGCCCTTGAAATCGACCAGGACGAAGTTCAGCGTTTCCGAGGAGTGCGACGCGGCGAGGGCCAGGACCAGCGTGCGCAGCACCTCCGACTTGCCCGAGCCGGTCGCGCCGATGAGCAGGCCGTGCGGGCCCATGCCGTCCTGTGCGGACTCCTTGAGGTCCAGCTCGACCGGCTGCCCGTCGTGGCCGATGCCGAGGGGCACCCGCAGCCGGTCGCGGTGCGGTCGCGGCGCCCACCCGTGTGCGATGTCGAACGTATACGGGTCGGCGAGGCCGAGTAGCTCCTCCAGCCCGAGGTCCCGGCTCATCGGCGCGTCGCTCGAACGGGCGGCGGCCGCGAGCCGCAGCGGCGACAGCCGGCGGGCCAGCGCCTCGGCGTCCGCGCGGGACAGCGTGTCGGCCGTGCCGACCACGCCCTCGTCGTCGGCGGCGACGGTCAGCAGCCGCCGCTCGGGGCCGGACGGGTCGAGGACGACCATCGTCCGGTCCAGCAGTCGCGGCGGTGGGGAGTCCAGGTCGAGCAGCGTCACCCCGTCCACGCCGCCGTCGGTGGCGAGGTGGGCACTGCCGGCCAGCTCACCGCCGTCGAGGATGACGACCAGGTGCGGACGGGTGCCGCCGCCCGGTGCGAACCGGGGACGGTTGGCGATGAGGTCGTCGAGGCGGTGTTCAAGTTCGGCGGCGGTGGTCGCGACCAGGCGTACCGGACCGACCGCGTCGCTGGCCGACGGGTGCAGGTTGTGCGGCAGCCACTTCACCCACTCCCACTCGGCGCGCCGCTCCGGTGCGGTGCACACGGCGACCAGCAGGTCGTCCGGGGCGTGGAACACGGCCAGCTGGGCGACCATCGCGCGGACCAGTCCACGGGCCGCCTCCGCCGACGCCGCGGTGACCCGGCCGCCGCCGCCCCGGTCGGCTGAGGCGCCGCGCACGTACACCCGCCAGAAGCCGCGGACCGACACCGCCACCGGGAGGTCCGGCACGACGGAGTAGGCGTCGAGGAAGCGCCGCAGCGCCCCCGCGGTCATCGGCTCGAGGTCTTCCAGCGGGCGCGTCACCGGCGGGACCAGCGGCGTTGCGAGGGTCTGCGGGCCGAGGGCCACCCGCACGATGCCGAAGTCGCCGTCGCCTGAGCGCCGCTCCCAGAGCCGGTGGCTGTCGACGGTCGACCACAGCTGGTCGGGGTCCGGGTGTCGGTAGAACAGACCGTTGCGCTGCTGTTCGGCCGTTTGGCGGACCCGCTTGCGCAGCATCGCCAGGTGCCGCAGGTACTCGCGGCGAGCGGCCATCATCTCGGACTTCTTCGGGCCGGAGTTCGACCACGACGTCGCGAGCATCCCGAGGGTCGAGATACCGAAGATTCCGCCCACGATGTACGAGAACGGGCCGCCCTTCTGGCCCGCGAACAGCAGTGCGGTGGCGACCGTTCCCGCGAGCATCGGAACCGCCATGAGGAGCTGTTGCAGGCGCGCGTTCGTCGCCGGTGGAATCTCCGGCGGCGCGTCGACGGCGAGCTCGCCCGTGGGGATCTCGGGGGCGGCGCGACGCGGCAGACGCTTGACGACAACCGTGCTCATGCCGTCACCTCGCTACGCTCGGTGACGACTTTCGTCCGCGGACTGAGCCTCCGGTTCGCTCGCTTCGCTCGCTCACGCCACGCATGCTAGGCGGTCGATGCGGGTTTCGTCTGGCCGGTCGTTCGTGGTAGGAGTACCGGGTGCCAGCCCCATCGACCGGTCTAGCCCGGGTGACGATCAGCTCGCCACAGCGACGCGTCGATGTCGCGCTGCCGGACGGCGTGCCCCTCGCCGAGCTGCTGCCGGAGCTGCTCGCCCACGCCGGGGAGGGCCTCGCCGACGACGGCGAGCGCCACGGCGGGTGGCTGCTGCGCCGCGGCGACGGCACGGCGCTGTCCACCGCTTCGCCGCTGTCGGCCCAGGGCGTACGCGACGGAGCCGTGCTGCACCTGGTGCCGGCCCGCGTCGAGTGGCCGGAGCTGGAGTACGACGACGTCGTGGAGGCGATCGCCGCCGGGGCCCGCCGGTACGGGGTGGGCTGGAGCGACCGGGCCAGCCGGGCGACGGGTCTGGTGGCGGCTGGGATCGCGTTGGCGATCGGGTTGGCGGCGGTGCTGCGCTCCGGGCCGCCGTGGACGGTGCCCGGGCTGGTCGCCCTGGGCGTCTGCGTACTGCTGCTCGTCGTCGGGGCGGTGGCGTCCCGGGCCTACGGTGACGGGCCGGTCGGTGCGACGCTGGCGGCCGGTGCGCTTCCGTTCGCGTTCGTGGGCGGTCTGCTGGTGCTGCGGCAGGGCAGGGGAGCCCCGGACGAGTGGAACCTCCTCGTCGGCGCCACGATCTTGCTGCTTGTCGCGCTGATCGGCGTGGTCGGTGTCGGGTACGCGCTGCGCCTGTTCGTCGCCGGCGCGACTGCGGGTGTGCTGGGTGCGGTAGCCGCGGCGATCGGCCACTTCACCTCGGCGGCCGGCGCCGCCGCAGCGCTACTCGCTCTGCTGGTCGCGGGCATCAGCGTGGTGCCGCTGATCGCGATCCGGCTCGGCAAACTGCCCATGCCGGCCACCACGCTGCCGGCGGACGTGTCCGCCAGCGGCCAGGGCCTGGAGCCGCAGCCCGAGCGGCAACGGGTCTTCGCGGCTGTTGCCCGTACCGACGAAATCCTCACCGGCATGCTGCTGGGGTTGACCGTTGCGGGCGTCGCGGCGTCGCTGCTGCTGTCCCGCACCGGTGGTCTGGCCACCGGGCTGCTGGTCGCGGTCGCCTCCGGGGCCCTGCTGCTCCGGGCGCGGCTGTTCGTGACCATCCGCCAGCGGCTGCCGCTGCTCGCGGCCGGGATCGCCGGGTTCGCCCTACTGGCCGCTCGTTTGTTCATCACCGGCGGCGCAGGGATGGCACTCGGCGGCGCGTTCGGTGTCGCGGTCCTGGCGGTACTGGTCGCGCTGGCCGGGGCCCGGTACGCCCAGCGTTCTCCGTCGCCCTACCTGGGCCGGGCCGCGGACGTGCTCGATGCGCTGTGCGTGGTGTCGGTGCTCCCGATCGCCTGCGCGGTCCTCGAGCTGTACAGCCTGGTGCGCACCCTGACCTCATGAAACGACGATCGGCACGGCTCGCGGTGGACGCGAGCAGTGCCGATCGTGCGGCAAGCGTCTGTGATCGTCAGTCGTGCGCCGGTGCCGGTTGGGTGAGCGTCTGCACGCCCGGGTCGTGGTAGGTGCCGGCCTCGATCCCCTCGCGGTAGCGGTCCCGCGACTTCTCGATCTCCGCTTCGGCGTCGTGGCGGCCGACCCAGGTCGCGCCCTCGACGCTCTTGCCGGGTTCGAGTTCCTTGTAGACCTCGAAGAAGTGCTGGATCTCCATCCGGTCGAACTCCGGCAGGTGGTGGATGTCACGCAGGTGCTCCTGGCGCGGGTCGTCGGCCGGCACGCAGAGCACCTTGTCGTCGCCGCCCTTTTCGTCCGTCATGCGGAACATGCCGATGGCGCGGCAGCGGATCAGGCAGCCGGGAAACGTGGGCTCCTGCAGGAGTACCAGCGCGTCCAGTGGATCGCCGTCGTCGCCGAGGGTGCCCTCGATGAATCCGTAGTCCGCCGGGTACTGTGTCGCGGTGAAAAGCGTACGATCTAGGCGAATACGCCCAGTTTCGTGGTCCACCTCGTACTTGTTGCGCTGCCCCTTGGGGATTTCGACCGTTACGTCGAATTCCATCATCGGCTCCCTCTAGTCCGCGCCGTAGCGCTCGCAGGACAGTTCCCGCGACGACCGTATCCACGCATTAGTTGTTGACTAGTCTCCTTACGGTCGTCCGGGGACTGGAGCGAGGGTGTGATGGCGAGGCGAAGGCCACAACTGCTGCGGGGCTTGATCGTTACCGTGGTATGCCTGCTCTGCGCCGAGCTGGCTGCGCTCGGCGCCGTCAAGCTCGCGCCCGACGCCGTCGGTCGCCTACTCGGTGCGCCTGATCGTTCCTGGCGCTCAGGTACTCCGGTCCAGCCGGCTCAGCCCGTCCTCGCCGCGGCCGGCAGCGCCGCCGTGGCCCCTACCGCGAGCGGCGTCGCAGCTGCGCTGGGCCCGCTGCTGCGCGACCCCGCGCTCGGTGCCCAGACCAACGTCTCCGTTGTCGACGCCCTGACCGGACAGCGGCTGTTCGACCAGAACTCGGGCGCGTCGATCATCCCGGCGTCGACGCTGAAGCTGCTGACCGCGGAGGCCGTGCTCAAGGCGCGGGGCCCGGCGTACCGGCTGCCCACCCGGGCGGTGGCGGGCGCGAACCCGGGCGAAGTGGTGCTCGTCGGTGGCGGCGACCCCACGCTCGGTGCCGGCGAGCAGCGCACGTACGCCGACTCCGCCCGGCTCGACCAGCTGGCCGCCCAGGTCAAGCAGGCGCTGGGCGGCACTGCCCCGGCCCGGGTGGTCGTCGACAGCTCGCTGTTCGGTCCCGCGGCCACCGGCCCCGGCTGGGACAGCGACATCGTCTCCAGTGGGAACGCGTCCCCGATCACGGCCCTGATGATCAATGGTGGCCGTACGACGCCGGCCGGCCCGCACGGGACCAGCCCACGCACGCCCACCCCGGACCTCGACGCCGGCAAGGCGTTCGCCGCCGCGCTCGGGGTGGCGCCTTCAGCGGTCGTACCCGGCACCGCGCCGGCCGGGGCCGCCCAGCTCGGGCTGGTCGAATCCCCGCCCGTGGACCGGCTGGTCGAGATGATGCTCACCGAAAGCGACAACGTCGTCGCCGAATGCCTCGCCCGACAGGTCGCGCTCGCCCGCAATCAGCCGGGTACGTTCGCCGGCGCCGCCGCAGCGATGCGTACCGTCCTCGGCGAGCTGGGACTGCCGGTGGACGGTCTGACCCTGAGCGACGCCAGCGGGCTGTCCCGGCTGAACCGGGTGACCCCGGCCCTGCTGACCGACGCGCTGCTGCTCGCGGTCAAGCCGGAGCACCCGGACCTGCGCGTGATCTTCTCCGGACTGCCGGTGGGCGGATGGTCGGGCACGCTGCGTGACCGGTACCGCAAGCCGACGAACGGCAACGCCGCAGCCGGCGTCGTCCGGGCGAAGACCGGCAGCCTGAGCAGTGTGAACGCCATCGCCGGCATCGCTGTCGACGCGGACGGCCGGCCGCTGGTGTTTGCCTTCATCGCATCCGCGGCGCCGCCGCCCGACGGCGTCCCCTCATCGGGGCAGCAGGCCCTGGACCGGGTGGCGGCCGGGTTGGCGTCGTGCGGCTGCCACTGATCATCGCCGGTTGAGATCGCGGCGAGCGCGGCGCGGGTACGGTGGGGACATGGCTCAGCAGTTCGTCGACTGGGACCTGGCCGCGGCGACCGCCGCGAGGCTGGGCCGGACCGGTCCACAGGTGTCGTACGACGAGGCCCGCGAGGTCGTCGCCGATCTTCGGCGGCTCACCGACGAGGCCGCCGGCCACGTGCTCGAGTACACCCAGCTGCGCCCGGTGGGGCCAGATCCGGGCGTACGGGTCGTCGACCGGCGCGACTGGGCGGCGACCAACATCGAGGGCCTGCGGCAGGTCGTCACGCCGCTCGCGGAGCGCCTGGCCGGCGGCCGCCCACCGACCCCGCTCGCGTCCGCCATCGGTGGCCGGGTCACCGGTGTGCAGGCCGGCACCGTCCTCGCGTACCTGTCCGGCCGGGTTCTCGGGCAGTACGAGGTCTTCTCGGCCGACCCGGGGCAGCTCCTGCTCGTCGCGCCCAACATCGTCGACGTGGAGCGCAAGCTGGGCGCCGACCCCCGTGACTTCCGGCTGTGGGTCTGCCTGCACGAGGTCACCCACCGCACCCAGTTCACCGCGGTGCCGTGGCTGCGCGGGCACTTCCTCGGGGAGGTGCAGGCGTTCGTCGACGCCGCGCAGCTCGACCGCGAGCAGCTGCTGGAGCGCCTACGCAACGCGGTGGGGGCGCTGGCCGAGTCGGTGCGCAATCCGGACAGCCGGGCATCCGTCCTCGATCTGGTGCAGACGCCCGCCCAGCGTCGCATTCTCGACCGCCTGACGGCGCTGATGACGTTGCTGGAGGGGCACGCCGAGTTCGTGATGGACGGGGTGGGCCCGCAGGTCGTGCCCTCGGTCGACGCGATCCGCAGCAAGTTCAACCAGCGGCGGGAGGCGGCCAACCCGCTTGAACGGGTGGTACGCCGGCTGCTCGGCATCGAGGTGAAGCTGCGCCAGTACGCGGAGGGCCGCAAGTTCGTCCACACGGTGGTCGAGCGGGTCGGGATGACCGAGTTCAACCGGGTCTGGCAGTCTCCGCTGACCCTGCCGAGGCTGGCCGAGCTGAGCGACCCGGACGCCTGGATCGCCCGCGTCTGCGGCAGCGGATCCGCCGCCTGACCCAGATGGCTACGCTCGCGCCGTCCGTGGCCGCGGTGCGGGTCGCGGTACGCCGGGCCCTCGCCGGCCTTCCCGCGCAGTCGTTGGTCCTGGTGGCCTGCTCGGGCGGGGCCGACTCGCTGGCTCTGGCGGCCGCCGCCGCGTTCGTAGCACCCCGGCAGGGGCTTCGCTGTGGCCTGGTCACGGTCGACCACCAACTGCAGCTGGGCTCCGCCGACCGCGCCGAGGCCGTGGCCAAGTGGGGAGAAGCTTTCGGCCTGAGTCCCGTGGTTTCGACGCGGGTCGAGGTAGACGGGAGAGTGGGCGGTCCTGAAGCCGCGGCGCGGGAGGCGCGGTATGAGGCGCTGATCGACACCGCGCGGCAGGTGGGCGCCGGCGCGGTGCTGCTCGGCCACACCCGCGACGACCAGGCCGAGACCGTACTGCTGGCGTTGGCGCGGGGTGCCGGTCCGCGCGGGCTGGCCGCGATGCCCGCCAGCCGTGAGGTCGACGGTGTGCTGCTGCTGCGGCCCCTGCTCGACGTCGCGCGGGCGGAGACGGCGGCGGCGTGCGAGGCGCTCGGGCTCGAACCGTGGCATGACCCGCACAACACCGACCCGTCGTACGCCCGGTCCCGCGTACGGGCGCTGCTCCCGTCGCTGACCGAGGCGCTCGGCCCGGGGCTGGTGGGCAACCTCGCGCGGGCCGCCGCGCTCGCCGCCGCAGACACCGAACTGCTCGACGGGCTCGCGGCCGCCGCAGCCGTTGACGCCGCCGACGGCGACGGCGGCTTACGGGTGAGCGCCCTGGCAGAGCTGCCGGCCGCGCTGCGTACCCGGGTGCTGCACTCCTGGGCCCGCAAGCTGGGCGTGAGCGGGTCGGCGCTGTCCGCCCGGCACGTCGACGCGCTCGACGCGCTCGTCACCCGGTGGCACGGGCAGGGGCCGGTGGCCCTACCCGGTGCCCTACTTGTGGTGCGCGAAGGCGGCCGGCTGACAGCTTCGCAAGGCTAAGGTTCTGGCATGCCGCTGTCGCACCACGGTCGTAGGCCCGTCTACGCGCCTCGGGGCGCGGTCGCGACCAGCCAGCCGCTCGCCGCCGCCGCCGGCCTCGCCGTCCTGCGCCGGGGTGGGAACGCCGTCGACGCGGCGATCGCGACGGCGGTCGCGCTGACCGTGGTGCAGCCCGGCGCCAACGACATCGGCGGTGACCTGTTCGCCCTGGTGTGGGACGGGCGGGAACTGCACGGGCTCAACGCGTCCGGCCGTTCACCAGCCGCGTTCACCCCGGAGTTGATCCGTGAACGCGGGGCCGGCACGGTCGCGTCCGGAGCGCTGGGTGGCGCGCAGGCCCAGGCCACGGAGGTGGTCCCGGAGCGGGGCTGGTTGCCGGTGACCGTGCCCGGGGCGCCGGCCGGCTGGCGTGACCTGCACGAACGGTTTGGCGCGTTACCGTTCACCGACCTGTTCACCGACGCCGTGGCGTACGCCGAACAGGGGTATCCGGTCTCCCCGACGGTGGCCGCCGGCTGGGATCGGGCCGTCCGGCTGCTGCACGCTGGGCTGAGCGGCCCCGAATTTGACGAATGGTCGCGGGTCTTCGCGCCGGGTGGGCGGGCACCGCGGGTGGGGGAGCGGTGGCGCAACCCGGACGCCGCCCGGACGCTGCGGTTGATCGCCGACAGTCGCGCGGAGGCGTTCTACCGGGGTGAGATCGCGGCGGCGATCGCCGACTTCGCGGCGGAGACCGGTGGCCTGGTCACCGCCGAGGATCTGGCCAATCACGCCTCCACCTGGCTGGAGCCGATCGGATGCGGCTACCGCGGATACGACGTGTGGGAGATCCCGCCCAACGGGCAGGGCATCGCCGCGCTGCTCGCGCTCAACGTGCTCGAAGGGTGCGACCTGGCGGCCGCCTCGCTGGAGGAGCGGCTGCACTGGCAGATCGAGGCGATGAAGCTCGGCTTCGCCGACGCGCACGCCTTCGTGGCAGACCCCGATTTCGTGGCGGCCCCGGTTTCGGCGCTGCTCGATGAAGGATATTCGGCGCGGCGGCGTGCTCTGATCTCTGATCGCGCATCGTTACCCGGGCCCGGTGACCCGCTGCGCGGTGGCACCGTCTACCTCTGCACCGCCGACGCCGACGGCATGATGGTCAGCTTGATCCAGTCCAACTACATGGGGTTCGGCTCGCACGTCGTCGTGCCGGGCACCGGCTTCAACCTGCAGAACCGGGGCGCCGGCTTCGTCCTTTGGGACGGGCATCCGAACGTCGCGGCGCCCGGCAAGCGGCCGTTCCACACGATCATTCCGGGGTTCCTCACCCGCGGCGGCGAGGCGGTGGGCCCGTTCGGCGTGATGGGCGGCCACATGCAGCCGCAGGGGCACGTACAGCTGGTGCTGTCGACGGTCGACGACGGCCTGGACCCACAGGCGGCCCTCGACCGGCCCCGCTGGTACTGGCACACGGGCGCCGAGGTACGCGTCGAGCCGGGCCTGGTGGCCGACGACGAGGGCCTGGCCGCGGTCGAGGGGCTGCGCCGGCGCGGGCACGAGGTGACCGTGTCCGATCCCGGCGACCTCGGATTCGGGTTCGGCCAGGCGATCTGGCGGCTGCCGGAGGCGGGCGGCTATGTGGCCGGCAGCGAGCCCCGCGCGGACGGCTGCGCCGTGGGGTACTAGGCGGCTCGGCTGCGGAAGGTCGTCCGGTACGACTGCGGTGTCGCGCCCAGGCGCTTCGTGAAGTGGTGGCGCAGCATCGCGGCCGTACCGAAGCCGGCCCGGACGGCGATCGCGTCCACGCCGAGGTCGGTGTCCTCCAGTAGCCGGCGGGCGAGCAGGACCCGCTGGGTGGTCAACCAGTCGTGCGGGGTGGTGCCGGTCTCGGCCCGGAACCGCCGGGCGAACGTACGCGGGGACATGTGGGCCCGGGCGGCCATTGACTCGACCGTGTGGTCGGCGTGGAGCGTGGTGATCAGCCAGGACAGCAGCGGCTCCAGGGTCGGGGCGTCGGCGGTACGCGGCAGCGGCGCCTCCACGTACTGCGCCTGCCCACCGTCGCGGTGCGGCGGCACGACCATGCGCCGGGCCAGCGCCGTGGCGACCGCGGAGCCGTGCTCCTGGCGTACCAGGTGCAGGCAGAGGTCGATGCCGGCCGCGGTGCCGGCGCTGGTGGCGATGTTGTCCTCGGCCACGTAGAGCACGTTCGGGTCGACCGACACCTTCGGGTATTTCCGGGCCAACTCGTCGGCGTACATCCAGTGGGTGGTGGCCCGCCGCCCGTCCAGCAGCCCGGCCTCGGCGAGCAGGAACGCCCCGGAGCAGACCGAGAAGACGTACGCCCCCCGCTCGGCGGCGCGGCGCAGCGCGGCGAGGACCGCCGGCGGAACATCGGAGCCGACCGGGAAGGCGGGCACGGCGACCAGATCGGCCTGCTCGACCGGGGCGAGGTCGGCGGTCGGGGTGAGCAGCCACCCGGACTTGGTGCGCACCGGGACGCCGTCCGGGGAGCACGTGTCGAACTGGTAGCCGGGGAAGCCGTCGGCGGTCCGGTCGGTGCCGAAGACCTCGCACACCACGCCCAGTTCGAACGGCGCGACACCGTCGAGCACGATCACCGCGACCCGCTTCAGCATGTGTCGAGCGTACCGCGAAATGTGGCAGAAAATTGATTAGCCATGGCATTCCTGCCACTGTGTGCAGCCGGCTCGACGGGAGATGCTCGTACCAAGCCCGGTGCGCACCGGCCAGGACCTACGAACCGGAGGTGTTGGCCGCCATGGCTCTGCTCGTACTCTTCCTGTTTCTCCTCCTGCTCGCCGCCGCGGGCGTCGTGGGTCTGCCCGCCGACAGCCGGGACGGCGCGGACTGGACGGCGACCGTCGATGGCTGGCGCCAGCCCCGCAGTGACCGGGGACGGCTGCCGATGTGACCGATGATCCTTGGCGGTACCCCCGAGTTTTGCGGCGTGGGCGGTATGCGGCAGGCTGGTCGCCATGGCCGAGGGCAACTGGCACGCCGCCGACATCGACCGGGTGATCGTCAGCGAAGATCAGATCCGCGAAAAGATCGACGAGTTGGCCAAGCAGGTGGGCACCGACTACGGGACGGCGGAGTCCGTGCTGCTGGTGGGTGTACTCAAGGGCGCCGTGATGTTCATGGCTGACTTCGCTCGGGCGCTAGGCCGGTACGGCCCACCGGTCGAGATGGAGTTCATGGCCGTGTCGTCGTACGGCCAGGGAACGACGTCGTCCGGCGTGGTCCGCATCCTCAAGGACCTCGACAGCGACATCGCGGGCCGCCACGTGATCGTGGTGGAGGACATCGTCGACTCCGGCCTCACCCTGTCGTGGCTGATGAAGTACCTGCAGAGCCGCCGGGCGGCCTCGGTCGAGGTCGTGGCGCTTCTGCGCAAGCCCGACGCGGTGAAGGTGAACGTACCCGTCAAGTACGTCGGCTTCGACATCCCGAACGAGTTCGTCGTGGGGTACGGCCTGGACTACAGCGAGCGGTACCGCGAGGTTCCGTACGTCGGGGTGCTGCGGAAGGGTGTGTACGCCCAGGGCTGAATCGGCTTTTCCGATTTGCCTCTTAAATCAGCTTCCGTCCGTGGTTTCAAATCGCTTTTCCCGGTCAGGAAGCTGCCACCACCTCCTAGGTAGAGGCGGTGCTCGTCCGCGTCTCTTGCAAACACGGTGTACCGTCGAATAACCGGAGTGCCGCCGACCTGGCGCACCCGGCCTCGCGTCGATACCGACCCGGCGTGAGCACTGTCTTCTGGGATCAGGAGGTGCCGGGCGCCACTCCGCGCCCGACAACGATATGGAACGGACCCGTTTCTTCCGCCGGCCAGTGGTCTGGTTCATCATTGTGATCCTCGGTGCCATCGCGGCGAGCACGCTGTTCACCGGTGGGGCGAGTTACAAGAAGGTCGACACTTCGCAGGCTCTCGCGCAGCTCCAGTCGGGCAACGTGAAGAAGGCGATGGTCGAGGACAAG
The DNA here is from genome assembly GCF_011947225.1 of Planosporangium flavigriseum. Classification (GTDB taxonomy): domain Bacteria; phylum Actinomycetota; class Actinomycetes; order Mycobacteriales; family Micromonosporaceae; genus Planosporangium; species Planosporangium flavigriseum. The sequence continues at coordinate 325,303 of NZ_JAATVW010000002.1, read as the reverse complement.
GAGCAGACGCTCAGCCTCGACCTGAAGCAGAAGGTCGACGGCACCACCAAGATTCAGGCGCAGGTTCCTGCGCTTGCCATGCGCGACATCTACACCGAGCTGAACACCCTGAAGTCTCAGGAGAAGCTCGCCAACTGGGACACCAAGGTCACCAGGGACAGCGTCGTCGTCGGCCTTCTGGTGAACCTGCTGCCGATCGCCGTCCTCGTCATCCTCCTGCTGCTCTTCATGTCGCAGATGCAGGGTGGCGGCTCCCGGGTGCTCAACTTCGGCAAGTCCAAGGCGAAGCTGATCTCCAAGGACACGCCCAAGACGACGTTCGCCGACGTGGCGGGCTCGGACGAGGCGGTCGAGGAGCTGCACGAGATCAAGGACTTCCTGCAGGCTCCGGCGAAGTACCAGGCGCTGGGCGCGAAGATTCCGAAGGGCGTTCTGCTCTACGGCCCACCCGGAACCGGTAAGACGCTGCTTGCCCGGGCCGTCGCCGGCGAGGCCGGGGTGCCGTTCTACTCCATCTCCGGTTCGGACTTCGTCGAGATGTTCGTCGGTGTCGGCGCCTCCCGCGTCCGTGACCTGTTCGAGCAGGCCAAGGCGAACGCGCCGGCCATCGTCTTCGTCGACGAGATCGACGCGGTCGGCCGCCACCGCGGCGCCGGCCTCGGCGGTGGTCACGACGAGCGCGAGCAGACCCTCAACCAGCTGCTGGTCGAGATGGACGGCTTCGACACCAAGGGCGGGGTCATCCTGATCGCCGCCACCAACCGCCCGGACATCCTCGACCCGGCGCTGCTGCGCCCGGGCCGCTTCGACCGGCAGATCGCCGTCGACCGTCCGGACATGGAGGGCCGCAAGGCGATCCTGCGGGTCCACGCCAAGGGCAAGCCGTTCACCCCCGACGTCGACCTCGACTCGGTGGCCCGGCGTACCCCCGGCTTCACCGGTGCCGACCTGGCCAACGTGATCAACGAGTCCGCCCTGCTCACCGCCCGCGTCGACAAGCGTGCGATCACCAACGACTTCCTGGAGGAGGCGATCGACCGCGTGATCGCCGGTCCGGAGCGGCGTACCCGGGTGATGAGCGAGCACGAGAAGCGGGTCACCGCCTACCACGAGGGCGGTCACGCGCTGGTCGCCCACGCGCTGCCGCACGCCGCGCCGGTGCACAAGGTGACGATCCTGTCCCGCGGTCGCTCGCTGGGCCACACGCTCGTGCTGCCCACCGAGGACAAGTACACCCAGACCCGCTCCGAGCTGATCGACACCCTGGCGTACGCGCTGGGCGGCCGGGCCGCGGAGGAGCTGGTGTTCCACGAGCCCACCACGGGTGCCGGCAACGACATCGAGAAGGCGACCAGCGTCGCCCACGCGATGGTCACCGAGTACGGCATGAGCTCCCGGCTCGGCGCCGTGAAGTACGGCCAGACCGACGGCGAGCCATTCCTCGGCCGCACGATGGGCCACGAGCGCAACTACTCGGAGAAGGTCGCCGCCGACATCGACGCCGAGGTCCGTGGGCTGATCGAGCTCGCGCACGACGAGGCGTGGGAGATCCTGGTCGAGTACCGGGACGTCCTCGACAACATCGTCGAGGAGCTGATGGAGAAGGAGACCCTCTCCCAGGCCGACATGGCCCGGATCTGTGCCCGCGTGGTCAAGCGGCCGCCGATGGCGCCGTACAGCGGCAACGGCAAGCGCCGCCGGGAGTTCCCGGCCGTGCCGACCACCGAGCTGGACGCGCTGCGCAAGCCGGCGGCGAACACGGACGAAGCTGAAGAGGCCCGTGCGGGCGCCGGCAGCAATGCCGCGACGCCGGCCGAGCGTTCGAATGGGGACGGCGCAAACTGACCGGTCTACTGGAGCCGAGACCCTCGGGGAGCTGCACGGAGCCGGAGACTGACGACTCGAACGGCTATGTCGACTCCCTCGAGGAAGACGACTCGCTCGACTACCTGGCCGCCCGTCTTGTCAACGGGCGGCTGGGTGGTACCAGCGTCGAGAGCGTCGTCGACCTGCCGCGGATCGAGGCCGCTGTCCGGGAGATCCTGATCGCCGTCGGCGAGGACCCCGACCGCGACGGCCTGCGCCGTACGCCGGCCCGGGTCGCGCGGGCGTACGCCGAGCTCTTCGCCGGCCTGCGGGTCGACCCGGCTCAGGTGCTCACCACGACGTTCGAGGCCAACCACGAGGAGTTGGTGCTCGTCCGGGACATCGAGGTGATGAGCCTCTGTGAGCATCACCTGCTGCCGTTCCACGGCGTGGCCCACATCGGCTACATCCCGGGGACGGACGGGCGGATCACCGGCCTGTCGAAGCTCGCCCGGCTGGTCGAGGTGTACGCCCGGCGGCCGCAGGTGCAGGAGCGGCTCACGTCCCAGATCGCCGACCTGCTGATGAAGCAACTGGAGCCGCGCGGCGTGATCGCTGTCCTGGAGTGCGAGCACATGTGCATGGCGATGCGCGGCATCAAGAAGGGCGGCGCCCGTACGATCACGTCAGCCGTGCGCGGCCTGCTCCGCGAGGATGCCAAGACCCGCGCCGAGGCCATGGGTCTGATCCTGCAGCGCTGACACAACTGAGCACAGCAAGGCCGGTACGGCGAGCACGCCGTACCGGCCTTGCTCTTTTCAGCAATCCAACTCCCGCCCGATTCGGAACTCTGGCGACGGACGTGACGGCGCGCAACCGCTGCTGCGCCAGGAGGATCGGGCATTCGAATGGAAAGGCGACGCGGAGAGCATCGTGCGCCGCATCCGCGCCGCCGACCCGGCCACCGAGGCGTGGGCCAACATCCGCGCGATCAACACAGTCTGCCGACGCATCATCACCGCGTCCAACCAGGTGGTCATTTCCGCGTACGCCGGAACCGCAGGCGCAGGCGGGGAGATATTGGGTCTCGGGGCCGACATCGTGCTCGCCCGGGACGGGGTCGTGCCCAATCCCTACTGCAAGATGGGACTGTTCGGCTCTGAACTGCACACGTACACGCTGCCGCTGCGGGTCGGCGCCGACCGCGGCCCGGCTCACCGCCGAGTGGCTTCCGGTCGACGCGGCCCAGGCGCGGTCGATCGGCCTGGTTGACGCGGTCGGACCCCGAGAGTCTGACGCGTTCGCCACGTGGCTGCACGAGGAGGCTGCGGCGTGGGCCGGCACCTGTGGGTTCCGCTCGACCTTGGAGGAGAAGGCCGAGCGGGCCCGGAGGGCCACGAAGCCGCTGTCGTACTACGAGACGCGGGAACTGGCCGAGATGGCCAGGGACATGTTCGACGACCGCAACGGCTTCGCCGCCGCACGGCACAGCTTCATGTACAAGCAGAAGCCGGCCGAGACGCCGGCGAAGCTGGCGCTGCACCGCCAGTTCGTGACCAGCGGGGTGTAGGCGTACCGGCGGGAGCGGGAGGTGGTCTGCCGCTTCCGCCCCCGCCTTCGCGGTCGAGCGCAGCAATACCAATCGGGATACGCTGATGCGGTGAGCGACGAGCCGAAGCTGCCCGAGCCGTCATCGCAGCAGGAGAGCGGCGTCGTGGTGCCCTCCAAGGTGGACGCTGCGCCGGCGGTGCCCGCCGGTCGCAGCCGGAGGCGAGTCGTCACGATCGCCCTGGCGGTGGTGCTGGGAGCGCTCGCCGTGCTGTGCGTCGGTGGTCTGGGTTTCGGGTATGTCTTCTACCGTCAGATCAGTGAGCCCGATCGTAAGACTCCCGCAGTTGTTGTGGAGCAGTTCGTGGAAGCGACGTTCAACGAAAGAGATCACAGCCGGGTGGCTCTGTTCACGTGCCGCGACGCGGAGCTTAGTGAACTTAATCAGGTGGTCTCGGACCTCCGGGTGCGAGAGGGTCAGTTTAATACCCGGTTCACTGTGCAGACTGCGAACTTGAACGTGCGGACAAAGGGCGAATCTGCGGCCGTGGAAACAGACCTCCAGCTCAGTACGCCGGTCTCACGGTCGACTCAGCTCTGGCGTTTTGCAATGAAGAATCAATCCGGATGGCGAGTCTGCGGGGCGAGTCGCCTCGGCTGACTACTCCAGCCACAGCAGATGCACAGGCACCTCAAGGGTCTTAGGTGCATTGCCGCTCCACGCCCACCGGTACCAGTCGAGTTCCCTGGCGACGCGCACGGAGATGTCTCCGTCGGAGCTGGCATAGGGCTCGGTCACCGCTCGGAGGTCTCGCTGATGGCCGGCCTTTTCACCAGTGCCGGAAAAAGTGATCACACGTCGTCCGGTCAGGGAGGCGGCGTCACGCGCCGGTACCGGATCCCGGCGGGGCGGCGCGTCGAGAGACACGAGCCGTGAAATCAGGTCGCGCTCACCGTTCTTTGCCATTGTGGACGATGATGTGACCACCTCCACCCATACCCGCTCGATGGGCACCATGGGAGCGAACGCCTCGATCTGCTCAGCTTCCGCGCGATACCACTCCTGCTCCGCCAGTACCGGCACGTATGTGCGGCTGCCCTGTATCACCGGTGAGTCGGCTCGCATGTCACCGCGCCAGCCGAGTCCGGGAAGGCCGATGATCACGCGACGGCCCCGGACGGAGCCATGTGCTGCGGCGGGCAGCGGCAGTGTCGGCGCCGGTGTCGGGGCGGACAGGGCATCGAAACTCCAGTCGGAGAGTGGATCCGTCACGGCGATGCCGTCCCGACCGGTGCTGTCGCGACCGGCTCGTTGAGCCCGAGCGGAGCGCCCATCTGCTGCATGAACGGCAACGGATTGATCGCGCCGTTGTTGCTGGAGTCGCCGTTGAGGTGCACCTCGAAGTGAACGTGCGGACCGGACGAGTTGCCGCTTGAACCGGAGTACCCGATCCGCTGGCCAGCCGTGACGGTCTGGCCGACCGTGACGTCTGGCTTGCGGACCATGTGGCAGTACCGAGTGATCACGTTGCCGGCGTGCAGGATGTCGACGTACCAGCCACAGCCCCCGATTGCGGGCGAACCGTCGACGTTGCAGCTCCACGGCCCACCGTTCGCCGAATGGGCGTTGCACTGGGCGGTGATGACCACTCCGGCGGATGCCGCGTGCACCTCCGTACCTTTCTCCACCGCGAGATCGACGCCGAAGTGGTTAGGGCGGTCGGCGGTGCGGAAACCCGATCCGACAAGGGCGCGTACCGGAATCGTCCAACCGGACGCCGAGATCTCACCAGGGAAGACACAGCGTAGGTCGACCAGCGATCCTGCCGCTCGGGCGGCTCCGTCGGTGAGCTTGTCGACGATCAACGCGGCTTTGCCCTCGTGCTTGGCGTACGCGTCGGGATAGGCGCTGCGCTGCACCATTTGCGCCGCGTCGGTCAACCGCATCTTCCCCCAGTCGCGCAGCGTGATCAGCTTTTCGTAGAACTTCCTGGACGAGTACTCCGGGTTCATGATTTCCTCGGGCGTTCCCCAGCCCTGGCTGGGCCGCTGCTGGAACAGTCCCAGGGAGTCGTGGTCGTTTCTCGGGCCCAGGTCGCCCAGGTTGTTCAGGTTGGATTCCTGTAGTGCGGTTGCGACGGCAATGATCCAGCCGCGCGGTGGTACCTGCATCTTTTGGCCGACCGCGATGATGGTGGCCGCGTTACGCATCTGGGCGTCGCCGAGCGAACCGACCCGCTCGAAGGTGCGGTTGGGGTCGACGACCAGCCCGCGCTTACCGCAGTCCGCCCCGAACGCCTGTGAGTTGGTCGAACCGTTCAAGCCGTCCAGGAAGAACGCGGCCGTGCCGCCGCCGCAGCACAACAGGGCCAGTGCTGCTGTCAGCGCGATGACCAAGCCGATGCGGATCCGTCTGGGTTCCTGAGAGTCGGTCGTCATGTGCGCTCCCAGTCGACCCCATCGACGAGCCACCGACCGTTGGTAGAGAGGAGTCGCAGGTGCACCGTGCCCGAGTCAAGAGGCAGGCTCGCTTCGACGAACTGAGCCGCGCGGTTCTCGAGGACGACCGAGCCGGTCACCCGCTGCGCCGGGACGCCCGCCGGATCGGTGTCCTTGAGCTTGTCACGCAGCGCAGAGGTGGCGTACTTGGCGAAGCCCGCTCGCCACTGCTCGGCTGTCACACCGGTGTGGTTGAGCCAGGCCTGCACAAAATCGATCGCGACCTTCGCGGGCTCCGGTGCGCCTGGGCTGGTGCTCGGCGGCGCCGGGCTATCGGGAGTTAGTACGCTGTCGTCTCCCGCGGTCGGGTCGATGCTGCTGCTGAATGATGGCTCGACCGCGGGTCCGAACGTTGTCGCCTGGTAAGACCCAGCGACTGCGCGCGTGATTCCGACGATGCCCAGGACGAGCAGGGCGAGCACGAGGGCTACGCCGTAACGTGTACCGAGCAGTCGCAGGACCGGGCGCATCTCACCTCACCTGGGCATCGGTGCCGACTCTGGCCGATGAACCGAGTTCGCGGGCACCGTCACGTCCCCGGAATCAGGCCGATACACGGTGTACGTCGGTGGCCCGTCCACGACGTCGGGCTCAGTCCAGCGCTGACCACCCTCGGCCCGGCGGCGCTGGCTGGCTGCCGGCGCGCTGGTCGCCGGCTCCGGGCTGGCTGTGCGCTCCGGACGTCCCGCCTCCGCGACGTCGGCACCGCTGCCTCCGGCGGCCACCACCGACTCGCTGCGCGATTCGGGCCGTTGGCTGGTCTGTGCCAGTACACCTCCTCGACCACCGACCGGCTCGTTGGTGCCGCCTTCCTCGATGATTTTCAGTGCGGCAGCGGTCCGCACGTCCCGGAAGAACAGTCGGTGCCAACTGCCGACCGAGGTGACGGCTCGTGAGGAGTCTTTTCCGCCGAGTTGGGTGATCCGCCGGTACGGCCGAAGCAGCAGCCAGCCGACCACGCCGGTAAGCCAGATCAGCACGACCTGAAGCCAACCGGGAAGCGACGCGGTGCTCATCACCAGGTCAACGGCGAACAGGTAGATAGCCGCTCCGGTGCCGAAAATGATGATGTTGAAAATCGCCGCGACCACGGCGTTGGCCAACCGGCGAAGTCCGCCGGCGGCCGGGCGGAGCAGGCCGACAGTGCCCAGAATCGGCGTGGCGATGACGGCCCACCGGAAGATGAGGAACCCCAGAAGCACCAGGATCGAGGCGATGATGTCAAACATCGCAAAGAACAAGGACGCCAGGATTGCGATGAAGCCGGCACCGATGCGCTCCATACCTTTAGTGCCCTGGAGGTACTCGTACGCCTCCGGGTCTTCCTCTTTGATCTGTTCGGCGACCTTCATCCAGTTCTTCTGCTTGCGGTCTATGTTCGCTTGACGAACATCAGGGTGCTCGCGGATCTTCTTGATATCGCCCCAGCTGAACGACTTAGCGTCGTAAAGAACAAGTCCATACTTCTGTGCGGTTTGGCTATCAGCTGAACCGAGCGTGCCGCGCAACCAGTTTCGGTAAAGCATGCCCTCGGCTGCAGTATCGCTTGCTCTCACGGCCGGCGGTCGATGGTCATCGCACGCCCCTGGTGCAGGATCGGGACACGGGCCCTGAGGAACATCGCTCGGCGGCCCTACGGCTTCGTGGATGACGTTCAGCGATCCGATCAGAGTCTTGTCAGCTATGTTGGCGGACCATGTTGGCCAATGCGCGAGAGCCGTTACGACCACCATAACCAAGACAGCCCAACCAGCTGTTGTCATCGCGCTTGACATGTCGGACTGGCGGGAACGCCACAAGAGGTAGAGGCCGATGACTGCCAGCGTAATCGCGCCGAAGACAGTGAAGACTCGGTCATAAACCCCCTTTGTCGCCTTCTCTACGAGAGGGTCGGCCCATCCCCACATAGTCTTCGGGTCCCACGCCCGTTCGCGTAGTGCGTTGGATGCGCCGATAATCGCCGTTGCCACCATGAATTCGCCATTGGCCACTGTGTTCTCGAACTTGTAGTCCGGGTGCATAACCGTTTGGGCGCAGCCAATGTCGTAAGTCGTGTAGTCGTAGCCGGCATAGCCGTAGTCGGTATACAGATGTGGCTTGCCGAGCTTGCGTAGCCGTTCATCCGATGGAGACGCGAACCAGCCGGCCATTCCCGAGTCCGGCGCTCCTGGCGTCGGTGCCTGTACGCACTGGATCCGTGACTGGCTCAGATCCTTCAGCCCACCGACGCACTTGTCGAAGTTGGCGGGGTTGCGCCACTCGTCCGTGGTGCACAGACCACTCGGTCCCTCCGTGACAGGGACGGGCGCGGCCGTGGCCGGTCCCACGCCTGCGAAGAGCGTCGCCACGGCACCCACGAACACGGCCAGCACCAGGGACGCTACCCGGTGCTGGAGTTTCGCCTCCACCGATCAGTCCTCCGGGTCGTGGGGCTGGATAGGTGGCAACACCGGCGCGGGACCGGCGGCCGTAGGCGTGGTGTCCAGGTATTTCAACAGGTCCGGGACGTACGACACGTCGACGCGCAGCTTCTGTACGCGTCCGTCGACGTCCCGCATCACGAATTCGCGGAACCCCAGTCGCGCCTGTGACGAGGCGTCCACCTGGGACAGCGCGGCGAGCGTCTGCTCGTACCCGACTCCGGTCGGTACGCGCAGCAGGCGCAGCGCCTCCGCGGCGATCTCGGTGTCTTCGGCGATCCGGCCGACGAACACGCTGGATACCAGGTTCTGCACGTCGAGGCCGAGGATGTCGCGCGGGTTCTGCGAGGCGACCAGTGCGGCGAGGTTCCACTTCCGGCTGTCCCGGGCGAGGCGGACCAGGAAGGAGCGGCCGGACCGCCAGCCTTCCATGAAGTGCGCCTCGTCGAGGCCGACCAGTTTGCGCCGGTGCATCTCGCCGGAGTAGCAGCGGCGTACGGCGAGCCGGTGCGCGGTGTGCAGCATCGGCAGGGCGAGCGACTCCTCGGCCGACCAGTACTCGCGCTCGATCTTCAGGTCGGGCAGCCGGAGCCCGGCCATGGTGATGACCGTCAACGCCGTGTCCGACGACAGTGCGCCGGACGCAGGGGAGCCGAAGAACAGCGTCGCGAGCGGCATCTCGGCGGTGTCCAGGAGCAGGTTGCCCAACTCTCTCGACTCGTCGTCGCCGATGCTGTGCAGCAGCGTCACCACGTCGTCCAGCGTGGACGTTTCTTCCGCCGGAACCTGGCGTACGGCGTGGCGCAGCAGGGTGGCGGTTGACGCCTCCCGCGCAACCTGCGGCGGTACGAGCATCATGCAGATGTCCTGTACGAGCATCCGCCGCTCGGCCCGCGCGTTGGAGACGGCGATCTCGAACTCGCGGTCTCCGGAGGGCCCGGTGGTGAAGTGTGAGCGCTGCGGGGTCGGGATCAGCGCGTACGGGGCCAGGGTGCCCTGCTCCGAACCGGTCAGGTTGAGCACCCGGGAGTACGGCGCGAGCTCCGGCATCGAACACAGCCGGGCCAGCGGGCCGGACGGGTCGAGCAGCGTCACCTGTACGCCGCGGCGGGCGGCGAGGTAGCCCAGCGCACCCAGCAGCGTCGACTTGCCGCCGCCGGGCTCGGCGACGAATACGGCGAGGCCGGACCGTTCCCGCACCTCCATCGGGAAGTGGAGGTCCAGAAACACGGGGCGCCGGCAGGTGCCGGCGGTGCGCCCGATGAGGTCGCCGCGGCGGTCGCCGACGGTCGAGGCGGCCTGGGGCAGCGCCGCGGCGAACAGCTTGATGGGCATCCGCCGCAGGTAGCCGGTGTTGGCGAGGGGCTCGCCGGGGATGAACTCCCGGGCCAGCCAGTCCTGGTTCTTCGGGTGCTGCAGCGAGATGCGCATCTCGCGGGAGTAGAGCTGGGTCAACCGCCGCGCCCGCTCCAGGCACTCCTCGCGGGTACGGCCGCTGACCGCGATGCGGTGCCAGCCGTGTGCCCGGGACGAGTCCACCGGCAGCCCGGTGGTGATGTCGTCGCCGATGGTCAGCGCGCGCTTGGCCAGGCGCTCCAGCTCCGGCGGCGCGTCGATGCCGTGCTCGGCGTAGTCGACCTGTTGGGAGCGGATGAGGCGCAGCCGGTGCTCGAGGTTACGGAACGAATCGGAGGGGCCGAGGATGTCCACGCGCGAGGAAAGCTCCATCGCCCACGGCAGCCGTTCGTGGAAGTGCATCCACGGCTCGTGGCGCTCCGGGATGTCGAGGGGCTCCATCCGGCCCACCGTCAGTACGGCTACGTGCCGCTCCTCGCCGGTCATCCGGTTGACGAGCTTGACGGTCGAGCCGTACGGGGTGCGGTAGCGCTCGATCTGCTCGGTGAGGGCGAGCAGATCGCCGCGTTCCCAGGTGCCGTTGTCCACAGGGGACAGGGCGACCGGCGGCTGCATGCAGAGCGCGACCGACCGGTACAGCAACCACTCCAGTTCCTCGACGGTCACCCGCCGTCCGCGCATGCCGAAGGCGCCGAGCACCTCGTCGAACTGCTCGATGGTCCGGGCCATCCGCCGGCGCTCGCCGCCGCTGACGCCCTTGCCGAACAGCCGGCCGACCTTTTCGGAGAAAGTGTCGCCGAGGGTGCGCCGCGCGAAGGTGATGCCCAGGTAGGTCTGGCCCTCGGCATGGTTGACCGATAGCAGGTGCCGCTGGGCTGCGACGAGGTGGTCCGACCAGGACGGTGCGCCGGGTACGGCCGGGAGCGGGTTCGGCGCGTGCGCGTCGACCACGCGGGCCCACTGGTCGGCAGGGAACGGCCGGGTCGTCCGGCGCAGGTGGATGCGGAAACCGGCCAGGCCGGCGTACTGCTCGGAGATGGCCGACAGCAGCGCTTCGCGCTCCGCGTCGGGACGGAACGCCCACCGCACTTCGGGCAGCCAGTACCACGCCGTGACCGAGTTCGGGGTGAACGTCAGGTGCCCGGCGATCTCGGTGATCGCGAGTTCGACGGCGGGGTCACGGTCCCGGTGCCGGGGCCGGGGAATCTTGCCGAGGGGGCTGCGTCCGTGGGGCGGCGGAGCTTCCTGGGTGCGCGCCACCGCACGTTCGGTCTTGCGGGTGGGCTGCGCCGGGAGGGTACGGTCTGCGGCGGGCCGATCGCCGGGTTCGCGGACCCGGCTCGCGCCGGTCGGCGGGTCGAGGGCGTCCGCGCCCGGTAACGCGGCGCCGTTCCGGTCGCTGTCGGCGTTCGGGGCTGCGAGGATCCGGCCGGTGGGCTCGACCGTGAGCTGGGTGGTGTCGCGCCGGGCGGTGCTGCCGTTCTTCCCCTCCCGCGGGCCGCTCGGCGCCTCGACCAGGCCGAGGAATGGCGAGTCGACATCGTCGGGTACGTCCGATCCGCCGCCGTGCAGGACGGCGACCCGGCCGCCTTCGGCGACAGCTTGCAGGCCACCGTCGTAGTCGATCCAGGTTGCCTGGTCGTCGTCGACTCCGGCTGTCTCGGCATCGAAACCTCGCCGCGTCATCCCAACTCCTCACGGATGCGTATCCGACGCGCGACGAAGCGCGCATCGCGTTGCTCGTGGCGTGGTTCCCGGGTGTGCCGCCAGTCGGTCAGCGCGGTGCGGATGACCATCCGCGCCGGCCGATCGGGGTCGACGTAGCGGAACACCAGTGATGTGGTGACCATCGCGAGCGCGATCTCCCAGGCTGGGAAGAGATCGGGTCCCTGGAAGGTGAGGAGCCAGTGCAGAAACATATAGAACGGCACTAGCAGGACGAAGAGCCCGTACTGGGCGTACGGGAGTTGGACCGGCAAGGTGTACCCGGGCGGGCCCAGGTATACGAGCCTCGCCCGATAGATGTCGTCGTCGGTACGGAGCCGCATCGTCGCCTACTTGTCTCGCAGGTCGTTTCAGTCCCGTCTCGGCCTATTTGAAGAATAGTTTGATCAATGAGTCGCCGACGACGAGGAGCGTGGCCGCGCCCGCGATGAACGCGAGACCGATGATGGCGATCGCCGAACTGGTCAGCACGCGCGAGACCTCACCCTTGCTGGCTCGGCCGATGAAGATCACGCCGAGGACGGCCAGCAGGATCGGTGCGATCTTGCTGGCGAAGAAGGAGAGGATTCCCTCGGTGTTGATCTCGCCAGGAGCCGCGAGGACGGCGCTCGGTGGCGCCAGAGCGTGTCCCCACATCGCCTGGCCAACCTCTATGAGCATCATCGATCAACCTTCCCGGTGCGCGTTCGCCGCCGCGTGTACAGCCTTGCCGATGATGGGGCGCTGGTGGTGCTCATCCCGCCCCCTGGAACGGGGCCGGACGTGCATTGCTATCCAGGCTTTTGCCCTGGTAGGAGGCGTTCGGTGCCATAAACAGACTGAATAGCGCCCACTCGCTGAGAGTACGTTGAAGGCCCTCTTATCAACAAGCTGACCGATACGTTGCCAGTAGCGCCGGCTGCCACGACGGCCGCACGACAGGCGTGAGCAGCGGTAGGTAACGTCATCACTGTGACTGACCTGCTCGCCGCACGACACCCCGTTGTCATGGGCATCCTCAACGTGACTCCGGACAGCTTCTCCGACGGCGGGCGGTACGCGGACGTCGACGCGGCCGTGGCGCACGCCCGGCAGATGATCGCCGACGGCGCCGACCTGGTGGACATCGGTGGGGAGTCGACCCGCCCGGGCTCCGCGCGGATCGACGCCGCCACAGAGCTCGCACGCGTTCTGCCGGTCATCCGCGAGCTGGCCGCTGCGGGTGTGTCCATGAGCATCGACACCACGCGCGCGACCGTGGCCGCGGCGGCGCTGGAGGCCGGCGTCAGCGTGGTCAACGACGTCTCCGGCGGCCTGGCCGATCCGGACATGGCCCGGGTGGTGTCGGATGCCGGCTGCCCGTGGATCCTGATGCACTGGCGGGGCCACTCGCGGCGCATGGGCGAACTCGCCGTCTACGACGACGTGGTGAAAGAGGTGTGCGCCGAACTGTCCGAGCGGGTGGACGCGGCGGTGGCCGCCGGCGTCGCACGCGACCGGCTCATCCTCGATCCCGGTCTCGGCTTCGCCAAGAAGGCTGAGCACAACTGGCGGCTGTCCGCGCACCTCGACGCCGTGGTGGCGCTGGGGCTGCCGGTTCTCGTCGGGGCGAGCCGCAAGTCGTACCTCGGCAGGTTGCTCAGCGGGCCGGACGGAACGCCGCGGCCGCCGGCCGAGCGGGATGCCGCCACGGCCGCCACCTCGCTGCTCGCGGTCGCGGCCGGCGCGTGGGGGGTACGCGTGCACGAGGTCCGCGACACGGTGGACGCGATCCGGGTATGGCAGACCGTGGAGGCTTGCCGATGAACGACCGAATCACCCTTACCGGCCTGCGGGCACGGGGACACCACGGCGTGTACGACTTCGAGCGTGCCGAGGGCCAGGACTTCGTGGTCGACGTGGTCCTGGAGCTGGACCTTTCCACGGCCGCGGCCAGTGACGACGTCGCCGACACGGTCCACTACGGCGAGCTGGCCGAGCGGCTGGTGAAGATCGTCGAGGGTGAGCCGGTCAACCTCATCGAGACGCTCGCCGACCGCTTGGCTACGGCATGCCTGCTCGATGGTCGGGTGTCGGCGGCGACGGTCACGGTTCACAAACCGCAGGCTCCGATCCCGCACGAGTTCGCGGATGTCGCGGTCACCCTGCGCCGTGGCGCGGGAGAACCGAGCCGCCGCGCGGGGGAGCGGCCATGACCCGGGCCGTTCTCTCGCTGGGCAGCAACCTGGGCGATCGGGCAGCGCACCTGCGGGAGGCGGTCGCGGCGCTCGGCGACGTCGTCATGGCGGTCTCCGGCGTGTACGAGACGCCACCCTGGGGCGGGCCGGGGCCGGACGGGCGTGAGTCCCCGCCGTACCTCAATGCGGTCGTACTGGCCGTTGACGACGATGACGACCCGTATGCCTGGTTGACCAGAGCCCGTCAACTCGAGCAGACCGCCGGTCGGGCTCGGGACCCCGGATGGCAGTACGCGCCGCGTACGCTGGACGTTGACGTGATCACGGTCTGGACCGCGGAAGGGGCGTCAGTCGTCTCCGACGACCCCGACCTCGTGCTGCCGCATCCTCGGGCGCACCAGCGTGCGTTCGTGCTCAGGCCCTGGCTGGACATTCAGCCGTACGCGCAACTGCCCGGGCACGGCTGGGTCTACGACCTTGTTCGCGCCGACCCCGTCGCCGCCGATCTGCCGACCTTGCGCCCATGCGCTGAGCTGTCCTTGGAGCCATGACGATGAGCACGCCTCCAGAGCGGACGCCCGAGCCGCGAATGCGGCCCACGAACCCATCGACCCTGTTCGTGGCGGCGCTGGCGATGGCCGCTGTGGCCTGGCTGGTGATCAGCCACTTCTACGGCGACATGCCGACGCTGCCGTGGCTGCCGCCGTTCGTCATGATCGGGCTGGCTCTCGTCGAGGCGGTGCTCGCGCCGAGCACGAAAGCCCGCATCGACCGCAAGGACGGCACACTGCCGGTCAACCCGTTGACCGTGGCCTGGTACGTGGTTCTCGCCAAGGCTTCGGCGCTCGGTGGCGCCCTCTTCACCGGTGTGTACGCGGGTCTGCTGGCGTGGCTGCTGCCGCAGCGCACCCAGATCGCCCACGTCGGCCAGGATCTGCCGCCGGCGATCGTGGGCCTGGTCGGCGCGCTCGGCCTCACGCTCGCCGGGCTGTGGCTGGAGCGCGCCTGCCGTGTGCCGCCCACTCCGCCCGACGAGGATCGGATCGGCGAGGACCGGCCCGGCGGCGAGCGGTCGGGCGGCCGGTCCGGCGGCGTCTGACGTCGGGGCTGTCGCGCGCGCACCTGCGCGAGTACCGTGCACCGGAACCGGTCGCAGTGGCTGTGGCGGGCGGCCGGCCGCCGCGACGCAGCAGGAGGCACTGCTCATGGCCTACGACGATTCGCATTTTCGAAGCGACCGGGACCAGCGCAGCGGGCTGGACTACCGCGGCGAGGAGGACGGCGTCGCGGGGCGCGGCTACGGTCTCGCGAATCTCGAAGACGTGTTCGACGACCCGGCGCACGGCGAGCCCGGGCGGGACCGTCTGGGCGTACATCTCGTGTGGGAGTTGCTGCTGCTCTTCGGCGTAGGCGTCATCGGGTACGTGCTGTACCGGGACAGCCGCTTCGCCGTGACCGGCGACGGCCTGCGTACTTTGATGATCTCCGCGACCATCCTCGGACTGCTTGCCGTCAGTGCCGGGCTGAGCCTGCGCGCCGCCTCGCCCAACCTCGCGATCGGGCCCGTCGCGCTCGCGTCGGCGCTGTACTTCGCCGAGCACGCCAATCGGGGGGTCCTCGTGTCAGCGGCGCAGGCCGGCGCGTTCGCGCTCGCCGTCGGCGCCCTGATCGCACTCGTGACCGTCGGCCTGCACGTACCGGCGTGGGCGGCCAGCTTCGGCGCCGGCCTCGGCGTCGTGCTCTGGATCCAGCGGCATCACCAGACGCTGGAACTGCCGCGCGGGTCGTACCAGCCGGTGTCCCATGCGGTCTACTGGTTCGCCGGGTTCGCGGCGCTCGCTGTCGTGGGGGGCCTGCTCGGCTCGATCAGGCCGGTGCGCCGCACGCTCGGTAGGGTCCGCCCGGTGGGCGACCCGGCGGACCGGCGCGGTGGCGCGGCCGCCACCGTCAGCGTCGCCGCGCTGCTCGGGTCGTCGGTGTTCGCCGCAGCCGCCGGGGTGCTGACGGCAATGCAGGACCGCCGGGTCGAGCCGGCCGACACGTCGCTCGTCCTCACCGGGCTCGCGCTGGGTGGCGCGCTGCTCGGCGGTACCAGTGGCTTCGGCCGCCGGGGCGGCCTGTTCGGGACCCTGCTGGCCGCGGTGCTGCTGGCCCTGGTCATCCGGTACCTGCGGATCACTCATCCGGGAGTGTCGCAGTTGGCCATCGCCGCGGGTGCCATCGGCGTGGGCCTGGTCGCCACCCGGCTGGTCGAGGCGTTCGGCCGGCCACACCCGACCTTTCCGGACGAGTCCGAGCGGTGGCGGACGGTCAGCCCGACGGCCGCGACCGGGCCCGGCGACGATGAGGGCTGGAGCGGTCCCCGGTCGATGGGGTGGACCAGTCCGTTGCCGGCGTCGAGCGCGGACGACCGCTGGCGTGATGACTGGAGCGGCCGCTGACGTCGGCGATTAGGCTGGTGTGTCATGACCACCGATCGCCTCGCTGAGCTGGACGCGCTGTCCACTGAAGAGTTGCGCAAGCGAGCCTTCGTGCGCGCGGTCGAGCGCCGGGATCTCGGCTTCTTCTGGTCGGTGCTGCGCCACCTGCCACATGCCGACGACACGGAGGAGTTGGACGCCTCGCTCGGGGCCGTCGGCGCTTCCGTGGAGGACGCGGTGGCGCTCTGGCGCGAGTTCACCGGTCACGGGTACGGCGACGCGGAGCCGCTGCTGCGCGCCGCGTTCATCGACTACCTGTCCCGATCTTCGGATGCGCCCTAAATGCCCGATATGATGCTGCCTTCGGCTGGCTTTCGAAGACAGGGCATTACTCATTCATGGCTTTCGCTGGGGCGCGTCATCGTGGCGCGGTGGGTGTCGGTACGCTCGCCGCGCTGACCCTCGTGGTGGTGTGCGGTAGTCCGATCTTCGCGGACTGGGTCAACAGCAACACCACGGGCGCCACCGCCGGCGGGCTGTTCTTCCGCACGCTCGCCTGGCCGCACTGGTCCTTCGACGGCGGGGCCCCGGCTCGGGACCTGTTGGCGCAGGACCTCAAGGCGATCCTGGTCGTCGTCCTCATCGCGGCCTTCCTCACCCTCGTGGCAGGGGCGGAACTCGGGCGGATCCGAGGTGGTTTCGCCGCTTTTATCCTTGGCTGGACCGCGTGCATCTTCGCGGGTGCGCTCGCCGGTTTCGTCGCCGCGCTCTTCTCGGCTCAGATCGCGCTGCACGTCGCGCTGGTGTGGGCCACGGCAGGTGCCAGCTACGGCTTCCTGGCCGGATGGATCATCGGGCTGGCCCAGTTGATCGCCCGGCGATCGTAGGCCCGGGGCCGCCCGACGGCTAGGCCCCGGGCTGCCGCAGGGCCCGGTGGATGTCGTCGGGGGTCAGTACGCCCAGTGGTGTGGTGCCGTCACTGACGACGACCCACCCGGTCTCGGACTCGAGCAGCGCCGCGAGCGCGTCCTGCAGCGTCGCGTCGGCGGGTATCACGGCGGCGCCGTCGACGGCGGCAGGTAGCGGGCGAAGCGCGTCCCGGGGGATCGGGGTCACCCCGAGGCGCTTGATCGCGCGATCGGTACCGACGAACTCCCGGACGAATTCGTTGGCCGGCGCGGCGAGCAGCGCCGACGGCCGCTCGTACTGCTGCAACCGGCCCCCTTGCGCGAGCACCGCGATCCGGTCGCCCAGTCGCACCGCCTCGTCCAGGTCGTGGGTCACGAGCAGGATCGTCTTGCGTACGGTCTCCTGCAGCCGCCGGAACTCGTCCTGCAGCCGGCCCCGCACGATCGGGTCGACGGCCGAGAACGGCTCGTCCATCAGCAGCACGACCGGGTCGGCAGCCAGGGCCCGGGCCACCCCGACCCGCTGGCGCTGGCCGCCGGAGAGTTCATGTGGGTACCGGGGACCGAAGCGCGCCGGGTCCAGCCCGACGAGTTCCAGCAGCTCATCGGTGCGTTCGGTGACCTGTGGTTTCGGCCAGCCGAGCAGCCGGGGCACGGTGCCGACGTTCGCGCGTACGGTCTGGTGCGGAAACAGCCCGACGTGCTGGATGACGTACCCGATCCGCCGGCGCAGGGCGACCGGGTCGGCCGTCATCACGTCCTCGCCGTCGACGAGTACACGCCCGGCCGTCGGCTCGACGAGCCGGTTGACCATGCGAAGCACGGTCGACTTGCCGCATCCGGACGGCCCGATCAAAACGGTCAACTCGCCGGCGGCCAGGTCGAGCGTCAGGTTCTCCACCGCGACCGTGCCGTCGGCGTACCGCTTGCTCACACCCTCGAACAGGATAGGCGCGGCGCTGTCGTCAGTCCGGGTACCGTCCACTCATGTCCTTCCTCGCCCAGTCCGCTGCGGCCAACCCGTGGTTCTCATGGGCGTACCTGCGTACGAACGCCGACACTATCCGGGCGCTCGCCGTGGAGCACCTCTCCCTCACGGTCGAAGCGGTCGCGCTGGCCGTGGTGATCGGCATGCCCCTCGCCGTCCTGGCGTACTGGGTACGGCCGCTCACCGGCCCGATCCTCGCATCGGCCGGGGTGCTGTACACCATCCCGTCCCTGGGGCTGTTCTCGTTCATCGTTCCGATCTTCGGCCTGAGTCGGCGTACGGTGCTCACCGGCCTTGTGCTGTACGCGCTGCTGCTCGTCATCCGTAGCGCCGTGACCGGCCTGTCCCAGGTGCCCGCGGATGTCAAGGAGGCGGCGTCGGCGATGGGGTACGGCCGCCTGTCCCGCCTGCTGCGGGTCGAGTTGCCGCTGGCCCTGCCGGCGGTGGTGACCGGAGTACGGCTGGCGACGGTGTCGACGGTGGCGCTGGTCACCGTCGGCGTACTGGTCGGCAGGGGTGGGTTCGGGCAACTGATCATCGGCGGCTTCTGGAACAACTTCCACAAGGCGCCGATCGCGGCCGGAGCGGTCCTCTGCATCCTGCTGGCCGTGCTGTTGGACCTGCTGCTCGCCGGTGTCGGCCGGCTGCTGACCCCGTGGCGGCGGACGGGAGCCGGCGCATGAACAGCGTCCAGCAGATGATGAATTGGCTCAACGACCCGTTGAACTGGACAAATCCCGACGGAATCGTGGCTCGGCTGCTCGAGCACCTGCGGCTGTGCGGCGGAGCGCTGCTGCTGGCCTGCCTCGTCGCATGGCCGACCGGGATCGCGCTCGGCCGGCGCGGCCGGGGCAGCGGTCTGGTTGTCGCGCTGTCGAACGCGACCCAGGCGATCCCGGTCGTCGCCCTGCTGACGATCCTGCCGCTGACGGCTGTCGGCTTCGGCGCCCGGCCGGTGATCCTCGCCCTGGCCGTGTTCGCGGCACCCCCGTTGCTGGCCACCGCCCACACCGGGATGCGCGAGGTGGACGCGGAGGTGCGCGACGCGGCCCGCGGCATGGGCCTGTCGGGGTGGCAACTGCTGTGGCGGGTGGAGCTGCCGCTCGGGGTGCCGTACCTCGCCGCCGGGCTGCGTACGGCGGCGGTCCAGGTCGTGGCGACCGCCGGGCTGGCCGCGCTGGTCAACGGCGGGGGTCTGGGCATGATCGTGGCGGCCGGGTTCGGGCTGCAGAGCGCGGGGCAGATCCTCGCCGGGGGGCTGCTCATCGCCGGGCTTGCGCTGCTGGTGGAGGCGCTGTTGGCCGGGGTGCAGCGCCTCGTCACGCCGGGCTCGCTCCGCCGCATTTAACGGGGTTGTTGTCAAAGTGTTAGGTGGCGAACACCACCATCCGGACTTATCTGCTTGCCGATGTAAAGATCACCAGGTTGTCTAAGGTCGAACGGGCGGCGGAAATGATCTTTCCGCCCGTCGGACACGCGGCCGGCTGCGACAGCCGCGCCGGGACACGGAAGGCGGGCTTTATATGCGTACCGTTATGCGAGCTGCACTCGGCGTCGCGGTCGGGCTGGCCACGGTTGGCCTCGCGGCCGGCTGCGGCAAGGCCGGATCGTCGGGCACCCAGGCGGCCAAGGACGTACAGGGGGCCGGCTGCGTGCCGGTCGCCGGCGAGCAGTTGGTCATGCTGACCGACGACAAGAAGTTGCAGGCGGTCGACAACCTGATCCCGGCGATCAACGCCAAGGCCGCCGACCCGACGCTGGTCGCCGCGCTGGACAAGGTCTCCACCGCGGTCGGGGCCAAGGAACTGGTCGCGCTCAACAAGGCCACCGACGTCGACCGCAAGACCCCGAAGGCGGCGGCCGAGGAGTTCGCGGCGAGCGGCAAGCTCGCCGGCATCGCCAAGGGGGCTGGCGGCAAGATCACCATCGGCGCGGCGAACTTCAGCGAGAACGAGACCCTCGGCGAGCTGTACCGCATCGCGCTGGAGGCCGCCGGCTACCAGGCGACCGTTCAGAAGATCGGAAACCGGGAACTGTACGAGCCCGCGCTGGAGAAGGGCGACATCCAGGTCGTGCCCGAGTACGTCGGCACGCTGACCGAGTTCCTCAACAAGAAGGCCAACGGCGCGTCCCCGGCTCCGCTCGCAAGTGGTGACCTGGACAAGACGGTCGCCGCGCTCACGGACCTGGGGTCGAAGGTCGGGCTGAAGTTCGGCAAGCCGTCCCAGGCCGCCGACCAGAACGCGTTCGCCGTCACCAAGGCCTTCGCCGACAAGTACAAGGTCAGCACGCTGTCCGAGTTCGCCGACAAGTGCTCGGGGAGGGCGACCGTGCTGGGCGGGCCGGCCGAGTGCCCGCAGCGGCCGTTCTGCCAGCCGGGGCTCGAGCAGACGTACAAGATGCAGTTCGGCAAGTTCGCCAGCTTGGACGCCGGCGGTCCGCAGACCAAGAACGCGCTGCGGACCGGGGCCGTCTCCATCGGACTTGTACTGTCCTCAGACGCGGCGTTCGCCACGAGTTGACGCGTTCGTTGTGAATTGACGTAGTTGTCGCCGGCGGCGATGACCGGCGCGCGAATCCGTTGCCACCAGGGCGGATTTGTCGTCCGGCCATCGCCGCCGGCGATTGCGTCCGGCCATTTCATACAGCCCCGCTCTTGAGTAAGGTCTACAGCCATGCCGGCTGCGGACATCCAGCAACCACGAGCCGGGCTGCCCTTGGTGCCGGGTCTGTTGTGGACCGGAGTCGGGCTGGCCCCGGTCGCCGCGCTGTTGGTTCTTCTCGTCGGCGACAACCCCAGTCTCCTGCGGTTCGCCGTGCTGCTCGCCGTCATCGCGGTCGCGCTCATCGGTACCGCGCTGGTGCTGCGCCGCGACTCCGACTCGGTCCGCGGCGAGATCGAGGACATGCTCTTCGAGGAGTTGGACATCCTCCGCGACGACGTGCGCGAGGACATCACGACGGCCGCGCGCGCCACGCACAAGGCGTTCGGCGAGCGGGTCGTCACCCTCCAGGAGTCGGTCAACTCGCTGCGCGGCGAGGTCGAGAACCTTCGGGTACGGGTGGACCGGGACGCCGCGCCGGCGCATCGCATCGCGCCGCCGGTTCCGCCCATGACGGCGCCGCCCCCACCGATGACCTCCACTCCCAGCGGCGTTCCGCCCATGGCCGCGCCGCACGGCGTCGTCCGGCACACCGAGACCGTCAAGGTCACCAGGCAGACGATCGTCGACCAGAACGACAGCGGCACCGGCACGGTGTACGGCGGCAACCGGATGGCACCGCCCCCGGTCGTGCCAGCCCAACGGCGCCCGGATCGGGCGGCCCAGTCGCGCGACGCCGAGTCCGGCGAGTCCTGGAGCGAGCGGCTGCTGCGCCAGCGCCTCGACGAGGAGCAGCACCGGGGCGGTGACCGGCACGCCGAGGCGCGCTACTCCGAGCCCCGGTACGGCGACGCCCGGTCGGGTTCGCATGCCTGGGGCGGCGGGAGCCAGGACGGTTGGCGGGCTCCGGAACCGGACAGCGACGGCTCCGGCTTCATCTCCGGAGTGCACGCAGGGGACCGCTGGGCGAGCGCGCGCAGGGACGAGCACGGCCACGAGCTTCGGGTGGGTGAGCGGCGGGCCGCGATGCACAGCGACGAGTCAGGCACCGAACTGCGCGTCGAAGGCAGATGGGCGGCCGTGCGCCGCGACGAGGGCCGCGGTCCCGAGCCGCACCGGGCACCCGAGAGCCAGTGGGAACGTGGCGGGGGCTCCGACCCGTACTGGGGCCTGGAGGCGCAGCCCGACCGGTTCGGGCAGTCGCCCGGCGAGCCGACCCGGAGCCGGCCCGCCCCGAGCCAGGAGCGGCGCGGCGCGCAGGCCGCCCTTCCGGCCACACCGTCGGAGCCGAGCGCCTCGAGCTGGTTGCAGGAGTGGGAGGAGGAGGCGCGCCGGGCCCGCTCGCCCCGCGCCACCGGCGACGATCGCTGGCGCTGACGGCGTTACTTGTCGATGTCGCCGACCACGAAGAACATCGACCCCAGGATCGCGATCAGGTCCGGCACCAGGCACCCCGGGAGCAGGCTCGACAGCGCCTGCACGTTGGCGTACGAGGCGGTGCGCAGCTTCAGTCGCCACGGTGTCCGCTCGCCCCGGGACACCAGGTAGTAGCCGTTGATGCCCAGCGGGTTCTCGGTCCACGCGTACGTGTGCCCCTCCGGCGCCTTGACGACCTTGGGCAGCCGGGTGTTGACCGGCCCGGTGATCCGGTCGACCTGGTCCAGGCAGACCTGCGCCAGGTCCAGTGACACGTAAACCTGGTCGAGCATGCACTCGAAACGGGCGTGGCAGTCCCCGGCGGTACGCGTGACGACCGGGACGTCGAGTTGGTCGTACGCGAGATAAGGCTCGTCGCGGCGCAGGTCGAAGTCGAGTCCGCTGGCCCGCGCGACCGGCCCGGAGGCGCCGAACGCGGCCGCCTCCTCGGCCGTCAGCACGCCGACGCCCGACGTACGGGCCAGGAAGATCTCGTTGCGCCGGATCAGGTTGTCGAGGTCGGGCATGCGCCGGCGGACCTCGTCGATGGCGAGCCGGGCCCGCTTGGTCCAGCCGGCGGGTACCTCTTCCTTCAGGCCACCGACCCGGTTGTACATGTAGTGGATCCGGCCGCCGGACGCCTCCTCCATGACCGCCTGGAGGGTCTCGCGCTCACGGAACGCGTAGAACACCGGGGTGATCGCGCCGATCTCCAGGGGGTAGGAGCCGAGGAACATCAGGTGGTTGAGCACCCGGTTCAGTTCGGCGAGGGCGGTGCGCAGCCAGACGGCGCGCTCGGGGACCTCCAGCCCCATGAGCCGCTCGACGGCGAGGACCACGCCGAGTTCGTTGTTGAACGCCGACAGCCAGTCGTGCCGGTTGGCGAGCACGATGATCTGCCGGTAGTCACGCGCTTCGAACAGCTTCTCCGCGCCGCGGTGCATGTACCCGATGATCGGCTCGCAGTGGACCACCCGTTCGCCGTCGAGGACGAGCTTGAGGCGCAGCACCCCGTGGGTCGACGGGTGCTGCGGGCCGATGTTGAGCACCATGTCGCTGGTTTCCAGGCCAGTACCGGTGCCGATGGTCAGCTCACGAGTCACGCCTTGAATAGTTTCACAACGTGGCGGGATCCAGCCCGACCGGCTGGAGCAGCCAGTAGTGCCCGCCCAGGCCGGCCGGGTCGGTCAGCTCGGCGCCGGCGCCGGCCTGCGCGAGGGCCTGCAGGTAGCCCTGCGGATCGCGGTACGCGAGGGCGAGCGGTGGCCGCTCGCCGCCGATCCCGAGCGCCCGCAGCGAGTCGCGCTGGCTGGACAGGCGCGCGGGTACGCCCGCCGCGGCCGTCCCCGCCGCCGCGACCGAGTCGAAAGCGACGTGTGCGGTGAGGTCACGGGTGCAGTCGGGTACCGGCAGCACCTGACGGCCGTCGCGGAAGCCGGTGAGCGTGCCGAAGGCCGGCCGGCCTTCACGCAGATGCCCGTAGTCGACGGCCAGCGCGAGACCCCGCCGTAGCGCCCCGACCGTGCCGGCCCAGACGGCGTCGCGGGGCGCGCCGATCTCGGCCCGGGTACCCGGCGGGGCCTCGTCGAGCGGCCACCACCGGTCGAGCCACGCCGCGTCGGCCGGCTCGACCTCCGGCCCGAGGCGCTCCTCGCCGCCCGCGTCGACCAGCACGTACCGGACCGCGCCGACGTCGTCGACCTCGACCACGTCGATCGGCACGTTGTCGAGCAGTTCGGTGGCGATCACGACTCCGACGATGTCGTCGGGCAGCGTGGCGGTCCACTCGATCCCGTCCACGAGCCCGGCAGGACGCGGGGCGAGTTCCGTCACGACCGGCCGTACCCGTGCCGCGACGTCCTCGGGCAGGGCGGCCAGCACGGAGGTGAGCAGCTCACCCTGGCCCCCGCCGTAGTCGACCACGTCCAGCCGGTTCGGCTGGCCGAGCGCGGTGTCGACGCGGCTCACCAGGGTCGCGATGGCGCCACCGAACGCGGGGGAGGCGTGCGCGCTGGTGCGGAAGTGCCCGGCCGGCCCCGGCCCCGGGCTGGTGAAGAAGCCCTCCGGCCCGTACAGGTTCCGCTGCATCGCATCCCGCCATCGCACTAGATCACCGTACGGACTGCCCGAGGAACGCCTTGCCCTCGCCCCGGTAGGTGGGCACAGGTGCACGGTGACCGGTCCCCGGATCAATGCGAAGCATCCTCGCGTATGACGTTCAGGCGGCGATGAATGGCTCCACAGTGACGAGGACCCCGGTGAACACAGGTGACAACGGGCAGTCGGGAAGGGGTCGCGCGGTTACAGTGACCTGTGGGTAGCCACCCGGACGGGGTGGTCAGGGGTGGAGGAGCGCTGATCAGCACCGAGAATCCGGCCGGCAGCGGCCAGCAGCAGACGGCGTCGCCGGCGTCTCCGGAGTCCGGGACGGCCGGCCGGACGAAGCCATCCGCGTCCAGCCAGGTGGACCTGTCCGGCGTGGCGGAGCTCAAGGCGATCGTGCGCATCCGGCCGTTCCGCCGCCTGTGGGCGGTCCTCGGCCTGTCGTCCCTGGGTGACTGGCTCGGTCTGCTGGCGACCTCGACGTTCGCCGCCGGGCACGTCAGCGGTTCGGCAGCCAAGGGCGCCGCGTTCGGTACCGTCATCGCCGTACGCCTGCTGCCCGCCCTGGTCCTCGGCCCGCTCGCCGGTGTGTTCGCCGACCGGTTCGACCGCCGGTACACGATGGTCGTCTGCGACCTGATCCGGTTCGTCTTCTTCGCCTCGATCCCCGCCGCGAGCCTCGTCACTCATGACCCGAAGCTCATCGTCGGGTGGGCCGCGATCGCCACGTTCGTCATCGAAACCGTCGCGATGCTCTGGGTGCCGGCCAAGGAGGCGTCGGTACCCAACCTGCTACCGCGGGCCCGGCTCGAGGCGGCCAACCAGCTGACCCTTGCCACGACGTACGGGATCACCCCGGTGGCCGCCGGTCTCGTACTGGCCGGCCTGAACTCCGGTCTGGCCTCGCTGTACCGGCAGATCGGCCACACCTGGATCGAGCCCACCAACGCCGCGCTGTACTTCAACGCCCTGACCTTCCTCGCGACCGCGCTGACGGTGCTGCTGGGCATCCCGGAGATCAGCGGGCGCAGTGCGCGGCAGGACGGCCAGCGCAAGCCGGGCATGTTCCGGGAGTTCCTCGACGGCTGGGCGTTCGTCGGCAAGACGCCGCTCATTCGCGGTCTGGTCCTCGGCATCTTCGGCGCCTTCGCCGGCGGCGGCGTCGTGGTGGGCAGCGGCCAGACCTACGCGAAGTCCCTCGGCGGCGGCGACTCCACGTTCTTCATCCTGTTCGCGATGCTCTTCATCGGGCTCGGCATCGGCATCGTCCTCGGTCCGCGCCTGGTCGGCGGGCTGTCCCGGCGGCGGATGTTCGGCGTGTCGATCGTGCTCGCCGCCGGGTCGGTGACGATCCTCGCCCTGGCCCCGCACCTCACCGTCGCCGTGGTCGGCACGCTGCTCGTCGGCGTGGGCGCCGGCATGGCGTTCCTGTCCGGCACCACGCTGCTCGGCAGCGAGGTCGACGACGAGGTCCGCGGGCGGGCGTTCGCCGTCGTGCAGACCGGCACCCGCGTCGTCCTGATGCTGACGATCTCGCTTTCCGGGTTCGTCGTCGGCGCCGGTGGATCGCGCCTGCTCGCGCTGCCCGGCATCGCCATTCCGATCTCCACCACGCGGCTGCTGCTCGGCGTGGCCGGCGTGTTCGGCGTCGTCGCCGGCCTGGCGGCGCTGCGGCAGATGGACGACAAGCCGGGCGTACCCCTGCTCGCCGACCTCCTCGGGTCGCTGCGCGGCCGCCCGCTCAGCCCCGCCGAGCCCGCCCCGCGCCGCGGCCTGTTCGTGGTCTTCGAGGGTGGCGAGGGGGCTGGCAAGTCGACCCAGGTGCAGCGCCTCGCCCAGTCGCTGCACGCGCAGGGGCGCGACGTCCTCGTCACCCGAGAGCCGGGCGCGACCGAGGTCGGCGAGCGGATCCGCAACCTCCTCCTGCACGAGGCGCCCGCCTCCAGCGCGCTCACCCCGCGGGCGGAGGCGCTGCTGTACGCGGCCGACCGAGCCCACCACGTGGCCGCGGTGATCCGTCCGGCGCTCGCCCGCGGCGAGGTGGTCATCTCCGACCGGTACGTCGACTCCTCCCTGGCGTACCAGGGCGCCGGGCGCACCCTGCCGGTCGACGAGGTCTCCTGGCTGTCGTCCTGGGCCACCGGCGGGCTCAAGCCCGACCTGACCGTGCTGCTCGACGTCGAGCCGCAGGTGGGCCTCGCCCGGGCCGGCGCGCGGAGTGCCACCGCCGACCGCATCGAGAGCGAGTCGGAGGCGTTTCACGAGCGGGTCCGGTACGCGTTCCTGGACCTCGCCGCCGCCGAGTCCGGCCGGTACCTGGTCCTCGACGCCAGCCGCCCGCCGGAGGAGATCGCGGCGGTGGTTGCCGAGCGGGTCGCCGAACTGCTGCCGCCGCAACCCCGGACCTCCGGACTGGCCGAGGTCGCGGACGCGACCGAGCGCCTGACCTCGTCGACCTCCGACTCCGTCGAGACGGTCAAGGAACAGGCGACATGACGGACACTCTGACGGTGCCACCGGTCTTCGACACGCTGGTCGGGCAGGAGGACGCGACGGCGACCCTCGCGCGGGCCGCTGCCGCCGCAGGCGCGTTGGTCGCGGGTACGCCCACCGACCCGGCCGCGATGACGCACGCCTGGCTGTTCACCGGGCCGCCCGGCTCCGGGCGGTCCGTCGCCGCGCGGGCGTTCGCGGCCGCGCTTCAGTGCCCCGATGGGGGCTGCGGCACCTGCCAGGCCTGCCACACCGTGCTCGGCGGCACCCACGCGGACGTCCGGTTCGTCGTACCCGAGGGCCTGACCATCAGCGTCAGCGAGATGCGCGCGCTGGTGCTGCGCGCAGCCAGTTCGCCGAGCCAGGGGCGCTGGCAGATCCTCCTCATCGAGGACGCCGACCGGCTCACCGAAGCCGCCGGCAACGCCCTGCTGAAGGCGGTCGAGGAACCGCCGCCGCGTACGGTCTTCCTGCTCTGCACCCCGTCGACGCACCCCGACGACATCTCCGTGACGATCCGGTCGCGCTGCCGGGTGGTGCAGTTGCGCCAGCCCGCGCCGGACGCGGTCGCCGCGGTGCTTCGCCAGCGCGACGGCGCGGACGGCTCGACCGCGGAGTGGGCGGCCGCGGCGGCGCAGGGGCACGTCGGTCGGGCCCGCCGGCTGGCGCGTGATCCACAGGCCCGCTCGCGCCGGGAGGCCGTCCTCGCGCTGCCGCGCCGGCTGACCGGTGTGGGCGCGTGCTTCGACGCCGCGAACGCCCTGATCGAGGCGGCGGAGGCGGAGGCCGCGGCCAGCGTGTCCGAACTCGACAGCTCGGAGCGCGTGGCGCTGGAGACCGCCTTGGGCGCCGGCGGTACGGGCCGCGGCGCGGCGGGCGCGGCGCGCGGCGTCGCCGGGCAGTTGAAAGACCTGGAGAAGCGGCAGAAGTCGCGGGCGACCCGGGCGCAGCGGGACGCGCTCGACCGGGCGCTGGTCGACCTGGCCGGCTTCTACCGCGACGTGCTGGCCCGGTCGTTCGGCGCGCCGGTCGCGCCGGTCCACGTCGACACCGCCGACCTGGCCTCGACGGCGGCCGAGCGGTGGGGCCCGGAGAGCACCCTGCGCCGCCTGGAAGCCGTGCTGGCCTGCCGGACCGCGATCGAGACCAACGTCAAGCCGCGCATCGCCGTCGAGGCGATGATGCTGGCCCTGTGGCGAGGCTGAGCGCGAGCGTACGTCGCGGCTGGCCGCTGCCGACGCGATCGCGCAACGAGTTATCCACAGGTAGCAATTCGTCATTCCCGGGGTACCTCGCGGTGCCGTAAGTTCCTGCGCGGGAGGCGCTGGGGATGGGTCGGGAGATCGACGAAGCGTGGATCGACGAGGCGATCGAGCGCTATCAGCGCATCGAGGCGCGGCTCGCCGAGTTCGACCGGGTGGTCAAGGACGTCACGGTGACGGTCAGCTCGTCCGACGGGCTGGTCGAGGTGGTCGTGGCCGCCGACGGCACCGTGCGGGACGTCCGCATCCGCGGCCAGGCACGCTCCAATGACGAGCTGTCGCGGGCGGTGCGCGAGGCGGTCACCGCGGCCGCCGACGCCGCGGCCTGGGCCCGCCAGAAGCTGCACGCCGAGGCGTTCGGCGCATACCAGCCGCTCGCATAGGGGGACCGAACATGGCGCTGGACGACTTCGCCGCCCGCTTCGACACCGCAGGCACCGACCTGGCTGACGCCGCCGCGGCGCTGCCCCGGCATGACCCGGGCGCCGGGGCGTTCGGGGCCGTGGTCACCGGACAACTGGGTGCCCTCGGGCGCGAACTGCACCGGATCTACCTGTCGGCCCTGGACTCGCGCGTACGGGAAGCTGCCGCGCACGCTGCCCGCCTGTCCGCCACGGCCGACGCCCTCACCCGCACGGCCGCCCGCTATGCGGAGGCCGATGATTCCGCACGGCGTCGGCACGGGGAGGCATCGTGAGTGACGGGCTCGACCGTCTGCTCCCGCCGGCCGCCACGCTCCTGGCGCGCGTCGACGCCGTTCTGGTGGCACACGGCGTGCCGCCCGCGCATCCGGTCACCGCGCTGTTGCGCAAGCTCGGCGCGCTACCGGCCGATGTATTGGACGCGATCTCCGCATGGCGGCCGGCGCCGTTGCGCGACGCCGCCGCCGACCTTCGCCAGACCGCCGAGGAGTACGCGTCACTGCACGGCCTTCTCACCGCGCCGGCCGGATGGGCCGGCCCCACCTTCGAGGGGTTCGCCGCGCATCAGGCGGCGCTGTCGGAGTTTCTGGGAGAGCCGGGGCTTGAAGGTCGGTTGTTGGCGACCGCGGCATACCTCGACGAGGTGGCAGAGTGGCTGGACCGGTCCCGTGGCGAGTTGGCCCGCTCGGTCGCCGACGCACTGGGCTCGGCCGAAGCGGTCCGGGTGCACGCGAGCGGCGACGCCGAGGCGGCAGTGGCGATCGCCACCCGGATCCTGGAGGCCGCGGCCGAGGCGTACGACCGGGGACAGGAGATCGCCGATCGGTGGGCGGGCCGGCTCGACGAGATCTCGTACCGCCCGCCTGCGTCCACCGCGGCACTGCCAAATGAAATCCGGGTGGCCCTGTAGCGCGTGCGCGAATGGTGCGTTGAACGGCATTTCGTACACAGCGGTGGCGGTCAGTATGGTGGGCGGATGGGCATGCTGTGCGCGGTGAGCTTCAACCGGTACGGCCGCTTGTACTACTTCGATCCGGCTGGGTTCTCGCCCCAGGTAGGTGACCGCGTGCTGGTCCCCACCGACGACGGCCCCGAGGTCGCCGAGTGCGTCTGGGCCGCACAGTGGGTCTCCGAAGACACCGACGGATTCCCCAAACTCGTCGGCCTCGCCGCCGACGAAGACCTGCGCCGCGACGAGTTGATGCGCAAGCGCAAGGCCGAGGCGAAGGTGGCGGCGAAGAAACTGATCCGCGAGCACGCGCTGCCGATGAAGGTGGTCGCCGTCGACCATGTCCTCGACTCGGGCGGCCAGGGCCCGCGTACGACGATCTACTTCACTGCGCCGCACCGGGTCGACTTCCGGTCGCTGGTGCGTGACCTGGGCGCCACCCTGCACTGCCGGGTCGAGTTGCGCCAACTGTCGGCGCGCGACTCGGCCAGGGTGCAGGGCGGGATCGGTTCGTGCGGGCGTGACCTGTGCTGCGCAACGTTCCTGACCGACTTCGAGCCGGTCACGATCCGGATGGCCAAGGACCAGGACCTGCCGCTCAACCCGTTGCGCATCTCCGGGGCGTGCGGCCGGCTGATGTGCTGCCTGAAGTACGAGCATCCTCTCTATACCGAAGGCGGCAATTATCCGAGGAGCGGCGAGCGGGTCAGTACACCGGAGGGTGAGGGGCGGGTCGTGGCCCGGCACCCGCCTAGCGAGACGGTCACAGTCCGGAGCTACTCCGACGGAGAGATCCGTCGGTGTGCCCTGTCCGATGTGTGCGGATCGCGGCAAGCCTACGAGGGCCGCTCCTCGACGTAGCGCGCATGTTGGCGGCGTTCGTGTCATCGACTACGTCGATCACTTCCCACCCTCGGGCCAGCGCAAGCGCGCGGCATGCCTGTTCTTGACGCTCCAGGCCCGCACCCTCACCGGTTCGGTCCATGCTCATGCGCAGGTACAGCACGGCGCGCAGCGCAGTTGCAGTTGGCGATGTGGCTTTCATGGCGCGGCGTCTGGCCGCGCTCTTGATGCGGGGGGCACTGGGCATGCGGATCAATGTGGAAATAGTGCCGCCTTCGATCAAGAGTGGACATCCGCTGTACCAGCAGTTTCAGACGCACGACCAGCGCTACGGCTGATTCAGCTCAGCCGGATCGGTTTCTCGGCCAAGCGCACGGTCAGCGGGCGGACCGGCTCGATCCACGGTTTGTCCGCCCGTGTGTCCGGCGCCGCTCGCCATCTACGGCCCACCCGGTCGACGGCGATCGGGTAGATCGTCAGCGTCCCGTCGACGTCGAAGTGGAGTCGCAGGAACGACTTGTAGTCGACGATGCCCTGCGCGGCGAACAGTTCGTTGAGGTTGACGTCGAACACGCTGGCCACCAACAGGTACCCGGCCACGATCTCGCTGGCGAGCAGTCCGCTGACCGGTACGTAGACGAGCACCGCGACGACCAGCGGCAGCGGCCACGACAGGTTGTGGAACGGCAGCGCGAGCCAGGTCCACGCACCCAGAACGCCCAGCCCGATCTGCGCGACACCGTGACCGATCCCCAAGGCCCAGTGCTTGGGCCGTCTCCGACCCGCCGTCGGCGGCATCGCAAAAGCGACGGTGGCGCCCAACACGATGATGGCCATCACCACGACCGGGATGGTGGACAGCCGCTGCAAGGGGCCGGACAGCCGCTGGGCAGCCCCGGTGAATGCGAGCATGAGGAACAGGTGAAGCATGCCGAGCAGGCTGGCGAACCCAGGGTTCCGCCAGGGCAAGCGGCCGAAGACGCCCGCGGCCAGCTGCCGGGAACGGCTCTTCGTCGGGTACGTCGCGGCCAGCCGGTACTCCTGGCTCGGGCTCTTCTTGCGCACGAGGGTCGCCTTCGGCGGCACGTCGAGCCGCTCCGGCAAGCGGTGGGTCGCGTACAGGTAGGCACCACCGCCACCGGCTGTGATCAGCTCCCGGTCCGGGTGGGTGTAGCGGGCGTAATGGTGCAGGTCGCCGGAGAGCATCAGGCGCACCTGCGCCCGAGTCGGGGCGATGACCGTGCGGATGAAGTAGTCAACGGTGTCGTAGGCGTGCGGGTCGTGCGTGGCCGCGACCCAGGTCGGGTTGGGCAGGCACATGATCACCCGGTCACCCGGTTGTAGCCGGCTGGCCACCTCCCGGAAGTAGCTCAGCTGGGGATCGTCGATGTACGCGTCCAGTTGCGCGTCGATCGCGAACAGCCACCAGCGGTGGGGCAGTTCGATCGCGAAGTAGGACCGTGTCTGCGGTGTCCGCCAGCCACCGATCTTCCCGTGACCCCTGGTGAACAGGCGGAGGAAGGCGGTCAGCCCGTCGTACCAGTCGTGGTTTCCCGGTACGGCGTACAGACCGGGCTGTACGCCCTCCAGCGGTGGCTGGGGCAGTGCTGATTCGTACGGTCCCTTGAACCGGTCTTCGTACTGCTGCCCGCTCGCCGTTGGGTACACCTGGTCGCCGCCCATCACGAGTGCCCGGCCCCGCGGCAGCGCCTCACCGCCGACCTTGAGCTGCGGCTGGGCCAGCAGGTACGCGATCGAGTAGGTCGCGTTGAACCCGTCGCCCAGGTCGGCCACGTAGTCCAGCCACAGCTCGCCGTCCTGGTCGACGCCTTCCGGCTCATGGAAGATCTCGGAGTGCAGCGCGCTCTGCAGCTCCCGTTTGTCGAGGTAGGCGCCGAACAGGCCGGCCATGACGACCCGCACCGCGGTGCCCGCGAGCAAGGTCGGGCTCAGCCACGGCACTCCCCGGCGCGGGGTGAATCCGAGCTGCTCGGGCCGCATCGAGGTGGGGCGGGGGTGGACGTCGTCGACGGGAGGTTGCGGCTTCAGCTCGGGCTCGACCGGGGTCGGGTCGCCGGGGTCGGCGGTGAGCTCCCCGGGGGCGCGGTGCGTCTTGTCGGGATCCACGGGCGGGACGTTACCCGGTGCGTACGACGATCGATGCCCGGCGTGTCTGCCAAACCCCCCGTACGGTTCGGCGAATCGTCGCGTACACTTGCGTACCGTTGCCGCCTTAGCTCAGTTGGCAGAGCGACGCACTCGTAATGCGTAGGTCGACAGTTCGATTCTGTCAGGCGGCTCCACCCGGAGGCCCAGGCCAGGACCCTGATCAGGGATCTTGACCTGGGCCTTCGTCATGATCAGGTAGGCCGAAGCGGCCAACCGGGCAGCCCATCATTCCGGCGACCGGGTTCAAGTGGTGCCACCAGCTCCCCGATGGAATTGTTGACAGCAAGATGTTGCTGTGTGCATTTCTTGTGGAGGGGAGGTGGACTGCGCGCGCTGCTAAGACGACCCAGCAAGATTGCCTGAAGCGGCTGCCGGCGACGTTTACTTATTCGCAGGCCCGTCGACTCGGGATCAGCGACTGGACCCTGTACCGACTGCGGGACGAGCGCCTGATCGAGCCGCTAGGCCGCGGCCTGTATGAGCGAGCTGATCTCGCTGAGGGCGATCAGGACCTGCTTGCCATCGCGGCCCGCGCGTCGCGGGCCACCCTGTGTCTGCGGTCGGCACTGGCCCGCCACGGCCTCATCGACGACATCCCAGCCACGATCGACATCGCCCTGCCGCGCGGTACCCGTACCCCAGCGCTCGACGGCCCGATCAGCTGGCACCATTTCGATGCGGCCACCTTCGATCTCGGCCGCGACCGGCTGGACCTCGCCGCCGGCCAGAAGATCGGTATCTACAACGCCGAGCGCTGCATCGTCGACGCCTTCCGACTGAGCGGCATCGAGGGACCCGAACTCGGCAACGAGGCGCTGCGCAGCTGCCGCGGGCCGAGACGTCGCTCCGCCGGTCCCTTCAGGTCCTCTTGTGAGGCCCACCCGTGAAACTCCGGGCGGTCGCGCCTACCTGGACCTGCAGAACAAGGCTAGGCGCGAGCGGCGGCCCACTGACGAACTGCACGCGCTCAGGTGCAGCTGCCCCGCTGCTTGGCGGCAGAATTCAGTTGCGGGGCTACCCGATCCCGATGGTGCATGCCGAGAAAGTCGTCACTGCAATCAGCCGCGGCACTGCCAACACACGTTGGCGCGACTTCGGGGACATATACGTTCTCTCCGGCCTCCACACGGTGACCGCGAGCGACCTCCGCCAAGCGATGATGGCCGTCGCTGGCCACCGTGGCGTGGAATTGTGGTCGCTGACGGTAGTGCTCGAGGGTTACGACGTTCTCGCGCAGAGCCGCTGATCGGCCTGGCGGCGTAAGCACCGTCGTGATGAGCTGCCGGCGTCCTTCGCCGCTGTCCTCTCTGCGGTGATTGACTTCGCCGACCCTGTCCTCAACGGACAACTCGACGACGCGACCTGGCGACCCGATGAGCGAATCTGGGCGTAAGCGCCCGCGGCCCTGCTAAGGCTGTGCAGTCAGCGCTGAGGCCGATCGAGACCGTGGCGTGCGGCGAACGGGTGCTGAACAAGCTGTGGCTCAGTTTCTCCGGGTTCGGGAACGGCCGCCCGCAGACTCCATCGACGGCGTACCAAGCCCTCGGTCAACTCTGAACCGGGCCGGTTTGCCTATTCGGCGACGAACACTCCCACGCCGGGCAATGTTTCGGTAATCCCCTTGATTCGCGGTATTTGCATGGCTCGGTCGATCACCGGCTCGGTGACGCCATAGTGCTCAATGAGTTCCCGCCGGCTGGGTAGCTTGGAGCCGGGCGCGAACTCTCCGGACGCGCTGCGCTCGGCAACGCGCATGTCCTGTCAGGGCTGACGCGCATGTCGTGCCAGGACTTAGGTCGCCGGCCGGATCTGTTGTACCGCAACGGATTTTTTCCAAAAGTACTTGTATCCGGACAAGTAGAACCGATGTTGCATGCAGATCGGTTTACCCAGGGGTTCAGGTACAGGAGGAAAACGTGAACAAAGCCGAGCTTATTGATGCGCTGACGGCTCGTCTTGGTGACAAGCGTACGGCGACGCAGGCGCTTGACGCCGTGTTGACCGAGATCCAGCGCGCTGTCACCAAGGGCGACAAGGTTGCCATCACCGGCTTTGGTGTCTTCGAGAAGAAGGCTCGTGCAGCTCGGACGGCGCGCAACCCGCGCACCGGCGAAGTTGTGAAGGTCAAGAAGACCTCCGTTCCGGCTTTCCGGCCGGGCTCGGGATTCCGTGAGCTTGTGGCCAGCGGCAAGCTGCCGAAGGTCGCCGCTGCCAAGAAGACCACGGCCAAGGCCGCCCCCGCGACCAAGGCTGTTGCGACCAAGGCTGCTCCGGCGAAGAAGACGGTCGCCAAGGCCGCTCCGGCCAAGAGCACCGTCAAGGTTGCTCCGGCGAAGAAGACGGTTGCCAAGGCTGCTCCGGCCAAGAGCACCGTCAAGGCCGTTCCGGCGAAGAAGACGGTCGCCAAGGCCGCTCCGGCCAAGAGCACCGTCAAGGTTGCTCCGGCGAAGAAGACGGTCGCCAAGGCCGCTCCGGCGAAGAAGACGGTCGCCAAGGCCGCTCCGGCCAAGAGCACCGTCAAGGTTGCTCCGGCGAAGAAGACGGTCGCCAAGGCCGCTCCGGCCAAGAAGTCGGTTGCCAAGGCTGCTCCGGTGAAGTCGGCGGCGAAGGTCGCGACCAAGGCCACCAAGGCTGCGGCGAAGAAGCGCTAACCCGTACTGCGAAAAGAGGGCCGGGCATTGACCCGGCCCTCTTTTTCTTTGTGTTACCAGTCGCATCGAGCCCGCAGGACAGAGCTGAACGGCCACGATCGTGCGAGACGTCGCGCCGGCCTCAGCGGCATGGCCAGGCAGTTGCAACAGATCGTCGACCGGTTCCGGTACCAGGAAAAGGCGTCACGCGGCTGACCCGTGGCGGCCTTCGCGCGCGTCGTACCGGGCTCGGGCGGCTTCCACGTCGCCGAGGTGGCTGGTCGCCCACGCTTCGAGTCCGGAGACGAGGCCGAGCAGGCTGCGGCCGAGGTCGGTCAGTGCGTAGTCGACCCGCGGCGGCACGGTGGCGTGCGGGGTACGCGTTACCAGCCCGTCGCGTTCCAGTCCGCGCAGCGTCTGCGTGAGCATTTTCTGGCTCACCCCTTCGATGCGCTGGGCCAGTTCGCTGTACCGCTTCACGCCGTCGGCCAGCGTGAGCACGATCAGGACGCTCCACCGGTCGCCGATCCGGTCGATGACCTGTCGGCTTCCACAATTTTTGGCGTACGGATTAGGCTCCACCTGCTTACTCTCCATCAGTATGTAACAAACTTCAAGGTGCCTACTCGCTATCGGGAAGTAAGCGGAGCGCCTTCCCGTTGCTCACAGGCGGATCGTCCGACAGCCTGTGAGGGAGTCCCCAAATGTCCATCGTCGTCACCGGCGCCACCGGTCACCTCGGCCGCCTCATCGTCGAGTCGCTGCTGCGCCGCGGCGTACCGGCCGACCAGATCGTGGCGCTCGGCCGGGACGTCGCCAAGGCCGCCGACCTCGCCGAGCGCGGGGTGGTCGTGAAGCCGGCCGACTACAACGACGTCGACTCGCTGCGGGCCGCGTTCGCGGGCGCCGACAAGCTGATGTTCGTCTCCGGTAGCGAGGCCGGGCAGCGGGTGCCGCAGCACCGCAACGTCGTCACCGCGGCGAAGGACGCAGGCGTCGGACTGGTCGTCTACACCAGCATCGCCAACGCCGACACCTCCAGCCTGATGCTCGCCGTCGAGCACAAGGCGACCGAGCAGGAGATCATCGCCTCCGGCCTGCCGTACGTGTTCCTGCGCAACAGCTGGTACATCGAGAACTACACCCCCCAGCTGCCGACCTACCTCGAGCACGGGATCGTCGGGGCGGCCGGCGACGGCAAGGTCAGCGCCGCAACCCGCGCCGACTACGCGGAGGCCGCCGCCGCGGTGCTCACAGGCGAGGGCCACACCAACAAGGTCTACGAGCTGGGCGGCGCGCCGTTCACGATGGCGGAGCTGGCCACCGAGGTGTCGAAGCAGAGCGGTAAGCAGGTCACGTACACCGACCTGCCGGTCGAGAAGTACACCGAGGTCCTGATCAGCGTCGGTCTGCCCGAGCCGTTCGCCGCCGTCCTCGCCGACGGCGACCGCGGCCTCGCCCAGGGGGAGCTGTACGTGGAGGGCAACGACCTGGAGAAGCTCATCGGTCGCGCGCCCACGTCGCTCGCCGACACGATCCGCACCGCCCTCTGATTTTCACCGCGCGACGCCTCGATCGGGGCGTCGCGCGGTGGCGGTCCCGGGCCCATGTGACCATGGTGCGGTGACGACAGGTCCAGGCGCCGCTGCCCACGTTGGGATCGACGGCAAGACGTTCGCCAGTATCAGCAACACCGCCAGCGGCGAGGTCGATGGCGCGACCCGCTTCAGGTACCGGCAGGACGGCGAGACGATCTGGGCGGATTACGGCGGTGGGGCGATCGTTCGGGGCTACCTCGTCGGGACGCGTACCCTCGACCGCCTCGACTTCCGCTATGTACACCTCAACACCAGCGGCGAGACGGCGAGCGGTCGCTGCACCTCGCGAATGGTCGTACTGCCGGACGGGCGGGTACGGATGCACGAGGCTTGGTCGTGGGAGTCGCGGCAGGGCTCCGGTGAAAGTCTCATCGAAGAGGTGCGTCAGGAGCGGTAGGGCCACTCCCGGTCGAAGATCGGGTACCGCTCGTTGCCTTCGGTCGGCATGGCCGACCCGTAGAAGACCGCTGCGTCCAGGCTGAGAGGGTCGTCGTCGTCCCGATCGGATTCCTGCCCGGGCGCCCACTCGATCCGAAATGCTTTCCCGAGCTGGATGGCGACGGCGTAGGCGACTTCGGTGACCTCGGCCAGATTGATGGTTTCGCCGCGCAGGGCGAGTTGGGCGTGTAACTCGCACGCGATGGCGTTGCGGAGTCGAGCCAACTCCGCCGAGGTCTCGTCGGTCACGTCCGGTTGAGGACGGCTGGTCATAACCGTCACGGTCGACTTCGGACCAGCTGCCGTCAATCTCGTCGTGATCTATTCCACAGAACGCGACGGCGCCCGCCCCGAATGACGGGACGGGCGCCGCAGGCGAGATGTAGGCGCCGTCAGGCCTCAGCGGTCGCCGCGACGGCTACCGGCGGTACGGCCGCCGGCTTCGTGCCCAGCTCCTCCGTGGGTACCTTGTGGGTCTCGCGGGCGGTCGCCGCGGCGACGGCCGCGATCGCGCATAGCGCGGCGGTGAAGATGGCGACCCCGAGCCAGTTGTCTCCCCTCGGCCCGGCGAGGGCCGTCGCGATGGTGGGGGAGAAGCCGCCGATGGCGAAGCCGATCTGGGTACCGATGGCCATGCCGGACAGTCGGACCTGGGTGCTGAACATTTCGCCGTAGAACGACGGCCAGATCCCGTTGGACGCGCTGTAGACGACCCCGAGCATGAGGACGCCGAAGACGAAGATCAGTGCGTAGCTACCCGTGGAGATCGACCACAGGTACGCGAAGATCAGTACCGCGCAGCCGGCGGCGCCGGTGATGAACACCGGCTTACGCCCGATCCGGTCCGACAGGCTCGCCCAGAGCGGGATCGCCAGGAGTGCGACCGCGTTGGCCGCGACACCGACCCAGAGCATGGTCGACTTCTGCAGCTCGACCGTGTTCACCGCGTAGGACAGTGCGTAGACCGTGAAGATCGTGCTGACCGAAGCGATGATCGCCGCCGCCACGACGCGCAGCACGTCGGCCCAGTGGTCCCGGAACAGTACGGCCAGCGGAAGCTTGGCAACGGTGTTGCTGGCGACCGCCTGCTGGAAGACGGGCGTCTCCTCGAGCGTGCGCCGGATGACCATGCCGACCACCGCGACGACGGCGCTGAGCCAGAACGGGACCCGCCAGCCCCAGCTGAGCAGCGCGTCCTTCGGGAGGGCGGCGATCGGCAGGAACACCGCGGTGGCGAGGAGTTGCCCGGCCTGGGTGCCGTTGAGGGTGAAGCTCGTGTAGTACCCGCGCCGGTTCTGCGGCGAGTGCTCGAGCGTCATGGAGTTCGCGCTGGCCTGCTCACCCGCTGCCGAGAGGCCCTGCAACAGCCGCAGTGCCACCAGTAGGGCCGGCGCGGCCGCCCCCACCTGGTTGTACGTGGGCAGGCAGCCGACCAGGAAGGTCGAGATGCCCATCAACAGGAGCGTGAAGACGAGGATGCGCTTGCGGCCGAACTTGTCGCCGACGTGACCGAGGATGAACGCGCCGACGGGCCGGGCCAGGTAGCCAACCCCGAAGGTGGCGAGAGCCAGCAGCGTCCCGGTCGCGGGGGCCGACGTGGGGAAGAAGATCTTGCCGAAGACCAGCGCCGCTGCGGTGCCGTAGATGAAGAAGTCGTAGTACTCGAGGGCGCTCCCGATCCAGGCGGCGAGGGCCGCCTTCCGGGGTTTGCCCTCTGGGACGGTGGCGCCCGCGGTGGGGACGGCTGGCTCAGCGGTCACGTGGTGCTCCTCGGTCATTGCTTCGGTACGAGAACGGCGGGCGATCGGGCCGGATTCCCGGTGTCGTCTCGGGTGACCGCGCTGTGCCGTTGGTTTGGCACCGCTGCGCAGTCGGCAGGGCGGCGTCGCTCGACGTGGGGTCTCCCGATGGAGCGGCGACGGGGCTATGAACGAAACAGTTAGGTAATGCGCTGGTAACTAACCAGATGGTGAAGTGACGGCCGACACCTGTCAAGTGGGGCCGCGCCCGAATTTCACCGCCGCGTCGGGTCCTCCGGATCAGCGTGCGGTCAGGTACTCCAGGACCATGTCGCCGAGCATCGTGCGGTAGTGGGCGCGGCGCTCCGGGTCGAGCATGTCCCGGCCGAAGATGGCCTTGAACGTGTGCTGGTTGGCCGTTCGGAAGATGCAGAACGCGCTGATCATCATGTGTACGTCGAGCGCGTCGACGTCGCCGCGGAAGTGGCCGGCCGCGCGTCCCCGGTCGAGGATGCGAGCGAGGACCTCCAGTGCCGGATTGGCCAGGCTGGACAGGGCAGACGACGTCGCGATGTGCTCGGCGCGGTGGATGTTCTCGATGCTGACGAGCCGGATGAAGTCCGGGTGCGATTCGTGGTGGTCGAAGGTCAGCTCGGCCAGTTGCCGAATGGCGTCGATCGGGTCGAGGTGCTCGACGTCGAGTTCCTGCTCGATTGAGCGGATCAGGGCGTACGCCCGCTCGAGCGCGGCGACGTAGAGCTGTTCCTTGCCCCCGAAGTAGTAGTAGATCATCCGCTTGGTGGTGCTGGTCTTGGCGGCTATCTCGTCCACCCGGGCGCCGCTGTAGCCCTTGTCCGCGAACTCCCTGGTGGCTACGTCGAGGATCTCGGTGCGGGTTCGCTCGGCATCGCGCTGCCGCTCCGGGCCGCCGGGGGAGTGGTCGGCCGGCGCTTCCTTGGACAGCGGTGCGCCCACCTGGGCTCCTCTCACAACGGACATGTTGATCCCCCACTGTAGGGGGCCGCGGCGCGCCGTTCGTTTGACCCGAGGCTATTCCCTCATTTCACCTCATGCGGTACAACTAACTAGCTGGTTCGTTCATTGCCAGCATTTCCGGAGGAGAGGTCATGAGCGGCCAGCGGAGTTACCTCATCGGCTTGGTGGGGGCGGGCATCGGCCCGTCGTTGAGCCCGGCGATGCACGAGCGCGCCGCCGACGAGCTCGGCATTCGCTACCTGTACCGGCGGCTTGACCTCGACGAGCTGGGACTGCCGGCGACGGCGATCGGTGAGATCCTGGCCGCCGCCCGGTTGGCCGGCTACGACGGGCTGAACATCACCCACCCGTGCAAGCAGGTGGTAATCGAGCACCTCGACGAGCTGTCCGCCGACGCCGCCGCCATGGGGGCGGTCAACACCGTCGTCTTCACCGAAGGCAGGGCCGTCGGCCACAACACCGACTGGTCGGGATTCGCCCGCAGCATCGCCCGCGGGCTGCCGGACGCCACCTTGGACCGGGTGGTGCTGCTCGGGGCCGGTGGCGCCGGAGCGGCCGTCGCCCACGCGCTGCTGACGTTGGGCGCCGGCGTGGTTCGCATCCTCGACCTCGACGCACAGCGCGCCGCGGCGCTCGCCGCCGCGCTGTGCGCGCGCTTCGGTGCCGGCCGGGCCGTCGCGGACCGGTTGGACGACGGCGGGGCGGAACTGGCCACCGCGCTGGCTGAGGCCGACGGCCTCGTACATGCGACGCCCACCGGCATGGCCGCCCACCCGGGGCTACCCGTACCGGTCGAGCTGCTCCGGCCGGAGCTCTGGGTGGCCGACGTCGTGTACCGGCCGTTGAACACCCAACTGGTGACCACCGCGCGAGCCCGTGGCTGCAGCGTCCTCGACGGCGGCGGGATGGCCGTCTTCCAGGCGGTGGACGCGTTCCGGCTGTTCACCGGCGTCGAGCCAGACGCCGGCCGGATGCTGCGTCACTTCGCGACGCTCGTCGCCGACGTGGCGACAGAAGCCGACCCCACGACCGAAGGGCGTACCGCCGATGTCCGAGGGTGAGAAGTGGATCCGCCGCGGAATCGCGACCGTCTGCCTGTCCGGCACGCTGGAGGACAAGCTGGCGGCCGCTGCCGCAGCCGGCTTCGACGGCGTGGAGATCTTCGAAAACGATCTCATCGCCTCGCCGCTGTCGCCGAAGCAGGTCCGCGAGCGCTGCGCTGACCTGGGCCTGTCCATCGACCTCTACCAGCCGTTCCGTGACTTCGAGGCGGTCCCCGGGGAGCTGCTCGCGGCGAACCTGCGGCGGGCTGCGCTCAAGTTCGACCTGATGGAGCAGCTCGGCGCCGACACGATGCTGGTGTGCTCGTCGGTCTCCCCGGCCGCGGTGGACGACGACGACCTCGCCGCCGAGCAGCTGTACGCCCTGGCCGCGCTCGCGGCCGAGCGGGGCGTGCGGATCGCGTACGAGGCGCTGGCCTGGGGCCGGTTCGTCAACACGTACGACCACTCGTGGGAGATCGTGCGGCGCGCCGACCATCCCGCGCTGGGCCTGTGCCTGGACAGCTTCCACGTGCTCTCCCGCGGCTCGGACCCGGCCGCCATCCGCGACATCCCCGGCGCGAAGTTGTTCTTCCTTCAGCTGGCCGACGCACCCCGGCTGGAGATGGACGTGTTGCAGTGGAGCCGGCACCACCGGCTCTTCCCTGGCCAGGGCGCCTTCGACCTGCCCGCCTTCGTCGGCCACGTGCTCGCGGCCGGGTACGGCGGCCCGCTGTCCCTCGAAGTCTTCAACGACGTGTTCCGGCAAGCCGATCCCGAGCGCGCCGCGGTCGACGCGATGCGCTCGCTGATCGACCTGCAGGAGCGGCTGAGCGGGAGTGGCCCGGCGGCGGTACGGGAGCGGGTGCGCATCGCCGACCTGCCACCAGCACCCGACCTGAGCGGATACGCCTTCACCGAACTGGCTGTCGACGAGGTCTCCGGCCCGCAGGTCGCGGGCGCGCTGGCGGCGCTGGGCTTCACCCACACCGGGCAGCACCGCTCCAAGCCGGTACAGCTGTGGCAGCAGGGCAGCGCCCGAGTGCTGCTCAACGCGGCCTCGCAGGGCACGGGGTGCCCCGGTGGTGCGGCGGTCAGCGCGCTGGCGGTGGAGAGCGCCGATCCGGCCCGCTCCGCACGCCGCGCCGAGGCGCTGCTCGCGCCGGTGCTCCCGCGTACGCGTGGCGCGGACGAGGCGAACCTTTCCGCGGTCGCCGCGCCCGACGGTACCTCGGTATTTTTCTGCCGTACGGGTGCCGACGACGCGTCCAGCTGGGTGTCCGACTTCACCACCACCGGCACCGCCCTGGGCGCCGGCGCCGGTCTCATCAGGACCGATCATGTCGCGCTCACCCAGCCGTTCGATCACTTCGACGAGGCGGCCTTGTTCTACCGTGCGGTGCTCGGGCTCGACCCGGAGCCGGTGACGGAGTTCGCCGCGCCGTTCGGCCTGATCCGCAGCCGTGCGGTCGCCGACCCGAGCCACCAGGTCCGGATCGCGCTAAGCGTCGCGCTGCTGCGCCGCGGTGACTGGGCGCCGGGCGTCCCGGACCCGCAGCACATCTCCTTCGTCACCGATGACGCCATCGCCAGCGCGCGGGCCATGCGCGCCCTCGGCGCGCCGTTGCTGGAGATTCCGGACAACTACTACGACGATCTCGACGCACGGCTGAACCTTCCGGCGGACCTGCTCGCCGCGCTGCGGGAGTACTCGGTGCTCTACGACCGCGACGAGCACGGCGAGCTGCTGCACTTCTACACCGAGGTGCTGGGTTCGCGGGTGTTCTTCGAGGTGGTCCAGCGGGTCGGCGGGTACGCCGGCTACGGCGCCGCCAACGCTCCGGTGCGGATGGCGGCGCACCGCAGACTGCGGATGGCCCGAACCGGGAGCGGCCCGGCCTGACGACACCGCCACGCTGCTCACGTGCGTACTCCGCGCACCCGCTGTCGCTCAGCGTCGGCTTCGCCGGCCACGATCCGGCCGAGTCGGGGCAAATCGGGCGGTCGCTGACGCATGGGTGCCGGTCACCGCCCATCCGCGCTGGCAACACCCGAACGCGCCTCGCCGATAGGCTCAACAGCGCCGGGGCTAACCGGTACTGTACGCACGCGTAACGGTTGCACCCGGGCGGTCCGCCGCTCACCCGAGGAGTGTCGATGGTTGCCGCGGATCACGGTATGGAGTCGGGGCGGTTGGGCCTGATCCGGTCCACCCTCAGCCCCGGCGTGATCTGCCTTGCCGTCAGCGGCGAGGTGGACATCGGCACCGTCGACGAGTTGCGCGCCGCTATGGACAAGATCCTCAGCGAGGAGGGTGTGGACCGGTTGCTGTTGGACTTCGAGTCCCTGCGGTTCCTCGACTCGAGCGGCATCGCCGCCCTCATCGGCGGCTACCGCACCGCGCAGCGGCACGGCATCGCCTTCGACGTCGTCAACTGCCACGGCACCGTCCGCAACGTCCTCCAGGTCACCGGGGTGTACGACGTCCTGGGCGTAGACGGCCAGAAATAGGACGACCCCCGGGGTTCCACGCGTTCGCGTGGACCGGCTGGACTAGGCCGGACCCCGGGGGTCGGGTAACTGTCTGGGATTCGCCGAGCCGCCGTGCGGCCTCGACTACTCAGAGTCCAGAGGACGGCGACTAGCGGACAGTCACCTCACGAGTCCAAGAACTACACAACTTTGGACCACCTCCTTTCACGTGTACCGCCCACCTTAGGAGCGGTTCCGAGACCCTGCAACGGTTTTCGGGTGATCCGGCAGACACGTACGCTGGGCTGGGCTGATACCGGAGAGGACGCACGTGAAGCTCAAGCTCGACCTGCACGACATCTACAACCGCAGCGGCGACATCGAACGGGCGCTGAACGGGATCATCGCCGAGGCGGTCCAGAAGAAGGCCACCCTCGTGGAGATCATTCCCGGGAAGGGGTCCGGACAGCTCAAGAAGCGGGTGCTGCGGTTTCTCGATCAGAAGGAGATCAAGGCCCTGTACCACCGGGTCGAGAAGGACTCCAAGAACTTCGGGCGGCTGTTCGTGCACTTCAAGTGGAAGTGACGGCGCGCCGCCGCACCGGCGGAGCGGTGCGGCGGCGCGCCGTCCTGACTCTCGGTCAGGCGTAGGTGTCGATCTTTCCGGCCGCGATCGCCTTCACGTTCTCCAGTTGGAGCGCCTGTACTGCCGGCGACGTTGCCTGCTGCTCTGCGTGCTTGGCCGTACGAGCAGCCACCGCAAGGCGGGTCAGCTCCGCTATCGGAGACTGACTGGATGCGGAACCAACGTTCATAACCACCTCCATGTCATGGGCGGACGACGCATCGGCGGCACTCATCCGCGCCGGTCGGGCCTCGTCCATCCATTCGCAGCCACACCATCCAACGGGCGGGTGTCGCTGCGGCATCGGCTTACTCCCCGTAGATCGGCATAGCGACGAGACCAGATAGAGAACCGGGCTTGGTCGGCGCAAATCCGAGCCGTACGCCTGACGGACGACTGCCTCCATATGGGGCAAACGGCTTATACCTGACGCCGGCGCACAGTCGACAAGCCTGGTCTGGTCAGGGCGCGTCCGGCCTTTCTTGGCCGGGCTTTCCCATATATCCGAGCACTGTTGGTGGCGCGATTTCCCGACGGAAGTGTGTCCGCACAATGACTGACAAATAGGACCGATCGCCCGGCGACGATCTGGATACGCACGGTGACACTCGTACCAGTGACCGCTCCGCACCTCGAGCCGGGCCAACCACAGGGTCCGCCGCCACACCAGGCTCCGCCCGGCCAGCCCACATTGCCGGCGCCGTACAGCC
Source organism: Planosporangium flavigriseum (assembly GCF_011947225.1). Taxonomy (GTDB): domain Bacteria; phylum Actinomycetota; class Actinomycetes; order Mycobacteriales; family Micromonosporaceae; genus Planosporangium; species Planosporangium flavigriseum. Next base: position 280,969 of record NZ_JAATVW010000002.1, on the reverse strand, counting down.
CACAGCCCGTGTACGTGATTCAGCAGCAGTTGCCGACGTCCGGAATGGCGGTCGCCTCGATGGTCCTGGCCATCATCGGCCTGGTATCCGGTTGCTGCTCGTTCGGTGTCCCGTCGATCCTCGCCGTGATCTTCGGGCATGTCGCCCTCGGCGAGACCAGGAGTGGCCGGAAGTCCGGTCATGGCATGGCGGTTGCCGGCCTCGTGATGGGATACGTCGTCATGTTGCCCGCGATCCTCATCTCGGTCTGGGTCGTCCTCATGGGCGGTATCGGCGCCGTCAGCGGTGGCACCACGCCGTAGCCGATCACGGCGGGTTCCCGGTCGGGCTCGCGCTCGGCGGGTGCAGGGTGAGCCGCAGGATCCGGTCGTCCTCCGGGACCGGTTGGTTTCGCGCGTCCCGGTTGGACGTCGTCAGCCAGACGCTGCCGTCGGGTGCCTGGATCGCGGCGCGGAGGCGGCCGTACTTGGCGGTCAGCGCCTCGATGGGGCGGCTCGCGACGCCGGCACCGGGCCGCCACCGGATGCTGGACGTGCCGACTCCTTCGCCATCGACCCGCCGGCTGCCCAGCCCGGTCGTGATGGCGTTGGTGAGGCGCACCAGATAGATCCGCTGGCCGCGCAGGCAGGTGACGACCGCGACCCGGCCGACGATCACGACGCCGTTGGAGACGCCCACTTCGGGGCGCCATGTCACGATCGGGTCGACGTAGTGCGGATCGTTGCCGATCCCTTGAACCTCTGGCCAGCCGTAGTTCCGGCCCGGCACGATGACGTTGAGTTCGTCCCACACCGCTTCACCGATCTCGGCGGAGTACAGGTTTCCTTCGCGGTCCCAGGCCAGGCCCTCCGGATTGCGGTGGCCGTACGTCCAGACCAGCGAGTGGGGGAACGGGTTGCCGGGAGCGGGTTTGCCGTCCGTGGTCATCCGGAGGATCTTTCCGCCGAGGTCGCCGAGGTCCTGCGAGTGCCCGGCCCGCGACGCGTCGCCGGTGGTCGCGTAGAGGTAGCCGTCGGGGCCGAACATGAGCCGGCCGCCGTTGTGGACCCCGGCGTGCGGGATGCCGGTGAGGATCGGCACGGGCCGTCCGCCGAGCCGAAGTTTCGCGATCCGGTTGTCGACCCTGGTCGTGTAGAAGAGGAAGACCGTGTTGTCCCGGGCGAAGTTCGGCGAGGCGGCGATCCCGAGTAGGCCCCCCTCGTTGTTGGAGTACGCCTCCGTGATGGTGGCTACCCGGGTCACGGTCAAGTCGCCGGTCGGTCCCCGCTCCGGACCGACCCGGAGAATCCGCAGCGTCTGCCGTTCGGTCACCAGCGCGCCCCCGTCGGGCAGGAAGGTGATGCCCCACGGAACGTCGAGGTTGCGGGCCAGGGTGGTGACGGACACCAGATCGTCCCCGCGGGCCGTCTTGTCCCTCGGCCCTAACGAGAAGTCGGTCGGTGTGGGGTCTCTGGGGGCCGACCGTGAACTGTGGGTGGACGACGTCAGCACACCCAGTAGGCCCATCGTCATGACAAAGACGAGCGCGCCAACCGCCAGTCGGGCCGGTGGCAGGACTCGCGCGGCGCGCACGTACCGAACGCTAACGTCCGGGTACGGCAGCCGCACCTCATGAGGCACGTCCACCCCGATCGCCTTCCGGTCGGGGTGGCCCATCGGCTGTTTGGTTACCGTTCGGTAGACGCCGGCCAGATGCTCTTCCGTCACTGTGATGGTGAGCACTAGCGTCTGGGTATGAAGAGCACGATGATGGCGACGCCGCTGCTGGTGTCGCGGCTTCTGGAGCACGGCAGGACCGTTCACGGCAGGGCCGAGGTGATCACCTGGACCGACGCGGGCCCGCGCCGGACCGCCTTCTCCGAGGTCGGCCGCCAGGCGGCGCAGCTCGCCCACGCGCTCCGCGAGGACCTTGGCGTGACCGGCGACCAGCGGGTCGGCACGTTCATGTGGAACAACGCGGAGCACCTCATCGCGTACTTCGCGGTGCCCAGCATGGGCGCCGTCTTGCACACGCTCAACATCAGACTCTTCCCGGAGCAGGTCACCTACATCGCCAACCACGCCGAGGACAAGGTCGTCATCGTCGACGGCACGCTGATCCCGCTGCTGGCACGGGTGCTCCCGCAGATGACGACCGTCGAGCACGTGGTCGTGGTCGGGGCCGGCGACACGTCGCCCCTCGAGGCCGCTTCGCACGTCCGCCTGCACCGGTGGGACGACCTGCTCGCCGGCAAGCCAGACACGTACGACTGGCCGGTTCTCGACGAGAACGACGCTGCCGCGCTGTGCTACACCTCCGGCACCACCGGCAACCCCAAGGGCGTCGCGTACTCGCACCGCTCCATCTGGCTGCACTCGATGGAGGTGTGCATGGCCGAGACGTTCGGGCTCGGCCCGGCCGACACGGAGCTGGTCATCGTGCCGATGTTCCACGCGATGGCGTGGGGCCTGCCGTACGCGTCCTTCATGGGCGGCGCGTCACTGCTGATGCCGGACCGCTTCCTGCAGGCTGCCCCGCTCGCCGCGATGATCGAGCAGGTCAGGCCCACCCACGGCGGCGCCGTCCCGACGATCTGGAACGACCTGCTCGCCTACCTCGACGCCCACCCGACGGACGTCTCGTCGATGAAGGAGGTCGTGGTCGGCGGCGCGGCGTGCCCACCCGCGCTCATGCACGCGTTCTCCGAGCGCCACGGCATCGAGATCATCCATGCCTGGGGCATGACGGAGATGTCCCCGCTGGGCTCGGTCGCCCGCCCGCCGGCCGGGGTGAGCGAGGAAGAGAGCTGGACCTACCGGTACACCCAGGGCCGGGTCCCGGCCTCGGTCGAGGCCCGCATCGTCGGCCCACTCGGCGACGTCATGCCCGCCGACGGCGAGTCCGTGGGTGAGCTCGAGGTCCGTGGGCCGTGGATCACCGATCGGTACGTGGGGGAGAGCGAACCGGACCCGGACAAGTTCCGCGACGGCTGGCTGCGTACGGGTGACGTCGGCACCCTGTCGCCCGACGGCTACCTCACCCTCACCGACCGCGCCAAGGACGTCATCAAGTCCGGCGGCGAGTGGATCAGCTCCGTCGACCTGGAGAACGCGCTGATGGCGCACCCGGCGGTGCTGGAGGCGTGCGTCGTCGGCGTGCCCGACGAGAAGTGGAGCGAGCGGCCGTTCGCGACGGTCGTGCTCAAGGAGGGTACGACTGCGACCGTCGACGAGCTGCGCGACTTCCTCGCCGGCCGGGTGGCCAAATGGCAGCTGCCGGAGCGGTGGGCGTTCATCGAGGCGGTGCCGAAGACCAGTGTGGGCAAGTTCGACAAGAAGGTCGTGAGGGCGCGGTACGCGGACGGCGAGCTGACCGTCGTGAACCTCGGCGAGTAGCCTGCTCCCTCCTGTTTCATGATCCTGAAGAGTTTTCCGCCCTAGGACGGAAAACTCTTCAGGATCATGGGAGAGCGCTAGGCGGTCTTCTTCGCGCGCGTGGTCTTCTTCGCTGCTGCCTTCTTGGCCGGCTCGGCCGCTTTCTTGGCTGCCGTCTTCTTGGCTGCCGTCTTCTTAGCCGGGGTGGCCTTCTTCGCAGGCGCCGTTTTCTTCGCCGGCTGGGCCTTCTTAGCCCCGGACCGGGCCGAGTCGATCGGGGTTGGCTGGGCGCCGTCGCCATCCGATTCGCCGCGGGCGCTCCGGGCGCGCTCGACGGAGGCGCGCAGTGCGGCCATCAGATCGATGGCACCGCCCTGTGCGGGCGCTTCTTCCTCGGGGGCGACCACCTCGCGGCCGGCCGCCTTGGCGTCGATGACCTCCTGCAGCGCCGCCCGGTAGTTGTCGGTGTACTCGGTCGGGTCGAAGTCCGCCGCCATCGACTCGATCAGCGAACCGGCCATCGCCAGCTCTGCGGGGCGCGCCTCCACGTCCTCGCCGAGGAACTCGAAGGTCGGTTTGCGTACTTCGTCGGGCCACAGCATGGTGTTGAGGACCAGCACGTCGTCGCGTACGCGCAGGGTCGCCAGCTGCTCGCGCTGGCGGAGCGCCACCTTCACGATGGCCACCCGGTCGGTGCGGCTCAGGGCGTCGCGCAGCAGCACATAGGGCTTGGTGGCGGAGCCGTCGGGCTCCAGGTAGTAGGCCTTGGCGTAGAGGATCGGGTCGACCTGCTCAACGGGTACGAACTCCAGCACGTCGATCGCGTGGCTGGTGGTCAGCGGCAGGTCGGCGAAGTCTTCGTCGGTCAGGATGACCATCTCGCCGCCGCCGAGGTCGTACCCCTTGGCGATGTCGTCGTAGGTGACCTCCTGCCCGCACACCGAGCAGGTCCGCTTGTAGCGGATCCGGCCACCGTCCTCACGGTGCACCTGGTGAAAGCGGATGTCTTTCTCCTCGGTGGCCGAGTACAGCTTCACCGAGATGGACACCAGCCCGAAAGAGACCGCACCCTTCCAGATGGACCGCATACCCCAAACCCCCTTAAAAGTGCCCCCGTACGCTCCCCGTGGTGGCCGTCGATGGCAACGTACCCCCGCGAAGATGCTGCGATACCTCCGCTGACCAGGCAACATGTCCATGATCGCATCGATGGTGCGCTGCGCGCGAGCTGTTCCGCTTCGATACCTCATCGACAGATGGTGGTGAAGCCTTAGCATCGGATGCGTGTCCGGCTCACCTTTCGCGCCCATGCTCGCCACCGCGGGCGCGCTGCCCGTGGGCTCGGGCTGGGGGTACGAGCTGAAGTGGGACGGGGTCCGCGCGATCGCCGCGTGCGGTGGCGGTGCCGCCCGGCTCTACGGCCGCCGAGGTAACGACATCACCGCGGGGTATCCGGAGCTGGCCGGCCTCGCCGGGGTGGGTGACGCGGTTCTCGACGGCGAGATCGTCGTCATGGACGCCGCCGGTCGGCCCTCCTTCCGGGATCTGGCCGAGCGGATGCACGTACGCGACAGCCACAAGGCGACCCGACTCGCCGCCACGATCCCGGTCACGTACCTGGTCTTCGACGTGCTCCGGTTGGGCGGTGTGGACCTGCTCGACGTCCCGTACGCCCAGCGGCGCGGCCTGCTGGAGGAACTCGGCGTGGCGGGCGAGCGGTGGCTGGTGCCCCCGGCGTTCGACGACGGGCCAGCCACCCAGGCGGCGAGCCGCGAGCACGGCCTCGAAGGCGTCGTCGCCAAGCGGCTGGCGGCCCCGTACCGGCCGGGGCTGCGCTCACCGGACTGGGTCAAGGTGAAGTCGGAGCACACGGGGGACTTCGTCGTCGGCGGCTGGCGCCCCGGCGCCCGGGCCATCGGTGGTCTGCTGATCGGCGTGCCGGCGCCAGGCGGCCCCGCAGGCGGCCCCGCAGGCGGCCCCGCAGACGGCCCCGCAGACGGCCGCGCAGGCGGTCTCGTCTTCCGGGGCCGGGTCGGGGGAGGCATCTCCGCCGCGGCGCAGCGGGAGTTGCTGGCCGCGCTGGAGCCCCTGGTCGTGACCGGTTCGCCGTTCGCACAGCCGCTTCCGCGGGAGGATTCGCGCACCGCGGTGTGGGTACGCCCAGAGGTGGTGGTTGAGGTGAAGTTCGCGGAGCGTACCCGCGACGGCCGTCTGCGGTTCCCCCGGTTCCTCCGGCTGCGGCCGGACAAGACTGTGGAAGAAGTGGTCGATGAGTGAACGGGTGCTGGTCAAGGTGGACGGTCGGGAGTTTGAGCTGTCCAATCTGGACAAGGTGCTCTATCCGGAGGCCGGTTTCACCAAGGGCGAGGTCATCGACTACTACACCCGCATCGCTCCGGCGATCCTGCCGCATCTTCGCGATCGCCCGGTGACCCGGATCCGGTACCCCAACGGCGTGCAGGCCAAGGGATTCTTCGAGAAGAACGCCCCCGCCGGCACCCCGGACTGGGTCCGCACGGCGACGCTGCCGTCGCCGGGGTCGACCAAGGACCGGGAGATGGTCGAGTACATCGTCTGCGACGATCTGCCGACCCTGATCTGGCTGGCCAATCTGGCCGCGCTGGAGCTGCACACTCCGCAGTGGACGATCGGCTCGGCCGGCCCCGACCGGCTGATCGTCGACCTGGACCCGGGCCCGCCGGCCGGCATCCAGGAGTGCTGCACGGTGGCGCTGATCATGCGCGAGCGCCTCGCGGCCGACGGCATCGAGGCGTACCCGAAGACCTCCGGGAAGAAGGGCATGCAGCTGGCGTGCCCGATCTCGGGCGAGCAGTCGGATGAGGAGGTCAGCGCGTACGCGCATCGCATCGCCCGGGAGTTGGAGCGCGCCGAGCCGGATCTGATCGTGTCCCGGATGACCAGGAGCCTGCGCTCCGGCAAGGTCTTCATCGACTGGAGCCAGAACAACGCGGCGAAGACGACCGTCACGCCGTACTCGCTGCGCGCGCAGCCGACGCCGACGGTGTCGACGCCGCTGCATTGGGAAGAGGTCGAGTCGAAGAAGGTCGTTCCGGCCAAGCTGACCGCCCCGGCCGTACTGGAGCGGGTCGAGAAGTACGGCGATTTGATGGCCGGCCTGTGCGAGCCGGGTCCAAGACTGCCGACTTGACGACGTTAGTTATTGACCACTAACCTAGGGTCATGAGTTCCGGAAGCACCCGCATGAGCGCCGCCGAGCGGCGTGAGTTGGTGCTGCGCGCGGCGCAGATCGAGTTCGGGTCGGGTGGGTACGCCGGCACGAGCACCGAGGCGATCGCGCGCCGGGTCGGGGTCTCCCAGCCGTACCTTTTCCGGCTCTTCCCGTCCAAGAAGGCGCTCTTCCTGGCCACGGTCGACCGCTGCTTCGACGACATGCGGGACCTGTTCGACCGCGCCGCGGGCGACCGCACCGGCGACGAGGCCCTCGAGGCGATGGGGCACGCGTACAACTCGCTCCTCGACAACCGCGAGATCCTGCAGATGCAGTTGCAGACGTGGGCGACCGCCTGTGAGGACTCCGACGTGCGGGCGCTGGCCCGGCGGCGCCTGTCCGAGCTGTGGCAGCAGGTCGAGCGGATCTCGGGTGCCGGCTCCGAGCAGGTCATCGAGTTCATGGGGCGCGGGATGCTGCTCAACGTGCTCGCCGCCGTCGGGCTGCCGCGGATGGAGGAGCAGTTGGGCGAGGCGCTGAACGGCGGATCGGACTGAATTTTTTTTGCGTTCGATAGTTAGTGACTGATTACTTACAAAGGAGAGAAGGATGTCGAAGGCCTGGTGGACCTACCTCGTGACCGGAGTAGCGGTGTTCATGGTCGCGATGGACAACCTCGTGGTCACCAACGCACTGCCGGTGATCCGCCTCGATCTGGGCACGGGACTGGAGGGCCTGGAGTGGACGGTCAACGCGTACACCCTGACCTTCGCGGTCTTCCTGCTGACCGGCGCGGCGTTAGGGGACCGGTTCGGTCGCCGGCGCCTGCTCGCCGCCGGACTCGCGGTCTTCACCGCCGCGTCCGCCGCCGCCGCGCTGTCGACGGACATCGGTGTACTGGTGGCGGCGCGGACCGTACAGGGCCTCGGCGGGGCGGTCGTCATGCCGCTGACGCTGACGCTGCTGGCGAGCGTCGTTCCGCCGGCCAAGCGCGGGCTCGCGTTCGGCCTGTGGGGAGCCATGAGCGGCCTGGGCGTCGCGCTCGGCCCGGTCATCGGCGGCGCGATCACCGAGTACGCGTCCTGGGAATGGATCTTCTGGATCAACGTGCCGGTTGGTCTGATGCTCCTGCCGCTGGTCGCCCTGGTACGCGACAGCCGGGGCGGTGCCGGTCGCCTCGACCTGATCGGAACCGCGCTGGTCACCGCCGGTCTGTTCGGGATCGTGTACGGGCTGGTCCAGGGCAACGGCCACGGCTGGACCAGCGGGCCGGTGCTGGCCGGGCTGGCCGTCGGCGGCGTGCTGCTCGTGGCGTTCATCGCCTGGCAGGCCCGCGCGAGCGCGCCGATGATGCCGCTCGCCATGTTCGCCTCGCGCGGCTTCACCCTCTCCAACGTCATCGGGCTGCTGATGTCGTTCGGCATGTTCGGCACGGTGTTCCTACTCGCCCAGTTCATGCAGGGCGTACAGCACTACTCGCCGCTGGAGGCGGGCGTGCGCACGCTGCCCTGGACGGCGATGCCGGCGCTCGCCGCGCCCGTGGCGGGGATTCTGACCGACCGGATCGGCGCGGCGCGCATCGTCGCCGTCGGGCTCACCCTGCAGGCCGCCGGCATCGGTTGGCTCGCCGCGATCACGTCGCCGACCCTGCCGTACTCACACATGATCGTCCCGTTTGTTCTGGCCGGTCTCGGTATGGGGCTGTTCTTCGCCCCGATCACCCGGCTGGTCCTCGGCTTCGTGCCGGCGCACCTCGAAGGCGTCGCCTCCGGTACCTCCAACGCCATCCGGCAGCTTGGCACGGTCCTCGGCATCGCCGTGCTCGGTGCGATCTTCTCCGCGCAGGGCGGGTACGCCAGCGGCCAGCAGTTCGTCGACGGGGTCGCGCCGGCGGCGACGGTCGGTGCGGTGGTCCTCGCCGCCGGGGCGGTCGTCGCGCTCGCGATCCCGCGGCCCCGTACCGAGGTGGCCCCGGTGGCGGCCGAGGATCGCCGGGTGCCGGTCTCCGCTGCCGTCTAAGGCGCGATCAAGGGGCGGCCGTGCGGGACACCTACCGCGCGGCCGCCCTGGCTAGGCTGACGGCATGAGTGAGCTCCCACCCGCCGGGAACCCCGACCCCACCCAGGCGTACCCGAGCCCGGGAGCGGTCCTCGCGGCCGCACCTCCGCCGCCGAGGCGGCTGGACTGGCGCCGGGGTGCCCTCCTCGGTGGCGTGATCGCCCTGATCGCGCTCAGCGGTCTCGCCGTGCTGATCTGGCTCGGGTGGAACATCGGCCCGGTCGCGCTTGCCATCGGCATCGTCGCGGCGGTGCTGCCCGTACCGCTGCTGGCCTTCTGCTTCCTCTGGCTGGACCGCTACGAGCCGGAACCGGTCAAGTACCTCGCGTTCTGCTTCGGCTGGGGCGCCTGCGTGGCGACCGGCGCCGCCATCCTGGTCAACACCGGAGCAAGCCGGCTGTTCACGCGCTGGGGGCTCCCGGACGCGCTGGTCGCCGTGTTCATCGCGCCGTTCATCGAGGAGACGATGAAGGCGCTCGGCCCGATCCTGCTGTTCGCCCTGCGACGACGGGCGTTCTCTGGGATGATCGACGCGATCGTCTACTGCGGATTGTCGGCCACCGGCTTCGCCATGGTGGAGAACATCCTCTACCTCGGTGGACACGGCTATGCGGCGAACGCTGACGAGAACGGGCCCCTCGCTGGGGCCAGCGCCGTGGTCGCCATCTTCATCGCCCGGATCCTGATGAGCGGCTTCGCCCATCCGCTGTTCACCTCGATGACCGGCATCGGGCTCGGAGTCGCCGCCCGTGCCGGCGACCGGCGGGTGCGCTGGCTCGCACCGCTCGCCGGCCTCATCGTCGCGATGATGCTGCACGGCACCTGGAACCTGATGTCCACCCTCGCCGCGCAGTCGCAGCAGGGGTGGGTGCTGCTGTACGGGTACTTCGCGGTGATGATGCCGATCTTCTTCGGCATGGTCGGGTTCGCGCTGTGGCTGCGTGGATCGGAGGGCCGGCTGACCGAGCGGATCGTCGGCGAGTACGCCCGGTCGGGTTGGTTCTCCCCGCCGGAGGCCGCGGCGCTGGGCACCCTGGGGCGGCGGCTGGCCGCCCGCCGCTGGGCGAAACGGGTCGCCGGCGACGCCGGGGCCAAGGCGATGCGGGCGTACCAGTTCGACGCCACCCGGCTGGCGCTCCTGCGCGACGGCATGAACCGGGGCGTGGGCCTTGCGCCCGACGAGGTCGCCGACACCCTGGCCGAGGAGCGCCGGCTACTCGATGCGATCGACGCCTACCGCAAGGTCTTCGCCGGCCGTGACCCGTACGCGCCCCGTGCCGTGTGGGACGGCGGGCGCTACCACGTGACCTTCCCCGACGGTGCGGTACGGGCGCTCGACGCCCCGCAGCAGCCGGTCGTGCCGGTGCCGGTCGTCCTGGTCCCGGCCGCGCCGCCCCCGGGTCATCCGGCCCCGGGCTACCCCTGGCCGAGTCATCCAGGACCCGGGTTCCCGGGCTACAGGTAGAGACCCGTCCCGTCGTTCTCCACCCGGCGGGCGGCCACCGCGTGCACGTCGCGCTCGCGCAGCAGCACGTACGCCTCGCCGTGCAGTTCGACCTCGGAACGGTCATCGGGGTCGAACAGCACCCGGTCGCCGTTGACGATCGAGCGCACATTGGGCCCGACCCCGACGGCCGTGGCCCACGCCAATCGGTGTCCGATGGCGGCGGTGGCGGGTATGACGATTCCCGCCGCCGACCGGCGCTCTCCCTCGCTGCCTTCCAGGCGGACGAGGACGCGGTCGTGCAGTAACCGGATCGGGAGGCCGTTGTCGGTGTCGGATGGCGATGGTGCAGTCACGAGGGTGACGGTACCTCGCCAGGGGTGTTTCACGATCCGGTAGGTGTGCCTCCAACCGTTACGGTGTACCCGGGAGGAGGTCTGAGTGGGCCCGATTGAGCACGTGCGCAGGAACATCCGCCGGGCGTACGCCGCACGGCGTACCGCTTCGAAGATGCCGATCGCCGACCGCCAGGAGCGCATCGTGGAACTGGACGAGACGACGCCGTCGCTGTCGCCGCAACCGCCGCCCGTTGCCCGGCCGCTGGCCGGCCACGATGACGTCGACGTGCCCCGAGGCCTGCGGGTCGCGACCGCGTGGTCCTGGCGGCTGCTCGTCCTGGCCGCCGCCGCGGCGCTGGTGCTGTGGCTGGTCGGCCGGCTCAAAGACGTCCTGATTCCGGTGAGCATCGCGCTGCTGCTCACCGCGCTGCTGGCGCCGGCGGCCGGGTGGCTGCGCCGCTCGGCCCGGCTGCCGCGGTCGCTCGCGGTCGCCGTCGTGCTCATCGGCGGTATCGCCGCGGTCGTGGGCGTGCTCACGCTCGTGGTGACGCAGTTCGTCAACTCCTTCCCGGCGCTGGCCGCCAACGCGACCGCGGGTATCCGCACCATTCAGGACAGTCTGCGGAGCGGACCGCTGCACCTGTCCAACACCCAGTTCACCGGTATGGCCGACGCCGCGCAGCAGTGGCTGGACAGTCACCGCGACGTGGTGACCAGCAGCGCTGTGACGACCGCCACCACGGCGCTCGACGTGGTCGTCACCGCGATCCTGGTGCTGTTCACGACGTTCTTCTTCCTGCGCGACGGCCGGCGCATCTGGCAGTTCCTGGTCGGCCTCATGCCGGCAGGTGCCCAGACGCCGCTCGGGGCGGCGGGTGAGGCGTCCTGGTCGACGCTGGTGTCGTACGTGCGGGCCACTGTTCTCGTGGCGTTCATCGACGCGGTCGGTATCGGCCTGGCTCTGTCGCTGCTGCGGGTGCAGTTGGCGTTCCCGCTCGCCGCGCTCGTCTTCCTGGGCGCGTTCGTACCCATCGTCGGCGCAGCCGTGTCCGGCGCGGTCGCCGTCCTCGTAGCGCTGGTCACCAAGGGCTGGGTGACCGCGTTGATCGTGCTGGCCGCCGTCATCCTCGTCCAGCAGTTGGAGGGGCACATCCTCCAGCCGATCATCATGGGTCGGGCGGTCGCGATCCATCCGCTCGCGATCATCCTCGCCATCACGACCGGCATCATCCTTGCCGGCATCATGGGCGCGCTGATCGCGGTGCCGCTGCTCGCCGTTCTGAACACCGGTATCCGCCGGCTCATCAGCCATCGGGCGGTGTCATCGGCTCCGGCTCCGGATCCAGAGCCGGAGCCGGTGACACCGAGGCCGTCGGCTACCTAGCGGCGAGCCGCTTCAACGCCGCCCGCACCACCGCTGGCTTCGTGGTGTACCAGAACGGTGGCAGCGAACGCCGGAGGAATCCGCCGTAGCCCTTCGCCGTCTCCAGGCGTGAGTCGAGTACGGCCACCACGCCGCGATCGCCGGCGGCCCGGATCAGCCGGCCGGCGCCCTGCGCCAGGCGTACGGCGGCGATCGGAACGCTGACCGCCGCGAAGCCCGAACCGCCGGCGGAGTCGACGGCGGCGGCCCGGGCCGCCGCGAGCGGCTCGTCGGGGCGGGGGAACGGCAGCCGGTCGATGATGACCAGTTGGCACGCGTCGCCCGGCACGTCGACGCCCTGCCACAGGGACATGACGCCGAGCAGGCAACTGTTGCGGTCTTCGCGGAAGCGGCGGACCAGCAGCGGTAGTGCCTCCTCGCCCTGCAGCAGGATCGTCAGGTCGGTGCGTTCGCGTAGGACCTCCGCGGCGCGTTCGGCCGCCCGCCGGCTGGAGAAGAGCCCGAGAGTCCGGCCGCCGAGAGCCTGGACCAGTTCGACCATCTCCTCGGCGGCCGCCTCCGACAGCCCGGAGGTCGTCGGGCGCGGCAGCTTCGCGGCCACGTACAGGATGCCCTGACGGGGATAGTCGAACGGCGAACCGACGTCGAGCGAGGTCCAGTCGGTCTCGTCGTCAAGGCCCAGCGCCTTGGCCACCGTGTCGAACTTGCCGCCCAGGGCGAGCGTGGCCGAGGCGGCGACGACCGTGCGCTCCTCGTACAGGTGGGTTTGCAGGGTGCCGGCGACCGACAGCGGGGCGACCACGACCGCCCGCCGGCCCCGTTCGTCCTTCTCGACCCAGGCCACATCCTGTGCGGAGAACGCCAGCAGCCGCTGAGCGGTGTTCGACAGGTCGGTCAGCAACGCTTTCACCTGCTGCTTGCGGACCGGGTCCGGATCGTCGGCCTTGACCTCGCCGATGCCGTGGAGGCACCGCCGGGTCGCGCCGTCGAGCAGCGTCAACGCCTCGGCGACGGGCGTCGGCAGCCCTGCGGTGAGCCGGCCGGCGGGCACGTCGGCGAGCCCGACCGCGAGCGCGTCGCCCGCTTCGACCAGCAATTCGTACCCCTCGTCGTCGACCTGTGGGCGGGCCCGCCGGGCCGCGCGGTCGAGCGCTTCGGGGGACAGTTCGGCCTGGGCGGCCGACGAGACCCGGTCGGCCAACTCGTGCGCCTCGTCGAGGACGAGCAGCTTGTGCGGGGGCAGGATCTTCCGCTCGGCCAGCATGTCGATGGCGAGCAGGCTGTGGTTGGTGACCACGATGTCGGCTTCACGCGCCCGCTGCCTGGCGAACTCCGCGAAGCACTCCGAACCGTATGGGCAGCGGGCCACGCCCACGCACTCGCGTGCCGGCATCGACACCAGTCGCCAGGCCGAGTCGTCGACGCCCGGGTCCAGTTCATCGCGATCGCCGGTCTCGCTCTCCATGGCCCACTCGGTCAGCCGCTGGATCTGCTTGCCCAGCCGGCCGGCCTCGCCGAGCCATTTGGTGCCGCCACTGTCGTCGCCGAACAGCGTGTCGCTGGGCTCATCGACCGAGCTGTTGTCCAGCCGGGCCATGCACACGTAGTGGTGGCGCCCCTTGAGCACGGCGAACGTGGGGCGTCGGCCGAGCAGCGGCTCGACCGCATCGGCCAGCCGGGGCAGGTCGTGGTCGACGAGCTGGGACTGCAGCGCGAGGGTCGCGGTCGACACGACCACCGGCCCGTCGACGAGCAGTGAGGGCACCAGGTACGCCAGCGACTTGCCGGTACCCGTGCCGGCCTGGACGAGAAGGTGCTCGCCGGACTCGGCCGCGTGGGCCACCGCCTCGGCCATCATCCGCTGGCCAGGGCGCTCGGCGCCGCCCGGCACCGCGCCTACCGCGGCCGCGAGGAGTTCGGGGACGCTGGGCCGCTCGCGACGGGCACGGCGGGTGGCGGGGGTGGCGGTCGCGGCGGTCACGGGAAGGCAGGCTACCCGCTCCGTATGACCGATCGCGGCTTGTCCACAGCGTGGCGCCTGTTATCCACAGGAACCACTCCACGTTCGGTACCGGGTTGTGCGCTCCGCGTACGCTTGGCATGGTGTCTTCCGGTCGTGTCCATGTGCGCGTAACCGTGATTTGGCACAGTAAGTCGACAGCGGTCGATCTGCGCTTTCGTGGCGTGTCCGTCCAGCCATGCTGATCGATAGGGTGGTCTCGTGACAGGCGATCTCGTACGGGTGGTGTATCGCAAGTACGACGGCTCGTTGCACTGGAATCAGCCGGGCCGTCTCATCGGCGAGGATGAGTTCGGCATCTGGGTGGGCGGGGCGGCAGGCACGCCGGTGTCACGGGGCGAACAGCGGGTCAATCCGGCCGAGCACGACCACGTGATGCTGTTTCCGCGTAACGGTTGGTGGACCGCGCTGTTCAACGCCGCACCCCACCGCACCGACGTGTACTGCGACATCACCACCGTGCCGGCGTGGCCCACGCCCGACGTGGTCACCATGGTGGACCTCGACCTGGATGTCCGGCGCCGTCGTGCCGGCGTCGTCCAGTTGCTCGACGAGGACGAGTTCGCCGTCCACCAGGTTCGCTACCAGTACCCGCCCGAGGTCGTCACGCAGGCCTGGGCGGCCGCCGAGTGGCTGGCCGCCGCGCTGACCGATCGCATCGAACCCTTCGACAGGGTCTATCTGCGATGGCTGGACGTTGTCGCGCGGAATCTCGGGCAGATCAACGTGGCGTGACCCGGATCACGTGTCCGTCGGTGGCGGACCCCGCGCGGTGGTGGGGTACCACCCGTGGTGGGGCGCATCCGCGAACCGCGGTGTGCAAAGGTGGACGATTGGCTCGGTAACTGCCTGTGTCAACAGCCTGACGCGCGGGTTAGTGAAGGTCGGCGCTAGGGCGGGATTTGGCATTGCCTAGCATTCGTGCAGCTCCATCAGTACAACGCATCCCATCGGCCGTGACGAGGTTAGCCCGTGCGATTCAAGCTGCGTCCCAGCGACGACGCGTTCTATGAGTTCTTCAGCAAGGCTGCGGCGAATCTCGTCCGGGGCACGGAACTGCTCAACGAGCTGGCCCTGCCCGGCGCCGATGTGCAGTCGATCAGTGAGCGCCTGGTCGAGGTCGAGCACGACAGCGATGCGATCACCCACGAGCTGTACAACAAGATCAATACGTCGTTCATCACGCCGTTCGACCGGGAGGACATCTACCGGCTCGGCTCGCAGCTCGACGACATCATGGACCACCTGGAGGGTGTGGGCAGCCTGCTCTACCTGTACGGGCTGACCAAGCTGCCGTCGCTGCCGCGCGAGGTGCACGAGATGGTCAACGTGCTCGACCAGCAGGCCAAGCTCACGGCCGACGCGATGCCGCGACTGAAGTCGATGAAGGATCTGCGGGAGTACTGGGTCGAGTGCAACCGGCTGGAGAACGAGGGTGACCGCGTGTACCGGATGCTGCTGGTGCGCCTGTTCTCCGGCGAGTACGACGCGCTGACCGTCCTGAAGATGAAGGAGGTCGCCGACGAGTTGGAGGCGGCCTGTGACGCGTTCGAGCATGTGGCGAACACCGTCGAGACCATCGCCGTGAAGGAGTCCTGACGCGTGTCCGCCGAACTTGTAGCGGTCCTCGCGGTCATCTTGGTATCGATGGTTTTCGATTATACCAACGGCTTTCACGATGCGGCCAACGCGATCGCCACCTCCGTGTCGACGCGGGCGCTGACACCGCGAGTCGCCCTCGGCGTCGCCGCCGTCGGCAACCTCGTCGGCGCCTACTTCGGCGCGGGGGTCGCGAAGACGGTGGGTGAAGGCCTGGTTACCCTGCCCAAGGACACGGCCAGCCTGGGCGTGGTGTTCGCCGGGGTGCTCGGCGCCATCGCGTGGAACCTCATCACCTGGTACTTCGGGCTGCCGTCGTCCTCGTCGCACGCGCTGTTCGGCGGCCTGGTCGGCGCGACCGTCTTCGCCGCGGGCGGGGTCGTGCACTGGGACACGATCGGCCAGAAGGTCATCCTCCCGATGGTGCTGTCGCCGGTCGTCGGCGCCATCCTCGGGTTCCTGGTGATGCTCGCCGTCTTATGGATCTTCCGTAAGGGCCACCCGGTCAAGCTCAACCGCGGGTTCCGGGTCGCGCAGACCATCTCGGCGACCGCGATGGCGGTCGGCCACGGCATGCAGGACGCCGCGAAGACGATGGGCATCGTCGTGCTGGCCCTCTACACCGGCGGCTTTCAGGAGAGCCGGACCCACATCCCAGGGTGGGTGTTCTTCACGTCCGCCACGGTGCTGGCGCTGGGTACCTACTCGGGCGGCTGGCGCATCATCCGTACCCTCGGCCGCCGGGTGATCGACCTCGGCCCGGCCGAGGGCTTCGCCGCCGAGACCGTCGCCAGTTCGGTGCTCTACTTCAACGCGCTGGTGCTCAAGGCGCCGATCTCGACCACGCACACGATCACCTCGGCGATCATGGGGGTTGGCGCCACCAAGCGGCTGTCGGCGGTGAAGTGGAACGTCGCCGGCAACATCGTGCTGGCGTGGATCCTGACCTTCCCGGCGGCGGCCGCGATCGCGGTCCTGGCGTATCTGCTGGTCCGCCCGATCTTCGGCTGAGGTACTCGGCCCGATCCGGGCGCGGACGGTGTAGGCACGATCTTGGCGGGGTTAGGCTCGGCAGCGTGGACGAGTTGACCCGGTCCTTCCCCGTGCCCGCCAGCCTGCTCAAGCACGCCCGGGAGTTCTACGCGTCCGGCGCGACGCCAGCGACGCCGAAGCTGGCCAGCACCGTCCTCCTGTTGCGCCCCGGCCCTGAGGTGTACATGATCCGACGGGCGTCGACGATGGCGTTCGCCGCCGGTATGCATGCGTTTCCCGGCGGTACCGTCGACCCGCGCGACGCCGCCGTACAGCCTGGTTGGGCCGGCCCGACGCCCGCCGAATGGGCCGTCCGGCTGGGCCTCGACGAGGCGTACGCCCGTGCCGTGGTCAGCGCCGCGGTCCGGGAGGTCTTCGAGGAGTCCGGCGTCCTGCTGGCCGGCCCGGACGTCTCGACCGTCGTCGGTGACGTCTCCGGTGCGGAGTGGGAGGCGGCGCGGGTGGCGCTCATCGCGCACGAGATCGGTTTCGCCGAGTTCCTCGCCGACCGCGACCTGGTCGTCCGCAGTGACCTGCTGACGCCGTGGGCCCGCTGGCTCACGCCGGAGATCGAGCCGCGCCGCTACGACACGTACTTCTTCCTGGCCCGCCTGCCCGAGCGGCAGGTGACGCGGGACGTCGGCGGGGAGGCCGACCACGTCGTCTGGGGACACCCTGGCGAGCTCGCGGACCTGCCCATGCTGCCGCCGACCCAGGCGGCGCTGCGGCGGCTGGCCGGGTACCCGGACATGGACGCCGCCATGCTCGCCGAGTGCGACGTGACGACGGCGGTCATGCCACGCATCGTGGTGGATGATGAGCCGCCACGGCTGGTCATCGGCTGAGGGCCCGCAGAACGAAGGCGGGGAGTGCGTTCAACGCACTCCCCGCCGCGGTCTTCTTCCGATCAGCCGAAGCGGCCGGTGATGTAGTCCTCGGTGCGCTTCACCGACGGGTTGGTGAAGATCTTCGCCGTGTCGTCGTACTCGATCAGGCGACCCGGCTCGCCGGTCTTGTCGATCGAGAAGAAGCCGGTCCGGTCGGAGACCCGCGCCGCCTGCTGCATGTTGTGCGTCACGATCACGATCGTGTACTCGTTCTTCAGCTCGGCGATGAGGTCCTCGATCGCCAGCGTCGAGATCGGGTCGAGCGCCGAACACGGCTCGTCCATCAGCACGACCTGCGGCTCGACCGCGATCGCCCGGGCGATGCACAGCCGCTGCTGCTGACCACCGGAAAGGCCGGCACCCGGGCGGTTGAGCCGGTCCTTGACCTCGTTCCAGAGGTTCGCGCCGCGCAGCGCCTTCTCGCACGCCGCGTCCAAAAGCGACTTCTTGCGCACGCCGTTGAGCCGCAGTCCGGCCACCACGTTGTCGTAGATGGACATCGTCGGGAACGGGTTGGGCCGCTGGAACACCATGCCGATCGTGCGGCGTACCGCGGTCACGTCGATGTCCCGGTCGTAGATGTTCTGTCCGTCGATGAGCAGCTGGCCTTCGACCTTCGCCCCGGGCAGCACCTCGTGCATGCGGTTGATGGAGCGCAGGAAGGTCGACTTTCCGCAGCCCGACGGCCCGATCAGGGCAGTGACGGACTTCGGCTCGATCGTCATGCTGATGTTGTCGATCGCGCGGAACGCGCCGTAGTACGCCGATACGTTGACGGCTTCGATGCGCTTGGCCATGGTTCGCACTCCTAACGCGCCAGCTTGTTGCGCCGGGCCAGCAGTTTCGCGGCGACGGTCAGAGACAGGACGAGGACGACCAGGGTCAGTGCCGCCGCCCATGCGCGTCCGGGCGCGTACTTGGAGGCGGTACCGGCCTGCTCGTACACATAGAGCGACAGTGACGACTGGCCACCCGAGAATGGGTTGAAGTTGATCGCGGGGTTACCCAGCGCAACCAGGATCACCGGCGCAGTTTCGCCGCACGCACGGGCCACGGCGAGCATGACCCCCGTCACAATGCCGGGCGCCGCCGTCGGAAGCACGATCTTCGTAATCGTCTTCCACTTCGGAATGCCCAGCGCGTAGGCGCCCTCACGCAGCGCGCCGGGTACCAACCGCAGCATCTCTTCCGTTGAGCGCACGATCGTCGGCAACATCAGCACCGATAGCGCCAGCGCCGCCGCGAAGCCGGAGTACTCCGGCCGGCCGTTGTTGAACATCGGCGACACGACAAGCACCCAGAACGCCAGGATGAACAGGCCGGCCACGATCGAGGGGATACCCGTCATCACATCGACGAAGAAGCGGATCAGCGCGGCGAGTCGGCCGCGCCCGTACTCGACGATGTAGACGGCGCCGAGGACGCCCAGCGGCACCGTGATGAGGGTGGCGATCCCAGCCTGCTCGAGCGTGCCGATGATCGCGTGGTAGGCGCCGCCTTTGTTGTCGAAGGCGCTGACGCCCTTCATCGACACGCCCAGGAAGTACCCGTTGAGCCGCTCGCTGCCCTTGGTCACCAGCGTGAGCGCCACCGAGAGCAGGGGCGCCAGCGCCAGCACGAACGCCGCGTAGACCAGCGACGTCGCGACGCGGTTACGCGCGGCCCGCCCGCCTTCGACGACCGTGGAGAGGGCACCGAGCCCGACCAGGAAGAGCAACGCCGCGACGACGCTGGTGAGCACCGGGCCGCCGGCGCCCGGCAGGTAGACCGCCAGGGCGGCGATCAGGATCGCTGCCGCGCCGACGCCCGCTGGCGCCCATCCCGGCAGCCGCCGGGCCTTCAGGGTGACCCGGCTCCTGGCCGAGTGGGACGCGACGCTCATGCCGCCACCTCGCTGCGCTCGGCGGCGGCATGAGGCTCCACCGCGCTGAGTTGTCCGATTCGCTCGCTGTGCTCGCTCATGCCGCACCTCCCAGGAACTCGCGGCGGCGGTAGACGATCGCGCGCGCCGTCACGTTGACCACGAGCGTGATGGCGAAGAGCACGAGACCGGACGCGATGAGCGCGCTGCGACCCGTCGGGTTCGCCTCCGCGAACTTGAGCGCGATGTTCGCGGCGATCGTGTTGCCGCTGATTCCCAGCAGGTCGAACGAGACGTTGTAGACCGCGCCGAGGGTCAGCGCGAGCGCGATGGTCTCGCCCAGTGCCCGGCCGAGGCCCAGCATGACGGCGGCGATGATGCCCGGCTTGCCGTACGGGAGGACCGCGGTGCGGATCATCTCCCACCTGGTAGCGCCGAGGGCGAGCGCCGCCTCCTCGTTGTGCTTGGGAGTCTGCAGGAAGACCTCGCGCGACAGCGAGGTCACGATGGGCAGCACCATGATGGCGAGCACGATCGATCCGAGCAGGATCGAGGCGCCGTACGGGCCCTTGCTGCCGAAGATCGGGATCCAGCCGAAGTTGTCGTGCAGGAACGTCGAGAGGTCGCTGACCGGGCCGCGGAAGTAGTCACGTCCCCAGAGGCCGAAGACGACGCTCGGCACCGCGGCGAGCAGGTCGATGAAGAAGCCCAGCGTGCTGGCCACCCGGCGGTGGGCGTAGTGGGTGAGGCACAGCGCGATACCCAGCGCCACCGGGACGGCCATGATCAGAGCCAGCGCCGACGTCACCACCGTGCCGAACGCGAGCGCGGCGATTCCGAACGTCGGCGGGCTCTCGTTGGCGAACCAGTCCTTGAATGTGAGGAAGTTCTCGCTGTCGGCGCGCAGCGACGGTATGGCCTTCGCGATGAGGAACGCCGCGATCGCCACGATGATGACGAGAACCGTGGAGCCCGCGGCGGTGGCGAGGATGCGAAACGCCCGTTCCGCGCCGAAGCGACTGCCCCTGGGCAGGGCACCACCCCCGCCGGCACCCGAGGGGCTGGCGGGGGTGGTGGTGAGCGATTGCTGGCTCACTGTGTATGTCCTGTCTGTCAGGCCATGTTGTTGATGGAGGCCATGACCTTGGTCTGGATCGTGTCCGGGAGCGGGGCGTACCCGATCTGGCTCAACTTGGCCTGGCCGTCCTTGCTGGCCACGAAGCCGAGGAAGGACTTCAGCAGCGGCAGCTTGTCGGCCGGGGTGCCCTTGCTGCACACGATCTCATAGGTGACCAGGACGATCGGGTAGGCACCCGCCTCCTTGGTGTTGTAGTCGAGCTTCAGGCTCAGGTCGTCGCCCTGGCCGGTGATCTGCGCACCGGCGACGGCCTTGCCAGCCGACTTCTCGTCCAGCGCGACGTACTCCCCGGCACCGTTGTAGATCTTGGCGGCGGAGAGGCTGTTGGTCTGGACGAACGAGTACTCGACGTAGCCGATCGCGCCCGCGGTCTGCTTGATGGTGGCCGAGACCCCGTCGGAGCCCTTGGCGCCCTGACCGCCCGCGGCCTTCCAGTCCTTGCTGGCGTCGGTGGCCCAGTCGGCACCGGCGGCGGTCTTCAGGTACTTGGTGAAGTTCTCGGTCGTACCCGACGAGTCCGACCGGTGCACGGCCGTGATCGGGGTCGAGGGGAGCGAAGCGCTCGGGTTGTCCGCCTTGATCGCGGCGTCGTCCCAGGTCTTGATCGCGCCCGAGAAGATCTTGGCGATCGTAGCGGGCTTGAGCTGCAGGTCCTTCACGCCGTTGAGGTTGTACGCCACGGCGACCGGGCCGATGACCATCGGCAGGTTGATCGCCTTGCCGCCGGGGCAGCGCGCGTCGGCCTTGGTCTGCTCGTCACCGGCCTTGAGGGCGGAGTCCGAGCCGGCGAAGTCGGCGGTGTTGGCGGTGAACGCCTGGATACCCGCGCCGGAGCCGGTGCCCTGGTAGTTGATCTGGGCACCGCTGCAGGCCTGGTCGTACGCCTTGACCCACTCGTCCATCGCGTTCTTCTGCGCGGTCGAGCCCTGTGCGGTCAACGAGCCGGTCTTGCAATCGATAGTCGGCTTCGCGGCACTGCTCTCGCTGTTTTCGGGCGTGGTGCTCGTGTTGTCCGAGCCGCATGCCGCAAGCGCGAGCGTCGCGGCCGCGACGGCGGCCAGAATGCCGTGACGCTTCAGCTTCACTGCTGTCCCTTCGGGGTACGTCCGTCTCGTCCGATCCTGTGACCGACGCGAGTTTGCGGAGTTGACGTTGGCCATCAACTGATCGGAACGCTATGAGGGCGAGGTTGCCGGTCGATCCGCCTCACATGAACGACGGGTGAATAGCCTTATCGACTTGAATAACGTCTCACCTGCCGCGAAGTGGCTGATGGGTAAACGCGCAGGTCACGGCCCGCTTCTGTCCGTATAATGCGCTGGCGTCGGGTATGACTGCCTCTTGGCAATTGCTTATGAGGCGTGCGTCTCATCCCGTCAGGGCGGATCTGTCGGGCGTATCCGGTCAGACCTGTCGCCGGAAGCACACGTCGGTCACCCAGCGGGCGAAGCTCAGCTTCCGGTACAGCGCGACGGCGCTCGTGTTCGATTCGTCCACGTAGAGCATTGCCTGGTCGAGGCCTTGGCTACGCAGGTGGTGCAGGCCGGCCAGGGTCAGCGCGGTGCCCAGCCCGGTACCGTGCGCCGACGGTGCGACGCCGAGCACGTACACCTCGCCGATCGGCTCGTGCGCGTGCTCGGACGCCTCGCCGGCGCCCGGCGCCGCGCCATGGATCTTGGTCCAGTGGAAGCCGAGCAGCTCACCGTCGGAGTCCCGCTGGGCGAGGAGGAACCCGGCCGGGTCGAACCAGGGCTCCTTCATCCGTACGTGCAGGTCGTCGATCGTCCACTTGCCCTGTTCCGGGTGGCTGGCGAAGGCGGCCGCGTTCAGCGCGACCCAGGCGGCGTCGTCGCTGCCGGGGCGGAACGCCCGCAGGCTCACGCCGTGGGGGAGGGCCGGCTCGGATATCGGCGTACGCAGCGAACGGCGCATCTGCCACAGGACCCGCCAGCGCTCGAACCCCAGCGACAGCGACAGGGCCGACGCCGACGGATGGTCGCCGTGCGCCCACAGGCGCAGCCGGCCCGGGGCCGATCCGCCGGCCCGCTCGTCGGCCACGGCCATCGCCTCAGTCACCAGCGCCCGCCCCAGGCCGCGCCGGCGGTGCAGGGGGTGCACGGCAAGCTCCGCGGACGCTCCCTCGACGGGGTCGGTGGTGTCCACGTGGGCGTAACCAACAAGCCGGCCGTCGTGCCGGGCCAGCAGGTGTACGGCGCGCACGTCGCCGCCACCGTGGCGCAGGTGAAGGACGACGTGCTCGGACAGCGGGTAGGCGCCGTCAGCGTCGCCGGCGGCCCGCATGAGGTCGAGTACCTCGATCACCTCATCGGCCGTCAACCGGTCATTTCGCTGTACGCGCACCACCGCCGTCACGCCGATTACCGTAATTGCTGCTGGTTGCGGTCATGCACGGGGACTGCGCGTGTACTCGGCGATCTCCTCCGTCGCCACCTCGGGCAACGGGCGCGTCGGGGGCACCACGAACTTGTACCCCACCTGGCGGACGGTCCCGATCATCGACTCGTACTCTGAGCCGAGCTTGGCGCGCAGCCGCCGGACGTGGACGTCGACCGTACGGGTACCGCCGAAGTAGTCGTAGCCCCAGACCTCGCGCAGCAGTTGGTCGCGGGTGAAGACCCGGCCCGGGTGCTGTGCCAGGAACTTCAGCAGCTCGAACTCCTTGTAGGTCAGGTCGAGCGGGCGTCCCTTGAGCTTCGCGGCGTAGGTGTCCGGGTCGATGGTCAGCTCGCCGGCCTTCACCAGGGATCCGGCGCTTCCGGTGGCGGCTTGGGTGAGCCTGCCGACCGCCAGCCGCAGCCGCGCTTCCACCTCGGCTGGGCCGGCGCTCGCGAGCAGGACGTCGTCGACCCCCCAGTCGGCGTGCAGAGCAACCAGTCCGGCCTCGGCCAACACGGCCATCAGCGGCATACCGAGGCCGGTGGCGCGGAGCATGCGACAGGTGGCGCGGGCCTCGGCGAGCTCGGTGCGGGCATCGACGAGGACGACGTCCGGGCTCGGACCGCCGACCAGGGTGCGGACGTCGCGCGGCGCGGTGCGGACCGAGTGCGGTAGGAGGTCGAGACCGGGAAGTACCACCTGGCCGGTCGGCGCAGTCGTCAGGAGCAGGATCTCCACGCGCTCACCTCCATCACTGCCGCGCGTCGTGGGCGCCGTGCAGTCTCGTCACGCCATCGTCCGGCGTCGCTGACGGGCGGGGTAGCTTCAGAGAATACCGGAGAACCTGCACAAACAGTCATCCGACGAATGCAGTGGATCTATGTGGGTCGGAGTTCGCTCCGGTAGCGGCGCTCTGGCACGATCGTGGCGTGCCTGCGACGCCTCCCGCTGACGACCCCCACGACGACCGGTCACACGGTCAGCCGGCGTACGGCGACGGCGAGTCCGGGCACGGTGAGGTCCAGCCCGGTTCCGCCGACGATCGACCTCGCGTGGGGCACCGCCGTGCACACGCCGACCAGGGGTCGGGGACGCCGCGGAAGCCCTCCTTGGCGGCGGTCGGATTCGCGGGGCTGCTCACCCTCGTGCTCGGGCTCGGCGCGCTGCTGCCGTCCAGCCTGTACGCGGTTGTGATCTTCGCGATTCAGGTCGGGTACGCGATCACGTGGACCCAGGTCGACCGGCCGCCCGCGCCGAGGATCGTGGCCGGTGTGGGGCTGGCCGCGGCGGTCGCCGCGGACCTCGTCGCGATATGGGCCGAGCCCCCGTCGCTCGCGTGGCTGGCGTACGTGACGGCTGCCGCGTTCGTGGCGGCCGTGGTGGGCGAGTTGACCCGTCCGGCCGGGCGGGAGCGGGTGACCGAGTCGCTCGGCGCCACGCTCGCCGTGACGGTCGGTGTGGTCGCCCTCGCCAGTCTGGTCGTGTTGAGTCGGCACCCGTGGGGTACCCAATCGATCGTGGCTTGTGTCGTCCCGGCTGGCGTCGCCGTCATGGTGGCGCGACTCATCGACCTGATCGCGCCGTACCCGCGCCTCGCGTCGCAGGTGTCGCGCGGCGGGCTCGGTGCGCTGCTCGGCCTGGTGGCCGGCGCGGCCACAGCGGCGGTCATCGGTTCGCTCTCGGCCGGCCTGACAGCCGGCGCGGCCGCGGTGGCGGGTCTGGTGACCGCGCTCATCGCGCTCGTGGTGGACCTGTCGGTGAGTTACGTCCAGGCCGGCCGGCAGTTGGCCGGCGAACCCCCGGCGCCGGTGCCGGCCGGGCTGATTCAGGGCCCGGTAACGGCGTTCGCGCTGGCTGCACCGGTGGCGTACATGGCGAGCGCGCTGCTGCTGTTGAACTACCCGTAGTCGACATCGCAAGACGGTCCATCAAGACGGTCCATCAAGGAGGTTGGTGTGGCGAGACGCGGACGTCGATGGCTGGTCGCGCTGGCCGTGGTCGTGGTGGTGCTGGTCGGCCTCTTCGCCGTGGTCGATCGGGTGGCGGTCAACATGGCCGAGAAGCGGATCGCCGACCAGGCTGCCAGCGAGATGCGTAACCGCGGCATCACCTCGGACAGCAAGCCCCGGGCCAGCATCTCCGGGTTCCCGTTCCTGACGCAGGTGCTGAGCGGCACGTACCAGAATGTGACCATCGACGTCGACAAACCCCATACCGGTCAGGTGACGCTCGACCACATCACACTCGCCGCCAACCAGGTGCACGCCCCGCTCGACACGATCAGGTCCGGCCGGGGCCGGGTCACGGCCGACACGGTCCAGGGCACGGCGGCCATCGGCTGGGACGCTGTGAAACAACTCGTCGACACGACCCCGCTGCGCCAGGTGCCCGGCCTGGACGTCTCGAAGCTGCAGATCACGGCCAAGGACAACAAGTTGAACCTGGCCGCTCCGATCACGTTCGCCGGCCTGAACCTCCAGCTCCAGGCGACCGGCACGCTGGCGGTGACCAAGGGCCAGGTGCACCTGCAACTGGACGACCTGCGCGCCGCGTCCGGGAACGGGGCGTCGCTGCCGGTCCCGCCGTCGTTCGTCGACCAGTACCGCAGTCAGCTCGGGGTCAACATCGCCGTACCGAAGCTTCCGTACAGCCTGGTGGTCAACAAGGTGGAGAGCAACGCCAACGGCATCGTCATCATCGCCACGGCCGCCGATGTCGTTATCGCCGGTCAGGCCTGACTGAATCGGATGTTCGACCGTCAATCGGGTGAATGGCGGCGCTGGTCAGGTGAGTACCGTCTCGGTAATCGGTCAACTGTGCGCTGATGGTTTTCGCGATGTTACGCTCCCTGACCATGGGCACGCTGCTCACGAAAAGGCGCACGGTCGATCTCTGCCGTGTCGCCGCCTGTCTGTGTTGCCTCGCCTGACGGCGGGCCGATCGCGCATGCCCTCATGCGTCCTTGTCGCTGACTAGAGGCCCCGCCTGACGCGGGCTACGTCCGTGTCAGGGCCCGGACCCGCCCCCCGTGATCCGTCCTCTGGGTCGTCCGTGGCGTGTGGTGTGAAACGTCAACGCGTGCGGCGGCTCTCAATCCGAATTGCTTTTCGAGGGAGCTCAAACATGAGTCGTGACTCCGTACTCGTAACGGCCGACTGGGCCGAGAAGAACCTTGGCGCGGACAAGGTGGTGTTCGTCGAGGTCGACGAGGACACCACCGCGTACGACGGGGGCCACATCCCCGGTGCCATCAAGATCAACTGGAGCACCGAGCTGCAGGACCAGGTTCGCCGGGACATGGTGAACAAGGAGCAGTTCGAGGCCCTGCTGTCGGCCAAGGGCATCGCCAACGACGACACCGTCGTCCTCTACGGCGGCAACAACAACTGGTTCGCCGCGTACGCGTACTGGTACTTCAAGCTGTACGGCCACGAGCAGGTCCAGCTGCTCGACGGTGGCCGCAAGAAGTGGGAGCTCGACGGCCGCCCCTACACCAAGGATGTGCCGCAGCGCCCCGCCACCAACTACGTCGCCAAGGACCAGGACCTGGCGATCCGCGCGTTCCGCGACGACATCGTCCCGTCGATCGGCTCGCACAACCTGGTCGACGTGCGCTCGCCCGACGAGTACGCCGGCCGGCTGGCCGCCCCGGCCCACCTCCCGCAGGAGCAGGCGCAGCGCAACGGTCACATCCCGACCGCGATCAGCGTGCCGTGGAGCAAGGCCGCCAACGAGGACGGCACCTTCAAGTCGAACGAGGAGCTGAAGGCGCTCTACGTCGCGGCCGGTATCGACGACGACAAGCCGACGGTCGTGTACTGCCGCATCGGTGAGCGCTCCTCGCACAGCTGGTTCGCGCTGCGCGAGCTGCTCGGCTACTCGGACGTTCGCAACTACGACGGGTCCTGGACCGAGTACGGCTCGCTCATCGGCGTTCCGATCGCGCTCGGCGACGAGCCCGGCCAGGCCTGAGAGGAGACAGCGTGAGCATCGACGGCTGCGGCGCCCCGGAGCAGGGCGCCCCGCTACCCGCCAGCGTGGACGTGGAGAAGGAGACCGTCATCACCGGCGTCGTGTCCGCCGAAGGCGGCCCGGTCGCGGGTGCGTACGTGCGGCTGCTCGACTCCAGCGGTGAGTTCACCGCCGAGGTGGTGACCTCGCCGGCCGGCGAGTTCCGCTTCTTCGCGGCGCCCGGCACCTGGACGCTCCGCGCGCTGTCCCGCGCGGGTAACGGCGACGCCACGGTGGCCGCGGACCGCGGCATCAACAACGTCGCGGTGTCTGTCGGCGCCTGATTGCCCATTGCGGGGCCTGTCAGCGCCTGATTAAATTCGGAAAACGGATCCTCCCCAGGATCATTTGAACGGCCCGCCCCTGACGAGGGGTGGGCCGTTCGCATTGTCAAACTCTGGTCTTCGGGACGGCTCCCGGACTCCGGCGCGGTCGCGATCGGGCCACCTGCCACGATGTGTCTCGTGACTTTCGACGGCGTTCCCGCGCAGTCCGCCCCCGGTCCCGTACCGAGGGCCCCGCGCCGCCGTCGCCTGCTGGTCGCCGTGACGACCGTGTGGGCGGCGCTAGTGGTCGTGCTCGCTGTGTACGCAGTACACCAAGGTGGGGCGACGGTGCGAACCCAGAGCAGCGTCGCGCACGCGCTGCCCACCGTCGACCGGGCACTGTCGGAGGTCATCGCCGCGGCGGCGTCCGCCGGTGCGGTGGCGGAGGTCGGCGGGTACCGGGAGGTGACCGCGCAGTGTTCGATCACCGCGGTACGCGACGGCGCCCGCTACGAACGCACCGCCCGCCTGTACGTGCCGGTCGGCCAGGAGCGCGCGCTGCTGGACGGGATCGCCGCCAAGCTGCCCCACGACTACGACGCCCGGGTGCGCAAGTCCGGCGACTACCCGTTCACGGCTGACGCGGGTGACTTCGTCGCGCTCCAGGGCCGCCCCGTCGGCCCCGGCGAGGTGCGGTTCACCGCCGACACCGGCTGCCGGCCGCTCACCGGTCCGGTCAGCGAGGCCGCGCCGTCCGCCGCGGCCCCTACGCAGGTGCCCGTCCAGGCGGTGCTCGCCACGCTGAAGGTCACCCAGGTGCGCTGGCAGACACACCGCGTCGAGTGCGTACGGGGTGGCTCGGTACGGACGGTGCAGGCCGCTGGAGCGGCGGGCAACGCGCCGCCGGCACTGGTCGACGCGCTGCGCGCCGTTTCGTCGGACGCCCTGGTGGCCCGGCCCGACCTGTACGTGTACCGCAGCGGCCCGGTCGGCGTCGTCGTGCGTACCCGGGAGGGTGTGGTGACGGTGAGCGCGACGACCGGGTGTGACGCCCAGTAAAGACGACCGGGTGTGACGCTCAGTAAACCAGCGCTTGTGCGCCCTCGGCCATGCTCTCCTCGACGAAGACCGCCGCGCCCGCGATACGGACGCCCTCGATGAGGTCGGCCTCGCCGATGCCCCGCCGGGCGGCGCACTGGGTACAGACGGTCACCTGGCCGCCGGCGAGCACGGATGCGAGCAGGACCGGCAGCGGCGCCGAGTGCGGTAGTTCGAACTCGGCCGCCCGGCCCGGTAGGGCGAACCAGGTGGATTCGCCGGTGAGCCACAGCGAGGTCGGCACGCCGGCCGTGGCCGCGGTCGCCGCGACGGTGAAGGCCTGTGCGCAGCGCTCCGGCGCCTCTGCTCCTGCGGTTACCTTGACGACGAGAGTACGGCCCATGGTGGCAGCATAAGATCTCGTTGTGACCATGCTTCTGCGACGGGTGTCCGGGTAGCCACGCCATGGTCACCGAGATCGGATTCATCAGCCTGCTGGTCGCCGGCTTCGGCGGGTTGGCCGGCGGGCTGGGTTATTTGGCGGTACGGGTGTCGAGGGGACGTTGGTAGGCGTGAGTAGCGAGGAGAGTCAGGTCAACCCGGTGTGGATGGGGCAGACCGCGGTTGGCCCGTATCCCTTCGAGGAGACCCACGACCTGCGTTCCGGTCCGGATCTGCACCCGGCCCTGCTGGGGCTGCTGCCGTTCGTGGGGGTCTGGCGGGGCCGGGGCCAGGGCGGCTACCCGACCCTCGAGCAGGACTTCGAGTTCGCGCAGGAGGTCCGCTTCAGCCACGACGGCCGGCCGTTCCTGTTCTACGAGTCGAGGTCGTGGCTCATCGAGCCCGACGGCACCCCGATCCGCCCGGCCGCGCGTGAGGTGGGTTGGTGGCGGCCGGTGCAGACCGACCCATCGGTCGAGCACGCGGCCGAGGCCGTGCCGACGACGAGCGACGAGATCGAGGTGCTGCTGACCCACCCGACCGGCTTCATGGAGCTCTACCTGGGCAAGGTGGAGGCCAACGGCACGCGGGTGGAGATGGCGACCGACGCCGTGGTGCGTACGGCGACCGCCAAGGAGGTCCGGGCGGGCCAGCGCCTGTACGGCATCGTCGAGGGGGCGCTGCTGTACGCGTACGACATGGCGGCGGAGGGCCAGCCGATGTCGCCGCACATGTCAGCGCGCCTGGAGCGGGTCGCCGGCTGACGCCAATCGCCGGTCAGACGTACCCGAGCAGCTTCTGCATCCGGGTCGTCTCCGGTGACGGCCCCAGCGGGACACCGTCGAGGCTGCGTACCTCGGTCAGGCCGCGTACCGACGACGCGAGCCACACGCCGTCGGCGGTGTGCAGTTCGGCCGGGCGGACCAGCCGCTCGGCCGCCCGCATGCCTAGCTCCTCGGCCTGGGAGAGCAGGTACGCGGCGGTGGTACCGGCGAGGATGCCGGTGGTGGCTGCCGGCACCGTGGACAGGACCCCGTCGGCGAGCCAGACCAGAGTCGCGGTGGGGGCCTCCAGGGCGTACCCGTCGACCGAGACCCACAGCACGTCGCCGACGCCCTGCTGGGCCGCCCAGCGCAGGCTGGCCATGTTGACCGCGTACGACAGGGTCTTCGCGCCGCCGAGCAGCCACGGGGCCTCGGTGCGCGCCTCCGCCGGCACGCCGAGGGTCGCCGTGGCCACCGCCACGCCGTCGAGGCGCGCTGCGATCGAAGCGGGCGCGATCGGGGCGAGGGTGGCGAACGCGGTGACCGGGCCGCCGTCCTCGGGCCCGCGGGTGCAGACCAGCCGGAGCGCGCCTTCGGTCTCGGCCGGCCACGCCGCGCACGCCTGACCGGCGAGCTCGACCAACTCGGCGCGGGACGGCAGCGGGAGCGCCAGCAGCGCGGCGGACCGGGCCATCCGGTCCAGGTGCTCGTTGAGTAGCCAGGGCTCGCCGTTCCGGACGTGCATCGTCTCGAAGACGCCGTCGCCACGGAG
This sequence comes from Planosporangium flavigriseum, assembly GCF_011947225.1. GTDB lineage: Bacteria > Actinomycetota > Actinomycetes > Mycobacteriales > Micromonosporaceae > Planosporangium > Planosporangium flavigriseum. Next base: position 250,975 of record NZ_JAATVW010000002.1, on the reverse strand, counting down.
GACGCCAAGATCGTCGGCGCGCAGGACGGGGGTGTCGGCGGGTACCACTCCGACGCCGAGGACGGCGAGTACACGAGCCATGTGGTGCAGCCTACGTCGCCTAGGATCGAGCTTGTGTCGTCGTCGCCGAGGTTGAGTGGTCAGGAAAAGCAGGACGCGTCGCTAGCCGACATACTGCGCGCCCGCGGGCTGCGGCTGACCGCCCAGCGCCAACTCGTGCTGGAAGCCGTGTACGCGCTCGGCCACGCCACCCCCGACCAGGTGCACGAGGCGGTGGCGCGCCGGGCGGCAGGCGTGAACATCACCACCGTGTACCGGACCCTGGAGCTGCTCGAAGACCTGGGCCTGGTGACGCACACCCACCTCTCGCACGGCGCGCCGACCTACCACGCGGTCGGCGAAGAGCAGCACGTACATCTGGTCTGCCGGGGATGCGGTGGCGTCGACGAGGTGTCACCGTCGGTGCTGGACGGACTCGTTGCGGACCTGCGGGGCAGCCGCGGGTTCCGCGTCGACGTCGGCCACGTGGCGCTGTTCGGCATCTGCCGGCAATGCGCCGACCAACCCGCAAGCGAGAGTGAGAATCTGTGATCACGGCATCCGGCGCGGTCCCTGTCGCCGCGCTCGACCCCGAGAGCCCCGACGCCGGCGTCGTCGCCCACTACGGCGACCCGATGCGCGAACAGCGCACTCTCGCGACCTCGGTCGGCCTGGTCGACCGGTCGCACCGCGGCGTGCTCGCCCTCCCGGGTGAGGACCGGCTCGGCTGGCTGCACAGCCTGACCACCCAGCACCTGACGGACCTGCCCGCCATGACCGGCACCGAGCTGCTCGTCCTGTCGCCGCACGGGCACGTCGAGCACCACGCGGCGGTCACCGACGACGGCGCGACGACGTGGCTGGACGTCGAGGCCGGGCAGGCTCGGCCGCTGCTGGATTTCCTGATGCGCATGCGCTTCCTGATGCGCGTCGAGCCGGCGGATGTCAGCGCTGACTTCTCGCTGCTGTCGCTGGTCGGGCCGGACACCGACGAGGCGCTCACCGCGCTGGGCGTCGGCCCGCTGCTGTCCCCGGACGCCGTCGCGGTGCCGGGCCCGAAGTTCGCCGCGGGCTCCGTGCCGTCTCGGCCAACGGTCCAGTACTCGGCCGCGAGCCTGCCCGACCTGGGCGGCTGGGTCCGGCGCATGCCGTACGGGGCGGACCTGCTGGTACGCCGGGGGACCGAGGCCGACCTGGTCGAGGTGGCCGGGGTGCCGGTGGCGGGTACCTGGGCGTTCGAGGCACTCCGGGTGGCCGACCGCCGGCCGCGCTTCGGCTTCGAGACCGACCACCGCACGCTGCCCGCCGAGGTGGGCTGGACCGCCCCGGCGGTGCACCTGGAGAAGGGGTGTTACCGGGGTCAGGAGACGGTCGCCCGGGTGCATCACCTCGGCCGGCCGCCGCGTCGACTGGTACTCCTGCACCTCGACGGGATCACCACCGAGGAGCTACCGGCGCACGGCACGGCGGTGACCACCCCGGAGGGGCGTCAGGTCGGGTTCATCGGCACGGCGGCGCGCCACTTCGAGCTCGGCATGATCGCGCTCGCGCTGGTCCGGCAGAACGTGCCCGACGACGCGGAACTGCGGGTGGGCGAGGCGGCGGCCGCGATCGACCCGGGCGTCTGAGCGGTGTCCGGCACCCGGGTCGCGCTCGTCCTGCTGGTGGACCGGCACGGGCGGCTCCTCATGCAGCACCGCACGGCTGACGCGCCCGTCTCGCCGAACCTGTGGGGCTTCCCGGGCGGGCACGTGGAGCCCGGTGAGGAGCCGCTGGCTGCCGCGCACCGGGAGTTGCTGGAGGAGACCGGCCTCACGGTGGACCGGCTCGACCTGTGGTGGCGGGGCGCGAAGCCGGGGGAGTTGCCGGTAGAGGTCTGGGCGTTCCACGGGGTGACCGCCGCGACGCAGGACGACGTGGTGCTGGGCGAGGGGCAGGCGATGGTGTTCCTGCCGCCGGACGAGGCGCTCAGCCGCGACCTCGCCGGCACCGCGGCTCTGCTGCTCCCCGGGTTCCTCACGTCACCGGAGTACCGCTCCGCCCACGTGCGAGGATGGCCGGCGTGACGACAACGACGTTGATCACGGTTGCCCCGACCGGGGCCGAGTCGAGTAAGACCGACGTGCCGGCGCTGCCCGTGACGTTGGACGAGCTGGTCGCCACCGCCAAGGAGTGCGAGGCGGTCGGTGCGAGCATCATTCACGTACACCTCCGTGACGACGCTGCCCGGCCCACGCTCGACCTCGGCCGGCTGCGGGACACCGTCGCCGCGCTGCGTGCCGAGACCGGGCTGATCGTTCAGCTGTCCAGCGGCGGCGCCGTCACCGACCCCGAGGACGACCGCATCCGGGTACTGGACGCCGCGCCCGACATGGCCTCCTGCACGATGGGCACGGTCAACTTCGGCGATGACGTGTTCCTCAACCGGTGGGAGTTCATCGTCGCGCTGCACGAGGAGATGCGGGAGCGGGCCATCGTGCCGGAGTACGAGATCTTCGACCTCGGCCACCTGACCTCGCTGCAGCGCCTGCTCGACAAGCACGGGCTGCCATTCGGCGGGCACGTGCACGTCGACTTCGTCCTCGGGGTGCCGGGCGGCGCGCCGGGTACGGCGGAGACCGTCGTCGCGTTCAAGCACGCGCTGCGGGACCTGCCGGACGGCACGACGTTCTCGGCCACCGGCATCGGGCGCAGCACCCTGCCGGTCCTGCTCGCGTCGCTGTCGGCCGGCGGCCACCTGCGCGTGGGCATGGAGGACACGGTGACGTACGCGAAGGGTCAGCCGGTGGAGAGCAATGCGCAGCTCGTCGCCCGTGCGGCCGGGTTCGCTCGCCTTGCCCAGCGCCCTCCGATGGCCGTCACCGAGGCCCGCGCACTGCTGGGGATCCGAGCGTGAGTGATCTGTACGCCGGCGGGGAAGTGCTGGCCGAGGTCGTCCGCTCCAGGCGGTCGGCATGCTCCGCGCCGGGCTCGACCTGACCGACGACGCCGACCTGGCTCTCGTCTGCGCCAGTCACCAGGGTGAGCCGTTCCACCTGGCGCGCGTACCCGGAGCTGGTCTCCGGGACGGAGGGTGCGGACACCCGGCTCATACGTGCCGTGCCGGGGCTGCTGTCCAAGGGCGGCGCCGGGGGCGTTCCGTCACCGGTGAGGTGCTGGACGCGTACGCGGAGTCGCCGATCTTCGGCGGCGGCCGGCGGGTGGGTTCGGTGCGTTCCGTCTGGTAACGCCCTTTTCTCATCAACAGACACGGCGTCGTAATGCGCCGGGAACCTCCGCGCGATGCAATTGACGTGTGCAGGGAGTCACGCTAACTCGAGCAAGCGCTTTGCTTGCAAGAGCAAGCAGGGCGGCGTACGTTCGAGTGGTGAACACCGATCGAGATCTGCCGCGTGACATTGGTGGATTCATCCGTGACCTGCGCCGCAGCGCGCAGATCTCCCTGCGTCAGCTCGCCGAGCAGGCCGGGGTGAGTAACCCATACCTCAGCCAGATCGAGCGCGGGTTGCGCAAGCCGAGCGCCGAGGTCCTCTCTCAACTGGCGCATGCGCTACGGGTGTCTACTCCGCTGATGTACCTGCGTGCTGGGCTGCTCGACGCCAGCGGAGGCCAGGGAGTGCTCGCCGCGATCGCCGCGGATGACGACCTGACCATCGCGCAGAAGCAGTCCCTGACCCAGATCTATGAGACGTTCCGCCGCGAGAACCTGCGGAGCGCGACCGGTGGGGAAGATGCGGATCCGCTCACGTTTGACCCGCCGGCGAGCGAGGGTACGCAGAGAGTGGCCGGCTCCGAGGTGGACGAGTCCGCAGCGGAACGGGGTGCTGCAGGGACCCGTACGGCCCGTAAAACGGCTGCGACTCGCAAGGCCGCGGCGACCGGGGAGCCGAGGCCGGCCGACGGTGCCGACGAGACCACCCCGGCGCGGAAGCCACGCAAGGTCGCCAAGCGGCAGCCACGCCCGACCCGATCCAAGCCAGACTCCGAGGCCCCCAGCGTGGAGGGCTCCGGCACGAAGGACGCGAAGGAAAGGACCGAGGAGACAGCATGAACGCGAAGACCGAGCCCAGGAAGATCCCGACCCCGCTCTACGCCGCCGCCGGTGCTGGGGAACTGGCCTACGAGCAGCTGCGCAGGCTTCCGGAGCGCGTCGCCGAGCTACGCGGACGCGTGTTCGAGCTCCGTCCGGTCGCCGAGGCCGTGACCGAGCGCGTATCGGAGCGTAACCTACGCGCTGATCTCGACAAGCTGCGTGATGGCGCCCGCCGGAACGCCCAGGCGTTCGTCAGCAGCGCCCAGATCGCGCAGCGGCAGGCCGCCGCCGTCTACGACGAGCTGGTCGCCCGCGGCGAGCGGATCGTGGCCGGTGCCCGTACCGAGCAGGCCAAGGCGCAGCTCGCCACGGCCAAGGCCGAGATCAAGGACGCGGAGAAGACCGAGGCGAAGGTCGAGGCCGAGGCCCTGATCGAGCGGCACGCCGAGGACGCCCAGCAGCCGCTGCCGTCGGTGCCGGCCAAGCCCACCAAGCGCACCCGCGCCGCCACGAACAAGTAACAACGAGTAACAACCAGACGGCAAGACACGCCCGGTCCCCCGGTGTCGACACACGGCACCGGGGACCGCGCCTAAGCTCAATGCATGGCTATAGCCGCGCCGATCTTCTACACCCAGGTCATCCGCTGGGTGGACCTGCTTTTGGTCATCTTCGCCCTCCTTATCGAGGTGGTCGCGTTTGGGCACTGCCTGCTCCAGCGGCCCGACGCGTTTTCGGCCATCAATACGCTGCCCAAGGGGGCCTGGCTCGCCTTGATTGGCGGTTCGGCGCTCCTGACGGTCATCGGGTCTGGTTTCCTGATGCTCGCGCTGATCGCTATCACGATCGCGGCTGTCTACCTGCTCGACGTTCGGCCCGCTCTGCGTGATGTGATCGACGGCCGCGGATCCTGGTAATGGACTTCCGCTGGCCGCCACCGCCGGACGGACGCCCTGATCGATACCGGCCGCCGGTCAACCGGGGCCCGCACACCGGTCGGCCGACGCTGCCGACGCCACCGACCGAGCTGGTGGCCACCCCGCACGGGGTGGAACTGGAGTGCCTGACCACCGGGTCGGGACACCCGGTCACGGTGTTCGCTCATGGACTGGCCGGGGGCATCGCCGAGACCCGCCCCCTGGGCAGCGGCGTACGCGGCCGCCGGGTCTTCTTCCAGTTCCGCGGCCACGGCCGGTCCGCCGCGCCACCGGGCCACTGGACGTACCTCGACCTGGCCCGGGATCTCCGGGCGATCGCCGATCTGCACGGCGCGACCCGCGCGCTCGGGGTCAGTCTCGGCGCCGGTGCGCTGTGCCGACTGCTCGCCGACAATCCGAACCGCTTCGAGAAGGCCGTCTTCTTCCTGCCCGCGGTGCTCGACCAGCCCCGTCAACGGACCGCCGCGGCTCGGCTGACCGAACTGCTGGCGGCGGTCGAGGCCGGGGACGCGGCCGGGGTCGCGGAAGTCATCTCCCTGGAAGCGCCGGCGCAGGTGCGAAACACGCCGGCCGGGTGGGCCTACCTGCGGCAGCGGCTGGAGCAGCTCATGCGCGACGGGCTCGCTCAGGCCCTGGCCGAACTGCCCGACCAGGTGGCGCTCCCTGACCGCCGCGCGCTGGGGGAGGTCACGGCGTCAGCGCTCGTACTCGCCTGTCGCGGTGATGACCTGCACCCGGTCGAGGTCGCCGAGGAGCTCGCGGCTGCCCTCCCACGGGCGACGCTGCATGTGTACGACCGGCCCGGCGTGCTGTGGACGGAGCGCGCCGACCTGCGGGAGCGGATAGCGGCGTTCCTAAACGGGCAGGGCCTTGACGACTAAGCAGGATGACTTCAACCTGCCCGAAGTGCCGCCGGACGGGTTGAACTGACCGATTAGGCTGCCGCCGTGGCCCCCATCGTGCGACAACAGAGCGCCCTGTCAGAGTTCTTCACCGGCGCCGGCCTGCTGGTTCGCGGCCTCGGTGTGGTCGTGCGCAGCCCGCGCCTGTTGCTGCTCGGCATCGTGCCTGGCGTCGTCTCGTTCGCGGTCGTGCTGGCCGCGCTGGTGACGCTGTTCGTCTTCAGCGGCGACCTCGCCGCGCTCCTCACCTGGTTCGCCAACGACTGGTCGGAGCCGGTGCGCCAAGCCCTCCGTTGGCTGGTCACGATCGCGCTCGACGTGGCCGGGATCATCCTCGCGGTGGTCACGTTCACGGCGCTGACCCTCACCATCGGCGACCCGTTCTACGAGGCCATCTCGAAGCGGGTCGACGACCGGTTCGGCGGCGCGCAGGAGTCCGACGCGCCGTGGCACCGCACCCTCCGGTGGAATCTGGCCGACTCGGTGCGGCTGCTCCTGCTGTCGCTCGCCGCCAGCGTGGCGCTGTTCGTCCTCGGCTTCATCCCGGTCGTCGGGCAGACGGTCGTGCCCGTGGTCGGCGCGTTCGTCGGTGGGTGGCTGCTCACGGTCGAGATCTCGGGCGTGCCCTTCAACCGTCGCGGGTTACGGCTGGGCGACCGGCGTCGGCTGCTGCGGGCCAATCGGGCATTGGCGCTCGGCTTCGGCGTACCGGTGTTCCTGGTTTTTCTGGTGCCCTTCATGTCGGTACTGGTGATGCCGGGCGCGGTGGCCGGCGCCACCCTGCTGACCCGGCGCGTACTCGGACAGCCCCATGAGTAGACGGATCGAACTGGTCACCGGTGACATCACGACCCATGAGGTCGACGCGGTCGTCAACGCCGCCAACTCGTCGCTGCTGGGCGGGGGAGGGGTAGACGGAGCGATCCACCGGCGGGGTGGGCCTGCGATCGGAGCGGAGTGCCGGGCGCTGCGGGCCAGTCGGTACGGCCGTGGCCTGCCGACCGGCGAGGCGGTTGCGACCACGGCCGGCCGGCTGCCCGCCCGGTGGGTGATCCATACCGTAGGCCCGGTGTGGTCTGAGCGCGAGGACCGCACGCCGCTGCTGCGGGCCTGCTACACGAACTCGCTGCGGGTCGCCGCTGAGCTTGGCGCCGTGTCGGTGGCGTTTCCGCTGATCTCAGCGGGGGTGTACCGGTGGCCGAAGCGGGACGCCGTGGTGCAGGCCCTGGACGCCATCCGCACGGCGCCTGCCGGCGTGGACGAGGTCAGGCTGGTGCTCTTCGACGACGCGAGCCGGGCGATCGCGGACGAGGTGTACGCCGAAGTATTCGGCTGAGTCAGCCGGTGCGCAACGCGGCCAGCAGGCTCCCGTCGCCGGCTGTGTCGAGCACCTCGAACGGCACCCGTCCGTAGAGCGCGAGGAGCAGGTCACTGGCTGTTCCGCAGGCGACCGCGCGCTCGTTGTGGTGGTCGTGGTCGAGAAGGGTGTCGGTGTCGAGGAGCGCTATCCCTTCGCCCCGCAGCCGCACGTTCCACACCTCGGCGAGGTCGGTGGCGCGCAGTGCGATGACGCCGTGACGGTCGAGCGGCCCTCGCCGCCGCCCCGCCGGCAGCCAGGAGTCGAGCACTTCGGTAATGCCGTCCGCGGCGAGTTTGGCTTCGATCGGCTCGCTGAGCCCGACGGCGATCTGCGCGTCCCAGCGGTGCACGGCGGTCTCGTGGGCCAACCGGCGATGCCAGAATTCAGCCTTTTTCGGCTGTGGTGCCCAGTTCCACGCTGGTAAAGCAGGATCGAGCCAATCAAGGAGTTTGAGAGTTTTTGCAAACTGGTCGTCCCACCACGACAGCACGGCGGGTCCGGTCGGCGTGTCGCTGACGTCAAGCTGGCCCGGATGACCTGTCGTGCCACGGCCGACATGTCCGGCGACCCAGCGGTAGACGCCGCCCAAGTGGCGCACGAGGTCCTCGATCGTCCAGTCAGGACAGCTCGGTACGGGTGCTGTGAGCACGCCCTCCTGCCCGACGGCAGCGCGGAAGGCGGCACCCTCGGCGCGCAGGCCGGCCACCCAGAACTCCTTGTTGAAGTGCGGCTTACCCATCCCCCATCCCCTCCTCACACATAACTGACCGCGCCGGTGGGATGTCCCGTCGGCATCCAGCCTAGGGTGAAACACGTGCCTGAACGTACCCATCGCGCCATGCTCGACGCGCATACCACGCTGCGCCTGGGCGGCCCTGCCACGGAGTTGATCGAGGCCGCGAGCGCCGAGGAGATCGTCGCCGCGCTCAGGAAGGCCGACGCCGGTGACTCCGCCTCTGATGATGCAGGCATATCCGCCTTGGTGCTTGCCGGCGGCAGCAATGTCGTTGTCGCGGATGCCGGTTTTCCGGGCACTGTGGTCCTGCTGCGCAACCGCGGGTTCAGTGTGCGCCGCGAGGGCGAGCGGGCGATCGTGTGCGTCGAGGCTGGTCAGAAGTGGGACGAGCTGGTTGCGGCCACCGTCGCCGAGGGGCTGGCCGGGCTGGAGTGCCTGTCCGGAATCCCCGGTTCGGCCGGTGCCACCCCGATTCAGAACGTCGGGGCGTACGGGCAGGAGGTCGCGGAGACGATCACGGCCGTGCGCGTCTACGACCGCCAGACCGGCGAAACCGTTGTGATGCGGCCTGACGAGTGCGGTTTTGGCTATCGGACAAGCATTTTCAAGCACAACCACCGCTTTGTTGTGCTTTCGGTGGATTTCTCGCTCGCGGTGTCGGCTCGGTCCATGCCCATTCGCTACGCGGAGCTGGCGCGCTCCCTCGGTGTGGCGCCGGGGGATCGGGTCGAGCCGGCGCGGGTACGCGAAGCCGTGCTGGCCCTGCGTGCGGGCAAGGGCATGGTGCTCGACGGGGGCGACCCGGACACCTACTCGGTGGGTTCGTTCTTCACCAACCCGGTGCTGACGTCCGACGAGTACGCGGCGGTGCGGGCGCAGGCCGGGGTGGAGCCGCCGGCCTGGCCGACCGGGGACGGCTCGGTCAAGGTCAGCGCCGCCTGGCTGATCGAGCGTGCCGGCTTCGCTCGCGGGTACGCGCAGGTCGGCACCGGCGTCGGCATCTCCACCAAGCACACTCTCGCGTTGACCAACCGTGGCACGGGCACGACGGCCGAGCTGCTGGACCTGGCGCGCGAGATCCGGGACGGCGTGCGGGACCGGTTTGGTGTGGTGCTGCACCCCGAGCCAGTCTTGATCAACTGCGCTATCCCGTGATCATGAAAGATTCGGGGCGCCATGACACCCCGAAGTCTTCATGAGTATGGGGAGGAGAGGCGCGGGGCGACGGCGGACCAGGGGACGGTCAGCTCGCCGAGGCGCCAGCGCGCGGGCCGGTCGAGCACCGGCCACCCCGCTGCGCGTACCGCCTCGACGCTGTTGCGCCACCGCTGGCGTGGGCCGAAGGCCGAGTACGCGGCGTTGGCGCGCCACGCCTCGTCCAGCGCCCGCAGCAGGCCGTGGATCGGCTCGCCGGACACATTGCGGTGAATGAGCGCCTTCGGTAGCCGCTCGGCCAGCGTCGCGGGACTGTCCAGGGTGGACAGCGAGGCGGCCAGGGTGAGCGTACGCGGGCCGGCGGCGTCCAGGGTGACCCAGGAGGCCAGCCGCCCCAACTCGTCGCACGTACCCTCCACCAGCACGCCGTCCGGCGCGAGCCGCTGCGCAATGGTCGACCAGGCCTGCTTCACTTCGGACTCGTCGTACTGGCGGAGCACGTTCATCGCCCGTACCACCACCGGCCGTAGGCCGGCCAGTTCGAAGCCGCCGCGCCGGAACTCCAGCGCGGGCGGGTCGGCGGCCGGGGCCGCCGCGGCGACCCGCTCCGGATCGATCTCCAGCCCGACGACCCGAACGTCACGCCGCACCCGGCTCAGCCGGGAGCGCAGTTCGACCGCGGTGACCGGGCTCGCGCCGTACCCCAGGTCCACCACGAGCGGGTCCTCGGCCCCGCCGAGCAGGCCACCGAGGTGTACCGCGATCCAGTTGTCGACGCGGCGCAACCGGTTGGGGTTGGTGGTGCCGCGGGTGATCGACCCTAAAGGCTTCATTCCACCCGGCACACCTTGTGCTGGGCGGCCTGGGCGAGCGGGCGGACCACGAGCCGATCGATGTTGACGTGGTGGGGCAGGGTCGAGCTCCACGCCACGCACTCGGCGATGTCCTCGGCCGTCAGGGGCTTCGCTACGCCGCGGTAGACGGCTGCCGCTTTCTCGGCGTCCCCGCCGAAGCGCTTCAGCGTGAACTCGTCGGTCTTCACCATGCCGGGGTCGATCTCGATGACGCGCACCGGCCGGCCGCACAGTTCCAGGCGCAGCGTCTCGGCGACGGCGGTCGTGCCGTGCTTGGCGGCCGTGTACCCACCGCCGCCCTCGTACACGATGAGGCCGGCGGTCGAACTCATGATCACGATGGTGCCCGCGCCGGACGCCTCGAGAGCCGGCAGGAGCGCTTTGGTCACCCGTACCGTGCCGAGGACGTTCACGTCGTACATCCACTGCCAGTCGCTGATGTCCGCCGCTTCCACGTAGTCGCCGCCGCGAGCGCCGCCCGCGTTGTTCACCAGGAGTTCCAGCCGCCCGGGCAGGCCCGCGACGGTCTCGGCCAGCGCGGCCACCGAGGTGTCGTCGGTGATGTCGACCGGCACCGCGGTGGCGCTGCCGCCGGCGTCCGTCACCTCTTTGACCAGGGAGTCGAGGCGCTCTGCGCGGCGCGCGGCGGCCACGACGTGGAACCCCTCGGCGGTGAGTCTGCGGGCGGTCGCCGCCCCGATTCCGCTGGACGCTCCCGTTATCACGGCGATCCTCTGTGGCATGTACCGATCCTCTCGCCGATCGCATCTTCACCCCAACGGGGGGTACACCGGAGAGGCGTATCACGGTTCCTGGGAAGATGGAGCAGCCCCGGCGTGTTGATCGGGGCGGTTGTGTGGAGCGGCACGGGCAACGACAGAGGGAGTACATGTGGCGCGGGTGGATTCGCTACACAACTTCGGTCCATGCCGCCGACCTGCTCGTTCGGGGCTGCCCCGGCGGGTGGCGACGCTCTCGGTTCACACCTCACCGCTGGACCAACCGGGCACCGGGGACGCCGGCGGGATGAATGTCTACATCGTCGAGGTCGCCAAGCGCCTGGCCGAGGCCGGCGTCGAGGTGGAGATCTTCACCCGGGCGACCGCGAGCGACCTGCCGCCGGTGGTGGAGATGGCGCCCGGCGTGCTCGTCCGGCACGTGATCTCCGGCCCGTTCGAGGGGCTGGCCAAGGAGGAGCTACCGGCGCAGCTGTGTGCCTTCACGAACGGGGTGCTGCGCGCCGAGGCCGCCCAGGCGCCGGGCTGGTACGACCTGGTCCACTCCCACTACTGGCTGTCCGGTCAGGTGGGCTGGCTGGCCAAGGACCGCTGGGGCGTCCCGTTCGTACATACCGCTCATACCCTGGCGAAAGTAAAGAATTTGCTGCTGGCCGAGGGTGACACCCCCGAGCCGAAGGCTCGGGTGATCGGCGAGGAGCAGGTCGTGGCCGAGGCCGACCGGTTGGTCGCCAACACGCCGACCGAGGCGCGCGAGCTGATCGACCTCTACGGCGCGGACCTCGGCCGGGTCGCCGTCGTCGCGCCCGGGGTCGACCTCGACCGATTCAGCCCATCGGAGGGTGGCCGCGCGACCGCACGACGCCGTTTCAACCTGCCTCCGGACGCGCACGTGGTGGCCTTCGTCGGGCGCATCCAGCCACTCAAGGCCCCCGATGTGTTGCTGCGCGCGGTCGCCGAGCTGCGTACGCACGACCCCGAGACGGCCAGGCGGCTCGTGGTCGCTGTCTGCGGCGGGCCCAGTGGCACCGGCCTCGAACGGCCCACCGCCCTCATCGAACTCGCCGCCGAACTGGGCATCTCCGACGCCGTGCGGTTCATCGAGCCGCAGCCCCGGGACGCCCTCGCCGACCTGTACCGGGCCGCCGACCTGGTCGCCGTGCCCAGCTACAACGAGTCCTTCGGCCTGGTCGCCCTGGAGGCGCAGGCGTGCGGCACGCCGGTCGTTGCCGCCGCCGTGGGTGGCCTGGTGACCGCGGTACGGGACAGCGTCTCCGGCGTGCTGGTCGACGGCCACGACCCGGCCGACTGGGCCCGTACGATCGGGCGTCTGTTGCGGGCGCCCGGCGAACGGGCGCGGTTTGCGCGCGGCGCGGTCGCGCACGCCCGCAACTTCTCCTGGAACCGCACCGCCTGCGGCCTGCTCGACGTCTACCGCGATGCGTTGAGCGAGCACCGGGACCGTCGGGCCGCTGCCATCTCGACCGGAGTGTGCTCATGAGTGACGAACGCAAGCGGGTCAGCGATCTGATCGAGTCCGTCTGCGCCGAGCGTGAGGTGCCGGTCGAGCGCACCGGCGACCACTCCTTTGTGGTGACGCTGCCCGGCGCGCACAAGCTGAAGACGAACTGCAACCTGATCGTCGGCGAGCACGCGCTGCGGGTCGAGGCGTTCGTGATGCGCCAGCCCGACGAGAACCGCGAAGAGCTGTGGGCCTGGTTGCTGAAGCGAAATGCCCGGATGTATGGCGTGGCGTTCGCGATCGATGACGTCGGTGACATTTACCTGACCGGCCGGATCACGCTTCGCGCGATCACGGCGGACGAGCTTGACCGGCTGCTCGGCTCGGTGCTCACCTACGCGGATGAGAGCTTCGATCCGATGCTGGAGATTGGCTTCGGTACGGCGATCCGGCGCGAGTGGGAGTGGCGGGTCAAGCGCGGCGAGCCGTTGGACAACCTGCGCGCATTCGAACACTTCGTGAAACGTACGGATTGAGGTAGCTCTCGTGGCCGAGTCGACGGCGTACGCACCAACTCCCGTCGACGCGTGGGCGCAGCTGTGGCCGGAGTTCCAGCACTTCGGCTGAGCCGGGAAGTGACCACTGTCACCTGTCCATTAGCGGTCACTCACACTGTGAGCCGGATGACAGACGTAACGCGCACGACCGTCGATGCTTTGATCCGACGGTGATCCGCAGATCGACCCGCATTTTGGGGATCCCTGGGGGATGGGTCGACGGCGGAGGACCCGCGCCGGTGATACGGGGGCCGGGCGCAGGCGGGCGGCGCGGACGTGGGGGTCCGCACCGCCCGCCGTCGACGGTGTTACCGTCCCGACGTGGCTGGACCCCTGACCGGTGTACGGGTTGTCGAACTGGCCGGGATGGGCCCCGGGCCGTTCGCCGGCATGCTGCTGGCGGATCTGGGCGCCGAGGTCCTGCGCGTGGACCGGCCCGGCGTCCACGGGCACCCCGGCGATCCGGGTCTCGATGTGCTCGGCCGCGGCAAGCGCTCTGTTGCGCTCGACCTCAAGCAGCCACGGGCGGCGGAGGTCGTCCGGCACCTGGCCGCCCGCGCCGACATCCTGATCGAGGGCTTCCGCCCGGGCGTCGCCGAGCGGCTGGGGATCGGCCCGCAGGACTGCCAGGCGGTCAACCCCGCTCTGGTGTACGGGCGGATGACGGGCTGGGGGCAGGACGGGCCGCTCGCCAATACCGCCGGCCACGACATCACCTATCTCGCGCTGTCCGGGCTGTTGCACGCCATCGGTCCGGCGGACGGGCCGCCGGTGCCGCCGCTCAACGTCGTGGGTGACTATGGCGGCGGTGGGATGCTGCTCGCGTTCGGCGTCCTCGCGGCGCTGCTGAGCGCGCGCCAGGCCGGAGTCGGCCAGGTCGTCGACGCTTCCATCGTGGACGGCGCGGCCCTGCTCTCGGCGCAGGTGCACGGGCTGATGCGCCAGGGCCTGTGGGCCGACCGGCGGGGCGGCAACCTGCTCGACGGCAGCGCCCCGAACTACGGCGTCTACACCACGGCGGACGGCCGCCACCTCGCGGTCGGGCCCCTCGAACCGAAGTTCTGGGCCGAGTTCGCCGCGCGGGTCGGGGTGGACGGTGACCCGTACGACCCGGCCGGCTGGCCGGCACTGCGGGAGCGGATCGCCGAGCGGATCGCGACGCGTACCCGGGCCGAGTGGCTGGCGGTCTTCGACGGCTCGGACGCCTGTGTCGCGCCGGTGCTCTCGCTGTCCGAGGCGGCCTCGGCCGACCACCCGCACCTCGCCGCGCGGGGCACGTTCGTCGAGTCGTACGGGGTCACCCAGCCTGCCCCGGCGCCCCGGTTCTCGGCCACGCCGGCCGCACTGACCGCGCCGCCGCCGCACCCGGGCGAGCACACCCGGGAGGCGCTGGCCGACTGGGGCGTGGACGACGTCAACGCGCTCATCGCGGCAGCTGTGGCGATTCAAGCCTGAGCTCTTGTCCGCACCGCCGCATAGACCATAGCCTATTGGCCTGCTTTCTTAACAGTAGCTCTGGCTGGGAGGCGCTATGGGTGGATCACGGGTTCGCGCTGCCGTCCTGACAGTTGTCCTCGCGGTAGCCGTCGCGCTGGTCGGTCCGCAGGCGGCGACTGCCGCCGCCCCGGCAGTGTCTTCGATGCGGGACGTGGTCCCGGCCCCGCTCACGGTCAAGCCGGCGGGCGGCACGACGTTTACTCTCCGGCCCGGTACTCCGATCTTCGCCTCGGGTGACGCCCGCGACATCGGCGGCTATCTCGCGGGTGTCCTGCGCCGCTCCACCGGGTACCGGCTGCCGGTGGTCTCCGGTTCCGGGCCGGGGATCTCACTGCTGCTCACCGGCGCCGACCCGAGCGTCGGCGACGAGGGGTACCGACTCGACGTCACGTCGAAGGCGGTGGTCATCCGGGCGCAGCGGCCGGCGGGCCTGTTCGCCGGGGTCCAGACGCTGCGCCAACTGCTCCCGCCGGCCATCGAGTCGGCAATAGTGCGCAAGGGGCCGTGGGTCATCGCCGGTGGGCAGATCGTCGACCGCCCACGGCTGGCCTACCGGGGCGCGATGCTCGACGTGGCCCGCCACTTCCACCCGGTCGGCACCGTCCTGCGCTATATCGACGAACTCGCCCTGTACAAGATCAACCACCTGCACCTGCACCTGACCGACGACCAGGGCTGGCGGATCGCGATCGACAGCTGGCCGCGGCTGTCCGCCTACGGCGGCAGCACGCAGGTCGGCGGCGGCGCGGGCGGGTACTTCACCAAGGCGGACTACGCGCGGATCGTCGCGTACGCGAAGTCCCGCTACATCACGGTCGTGCCCGAGGTCGACATGCCGGGCCACGTCAACGCCGCGCTCGCCTCGTACGCCGAGCTGAACTGCGACGGTAAGGCCCCGCCGCTGTACACCGGGATCGACGTGGGCTTCAGCTCCCTGTGCGTGTCCAAGGAGATCACGTACAGGTTCATCGACGACGTGGTGCGTGAGCTGGTCGCCTTGACGCCAGGGCCGTACCTGCACATCGGCGGGGACGAGGCGCACGCCACCAAGCCCGACGACTACGCGACCTTCATGGATCGGGTGCAGAAGATCGTGGCCGCCCACGGCAAGTCGGCGCTCGCCTGGCACCAGGTCGTGAACGCGACGCCGCTGCCGTCCACGGTCGGGCAGTACTGGGGCACCACCCGGTCGGCGCCGGACGTCGCGGCCGCCGCCGGGCGCGGGACGAAACTGCTGCTCTCGCCGGCCAACAAGGCGTACCTGGACATGAAGTACGACCCCAGCACGCCGCTGGGCTTGAGCTGGGCGGGGTACGTCGAGGTGAAGGACGCGTACGACTGGGACCCGGGCGCGTACCTCGACGGCGTCAGTGAATCGTCCGTGTTCGGCGTGGAGGCTCCGCTGTGGACGGAGACGATCGCGACGCTGGCCGACATCGAGTACATGGCGTTCCCGCGGCTGCCGGCGATCGCCGAGCTGGGGTGGTCGCCGGCGTCGGCGCACGACTGGACGTCCTTCCGTGCCCGACTGGCCACCCAGGGCCCACGGTGGGAGGCGCAGGGCATCAACTTCTACCGCTCATCCCAAGTCTTCCCATGATCACCGAGACTCTTGGGTGCTATAGGCCCGAGAACTCTCGGTGAGCATGCGCTGGAGGTGGCGCTCGCGGGCCGGTGCGGCGAGGAGATGGCCGGCGGCCGCGAGCACGCCGGTCAGGCCACCCAGCGCCCAGAACCGGTCACCCAGGTGCTGCAGGCCCCACCCGCCGACGGCCGGCGCGACGAACCCGGCCGCCGGGAACGTCAGGTAGAACACGCCCTGGTAGCGGCCGCGCAGCGCCGGAGGGGACAGCTCGGCGATGATCTCGGCGTTCGGCGGGGCGGCGAGCATCTGGCCGACCGTCCACACCGCCGCGGCCACGAGGTACGCCGGCACGGTGTCGGAGACGGCCACCGCGCCGGTGCCCAGGCCGAGCAGCCCGTACGCCGACGGTCGCAGCCCGTCCGCGCGCATCGCGAGCGGCAGGATCGTCGACGCCTGCATGCTGAGCACCGCCAGGACGAACGTCAGCCCGACGAAGGTCAGGAAGGTCCGGTCGGTGAGCGGGGTACGCAGGCTGCCGGATTGTGCTCTTCCCGGGTCCCGGGTGGCGCCGGTCTCCGGTACCCGCAGCAGCAGGAGCAGGAACGCGATCAGCGTGGCCGCCGCGTCGATGGTGAACAGCAGCGTGAAGCTGACCTCGGCCACGATGCCGGCGAGCAGCGAGGCGCCCGCCACGCCGAGGTTGAACGCCCAGAACTGGAGGTTGAACGCGCGGGTGCGGTCGGGCTCGGGTACGACGTCGACGATCGCGGCCACGAGCGCCGGGCTGGCCATCTGCTGGGCGAAGCCGACCAGTGCCGTGATCGCCGCGAGCAGTGGAAGCCAGGTCACGAACGCGAGGCTGAACAGCAGTACGGCCGCGGCGGCGTGGCAGGTGAGCAGGGTCGAGCGCCGGCCCCACCGGTCGGCGAGCACCCCGCCGGCCAGTACGCCCACGGCCCCGCCGAGGCCGTGTGCGCCGACGACCAGGCCGGCGGTTGTCGGGGACAGGCCCCGGGCGCTGGTGAGGTACAGCGACAGGAACAGCACCGCGAAGCCGCCGAGGCGGTTGATCAGCATGCCGGTCCACAGGTACCAGTAGGTGCGGGGCAGGCCGCCCACGTTCGCCCGGTACCAGGTCCGCACGGAAACTCCTTTAGTTAGGAGTACTAAAAGCTAGATCCTAGCGAGTTCCGTGTTGGGCCCGACGCCAGCGGCGGTCGCGACGCGGAGCGCGTCGCCGCGCCGCTCGCGGGCGGGCGCGGCGGCGAGGTTCCACGCCCCCGCGATCAGGCCGAGCGCGAGGCAGCCGAGCCAGAGCGCCGGTCCGCCCGCCTCCTGCTGCACGTAACCGCCGAGCACCGGCGCCACGAAGCTGGCGATCTGCCACGACAGGCTGTACACGCCCTGGTAGCGCCCGCGCATCGCGACCGGTGACAGGGACGCCAGCAGCGTCGCGTTCGACGGCGCGTTGAGCATCTCGCCGAACGTCCAGACCACGACCGTGGCCGCATACCAGAGCGGCGTGTGTGCGACGGCGGTCAGCCCGAAGCCGGCGCCCATCACAACGGCGGAGACGGCGATCACCCGGGCGGGTCGCCGGTCACGCAGCAGGCGGGTCACGAACATCTGGCCGAGCACGATGAGGATGCCGTTGAGGGCGATCACCAGACCGAAGGTCCGGCTCGACAGCCCGTCCCGGCCCATGGCGATCGGCAGCATCGACGCGTGCTGCATCAGCACGACCATGAGGATCAGGTTGCAGACGACGAAGCTCATGAAGGTCCGGTCGGCGAGGACCGTGCGGAGGCTGCCGGCCTTGTCTTCGCCGCCGGTCTGGGCGGCGGGCCGGGTCTCGGGCACCTTGACGGCGAGCAGGATCGCCGCCGCCGCGGTGGTCACCGCGTCGAGGATGAACAACATCAGGTAGCCCGCCTGGGCGGCGAATCCGGCGAGGATGGCCGATCCGGCGAAGCCGAGGTTGACCGCCCAGAAGTAGGCGGAGAAGGCGCGCATGCGGTGGGCGTCCGGGACGATGTCGGCGATCATCGCGCCCAGGGGAGGGCGGGCGGCCTCGGCCGCGAACCCGAGCGCCGTCGCCGCGGCCATGATCGTCAGCGGCTGGTTGGCGAGCCCGAGCAGCACCATGAGCACCGATGCCGTACCCAGTGACAGGAGCGCCGTGGGGCGCCGGCCCCACCGGTCGGTCAGGAACCCGCCGATGGTCACGCCGACCGCGCCGCCGGCCCCGTAGAGCCCGACCACCAAGCCGGCTACACCAGGGGAGAAGTGGCGCTGGGTCGTCAGGTAGAGCGCGAGGAAGAGGATGACGAAGCTGCCCGCCCGGTTGATGAGCGTCGCGGCCCAGATGGCCCAGAACTGGCTCGGGAGCCCGCCGGTCGCGCCTCGTGCCGCCCGTCGCAGCCGCTCCATGTGACATCCCCTCGTAATGCCCGCACGCCCGTGCGTGCCTTACACCATAGAGTGGTGCGAGATCGTCACGACACTGCTTTTCCCGTGGCGGCGGTCACTGCCGCGCCCGCCCTATGGGTACGCGCAGAGCCGCCCGCCCGGGTAGGCGAAGATGTGGGCATGAGCGAAGTCGGGACGCTGGTGCTGCTGCGCCACGGCGAGAGTGAGTGGAACGCCAAGAATCTGTTCACCGGCTGGGTCGATGTCGACCTCAGCGCCAAGGGAGAGGCGGAGGCGCGTCGCGGCGGCGAGCTGCTGCGCGAGCACGACCTACTTCCCGATCTGGTGCACACCTCGGTGCTGCGCCGTGCCATCCGTACGGGCGAGATCGCCCTGCACACCTGCGACCGGCACTGGATCCCCGTGCGCCGGTCGTGGCGGCTCAACGAGCGCCACTACGGGGCGCTCCAGGGCAAGAACAAGAAGCAGACCCTCGAGCAGTACGGCGAAGAGCAGTTCATGCTATGGCGGCGCTCCTACGACACCCCGCCGCCGCCGATCTCCGACGACGACGAGTACTCGCAGTTCGGGGACCCGCGCTACGCGTACCTGCCGCCGGAGCTGATGCCGCGGACGGAGTGCCTCAAGGACGTGGTCGAGCGGATGCTGCCGTACTGGTACGACCAGATCGTGCCGGATCTGCTGGAGGGCAAGACCGTCCTGGTCGCCGCGCACGGCAACTCGCTTCGCGCGCTGGTCAAGCACCTCGACCGCATCTCCGACGAGGCGATCGCCGGCCTGAACATCCCCACCGGCATCCCGCTGCGCTACGACCTCGACCGCAACCTGCGACCGATCACGCCCGGCGGTACCTACCTCGACCCGGAGGCGGCTAAGGAGGCCGCTGCGGCGGTGGCGAACCAGGGCCGCTGACGATCCAGGTTTCTGAGGAAACCGCCCCTGTTTCTGCGGAGGGCGCCCCTCTTACGGTCTATTCCGGTCTTACGGTCTATTCCGGGAGAGGGGCGCCATCTTCCCGAAGGCGTCCCGAACAGGGGCGCCCTTCGCAAAGCGGTTACGGGGCGTTCTCGCCGGTGACCAGGAAGATGACGTGCTGGCCGATGTTGACCGCGTGGTCGGCGTACCGCTCGTAGAAGCGGCCCAGCAGGGCGGCGTCCACCGCGGACTCCACACCGTGTGGCCAGTCGGCCTTGAGGACGATCTTGAACAGCTGGCGGTACAGCTCGTCCATCTCGTCGTCGTCGCGCTCCAGCTGTGCGGCCATGACGGCGTCCAGATTGGTCAGCGCGCTCGCGATCTTGCCGGCCAGCAGGTCGGCCACCTCGCCCATGCGCTCGACCACCGAGGTGAGCTCCGGCCCGATCGCCGGTGCCGGGTGTCGGCGCAGGGCGGCCTTCGCCACGTGCTCGGCCAGGTCACCCATCCGCTCCAGATCGCCGGCGACGTGCAGCGCGGTCAGGACGACCCGCAGGTCCGACGCGACCGGCGCCTGCCGGGCGATCACGTCGTACACCTTGTCTTCGACGATGCGGTACAGGGCGTCGATCTCGGCGTCCCGGTCGCACACCTGCTCGGCTTCGGTCCGGTCAGCTTTGAGTAGTGCTCCGGTGGCGTGACGCATGGCCACTTGGACCGCCTCCGCCATGGCCACCAACGTGCGGCCGACCTGCGTCAGGTCGGACCGGAACTCTTCGCGCATTACACTCCTGACACTGGGGCTGGCCGCCCACATTATGTGTCGGGTCGGCTATCTCGTGCGATAGATATGTGAACTGGTCCGGGCGCGTCGGTGAACAGTCGACGAAGCTGTGCTGGGATTGTGGCATCAGACCTGATCAGCAGGCGTACCGGGCACCTACGATCGGCGTGTGCCGTCCAATGAGCTCCTCGCGATGTGTGCTGCGCTACTTTGCCTGGTCGCAGCGGCCGTCGTCATGGCGGCATTCCGGTCGCGGCGTACCCTCATGGTCGTGTCACCAGCTGCAAAGGATGGGCAGCCCGCGGGACTCGGCTCCGATGGCGGCCCGCTGGCGAAATCACCTGAATCTCTCGACCTCCCGATCCTGCAGCCCGCCGGCGTTCCACTGGCCCAGGCTGCCATGGAGGCGCTCCGGGTGGGCGTGCTGGTCCTCGACGCCGACGACCGTCCCGTGCTGGCCAATCCCGCAGCCTGGGACATGGGGCTCGTGCGGGGGCGCGGCGACGCCGGAGCCGACGCGCACAGCATCGTGCGTACCCTCGCCGGCCAGGTGCGCCGGACGGGGGAGTGCCGCGAGGTCGAGCTGGACCTGCCCCGTCCGCGCAGCATCGAGGGTGGCGGCGCAAAACTGCTCGGTGTGCACGTGCGCGCGTCGGCCGCCGAGGACGGGCACGTGGTGGTGGAGGCCGCCGACGTGACCGAGGCGCACCGGGTGGCCCGGGTGCGCCGCGACTTCGTCGCCAACGTGAGCCACGAGCTGAAGACGCCGGTCGGGGCCCTGCAGTTGCTGGCCGAGGCGCTGTTGGAGGCGACCGACACCGAAGGCGGTGACGCCTCGCCCGATCCGGCGGCGGCCCGCCGGTTCGCCGAGCGCATCCAGAAGGAGTCGACCCGGCTCGGGCGGCTCGTCAGCGAACTGCTGGAGCTGTCGCGCCTGCAGGGCGCCGAGCCGCTGCCCGAGCCGCAGCCGGTCGCGGTCGACCGGATCATCGCCGAGGTCATCGACCGTACGCGTACGCCGGCCTCGGCCAAGAACATCGAAGTGCTGGTCAGTGGCGACCGGGCGCTGACCGTGTACGGCAGCGAGGGTCAGCTCGTGACCGCCGTGACGAACCTGGTGGAGAACGCCATCGCGTACTCCCCAGAGAACACCCGGGTCACCCTGGGCACCAAGACGACCGTCGGCACGGTGGAGATCTCCGTGGTCGATCAGGGGATCGGCATCGAGCCGCGGGACCTGGACCGGATCTTCGAGCGGTTCTACCGGGCCGACCGGGCACGCTCACGGGCGACCGGCGGCACGGGCCTCGGCCTGGCGATCGTCAAGCACATCGCCACGAATCACGCCGGTCGGGTCGATGTGAGCAGTACCCCCGGTGTGGGGTCTACGTTCACCCTGCGGCTTCCTGGCCGTCCGCCAGAGGCCTCCGTGCCGCTACCGCAGTCGGTTGAGATCAAACCGAGTTCGGTTGTTTAGGAAGGACGTACGTTGTCGCGAGTGCTGGTGGTTGAGGACGAGGAGTCGTTCTCCGATGCCCTGTCGTACATGCTGCGCAAGGAGGGCTTCGAGGTCTCCGTGGCGGCGACCGGCACGGAGGCGATGACCGAGTTCGACCGTACGGGTGCGGACATCGTGCTGCTGGACCTGATGCTGCCGGAGATGTCGGGGACCGAGGTCTGCCGGCAGTTGCGGGCCAAGTCGCACGTGCCGATCATCATGGTGACCGCCCGGGACAGCGAGATCGACAAGGTCGTCGGGCTGGAGATCGGCGCCGACGACTACGTGACGAAGCCGTACTCGCCCCGTGAACTGGTGGCGCGGATCAGGGCGGTGCTGCGCCGGCAGGTCGGCGACGCCACGGAGCTCACCCCGCCGACCCTGTCCGCCGGGCCGGTACGCATGGACGTCGACCGGCACGTGGTGACCGTGAGTGGCGAGGCGGTGCAGTTGCCGCTCAAGGAGTTCGAGCTGCTCGAACTGCTGCTGCGCAACGCCGGTCGGGTGCTCACCCGTGGCCAGCTCATCGACCGGGTCTGGGGCGCGGACTACGTCGGCGACACCAAGACGCTGGACGTGCACGTCAAGCGGTTGCGCTCCAAGATCGAGCCGGAGCCGTCGGCGCCGCGCTACATCGTCACGGTGCGCGGCCTCGGGTACAAGTTCGAGCCGTAAGCCGCGAACCGCTCAGGCGTCGGGCGGCGACGCCGGGTGCTTGGCGACCAGGCCCAGCTCGAGCCGGCGGGCGCAGATCTCGGCCAGCCTGTCGTACGCCGGTTTGCCGATCAGGGCCGTCAGCTCCGGCCCGTACTCCTGGTACATCGGCTTGGTCCCGACGTGCGCCTCGGGTGACGAGGTGCACCACCAGTGCAGGTCGTGGCCGCCCTCGCCCCAGCCGCGGCGATCGAACTCACCGAGTACGGACTGCAGGATCTTCGTGCCGTCGGGGCGCTTGATCCACTCCTGTTCCCGGCGGATCGGCAGTTGCCAGCACACGTCCGGCTTGTACTCCAGCGGGTGCACGCCGTCGCGCAGCGCCTGCCCGTGCAGCGCGCAGCCGCCCCCGCCGGGGAACGACGCGTCGTTGAGGAACACGCACGGCTGGTCCGGCCCGCGGGTGGCGGTACGCCGTGCGGGTGTATTTCCGTCGATCGTGTCCATCTCGGTGTAGTTCTTGAAGCCGCGCCGGAAGTGCTGCCAGGTCTCCGGCGTCAGTTTCTTCGCCGCCGCCCGTACCCGCTTCTCGTCGTCGGGGTCGGTGAAGAACGCGCCGTGCGAGCAGCAGCCGTCGGCGGCACGCCCGCCGACGACGCCGTGGCAGCCGCGGGCGAAGATGCAGGTCCACCGGGACAGCAGCCAGGTCAGGTCGGCCCGGATCAGGTGCTTCGCGTCGGCCGGGTCCACGAACTCCACCCACTCACGCGGGAAGTCAAGCTCGACCTCACGGCTGCGGGGGTCGTCCGGCTTGCCTGTCTGGACCATAATCTCCACCACCACGTGACCTACGGTACGCGGCTACCCGGTGGGAATTACGGTATGCGGATGCGACTCGGCGTACTTGATGTCGGTTCTAACACCGTTCACCTCCTCGTAGTCGATGCTCACCACGGTGCGCACCCGTGGCCGGCGTATTCGGAGAAGGCCGAGTTACGGCTCGCCGAGAAGATCGGCGCGGACGGCAAGCTGAGCCGGGCCGGCGCCGACGCGCTGGTCGAGGCGGTCGCCAAGGCCCGGGACGCCGCCGCGACGTACGAGACGGAAGATCTTCTGGCCTTCGCCACCTCGGCGGTCCGGGACGCCACCAACTCGGCGGCGGTCCTCCGCCGGGTACGCGATGAGACCGGCGTCGACCTTCAGGTGCTCTCGGGCGAAGCCGAGGCGATCATGACGTTCCTCGCCGTGCGCCGCTGGTTCGGCTGGTCGGCCGGGCGACTGCTCGTACTCGACATCGGCGGCGGCTCGCTGGAGATCGCGTCCGGCATCGACGAGGAGCCTGACGTGGCGCTCTCGTTGCCGCTCGGCGCCGGTCGGCTCACCCGTGAATGGCTGCGCGGGGATCCGCCGACCGCGGCACAGGTCGAGAAGCTGTACGAATACGTCGACGAGCAGATCGGCAAGGCGCTGGGGCAGTTGCCCGAGCGCTGGGACCGGGCGGTCGCGACCTCCAAGACCTTCCGTACGCTGGCCCGCCTCGCCGGCGCTGCCCCGTCGAGCGCCGGTCGGTGGGTGCACCGGGAGCTCGCGCTCACCGGTCTGCACCAGGTGCTCGGCTTCATCCGGCGGATGCCGTCCGCCGCGCTGGCCGAGATGGAGGGGGTCAGCGCCAGTCGGGCGCACCAGCTACTCGCCGGAGCGGTGGTCGCCGAGACGGCGATGCGCAGGCTGGGCATCGAAGCCGTCGACATGTGCCCGTGGGCGCTGCGCGAGGGCGTGATTTTACGCCGCCTCGACATCCTCTCTTCCTGAGCGCGGATACCCGACCGGGGTCAGTCATTAGTGGGTGCGTTTGGGTTCGGTTGTCGTATTGGCGGCTAGGCTGAAGCGGTGACCCCGGTCCTGCTCTCCACCTCGTCCGTGTTCC
Organism: Planosporangium flavigriseum; assembly: GCF_011947225.1. Classification (GTDB taxonomy): domain Bacteria; phylum Actinomycetota; class Actinomycetes; order Mycobacteriales; family Micromonosporaceae; genus Planosporangium; species Planosporangium flavigriseum. Next base: position 226,912 of record NZ_JAATVW010000002.1, on the reverse strand, counting down.
CCGAGCCCACCGCCGCGGCATTCGAGGTAGCGGCCACGCTCGGCTACGACGGGCTCGAAGTCATGGTGTGGAACGATGCCGTCAGCCAGGACGCGGGGGCGCTGAGCGGGCTGTCCGAGCACTACGGGGTGCCGGTCCTGTCGGTGCACGCGCCGTGCCTGCTGGTGACCCAGCGGGTGTGGAGCGCCGACCCGTGGGAGCGGCTTCGGCGCGCGGCTGAGCTGGCCGAGACCCTCGATGCGCCGACGGTCGTGGTGCACCCGCCCTTCACCTGGCAGCGCGAGTACGCCCGGGGGTTCGAGACCGGCATCCGCCGGGCGGCGAAGAACCATCCGTCGATCCGGTTCGCGGTCGAGAACATGTATCCGGTGCGGATGGCCGGCCGGGAGTTCGTGCCCTACTCGCCGGGGTGGGACCCGACGGTCGCCGGGTTCGACGACTACACCCTCGACCTGTCGCACTGCGCCGCCTCGCGGACGAACGCGCTCGTGCTGGCCGATGCCATGGGTGACCAGCTCAGCCACGTGCACCTCGGTGACGGCACCGGCGAGGGTCGCGACGAGCACCTGGTGCCCGGCCGCGGCGGCCAGCCCTGCGCCGAGTTGCTGGAGTCGCTCGTCCGGCGTGGCTTCGCCGGATCGGTTGCGGTGGAGGTCTCCACCCGCCGGGCCGCCAGCCGTGCCGAGCGCGAGGCCGACCTCGCCGAGTCGCTGGCGTTCGCCCGCCAGCACCTGGGCACGCCGTCCGTTGTGGACGCCTGAGCCCCTTCGGTCGAGCTACGCGGGGATCGGCTCCGACTCGGCGGCCCGCTTGCGGGCCCGGTGGGCGGCGACGTGCGAGCGCGTCGCGCAGCGCTCGGAGCAGAAGCGGCGGCAGCAGTTCGACGAGGTGTCGAGGTACACGTTGCCGCAGCGCTCGTCGGCGCAGATGCCGAATCGGGAACTCCCGTGCTCGCACAGCCAGACCGCGAGGCCCCACGCCGCGCCGGCCAGAAGTTCGGAGCTGACCGCCGAGCCCCGGCCCGTCACGTGCATGTGCCAGTCATTGCTGTCGTGGCCGGAGATCCGCGGCCGGATCGGGTACGCCTCGAGCAGCGCGTTCAGCTCTTTCACCGCTTCGCCGTCGCGGCCGGCGGAGCCGTGCTCGAACACGTCCCGCAGGCGTTTCTGGGCGCGTTTGATCACGTTGAAGTCTCGCTCGGTGGCTTCCTCAGCCATCCATTCCTGCTCGCCGAACAACTCCGTCAGGTCGGCCAACTCCGTCAGCGGTGTGTTGACGATGTCGACGGCCGTCCGGGCGTACGCGTCGAAGTCCACGCGACAAAGGTAGACAAGAAATACGCCAGGCCCTAGTCCAGCGGGGTCAGCCGGGTGGCGAAACCGGGCGTATCCATCCGTACCAGGACGCGAACCGCCGGTGGCCATCGAGCACGGACCGGTCGGGGCGGGGGGCTACGCTCCTCTCATGTTCCGATCGGTGATCCTTGCCGCTGCCGGGTCATCCCGGGCGGAGCGGCTCGTCCAGAGCGTGCCGCTGAGCCGCAGCATCGTGAGCCGGTTCGTCGCGGGTACGGGATCCGACGACGCCCTGCGGGTGACGCGTGAGCTGGTTGCGGACGGGCTGGCGGTGACGCTCGACTACCTGGGCGAGGACACCACCACGCCGGCCGGCGCCGAGGCGGCCCGGGACGAGTACCTCAGGCTGCTCGATGGGCTGGCGGCCAGCGAGCTGACCCCGGCGGCCGAGGTGAGCGTGAAACTGTCCGCCCTCGGCCAGGCGTTCGACGAGAAACTCGCCGAGGAGCACGCCCGGCTGATCTGCGCCAAGGCGTCCGAGGCGGGCACCACCGTCACCCTCGACATGGAGGACCACACCACCACAGACTCCACGTTGGAGATGCTGGCGCGGTTGCGCACCGACTTCCCGACCGTCGGCGTCGCCCTCCAGTCGTACCTCCGGCGTACCGAGGCGGACTGCCGTGAGCTGGCGACGCCCGGATCGCGGATCCGGCTGTGCAAGGGCGCGTACGCCGAACCCGAGTCGGTGGCCTACCAGTCCCGCCTCGACGTCGACAAGTCGTACGTACGCTGCATGAACATCCTGATGGCCGGCGACGGGTACCCGATGATCGCAAGCCACGACCCGCGGATCGTGACGATCGCGGAGGACCGGTCGAAGTGGTTCGACCGCGGCGTCGACGAATTCGAATTCCAGATGCTGTACGGGGTGCGGCCGGAGGAGCAGCTTCGGCTGGCCAGGGAGGGCTACACCGTGCGGGTCTACGTGCCGTACGGCACTCAGTGGTACGGGTACCTGATGCGCCGGCTGGCCGAGCGGCCGGCCAACGTCGCGTTCTTCGCGAGGGCCCTGCGGTCGCGTAGCTGATCGACACCCATCGGCTTCCGCGTTACTCAAGCGGCCGGAGGCGGCATCGCGTAGCGTCAAATCGTGACCGAGGAGGAGCTCGATCCCGGGGTGGTGCCGGTACCCAAGCGGGATCTGCTCGTCCGGCTCGGACTCGGTCTGGCCGCGCTGTTCGGCCTGCTCGGCGGTCCGGCCGCGATGGCCGTGGGCCGCGGCTGGTGGCAGCCGCTCGACCGGACCGCTATGACGATGAATTCGCCGTCCGGGAGTCCCCGCAATGGCGGGGCGATAGCGTTCTCGCAGTCGAGCATCGACCGTCCCGGCCTGGTACGCGCCCGGCTGCAGGCGCTGCTCGACGCGCAGGCGGCGGCGTTACTGGGCGGTGACGAGGCGGGCTTCCTCGCTCCGGTCGATCCGGGCAACAGTGCTCTCCGGGGTGATCTGAGCCGGCGCTTCGTCGTCCTACGCAGCATGAACATCGCGGGCTGGACCGAGACGCTCGGCGGCGAGCCGGAGGCGGTCGAGGGCGGTTGGCGGGCGGTCGTGCGGATCGGGTACTGCTTCGTCGTCGCCGGCTGCGAGCCGGTGGTGATCCCGGTCCCGACCCGCTGGGCGGACGCCCCCGGGCCACCCCGTCTGGTCGAGCTGGGGTCCTCCGACGCGTCCGATCTCGGCCCGCGGCCGTGGGAGGTCAGCGATCTCCGGGTGGCGATCGGGTCGCGAGTGGTGGTCGCCGCCACGCCCCGGTACGCAGACCGGGTGCCGGCGCTCCTCGCCGCCGCCGAGAAGGCGGCCGCGGTCACCGACCGGTACGCCCGTTGGGGGCCACCGCCCGGCCGTTACCTCGTCTACCTCGCCGGGCCGGAGGAGTGGGGCCGCTGGTACGGGGTGCGCCAGGCGCAGTGGGTCGCCGGGTACGCCATGCCGATCACCGTGCGCCACGCCGAGATCGTGCTGAATGGCCAGCGGGTCGCCGGTGACGAGGTCGTCGACACTCTGCGCCACGAGTTCGCGCACGTGGTGACGCTGGTCGACGTGCATCGGGACTACTCGGCGCAGTGGTGGCTCGTCGAGGGGGTCGCCGAGTACGTGCGGATGGTCGGGCGGCCGCTGAGCGAGTACGAGTTGCTGAGCGCGTCGCGCCGGTACGTGCGCGCCGGTAACCCCACGGGGGTGCCGGCGCTGACGGAGCCGGCGGCGAGCGCCTCGGCCGAGGACGCGAGCGGCCGGTACGGGGTGGCGTTCCTGTCGGTGCGGCGGCTGGCCGAGCGCTACGGCGAGGAGAAGATGCTGCGCTTCTTCGATCAGGTCGTCCGCCAGGGGGTGGCACCGCAGTCGGCCGCGGCCGGGGAGTTCGGGGTCGACTGGGGTGAGATCACCGGCGACTGCGCCGGGTACGTGCGGCGGAACCTGGGGTGAACGGCGTCTACCGTGAGCCCATTTTTCGAACTCGTCATGTGCCGGCTACCCTGGACGCGCCATTATTTCCGTGTGTCAGCGCCGCTTAGGGCGACGGCTGACGCCCACGAGTACGTGACAAGGGGACAGTCGTATGGGCTCGGTGGTCAAGAAGCGCCGCAAGCGCATGGCCAAGAAGAAGCACCGCAAGCTGCTGCGCAAGACCAGGGTCCAGCGTCGCCGTCTCGGCAAGTGACCTTCGGGCGGTGCGTCGGCGCGTATCGTTGATCGGTACGTGCCCACGCGCCGTGGGTATGTCTTAACCGATCTGCCCACCTCACGCGGGGACGCAGCACGGAGGAATCGTGAGCGAGCGAAGCGACGTGTCGAAGCGTCGTGGGAGCGCGCCCAGGATCGTGCTGGTCACCGGCGTGGCCCGTCACCTCGGCGCGCAGGTCGCCGCCCGGCTCGTCGCCGACCCGCGGGTCGAGCGCGTCATCGGGGTTGACCTCACCGCGCCGCCCGACGAGCTCGCGCCCCTGCTCGAAGGCGTCGACCTGCACCGGGTCGACCTCCGTAACCCGGAGATCGCCCGGCTGCTCGGCGACGAAGGCGTGCAGGCGGTGGTGCACCTGGCGATCACGACCGCCGTCGACTACCAGTCGGGCGGGCGCGGAGCGAGCAAGGAACTCAACGTCATCGGGACGATGCAGTTGCTCGCGGCGTGCCAGCAGGCGCCCGACCTGCGCAAACTGGTGGTCCGGTCGTCAACGGCGGCGTACGGCGCCTCCTTCCGCGACCCGGCGGTCTTCACCGAGGACACCGAGCCGCGCGAGGCGCCGCGCGGTGGCTTCGGCCGTGACGTGCTCGACATCGAGGGGTACGTGCGCGGCTTCCGCCGCCGTTGCCCGGACGTCGTGGCGACCGTGCTGCGGTTCGCGCCGTTCATCGGTGAGCACGCCGGTACCCGGCTGAACCGGTACTTCGCGCTGCCCGTGGTGCCCACGGTCCTCGGGCGCGATCCGCGACTGCAGTTCATCCACGTCGATGACGGGCTCGAGGTGCTGCACCGGGCGATCGTGGAGCGCCACCCCGGCATGTACAACGTGGCCGGAGCGGGGGTGCTCACGCTGTCCCAGGCGATCCGGCGGGCCGGCCGCGTCACGTTCCCCGTCGTCGAGCCCGGCCTCTCCGCGGTCGCCGGTTTCGCAAAGAGTTCGGGAGCGCTCGACTTCTCCCTTGACCAGTTGGACCTGTTCGTTCACGGTCGGGTGGTGGACACCACCCGGCTGATCGAGGAGTTCGGCTTCGAACCGCGCTCCACGGCGGCAGCCTTCGACGACTTCATCCGCGGGGCCGGATTCGGGCCGCTCGGCCCACACCGGGTGCGCGCGGCCGAGCGGTCGATCCTGGAGAGCATCCAGCGGATCCGGGGCACCGTGGAAGGGGACCGATGACCGACGGTCGGTACGAGGCGGCGGACGCCGACCCGACGTCCGAGGGCGACGCCTGGGATCGGCGGGTGGCCGGTCTGCTCGCGCTGCTGCGCCACCGCCTCACCGGCGACTACTCCGTCGACGAGTTCGGCTTCGACAAGCAGCTCACCGAGTCCGTCTTCCTCCCCGCGCTGCGCCCGCTCTACCGGACCTGGTTCCGCGTCGAGACGTACGGCGTCAAGCACCTGCCGGAGGAGGGCGCGGCGCTGATCGTCGCCAACCACTCCGGCACGATCGCGCTCGACGCGGCGATGCTGGCCGTCGCCGTACACGACGAGCACCCCGCCCAGCGCTTCCTGCGCCTGCTCGGCGCCGATTTCGTCTTCCGCATGCCGGGGCTGTCCGAGGTCGCCCGCAAGTCCGGCAGCACCCTCGCCTGCAACCCGGACGCCGAGCGACTGCTGCGCTCCGGTGAGCTGGTCGGAGTGTTCCCCGAGGGGTTCAAGGGCGTGGGCAAGCGCTTCGCCGACCGGTACAAGCTGCAGCGCTTCGGGCGCGGCGGGTTCGTCTCGGCCGCGCTGCGCACCGGTACGCCGATCATTCCGGTCTCGATCGTCGGCGCCGAGGAGACCTATCCGCTCATCGGCAACATCCGACCGTTGGCGCGGCTGCTGGGCACGCCCTACTTCCCGGTCACCCCGCTCTTCCCGTGGCTCGGGCCGCTCGGCGTGGTGCCGCTGCCGAGCAAGTGGCTGATCGAGTTCGGCGAGCCGATCACCACCGAGGGCCTGGCGGACTCCGGGGACGATCCCATGGTCGTGTTCAACCTCGCCGATCAGGTACGCGAGACAATCCAGCAGAGCCTGTACCGGCTGCTGGAGCTGCGTCCTGACCCCTGGTCCGCCTGACCGGTCTTTAGGACAGGCTGCGCAGGTCCAGCGCATGCCACCCGAGCGCCTCGTTGTCGCCGGTGGACCAGACGAGTACGCCGCCGCGGGCGGAGATCGTACCGACGCCCCGAGACACGATGACCGTCCGGTTCTTCGCGGCGTCGTGGACCATCAACTGCTGACTGCTGGTGGGGGAGCCGTCCGGGCCGGGTTGCGAGAGGACCTCGAACCGGTCGAGCAGCGCCACGTCGGCCGTTGCCGCGCTGGTCTGTGATCCGGCTATCCGGCGACGCCCGTTCCCGTCCGGTCGCATCAGATCGACGCGGGCCGGCCCGCCGGTGCCGCTGAGAACCAGTACCCGGCACCAGGCCGGGGTGCAGGCGAGCAGCTCGGTCGATGCCGCCGGCACCCGGACTTTCCGGTCAGCGACCATGTCGTACAACTCGACCGGCCCGGCCTGGCCGCTGCCGGCGCTGACCAGCCAGGGCCATGCCGACAGGGCGTACGCCCCGGGCACCTTCCGGACGTCCACCTTGCCGCCGCCCAGTGGGACGGAGCGGACCTCGGTGACGACCTCCGCGCTGCGCGCGGCGGCGGCCCAGTGGACCCGACCGTCGGCGATGACGAGGTCGTACTGGGAGTTGAAGAAGATGGCGTCGCCGGTGTCCGCGGTGATCGATGCGGCCGGCCCGCCCGTACGCCAGTTGGCCTTCCACAGGCGGGTCTCGGCATGCCCGCTGGCGTCGGCTGTCGACTCTGCCCAGACCACGTCGTCGCCGCTGGCCACGAAGCCGGCGAACTGCGGATTGCCGCCCGTGGCAGCCCGGTGCAGCTCACGTACCTGGCTGGCGCCGGTACGCAGCATGATGCGTACCGCCGTCTTGTCGGGTGTCGGCGCGGAGCCGATCGAGGTCTGCGGATCGAAGTACAGCAGGGGCGTGTACGCCGAGCCGTCGGCCAGTAGCCCCGGCGCGTCGGACGGGCGGGCGTTCGGCCAGACCTGCGCGAGGTCGGGTAGGGACGGGGTGGCGCCGGCGGACGCGGGGGTGGCCCGTTGCGGCGGCGAGCCGGCGAGGAAGGCACCGGCTGCGACGAGCGCCACGGCGAGGCTGCCGAACGCCGGCAAGCGGCGCCCCCGTCCTACGGTCACCGCCCGTTGCGTCCGATCAGGAGGCGGCTTTCATGCGCGCCCCGGCGTCGCCGTGCCAAGGCGACGCCGGCGACCAGAGCGCCAGCGGCTGCCGCCGTGCCCACGGCGGTTGGCACGGCCACCTTCGCGGCCTTGCGGCCGGTGCGGAAGTCACGGATCTCCCATCCGCGCCGGCGGGCTTCGTTACGCAGCGCCGTGTCCGGATTGACGGCGACCGCGTGGCCGACGGCGGACAGCATCGGGATGTCGTTGACCGAGTCGCTGTAGGCCGAGCAGCGGGTCAGGTCGAGACCCTCGACGTCGGCCAGTCCCCGGATCGCCTCGGCCTTGGCCGGGCCGTGCATCAGGTCGCCCACCAGCCGTCCGGTGTAGTGACCGTCACGAACCTCGGCGACCGTGCCGATCGCGCCGGTCAGGCCCAGCCGCTTGGCGATGACTCGGCCGAGCTCCACGGGGGCGGCGGTCACCAGCCAGACGCGCTGGCCGGCGTCCAGGTGCATCTGGGCCAGAGCCCGGGTGCCGGCCCAGATCCGCTCGGCCATCAGTTCGTCGAAGATCTCCTCGCTCAACCGCTCCAGGTCGTCGACGTGCCAGTCGGCCACGAAGGCCAGAGCGGCGTCCCTGGCTGCGGACACATCGCCGGAGTTCTCCGAGGCCAGCAGCCGGAACTTGAGCTGCTGCAGCCCGAAGCGCACCAGGTCGCCGGTGGTGAAGTACTTGCGGGAAGCGAGGCCCCGCGCCAGGTAGTAGATCGAGGCGCCCTGCATCATGGTGTTGTCGACGTCGAAGAATGCGGCCGCGCCCGGGTCCGCCGGCACCGTGAGCGCCGCTTCGACCTCTGCGGCCGCCCAACCCGAAAGCGGGTCGACCAGCTTCGTCGATGCAGCACCGGCGCGTGACTTCCGGCGGCTCTGGATCCGGCTCGCCATTCTCGCCCCCCTGTCCGACATTCCGGCGGCTCCCTCGGGCCGTCTTAAATGAGGGTATCCGTCCTGTAGCGGGTCGTGGGTGGACAACAGGCTTACACGTGGCAGACATGCGTCGACACGCCCGCCGATATACGCGAACGGGTGTGTCGACCGTCGCCGTTTGCTCAGCCGACGCCGAGCATGCGCGCGATCCGGTCCAGGAGGCCGTCGTCGGCCGGCTGGCTCGGCTGCGGCGCGCTCGTGGCGGGGGTCTGCGCAGCGGGCCGCGTCACCGTGATGCCGCGGGGGGTCGTCCCGGACGTGGTGACACCCAATCCGCTCGCCGGCGCCTGCGTGGCGTCGTTCCGGGCCGGAGAGCTTCCGGTCGGGGCCCCGTAGACGCCGCTCGCCGATGGATTCTGGATCGCGCAGCCGCCGGGGACCGGGCCCAGCTCGTCGACCGGGGAACCGGAGAGGTCACCGCAGTTCAGGCTCGTGCGCAGGGTGGCGACCCGCTGTGTGATCTGGTCGAGAAGCTGCAGCGAGGCGACGGTACGGGTGCGCGGCGTGCCGGTGAGGGTGGCCAGCATGCCGGCGATCGTGTGCCGCTGACCCGCGGCGAACACGTCGATCGGGTCCAGCGACGCGGGATCGCGCCGTTCGACGGCCGTCGCGGTGATCAGCCGTACGCCCTGACGGGTCTCGCCGTCCATATCGGCGAGGATCGCGACGACGTCGCCGCGCCCTGCGGCGGCCTCGTTCAGTCGGGTCCTCGCGAAGTCGAGGTACAGCTGGCCGCGGCTGAGCTGGGAGCTGGACAGCGCCACCTGGGCCTGCTCGCCGGACCGCTTCACCCCGTACAGCGCGTCGCCGGGCTTCGCGTCGCCGCTCAGCGCGGACATGCTGGCGAGGGCCAGGGCGCTGACGGCCAGCCCGACCACTACCGCGCCACGGGCCCGCCGGCTGCGTAGCGGAAGCCAGGCCAGCATCGACGCGGTAGCGGCCGGTCGGCGGGCGAACTGGCGAGTGGCGTCCGGTTCGACGGCGCTCGCTCCGATGCCGTCGCGTTCGATCGTCGCCATCAGCATGGCGCGCAGGTCGGTACGGAACTCCGGGTCTGCCTGCGCGTCGACGTCGATCCGGCGCAGCCGGTCGCCTACGCCCATCAGGTCGTTCAGTTCCTGGTCGGCCGTAAAACAGGCGTCGGGGTGGCGGGCGCCACCGTAGGCGTTGTCCAGGAGCTGCGCGAAGCGCTCGGCGCGCTGGCGGCGGAAGAAGAAGAGGTTCACCGCGAACACCCGCCTTCGCTCGTCGCGAGTGTGTGGCGCGACGGGATGGCACGGGTCGCCACCGGGACCAGCGGGCGCCCCGCCACCGGTCGTACTCCATCCAACGGAGGTGCACAGACTCCGGTTACGGCCGTCCGAAACGTGAGTTGCGGCACTATTTGCGACGAGATCTTGCGAGGCTGCGCCTCACGGCTGGAAGCCGTCGGGGAGCAACCGAGCGAGGGTGCGGACCGCGCGGTACTGCAGGGCCTTGATCGCGCCTTCGTTCTTACCCATCGTCTGTGCGGTCTCGGCGACCGAGAAGCCCTGCAGGAAGCGCAGCACGATGCACTCCTGCTGCTCCGGGTTGAGCTGCTTGACCGCCTTCAGCAGCGCCACGTTGGTGATGTGGTCGACGACGGCGCTCTCGGGGCTGCCCTCGGGGCCACTGTCGGCGCGCTCGGCGTCGAGTACTTCGCCGGTCGTGACCTCCAGCCGGTACCGACCGGACTTGAAGTGGTCGGCGACCAGGTTGCGGGCAATGGTGACCAGCCAGGCGCCGAGGTCGCGGCCCTGCCAGGTGAAGCTGCCGATGCGCTTGAGTGCCCGGAGGAACGTGTCGGCGGTCAGGTCCTCGGCGAGCTGCCGGTTGCCGACGCGGAAGTACACGAACCGGAAGACCGTGTCGAAGTAGCGGTCGTAGATCTGCCCGAACGCCGCGGCATCGCCCGCCTGGGCCCGCTCGACCAGCAGCCAGACGGCTGTTGCCGCATCGTCGGAGTCGGGCCGGTCCGGGTAGCCCGGCGGCGGGCTGTTCGGACCACCGCCCGCGTGCGGATCCGACTCGGTGTCGATCGCGATGGAGCCGGTCCCGGAGGCCTCCGGGTGGCCCTCCGGCGACACGCGGCCGGCCGGCATCCCTCGGCCGTCGCCCGCGCGGGTATCCGCTTCCGGAGCGTGGCGGGCCCCGGGTAGGCCACCGGAGTGCGGGCGCTGACGGGTGTGCGGTACGCCGCCGTCGCTGCGGACCGCCGTCGTGCCGGCCAGGTGCAGGCTCTCGGCGAGGGCGAGGCGGGCCGCGAGGACCTCAGGGCCGAAACCCAACTCGTACGCGTTCACGCGCACTTCCCGAGCTCGCGGACGGTGGCGGTCAGCCCTGGGACAAGTGGCGTAGGCGTGGCGCACTCGGCGCCCCGATCCGCGCCCGAGAAGCGCTGATATAGCGCAAAGTAGGGCACTCCGGCCTCCTCGGGGGTGAGGGGTATTAATCCCCCCAAAAGGGGTGAACTGCTCGTGACTATAAGGGGGGGCTTATTCACCAACGCGTGGGCACTCGGTTACAGGTGGGAGGTTTCCCGATTTGACAGGCCCTCCGTCGCACACCGTGTGCGTCGCGCGACGCGAACGGGCCCGGTTTGTGCGTGAAGGTCCGAAAGATCGCGTGTGTGGTGGTCATCGATGGCCGTTACGGCACGCGGATATCCGCCGAACGGCTACTCATCGATACCTATCCGCACCCGCGCACGCCGCCCTCGCGGTGATTCGAGCGGCCCGGACGCGATAGTGTGATCCATCGTGCAGGACGTACGAAACGTGGCCGATCTCGTCCGTCGAGCCGCAGAGATGGGCGCCGCTCGCCCGGCGCTGCGCTGGCACGACCAGGTGCTCACCTGGGGGGAGTTGGACGGGCAGGTCGACGCCGTGGCCACCGTGCTGCGCGACCTCGTCCGGGCCGAGCCCGACGCGGCCGTGGCGCCCCGGGTGGCGATCGCGCTGCCCAACGTTCCGGATTTCGCCGCCGCCTACTTCGGCGCGCTGCGCGCCGGCCTGGTCGTCGTGCCGGTCAACCCCGGCTACACGGCGCGGGAACTGCAGTACGTGCTGACCGACACCGGTGCCGAGGTGATCGTCGGGACGCCGGCCGTTCTCGATGCCCTCGCCGGCGTCGACGTGCCGACGCTGCGGTACGCGTACACCCTGGGTGAATCGACCGGTGACGGTGGCATCGCCGCACGCCCCTTCGCCGAGCTTCTCGCGGGCGCCCCGGACCCGGTGGAGCCGACCGCCGGCGGTGAGGACATCGCCGTTCTGCTCTTCACCTCGGGCACGTCAGGGATGCCCAAGGGCGCGATGCTGTCGCACCGGGCGCTGATTGCGAACCACGCCCAGCTCGCCGCGATCGAACCGCAGCCCATGAACGCGGACGACGTGGTGCTGCTCACGCTGCCGCTGTTCCACTCGTACGGGCTCAATACCGGCCTGGGCGCCATCGCCTACCACGGCGCGTGCGGCGTCCTCGTCGAGCGATTCGACCCGGCGGACACGCTCGCGCGGATCCGCCGCCACGGCGTCACGGTGGTCGTCGGTGTACCGCCGATGTTCGTCGCCTGGTCGCTCATGGGCGACCAGCTGGCGACCGCGTTCGCCGGCGTCCGGGTGGCCGTCTCCGGCGCCGCGCCGCTGGACGTCGAGACCGCGCGCCGGTTCGCCGAGGTCGTCGGCCGGCCGGTGTACGAGGGGTACGGGCTGACCGAGACCGCGCCGGTGCTCACCACGACGCTGGGGGACAAGTCCCCGAAGGTGGGGTCGATCGGGGGCCCGCTGCCCGACGTCGAAGTCAAGCTCGTCGACGCGGAGGGCAACGTGGTCGGCGCCGTCGACGACGAGGGGATCGACGACGAGGACTTCGAGGTCGAGTACGACTCGCCGGAGAGCCCCGGGACGGATCCCGGCGTGATCGTCGCGCGCGGCCCGAATCTTTTCTCCGGGTACTGGCCGGACGGGGCTGACGGCCCGGACGCCGATGGCTGGTGGTCGACCGCCGACATCGCGTACGCCGACGCCGACGGCGACCTGTTCCTGGTGGACCGGGTCGGTGACGTGATCATCGTGAGCGGGTTCAACGTGTACCCCCACGAGGTCGAACTGGTGCTGGGCAGCCACCCGGCGGTGGCCGATTCGGCCGTGGTGGGGGTGCCGCACCCGTACACCCAGCAGACCGTGAAGGCCTACGTCGTCCGCAGCCCCGGCGCTACGGTCACGGCCGAGGAGATCATCGCCTACTGCGAGCGCAACCTCGCCCGGTTCAAGTGCCCGACCGCGGTGGAGTTCCTTGCCGAGCTGCCCAAGTCCGCGACGGGCAAGGTCCGTAAGGGAGAGCTCGGTGGCTGACCGGCTCGTGCTGTTGACCCGACCGGGGTGCCACCTGTGCGACGTCGCCAAGGGGGCGATGGCGCGGGTCGCCGAGGCGTCGGGCGAGAGCTGGCACGAGGTTGACATCAGCGGCGACCGGGAGTTGGAAGGGGAGTACGGCGACCGGATCCCGGTGGTGCTCCTCGACGGCAAGGAGCACGGGTACTGGCGGGTCGAGGAAGATCGACTGCTGCGAGATCTCGGTCGCTAGCGTCGGTCCCGGTCGCTAAGGTTGCCGCGTGGCTCACCTTGTCTGGGACTGGAACGGCACCCTGCTCGATGATCTGACCCTCGTTGTCGCTGCGACGAACGTCTCACTCACGGCCATCGGCGGCCCGGAGATCACCACTGACGATCACCGGCGCGACTTCCGCCGCCCGATCGCCGACTACTACGGCCACGTGCTCGGCCGGTCGCTGTCGACGGAGGAGTTCCTCCAGCTCGATCGGGTCTACCACGACTTCTACCGGGAGGGCCTGCTCGACTGCGGGCTCGCGGCCGACGCCGAGGCGGCGATGAAGGCCTGGCCGGGCACCCAGTCGCTGTTGTCCATGTGGTTCCACGAGGAGCTTGTGCCGGAGGTGACCCGGCGCGGGCTGCACGCCGTGTTCGAGCGCATCGACGGGCTCCGTCCGGACGTCGTCGCCGGCGGTCACAAGGCGGAGCACCTGGTCGGGCACCTGGATGCCCTTGGGGTGGCCGCCGCCGACGCCGTGCTGATCGGCGACTCGGCTGACGATGCGCACGCGGCGGCGGCGGTCGGCGCGGCCTGCGTGCTCTACGGCGGTGGCTTCACTCATCCGGATCGGCTCGCCGAGGTCGGTGTGCCGGTCGCCACCAGCCTGCTGGAAGCGGTCTCGCTGGCCCGCGCGGCGGTCGGCGCTCAGGCGCTCAGGTAGCTGTACCTTTAGTCGGGTTTCGCCCTTGTTCTGGGCGGAGCGCGCCCCTCTTTCTGCACGGTCTGGAAGAGGGCGTCTCTCCGCCCAGTCGCGCTGACCATGGGCTTCTTCAAGATCGTGAGTTTGTGCAAGCGTTCACAAACGCCTACTCTGTTACGACGTCGAGCCTGATAGCACAGCCCTTCAAGGGCTGCGCACGAGGGGTTCCCAGTACGTTCGACGTCTCGGAGTCAGATGAGCCAGCAGCGCAACGGGCAAGCCGCCGGTGTATCCGACGGGGCCGTCTTCCCGGACCTTCCCGAAGCCACCGTCGCCCGGCTACCGGAGTATCTCCGTGCCCTGCACAACCTCGCGGAGACCGGCTTCGACACGGTGTCCAGCGAGGGCTTGGCCGCCGCGGCCGGTGTGAACTCCGCCAAACTGCGCAAGGACCTGTCTCACCTGGGCTCGTACGGCACCCGCGGGGTCGGCTACGACGTCGCCCTGCTGATCGCGCAGATCGAGCATGTCCTCGGCCTCACCCAACGACGGGCCGTCGCCCTCGTCGGTGTGGGTAACCTTGGTCACGCGCTTGCCGGTTACGCTGGGTTCAGCAGTCGAGGATTCCGTATCGCCGCGCTGTTCGACGCCGACCCGGGGCGGATCGGTGAGCGCATCAACGGCCTGGTGGTGCACGACATCGCGCGGCTGCCCGAGGTGGTGGCCGCCGAGGCGATCTCGATCGCCGTCATCGCCACGCCCGCCCACGCCGCCCAGTCGGTCGCCGATCGTTTGGTCGCGGCGGGTGTCACCAGCATCCTTAACTTCGCGCCGTGCGTGTTGTCCGTGCCCGACGGGGTCGACGTGCGAAAGGTCGATCTGGCGATCGAGCTTCAGATCCTGTCGTTCCACGAGCATCGCAAATCGGCGCTGACCACCCTGCCGTCGCCCACCGGCGACGGCAGCATGAAGATCCGTCCAACCCTCGATGGGGAGGCGCTCGCTACGTGAACCTGCTCGTTGTCGGCGTTTCGCACCGCACCGCTGGAGTCCCCCTGCTGGAGCGGCTCGCAGTGACCGCCGACCAGATCCCCCAACTGCTGACCCGTTTACTCGCCCAGGAGTACGTCGGCGAGGCCCTCGTGCTGTCCACCTGTAACCGGGTGGAGGTATACGCGGCGGTGTCGGCGTTCCACGGCGGTCTCTCCGACATCGGTGCCGTGCTCGCCGAGCGAGCCGGCTGCTCCGTCGCTGACTTGGCCCCGCACCTCTACGTCAACTACGACTCCGACGCGGTCCGGCACGCCTTCCGCGTGGCCGCCGGGCTGGACTCCATGGTCGTCGGCGAGGCGCAGATCCTCGGCCAGTTGCGCGACGCGTACGCGGTGGCCACCGAGCACAGCACCGCCGGCCGGCTGCTGCACGAGCTGACCCAGCAGGCGCTGCGGGTGGGTAAGCGTGCGCACGCCGAGACCGACATCGACCGCGCGGGCCAGAGCGTCGTCACCGCGGCGCTCCGGTTGGGCCTGTCCAGCCTGTACGGCGAGCAGACCGAGGGCTTCCCGGTGGAGGCGCCGGCGGACGCGCTCGTGATCGGCGCGGGCGCCATGGGTGCGCTTGCTCTCGCCACGCTGCGCCGGGCCGGCGCGCGTCACATCTACGTCGCCAACCGCGGCGCGGCGCGGGCGCAGCGGCTCGCGGCCAACTATGACGCCGAGGCCGTGCCCTTCGACGAGCTCGCTTCGGCACTGGCAAAGGTCGATCTGGTGGTGTGTGCCACCGCCTCGCCGGAGCCGGTGCTCACCCCCGAACTGCTGGCCGCGCGGAGGTCGGACTCGACGGCGCGGCCACTGCTCGTACTCGACCTCGCCGTGCCCCGGGACGTCGCGCCCGGCGTCGGTGACCTGCCCGGCGTGATCCTGGTCGACATGGAGCGCATCGGTCTCGCCGCCGACGAGCGGGCGGGCGAGGCCGCCAACGTCATCGGCGTCGCCGGGGACGTCGTCCTGCCGGAGGGCGAGCAGCTCGGCCTGCCGGCCGACACCGACGTCCGGGCGGCCGAGGCGATCGTGACCGACGAGGTGGAGGCGTTCCGTAACTGGCAGCGCAGCTCCGACGTCGCACCGACGGTCGCCGCGCTGCGGGCCCGGGCCGACGAGGTCGTCACGGCGGAGCTGGGTCGGCTACGGCAGCGCCGCCCGGACCTCACCGACGAGCAGCGCGACGACGTGGCGTACACGGTGCACCGGATCGTGCAGCGGTTGCTGCACCTGCCCTCGGTGCGGGTGCGTCAACTCGCCGCCGAGCCCGGCGGCGAGGCATACGCGGTCGCGTTGCGGGCACTGTTCGACCTGGAGATTCCGCAGGCCATCGACCCTGTCGGCGCGTGCGGCGTCGATGTTCCGAGGTCGGAGGAGTCATGACGGTCCATGGGAAGCTGAGGCTGGGCACCCGGGCAAGCGCTCTCGCGATGGCCCAGTCCGGCATGATCGCCGACGCCGTCCGGTCCAAGACCGGGCGCGAGGTCGAGTTGGTGGAGATCAGCACGGCCGGTGACCGGTCGAGCGCCCCGATCGCCCACCTGGGGGTCGGCGTGTTCGTCAGCGCTCTCCGGGACGCACTCATGGCCAAAGAGATCGATTTCGCGGTCCACTCCTACAAGGATCTGCCGACGTCCCTGCACGAGGGGCCCGGCCCGCGGGGCTCCACCGCGCCCCGGACCT
This sequence comes from Planosporangium flavigriseum, assembly GCF_011947225.1. Taxonomy (GTDB): domain Bacteria; phylum Actinomycetota; class Actinomycetes; order Mycobacteriales; family Micromonosporaceae; genus Planosporangium; species Planosporangium flavigriseum. The sequence goes on along the minus strand of NZ_JAATVW010000002.1, from coordinate 210,705 downwards.
TCGGCGAGGGCCTGCGCATCGCCGCCGTGCCGCCGCGGGAGGACCCCCGTGACGTGCTCGTCGCCCGAGACGGGCGGACGCTGACCGAGCTTCCGGGTGGCGCGCGGATCGGCACCGGCTCGCCTCGGCGAATCGCCCAGATCGCCGCGCTCGGCAGAAATCTCGAATGTGTACCAATTCGAGGTAATGTTGATACTCGGTTGCGTAAAGTCGCTCAGGGCGAGCTGGACGGTATCGTCCTGGCGCGTGCCGGTCTGTCCCGCCTCGGCCGGGCGGCCGAGGCAACCGAAATTCTCGACCCGATGCTCGTGCTGCCCGCCCCGGCTCAAGGGGCGCTGGCCGTTGAGTGCCGGGAAGACAACGACGAGTTGCTCGAGCTGCTCGCCGTCCTCAACGACACGGACACCCGTGCTGCGGTGACGGCCGAGCGAGCCATGCTCGCGGAACTGGAGGCCGGCTGCTCCGCACCGGTCGCCGCCCTGGCCGAGGTCGCCGAAGGCGACAACGGCCTCGAGATCTACGTGCGCGGTGCCGTGTTCAGCCCGGATGGTCGTTTCGGCGTCCGGCTGTCGCGCACCGGAACGCTCGCTGAGGCCGATCAGGTCGGCCGGCTGCTCGCAGCCGACCTGCTCGCCCAAGGCGCTGACTCTGTACTGGGGAGTACAGCATGACCCGTAAGACCACCGGTCGCATCGTATTCGTGGGCGCTGGGCCGGGTGACCCCGGCCTGCTCACGCGCCGCGCGTACGACGCCGTGACGACCGCCGATCACGTCGTATATGACCGACACGTCCCTGAGGCGATGCTCGCCGCGATCCGGGCGGACGCCGCGCCGGACGCGCAGTTCTCGCCGGCCGAGGGCGCGCCGGGCGACGTGGCCAAGGTGCTGCTGTCCGCGGCCCGCTCCGGGCTGAAGGCGGTTCACCTCGTCGGCGGCGACCCGCTCGGCCATGACTCCGTGGTCAAGGAGGTGCAGGCGGTCGCGCGTACGAACGTCCCGTTCGAGGTCGTGCCCGGCATCGGCACAGCCGCAGGCGTCGCCACCTACGCCGGTGTGCCGCTGCCCGGCGTGCGCACCGTCGCCGACGTCGACGACGTGCACAGCCTCGACTTCGAGCTGCTCGCCGCGGCGCTGTCGCGTGGCAGCTCCACCGCGGTCGCGGTCGACGCCGGGGACCTCGCCACGGTCCGCGACGGGCTGCTCGCCGCGGGAGTCGACGCCACTACGCCGGTCTCCGTGACCGGTGAGGGCACGGGGGAGACCCAGTACACGACGTCGTCGACCGTCGAGAGCATGGTCACCGCTGTGATCGGCTTCGCCGGCCGGGTCGTGGTCAGCCTCGGCGAGGGCGTCGCCCACCGGGACAAGCTGGGCTGGTGGGAGAACCGCCCGCTGTACGGGTGGAAGGTGCTCGTCCCGCGTACCAAGGAGCAGGCCGGGGCGATGAGTGAGCGGCTGCGCGCGTACGGGGCGATCCCGTGCGAGGTGCCGACGATCGCCGTCGAGCCGCCACGTACGCCGGCCCAGATGGAGCGGGCGATCAAGGGTCTGGTCGACGGCCGGTACGCCTGGGTCGTCTTCACCTCGACCAACGCCGTCCGCGCGGTGTGGGAGAAGTTCGCCGAGCACGGTCTGGACGCCCGCCACTTCGGCGGCGTGAAGATCGCCTGCATCGGTGAGGCGACCGCCGACGCGGTACGCGCGTTCGGTGTGCAGCCGGAGCTGGTCCCGTCGGGTGAGCAGTCGTCCGAGGGGCTGCTGGCCGAGTTCTCGCCGCATGACGAGGTGCTCGACCCGGTCGGTCGGATCCTGCTGCCGCGCGCCGACATCGCCACCGAGACCCTGGCCGCCGGCCTGACCGAGCTCGGCTGGGAGGTCGACGACGTCACGGCCTACCGGACCGTGCGGGCCGCCCCGCCGCCAGCCGAGATCCGCGACGCCATCAAGTCGGGTGGCTTCGACGCGGTGCTGTTCACGTCGTCCTCGACCGTGCGCAACCTGGTCGGCATCGCCGGCAAGCCGCACGCTCGTACGGTCGTCGCGGTGATCGGGCCGAAGACCGCCGAGACGGCGACCGAGTTCGGTCTGCGCGTCGACGTGCAGCCGCCGCACGCGAGCGTTCCCGACCTGGTCGAGGCCCTCGCCGCGTACGCGGTCGAGCTGCGCGAGAAGCTGGCGGCCATGCCGGCCAAGCAGCGCCGCGGGTCCAAGGTTCAGGGCCCGACCGCGCTACGCTATCGCTGACGACTCTCGATGGATCTTGGACACTTAGGCCGCCTATTACCGGTCTAAGTGTCCAAGATCGGAGGAAACACATGTTCCCTTCAGTGCGCCCCCGGCGCCTGCGCCGTACGCCCGCCATTCGCCGGCTCGTCTCCGAGACCCGGCCCGCCCCCGCCGAACTGGTGCTTCCGATGTTCGTGCACGAGGGGCTGACCGAGCCGCGGCCGATCACCTCGCTGCCCGGCGTGGTCCAGCACTCCCGCGACTCGCTGCGCAAGGCCGCCGCCGAGGCGGTACAGGCCGGCATCGGCGGGATCATGCTCTTCGGCATCCCGACCACCCGCGACGAGATCGGCTCGGCCGGCACGGACCCCAACGGGATTCTCAACGCCGCCATCCGTGACGTGATCAGCGAGGTCGGCGACGCCACCGTGGTGATGAGCGACCTGTGCCTGGACGAGTTCACCTCGCACGGGCACTGCGGCGTCCTGCGCCCGGACGGCTCCGTCGACAACGACGCCACGCTCCAGCGGTACGCCGACATGGGGCTCGCGCAGGCCGAAGCCGGCGCGCACGTGCTGGGCCCGTCCGGGATGATGGACGGCCAGGTCGGCGTGATCCGCGAGGCGCTCGACGAGGCCGGCCACACCGACACCGCCGTGCTGGCCTACGCCGCCAAGTACGCCTCGGCGTTCTTCGGCCCGTTCCGGGAGGCCGTCGAGTCGACCCTGCAGGGCGACCGCAAGGCCTACCAGCAGGACCCGGCCAACCTCAAGGAGGCGCTGCGCGAGGTCGCGCTCGACCTCGCCGAGGGCGCCGACATGGTCATGGTCAAGCCGGCCCTGCCGTACCTCGACGTGGTGTCCGCGGTGGCCGAGAGCGTCGACGTGCCGGTCGCCGCCTACCAGGTCTCCGGGGAGTACGCGATGGTCGAGGCGGCCGCCGCGAACGGCTGGATCGAGCGCGAGCGGGTCATCCTGGAGCAGCTCACGTCGATCCGGCGCGCCGGCGCGCAGATCATCCTCACCTACTGGGCGGTCGAGGCCGCGCAGTTGCTGCGCAGAGGTTACTGAGCGGCGAAGCCGCTCCGCCAGGGATACTGATCCGCCGGCCGGGTATTTGACCGGCATGAGGATCGGATACTTCCTGTCGTGCGAAGAGTTCACCCCCGCTGAGCTGATCGAGCAGGCGAAGGCGGCCGAGGAGGCCGGCTTCGACGCTCTGTGGATCTCGGACCACTTCCATCCCTGGCTGGAGGAGCAGGGCCAGAGCCCATTCGTCTGGTCGATGATCGGGGCGATCAGCCAGGTCTGCTCCCTGCCGATCACCACGGCGGTGACCGCCCCGACGATCCGCCTCCACCCGGCGATCATCGCGCAGGCGGCGGCGACCAGCGCGGTCCTCACCGGGGGCAGGTTCACCCTGGGAGTCGGCACCGGCGAGGCCCTCAACGAGCACATCTTCGGCGACCCGTGGCCGTCGGCGGACGTGCGGCGGGCGATGCTCGAAGAGGCGGTCGACGTGATCCGCGAACTGTGGACCGGCAAGTTCGTCAACCACCTCGGCGAGCACTACCAGGTCGAACAGGCCAGGATCTACACCCTGCCCGACCAGCCGCCGAAGATCTACGTTTCGGGGTTCGGCCCGAAGGCGATCGATCTCGCTGCCCAGATCGGGGACGGGTTCATCTGCGTGATGCCCGACGCCGAGAAGGTACGCCGCTTCCGCCAGAACGGCGGCGACGGCAAGGTGGTCCAGGGCGGATTCAAGGCCTGCTACGCGCAGAGCGAGGAGGAGGCGCTCCGGATCGCGCACGAGAAGTGGCGCAACGAGGGGCTGCCCGGCGAACTGGCCCAGGTGCTGCCGTCACCGCGCCACTTCGAGCAGGCGAGCACGCTGGTCAAGCCGGAGATGCTCAAGGACACGTTCGCGCTCGGCCCGAGCCCTGACCGGCACCTGGCCATGATCGAGCAGTTCGAGCAGGCCGACTACGACGAGGTGTACGTGTCGAACATCGGCCCGCACTACCGCGAGCTGTGCGACCTGTACGCCAAGGAGGTGCTGCCGCGGGTACGCCGGCGGGAGAAGGTGGGCGCCTGAGCGCGATCAGTCGCCCCGGCCCAGCCGGCGCAGCACGTCGTCGACGTCGGCCTCGTACTCGCGCCACTCCCGGTTGGACTTGAACCCGAGCTCGTCGTTGATCCGGCCCATCGCCTCGTCGCCACCGACCGCGTTCCAGGTCTGCACGTCCTCGAGCTGGGGCTCGGCTGTCCGCAGCTCGGTCAGCATGCGGGCCTTCAGGGCGCGGCCCAGCCCGTACCCCCGGTGGGCCTGCACCACGACCGTGTCGTACTGGTCGGCCCGGGTCGGCCGCTGTGCGGGCACGACCACCTCGGTCAGGCCCGCCACCGTGCCGGACGGCTCGTGCACGGCCAGCACGACGTACGGTTTCAGGCCCCGGGCGTGGAGGGTCGCGAGGCTGGCCCGCAGCCGGTCGCTGTCGTAGGAGCTGGGGCGCAGTTCGAGGTCGTACGACGGGTTCAGCCGCATGGTCGCCTTGGCGTGCGCGTACTCGTCGAACATGAGCTCGGGCGGCCCGCCGGGGTGGTATTCGATCCGGTACCCGGAGCCGACTCCCTCGGCGAGGATGGCGAGCTGCGGCCAGTCCACGGTAGACAGATCGAGCAAGTTGCGCATTTCGACGAAAGCGCACCGGAAGCCCTGTGCCTCAAAGAAGTCCGCAGCTGCCGTGCCGCCCGCGACCTCGACCCCGATGGAGCCGTACGCCTCCGACTCGGCACGTTTCGCGGCCGTCGCCAAGAGCTTGGTGCCTAGGCCGGCCCGGCGGGCGTCGGGCCGCACCATGATTTCGAGGACAGCGATGTCGCCGACGAGCAGGATGCTCGCGTACCCGAGAAGGTCTTCGCCTTCGACGGCGATCCAGGAGACGCGCCGCTCGTCGGGCATGGTGACGGCGAGGTACTCCCGGAAGGAGTCGGCCCGCCACGGTGGATCTTCAGGCACGTCGGTGGCCAGCATCAGGTTGTTGGCGCGCAGCAGGGAGGAAAGCTCCTCGGCGGGAGCGGCAGCCGGATCCCACTCGCGCACCTGCACGGCTCATAGCTTGCCGATGTTCCGCCCGGGACGGAAGTCCTTAGCGATAACTAAGTTATTTCTCTCCGGATCAGCGGCTGCGCACGCCGTAATCGTTCGCGGCGTCGAACACGTCCCGCACGTACGCCTGTACTGCGTTGTACGACATGATCGCTGCCCACCAGTCGCCAGCGACCGACAGGTTGCGGTTGCCGGCGCACAGGTAGTTGGCCGCCGCCAGGGCTGCGTCGTTGATGTTGTTGATGTCGGCGACACCGTTGCCGTCGGCGTCCGCGCCGTAGCGGGCCCAGGTGGAGGGGATGAACTGCATCGGCCCGACCGCGTGGTCCCACGTGCGGTCGAGATCGAGCTTCCCGCCGTCGGTGTCGGCGATCTTCATCCGGTCACCCTGGCCGTCCAGCGGCGCGCCGATGATCGGCGGTAGAACTGCGCCGTCGGCGGCGAGGATTGCCTGGTGCTGGCCGTGCGCCGACTCGACCTTGCCGATTCCCGCGAGCGTGGTCCAGCGCAGCTGGCAGTTCGGTGACGTGGCGGCGGTGACCAGTTCGGCGTACCCGTACGCCTGCATCGCCGGCAGCGGAATGCCGAGCTTCGCCGACAGGGGCCGGGCCCAGGCGGCGAGGTTCGAGGGTCTGGTGGCCGCGTCCGGGCCGCGGGTCGGGGCGGCGGTCGTGTCACCGGCGTCCGCGCTCGGGTTCGTGGCGGGCAGCCCGGCGCCCGGGACGCCCGGCACCCCTGCCGCTGGCGGATCGAGCAGGGTGAAGGTGCGCTGGGGCTTCGACGTCAGCGCGGGCACGACGTACGCACCAGCCAGGATCGACGCGGCGACGAGGATGAAGATCAGCAGGCCGGGTAGGACGGCCCGGGCGTACGGGCGCCGAGGCCAGGCCGCGACCGAGCGCAGGATGGGGCGCAGCCGCTGGCTGGCATGAACCGGCAACGCCCGCCAGCCGCTCGGGCGAGCGGGGGGTGTCGCAGAGTCCGGCGGCATGAGCACGTCCGTCATCGCCGCCGGCGTGGCGCCCTGCTCGACGGCCGGCGTGGCACCGGATCCGTCGCTAATGTCCGGGCTGCTGGGTACTGTGGCGGGAACCGCCGGTCGCAACTGTGCCGCCGGATCAGCCACCAGGTTCCCCCTGCGCCAGGTCATCGAGTAGGGCCCATGTTCCGATGCTGTTATACCTGAACGCTACCCGGCGGCTGAGTAACCTGATGACATGCCCCGTTACGAGTACCGCTGCCGCAGTTGCGGCTCCACCTTCGAGATGAACCGGCCGATGCGTGAGTCCGGTGATCCGGCTCGATGCCCGGACGGTCACGACGACACTGTCAAACTACTGTCCACTGTGTCCGTTGCCGGCCGGGCCGGTCAGCCGGCCGCCGCGGGCGGATGCTGCGGAGGCTCCTGCGGCTGTTGATTGATGCCGGGCGCAGCCCTGGCCCGTGCGGCGCACCTGCCGCCGTCTCAGCCGATGTTGCCCGCGTCAAGTGGTCTGCTCGGCCGGTCCCGGGCTGCGACCCGGGTGGGCCGGGCTGAGCCGTTCCTATGATGTGCGCGCGGTGGGGGTCCGGCAGCATGAGGGCGACTGGCAGGGCGGAGGTTCACGCGTGTCGGCACGGATGCACCTGCCGGACGGGCAGGTGACCTTTCTGTTCACCGACATCGAGGGTTCGACCCGGTTGGCCCAGATGCTCGGTGTGGATTACCGCTCGGTGCTCACGGAGCACCGGCAGGTGCTGCGGCACACATTGTCCATAGGAGACGGTGTGGAGCTGTCCACAGAGGGGGATTCGCTCTTCGTCGCGTTTGCCGACGCGGCCGCCGCCCTTTCCGCGTGCGCGGCGGCGCAACGCGCGCTGTCCGCACACGAATGGCCGGGGGACCACGCCCGGCCGATGGTACGGATGGGGCTGCACACCGGCTACGCCCACCCGGTCGCGGGGGAGTACGCGAGCCCCGAGGTGCACCGCGCGGCCCGGGTAGCGGCGGCCGCGCACGGCGGCCAGGTCCTGTGCTCGGCGGCGACCGCAGCCGCTGCGGCGGGTGCCCTCCCCGCCGGCGCCGCGCTTCGCGACCTCGGCCTGTACCGGCTGCGCGGCTTCGACGGCCGGGAGCGGCTGTACCAACTCGTGGCGCCGGGCCTCGACCGCGATTTCCCGCGTCCGCGCACGGTCGGCGGCCCACCGCACAACCTGCCGACTCCGGTGGGCTCCTTCGTCGGGCGGGTCGCCGAGCAGGAGCAGCTGCGCGAGGTGCTGAGCGTCCAGCGTCTGGTCACCGTGGTCGGTGCCGGTGGGTCCGGGAAGACCCGCGTCGCCGTGGAAGTCGCCCGCGGCCTCGTCGGCGACTACCCGGACGGGGTGTGGTTCGTCGACCTCGCCGAGGCCGGCGACGCGCAGTCGGTCGCGTCGGCGGTCGCGCAGACCCTCGGGCTGCGGCCCGAGCCGGGGCGGCCGGTCACGCAGACCATCGCCGACCAGGCCGCCGACCGCCGGATACTCCTCGTGCTCGACACCTGTGACGCGCACCTGCCCGTGGCCGCCGCCGTGGTCGCCCGGCTGCTCGGTGGCGGGGCAGGTGCCCGGATCCTCGCGACCAGCCGCGAGCCGCTCGGCCTGCCCGGGGAGGTTGTCTGGCGGATCCTGCCGTTGCCGATCGGCCCCGCCGCCGACGGTCGCCCGAGCGATGCCGTGTCGCTCCTGCTCGACCGGGCTGCGGCGAGCCGGGGCGGTCAGCTCGCGACCGACGACGAACTCGGGTATCTCGACCGGGTCGCGACGGCGGTCGCCGGGCTGCCACTGGCGCTGGAATTGGCGGCGGCCCGCTTGCGGGTACTCTCCGCCGGCCAGTTGGCCGCCCGCATCGACGACGTTCTGAGCACCCTCGACGCCGGCTCCGGCGGCTACTCGCCGGACCGGCACCGCTCGTTGCGGGCGACCCTGGCCTGGTCGTACCGGACGCTTGACCGCCCGGCGGCCCGGTTGCTGCGCCGGCTGTCGGTGTTCGCCGGCCCGGTGACGTTGCCGGCCATCGAGTGGCTGGGCGGTGGTGACCCGCTCGACGCGCTGGCGACCCTGGTCGACAAGTCGTTGATCCAGGTCGAGCAGCAGCCGGACGCGGCGACCTACCGGATGCTCGACCCGATCCGCGCGTACGCGGCGCGGGAGCTGTGCGACAACGGCGAGGAGGAGGTCGTCCGCGACCGGCACGTGGGCTGGTGCCTGCGGCAGATCCGTGGTGCGCACGCGGACGCGAACGGGCGCGCGGCCACGCTCTCGCTGTACACGCTCGACCCACTGGTCGACGAGGTGCGCGGCGCGCTGCGGTGGACGGTGACGAGGGGCCTCGCCCGCGAAGGGTTGGCGGTGACGACCTCCCTCGACCAATGGTGGCGCGAGCGGGGGCGGGCGCCTGAGGCGCGGCTGTGGCTGTTCCGGCTGTACGAGCGGATCAGAGCCACCGGGGAGCGGCTGACCGACGCCGAGCTGGCCGCCGCCTACCGCATCCACGCTCTGCTGTCAGCCGCTGACGGCGAGTACGTCGAGCAGCTTCGCTTCTCCCAGCGGTCGGAACTCGCCGCGCGCCGGGTCGGGGACGTCGGCCTGCTGGCACGGGTACTCGCGGGCCGCGGCGGGGCGCTCTACGGGGTGGGGCGTACCGGCGACGCCGAGCGGACGTGCCGCGAGGTGACCGGCTGGGCCCGCCGGGAGAGCGTGCCGGGCGACGCCCTGGGTGCGGTGTACACGCTGGCCCGGATCCTCATGCGCCGCGGCGCGCTCGACGAGGCCGCCGATCTGCTGGCCCACGCCCGTCCCCTGGAGGCGTCCCGACCGGCCGAGCGCGGCCGGCGTACCGTCGACATGCTCCTGGGCCTGGTGGCGCTGCGGCGCGGGGACGTCGTTGCGGCGCACGACCACCTCACGGTGGCGCTGCGCTCCCGCATGGGGTTCGGGTTCCACGCCAGCGCGTGCGAGACGCTCAACGCCGTCGCGGTGCGCTGCCTGACCGGGGAGGACCCGCTCACGGCGGCGCGGCTGTTCGGCGCCGCGCAGACGGTACGGGCGAGGCTGCGGCTGACGGTCGGGCCGGACGGCGCGTACTGGCACGAGCAGCAGGCCGTGGCCCGCGCGGTGCTCGGCGACGTGGTGTTCGACGCGGCGTACGCCGAGGGCGCGACGCTCACCCTGACCGACGCCGTGGCCGTCGCGCTCACTGTGGAGCACCCGGACCTGGTCGCCGGCTCCGACCGGTTCAGCCACTCGTCCTGATACGCCGAGATCGTCACAACACAGGGCGCGTTGTGACGATCTCGGTGAGCGTTACAGGGTTACAGGATCGTCCAGGTGTCGCCGGAGCCGAGCAGGGCGGCCAGCTCATCGTCGGCGCCGCGGGTGACCTTCGCCTTGGCCGTGTCGAGCTGGGTGCGGACGAGGTCGTCGTACACCGGCTTGTCGACCGCGCGGAACACGCCGATCGGGGTGTTGCGCAGGTCGGTGTCGGGCAGCCGGGACAGGGCGAACGCGTACGCCGGCGCGTCGACCGTCGCGTCGTGCACGACGACCTCGTCGGCCGCCACCTCGGCGGTTCGCTTCACCTGCAGTCCGAACGCACCCGGCGGGTGGGTCACGGCCCACTCGCCGTCCTTGCCGAACGTGATCGGCTGGCCGTGCTCGAGGCGGATGACGTACTCGTCGCGGGTCTCCGGGTCCTTGAGCACCTCGAACGCGCCATCGTTGAAGATGTTGCAGTTCTGGTAGATCTCCACGAACGCGGAGCCCTTGTGCTCGGCGGCCTGGCGCAGCACCGACTGGAGGTGCTTGCGGTCGGAGTCGATGGTGCGCGCGACGAACGTCGCCTCCGCGCCCAGCGCCAGCGACAGCGGGTTGAACGGCGAGTCCGTCGAGCCGACCGGGGTCGACTTCGTGATCTTGCCGAGTTCGGAGGTCGGCGAGTACTGGCCCTTGGTCAGCCCGTAGATCTTGTTGTTGAACAGCAGGATCTTCAGGTTGACGTTGCGGCGCAGCGCGTGGATGAGGTGGTTGCCGCCGATCGACAGCGCGTCGCCGTCACCGGTGACGACCCATACCGACAGATCCGGACGGGACACCGACAGGCCGGTCGCGATCGCCGGCGCGCGGCCGTGGATCGAGTGCATGCCGTACGTGTTGAGGTAGTACGGGAAGCGCGACGAGCAGCCGATGCCGGACACGAACGCGATGCGCTCGCGCGGGATGCCCAGCTCCGGCAGGAACGACTGCATGGCGGCCAGAATCGCGTAGTCACCGCAGCCGGGGCACCAGCGCACCTCCTGGTCGGACTTGAAGTCCTTCGCGGTGAGCTTGAGCGGTGTCGCGCCAGCGGCACCAGCGGGAAGGCCAGCCTCAGGCATTCTTCACGACCTCTTCCAACATGGTTTCCAGCTCGGCGGCGGTGAACGGCAGGCCGCGGACCTGGTTGTAGGGGATGGCGTCGATCAGGTACCGGGACCGGATGACGCTGGCGAGCTGGCCGAGGTTCATCTCGGGGATGACCACCCGGTCGTAGCGCTTCAGGACCTCGCCGAGATTCTTCGGCATCGGGTTGAGGTGCCGCAGGTGCGCCTGAGCGACCGGAAGGCCGCGCTGGCGCAGGGCGCGGCACGCGGCGCCGATCGGCCCGTAGGTCGAGCCCCAGCCGAGGACCAGCAGACGGGCGTCGCTGTCCGGGTCGTCGACCTCGAGGTCCGGTACCTCGATGCCCTCGATCCGAGCGGCGCGGGTGCGGACCATGAAGTCGTGGTTGGCCGGGTCGTAGGAGATGTCACCGGTCTTGTCGGCCTTCTCCAGACCACCGATGCGGTGCTCCAGACCGGGCGTGCCGGGCACGGCCCACGGACGGGCGAGCGTCTTCTCGTCCCGCAGGTACGGCAGGAACTGCCCGTCGGGCCCGTTGGGCGCGGAGGCGAACTCCACCTGCAGGTCCGGCAGCGTGGCGACGTCGGGCAGCCGCCACGGCTCGGAGCCGTTGGCGATGTAACCGTCGGACAGCAGGATCACCGGGGTCCGGTAGGTCAGCGCGATCCGGGCGGCGTCCAGGGCGGCGTCGAAGCAGTCGGCGGGGGAGCGCGGCGCGATGACCGCCACCGGCGCCTCGCCGTGCCGGCCGAACAGGGCCATGGTGAGGTCGGCCTGCTCGGTCTTGGTGGGCATGCCCGTCGACGGTCCGGCGCGCTGCACGTCGATGACCAGCAGCGGCAGCTCCAGGGCGACGGCCAGGCTGATCGTCTCGCTCTTGAGCGCCACGCCGGGGCCGCTCGTGCTGGTCACGCCGAGCGCGCCGCCGTAGGAGGCGCCCAGCGCCACCCCGACCGCGGCGATCTCGTCCTCGGCCTGCACGGTCGTCACGCCGAACTTCTTGTGCTTGGACAGCTCGTGCAGGATGTCGCTGGCCGGGGTGATCGGGTATGCGCCGAGGAAGACCGGCAGCTTCGAGCGCACGCCGGCCGCCACGATGCCCAGCGCCAGCGCGGTGTTGCCGGTGATGTTGCGGTACTCGCCGGCGGGCATCTTCGCGGGGTTGACCTCGTACCGGACGACGAAGTCCTCGGTGGTCTCGCCGAAGTTGAAGCCGGCCTTGAACGCGGCGATGTTCGCGGCGGCGACCTCCGGTCGGGCGGCGAACTTGCGCTCCAGGAACCGGAGCGTGGACTCGCTGGGCCGCGAGTACATCCACGACAGCAGGCCGAGGGCGAACATGTTCTTGGCCCGCTCGGCGTCCTTCTTGGAGATCTCGAAGCTTTCGAGCGCCCGGACGGTCATCGAGGTCAGCCCGACGGGGTGCAGGACGTACCCCTCAAGCGAGCCGTCCTCCAGCGGGTTTTCCGTATAGCCGACCTTGGCCAGGTTCCGCTTGGTGAACTCGTCGGTGTTGACGATGATGTCCGCACCGGGGCGCAGGTCGCCGAGGTTGGCCTTCAGCGCTGCCGGGTTCATCGCCACGAGGACGTCCGGGGTGTCACCGGGCGTCAGAATGTCGTAATCGGCGAAGTGCACCTGGAAGCTGGACACGCCGGGCAGCGTGCCGGCAGGGGCCCGGATCTCGGCGGGGAAGTTCGGTAGGGTCGAAATGTCGTTGCCGAGCTGAGCGGTCTCCGAGGTGAACCGGTCGCCCGTGAGCTGCATGCCGTCGCCGGAGTCTCCGGCAAAACGAATGACCACTCGATCCAGTTGACGGACCTGCTTGGTCACGTGGCTGACCTCCTCGGTGACGGCGGGTAAGGGGTGCGGCCGTCGCGCAGCATTGGGCGACGGGCCCGGCGGACCCGCTACTCTGTACACCCCGAGCCTACGTCGGCGCGGGCAGGGGGACCTTTGTGTGGCTTCTCAGACGTGGGTGAAGACACGTTACTGATCAGAAACATGTCTTCTGCTCGGAAGTACGCAGCGCGCGCTTCGCCGGTTTAGGTGGCCGGCAAACGCCCCAAAGGCATCCATTATGAGGCGGGGTCCCGCGTCCCCGCAGCCCGGCGATCGGTCATGCGACAGACGCCTGGGATTAAGCTGCCAGCGTGACCGGTTATCTCGGCTCGTACGCGACGCTCGGCCTGCTCGTCATCGGGGGAGCGCTGTTCTTCGGGGCGGCTTTCGCGGCCAACCGGGTGCTGCGCCCGCGCCGCCCCGTCGATACGCCGGGCAAGTTCGAGACCTACGAGTGTGGCCTGGACCCCGTCGGGGGTGACTGGGCGCAGGCGCAGATCAGGTACTACGTGTACGCGTACCTGTATGTCCTTTTCGCGGTGGAGAGCGTCTTTCTCTTCCCGTGGGCCGTCATCTTCGACCGGCCCGGGTTCGGGGTGGCGACCCTGGTCGAGATGGGCATCTTCGTCGGGCTGCTCGCGCTCGGCCTGCTGTACGCGTGGCGCAAGCGGGTTCTGCGCTGGAGCTGATCCGCGGCTTTCGCGGCGCTCCGGGGCACCGGGCTCGCCTCGGTCGGGCGCGCATGCCACGATCAGGACATGGGTCAGCTCCTGCTCCTGACGATCGGTGCCCTCATCGTCGGCGCGATCGGCTTCGGCGTCGCGGTGCTCCTCACCGGCTCCGATCCGGGCCTCGCGCCGGTGGAGTCGCAGGGCCAGCCGGTGCCGCTGCCAGCTGACCGCCCGCTCGTCGAGGCTGATCTGGCGCGCACCCGGTTCGACACAGCGCTGCGCGGATACCGGATGGCCCAGGTCGACGCGGCGCTCCGCCGGGTGGCCTACGACACCGGGTACAAGCTGGAGTTGATCGGCGTGCTCGAGGCGGAGGTGGAGGCGCTGCGCGACGGGCGGCTCGCCGACGCCGACAAGCTGCGCGCCGCGCGCGAGGCGGCGTCCCACGTGATTTCGGAAGGTGGGCAACCGCCCGCCGAGGCGGAGCCGGTGGCCGCTGCCGAGCCGGACACTTTGCCGGAGCGCCCGGCGCAAGAGACGCACCGGTCCGAGGAGGCGCCGCACCGACCCCAGGAGATCAGGAGATGAGGTTGTCGTGACCATCCCCGAGCCCCGGCCTGCGGGGGATCGGGCAGCCGACCGCACGCCACTCGATCCGCCCGGCGACGAGGCGGCTTCCGCAGCCCAAGCCGGGCTCGGTGACGCCGTTCAGCCCGGCGCCGGTGAGGTGACCGCGACCGTCATCGTCAACGCCCCCGCGGCACGGGTCTTCGCCGCGCTGCTGGACTGGGAGCGGCAGAGCGACTGGATCCCATTCACGCGGGTACGCCTGGTGGCCGGCGACGGTGGCGAGGGAAGTTCGGTCGAGGCGGTGACCCAGGTTGGCCCGGCGGTGCTGCGCGACGAGATGCGTGTGGTCAAGGTGGATCGGCCGTACGAGATCCGCGTCGTCCACTACGGCAAGGTGCTGCGCGGCCCCGGCGTGATGCGGTGCACCCCGATGGACGGCGACCGCACCCAGGTGGTCTGGCACGAGTGGTTCCACCTGCCAGCCGGCGCGGCGGGCAAGGTCGCCTGGCCGGTGCTGTGGCCTGGTTCCAAGGTCAGCCTGATCCAGGCGCTGCGCCGGTTCGCCCGGCTGGTGGAGACGGGCGAGCTGCCATGACCGACGCTGCCATGACCGACGCTGCCGTGACCGACGCTGCCGTGACCGACCTCGTCACCGGGCCTGACGGCCGCGCCCGCTGCGCCTGGGCCGGCAGCGCGCTCGACTACATGGCCTACCACGACGACGAGTGGGGCCGGCCCGTACGCGACGACGACGGCCTGTACGAGCGACTCACCCTCGAGGCGTTCCAGTCCGGGTTGTCCTGGCTGACCATCCTGCGCAAGCGCCCGGCCTTCCGGGCCGCGTTCAAGGACTTCGTGATCACCGAGGTCGCCCGGTTCGACGAGTCGGACGTCGCCCGGCTGCTGGCCGACCCGGGCATCGTCCGCAATCGGGCGAAGATCGAAGCCGCCCTGCACAATGCCCGGGCCGCCGCCGACCTGCCCGCGGGGCTGGCCACGCTGCTGTGGTCGTACGCGCCGCCACCACGCGCGCAACGGCCCCGCTCGTTCGCCGACGTGCCTGCGATCACACCGGAGTCCACGGCGATGGCCAAGGAGCTCAAGAAGCGCGGCTTCCGGTTCGTCGGCCCCACCACCGCGTACGCGTTGATGCAGGCCACCGGCATGGTCGACGACCATCTGGCCGACTGCCACGTGGCCTGCGGTCAGCCCCGCTAGCCCATGATGAGATGAAGGCATGGCGCACTGGGCGGTGGCGGTACCGGTCGAGCGGTACGAGGCGGAACGGCTTTTCCTGCACGAGACGCTGGAGTTGACGGGGCTGGACGGCCCGTTGCCGGCGGTCGGCGACGAGGTGGCCCTCGTGGCCGTCGGGGCGGAGCCCGTCGTGTTCGCGCTGGGCCGGGTGGTCGCCGTCGGCGGCGACGCCCACGATCCCGACGATCCCGCTGCCGGCCAGCCGGCGACCGCCCTGGACATCGAGTACACCTACCGCCTCTTCGACGCGCCGCTGCCCGCCGACGACCTGGTGGACGGCGCCGACGCCGGGCACGGCGCCGGTGTCCTCCCGGTCGCCCCCGACCGGTTCGCCGCGCTCGTCGACAAGGTGGCCGCCGAGCCCGCTGCCCGGCGGGAGTGGCTGGTCGGGGTCTACCTGCCGATCGAGGCGAGCTCGCCGGCCGAGGCGGTACGGGCGTTCTGGACGCACGTGCAGCAACTCGGCCCGCGCGAGCTGCCGGCGTACGTGTCACCGCGCGGCGACGAGCTGGCCATGCAGGCGTACGTGCTGGGCGAGGTGACCAACCTCGACCCGGAGGAGGACGACGAGGATTAACGCCCCTCGAACGTCGGCCGCTCCTTGCGGACGAACGCGTAGGTGGCGTTGCGATGGTCGGCGGTGGCGCCGCTGATCTTCTGTGCCTCGTACTCGGCTTCGAGGGCCTCCGCCAGGGCGCCGGTCCCGCCGATGCGCAGCTGGCGCTTGATCTGGGCGTACGCGACGGTCGGCCCGCCGGCCAGTCGGGCGGCCAGCGCCCGCGCCGCCGGCAGGATCTCCTCGTCGTCGTCGACCAGTTTGGTCAGCAGCCCGAGCCGCAGCGCCTCGGCCGCGCCGATCGGCTCGGCGAGCATCATCAGCTCGGTGGCCTTGGCATGGCCGACCAGCCGCGGCAGCACCCACGACGCGCCCGTGTCGCCGGCCAGGCCGACGTTGGCGAACGCCATCAGGAAGCCGGTACGTGGGCCGCCGATGCGGAAGTCGGCGAGCATCGCGAGCGACGCGCCAGCCCCGGCTGCCATGCCACGGACGGCCGCGACGACCGGCTTGGGCATCTCCGCCAGCAGGGTGGCGACCGGGTTGTAGTGCTCCCGTACGGTCGACAAGGGATCACTGTTGCCCGACTCGAGCGTCTCGACGTGCTGGCGCAGGTCCTGACCCACGCAGAAGGCCCGGCCGGCGCCGGTGAGCAGCACCGCTCGGCACGAGTCGTCGGTGGCGAGCTCCCCGAGCGCTTCGCGCAGCGCCTCCTTCAGGCCGACGTCGAGCGAGTTCAGGGAGTCGGGGCGGTTGAGAGTGAGCGTCGCGATTCCGTCAGCGCGCTCGACGAGCAGGACATCGGACACGGTGAAGCCTCTTTCGTCGCTGGTGGTCAGGATGCTGTCACCGGGAGCCGGGACGAGGCAAGCTCAAAGCACCGGTCCACGAACCGGTCGGCGGCCGGGCGCAGCCGTGCGGCATGGGTGTCGAAGAAGTCGGCGGCGGCGCTGCCTGGCCACTGTTCGGGCAGGAGCTGAGGGGGTAGCTGCGGGTCGCGGAACAGGAACGTGCGCCACGCGTGTACGAGCGTGAAGCGGGCCGCGTACGCCTCCTGGTCGTCGCTGCCGGCGTGGATCGGGGCGACGACGGGCTGCAGGGTCCGCACGAACTCCTCGTACGCGGCGCCGATCTCCTCCAGGTTCCACGCCCGGCGCACCAGGGCCGCAGCGCCGTCGACACCGCCGGCGTGGCTGGCGGTGAACCGCTCGAACCGGATGCCCGACTCTGCCAGCAGCGTCTCGACCTCGTCGGTGGGTCGGGCGGCGACCCACGTCGCGGGTTCGATCGCCCCGTAGCCCAGAAAGGACAGGTTCGAGGCGAGACGGGCCCGGTCGGCGCGCTGCGCGGGTGGGTCCATGACGATCAGGTCGAACCGGCCGTCCCAGGAGTTGCCGCCGGTGCGGTAGATGCGGGTCGCCGCCTCGTCGAGCCGGCGGGCGGCCTTGGGGGTCAACAGGTAGCCGGGTCCGGTGGAGAGCCGGAGCGGGTGCAGCCAGCCCTGTCGGACCATTCGCGACACTGCGGTGCGTACCGCCGGCGCGGCGATCCCGAGGGGGGCGAGCAGGCGTACGAGCGCAGCAACGGGTGCGCGGCCACCGCGGGGACGCAGGTAGTCGCCGTACAGGTCGAAGAGTGCCGACCGTGCTTGCATGGCCGCATATTGTGACAGGTCCTGAGTTGAGCCCACCAGGGACTGTCACAACAAATCGGCCCCAGTTTGGGTCTTGGGGCCATCATCAGGGAAAATCATTGGTCGGCGCCGTTTCTGGACGTCCGCACGCACAAGCGGACGCCCGAACGGGGTCTGCGCAGCTCACGGGTGCGGCTGACGTGCCCGGGATCTGAAAGACCATACAGTGTGAGGGGAGACAACATGGCGGCCATGAAGCCGCGGACGGGCGACGGTCCGCTTGAGGTCACCAAGGAGGGCCGGGGCATCGTCATGCGGGTCCCACTGGAGGGTGGTGGCCGGCTCGTCGTAGAGATGACGCCTGACGAGGCCAACGCGCTGAGCGAGGCGCTGAAGTCGGCCACTGGCTGACCGCGGTTTCGCCGCCACCGATGCCCGCCGCACGGTTTGAGGAGTTCCGTGCGGCGGGCTGCTGATGGGCGACTGTGGAACGTTCCGGCGGGATTGTGAGGAGGCGACCGTGATCGAGATTCGGCTCGCGGTCGACGGTGCGGTACCGGAAACGCTGGCGCTGCCCGTGGCGGCCCCGGCCGGTACCGCAGAGACGGAGCAGCGGCTACCTGACGTTCAGCAGCCGCCTGAGGTCGACACCGCCGACACCGATATCGCCGGGTCCGAAGTGCCGGTGGGCGGCGTTGACGTGGGCGGGTTGCTGCGCACCGCGTACGCCGCCGAGAGCGCGGTACGCGAGGAGGCGCTCGCCTTCATCGCCGACGTCCACCACTCCGGGAAGCGCGGCGTGCTGCACACCCTGAACCGGCCATTGGCCAGCCCGCGTCGGCTGCTGCTGGCCGGGGTGGGCGCCGGCGATGAGGCCGGTTGGCGCGCCGCTGGGGCGGCGATCGCCCGGTCGGCCCGGATGCAGCCGTCCGTGACGGTCGGAGTACCGCCCGGGGTGGAACCGGAGGCGGTCCGCGGCCTCGCCGAAGGCCTGTGGCTCGCGTCCTACCGCTTCCGGCTGGGTTCCGAGGCGCCGGACAAGGCACCGCGCCTGGCGAGCGCCACGATCGTGGTCGACCGGCCCGAGCGGTACGAGGCGGCCCTGAGCGAGGCCCGTACGGTGGCCGAGGCGACCATCCTGGCCCGGGACCTGACGAACATGCCGAGCGATCAGAAGTCGCCCGCCTGGCTGGCCGAACGGATCCGGGAGGCGGCGGCGGACCGTCCCGGCCTCACCGTCGCCGTCCGTGATCAGGAGCAACTGGCCGCCGAGGGCTTCGGTGCGATCCTCGCGGTCGGCTGTGGCTCGACGCGCCCGCCCAAGCTGGTGGAACTGTCCTGGCAGCCGCCAGCTGCGCGTACGCACGTGGTGCTGGTCGGCAAGGGCATCACCTTCGACACCGGAGGCATCTGCATCAAGCCCCGGGCGGGCATGAAGCTGATGCGCAAGGACATGGGCGGCGCCGCCGCCGTGGCCGCCGCGACGATCGCGGCGGCGGCGCTGCGCCTGCCGGTACGGGTGACCGCGCTGGCACCACTGGCTGAGAACATGGTCAGCGGCACCGCGTACCGCCCCGGCGACGTCGTGCGTCACTACGGTGGGATGACCACCGAGGTGCTCAACACCGACGCCGAGGGGCGGCTGGTGCTCGCGGATGCCATGGCGTACGCCGTGCGCCGGCTCGACCCGGACCTCATGGTCGACCTCGCCACGCTGACCGGCGCGCAGAGCGTCGCCCTCGGCAAGCGCACCGCCGCGCTCTTCAGCGACAACGAGGCGCTTGCCGGGGCCCTCGCAGACGCGGCGGACGCCGCCGGCGAGCGGGTCTGGCGGATGCCGATGCCCGACGACTACCGCGAGGCGCTCGACAGTCAGGTGGCAGACCTGGTCAACGCCACGGAGGTCGGCGCCGGGTCGGTCATGGCCGCGATGTACCTGCGCGAGTTCACCGGGGAGTTCCGGGACCGCTGGGCGCACGTCGACATGTCGGCGCCCGCCTGGGCGGACTCGCCCGACGCGGAGCTGGTCAAGGGTGCCACCGGCTGGGGTGTGCGTACGCTGGTGCGCTGGCTCGGCACGGTCGCCACGCAAGCTTCCTGAGCCGCCTTGGCGTCGGCGGCTACCCAGCCGAGACCCAGCCGGCTCAGATAGCCCAGCGTGGCGGACGGGTACGACACGATCCGACCGTCGTCAGGGGCGCTTGACCGCGCACAGGAGCCCGTCGCCGGTGGGCAGCAGCGCGGGAATCCACTCGTCCGCCTCCCGCAGCGCCTTGACCACCTCACGCAGCGCGACGGTCTCCGGGTCGCGCACCGCGGGGTCGGCCACCTTGCCGTCGGCGAGCGCCGCGCCGAGGACGAGAACGCCACCGGGGCGCAGCAGTCGGGCCGCCGCGTTGACGGCCGCGGCGTACTCGCTGGCGTCGTGGTCGACGAAGACGAGGTCGTAGACACCGTCGGCGAGCCGCGGGAGCACGTCGAGGGCGCGCCCGGTGATGATGCGGGTA
This sequence comes from Planosporangium flavigriseum, assembly GCF_011947225.1. Taxonomy (GTDB): domain Bacteria; phylum Actinomycetota; class Actinomycetes; order Mycobacteriales; family Micromonosporaceae; genus Planosporangium; species Planosporangium flavigriseum. The sequence goes on along the minus strand of NZ_JAATVW010000002.1, from coordinate 190,937 downwards.
CGCGACGGGGCGAACCCGGCCTCCGCGAAGATCCGGCGCGCGATCCGCTGGTGTTCGCCCTCGATGTCGATGGTGGTCAGCACGCCGTCGGAGCGCATCCCGCGGAGCAGCCACACGCTGCTGACCCCGGTGCCGGTGCCCACCTCGACCACGGCTTTGGCGTTGCTGGCCGCCGCGATGAAGCGCAGTGCGGCGCCGGCGGCGGGTCCAACCGGCGTCAACCCGACCTCGCCCGCCACCGCGCGGGCCACGGCCAGAACTCTGTCCTCGGCCACGTACGCCTGGGCGAAGTCGTGGGCGTGGGCAGCGTTCTGCTGGGGAATCCTGGTGGACGCGGCGATGACGCACCTCCTGGCCGGTCGATGTGGAGTCTGGTATTGAGCCTAGGGAACCGTAGGCCGGTGTGGGGGATGTCGGGGCGTGTAATCCTTGTGGGCGTACGGACGAATGGAGTGGCGAATCGTGAGTGACTGGGGCACGCGGCGGCAGAGACCCGCTGTGGAAGCGCCCGGCTCGTGGGCCCACCCCGAGCCCGGGTCCGCTGTGCCGGCGCCTCCGCCGGCCACGGGCGGCCAGGTCGGCTCGGCGAACGGCGCCGGTTCGCCCTGGTGGTCCGATGCGCTGTCCGACCCGTGGCGTGATCCGGCAGCCCCCGCCGCCGTCGTGGTCACGCCGCCGGTGTCCGGCGCGCCCCCGCTTGAGCCGGTGGCCGTGCGCCCCGGCGAGGGCGTACGGCCCGGCCTGCGGCTCGTGGTCCTGGTGTCGGTGATCACCGCCCTGCTCGCCGGCGCGCTAGGCGGCACGCTCGGGTTCGTCTTCGCCAGCCGGGGCGGGCTGGGCAGCGGCCCGCAGCTCGGGGGAGGAAACCCCGCGCCGCTGACGCAGCGCGGGCCCGACTCCGTGGCCGGGGTCGTCAAGAAGGTGCTGCCCAGCGTGATCACCGTGAAGGTACGGGGTGGTGGTAGCACCAGCCTCGGCTCGGGCTTCATCGTCTCCAGCGACGGGTACGCGATCACCAACGATCACGTCGTGGCCGGCGCCGCAGGGTCGACCGTGGTCACGTTCAGCGACGGCAACACGGTGGCCGCCAAGGTCGTCGGCAGTGATCCGGAATCGGACATAGCGGTGCTCAAGGTGGACGCCACCAACCTCACCCCGATCCAGTTCGGCGACTCGGACTCGGCCCAGGTCGGCGATCCGGTGCTGGCGATCGGGTCGCCGTTGGCGCTGGCCAACACGGTGACGTACGGCATTGTCAGCGCCGTCGACCGGCCGATCGCGGCGGGCGAGTCCGGTGGCCCGACGCGGTACTACGCGGCGATCCAGACCGACGCGGCGGTCAACCAAGGCAACTCCGGCGGTCCGCTGGTCGACGGGGCCGGTCGGGTCGTGGGCATCAACGCTGTGATCAAGTCCCTCGCTGCCGACCAGGAGCAGGCCGGCAACGTCGGGCTCGCCTTCGCGATCCCGATCAACCAGGCCAAGCGCATCGCCCAGGACATCGTCGACACCGGCAAGGCACGCCGTACGGTCATCGGAGCGGAACTGGAGACCACCTACCGCGGCGCAGGCGGCGGCGTACGGCTCCAGACGGTCCCGGCCGGCGGTCCGGCGGCGGCAGCGGGGCTGCACCCGGGGGACGTGCTGACCCGCATCGGCGGCGCCCAGGTGGAGGAGCCCGGCGACCTGATCGCTCTCGTACGTAAGTACGCGCCCGGCACCGGGGTCAGCGTCGAGTACACCCGGGACGGCGCCAAGCGCAGCGCGCAGGTCGTCCTGGCGGCGGACGGGAAGTAAACGGTTGGTTGGCGTCTCCCCGCAGGCCGCATAAGGTGCGTACGCTGGGCGTGAAGCAGGGAGGGGCAGTATGGGCTTGAGCAACATCGGCGGCTGGGAGTTGATTCTGATCGTCCTGGTCGGCCTGTTCATCTTCGGCCCGGAGAAGCTGCCCAAGGCGATCAGCGACGGGGTCCGCATGATCCGGCAGCTGCGTTCGATGGCCCGCAACGCGACCACCGACCTCAGCCGTGAGCTGGGCACGGACATCGAGCTCGAGGACCTCAACCCGAAGACGTTCCTGCGCAAGCACGTGCTCAGCGAGGATGATGAGGCCGCCCTCCGCAAGCCGCTGCAGGGCCTCTACGACGACCTGCGCGGCACGGCCGACCAGGTCAAGGGCGACTTGAGCAGCACCGCGACCGCCCTGGACGTGCACCAGCCCACCCCGGCGGCGCCCGCGCCCCGGCCGGCGCTCACGCGGCACACCTACGACGAGGCCACCTGAGCCCCAGACAGCGCAGAACGGCGGCCCCGGGACTTCCCAGGGGCCGCCGTTCGCTTAGGTCGGCGAGGAGGCGCTTACCGCCCCGCCGGCCGCAGGTTGAGGGGCTTGCCGACCAGGCTCTCCCGGCGTACCGCGAGACGGTCCGCCACGGCCGCGAGCGCCTTGGCCGCCGGCGCCTCGGGGGCCTCCAGGACGACCGGGCGACCGGCGTCGCCGGCCTCCCGTACGCGGGTGTCCAGCGGGATCTGGCCGAGCAGCGGCACCTGGGCGCCGGTCAGGCGGGTCAGCGAGTCGGCAACCGTCTGGCCGCCGCCCGCGCCGAAGACCTCCATCCGCTCGCCGGAGGGGAGTTCCAGCCACGACATGTTCTCGACCACGCCGACGAGCCGCTGGTGGGTCTGCAGCGAGATCGCGCCGGCGCGCTCAGCGACCTCCGCGGCGGCCATCTGGGGCGTGGTGACGACCAGGATCTCCGCGCTCGGCAGCAGCTGGGCCAGCGAGATCGCCACGTCGCCGGTGCCCGGCGGCAGGTCGAGCAGCAGCACGTCCAGGTCGCCCCAGTACACGTCGGCGAGGAACTGCTGCAGCGCGCGGTGCAGCATCGGGCCGCGCCACACCACGGCGGCGTTGCCGGCGGTGAACATGCCGATGGAGATGACCTTCACGCCGTGCGCCTGCGGCGGCATGATCATTTCTTCGACCTGCGTGGGGCGGCCCTCGGCGCCGAGCATGCGGGGCACGGAGTGGCCGTAGATGTCGGCGTCCACGACGCCGACGGCCAGGCCCTTCGCGGCGAGGGACGCGGCCAGGTTCACGGTCACGCTGGACTTGCCGACGCCGCCCTTGCCGCTGGCGATCGCGTACACCCGGGTACGCGATCCGGGCTGCGCGAACGGGATGATCGGCTCGCTGCCGCCATTGCCGCGCAGGCTGGTCTGGAGATTGCGGCGCTGTTCGTCGGTCATGACGCCGAACTCGATGTCGACGCCGCTGACGCCGGGCACCTGCGCCACCGCGACGGTGATGTCGTTGCGCAGCTTGTCCCGCAGCGGACAGCCGGCGACCGTCAGCAGGATCGCGATCTCGGCGACGCCGTCAGGGCGTACCGTCGCCGACTTGACCATGCCCAGGTCGGTGATCGGACGGCGGATCTCGGGGTCGTTGACGGTCGCGAGGGCGGACTGGAGCGCGGCCTCGCTGGTGGTGGCGGGGGCAGACATGGTGCCAATGCTACGTCCGGCCCCTTGATACCCATCGAGGTCGGGGTGCGTGGGGCCGACCACAGGTCCGACAGGGGAGCCGGCGGTCCCTGGATCAGGACTGGACGTGTGGCGCCTGCCGGTGCGACCATCGGTGCAGGTAACGCCGCGCGCCTAGCCCCTTGAGGCGCGCGGCGCCTGCACCTCCGGGCCCGAGCCGATCGCCGGGCCGATCGAGTCCGGCTCTTCGTCGTAATCGAGTTCGTACTCGTGCTCGGCTCCCTCGACCGCCCGCCGTGCCGCGCGCTTCATGTCCTTGCGCTGATCCTTGCGTTCCTGCTTGTGCCGGCGGTGCGCCGCCTCGTCGAGCTCCTCGCCCAGCCGGGTCAGCTCCGAGCGGATGAAGTCGCGCGTGGCCACCTCGCCGAGGGCGATCCGCAACGAGGCGATCTCCCGCGACAGGTACTCGGTCTCCGCCTTCTGCATCTGCGCCCGCCGGCGGTCCTCGTCGAGCGAGACCCGGTCCCGATCGGCCTGGCGGTTCTGGGCGAGCAGGATGAGCGGCGCGGCGTACGACGCCTGGGCGCTGAAGAAGAGGTTGAGCAGGATGAACGGGTACGGGTCCCAACGGAATCCGAAGATTCCGATCAGGTTCACCGCCACCCAGATGAGCAGGAAGATCGTCATGTAGAAGAGGAACCGGGCGGTGCCCATGAACCGGGCGAACGTTTCGGCGAAGCGCCCGAACGCCTCCTTGTCCGGCCGGGGCAGCGTGATCCGGCCCGGCTCCCGGGGCTGGTCGAGGCGGCCGGCGCGGCGAGCCTCAGCCACGGCGGTTGTCCTCCCGTGCGGGTACCGAGACCGGTCGGCCGGTGAGGTGCGACGGCCGCGGCACGGGGGATCCTCCCGGGGCTGTCTCCAGCTGGTCGCGGTCGCGCCAGTCCGGCGGCAGCAGGTGGTCGAGGACGTCGTCGACGGTGACCGCGCCCACCAGCCGGTTGTTGCTGTCGACGACGGGCATGCAGACCAGGTTGTAGGTCGCCATCCGCCGGGTGATCTCCGACAGCGGGGTGGCCGGGTCGAGCGGGTCGATGTCGTTGTCGACGGCACCGCCCAGCAGCGCCGAGGGCATCTCGCGCAGCAGCCGCTGGAAGTGCACCACGCCCAGGTATCGCCCGGTGGGGGTGTCGTTCGGCGGCCGCGTCACGAACACCGCAGCCGCCACGGCCGGCGACAACTGGGGCTCGCGGATGCGGGCCAGCGCCTCCGCGATCGTCGAGTCCGGGGGCAGGATGATGGGCTCCGAGGTCATGAGGCTGCCGGCCGTGCCCGGCGTGTAGTCGAGCAACTGGCTCACCTTGGACGCCTCGTCCGGCTCCATCAGGTCGAGCAGGGCGTCCTGGTCGGGCTTGGGCAACTCAGCGAGCAGGTCGGCGGCGTCGTCAGGGTCCATCTCCTCGAGGATGTCCGCGGCCCGTTCGCGCCCCAGCGCTGCGATGATCTCGACCTGATCGTGCTCGGGTAGCTCCTCCAGCACGTCGGCGAGGCGCTCGTCGTCGAGCGCGGTGGCGACCTCGACCCGCCGCGCGTCCGAAAGCTCCTGGAGGGCGTTGGCGAGGTCGGCGGGGCGCATGTTCTCCAGGAGAGCGAGCAGGCCGGCGGTGCCCTGGGTGTCGGGTGCGCCGATCAGGCCACGGACCTCGTTCCACTCCAGTTGATGCACGTGGCCCCGGCGGGTCAGCCGGCCGGTCAGCTCGCGGACCGCCACCCGTGTCAGCGTCCACTCGCCGGTGCGGTCGGACTCCATCGCGACGTCGACGACCGTGCCCTCTCGATCGGTGTCGTTGATCTTGACCCGCCGGTCCAGCAGGTCCTCGATCACCAGCAGTTCACCGGGGCGTTTTTCGAAGCGCCGCAGGTTGAGCATGCCGGTGTTGAGAATGACCGCGTCGGCCTCGATCGCGGTCACCCGGCCGATGGGTACGAAGATCCGCCGGCGCATCGGCATCTCGGCCACCAGCCCCACCACCCGGGGCGGTAGCTGACCGGGACGCGGCCGGACGACCGCGTCGCGGACCCGCCCGACCGTGTCGCCGTTCGGGTCGAACATGGAAAGACCGGCAAGGCGAGCGACGTAAACCCTGGTCGCGGTAGTCACGTACAGCAGACTAGTCTCGTTCGATCGTCCGCATGCCGAGTCGGTGCCCTTTGCGGGGCGGCAGCGGTGTCTAGGCTGTGGCCCATGAGCACGCTGCGGTACGAGGTCGTCGATGTGTTCACCGACCGTCCGTTCACCGGTAACCCGCTCGCGGTCGTCTACGGCGCGGACGAGCTGGCGGCATCCCAGATGCACGACATCGCGCGGGAGTTCAACCTGTCCGAGACGATCTTCGTACTGCCGCCGACGACCGCGGACGCGACGTACCGGGTACGGATCTTCACTCCGGGTGGGGAGATTCCGTTCGCCGGGCATCCGAGCGTGGGGGTCGCGGTGACGCTGCAGCGGGCCGGGCGGTTTCCGGCCGGCACCGTGGTGCAGGAGTGCGGCGCCGGGCTGCTGCCGATCGTGGTCGAACCCACCGGGCTCGCGACGCTGACCGGGGGCACTCCGACCATCGGCCCCGAACTGGACCCGGGCCCGCTACTCGGGGCCGTCGGGCTCGAACCGGTCGACTTCGCCGGCCCGGCGCCCCGGGTCGCCGGCTGCGGGCTGGAGTTCCCCTACCTGTCGGTGGTGCCCGCGGCGGTGGCCCGGGCGACCTGCGATGCGGCCGCGCTGCGCGCCGCCGGCTTCGACGACGTGGAGGTCTTCTCCTGGGACGCCGAGACCGCGACCGCGCACGCCCGGATGTTCGGGCCCGGGGTCGGCGTACCGGAGGACCCCGCGACCGGATCCGCCGCGCTGGGCCTCGGCGTCTGGCTGGTCGCTTCGGGGCTCCTGCCCGGCGAGGGCACCTCGGCGTACCGGGTGCACCAGGGCGCGGAGATCCACCGGCCATCCACCATGGACTGCACGGTGACCGGCGCGGCCGGGGCAGCAGTCTCGGCGACGGTCAGCGGACACGTCGTACCGGTCGCGACCGGCGAGATCGCCGTTCCGCCGTTCGTGGGCTGACCGCGCCGAGGACGACCACGGCGACGCCGGCGACCAGCAGGGCGAGCCCGGGCAGGCTGCGGGCGGCGGGCGCCTGGCCCAGCCACGCCCACGCGATCAGCGCCGCGCCCGGTACCTCCATCAGCAGGAGTACCGAGATCGTGGTCGCCGACACCCGGTGCAGGGCGAAGTTGATCAGTGAGTGGCCGAGCAGTTGGGCACCTGCGGTCAGGGCGCCGATCGCGAGCCAGGTGCGGCCGTCGAAACCGTGCAGCGGTACGCCGCCAGCCAGGCACACCACGCCGAGCAGGACCGCGCAGGCGGCGTAACAGACCGTCGTGTAGGCGGTCGTGGTGGTACGTGCCCGGGCCCGCTCGCCGAGCGTCGTGTACACCGCGCCCGCGACCCCGCCGGCGACGGCGAGCAGATCGCCGGTGGCCGCCCGGCCGGACACGGTCAGGTCGGCGCCGGCCGCGAGGACGGCGCCGGCGACGGCGATCCCGACCCCGATCCAGGTGGCGGGGGCGACCGGTACCCGCCGGGCGGCCGCGATGAGCGCCGCCCACACCGGCTGGGTGCAGACCATGGCGGTCGCGGCGGCGGCCGTGGTCAGCTTGGCGCTGGGTACGAACGTGGCGAAGTGGGCCGCGAGCGCGACCCCGGCCAGCACGCACAGGGCGACCGTCCGCCGGTCGAGCCCGCGTAGCCCCGCGCTGCGCCGGGTGACCGCCACCGGCGCCAGGACGCCGACGGCGAGCGCGTTGCGCCAGAACGCGATCGCGAGGGCCGGGGCTGCCGCGTACGCGATCAGCGGGGCGGACGACGACACGGCGAGCAGCGCGATGGTGAGGGCCGCCGTCGTGGGAGCCCCGAGCGTACGCATGGCTGATCATGTTGCCACGCTGCGTCGCGCGGCCGGTTAGGCTCTCTCGGTTGATTCCCCGTTGGTAAGGCCGCCCATGCTCGCCGCTCCCGTCCCGCCGCGCGCGGTGCTGTTCGACTTCTTCGGCACGCTCACGACCGCTGTCCGCCGGGGCCCGCGCCACGCCGTCATCGCCAGCCGGCTCGGCTGCGACCCGGACGCGTTCGTCGCCGAGCTGGATCGGACCTTCTACCTGCGCGCGGCCGGCCAGTACGGCGACCCGATCCACGGGCTGCGGCGGGTGGCGTACGCCGCCGGGGGCCGGCCGACCCTCGCCGAGCTGGTCGATGCGGTGGCGACGCGCGTCGACGCCGTACACGCGGACACCGTGCTACGCCCGGAGGCGGTGCCCGTCCTCTCGGAACTGCGCCGGCGCGGCATTCCGGTCGTCGTGGTGAGCGACTGCTGGTACGAGCTGCCGGCCTTCCTGCCCCGGCTCGGGATTGCGCCGTTCCTGGCGGGCTGCGTGTACTCCGTGCAGGTGGGGCACTGCAAGCCGCACCCCGCCATGTACCTGGAGGCCTGCCGCCAACTGCGGATGGACCCGGACGAGTGCCTGTACGTCGGCGACGGTGGCAGCCGGGAGCTGTCGGGTGCCCGCGAGGTCGGGATGGCGGCGGTGCGGCTGGCCGCGCCGGACCTCGCCGGCCATCTGATCTTCCGTGGTGACGGTGCGTGGAGCGGGCCGGTGGTCGGGTCGCTGACGGAGGTTCTCGCGATGGTGGATCACGCCGACGCCGCATAATGCAGGGATGGAGCGTGTTCCGCTCGTCGACGAGGCGATGAAGAAGGCCGCCGTGGTGTGGCTGACCGTGCCGGACATCGGCCCCGCGTACCCGGTGTGGTGCGTGTGGATCGACGGCGCGCTGTACGTGGTGAGCGGGCCGGGGGAGCAGGCTGCGCCGGGGCTGGCCGAGGCGACGACGGCCTGCGTGACGGCGCGCGGTGACCATGGCGGGCGGATCGTGACGTGGCGGGCGGCCGCTTCGCGGCTCACGTTCGGCACCGACGAGTGGGACACGATCACGCCCCAGGTGGCCGCGAAGCGGCTCAACGCCCGCGGTACGACCGAGGAGATCGTGACGCGGTGGGCGGCCGGGTGCGTGGTCAGCCGGCTGGAGCCGGTGGGGGAGCCGCCCGAGGCCGGCCCGACGCTGCCCGACGCGTCGCTGGCGGCGCCGCCACCGCCGACGCCGGCGGCTCGGCCGGCCCGGCGCCCGTTCCGGCTGCACCGCGTCCGCAAGCGCCCGCGCTAGATCCAAAGGCCTCCGCGCTAGCGGCCGACCGCTTTGGCGCTCGCCTCCCACAGGCGCGCGGCCAGGTTCGGGTCCGCCAGCTTGGCGGCCGGCCGGCGCAGTCGACGCTTCGCGTAGTACCCACCCTGCGTGATCTCGTGCTCGGGCGCCGTGGCGAGCCAGACGAGCGTGTCGGCCCCGGCCTCGGGCGTGGTGAGGAACGGGGCGAACTTGTAGAACGCCGCCATCACGGGGCTGTCCGCGCCGAAGCGGCTGCGCACGACCCCTGGGTGGTACGAGGTGGACAGGATGTCCGGCCAGCGCCGGCCCGCCTCGGCCGCGAAGAGGATGTTGGCGCCCTTGCTCGCGCCGTACGCCTCCCACCGGCTGTAGTGGTCGGCGCGGCCGGTCAGGTCGTCCGGATCCACCAGGCCGGTGCGGTGGGCGTCGGACGCCGTGTTCACGACCCGGCCGCCGCGTAGCCGCTCTCGAAGCAGGTTGGTCAGCAGGAACGGTGCCAGGTGGTTAGCCTGGATGGTGGTTTCGAAGCCGTCAGGCGTGGTGGCGTACGAGCTGACGATGCCGCCCGCGTTGTTGGCCAGCACGTCGATTCTCGGATAGCGGTCGAGCAGGTGGGAAGCCAGTTCCCGGACCTCTTCCAGCCGGGTGAAGTCAGCCCGGAAACTGTCGGGAGCCGGGCCGCCAAGAGCCCGTACCTGATCCACTGCCGCGGCCAGGCGGCCCGGATCGCGCCCCACGACGACGACCCGCGCGCCACGCCGCGCGAACTCCTGCGCGGCTGCCAGGCCCACGCCGGAACTCGCTCCCGTCACAACGACCGTGAGATCTTCCACAGCTGTGTTCTCCCCGATCACGCCGCACGATTACCGTTGGGTAACCAACTTACCGATCCTTAAGGAGCCTCGATGGGTGCTCTCGGACGACCTCGTCGGTCCTGCCTCGCCGTACCCGGTTCCAGCATCAAGATGCTGGGCAAGGCGCAGGGCCTCCCGGCGGACCAGGTCTTCCTCGACCTGGAGGACGCGGTCGCCCCGCTGGCCAAGCCGGACGCGCGAAAGAACATTGTCGCCGCCCTCAACGATGGCGGCTGGGGCAACAAGGTCCGCGTCGTACGCGTCAACGACCTCACCACGCCGTGGACCTACCGGGACGTGATCGAGGTCGTCGAGGGCGCGGGCGCCAACCTCGACGCGATCATGCTGCCGAAGGTGCAGAACGCGGCCCAGGTGCAGTGGCTGGATCTTCTGCTCACCCAGATCGAGAAGACGATCGGGCTGCCGGTCGGCGGTATCGGCATCGAGGCGCAGATCGAGAACGCCGCCGGCCTGGTCAACGTGGATGAGATCGCCGCCGCCTCGCCGCGGGTGGAGACCATCATCTTCGGCCCGGCCGACTTCATGGCCTCAATCAACATGAAGTCCCTGGTGGTGGGCCAGTTGATCCCGGAGTACCCGGCTGACCCGTACCACTACATCCTGATGCGCATCCTGATGGCCGCCCGCATGCACGACCTTCAGGCGATCGACGGCCCGTTCCTGCAGATCCGCGACGTCGACGCGTTCACCGAGGTCGCGCAGCGCAGTGCGGCGCTCGGCTTCGACGGCAAGTGGGTGCTGCACCCCGGCCAGATCGACGCCGCCAACGAGGTGTACTCGCCGGCCCAAGCCGACTACGACCACGCCGAGATGATCCTCGACGCGTACGAGTACTACACGTCGGAGAAGGGCGGCAAGCTCGGCGCGGTGATGCTCGGCGACGAGATGATCGACGAGGCGTCCCGCAAGATGGCGCTCGTGATCGCCGGCAAGGGCCGGGCCGCAGGCATGTCGCGTACCGCCACGTTCACCCCGCCTGAGCAGGGCTGACACGCGTAAACGACGAGCGCCCGCCGGATTCTTCCGGCGGGCGCTCGTCGCTTGCTCGTTCCGATCAGTTCCCGAAGGTCGGGTCGTTGGCGGCGAGCACGACGATGAAGATCATGAAAACAACGTAGGCCAGCATGAGCGCGGTCACGACCCAGCCGACGATGATGCCGGCCAGGGCCATGCTCGCGCCGCCTTCGCCCCGCTCGCGGATCTGGCGGCGGGCGACGTGGCCGAGGATGGCGCCCACCGGTGCGGTGATGCCGCATCCCAGGCCGACCAGCGACAGTACGAGCGACGCGATGGCCAGGTTGTTGTTGGGGGCGGCGACCGGCATCGGCGCGCCGTAGCCGTAACCGGGGTGGCCGGCGTAGCCGCCCGGCGCCGCGTAACCCGTCGGCGGGGCGTAACCGCCCGGTGCCGCGTAACCCGTCGGCGGGGCGTAACCGGTCGGCGGGGCGTAACCGGTCGGCGGGGCGTAACCGGTCGGTGCCGCGTAGTCGGGGGAGACGGGCGCGGCACCGTACGGGTCGGCAGCGGCTTGCGGAGGCTGCTGCTGCTCGGGTGGCTGCCAGGCCGTCGGGTCCGGCCAGTTTCCTGGCTGCTGCGGCGGGTTCGTCATCTGGGTGCTCCATACGCTCAAAGACGCGGTACGTGTCCGCGGCCCGCAGTCCATCGACGCAGGGCCTCGCCAGGGTAACGGCCAGTTCCTGGGTCGGGAGTCCACAGAACGGCCCAAATCGCCGGACGAACATGCGCGTTGTCGTTGCCCGCCACCCGTGGAACGGGCAGGATCACTTGCATGGCATCTGATTCGCGACGCGGCGCCGCGGCCGGCGCGAAGAGTGGTCGGCGCGACATGAGCCGACCAGGGCAGGCCCGACGTACCCTTCGGGCGGTCCCCAGCGGCGAGCAACCCGACGACGAGCCGATCGTTGCCGAGCAGCCCTCCCCCCTTGCCGGCGACCGGCTCGACGGCAAGATCGCACTCGTGACCGGCGCTGGCAGCCCCGACGGGATCGGCTACGCCACCGCCCGGCGGCTGCGCGCGCTCGGCGCGACCGTGGCGATCGTGTCCACGACCCGCCGCATCCACGAGCGGGCCAGCGAACTGGGCGTGACCGGCTTCGTGGCCGACCTGACCGTGGAGGCCGAGGTCGGCGCGCTCGCCGACGCGATCGGCGACCAGTTGGGCAGCGTCGACGTCGTCGTCAACAACGCCGGCCTGGCGAGCAAGGCGAGCCCGGAGGTGCTGCGGCCGGTGGCCCAGTTGACCTTCGACGAGTGGCGCGCCGAGATCGACCGGAACCTCAGCACGGCGTTCCTGGTCAGCCGCGCGTTCGTCGGCGGGATGGCCGAGCACGGCTGGGGGCGCATCGTCAACCTCGCCGCCACCGCCGGGCCGGTGAACGCGCTGCCCGCCGAGGCGGGATACGCGGCCGCCAAGGCGGGCGTGGTCGGCCTGACCCGGGCGCTGGCCATGGAGCTTGTCGCCGACGGCATCACCGTCAACGCGGTCGCGCCGGGGATCATCCACACCGGAGCGTCGACGCTCGTCGAGCTCAAGCAGGGGTACGGCACTCCGATGGGGCGGCCCGGCACCCCCGACGAGGTGGCGGCCACCATCGCGTTCCTGTGCTCGCCCTCCGCGTCGTACATCACGGGGCAGATGCTGGTCGTCGACGGTGGCAACAGCGTGCAGCAGGCCGAGTACCGCTGAGGCCCGCCCATCCTCGCGCAGGTGCGTTATCGCACAGGGTGAGCTTGTCGGGTGAGGGTTTTCACATCCTCTGCCCTGGGAACCCAACTCGCCAGTAACTTAATCTGCGTTCACCCCATCGCGCCCTGGAGGGTCACCATGGCACGCCTCGCCCAGACGCCCGGTCTGACCGATGTCCAGCAGTCGATCCTCGAGACCGTTCGGGAGTTCGTGGACAAAGAGATCATCCCGCACGCCCAGCATCTGGAGCATGCCGACGAGTACCCGGCCGACATCGTCGACGGGATGCGCGAGATGGGCCTGTTCGGCATCACCATCGACGAGGAGTACGGCGGGCTGGGGGAGTCCCTGCTGACGTACGCCCTGGTCGTCGAGGAGCTGTCGCGCGGCTGGATGTCGATCTCCGGCATCGTCAACACCCACTTCATCGTCGCGTACCTCATCTCGCAGCACGGCTCCCCGGAGCAGAAGCAGTACTTCCTGCCGAAGATGGCGGAAGGCCGCGTGCGGGGCGCCTTCTCGATGTCGGAGCCGGGCTGCGGCTCGGACGTGTCGGCGATCCGGACGAAGGCCGTGCGCAACGGTGACCAGTTCACCATCGACGGCCAGAAGATGTGGCTGACCAACGGCGGCTACTCGTCGGTCGTCGCGACCCTGGTCAAGACCGACCTCGGCGCCGACACCGTGTACGGCAACATGACGACGTTCCTGCTGGAGAAGGAGCCCGGCTTCGGCGAGACGGCACCCGGCCTCACCATCCCAGGCAAGATCGAAAAGATGGGGTACAAGGGCGTCGAGACCACCGAGATGGTGCTCGAGGGCCACACGGTGCCGTCGTCAGCGGTCCTCGGCGGGGTGGACGCCGGCCTCGGGCGCGGCTTCTACCAGATGATGGACGGCATCGAGGTCGGCCGGGTCAACGTCGCCGCCCGCGCCTGCGGCATCTCGATCCGCGCCTTCGAACTGGCCGTGGCGTACGCCCAGCAGCGGCAGACGTTCGGCAAGCCGCTCACCGGTCACCAGGCCATCGCGTTCAAGCTCGCCGAGATGGGCACCAAGATCGAGGCGGCGCACGCACTCATGGTCAACGCCGCGCGGCTGAAGGACGCGGGCAAGCGCAACGACGTCGAGGCCGGCATGGCGAAGCTGCTGGCCAGCGAGTACTGCGCCGAGGTGGTCCAGGAGGCGTTCCGCATCCACGGCGGCTACGGCTACTCGAAGGAGTACGAGATCGAGCGCCTGATGCGCGAGGCGCCGTTCCTGCTCATCGGCGAGGGCACCTCCGAGATCCAAAAGACGATCATCTCGCGCGGCCTGCTCAAGGAGTACAAGCAGCGCTGACCGGCTACTGCCGCTCCAGGTTCCGGGTGAGGCCGGCCTGCGCCCGGACCACCGCGATGCACTGGTCCTCGACGTAGTCGATACCGGCTTCCGCCGCGATCTCGCGCGCCTCCGGCGAGACGATGCCCAGCTGCAGCCAGACCGCCCGGGCGCCGATCTCCACGGCCTGCCGGACCACCTCGACCGCGTCCTCGCTCGGCCGGAAGACGTTGACGAGGTCCACCGGCTCCGGGATCTCCGCCAGCAGCGGGTACGTGCGCTGCTCCCAGAGTTCGTCGATGTTCGGGTTGACCGGGATGACGCGCCAACCGTGACGAAGCATCTGCGCGGGCACGGTGTGCGAAGGCTTGCGCGGATCGCGAGAGGCGCCGACCACCGCGATGGTGATCGACTGCTCGAGAATCTGCTGTGGGGTCCTCACGACCGAAGACTAGCGCGTTTTACCAGCGTCCGCCCTTGCTCCATTTTGGACGAAGCGAGGCGGATCACTACAGCAGAGTCAACTGCTCGGGCTGCTGCCGGCCGCCGTTTCGGGGCGAGCCGAGAACCCGCGCCTCCTGGGGGCTGGTCAGCACCTGCCGGGCCGTGTTCATGCCCCCGGCGTGCAGCCCGTACCGGCGGGCCGCGAGCCGCACCCGGGCGGTCAACTCCCGCTGGTAACCCGCGCCCAGGTATGAGCCGTCGCCGTACAGCTCGCGGTAGCGCGGCAGCAGGTCGGGCCGCTCGCGTGCGAGCCACGCCAGGTACCACTCCCGCGCGCCCGGGCGCAGGTGCAGTCCAAGCGGCACCAGGCTGGCGGCTCCGGCGGACGCGATGGCCCGGACCGTCTCGTCGATGGATTCGGGGGTGTCGGTGATCCCCGGCAGGATCGGTGCCATCAGTACGCCGACGGCGAAGCCGGCGTCGGAGAGCTGCCGGATGGCGTCCAGCCGGCGGCGTGGGCTCGGAGTGCCCGGCTCGACCGAGCGCCACAGCGCCTCGTCGACGAAGCCGATCGACATGGACACGCCCACGCCGGTGACCTCGGCGGCCTGCTTGAGCAGGTCGAGGTCGCGCAGGATCAGGGTGCCCTTGGTGAGGATCGAGAACGGGTTGGCGAAGTCGCGCAGGGCGGCGATGATCTCGGGCATCAGCCGGTAGCGCCCCTCGGCCCGCTGGTAGCAGTCGACGTTGGTGCCCATCGCGATCTGCTCACCGCGCCAGCGGGGGGAGGCCAACTCCTTGCGCAGGAGTTCGCCGGCGTTCACCTTGACGACGACGCGGGTGTCGAAGTCCCGCCCGGCGTCCAGATCAAGGTATTTATGCGTGTTACGGGCGAAGCAGTAGCGACATGCATGGCTGCACCCTCTGTACGGATTGACCGTCCATTCGAACGGCACCCGCGAGGCGCCCGGCACCCGATTGATGATGGACTTCGCGCGCACCTCGTAGAACGTCATGCCGCGGAACTCGGGCGTATCGAACGTGCGCGCGACCGCGCCGGCCATCGGGATCGGCAGTGCCGGCTCCTCGGTGGAGCGGTCGTTTATCGAGAGGTTCTCCCAGCGCACCCACCTATTCGAACATTAGTTCGAGGTAACGTCCAGTGGGCGCGCCGGGAGTACGGCTATGGATGGGTCAGGACGCGTTCGCGGCGACCTGACGGCGGACCTCGTCCATGTCGAGGGCGCGGATCTGGCTGATGAGAGACTCCAGCGCGGCCTCGGGCAGGGCACCTGGCTGCGAGAACACCATGATTCCGTCGCGGATCGCCATCACCGTGGGGATCGAGCGGATCTCGAACTCGCTCGCGAGCAACTGCTCGGCCTCGGTGTCGACCTTCGCGAAGGTGATGTCGGGGTGGTTTTCCGAGGCGCGCTCGTACACGGGCGCGAATGCGCGGCACGGCCCGCACCAGCTGGCCCAGAAGTCGACGAGCACGATTCCTTCGCCCGACACGGTCTCCGAGAAGTTCTCAGCGGTCAGCGCTACGGTCGCCATTGTCTCGTCTCCGATCTGCGTCTCCTGCGGCTACATCATCGACAACGACCGACAGGGTCGGTGCCATTCCTCGGGGTGGGCATCGTCACGTCAGGCGTACCCGTAGCCGTCCGGCTAAACCATCGCACAATTGATTCATGGGGCCGACCTTCGTCTACGACGGTGACTGCGCGTTCTGTTCGGCATGCGTCCGCTTCATCGAACGCCGTATTCACACGACGGCGCGGGTCGAGGCGTGGCAGCGGCTCGATCTTGCGTCGCTCGGACTCTCGGCGGACGAGTGTGCCGACGCGGTGCAGTGGGTCGGCACGGACGGCGACGTCGCCGCTGGGCCGGCGGCCATCGCGCGGCTGCTGCGGCACGCGGGCGGGCCGAGCGGCCACCTGGTGTGGCGCCCCGCCGGCGCGGTCCTCGGCGCCCGTCCGGCGCTCGCGCTGGCCTGGCCCGTATACCGGTGGGTGGCGCGTAACCGGCATCAGCTACCGGGCGGCACCGCCGCGTGTGCCCTGCCTCGCCGCCCCGACGCTGTCGGCGACTCCTCCGCCAGCTAAGGGTGGTCGCGGGTCGCTGCGCCGGGGGAGCGCGAGGCGTTCGAGCGGCAGGAAGCTCGCCAGCGCGATCTGCTGCGGGATGAACGAAATCGTGACCGTGGCGAACACGCTTAGGTGGAACGCGTAGAAGAAGCCGACCGGCAGGTAACGCCATCGGCGCGGTACGACGAACACGAGCGGACTGAGCAGCTCGAACGTCAGGATGCCGAACTGTGCGGCGACGAGGAGCCCGGGCGCTTCGGTGAGCAGTTGCCCCAGGGCGGTGCCGCGGCGCAGCAGCGCCCAGTTCAGCGTGGCGCCGGTGAGCCAGTCCAGGCCTCCGAAGCGGAGCTTGGCCCAGGCGGACAGGAAGTACACGGCGACAGCGGCGAGCTGCGTCACGCGCAGTGCCCAGCCGCCGCGTTGGGTGAGCGTGGTGTCCCGGTGGCGGGCCGGGCCGGCGGTCGGCAGCGCGGCGAGGGCCACCAGCAGCGCGAACCGGTCGTGGTCGACCTTGCCGTAGCTCATCGCCACGACCATCCATTCGCTGTACAGGACGAAGACGGTCCAGCCCAGCGCGCGGGGCGCCCGCCCGGTCGCCGCCGCGCACGCGGCGACGAGGAGCAGCCAGAACACCGTGTCCACCAGGAGCGGGGTGGGGGTGGGCAGGTGCAGCAGTCGCCCCAGTAGCAGCGGGCGGTAGAAGTCGGCGGGTACCTGGCCGTGGTGGCGTACCCAGGGGGTGAAGACGACGAGGTCGGCGGCGACGAACAGGTAGACGAGGGTGCGAAAGCGCGCGACGCGGGCGCGCGGTACCGGTTCGAAGAGCCATGCCGTCACCGCTGCCATACCGCCCGTGTCTCGTCGTGGTACTGCCCGGTCGGGCGGCCGTCGCGTACCTCGTGCCAGCGAACCACGACGACGATCGCGGTCAGCGGTGCGGCGTCGGGGTTGCGCCGCTCGTACGCGGTGGCCACGGTGGACAGCCGGGCCGGCGCCGCGGTGAAGCGGTCCGACTGCCCCTCGATCTCCGCCCGGCGGATGCCGGTCTCGGCTTCGGTCAGGGTTAGGCGTTGTCCGGCCGTGTCGACGCCCTCGATCCGGGTATCCGCCACCGGCGCGTCGAGCTTGTTGGCCGACGCGTAGACCCGGAACGGCCCGAAGGGAAAATCGTCATCGGTACCGGCGATGGTGCCGGCGAGCAGCAGGGCGCCGCCGGTGAGGGTGGCGACGACGCGCAGCCGGCGTCCAGGCGGTCCAAGTTGATCCGCATAGACCCCGGTGGTCACTCGCTGTCGTGGCCTCACGTTCACTATTTGTAATCGACTGTGTCGGAGATTCTCGGTAAAGGCCCAGCGAAAAGTTCACAGTTTGGTAACTGTGATCCCCGTCTCTATACGCAGCGTTGCTGTTTTCGGCATGATTCTCGATCACAGAGCGTGGACGGCGGGCGCCGGGGAGGGCCCCGCCGTTCATTGCGTTCTGTGGCAGACGTCTCCATATTCGCGGCGGTTACCACTGGGTAATCTCAGGCCAGTCGATGGAAGGGGTCGAGATGCAGTTTGGTCGGTACTACGAGGAGTTCGAGGTCGGCGCGGTCTACCGGCACTGGCCCGGCAAGACGGTCACCGAGTACGACGACCATCTGTTCTGTCTGTTGACGATGAACCACCACCCGCTGCACATAGACGCTCACTACGCCGAGACGTCGACGCACTTCAAGCGCAACGTGGTGGTCGGCAACTACATCTACTCGATCCTGCTCGGAATGTCCGTGCCCGACGTGTCCGGGAAGGCGATCGCCAACCTCGAGGTCGAGTCCCTGCGCCACGTCGCCCCCACGTTCCACGGCGACACCATCTACGGCGAGACGACCGTGCTCGACAAGAGGGAGTCGGAGTCCAAGCCCGACCGGGGCGTGGTGAGCGTGGAGACCCGGGGCTACAAGCAGGACGGAACCCTGGTCTGTGTGTTCCGGCGCCGGGTGATGGTGCCGAAGAAGGAGTTCGCCGGCCCCGAGCAGCCGAGCTTTCCGGAGCCCAAGCCCTCTGCGTGATCGTCGCGGCTGACCGGCTGACCGGCTGACCGGCTGGCCGGCTGGCCGGCGACCCGTCCGGGCCGGTGGCTTGGCGACGATCATGGTTATCGGCGCGCTTATGCTGAGCGCGGGAGGGTCGTCATGCCGCACCATCCAGCGAGCCGCTCAACCATGGCCTTGTCGTTCCCGCAGGCGGAGTGGGATCTCATCGTCCGGCTCCCCGGCCGCGTGTTGATCGCCGCAACGGTGATCGAGCGGGACAGCGTGAGGCACACCGTCGCCGAAAGCCTCGCCGGAATCGAGGCGATCGCCGCCGGGCGGGCCTCACCCAGCCGCCTGCTACGCGACGTCGTGGCGGCGATCTACGCCGAGCAAGCCGGCGACACCGACCCTGGGGAGTTCGCCGACCCCAGGTCGGGCGTTGCGAGCGTGCTGGCCGACTGCCGGGTGGCCGCCCGTACCCTCGAACGGCGGGCCAGTGCCGCCGACGCGGCCGCCTACCGCGACTGGCTGACGGACATCGCCGTCACGGTCTGCTCAGTGGCGCGGGTCGAGGGGCGGATGACGGCGGCCGAGCGGCGCTTCCTCGTCGACCTGTCGCTCGCGTTGACTGTCTGAGGCCGCCGCGGCCAGCTCACGCGAGCAAGTACCTTTGCGTGTCATGAGCGAGGATGTCCAGGTCGAACCGGAGGTCGGGGTAGGGGTTGGCCCGTGGGCCGGTCCGTGGCCGGAGGACCCAAGGTACGACCCGGAGTTGCTCGCGGCCGGTGACCGGCGCAACGTCGTCGACCGGTACCGGTACTGGCGCCTCGACGCGATCGTGGCCGACCTCGACTCCCGCCGGCACGACTTCCACGTCGCGATCGAGAACTGGCAGCACGACCTGAACATCGGCACGGTCGTACGTAACGCCAACGCGTTCATGGCAGCCGGCGTGCATATCGTCGGGCGGCGCCGCTGGAACCGGCGCGGTGCGATGGTCACCGACCGCTACCAGCACGTGCGGTACCACGAGTCGATCACGGATCTGCTCGTCTGGGCGCATGGTGCGAAGTTGCCGGTGGTCGGCATCGACAACCTGCCCGGGGCGTCTCCGCTGGAGTCGGTGGTCCTGCCGTACCGGTGTGTCCTGCTCTTCGGTCAGGAGGGGCCGGGCCTGTCCGATGCGGCTCGGCAGGCCTGCGACCACGTGTACTCCATCGCGCAGTACGGCTCGACGCGCTCGATCAACGCAGGTGTGGCCAGCGGAATCGCCATGCACGCGTGGGTACGCGCCCATGCCGTGCCGCCGCCGTCGTCGTGACCACGCGTGAGCCCGGGGCGGCGGCGCGTCTCGTCCGTAATCGCCAATTCGGGCGAATCACCCGAGCCAGCTTCGCTCCGCCGCTTGACTGCCTGGTGCCAACGACGCACCGTAGTGGCTATGGGCGTCGCCGTGAGCTGTCCCAAGTGTGGAGGTCGGGTACGACCGCCTGACCTGATGAACAGCGACTGGCGTTGCGACATCGACGGGCCGGTGCTTCCCCTGTACATCGCCGAGCGCATCAACGCCCAGATCGTCGAGGCGGCCGTGGCCAAGGTGCGCGCCAGTCACGCCGGGGAGGCGACCACTCCGCTCTGGGTGCTGTGGCCCCTGCCACCTGGCTGGATGGTGACCGGCGTCGGCTTGGCCGGCGACTGTCGCTCCGGAGTGCGGGCCACCGTGCTGGCCTGTAGCGGCCCGGCGCCGATCGACCGGGGGCCGGCGGACATCGTGCTGGTGGCCGAGGAGCCGGGGGTCGGGCTGGGCGCGCGGCTCGCCGGCATTCCCGGTCCGGACCCGGGACCGTTCCTGGAAGGTGCGCACGATGGGGCGCCGGCACACGCGAAGGTGCGAGCCGCGGGTCGGCCCACTCCGCTGTGGTCGGTGAAGTCAGCTGACGACCGGTCGGCATACGTCGGCGAGGCCAAAGGAATGTGGCTGTACGCGATCGCCTGGCCGGCGTCGGCGGGCTATCTCGTCGCCGAGGACCTGTCGCTGTGCGATCTGGTCGAGGCGGTGCCCAGTGAGCTTGTTTTCGGCGCACCATCCCCCTATCTCCATGGCTCCGCGTAGCCTGATCCCATTAGGATCGAGTCCTGTCCGCACAGATGAGTGAACATCCACCCTTAGGCATATCGCTGATACTGTGAGTTGGCCGCGGCGTGACACCGAGGCCGTGGGGAGAGGGAAGGCCGAGATGGTCAAGAAGGTCCTCACCTGGGCTTCAATCGCGTTCCTCATCTTCTTTGTGGCGTACCGACCTGCGTCGGCTGCCGAGGTCGTGAAGTCCATCGGTAGCGGCATTGTCGACATAGGAACTGGCTTCGGCGATTTCTTCACGAGGCTCGTCAGCTAGCGATGACGACGCCGGAGCCGCCCGACGGTGACGAGCGATCCCGTCGCTGGCAAGACCAGGACACTGAACAGTTTTCCCGGCCGGCGGCGGATGACCCAGCGGCGGCGCGGCCCGGCGGGTACAGCGGTGTGGCGGGTGGCGTCTACGACGTTGTTGACGAGCCGCTTCTGCTGACCGAGGAGGAGCTGGCCGGCCTGCGGGGCGAGCCGGTGGCGCCCTCTCTGCTGTCCACCCGGCGCGTCCTGCCGCTCGAAGACGAGCCCAGTTCGGTTGTCCAGCGTTACCTGTTCCCCACCGAGAAGTTCCGCGGCGAGTGGCGGCGCCACTGGATTGAACTCGGCAGGGAGATCGTCATCGGCGTGGTGGCGACCCTGATCATGGGGTACGCCACCGGATACATGGCCAGGCACAACGTGCCCACTGGCGTCAGCATCGTCATCCTGGTCTGGCTCGCGGTCCTGTTCGTTCTCGGCTGGCGGGTCTGCGACTGGTGGTTCGACCGATTCATCCTCACCAACAAGCGGGTGATGGTGGTCAGCGGGATCGTCACCCGCAAGGTCGCGATGATGCCGCTGCTGCGGGTCACCGACATGAAGTACGTGCAGTCGCCGCTCGGCCGGATCCTCAAGTACGGCACGTTCGAGTTGGAGTCCGCCGGACAGGACCAGGCGTTGCGCAAGGTCGAGAACCTGCCCAACCCCAACGAGCTCTACCTGCGCATCGTCGAGGAGATGTACGAGCCGGAGGCCGTGGAGGCCCGGTTGGGCCGCGTGACCGAGAGCGAGTTCGACGACGACGGCACGTGAGCGTTTTGGCCGCGAGATTCGCCCTTTCTCCTGACAACCTTTCTCGTACCCCAGCGCGTCCTGGTCGGTGCATCGGAGGAAGGAGTCGGGCGTGGTCTCATCGGCCGGCGACCAGGAACGGGAGTTCCGCGACTTTGTCGCGGCGCGTTCCACAGCGCTCCTGCGGACCGCTTACCTGTTGGCCGGGGACTGGGGCGCCGCTGAAGACCTGCTACAGGTCGCGCTGACAAAGACGTACCTCGCGTGGCGGCGGCTCGACGGCATCGAGGCCGTCGAACCCTATGCCCGTCGAGTGCTGGTCAACACCGCGACGAGTTGGTGGCGCCGCCGCTGGCACGGTGAGCGGCCCACGGAAGTGCTCCCGGAGCGGCCGATCCCCGACGGGTTGGACGCGCGCCTGGAGCGCGACGCGCTCTGGGCCCACGTCAAGGAACTGCCGGCCCGCCAGCGGGCCGTGCTGGTACTGCGCTTCTACGAAGATCTTTCCGAAGTGGACACTGCCGCGCTGCTCGGCGTATCGGTGGGCACTGTCAAGAGTCAGTGCTCCCGGGCCCTCGCGGCCCTGCGCAAACGCCTGGGCGAGCAAGGTATCGAGCCGGCTCTGGTCGCGGACGGTAGCGCGGAGCGAGTGAAAGGGGCGGTCCGGTGACGACGCTTGAGGATGAACTGCGCGCTGCCTTCGCCACGCGGGTGGCCGAAGTGCCGGCAGTGCACGACGTCGCGGGCGCCGCGATCGAGCGCGGCCGCGCCGTGCGCCGCCGCCAGCGCCGCACTGCCGGCGCCGCCTTCGCCGTGGTCATCGCGCTGGTGGTCGGCGGGACCACCTTGGCCAAGGTTGGGCGCCCCGACGGCCGGCCCGATCAGCGGGGCAGCAATGTCGCCGCCGGTCCGACCTCGCCCGCCCCGGTCGAGGTGCCGAAACTCGACCTCGTGGTCGGCAACGAGCTTCGACCGGCGGGCCGCGCGCCGATCGCGCTTCCCGGAAAGGGCGACGTTTACGACGCCGTCCGGGTGCCGGCGGGCTGGCTGGTGGTACGCGGCGACAAGGGCACGCGCACGTTGTGGGAGGTCCGAGCCGACGGGGCGGCGACGCCGCTGATCGACTCGCTGCCGGCCACGTACGTGTTCTCCGCCGGGGGGCGGGTCCTCACGTACCAGAAGGGCAGCAGCCTCACCGTGGCCGGGATCGTCGCCGGCACGGTGCCCACCAAGACCACGATCCAACTGCCCGGGAAGGACGGGAGCCAGGGGCGTACCGGCGCCGAACTGGTGGGCCGGGCCGGTCAGTACGTGGTGATCGGAAACCGGCAGGGGATCGACTACGACGGCTTCGACGTGTGGGACCCGGCCAACGGGTCGTACGTCCCGACCTGGAACCACGAGGTGGTCGGCGTCTACGCCGCTACGCCGGACGGGCGGTCGCTGATCGGGGCGGTCAAGGGCGCGCGCGACGGCATCACCTGCGCTGCCGTGCTCGATCCCGCCGCCGGGCTCCGCGCCCGCAGCAAGGTCTGCGACCAGCCGTACTTCGCGGCGGCTCGCCATGGCCTGTCTCCGGACGGGCGCCGGATCCTCGGCCAGTCCGCCGGCGCGGTCGCGATCGCGGAGACGGCTACCGGCAAGCAGGTCGCCAAGATCGCTGCGACCGAGGGGGTCTGGCCGGCGGAGCCGGTCTGGGTCGACGACCAGACGTTCGCCGTCGCCACCGAGGGCGGGATCCGGTACGTCGACGCCGCGGACCCCGCTCGTACTCGGGAAGTGCCCGGACCGTCCACATCGGAGCATTGGCTCGCCGTCGCGCTGGTGGCCGGATGATCGCCTGACGGGCCGATACCGTACCGTCGGCCTTAATGCGAATTGACCTGCACGCTCACTCGACGGCGAGCGACGGCACGCTGAGCCCGGCGGAGCTGATGGGCGCGGCGGCCGCCGCAGGACTGGACGTGGTCGCGATCACCGACCACGACACCACGGGTGGCTGGGAGCGGGCGATGGGAGCGCTGCCGCCGGGGCTGACGCTGGTACCCGGGGCTGAGCTGTCGTGCCGCTGGTACACGCCGAACGGATCGATCGCGCTCCACCTGCTCGCGTACCTGTTCAACCCGGCGGACCCGGAGCTGTCCGCGGAGCTCGCCCGGGTGCGTGAGCACCGGGAGCACCGTGCGCGGCGGATCGTCGACCTGCTTCGCGCCGACGGGATCGACGTGACGTGGGACGAGATCCTCCATCACGCGGGTGGCGGAACCGTCGGGCGCCCGCACCTGGCGCAGGCGCTCATCCGGCGGGGGCTGGCGGCGACCGTCTCCGAAGCGTTCGCCCCGCACCTGCTCGGCGAGAAGTACCGCCTGCCGAAACATGATCTCGACGTCTTCGCCGCCCTGCGACTGGTACGCGACGCGGGCGGGGTGACCGTTTTGGCGCACCCGAAGGCGGCCCGGCGCGGCCCGGTCGTACCCGATGAGCTCATCGCGGACATGGCCAGAGCCGGTCTGTTCGGCTTGGAGGCCGACCACGAAGACCACACGCCGGAGGAGCGGGCGCACGTCCGGGCGCTCGCCTCTGATCTCGGTCTCGCCGTGACTGGATCCAGTGACTTCCACGGCACCAACAAGACGGTGTCGCTCGGGGCGTTCACCACCGCGCCCGAGGTGTACGAGCGGATCGTTGCGGCCGCGAAAGGCTACGCTCCCGTCCGATGAACGCGAAGCTGCTCGGCGAAACCCTGGTGACGCTCTTCGTGATCATGGATCCGCCCGGCATGGTGCCGATCTTCCTTGCGCTGACCGGCAGGCTGCCGGCGCGTGAGCGTACCCGGGCCGCCTGGCAGGCGGTCGCACTGGCCGGCGGCGTCATCGCGTTCTTCGGGATCGCCGGGCATCAGATCCTGACCTATCTCGGCATCGGGCTGCCGGCCATGCAGGGCGCCGGTGGCCTGCTGCTCCTGCTGGTCGCGTTGGAGCTGCTGACCGGCAAGGCCGACGACCCGGAGTCGCAGCAGACCACGTCGAACATCGCGCTCGTGCCGCTGGGAACGCCGCTGCTGGCCGGCCCCGGCGCCATCGTCGCCACGATGCTGTTCGTGCAGCGCAGCCGAACGCCCGGCGACTTCGCCGCCATCGTGCTGGGGCTCGTGGTGGTGCTGCTGCTGGTGTGGCTGGCGCTGCGGTTTTCCGGACTGGTCGTCCGGTTGCTGCGCCCCAGCGGCATCGAGGTGCTCACCCGCATCGCCGGTCTGCTGCTCGCGGCGATCGCGGTGCAGTTGGTCGCGGACGCGGTGGCCGCGTTCGTCCGGGACTACGCGGGCTGATCCTCCGCGGCCGGGGCCGCCGGGGTCTCGGCCCGCTTCGGCCGGATCACGGCCACGCCACGGTCGAGGTCGATGCCGCCGGCGGCTGCGACGTCGACCCGGCGGCGCTTCTGCTCCTCGACGTGCTCGGTCTGCTTGTGCTTCGACGGCCGGAACAGTCCGTCGATCTCGGCTAGGCCCGCGGAGACCATGCCCGTGGCGGCGGTGTCCTCGTCACCTCCGCGCAGCCATCGCATGAATCCCATCGGACCTCCAGTGCCTCCACCTGCGTAATCGCGGCGCGCCGCGGGAGCGCGCCGGACAAGTGTCGCACCCGGGTGGCAGGATCGTCACGTGCCTGCCGAACGGCTGACCCGCTCCGCCAAACCCGCCCCGCCCGCTGACCAAGACGGGCAACTAGGACTTTTCGCCGCACCCAAGCGGCTGTTCAGTTGCACGCCGAGCCGTCTCGGCACCTACGAGGACTGCCCCCGGCGGTACCGGTACGCCTACGTCGACCGGCCCTCGCCCCGCAAGGGGCCGCCGTGGGCGCACAACTCGCTCGGTTCCAGCGTGCACAACGCCCTGAAGAACTGGTACGCCCTTCCCGGCGCCGAGCGCGCCCCGGCGGTCCTGCCGAAGCTGCTGCGCGCCACGTGGGTCAGGGAGGGCTACCGCGACGAGGCGCAGGAGCAGCAGGCGTTCCAGCGCGCCCTGGGCTGGCTGGAGGCCTACGTCGCGGGCCTCGACCCGCACGTCGACCCGGTCGGCGTCGAGCGGACCGTCGCCGCGAAAACCGACCTGCTGGCGCTGTCGGGGCGGGTCGACCGCATCGACCAGGTCGGCGACGAGTTGGTGATCGTCGACTACAAGACCGGCCGGAGCGATCTGACCACCGACGACGCGCGCGGCTCCCGAGCGTTGGCGCTGTACGCGTACGCCGCGGAGCGGCTGTTCCGCCGTCGCTGCCGGAAGGTGGAACTGCACCACCTGCCCACCGGCACCGTCGCGGCAGCCGAGCACACCGAGGAGTCCCTGGCCAGGCATTTGCGCCGGGCCGAGCAGACCGCGCAGGACGCGATCGACGCCGAGGCGGCGGTGGCGGCCGGCGCCGACCCCGACGAGGCGTTCCCGCCCATGCCGGGGGCCCTCTGCTCCTGGTGCGACTTCCGCCGGGCCTGCCCGGCGGGCGCCAGCGCGCCCGAGCGCGAGCCGTGGGCGGCGATCGAGCGCTTCTCGCAGGCCGAGTCGGAGCAGTAGGGCCTCAGGCGACCCGCGCCGCCCGGGCCATGGCCGACTTGTAGATCGGGCCCTCGCGCAGGTTCCGCGGCAGCGCGCGCAGCGAGAGCCGTAACGCGCGGGTCGACACGGACGCGGTCAGATCGGTGGTCGGCAGCCCCGGCAGGCCGTACAGCTTGCGCGCCCAGCGCGGCAGCAGGCTCACGGCGAGCGCCGACACCCCGAGCCAGGCGGCGCGGGCCGGGGT
Organism: Planosporangium flavigriseum; assembly: GCF_011947225.1. Lineage (GTDB taxonomy): Bacteria > Actinomycetota > Actinomycetes > Mycobacteriales > Micromonosporaceae > Planosporangium > Planosporangium flavigriseum. The sequence continues at coordinate 164,755 of NZ_JAATVW010000002.1, read as the reverse complement.
GAACCCGAGGCCCCGCGGCATCGGCGGGACGGTCAGGAACAGCAGGCTCTCCGCGGCTTCCCTGGTCATCCGCAGGCGGGGGCGCACCATGCGGTAGTAGTCGCGTACCTCCGCGACCGAGCCGGGTACCTCGTCGGCGGAGAGGCCGACCAGTTCGGCCGCGCGTCGCTGCTCGTCGAGGTACCGGTCGGCTTCGGAGTTGGTCAGGTCCAGGCCGGCCCGCCGCGCAGTGGTCAGAAACGAGTCGACCTCGGTCACGTGTACCCACCGCAGCAGGTCCGGTTCGTCGATGCGGAACCGCTCGCCGGTGTCCGGGTCGGTCGCCCACATCCGCGCGTGCAGTCGGCGGAGCCGCTCGCCGGCCTGGTGAGCCTGTGCGGTCGTGCCGTACGCCACGGTGGCGATGTAGATCGCGGTGCGCTCCAGGCGGCCCCACGGGTCGGTGCGGTAGCCGGAGTTCTGCGCGACGCCGGCCATCGCGCGGGGATGCAGCGTCTGCAGGTAGAGCGCCCGCATCCCGCCTAGGGCGAGGATCGGCTCGGAGTGCACCCGCCAGGTCACGGAGTCGGGGCCGAACAGTCCCAGATCGTCATCGCGGTCCACCCAGACAGCCTGCCACGCTCAGTCGGCGGCGCGGCGGGCCTGGCACTGGGGGCAGAGGCCCCAGAACGTCACTTCGGCCTCGTCGAGTTCGTACCCGTGCCCGCGCGCGGGCTCCAGGCAGGGTGCGGTGCCCACCACGCAGTCGACGTCGGCGATCTCGCCGCAGCCCCGGCACACGATGTGATGGTGGTTGTCCCCGGCCCGGCGTTCGAAGCGGGCTGGTCCGCCGGCCGGCTCGATGCGCCGGATCAGGCCGGTGCGGCACAGGGCGTCGAGCACGTCGTAGACGGCCTGCACCGAGACCGAGTCCAGCCGGGCGCGTACCTTGGCCGTGATCTGCTCGACGTCCAGATGACCGCGGTCGGTCTCGAGCACATCGAGGACAGCCAGGCGCTGCCGAGTGACCCGCAGGCCGTGGGATCGCAGCAGCTCTTCGGCAGGCATGCACCAATAAGAGCACGCAGTAAGGGCCTGCTCAAGGTGTGGCGGGCGACAGCGGGTCGCGGGCGACGGCGGGTCGCGGGCGACGGCGGGTCGCGGGCGACAGCGGTCAGAACAGCGCGCGGCCGCACAGCACCAGCATGACGACGATCATGACGGCCCCGGCGACCATGGCGATGCCGTACGTGAGGGTGCGGGCCCGCTGCTCGGCCTCGTCCAGGCGCGGCAGGTCCTGGGGCGGAAGCTCCCGCGGCGGTGGCACCTGCACGACGAGGGGCGGCCGCCAGCCGGCCGGCGGGGGAGTGGCCGATGGTGGACCCGCGTAGGGCGCGGGTTCCCGTACCGGTGGCGGAGGGGGCGGCACCGCGTCGGCGGGCCGCCGCCACTGGTCGTCCGGAGTGGGGCTGGTCACGCGCCCGACGCTACCAAGGGGATGCGGCTACGCTTCGTTTTGTGCCACGACGAAGCGACGACCTGCACCTCGCGCCCAGCTCGGCCGACGATCGGCGAGAGGTGGCCTTCACCGACGACCTCGTGGTCCTGCCCGACCAGACCGGCGATGACACCGACGCGGGTTGGGGCGAGCGCCGCGCCGGTAACGACGATCGCCTCCTGGCAGACCGTCCGCCGCACTGGGGCTGACGAGCCGACTAGCTGGCGGTGCTGCTCGTGGCGGGCGCCTTGTCGGACTTGCCGCTGTCGGTCGACTTCGTGTCGGTCGACTTCGTGTCGGAGCTCGCCTTGGTCGCCGCGCCGCCGTTGGAGGTGCTCGAGGATGAGCTGGTCGATGTCGAGTTCGAACCCGAGCGGGAATCGGTGCGGTAGAAGCCCGAGCCCTTGAACACGATGCCCACAGCCGAGAACAGCTTGCGTAGCTTGCCCTGACACTCCGGGCACTCGGTCAGCGGCTCGTCGTTGAACGACTGCACCGCCTCGAGCTGATGACCGCACGCGGTGCACGCGTACTGGTAAGTCGGCACGGCAGCCTCCGTGGTTTTGGCACTCGGCATCTTCGAGTGCCAATCGTGCGTCATGCAGGGTGGTTTCGTCCAGTGTGAGCAACCAGACGCACCCCGGTCGGGGTGACCACCGCGTCCACCGGCCGGTCGTGCGGCTCGGCCGGGAGCCGGTCGACGAGTTCTCCCTCGTAGAGCGGTACGACCACGACGGCCGACGGGGCCACCCGGGCGAGCGCGCGGTCGTACGAGCCGCCGCCGCGACCGAGCCGTACGCCGTCGGTCGACACGGCGAGCCCCGGAGCGATGATCAGGTCGGCCTCGGTGATCGCGTCGACGCCGAGGCGCGGGCCCTCGGGCTCGGCGAGCCCGTACCGCCCAGGGACGAGGGGAGCGGGGTAGGTGGCCCAGTCGAGGTCCAGGTCGGGGCGCAGTACCGGGAGGAGAATCCGGCCCACGCCCGGCAGATCGGGCAGTTGTGCCCCGCCCGGCTCGCCCCCCATGGGCAGGTACGCACAGACGGTGCCGGGCCGGACCGTGGCCACCACGTCCGCGAGGACCCTTCGGATCGCGGCGTCGGCCTCCGCGCGTACCTCCGGGGTCTGTGACCGGCGCGCGGCCAGCATCGCGGACCGGATTTCGGGCTTGGATCGCCCCGGCGCGGCTTCTACGGCAACATTATCTTTTCGGGCTAAGCTGCCCAGACCAGAAAAATCGGACACAAGGGACCTCGGCGGCAGTCGGTGGAAGGCCGTACGTTAAGACAGCATCACACGGCCGTGATCTACCGCACCCCCCTTGGACATCGGGAGGACGAGTGACGCTGCGCACGCGGCTGGCTGTCGCGTTCCTCGCGGTCGTCCTCGGCCCCGTGCTGCTCGGAGTCGGTTTCGTGGCGATGACCGTCAGCGCGGTGAACGACAGTAGAGCCACCGAGCGCCTGGATCTCGCCGCCGCGGGCGTGCGTACCGGCATGAACGCGCTCTGCCAGCGCCTGCGCGCCGCGGCCGAGACGGCGGCGGTGCTCGGCGGCAACCGCGACGCCGCAGCTGCGCAGCAGGTGGTCGACCGGAAACTCGCCGCTGGCGTCCAGCTCGTCGACCCCGCCGGAACCGTCCAGTACGGCGCGGGCGCGCTGCCGCAGAAGCCGTGGGCGGACTGCTCCGAGGCGCGCGGCGCCGCCACGGTCACCGCCGTCGCCGCGCGCGTCGAGGTGATCGACGCCGATGGCCGCCGGCTCGGGTACACGTACGCCGTCGAACCGGTCGATCCCACCCTGGTACGCGGGCTGGCCGCGGCGGCCGGCGCGGCGGTGACCGTGCTCGGCGGCGGCGGTTGGAGTACCGAGCGCGACGCCGACAAGCGCCAGGTCACCCGGGTCGCCGAAGGGCTGCGCCCCGGGACGGCGGGGGAGACCGACGGCGGCAAGCTGGTGCGCCGGCTCGACCGGGGCCCGGGGCAACCGTTGCCCCTCGCGCTGTCCGTCAGCCGCGAAGAGCCACGCGCCCTGTACGCCGTTCTCGTCGCCGTCGTCGTGCTGGCCGGGCTGCTGTCGGTCGCCGCGGCCTGGTGGCTCGCCCGCTCCACGGTCCGCCCGCTCACCGAGCTGTCCCGCGCCGTCGACCGGCTGGCCAGCGGCGATCTCGGTATCAGGGTGCCCGTGCGCACCGGTGACGAGGTCGGGCGGCTGGGCACGACGTTCAACCGGATGGCGCGCGAGATGCAGGACTACCTCCAGGCGCTCACCGTCAGCCGCGATCAGCTTCGCCGGCACCTCGGGCTCGTGGGGGACACCCTCTCGAGTACCCACGACGTCAACCGCATCCTCGAGGTGATCTTGGAGAGCGCGCTGTCGGCGACCGGGGCGAAGGCCGGGGTGCTGCTCCTGACCGACCAGGCCTCCGGCGTACTCGTCGGCCAGTGCGGCGAGGGCCTCGACGGGCGCGGGCCGGGCGGCGAGCCGATCGTGGTCGGAGACCTTCGGCTACGGATGGGAGAGGGCCTGCTGGGCGCCGTCGCCGCGAGCGGCGAGGCGCGCCGGGGGCGCACCGATCGCGACGGTCCTCAGCTGGCCGCGAACGAGCCGCGCTGCCGCGCCTACGTGGTGGTGCCGTTCACCGCGTACGGGCCGGACGCCATCGCCGGGCCCACCGGGGGCTTGAGTACCGCCGCCGCCGAGTCCGCCCAGAACTTCGAGTCGCCCGGCCCGGCCCGAGGTGTGCTGGCGCTGTACGACCGGCACGGGTTCGACGAGTTCGACGACGCCGACGTGGTGACCTTGCGCACGTTCGCCGGGCAGGCCGCCGTCGCGCTGGACAACGTCCGGGTGCACCGGGAGGCTCAGCGGCTGTCGCTGACCGACCCGTTGACCGGCCTGTCCAACTACCGGTACCTGAAGGACAGTCTGCGCCGGGAGGTCGAGCGGGCCAGCCGCTTCGGCCACCAGCTCACCGTGCTCGCGCTGGACCTCGACCACTTCAAGGACGTCAATGACACGTACGGGCACGCGGCCGGCGACGCCGTGCTCGCCGAGTTCGCCCGCCGGATCCGGGTCGAGATCCGTGAGGTTGACCTCGCCTTCCGCCAGGGCGGCGAGGAGTTCGTGATACTCCTGCCGGAGACCGACGCCGCCGGCGGCGCGGTGGTGGCCGAGCGGCTCGGCGCGGCGATCCGGCGTACTCCGATGCTTGTCCGGCTGGAGCGGTCAGTGCAGCCCGTGCGGATTCCGATCACGGCGTCGATCGGCATCGCCGTCTACCCCGACCATGGTGCGAGTGGGGCGGCCGTCCTGGAGGCGGCCGACGACGCTCTCTACCAGGCGAAGTCCGGCGGACGGGACACGTTTCGGGGCGCGTGGGCGCGCGGCGGGAGCGCTCCGGACGCTGCGGCCGTCTCGGCTGTCGGTGCTCCCGAGGTGCCTGAGCCTCCACGGCGGAGCCATGACGGTTAGTCTCCCGACATGGTCGACAGCGTGCGCACAACCACGGAAGCCCCTGGCGGGCCCTCACAGTCCACTTCTGAGCAGCACCGTGCCGTCAAGGCTGTCATCCCGGCAGCCGGCCTCGCCACCCGGTTCTTGCCAGCGACGAAGGCAGTGCCGAAGGAGTTGCTGCCTGTCGTGGACCGGCCTGTCCTCCAGTACATCGTCGAGGAGGCAGCCAACGCCGGGATCACCGACATCCTGCTCATCACAGGCCGCGGCAAGACCTCGATGGTGGACCACTTCGACAGCCGGCCCGACCTCGAGGCCAGGCTCAGGGAGAAGGGTGACGACGAGCGGCTCGCCGCGGTCAAGCGCCCCAGCGAGCTGGCCGACATCTACACCTGCCGGCAGCACGAGCCGCTCGGGCTGGGCCACGCGGTCGGCGTCGGCGAGTCCCACGTCGCGGGCGAGCCGTTCGCGGTGCTCCTTGGCGACGAGTTCGTCGACGAGTCTGAGCCGCTGCTGCCGGCGATGCTCGAACTGCAGGCGCGTACGGGCGGGATCGTGCTCGCCTTCCTCGAGGTCGAACCGGACGAGGTGCGCCGGTACGGCATCGCGTCGGTGGAGCCGGCCGAATCCGGCCTCCCCGACGTCGGGCAGGAGGTCGTCCGGGTCACCGGCCTGGTGGAGAAGCCGACGCCCGAAGAGGCGCCGAGCAATCTCGCCGTACTCGGGCGCTACGTGCTACCGCCCACGATTTTCAGTGCCATCAAACGGGTCAAGCCCGGCAGCGGTGGGGAAATCCAACTCACCGATGCCATGGCGCTGCTGTTGGCCGAGGGAACGCCGGTTCATGGTGTCATCTACCGGGGTACCCGTTACGACACCGGCCAGCCACTCGGATACCTCCAGGCCGTTGTTCAGCTCGCATCGCAACGGCGCGATATCGGGCCGGATTTCACGGCGTGGCTACGCAGGTTTGTGGAAGCTATTGGTGATTCAGAAGGATCCGCTAGGCCATAGTCGCCTGAGATATTCGGGATATGACGGGCGGGAGAGTTCGAGATTGGAAAGGAGGCGAGCGGTATGACGACAGTTCCAGCGGAGTTCGACGCGGCTGTCCAACCGGCTGGCGCCGAGCTGACCCCGCTCGCCGAGTACCTGTCCGGTGTGCTGCGAGGGCTTCGGCCCCTGCCGGCGCTCGATCTCGACCTGACCCAGGCGCACGGCAACGTCCTCGCCGAGGACGTGCACGCGCCCGGTCCGTTGCCGGCGTTCGACCACGCGGCTATCGACGGGTACGCCGCGCGGTTCGAAGACATCGCGGACGCCTCGGCGGGCCGGCCGGTGCGCCTCAACGTCATCGGTGACCTCGGCGCCGCCAGCTGGCGGCCCGTACGCCTGACCCCCGGCACCTGCTTCTCCATCGGGGCCGGTGCCATGCTGCCCGCGGCGGCCGACGTGATCGTCCCGGCGTACCTCACCGACCAGGGCATGGCGGCGGTCGAGGTGTACGGGGCGCCGCCGAAGCGTGGGTACGGTCTGCGCCGGGCGGGCGACGAGATCCAGCCCGGCTCGCTGCTGGTCCGTGCGGGGACCTACGTCAGCCCGGCCATCGTCGCGCTCCTGGCCAGCTGCGGTATCGGCCACGTGATCGTGCGCCCCAGCCCCCGAGTGGTGATCGTGTCGACCGGCGATGAACTGGTCGATGTGGGGCGCGCCAGCCAACCTGGACAGCTCGTCGACGCCAACTCGCACGCGCTGACGGCGGCGGCTGCCGAGGCGGGCGCCCACGCGTACCGGGTGGGCATCTGCGACGACGACCCGGAAGGCCTGCGCGGTCTGCTCGAGGACCAGACTCTTCGGGCGGACCTCATCGTCACCACCGGGGGAACGGGCACCGGACCGGGTGACATGGTGCGGCGCGTACTGTCCAGGCGGGAGGGGCTGCGGCCACCGGTACATTTCACCGGCGTCTCGGTCTATCCCTGTACGTCGCTGGGTTACGGCGCCTTCTCGTCGATGGCCGGGGCCGAGGGCGTACCCATCATCTGCCTGCCCGGCGACACCGGCGCAGCGATGATCGGTTTCGAGGTGCTCGCTCGGCCGGTGATCCAAGTTCTCGCCGGTGCCGACCCGATCTTCCGGCCCAGCGTCCGCGCGCACCTGCTGGAGACGATCAAGTCGCCGTCGGGACTGCGCGAGTTTCGCCCGGCGTACGTCGCCGAACGGCGCGGTGGCGGGTACACGGTGGCGCCGCTCGCCGGTGGCCCGTACACGCTGTCCGGGCTGGCGGAGGCCAACGGCCTGATGGTGCTTGGCGAAAAGGTGACGACGGCGCCAGCGGGCTCCACAGTAGACGTATTGCTGCTGGACCGACGCCGGTGATGCAGCCCGGCTGGCCCGCGGTGCTCAGCGACGGAGCGGTCCTGCTGCGACCGTACCGTCGCGGCGACGCCCGGGCCTGGTCGGAGGTGCGGCGCGCCAACGAGGCGTGGCTGGCGCGCTGGGAGCCCACGCCGTACGGCTCCTGGTACGAACTGAACTCGCCCGCCGCGTTCCGGTCGGTCTACAGTGACCTGCGGCGCGCGGCCCGGCAGGGCTCGGCCATGCCGTTCGCGGTGTGCCTGGTCTCGGACGCGGGGGAGCGCCTCGTCGGGCAGTTGACGCTCGGCAACATCGTGCGGCGGGCGTTCTGCTCCGGGTACGCCGGCTACTGGGTGGACTCACGGGTCGCCGGCAGCGGCGTCATCCCGACCGCGCTGGCGCTCGCCGTCGATCACGCGTTCGCCGCCGGCGGCCTTCACCGCATTGAAGTCAACATTCGCCCGGAAAACCAGCCGAGCCGGCGGGTGGTGGAGAAGTTGGGCTTCCGCCAGGAGGCGTACCACGAGAGGTACCTGCACATCGACGGCGAGTGGCGCGACCATATCGGATACGCGTTAACCGCGGAGGACGTTTGCGCAGATGGCGGTCTGTTGGCGCGTTGGCATCGCTTGCGCGCCACTGCGTGATCACCCTTTCGGCTTTCCGCTGACAGCCCATCAGGCACAAAAAGTTCGTAACGCTAATACGCAGCGTGGCGTCGAAAAATAATCGACCTCACGACGTAACCTCGTGCATTGGAGTTGCCGTCTGGTAACTCTTCTTTTGCCATACAGGTGTGACGGGAGGGGTGAGGGTGCCGACCTCGGTGCTCCTCGCCGTCCTCGCCGCCGCAGGCCTGCTGGCGCTCGCTCCGGCTCTCGTTCGCCGGTACGACGCCACCGAGCGGCTGGTGGCGGAGCGGGCGCTGTCAACGGCGCGCGTACTGGCCCGCATCGGAGGCCAGACGCACCGCCGTCGCCGCACCGTGCCCGGAAAGCGGCCGGTGAACCCGCCGCGCTTCATCGTGGCCCGGATGAGCGGTGGGGTCCCCGTGGGCGAGCCTGCCCTCGCTGTGGTCCCCGATTCGGTCTCGCCTTCGGGCCCCGATGATTCGGAAGAGTCGGGCTCAGTTCGCCGTACGCCGAAGCGGGCGCCCATGCGCCTGCGCCACACCCCCGCGGTCTACCGCCGCCGGCGGGTGTTCGCCGCGCTGCTCCTGCTCAACCTGGTCGAGCTGGTCGGCGTGATCGTCGTCGGTCCCGGCTTCTGGATCAGTACCGCCGTCACCGGGACGCTCCTGGTCGCGTACATGGTTCACTTGCGCCAGCGGGCGATCGTGGAGCAGCGGCGACGCCGGGAAGAGGCGCGCTACGCGGCCTGGGTCGCCGCCCGGCAGGCCGCCATCCGCCGCGAGCAGGCCCGGCGGGCTGCGGCGCGCCGGGAGGCGCTGCGCCGGCAGCTGCAGGAGCGCGAGGAGACCCGCCGGCAGGCGGTCCGGCTCGCTGCGCAGTCGGCGGTACGCGGGCGTGCGTACGAGGCCCGGGCCGTGGGGCAGGACTGGTGATCGGGTTTTCGTCGCTGGCGCGTCGCGGCGAGCCGATTCGCGGTTTGTCCTCCGCACCTGCTAACCTGGTCGCCGGTCCGCTACTAAGAGGTAGCTGATCAGCAAGGGGCTGTGGCGCAGACTGGTAGCGCACCTCGTTCGCATCGAGGGGGTCAGGGGTTCAAATCCCCTCAGCTCCACCCGCAGGAAATGGGTCGTCTCCAAGATTCGGAGACGGCCCATTTCGCGTCCGTACGGCAGCGGAGTACAGCAGCAGTCATGATCCGTCCAGGCTCTCGCCGAGCCGCTTGAGAGCGTCGCGGGTCTGCTTGGACGAAACCTGGGTGTAGCTCTCCATCGTGACCTTGAAGTCCGCGTGCCGAAGGATCTGCATCGCGACCCGAGGATGCACGTCGAGATCAGCCAGGAGGCTCGCGCAGGTCCGCGCCCGGGCTTTGGGGATCGCCACTGCAGGTGCTGGTCAATGCATATGTTTCCCATTATGTAGGACAAGCATCCTACATAATGGCATGGGCGTGCATGATCGGAAGCATGTCTGACAGCGACGTCGTGATCGTGGGTGGAAGCATGGCCGGGTTGCAGGCCGCTCTGACGCTCGGGCGGGCCCGGCGCCGGGTCGTGCTCGTCGATGACGGCCAGCCACGCAACCGGCCAGCGCGTCACGTTCACAACTTCCTCGGCCAGCTTGCGCCGACCCCCGCGGAGCTACTGGCATCGGCACGCTCCATGCTGGCGCCCTACGACGTCACCCTGGTATCCGACCGGGTGGAAAGCATCCAGCCGGTGGCGGACGGTGTGCCGCGGTTTAAGGTTTCGACCCGTCAAGGGGGCCAATGGTCGGCTCGATCGATCGTGCTCGCGACTGGGCTGACCGATGAACTCCCGCAGGTGCCGGGGATCTCGCAGTGGTGGGGTGACCAGGTGGTGGCCTGTCCGCACTGCCACGGCTGGGAGGTCCGAGACCAACCGCTTGCCCAGCTCGCAATACGAGGACTCCCGGCGCGGGGAGTCCAGCGCGCGTTGCTGTTGAGCCGGTGGAGCAACGACGTCCTGCTGTTCACCGACGGCGACGAGCTCGGCGGCGAAGACCTGGCACGCCTGGCCGCCGCCGGGGTGGGGGTGCGCACCGAACGGGTCCGTAGTGTCAAGCAGCATGCCGAGGGACTTGACCTCGTACTGGCCGACGGTGAGGCGATCGTCCGCCGGGCGGTCTTCGTCGTCACCCGCCAGCACCAACAAAGCGACCTCGCTGCGCGGCTCGGCTGCCGCTTGATTTCAGACGGTCCAAACGCCGGCGGTGTAGGGATCGACGCGGTCGGGCAGACGAGCGTCCCGGGCGTGTGGGCAGCCGGCACCACGGCGAACCCGGCACTACTGGCGATCGGCGCCGCCGGCCACGCCAGCACCGTAGCCATTGCCATCCACGCGGCCCTCTTAGACCAGGACATCGATACTGCGGTGCGGACGTATCCCTGACATCTACAGCTGAAATCAGCCGAGTTGGATGACCGCAGGCGAGCCCGGACCGACGGGGCGATCGGCCTGGACGTGAGGAACCTCGGCGGACACAGTGGGCCACGTCAGAAGAGCCTTACAGCGGAGGGTCACGACCTGGGGCAGATCCACGATGCGAACAGTTCCCAGTTCTCCGCTGTCAGATATCGCCCGCCGTGATGGGCCCTTCCGCCGCAGAGTGGTAAATGGGCGAGTCCAATGATTGGCTGGGTTTGCCTCGACGCATCGACTCACGGCGAAGCTCGCGGGCCGCCTGCTTTCCAGATTCCAGCGCAGATTCGCGCCTCCGGCTACGGAGTGCCCTAATTGTGAAGGTCATGACGAGAACGCTCAGCACCACGGCCGTGAGGTATCCCGCCATGCCTTCAGGCTAAGCACCGGGTCAAGAGGGCCGTTGCCCCCACCAACACGAACCGACTGGATGAGCCGCGACGAAGCGCCCTGCCTTCGTGACTGGGTCACCGATCACCTCCAGCCGGAGGTCTGATGCCCGACTGGCAACTGGAGGCCCAACCGACAGTCCAGGTGTCACACCACCGTTGATCGTGGATTGGTCGGCCCTGCTCGTCGGTGAACAGCAGCGCCACCGGCCGCCGTTTCGCGTTGGCGCGCGGGCTCTACTCGATTCCCTGACTTAGACTCGACTCGCTGGGAGGGTACGCCCTCCGGCGCTTATCCACAGGTTTCGAGCATTGCTCCAAGACGACGGCCCCAGGAATACCCTGGGGCCGTCGTCTGTGCATCTTCTGCCATCTACGCCAGGCAACCTACCTCACGAACAGGGCGATGACGCTCCCGACCGCAGTCACCAGAGCAGCCAGCGCCATCACTAGGCGGCGAACCTCGGTCAGATAGCGAATGGCTTGGGGCTGGCTTGAGGCGCCTTTGCGGGTCACGTTGCCCACGCTCACTCCTTTCCCTCGAACAAACCGGGTGGCATGAGCGATCAAGCTGGCGTGACTTGCCAAAAACGATGTTTGTAAACCACCCACGGCGTACCACCAACTGTCCCAAGTGCTTGTGTTTGATCGAGCATTCGTCGCACACCATATGGAGCGAAGGCCGGTACATCCGCCTGATCAGTGCCGATCTATCATCACGGTGGGTGTATGGGGTTTAAATCCCCTCAGCTCCACCGCAGTGAGAAGGCCGCTCCCGTCGGGGGCGGCCTTCTTTGATCGGCTGGGTCAGCGGCTGACCGTCGTCGGATCAGGCGCCGGGTGCGCGGTAGTCGACGCGCTGCTTGACCGCCTGGTCGACCTCTGCTGGGGTCAGCAAGGCCACGGTCTTGGTGGTGACTCCACCGGATGCGCCGATCGCGAGAGCGACGGCGGCGGCGGTCTTGGTGTCGGGCAGTTCGCAGATCACGTACGTGTCGGGCTCGCCGAACGCGAAGTCGTACGACTCCAGGCGCCCGCCGACACTTTCGGCCATCCGCCGGACCGCCTCGACGCGCCCGCTGCCCCCGTCCTTGAGCAGTCCGCGGAGTCCGTCGAGCGTGAACCTCCCCTGGATGAGGAATCTTGGCATGGAGATCACCTCCTTCCAATCAAGCGTAGTTACGGGAGCCGTGCCCGGCGCCACGTCCGAACCTGCCGCGGCACCCCCATTTGGGGTGATCCCGATGGCGGGAACGGGTGGCAGCGAATCCGCCGCCACTCCTAAACGCCGGGGCCGCGTTGCCCGGGCGATCACGATCCATCGGGGAGTGGTGGCGACCCGCCCACGAACCGATCATGTAGCTGGCCGGCGACGGCGGGATCGGCCTCGTCGTCACCGGCTTGCGTGATCAGTCCACCGGCCTGGCCCAGTAGGGCGCGAGCCTTGGCCAGTGGCAGGAATGCGACCGGGGCGCTGATGCCGTGGTAGGTGGTAACCAGCGCGAGGAACGCTTCGTCGGCGGGTTGCTGCTGGAGCCAGGCGCTCGCCCGGCTTGTGCCGTGGATAATCTCGACGGCGTCGCTTTTGTGCGTGCCGCCGATGGCTGCGCGGCAGCGTCGAGACGCACACCAGCCTGGATGCTCTAGGTCCATTGCTACTCCCAAGGTCGAGAAGGCGTGCGATCTGAAGGTGCATTCCGGCGGGCCTGATCGCCGCGGCCCGGGAGGGATTGGCCGCATCACTCGCCCGGGTTCATCGAGGATTTCACCCGTACGCCGGTAGGCGCCTTGTCTCGGTAGGGGAAGATCTGCCCATGTACCCGGTCACCCTCACCGGCCGCGTCGTCGTGCTTCGGGAATTCCGGCGGGACGATGTGGATGCCGCGTTCGCGATCGTCGGTGACGAGGACGTGACCCGATGGCTCTCGTTTGACGTCCATGACCAAGCCGCTACTCAAGCGATGATCGACGGAGTTGTCGAGCGGGCTCAGGCCGTCCCGCGGACCGAGTACTACCTTGTCGTGACCCTGCCCGGTGACGAGTTGATCGGGTTCGCGCGTCTGGGGCTGGACGGCGTACAGGCGGCGAAGCTCGGGTACGCCATCCGGCACGACCAGTGGGGCCACGGCTACGCCACCGACGCCGCTCGTGCCCTGGTCGACTTCGGCTTCCGCCAACTCGGCCTGCACCGAATCTCCGCCGCGATCGGTCCCGACAACGAGGCGTCGATCGCGGTCGTCAAGCGGCTTGGCATGCAGTACGAGGGACGCATTCGGGACCACGTCTTCACCAATGGATCCTGGCGTGACTCGCTGCTCTACTCCGTCCTCGCAGCCGAGTGGGAAGCGTCCTCCGCTGTATCGTTGCGGCGCTAGATGAGCCTTGCTCTCTCCCTCCGAGGCTTTGCAGAGTCCGCGTCGGGAGCGGCCTTCTTTGATTGGGTACGGCAGTGGCCTTGATCGTCTGCACTGGCGTCAGTCGCTCAGCCAGTTGAAGCGGGTTTCCGGCGCGGGGGTCGCTGCTGCGTGGCCCGGGCGGCGACGGGGAAGGTACCCGTACTGCGCGAAGACGCGTTGAGCGCCGAGGCGACTTGAACACGGCTCCAGCTCCCCGCAGGTTGTGCACCGACCGCCTGCATCGGAGCGGAGGTGGCGGTCGAGGAGTACCTGGGCCGCGAAGACGCGCTCGACGGCCGCCGCGCTCAGGTAGACGTCACCCATTACCGGCCACCGTCCATCCTGATGCCCGCAGACCTGCCGCAGGCCGGGCAGGTGAGCGTGACTCCGCAGGCTCTACACCACCGTGTCTTGACCTTGAAGGCAAACAGGCCGGCGGCGAAGCCCGCCGCCAGCGCTGAGCATGCGGCCGTGAGCAGCACTGCCATCTCAGCTCCCGGATGAGAGGTGGTGTACCTGATGAGAGGTGGTGTACCTGCTAGGGAGGGCCAGTCCACTTGCGCCCAGGTTGACCGACACCTCGTAAGACGCCCGCGCGGTGTCCAGCAGCAAACGACCCATGACTGACTCCCATCAACTAGGGCCCGCCCGCCGGGGGCGATCGCCAGCGTGACCAACTTGGCTAGTCATACGGCCCTGAATGGAAGGTAGCCAGCTTGGCTAGTCATCTCAAGACGAGCGGTTCAAGATTCTTCTAGCTTGGCTAGCCAGGACGTATCCTGAGCAGGTGATCCCACCGGACATCAAAATGCCGGGCCTGGATCCGGACGACCCACGGCCGGCGTCGCAGCAGATCGCTAACCACCTGCGTGCGGCGATCTTGACTCGGAAGCTTGAACCAGGTGTGCGGCTGCCGTCGCAGCACGAGCTCGCCCGGCGGTATGGCGTGGCCCGCGAGACGATCAAGTCCGCGCTGCGGGTTCTTACCTCCGAAAGACTCATCGTCACGAGGCAGGGGAGCGGGGCCTTCGTCCGGGCCCGCACTGAGCGGCCGGTCGGCCTCCGGCCCCACGTCGAAGCGGCCTTCGATCGGCAGCACGTTGCGATCGACTTCGCGGGGTTCTCTGGAGAAACACTTCATGGGCTCTTGCAAGAGCCGCTCGACAAGATCCGAGCCGGTCAACGTGCACCGGAGTCGCTATCGATCCGGATTCTCCTGCCGGACATGAGCGGGCCTGCCGCCGTCCCGACGAGGGCGGACACGGGGGGTGACGACGCGATGCTGAGGGAGCGCGCTGAGCGGATCGCGCGGCGCCACACTGAGGCGATCGTGGAGTCGGTGCGCGAGTTGAAAGACCTCGGCCTAATGGCCAGCGCAACGGCCGAAGTGCGGGCGCACCGGGCCGCCACTCTCTTTAAGCTCTACCTTCTCAACAACGAAGAAGCCTTCTTCGGCTTCTACCCGATCGTCACCCACGACGTCACTGTCAAGGGCGAGAAGTTGCCTATGCACGACGTCCTTGGCAAGGACGTCCCGCTCTTTCACTTTGCCGTCAGTGACGACGACGCCGCCGAGTCAACTCAGTACGTCGAGCAGGCTCGGTTCTGGTTCGACAGCGTTTGGTCAACGATCGCCCGAGAGTATCCGGCATGAATGTAATCAGCCATGCTGGCCTTGGCTCCGTAATGAGGCACACCAAGAACTTGCTCCTGGACTTCGATGGCCCTATCTGTAGCATCTTCGCCGGCCGTCCAGCGTCTCTGATCGCATCCGAAATCCGAGAACTAATCCGCGATCACGATGACTCGGTGCCAGAACACCTCCTAGAGCAAGATGATCCGCTCCAGCTCCTGGGCGTCACGCCTCTGCTTGGAAATGTGGCGCTCATGCAACAGGCCGATGAGGTGCTTCGGCAGGCGGAAATCGATGCGGCTGGCACGGCGGAGGGCACGCCGCACCTGCTGGACGTGCTTCAAGCCGCACGTGAGAAGGGCCTGTCACTTGGTGTCGTCAGCAACAACTCAGTCGAAGCCGTCATGGCCTACCTCGAACGGCATGGTCTCGCATCTAACTTCGTAACGGTCGTTGGGCGCTACAAGGGCATGGACCCGCGGCTCCTGAAGCCCAACAGTCACCTGGTCGTGCGGGCGATGATGAGGATGGACGCTCCACATTGGAGCACCACGCTCGTGGGGGACTCGGCTACCGACATAGCTGCGGCGCATTCGGCGAGTATTCGCTGCGTTGGTTACGCCAATAAGCCTGGGAAGCGGGGCCGTCTCGCGGCTGCAGGTGCTGATGCCGTGGTCGAGAGCATGGCCGAGTTGGCCCGAACTATTGCTCCTATGTCTGCGATGTAGGAACTAGGTCGTTGCCAGCTTGTTGTCAGATCGGACATTGGGCAAGAGGTCGGAGATTCCAAGGGGAAGCGATCGCCGTGCAGGGCGCCCCGGTTACGTCTCAACCTTCAAGATAGTCTGCCACCGCCGTTTCGTGAACGCGCGCCATGGCAGCATGATCGGCCCGTAGTCGTAGCTCTGAAGCACGCGCCTTGAGTATCTGGTAATCCTTTTCGAGTTCCTCTCTGCGCATGCTGGCGGCCTTCAATTCATCTTCAAATAGACGAAGTAACTCATCATTTTCTGATTCAGTGAGATTTTCCTTGGCTAGAGCCACTCGTCGTGCGATCTCATGTGCATAACCATCTGCCTCATGCAGCTCTTTCTCTGTTCTTCTAAGCAGGTGTAAGCCACGGTCCGCTTCATCACGAGCCATCTGCTCTGCCTGAGTTGCCTGCATCACTGCCTGTCGTGCTGCAGCTCTTTTAGCTGCCCTTACACGCTCGACGTTCGGAAGCTTCTCGGCCTGCCGTATGGTCTCTGGGCTTACCTTGGTCTCAAGGTGTTCGCCCGCATGGCGCAGGAACGTTTTCGTCTGCATCACTATGAGACGAGCGCCCACCACCTCACGGACCTCTTCGGCAAGTTCTGGGCGTGCCATGATGGTTTTGCCTTTAACTCGCAAGTACCAGTCGTCTTTAGTGTCCCCTGTTACGAAAACGAGAAATTCAGTTTTCCTTCGCTGGGCCTCCTTTAAGGTTTGGCTCCAGACTAGGTAGTCGCCGTGAGGATCCTCCTTTGATGCATCCTTGAAACCCGGGGGACGTTGCGCATTGATACGTGCGTCTGCTGCTGCGCGAGCGGCAGCCTCTTCCTCGGCAGATTCGAAGGCTGCACCGACCTTGTCGGAAAAGATCGATTGTAGTAGCGACAGAATAGGGTCATCCGATATCGCGTCGCCTAAGCCATGCCGTTTCCGAAGCGTTTCGATCTTGCGACGCACGGGCTCCATGCTGTTACGAACTAGCCCTATAAGCTGATCACGTTCGTGATCCGAAAGCGCTGCCCGATTAGCTAGCTCGCGAATTTTATTCTCCAGGTCTCTCTCGTAGACTTCACGATGGCCGCCGAGAGTTTCGAGCACGTTGTCGTATGCTGCTCGATGTTCTGCAATCACTCCAAACCGGGTCTTATGGAACTCATATGCGACTTGATCGGGGATCCACAGGCGTTCTTGAAGTCGGCTAAGTACGGTCAATAACTCCTCGCGTGCTTGAGGAGCAAACCGGTACGCACTCAGGAGGACGTTGGTGTCGAGCACGATCAGCCCTTTAGTCATAGCTGATCTGAGAGTGTCAGCGTCAGGGGCGAGATAGCTACCGAACCGGTCACTCAGGCCTGGCATTGACCCTTAGCCCTCCAAAGTCTGGGATGGTAGACCGACCCCCACTTTGCCCTCAGCATCTGCTGGAGCATCTAGTCATCATCTTCTAGTGACCAGGCGGCTAGCTAGCCAATATGTTCGGCTCTTCGGTCAGCGTGTTCCGGCTCACACGTGCCGAGTCCCGGCTGACACGCTGTGCGAGTGACGGTGCTCGTTTACGCCTGGGTCGTGGTCTTCTGTTTGAGGCGTTCGTAGGGGGTCTGGCCGCCGAGCCCGCCGACGGCGCGACGCCAGACAGCAAGAAGCCCCGGGCCGCCTCGATCGGCAGCACGGGGCAAGGACAAGGAGGACCGGCCTACGGCCGGACTCATCAGAAGCGAAGACGCTTCCGGCGGGGGCCTCCGGCTCCGGGATGGGGGAGAAGCCATCCCGCCCGCCGACGACCCAGGCAGAGCCGAGCAGACCGGGACCGGGGCGCCAAGGTCGTACGTCCGGCAGGGCGCTCCACCTTGGCGCCCCAGCCCCGGCCCGCTCCCCGGTGGGTGGGTCGACAGCAGACGGGATGGCTTAGGCACGCCAGGACTCTGTCCTCGATCTAGCGACGCGCGCATCCTGGTTATGTCGTGCCCATGTCCTATAGTCAAGATTGGCCTGATATCCGCTGGCAACTTGGAGTCAGATTGCTAGCCGGAAGTCTTCCACCTTCTGTCGAATTACGGTGGCCGGATCCTGCCCCTTAGCCTTATTGTTGAACATTTGTGTCATATCCTCATCGCTAAGGACGAGCAGCATCTTGTTGTGTAGGATCCACTGCTCTCTTCGAGTCTGATCGGCCGATCGGTCACTGCCCTTGCGTGTGACTATGATTCCGAACAACCCTGTGCCATGATGTGTCATGTAGTTACATATCTGTAGTACATGGCACTTATTGACGCCTCCTGCAAGGTTCTTGGCGTCGACCACGATGTAGTCGGCTCGATAGTGCACCCGAAGAAATTGCCAGAATCCCTCGCTGACGTAGTTAGGGATTACGAAATCGCGTCGGTTGACCTTCGATTCGTTGACGCTTTCCTCTAATGGGGCGTCTAATGGGGGACAAAACAATTGCTCAAAGGCTTGCCTGCACAATTTTTGGTACAGGGACCAGTTCTCCCTTCCGGGCGGGAGAGATTTGATCCGTTCCAGGATGGACGTCCTTGGTGGCTCAGGAATCTCGGAAGTGGCGCCTTCGGGAGGTCCTGGTAGAAGCCTTCTGGCCCAATCTTCGAGTCCAGCCTTGCGGGCCTGCTGCCAGATGAAGTCGCGATCCCAGACGGCGATCCCGTACGCACTTAGGTGCTCGCGCTTATCTGGTGTTATATAGTCTGGAATTGCTAGAGTTACGTGTACGGATTTGCCTTTGTATGCAATTTTGGCGCTTTCTCGGTAGTCCAGTAGTTGCTGTCGGATGGCCTCAAGTCGTTCAAGGGTCTGTGGCGCCTCGCGCTTTACTTCGATTATTTCTGCAGTTTCCCCGCTTATGGTGATTAGGTCCGGGCGAAGTCGGCGATGCTCGGCAGTCCGAATTACCGGTTCGGAAAAAAATCGTGACTTCCGGCTGCTGGTTGCTAATGATGGCCTGGAGAAGCTCGACGATTTCTATTTCTCTAAATTGCAAATGGTATCTTTCTCCGCTCACTGGCTTCATCTCCCGTGTGCCGGCTACAAGTTGAGCATCGTTAATGCTCCGATCCTAGGGTCCGGCAGTCGGCACCATAGTCGCCCTCGCCGGACAGCAGGCTCCGGGATAGTTGGACAAGCATGCAGTCACGGTGGTAGCTGGCTCCTTGGCCGGCGCGGTGCCTGACGGAGCCAGGATCACTGGGAACAGATCCGGCACAACTGACAGCCGCCAACAGCGACAGCAGCTGTCAACGCCGGAAGTCTTCGCAGGTCAACCGCAACGCACGTCCCGTTGGCCGATCTCCACCGACGTTTGGATGTTGTTGCGGGTTCGAGTCCCGCAGTTGCGGCTGCTCAGCGTCGATCGATGGGGCGTAGTTGACCCTGAGCGGCGGGGTCAGCATGGTCCGGTGAAGGTGACGGGATGACTCCTTCGGCTGACATGGGTGCCCGTTGAGAACAAGATCATTGGGTATACATCCGGTACAACGGAGAGTGAACAATGGCAACAGGCGTTGTCAGAGGTTGGCAAGGACGTGCCTGGTAGCAGTGCAAGTTGACCTGATGGTTGCCGATCGATCGTCACCGTGGGTGTATGGGGTTCAAATCCCCTCAGCTCCACCACAAGTGCTCGGGGCCAGCGGAAGCGCTGGCCACAAGACTTCTGGCCCACCTAGCCATAACCTTGCGGTTTCGGCGAGCGTCGCCGCGTGTCGACGGCATCCCGCAGCGCGGCCACGTTTCGGCGGAATCAGCTAGGGCGCGGTCCGTCGAGTAGCTCGTCGAGCTGCTGCCCCGCCTGCCGTACGAGTTCGTCCCGCTCCCGCTGGTCGAGCTGCTCGTAGTGCGACCAGAACCGCCCGAACGCCGCTCCCAGTTCGTCGCCGTACGCGTCCGACATGGCGGCCTGACGCAGGTCGACGTGGCCGCTCAGGACTCCTTCGGCCATCTCCCGAAGCGGTCCCTCGGGGCCGTCTGCGAGCTTGCTGAGGCTGGCGCGCAGCAGCTTGGCCAGGCGGGGATCGTCGCCGACCAGCTCGTACACGCTGTCGTGCATGGCGGACCTCCTGCTTCAGCTTGCCGCCGCGACCACGGGGTGGCGGTAGGCGGGGTAGCCGGACGGCTCGGGTAGATCTGCCCCGTACAGCTGGGACAGGTTCACCTCGATGAAGCCGACGGCGCCCTGCACCACACCGTAGAGGGCGTTCATCGCGGACGTGCCCTTGTACCAGAGGTCGAGGATCCGGGCCACCTCGTAGGCGGCGACCCCGTATCCGATGACCGCGCCGACTCCGGTCTCGGCGGTGACGGTGCCGGCTGCGGCAGCGATGCCTGCGACGACGGCTGAATCGATCATGCCTTTGACCCAGCCTGTCGCCGCTTCCGAGAAGCTGTAGACGCCGTGGGCGATGGACTCGAACTGCTTCGAGATCTCCCGCATCGGGCCGATCAGAGCGTTGATGCCGCTCGCGAGGCCGGTGAAGTGTGCATAGCCGGCATCAGCGGCGGCGCCTTGCCAGCCGCCTCGCAACGCGATGGCGCCCCCTTGCACGTTGTACCCCAGGTCGTGCAGTGCGTCGGCCGCCCGGCCGATCGCCACACCCGCATTGGCGACGGCCTTCCAGTCACCGAGGAGGAACTCGGCGATCTTCTCCAGCGGGTTGAAGCCGAAGACGAAGTCGAAGCCCTTCAGCGCCGAGTTGGACACGCTGATGTCGTCCAGGAAGGCCAGCGGGTGTGTGAACTCCACGTCGTCGACCGGCTTCAGGCGCGCGGACGGTTCTCGCGAGTCGAGGAAGGACGGAGCGCACGCGTTGGCTGTCCACTCTTCTTCCAGGGCGGTCGGTATGGTCGCGCACCGGCCCGGCACGGTGGCGTCCGCTCGCGCGGCGGCGGCCGCGTCGGTGTTCCGGTAGTAGCTCGCCGCCTCGGAAAGCCCCTCCTCGCTGGCATGCAGGATGCGGGCTACCTTGTCCGCCATTGTGATCGCCGCACTCATCGAGCCGGTGTACGCGTTGCGTACCAGCTCGATGAGGGCCCCGTCGAAACCGCCGGATCCCTTGTACTGATCGAGATAGTCCCGCACGCGAGCGGCGTCGTCGGCGCCCCTGCTCACCTGGCCGGCGTAGCCGCCGAGCCAGGCCGGCTGTACAGCGAACGTCACCGATGCCTCCCCGAGACCAGGTCAGGACAATTGGGTGACGAGGAAGAACTCCACGAACCCGACGACTGTGCAGCCCGCCGCCAACAAGCCCAGTCGCCGCGACGACGCGATGTTCCTGTTGGGCAGGACGCCGATTGCGAGCACGCCACCGGCCAGCATCACCAGGCAGCCGGGCGCTGCGGCCCAGGAGACGTTGCCGAGCGCCATAGACAGGAACCCGGAGAGGCCTACCATCCCGAAAAGGATGGACAGGCAGGCGGCGTAGAGGCGGATCCGCCAGATGGCGTGGCTCTCCGTCTCTGCTGCCAACTG
This sequence comes from Planosporangium flavigriseum, assembly GCF_011947225.1. Classification (GTDB taxonomy): domain Bacteria; phylum Actinomycetota; class Actinomycetes; order Mycobacteriales; family Micromonosporaceae; genus Planosporangium; species Planosporangium flavigriseum. The sequence goes on along the minus strand of NZ_JAATVW010000002.1, from coordinate 143,748 downwards.
ACGGCGCACATCCGCCATGAAGGTACGGCGGTACGACACACTCGCTCCTCGGTGATCACGCTGGCGGCTGCAGCCTATCCGTAAGCCTCAATAAAGTAGTCCCGCGTCACGGCGTCGGGACTGATCCGGCCGCGACGGGGCATGAGCACGTCGCCCAGGCCCGGGCGACCGATCAGGAGCGGCACACCCCTCAAGTACCATCCTCGGGTCCAGTCCATCGACAGAGGAGCATGTATGGCGCGCGTGGTGATCGCTGAAGACGACCCAGACCTCCTCGAGTCGTACTCGCGGATCCTTGCGCGTGCCGGCCACGACGTCGTCCAGTGCCCGGATGGCAGCGCAGGGTTGACCTGCGTGCGGGAGCACCGGCCGGATCTGCTGCTCGCCGATGTGGTGATGCCGGGCATGACCGGCCTGGAGTTGGCGTCCGCGGTCAAGGCTGACCCGGAGCTCGCGGAGATCCCGATCATCTTGGTGACCGGCGGTTGGGCCGAGATGGACGCTGCCGAGCTGCCGAAGGTCGCGCGCCTGCTGCGCAAGCCCGTCGCGCCGCAGGATCTGGTCGGCCAGGTCGAGAGCGTGCTCGCCGACGGTCGGCGTTATCACGTCTGGTTGCCGTCCCAGCGGACCCAGCCGGCCGATGACAGTACCGCGGTCACTGGCCAGGAGCGGTAAGGGGAGCGCGGGGCTACCGCGTAGGCCCGGGGCCCCGGTCCTGGTCGGCGACGAGCGTGTCGTGCAGGCCGGTCTGGCGTAGCTGGGCGGCGACGAAGCCGTTGGCGTTGCGGACGCCGAACCCCAGACGTCGCTGCTGGGCGGCGTTGTGGCCGGCGGCCAGGGCGCCGATGCCGGTCGAGTCGATGAACGTCACGTGGAGCAGATCAACCATGATCTTCGTCGGCATCAGGTGGGCGGCGGTGTCGATGAGGATGTTGCGCAGTCGGGTGGAGGTTTCGAGATCGACCTCGCCGCGGACCTCGACGAGCACGCTTCCGTCAGGAGCCCGACGGGTGTAGATCAATGCGGGTGGCATCTTGCTTGTCGATCTCTCTCTATGCGTTACGTGTTGGCGGCATCCACCGTACGCCCCAGTTGAGGGCCGGACGAACGGCTCGCAGTGGGTAACCCTAACGGCCAACTGCTGAGACTGCATGCAGGGGTGAGTACTGGCTGGTCGCGCCCCGAATCGGCCCTTGATCGGTCATCTGGACATCTCGACATGGCCGTTCGTATGACTAGGATGACCGAACTATGGACATAGCAGTCCCCGAAGGGCAGTCAAAACTGCGGATCACCGTCGAGCCGGCCGGGCACAACCAGGTGGTAGTGCTGGTAGGCGGCGAACTCGATCTGGCAACTGCCGACCAGTTCCGGACGGCCATCACTGCAATGCTCAATCGCGGAGACGTGCACGCCATCGGTGTCGATCTTCGCGAGTTGGACTTCATCGACTCCACCGGCGTCGGGACGCTCGTGGTCGCCCAGCGCATCAGCGCACAGGTAGGCGTCCGGTTCCGGTTGATCGCTGTCAGCGCCTTCGCTGCGCGCATCCTCCGCGTGCTGGGCGTCGACGTCATGCTCGGACTTCCGGAGGCCCGCATCGATACGAGCGCCGTCGTCGGCGTCGACTGACGGCGCCGGCGCCCAATCGGCTGCGGCTCAGCTGGCCGTGACTGCGGCGGCGCTCGCTGCGATCGCGCCGGCGATCACGGCTGCCTCCACCGCTTCGATGGCCTTGCGGACGGCGTCAGCCGGCCAGCTGGCGTCGGAGATGGCCCGGAGGCGTTCGCGTACCTGCCTTTTCGGCAGGCCGGGGAAGGCCACAGCCTCCAGCCGTACGGCTCTGACCAGAGAACACAGGGCGGCGGTCCGGGGATCAACCGGGCCGCCGCCATTCACTGCCGCTAACAGTCGTTGCCGCGTCTCGGTTTCCGGTGCCGCCTGTGCGCCGGTGGCTGCCGGGTAGTGGGTACGAGGGAAGATCCACAGGACCTTGTGCTGATCGCGCCGGAGTACGCCGGCGTCGACCATGCGGTGCAGGTATTGGTCGCGCAGGCCCTTACTGAGGCGGGTGACCCAGTCCTGTGGCTTGCGCCGCTCCGTACCGATGCGGGCGAGGGCCCCGTCGATCACCGGGTCCCCGGTCGGCCGCGAGTCGATCACGGCAACCCGCTTGTCCGCCACGTCGACCCGGCCGGCCAGCGTCAGCTCCATGAGGAGCGCTCCCGCCAGGCCGTAGTCCAGCGACTGTCCGCTGATCTTGAGGGAGCCGGCGTCGTCGTACGCCAGCAGGAGCAGTTCCTCGGCGAGGTTGATCTTCACGGCCCAAGGGTAGATCCGAGCGGCAACTGAAGTCGTGAAGATCGGTAGCGGCAATTGCTCTGGCCCTGCGGAACGGCCGTGGAAGACTAGGCTGCTGGGGGTGGAGTGGTCACGCGCCCAAGGGATTCGGGCCATCGGGAAGCGGGCCATGCTGTGACGGACAGGGTCGATGTCGCGGTCCGCCGGATAGCGGACCAGACGGTGGTCGCCGCGAGCGGCAGTATCTACTTCGATACCCATGAGGCGTTGAAGGAGACGCTGGTGGCGCTCGCCGCCGAGGAGAAGCCCCGCATCATCTTGGATCTCACCGAGGTCGATCTGTGCGACTCGAGTGGGCTCAACATGATGGCTCAGACTCACCTGATGGCCACCCGTAACGGGGGCTGGTTACGGCTCGCCGGCGTACAGCCGATCGTTCGGCAGGTCCTCGACGCCACCCACCTCACGCGCATGCTGCCGCTCTACGACACGGCCGAGCAGGCGATGGAGGCGCCGGGTTAGGTCCACAGTAGATTCAGGTCACCGAGAATCCGCCGTCGACGAAGATGGTCTGGCCGGTGACGTATTCGCATGCTTGGCTGGCGAGGAAGACCGCGAGCCCGGCGAAGTCGGTGGTTACGCCGTTGCGGCCGGTCATCGTCCGGCCCGCGGCCGCGCTGGCGCGCGCCGGGTCGGCGAAGATGGCTTCGGTCATTGGCGTATCGACGATGCCCGGCGCGATCGCGTTGCAGCACACGCCGTACCGCGACCACGCCTCGGCCTGCGAGCGGGTGAGTCCGGCGAGGCCGGCCTTGGCGGCGCCGTACCCGCCGCTGTTGCCGTACGCCCGAACCGCCTGCTGTGAGGCGATGTTGATGATGCGTCCCCAGCCGCGCTCGGCCATGCGCGGGCCGAACCGCTGGCCGAGTAGGAACGGCGCGTCGAGGTTCACCGCGAAGATGCGGTCCCAGTCCTCCAGCGTGAGCTCGGCCAACGGTGGCCGGGGGTTGATCGCGGCGCAGTTGACGAGGATGTCCGGCTCGCCCAACAGTTCTGCCGCCTCGTTCGCGGCGGCGGCCAGGGCTGTGTGGTCGCCGAGGTCGACCGCCACGTAGGCGGCGCGGGGGAGGGCCCGGGCAGCATCGCGTAGCCGGGCCTCGTCGCGAGCGAGCAGGACCACTCCGGCGCCGGCGAGGGCGAGCGCTTCCGCGATCGTCCGCCCGATGCCGGAGTTTCCGCCGGTCACCACGGCCACCCGCCCCTGAAGGGAGAAGAGGTCCTCGAGGTAGCTCATTCGGAGATCATTTCCGAAGATCGGGGTGGGTGGAAGGGGTGGTAGCCGCGCGCAGGCCGGCGAGCAGGAGATCCAGGCCATACGCGTACTGCTTCGGGTCGTAGCTCGCCTCGGCCAGCGGCGCGGCGAGGGCGGCGAAGGTCGGGTACCGCTCGGCGGGCAGGCGTTCGAGCAGTTCGCGACCGACGGCCTGCGGCTCCACGCGCGGTGACGTCCACGCCGCCGAACCGATCGCGTAGTGCAGCAGGGTCAGGTGGGCCCGCGCGGCGTCGTCGGGGGCGAAGCCGGCTTCGACGAGTACGCGAAGTTGCGCCTCGGCCGCGTCGATCGGCGCGTTCCCGCCGAGCGGGCGGGCGACCAGGAGCCCGACCAGGCTGGGGTGCTCCCGCAGGGCGTGGTGGAAAGCCAGATTGATCTCCCGGATGCGGTCCCACCACGGGCCCTCGGTCCCGGCGCTGACCGACAGTCTGGCCAGGCCGTGCTCGCGCGCCGCGTCGAGGATCTCCTCCTTGGTGCGTACGTGGTTGTACAGCGCCATCGGCGCCACGCTGAGCCGGGCGGCGAGGGAGCGGATCGTCAGGGACCGGATGCCGTCGGTATCCATCAACTCCAGCGCGGCGGCGGCGATCGTGGCCCGGTCGAGGGTGTGCCGGGGCGCGCGGGCTTTGCGTTGAATCACGTGGTCATCCTCACAGACGTCCCAACGTACTAAGTACGTTAATGTGACCCGCATGCGAGCCATTCAAATCTCCCGATATGGTGGGCCGGAAGTGCTCACCCCCGTCGAGCTGCCTGACCCGCAGCCCGCCCCGGACCAGATCCTGGTCGAGGTGGCAGCCGCCGGTGTCAACTACGCCGACACCCACCTCGCCGACGGGTCCTACCTGAGCAGCCCCACGCTGCCGTTCGTGCCGGGCTCCGAGGTGATCGGGCGCGCGGCCGACGGCCGCCGGGTGATGGGCTTGAGTAACGGCGGAGGGTACGCGGAGAAGGCGCTCCTGCCCGCGGCGCTCGCCGTCGAGGTGCCGGCCTCGGTCGGGGACGGGGAGGCGCTCGCCCTCCTGGTCCAGGGCCTGTCCGCGTGGCACCTGCTGCGTACCAGCGCCCGCCTGGTTCCGGGCGAGAGCGTCGTGGTCAACGCGGCCGCGGGTGGCGTCGGGTCCCTGGCCGTCCAGCTGGCGAAGGCGTTCGGCGCCGGCCGTGTGATCGCGACCGCGTCAACGCCTGACAAGCAGAAGCTCGCACTGGACCTCGGGGCGGACGTCGCCGTCTCCGGCGACGCCGACGGGTACGCCGAGCGCGTCATCGAAGCCAACGGCGGCAAGCGGGTCGACGTGATCCTCGACGCGGTGAGCGGCCCGGTGTTCGACGCGGCGTTCGAGGCCCTCGGCCAGTTCGGCCGGCTCGTCACGTTCGGCGCCGCTTCCCGGCAGGTCGCGCAGCCGGTCGAGCCCGGCCGCCTGATGAAGCGCAACCTGTCGGTCGTCGGGTTCTGGCTGAGCCCGGCGCTCGCCGTGCCCGGCATGTTCGCCCCCGCGCTGACCGAACTGTTCGAGCTGGTCACCGCCGGGCGGGTACGCCCGATCGTCGGCGGCGAGTACCCCCTGGCGGACGCCCGCCGCGCGCACTCCGACCTGCTCGCCCGCAGGACCACCGGCAAACTCGTCCTGCGGCCTACGAGGGAGACCTGATGCTCGAATCCGTGCTGTACACGGCGGGCGCGATCGCCAACGGCGGTCGTGACGGCCGGGTCATCAGCGATGACGGCAACCTCAACCTGCGTGTGGCCACGCCCGTGGAGCTGGGCGGCGCGGGCGGCGCGACCAACCCGGAGCAGTTGTTCGCCGCCGGGTTCGCCGCGTGTTTCCACAACGCCCTGCTGCTGGTGGCGCGGCAGGCCCGCCAGGACGTCACCGGCTCGTCGGTCACCGCCCGGGTCGGTATCGGCAAGCTCACCGGCTCCGTCGGGTACAGCCTGCGCGTCGATCTGGCCGTGGAGCTACCGGGCGTCGCGCTGGAGGCCGCCCATGAGCTGATCGCCAAGGCCGACACGATCTGCCCGTACTCCAACGCGACCCGCGGCAACATCGTGGTGACCCACCAGGTGGGCTGATGTGTCGCGTGGGCCACGGGTTGGATGGCTCGGCGGTCAGATCCAGCGGCCGCCGAGCCACATGCGGGCGCTCCACTCCGCGTACGTGATGATCTTCCCGGTGTAGATCGGGTAGAAGTACGCGAAGCACAGCGCCACGAGCGCCACGTACAGCGCCGCGAAGATGGTGCCGAACAGTCGCCGGTCGGGCACCGGCCCGCCGCGCGCCGCAGGCGCCGGCCCGATGATGGCGCCGAGCACGTACACGACCGCGAGGACCAGGAACGGCACCGACGGCAGGGCGTAGAACACGAACATGGTGCGGTCTTTGATCTCGTACCAGAACCACGGCACGATGCCGGCGACCGCGCTGAGCCCGATCACCAGGGCCCGCCAGTCGCGCCGGCTCGTGCCGAACCAGACGAGCCCGACCAGGGCCGGCAGGAACGACCACCACAGCACCGGCGTGCCGAGCAGCAGCACCTCCGCCGAGCAGGTCGCGGCCCCGCACGGGCCGTCCTGGCTGTAGTAGAACGCCACCGGACGGCCCAGCAACAGCCACTGCCACGGCTCCGACTGGTACCGGTGGGTCTCGTGCAGGCCGCTGTGGAAGTTCAACGCCTGGACGTGGTAGTGGTACAGGTTCTGCAGCGCCCCGATCACCGGCAACTCGCGCTGGTGCAGATCCCGGGCTAGGTGGTGGCGGGCCCAGCCGTCGTCACTGAGGAACCAGCCGGTCCACGAGGCGAGATAGACCGCCCCGATGATCCCGACGACCGCCAGCACCCAGCCGAGTTCGTCGAGGAGCGTGTCGCGCCACGGGTGCCGGGCGCCGACGGTCCGCCGGACGCCGACCTCCCAGGCGACGATCAGCGCGATGAAGATCAGGATGTGCCACAGCGCGCTCCACTTGACCGCGGCGGCGCAGCCGAGCATCAGAGCCGCGCCCAGTCGCCACCAGGGCACCCCGAGGCGCGGGCGGCCGGCCCGTCCCGGCGCGGTCGGGTCGAGGCCGGCCTCCATCGCGGTGAGCCACCTGGCCCGCCGCTGGTCCCGGTCCATCACCAGGCACGCGAACGCGGCCAGGATGAAGGTCATCAGGAAGATGTCGAGCAGCGCCGATCGGGACAGCACGAAGTGCATGCCGTCGAGGGCCAGCAGCAGACCGGCGGCGCAGCCGAGCACGGTGGAGCCGAACAGCCGCCGCGCGGTCCGGATCAGGATCAGCACCGACAGCGTGCCGAACACCGCCGCGGCGATCCGCCAGCCGAACTCCCCGTTGGTGAGCCAGCCGCCGTGGCCGGCGCGCCCGAAGAGCCACTCGCCGGCCCCGATGATCCACTTTCCGAGCGGTGGGTGCACGACGAAGTCGCCGGTGTCGCTCTCCGGCCGCCACTCGACCCCGTGGTCGAACAGCTCCTGGCCCTCGGTCGCGTAGTACGTCTCGTCGAAGATCTTGCCGCGCGGGTGGGCGAGCCCGATCAGCCGCAGCGCCCCCGCGATGACCACGATCAGGGCTGTGGCCAGCCACGATCTCGGGTCGCGGGCGACGCGGGGCAGCAGGCGACGCCGCACCGCCTCCGGCACCGGGGAGCCGGCGCCGTTGTCGGGTCCCACCGCATCCGCCGTGGACGTCTCCATCGTCATCGCGGTCGATCCATCGTCGGTCGCTATGCCCGGGCTCACCCGGCGATCGTAGGCTGCACTTGCGACATATGCGCACCGGACAGCGACGAAGGAGACGCCGAGTGGCACTGATCTTGCTCGGCGCACCGCTCGGCAACGTCGGTGACGCCTCCACCCGGCTGCGCGACGTACTGGCCACGGCCGATGTCGTCGCCGCCGAGGACACCCGCCGGCTGACCCGGTTGGCGCGTGAACTGGACGTCACCGTGGCCGGTCGGATCGTGTCCTACTTCGAAGGCAACGAGCAGCGCCGGACCCCGGAACTGGTCGACGCCCTCACCGGCGGGGCGACGGTGGCGCTGATCACGGACGGCGGCATGCCGAGCGTGTCCGACCCCGGGTTCCGGCTGGTACGCGCGGCGCTGGACGCCGGGGTGCCGGTCACCTCCGCCCCCGGACCGAGCGCCGTGACCACCGCCCTGGCGCTTTCCGGCCTACCCTCCGACCGGTTCTGCTTCGAGGGTTTCCCACCCCGCAAGCCGGGCGAGCGGCGGACGTACTTCGCCGAGGTCGCCCGCGAGCCCCGCACCCTGGTCTTCTTCGAGTCTCCGCACCGGGTCGAGGACACCCTGGCCGACCTCGCCGCGGCGTTCGGCCCGGATCGCCCGGCGGCCCTGTGCCGGGAGCTGACCAAGACGTACGAGGAGATCCGCCGCGCCCCGCTCGGGGAGCTCGCGACCTCGGTCGTCGAGGACCCACCGCGCGGCGAGATCACGCTCGTCGTCGCCGGAGCGCCGGCCGTGCCCGCCGAGCCGCCCACCACAGCCGACCTGGTCGATGCGGTGGCCGCGCTCGAGGCGACGGGCACGTCCCGGCGGGACGCCATCGTCGCCGTGGCCGCCGAGCGTGGAGTACCGAAGCGCCAGGTCTACAACGCCGTCCACGCGGCACCGTGACGGTTACCAGGCGACGGCGATCGTCCCGAAGGTGATCAGGAGCGGGCCACCCAGGCTCAGCGCGAACGCGGTCATCCTGGCCCGCCGGCTCTCCAGACGACCGGCGCCGGTCGCCCAGGCGATACCCAGCCCGCACAGCACGACCAGGACGATGCCGACGATCCACCGCAGGTGCAGCGAGGTCGGGCGGCCCGCGTACGCGATGCGACCCTTGGCCGAGACCATCTGTGCCGTGACCTTCGCGCCGGGGCGCTGCTCCGCCCGGGGCAGCGCGCTGACCGCGACCCGGTCCCGGGAGAAGCTCGACCCCGCGAACGTGCCGACGCAGCGGGCCTGGAGGCCGTCGCCGACGCACTGCGTCACGGTCGCCGTGCCGCGCTGAGCGTGGCCGACCGCGAGCCAGAACGGGTCGGCGCTGACCCAGCCGAAGAACCCGGCCAGCAGCGCCAGCAGCACCAGCGCGGTCAGGCCCAGCGCAGGCGGCCGGGCCCTCTTCCGGACCCGCTTCGGCGCCTGTGTCGGGCGCTTGGCCGTCGTCCTCCGGCCGCCCCGCATCATCTCGATCTCGGCCGCCTGCCAGGCGGTACCCGCTTCCGGGTTCGCTGCGGCCTTCTCGTCCGCCGGTGTGGACTCGGGCTTCATGATGGGCACGGTGGGGCCGTCGCCCTCGGGCCACAGCGGGAAGCCGCCCTGTGGCCGGACAGCCGAGCCCTCCGGCTGCGCTGGGACGGCGGCAGGGGCGGCAGCGGGCACCGCGGCGGGGGGCATGGTGGGCGTAGCGGCAGTCGCAGGCTTCTCAGCGGCGGCTGCCGGTGCGGTATCGACTGCCGGCCGGACCGGCCCGGGCAGTTCGGCCGTGGGCGGTTCTTCGGGGGCGGGGGTACGGGTGGCGCGTACCGGCCCGCGCAGTTCCGCGGTCGGCGGTTCGATGGTGGGGTTGCCCGTGGGGCGTAGCGGCCCGCGCAGTTCCGCGGTCGGCGGTTCGATGGTGGGGTTGCCCGTGGCGCGGATCGGCGCCGTGAACTCGAAGGTGTGCGGCCCCACCGACCGCGCGTCCAGGGCCCGCCTCGGCAGGGTCTCCGCGGTCCGCTCCGGCTCGGCCGGCGGAGAGACTGCGGGCTGGGTGGCGGCCGGCTGCGAGTACGTGATGGTCGGCTTCATGGGCTGCGCCGCGTGCCGGCCGGTCCTGCCGGGCGCGGGGCCGGCGTCCGTGCCTTCGCCCGCCGAGCGCGCCTCCGGCGTTCGCCGGCGTCCACCCTCGCCGGGCCCCGGGGGAGCGCCCCCGGAGGTCGGCTGCTGGCGGAACTGGTCGGTGCGGATGACCTGGGTATCGTCATCCAGGGTCGCCGGGCGCTCGGCTGCGGCATCGCCCTCACCGCGCCACCAGCCACTGTTGGGGCTGGGCGCGGGCCAGGGGCGGCCGCCGTTGGGCGCGGTCGACTCGGGCAGCGGGGGTGTCGCGGGATCGGTCACAATCGTCATTGCACACCGTCAAGCGGCCGTCTCGGTGCAACTCGGGCCGCGTGTCGGCGTGGGAAATGTGCCGGTTCACGCGAGCGGGGCAACAGTCACTAGGCTTGAACGCCATGAGTCACGTTCTTGCGGCGGTCGCCTGGCCCTACGCCAATGGCCCGCGCCACATCGGCCACGTCTCCGGCTTCGGGGTCCCCTCCGACGTTTTCAGCCGGTACATGCGAATGGCCGGGCACGACGTGCTCATGGTGTCGGGCACCGACGAGCACGGCACGCCGATCCAGGTCCAGGCGGACGCCGAGGGAGTGACCCCGCGCGAGCTGGTCGACCGGTACAACCGGGTGATCGTGGAGGACCTGCACGGGCTGGGCCTGTCCTACGACCTGTTCACCCGCACCACGACCCGCAACCACTACGCGGTCGTGCAGGAGATGTTCGAGACGCTGTACCGGAACGGGTACATCGTGGCGAAGACGACGCTTGGGGCGATTTCGCCGTCGACCGGTCGGACGCTGCCCGACCGCTACATCGAGGGCACGTGCCCGATCTGCGGGTACGACAGCGCCCGCGGTGACCAGTGCGACAACTGCGGCAACCAGCTCGACCCCGAGCAGCTCGTCGACCCGCGCAGCAAGATCAACGGCGAGACGCCGGAGTTCGTGGAGACCGAGCACTTCTTCCTCGACCTGCCCGCGCTCGCCGACGCGCTGAACAAGTGGCTGGACAGCCGCGAGGGGTGGCGCCCCAACGTGCTGCGCTTCTCCAAGAACCTGGTCGAGGACCTGCACCCGCGCGCGATCACCCGCGACCTGGAGTGGGGCGTGCCGGTGCCGCTCGAAGGCTGGCGGGACCGGAACGACAAGCGGATCTACGTGTGGTTCGACGCGGTGATCGGCTACCTGTCGGCGTCGATCGAGTGGGCCCGCCGGTCGGGCAAGCCCGACGCCTGGCGCCAGTGGTGGCAGGACCCGGAGGCCCGCCAGTACTACTTCATGGGCAAGGACAACATCGTCTTCCACTCGGTGATCTGGCCGGCGATCCTGCTCGGCTACAACGGCGAGGGTTCTCGGGACGGCAAGCCCGGCACGTTCGGCCGCCTGGAGCTGCCGACCGAGGTCGTCTCCAGCGAGTACCTGACGATGGAGGGCCGCAAGTTCTCCTCCTCGCGCCGGGTCGTGATCTACGTGCGCGACTTCCTGGCGCGCTACGACGCCGACGCGCTGCGGTACTTCATCGCCGTCGCCGGCCCGGAGTCGAACGACACCGACTTCACCTGGGCCGAGTTCCTGCGGCGCAACAACGACGAGCTCGTCGCCGGCTGGGGCAACCTGGTCAACCGGTCGATCTCCATGGCGGCCAAGAACTTCGGGGAGATCCCGACGCCCGGCCCGCTGACCGAGGCCGACGAGGCGCTGCTCGCGACCGTCCGCGCCGGTTTCGAGTCCGTCGGCGCGCTGGTCTCCAAGCACCGCCAGAAGGCGGCGATCGGCGAGGCGATGCGCCTGGTCGCCGAGGTCAACAAGTACATGTCGGAGTCCGCGCCCTGGAAGCTCAAGGAAGACAAGGAGCGGATGGGCACGATCCTGTACGTGACACTGCAGGCGATCAGTCACCTCAACACGATGCTGACGCCGTTCCTGCCGCACGCCGCGCAGCGGATCCACGAGCTGCTCGGCGGTACGGGCGTGCACGCGCCGATGCCGTCCATCGTCGAAGTCGAGGACCTCGACGACGGGAACACCTACCCGATCCTGACCGGCGACTACACGGTCGGGGCCCGGTGGGAGCCGGTGGAGTTGCCGACCGGGCGGCCCCTCGCGGCGCCGACGCCGGTGTTCCGCAAGCTCGACCCCTCGATCATCGAGGAGGAGCTGGCGCGGCTCACGTCCTGAGCCTCACAAGCGGTATTCGATGTCGACCTCGCGGGCGTCGGTGACCTCGGTCGCCGGCGCCCAGGTCTCGTACACGCCCCGCTCGACGCACTGGGCGGCGAGCTGGTCGATCGCCTCGGCGTCGGGGCGGCAGGGGCGTACCCGCAGCCATCCGGCCTCGCTGCGCACGATCGTGCACGGCACCCCGCGCCAGCGGGCGTATACAGTGCGCCGCGCGATCGACTCCACCGGGTAGCGCGCGGCGCGGATCTTCGCCGCGAGCCGGAACTCGCCCGGCGGGTCGGCGATCGCGTCGTAGGTCTCACCCCGGTAGCGGCCCACGAACCGGGTCGGCGCGGCCGGCACCGGAAAGTACTCCTGGTCGCCGGGGAACCCCTCGGGCACGCTCGACAGGAGGTGGCGCCACTGCGGGCCCCACATGCGCGCCCAGGTGTGCTGCTCGGCCAGGTACGTGTACAGCGTGACCTCGGTGCCGTCGGTCGTGTAGGCCAGCAGCGACGCGTTGGCGGTCAGCGGCAGGTCGGCGAGATCGGCGGTGACGAACTCCGGGACGAGGTGGCGGTCGGCGGGCGCGAACCCGCTGCCGATGATGGGCGGCCCCATGCGGTCGCCCGGCGGGATGTTCACGAACCCCGGGTAGGTGTCGACCGACGGCACCGCGTAGTCGAGCGGGTCGACGGCGCGCCAGCGCAGCGCGAACACCACGTCGCCGGGGTCTGCGCCGTCGCCGCGCAGCACGCCCAGCTCCGCGGGCGTGCGGAGGTGGGCCACGTCGTACTCGCGGTAGCAGAAGCCGCTGGGCAGCCAGCCGCGCAGGTGGCCGACGAGTTGGCGGGCCGACAGCACCTTGATCATCCGAGTTCCCCGCCGGATCGTGGCGCTGCGCCGGATCGCGGCCACGACCGAATCGGCGGTGGCCGGCTGCTGGCTGAGCCGGTGCAGGCCGGCCCAGTCCAGGCTGCGGCTGACCGGCATGCGTAAGGGCTGATCCGGCAGTTCGGCCAGTGGCTGCTCGCCGGTGGCGATGACCGCGGCGGCGCGGGAGCCGAGTCCGGTGGCGGCTAGGACGTCGGTGGCGTGGACAAAACGCCGAAACTTGTGCCGGGCGCCGGGGCGGGGATTGGGGAGGAATCCGGGGAGGGGCTCGTCGGCGAACAGCTCGTAGGCCGCGCCCTTGGACATCTCGTCGGCCGGGAACCACCGGCCGTCGTGCAGCACCCGCAGGGGCGCATGCGCCGACGTCGGTCGGTCATCCGCTCGTCCGATCAGCGCCACGGGCTGAACCCTAAGTCAGCGCCGTGAACTGCACGTAAACACCCAATCGGCTGAACTGGTTATTCATCCCTAGTGCGAAAGTATGAATCTGGCATATGTGATGCTGGCGCGGTGAGCAACGAGACCCCTGCCGAAAGCCGCAAGGCCCGAGCGGCCCGCCGGGCCGGTGAGTTCCCGCCGCCGCCGGAGCCGTTGCCGACGCCGGTCATCGACAGCCACACCCACCTCGACATCACCCTCAACGAGGGCGGTACCGACGGCCCGGACAGCGTCGAGGCCGCGATCGCGCTCGCCCGCCAGGTCGGGGTGGACCGCCTGGTGCAGGTCGGGGTGGACGTCGACTCCTCGCGGTGGGGTGTCGAGGTGGCCCGCAAGCACCCAGCCGTCGTGGCGACGGTGGCGCTGCACCCCAACGACGCCCCCCGCCTGCCCGACCTGGACGCGGCGCTGCGCGAGATCGAGGCGCTCGCCGCCGAGCCGCGGGTACGCGGCATCGGTGAGACCGGCCTGGACACCTTCCGGACCGGGGAGGAGGGCCGGGCCGCGCAGGAGGCGAGCTTCCGGGCCCACATCGGCTTCGCCAAGCGGTACGGCAAGCCCCTGGTCATCCACGACCGTGAGGCCCACACCGACGTCCTTCGCGTACTCGACGACGAAGGCGCACCCGACACCGTGGTGCTGCACTGCTTCTCCGGCGACGCGGAGTTCGCCCGGGAGTGCGTCCGGCGCGGGTACGTGTTGAGCTTCGCCGGCACGGTGACGTTCGGCAGCGCCGGCGCGCTGCGCGAGGCGGCTGTGGTGACGCCGCCGGACCAGTTGCTCGTGGAGACCGACGCGCCCTACCTGACGCCCACGCCGTACCGGGGGCGGCCCAACGCCTCGTACCTGATCCCGCTGACCGTGCGCGCCCTCGCCGAGGTCAAGAACGTCGACCTGGCGGAGTTGTGTGCGGCGATCTCGGCGACCGGCGACCGGGTCTTCGGCCCCTGGTGACGCCCTCTTCCGTGATCCGCGAAGGATTTTCCGTGTCGGGCGGGGACGGAAATTCTTCGCCGATCATGAGAGTGGCAAGCTGTCGGGGTGACGTTGTTAGGACCCGCAGAGGTACGTGAGCTGGCGACACGGCTGGGCGTACGCCCGACCAAGACGCTCGGGCAGAACTTCGTGCACGATCCCAACACCGTCCGGCGCATCGTCCGCGCCGCCGAACTCGACCCGGCCGACGTTGTGGTCGAGGTCGGTCCGGGCCTCGGCTCGCTCACGCTCGCCCTGCTGCCGGAAGTGGCGGCGGTGCACGCGGTGGAGATCGATGCCACGCTCGCCGCCGCACTGCCGGATACGGTCGCCCAGCACGATCCGGAGCACGCCGACCGGCTCCACGTGATCAACCGGGACGCCCTGAAGGTACGGCCGGAGGACTTCGGCTCAGCCCCGACCGCGCTCGTGGCGAACCTGCCCTACAACGTTGCCGTGCCGGTCGTGCTGCAGCTGCTCGCCACCCTGCCCAGCCTGCGGCACGGCCTGGTCATGGTGCAGAAAGAGGTCGCGGACCGGCTCACCGCCGGCCCAGGGTCCAAGATCTACGGGATACCGAGCGTGAAGCTCGCCTGGTACGCCCAGTCCAAGCAGGCCGGCCGCGTGCCACCGGCGGTCTTCTGGCCGGTCCCCAATGTCGACTCCGGTCTTGTCGCGTTCACCCGCCGCGACCCGCCGGCCGGCGTGGACCGTGGCGCGGTCTTCGCCGTCGTCGACGCGGCCTTCGCCCAGCGGCGCAAGACCCTGCGCGGCGCGCTCGCCGGGTGGGCCGGCAGCCCGGACGCCGCCGAAGGGCTGCTGCGCGCCGCCGGTGTCGACCCCGGTGCCCGGGGTGAGTCCCTGCCGATGGAGCAGTTCGTCGCCATCGCGGCCGCGGCCGGTGGGGCCGCTCCCGGCAGCGGGACCGGCCGTCGCCGGGAGCGCGGGTAAGGTTTGCGGCGTGACTGAACCGCTCGACGAGGAGGAGTACGAGCGGCCCCGGCTGGGCTCAGCGGGGCCGGTGCGGGTCCGTGTGCCCGCGAAGATCAACCTCCACCTGCACGTCGGTCCGGTCCGCGGGGACGGCTTCCATGAGCTGGTCACCGT
This sequence comes from Planosporangium flavigriseum, assembly GCF_011947225.1. GTDB lineage: Bacteria > Actinomycetota > Actinomycetes > Mycobacteriales > Micromonosporaceae > Planosporangium > Planosporangium flavigriseum. Next base: position 128,718 of record NZ_JAATVW010000002.1, on the reverse strand, counting down.
CTACCACGCCATCTCGCTCTACGACGAGTTGTCCGCGCGCCGCGGCGACCGCCTCACTCTGACCATGGAGGGGGAGGGGGCCGGCGAGCTGCCGCTCGACGACGACAACCTGGTGCTGCGCGCGGCTCGCGCGCTGGCCCGTTACACCCAGCGGCAGCCGCTCGCCCGGCTGCACCTGCGCAAGCAGATCCCGATCGCGGCCGGGCTGGCCGGCGGCAGCGCCGACGCCGCCGCCGCGCTCGTGGCCTGCGACGCGCTGTGGGGCACCAACCTGGGCCGCGACGAGCTGGCGAAGCTGGCGGCCAGCATCGGCTCGGACGTGCCGTTCCTGGTCCTCGGCGGCACCGCGCTGGGCACCGGGCGGGGCGAGCGGGTCAGCCCGGTCCTGGCCAGCGGGCACAGCTGGCACTGGGTCGTGGCGGTCGCCAACGGCGGCCTGTCCACCCCGACCGTCTACCGCGAGCTCGACCACCTTCGTGACTACGGTGCGGCGCCCCCGTCGGCCGGCTCGCCCGAGCGGCTGCTCGCCGCGCTCCGGCAGCACGACCCGGCGGTGCTCGCCGCCGCGCTCGGCAACGACCTGCAGCCCGCCGCGCTGTCGCTGCGCCCCGAGTTGCGCCACACGCTCGACGCCGGCCACGCCGCCGGGGCCCTCGCGGGCATCGTCTCCGGCTCGGGGCCGACCTGCGTGTTCCTCGCCGCCGACGCGCGGCACGCCGAATCTCTTGCCAAGGAGCTGGTCGACCGGGGCGCCTGCCGGTCCGCCCAGCCGGCTTACGGCCCCGTCGCAGGGGCACGGGTGGTGTAGTGGCCAACATCGTCAATCTCGACCGCGTCAGCAAGGGCTACGCGGCCGGTCAGCTGCTCGACGAGGTCTCCCTCGGCCTGGAGGACAACGACCGGGTCGGTGTCGTCGGGCTCAACGGGGCCGGCAAGTCGACCCTGCTCAAGCTGCTCACCAAGGCCATCGAACCCGATTCGGGGCGGGCGACCCACCGCCGTGACCTGCGGGTCGTCGCGCTGCCCCAGACGCTCGACCTGCCACCCGGCGCGACCGTACGCGACGTCGTCCTCGGCACCGCCTGGCTGCCCGAGGGCTTCGCGGCCGAGCACGAGTGGGCCGGCGACGCCGGCGTGCGCACGGTGCTCGCCGGCCTCGGCCTGCCCAACCTGGGCCTGGACGCGCCGGTCGAGTCGATGTCGGGTGGTGAGCGGCGCCGGGTCGCCCTGGCGGCGCTGCTCATCCGCGAATCCGACCTGCTCATCCTCGACGAGCCGACCAACCACCTCGACATCGCCGGGATCAACTGGCTCGCCGAACACCTGCTGCGCCGGCGCGGTGCGCTCGTCGTCGTCACCCACGACCGCTGGTTCCTCGACGCGGTCGCCACCACGACCTGGGAGGTCGGGGAGGGCACCGTCCGCGCGTACGAGGGCGGGTACGCGGCCTGGACCCTCGCCCGGGCCGAGCGCGCCCGGGTCGAAGCCGCGGTCGAGGCGAAGCGGCAGAACCTGCTCCGCAAGGAGATCGCCTGGCTGCGCCGGGGCCCGCCGGCGCGTACCAGCAAGCCGCAGTTCCGCATCGACGCCGCCAACGCGCTGATCGCCGACGTGCCACCGGTACGCGACCGGGTCTCCCTGCAGCGCCTGGCCACCACCCGGCTGGGCAAGCAGGTGTACGAGCTCGACGACGTGTCCGTGAACCTCGGTAGCAAGTCGCTGCTGGACGACGTCACCTGGAACATCGGGCCCGGCGAGCGCATCGGCCTGGTCGGGGCCAACGGAGCCGGTAAGTCGACCCTGCTGCGGGTGCTGACCGGCGCCCTCGCCCCCGACTCCGGCCAGGTGCGAAAAGGCCAGACCGTGCGACCGGCGTTCCTGTCGCAGGAGCTGCGCGAACTGCCGCTGCACCTGCGGGTCCTGGAGGCCGTTGAGGAGGTCGCCCGGCGCGTCATGCTCGGCGATCGGGAGCTGTCGGCCGCCCAGCTCGCCGAGGTGTTCGGGTTCTCCGGCGCCCGGCTGTGGACCCCGGTGGCGGACCTGTCCGGTGGTGAGAAGCGCCGACTGCAACTGCTGCGCCTGCTCGCGGCGGAGCCGAACGTGCTGCTGATGGACGAGCCGACCAACGACCTCGACATCGACACGCTGACCGCGCTGGAGGACCTGCTCGACACGTGGCCCGGCACGGTCATCGTGGCCAGCCACGACCGGTACCTCGTCGAGCGGGTCTGCGACACCGTGGTCGCGATGTACGGCGACGGCAAGGTTCGCGACCTGCCGGGCGGGATCGACGAGTACCTGGCGACGCTGGAGACGCCCGGCGCTGAGCGCGCCGCCAAGGCGGCACCGCAGCCCAGGCCGGACAAGACCGCCGAGGCCGGTCCGACGATGAGCGCCGGGGAGCTGCGGGCGGCCAAGAAGGAGCTGGCCCGGCTCGAGCGCCTCATGAACAAGCTGGAGCAGCGGGAGGCGGACCTGCACGAGCAGTTGGCCACCCACGCCACCGACTACGAGAAGGTCGCCGCCCTCGATGCGGACCTGCGGGCGGCGCAGGCCGAGCGCTCGGCGACGGAGGAGGCGTGGCTCGAGTTGGCGGAGCGGGTACCCGAGGCATAGATTCTCGCCCATGGGGAAGAATGCACCCCATGGCGCATATCCCGATCAACCATCCGCTCCGGCCGCTCTACCGTGCGCTGTCCGGGCTCGTGGGGCTGTACATCCTGATCTTCGGTCTCATCGGCTTCTTCCGCAGCAGTGACTTCGACTTCTTCGGCAGTCACGGTGCGTGGGTGCTCGGCATGCGGACCAACCCGGCGTTCGCGGTGCTGTCGGTCGTCGCTGGTGCGGCGCTGCTCGCCGGCGCGGTGATCGGACGCAACCTGTTCGTCCTCGTCAACCTGGCCGCGGGCGTCGTCTTCCTGCTGGCCGGCATCACGATGCTGACGCTGCTGCGGACCGAGGCGAACTTCCTCGCGTTCTCGATGGTCAACGTGAACGTCTCGTTCATCTTCGGCATGCTGTTCCTCGCCGCGGGTCTCTACGGCAAGGTCGGCCCCACCGAGGGCGAGTCCGCCGGGGCCACGTTCCGCACCGGTCAGCCGGCGCACCACTGACTAGCGACGCGTGATCAGGGACGGCTTGGCCTCTAGGTGGGACAGGCCGTTCCAGGCGAGGTTCACGAGGTGCGCGGCCACGGTCTCCTTGCGCGGCTTGCGCACCTCGAGCCACCAGCGCCCGGTCAGGGCCACCATGCCGACGAGGGCCTGGGAGTACAGCTCGGCCAGCTTCGGGTCGTACCCCCGGCTCTTGAACTCGGCGCCCAGGATGTGCTCGACCTGGTGGGCCACGTCGTTGAGCACGCTCATGAAGTTGCCGCTGCCGGACATGACGGGGGCTTCCCGCACCAGCACCTGGAACCCGTCGGTCTCGGCGTCGATGTAGTCCAGTAGCGCGAGAGCTGCCTGCTCGAGCAGTTCACGCGGGTGGCCGGCGGTCAGGGCGGTGGTCACGCGATCCAGGAGCGCGCGGACCTCCCGGTCGACGACGACCGCGTACAGGCCCTCTTTGCCCCCGAAGTGCTCGTACACGACGGGTTTGGAGACCTTCGCCCGCGACGCCACCTCTTCGATGGAGGCGGCGTCGAAACCCCGTTCGGCGAACAGTTGCCTGCCGATCGCGATGAGCTGCTCGCGGCGTTGCGCCGACGACATCCGTACCCGCGACGGGGTCTTCGCCACGGCCGATGCGTCACCGCCGCGCGGCGTCCGGGGCCGCGCGGCGGTGGGTGACTGGTCGCTGTTTGGTTTTTCGGTCACGAGTTCATCGTGCCAGCGCGGTCCAGGCGTTTGGCGTCCAGCCGGTCCCGCTTGGGCCAGCGGACGTTCGTCGCCCAGCCCAGCTTCTCGAAAATCCAGATCAGGCGGGCGTTCATGTCGATCTGGCCCTTGTCGACACCGTGCCGGGCGCAGGTGGGGTCGGCGTGGTGCAGGTTGTGCCAGCTCTCACCGAACGACAGGATCGCCAGCGGCCAGAAGTTGCTGGCCTTGTCGCCGTCGCGGGTCTCGAACGGGCGCTCGCCGTACACGTGGCAGATCGAGTTGATCGACCAGGTGACGTGGTGCAGGACGGCGATGCGGACCAGACCGGCCCAGAAGATCCCGGACAGCGCGCCCTGCCAGGACCAGGTAACCAGGCCGCCGATCACACCCGGCAGCAGTATCGAGATCGCCACCACCGCGGGGAACGCCCGGTCGATGCGGCGGATGTCTTTGTCGGCGAGCAGGTCCGGGGCGAAGCGGGCCCGGTTGGACAGCTCGCGGTGGAACATCCAGCCGATGTGCGCGTACAGGAGGCCCTTGGTCAGGCCCCAGAAGCTCTCGCCGTAGCGCCATGGCGAGTGCGGGTCGCCCTCGCGGTCGGAGAACGCGTGGTGGCGGCGGTGGTCGGCCACCCACTGCGTCGGGTTGCCCTCGATCGCGAGTGAGCCGGCGATGGTCAGCGCGATGCGCAGCGGGCGGTTGGCCTTGAATGAGCCGTGCGTGAGGTACCGGTGGAAGCCGGTGCCGATGCCCATGCCCGTGATCACGTACAGCGTGACGGCCATCGCCACGTCCAGCCAGGAAAGCCCCCATCCCCAGGCGACCGGCACCGCGGCGACGACAGCGGCGAACGGCAGGACCACGAACGCCCAGAGCGCGATGAGGATGCCCGGGCCCTGCTTGCCCTCGGTCAGTGGCTTGGGTTCCGCTGGATTCGGGTTCAGCTCGGGAATCTTGTCGAGGACAGGGGCGGACATAGCACCTCACAGAGGGTTGGGGAACGATCGCGTCCTACGCTTACGTCACCGTAACCTACGGTGGCGTAGAAATGCAGTGGGGCGGACTTTAAATCACTGACCTGGGCACGATTTGATCGATCGATGTTTATTTCTACTTGCCGGCTGCGGCGGCGATGAGGTCCCGCCGGATCTGTTCCAGTACGTCCCCCAGCGCGCTGAGTTCCGAGTCCGCGCGCGCCGCGCGGGGAGCGATCTCCTGAAGCATCGCCACCGCGGCGACCGCCAACCGGAAGGCTTGATCGGTACGGTCGTCGGCGAGCAGCCCCTCGATCTTCGCGGACAGGTCGGCGAGCGTCTCGGGCGTCGTGTCGGGCAGGAGGTACCCCTCGAGGCCCGGCGGGTACGGCACCTTGTCCCGTAACTCGCGCAGCGCGTCGACGACCGATTCCTCGTCGCTGATCTGGTCGAGCAGCCCGATCAGGACGTACAGCCGCGCGACGAGGCGCGGACGGCCGGGATGGCGTTCCAGCCAGGCGAGCAGTTCCCGGTCGCCGCCGAGGCGGTCGATGATCCGCTGCATCGCTCCGGTGATCTCCGGAGGCACCGTCCAGTGCAGCGGCAGGAGGCGGGCAACCTGGTCGGCGAGCTTCGCCTCTCCGTCAGCGTCCAGCTTTCCCTCGACGAAGGCGTCGACAAGCTCCGGGTCCAGCTCGAACTCGGCTACCGGCTGCTCTTCCTCGGCGGACACAGCGCGCTGACTTCCCCGCGCCGGGCGATGAAAACTCCGCTAGATCGCGACCTCCACGGCGACCTTCTGGACCAGGACGTTCTCCTGATCTGTCTGCAGGGTCAGCATGAGGTCTCCGGACTCGCCGGTGATCCTGATCGTGGTGGCCGTCTCGCCGTCGCCGCCCCAGACTTCCGCGTGCCGGCACGTGCCGGCCCACGCCCCGGCGAGCCGCATCATCCGGTCGAGCCGGTGGCGGTCGGCCGATGGCGCGGTCGCGACCGACGGCGGAAACGCCGGCGACGGATCGTTGAGCGCCGCGAGGATCTTGTCCACGATCGCCCGCAGCCCCTCGTTCGGCCGCATCGCCACGGTGAGGTTGAGCGTCTGGACGCGCGGCGGCGTCTCCGGCGTCAGCCGGATCTCCACCCGCAGCCTCCCGTTCGGGCCGCGTAGCCACCAGGCACAGTGCGCAGGCGAGTCGTGCTCCGGCTCCGGCCCGTCTGCCGGACGCAGGTCCCCGAGCTGCTCCCGGATGCGCTCGATCTCGGCCCGGCGCCGGGCGATCGGCTCGTCGAGATCGACGTTCACCGCGAACCAGCGGGCAGCGACGTCGTCGTCCCACCGCGTCAGCAGGCGCTCGATGTCCGCTTTCGCCTCCAGGGTGGCGGCCGACGCCGGCCGGCCGTGCGGCGCCGGGCCGGATGGCCTTACCGCACGCCCCTCGAGCAGGGCGTCCAGCATGTCGGCGGCCAGGGTGCGCGCCGCCGCGTACGTGCTGTTGCCCAGCGCGACGACGCCGATCCCGCTCTGCGGGTGCCAGCGCATGTGGCTGCCGAAGCCCGGGTAGCCGCCGCTGTGCCCGACGAAGCGGCCGTGCCGGGCGTCTTCGTCCACCATCAGGCCGTACCCGTAACTGCGCCACGTCAGCTTCGACAGCTCGTCGAAGGCGGACGCGTCGGCCAGCCTCGAGAAGCCGTGATGGGGCTGCTGAAGCTCCCGCCGGCTGGCCCGGCGCAGCGGGTGCGCGTCGTCGCTGTCGTCGCGCGCCGGGAACGCGTCCAGCATGCCGGCGACCCATCGCGCGAGGTCCCGGACCGTGCTGAACAGCCCACCCATCGGCGCGAACGCTCCGTACGGATCGAACGGCACCTCCGACCACCGCTCATCGACCTTGCGGTAGCCGCGGGCCACCTCCGTCTCGGGCAGTCCGGCCGGGTCGAACACGGTGCGCTCCAGCCCGACCGGCTTGATCAGCTCGTTCGTCATGAAGTCCAGGTACTCCGAGCCCGCGGCCGCCGCGATCACCCGGCCGAGGATGGCGTAACCGAGATTCGAGTACTCGAACCGGGTGCCCGGCGCCCACGCGAAGCTCAAACCGCCCCGCAGCAGGTCCGAGAACGCGGGCAGCGACAACCCCTGCTGCCGGTCGCCCCACGGGTCGTCGGTGGGGAACCCGCCCGCCATCGTCAACAGGTGCCGGATGGTCAGGGTGGGGGAGTCGGCCGTTGGACCTTTCAGGCCGTCGAGTTCCGGAACGTACGACTCCACGGTGTCGTCGAGGCGCAGCGTGCCCCGGTCGCGGAGCAGCAACACCGCCGAAGCGGTGAAGCTCTTGGTCATCGACGCGATCCGGAACACCGTGTCAGCGTCCGGCTCGGGGCCGCCGAGCCGCCGCTCACCGATGCCGCCCGAGTGAACCAGCTCGCCGTTCGCGACGATCCCGTACGCGATGCCGGGCTGCCCGCCGGCGTGCTGGAAGGACTCCGCGACAGCGGCCGCCGCCGCGATCTGGACATCAGTGGGTGGATCAACAGCCATTGGTACCTCCGCGCTCGAAGGAGAACCTACCTCGGCGCCCCTTTTGGCGAGCTGAACGGCTGTTTTCGCGACGTCCTGAGTCGGGTAGAAGTTGTGTAGTCACATCGAGAGGAGCCGCCGGGATGCCACAACCAGAAGGCCGTGCGCTGGAGGCGATCCGCGAACGCCAGGCGTCGCTTCGCGACAAGTACCTTCAGCCGTCCGCCACCCGGCCGGCCACCACCGCCCGCGGCGTGCACCACGTGGCGCTCATCTGCCGCGACGTGGAGGAGACGATCCGGTTCTACCAGGATGTTCTCGGGTTCCCGCTCGTCGAACTGCTGGAGAACCGGGACTACGCCGGTTCCAGCCACTTCTTCTTCGACATCGGTAACCGCAACCTGTTGGGCTTCTTCGACTTTCCCGGACACGACCACCCGCCGTTCACCGAGACCATCGGTGGCGTCCAGCACATCGCCATCTCGGTGGACGCGGAGCGGTTCGCCGCGGCGAAGGCGACCTTCGACCGGGTGGGGCTTTCGTACCTCGGGCCGGACCGGGGCGTGGAGAACAGCCTCTACGTCCGCGACCCGAACGGGATCGGCATCGAGCTGTACTGCGAGGAGCTGGGCCTCTTCGAAGGCGAGCCGCTGCTCTAGTTGCCCGGTACCGGAGGCAGCTGAACCGTCTGCGGTTCTTCCTGGTTGCCGGCCTGGCGCGGGATCGGTATCGCTTGCGTGGGGGTGAGCAGCGGCTGGGTTGCGGCTACGGCTGGTTCAGGGCTCCAGACCATCTCGGCCTCGGAGGCGGCCTCGGACTTCCCGCGGCGGGACCGCCACACCATCGCACCCAGCGCGGCCGCGCCGGCGAGGAACAGCAGCGCGCCGAGGCCGATGATCAGGCCGGTCAGGCCGCTGTCGGCGTTCCGGGCGGCCGCCGGGGCCGTGGAGTTTCCGGGTACGGCCGCAGCAGCAGTCGGGCTGTCCGCCTGCGCCTCGGCCGTCGCCGTCTCCGTGCTCTCCGGCGTCGGTTCCGCCGTGGGGCCCGATGACGGCTCCGGGTTGGCGGGCGTCGCGACCGCGCCCGCGACGACCCGGTACGCGACGCGGGCTCCCCGTACGCCGCTGGCGCTGATGAAGTGGGTACTGACGCCCTGGTAGGTGCCGGCGGGTGGAGTGGCGCGCAGGGTCGCGACGCAGGCGTCACCGGCGGGGACGGCCGCGGCGCTGCCGAGCGTCGAGTTGTCCCACTGGAAGGTGATCTGGTCTGGCCGGCACTGGCGGTTCCGGCCGTGCCCGTCGGCCTGCCAGCGGGCCGTCACGGTGAATTCGGCGTCGGGGCCGCCGTGGCCGGGGCTGACGCCCAGCCTCGCCTCGTTGTCGGCGTACGCGGCCGGGGCGCCGACAGCGATGCCGGCTGTGACTAACAGGGTTGCTACCACCAGGCGGAGAGCTCGCACGGCCCGATAATGCCCCATAGACGCTGGTGCGTCGATCGGCGGCTGGCCACCGGAGAAACAATGATCGTGGTGTGGCAACGGTTTTGGATATTTATTCGGGCCAGTAGCCTGTGCGGCGTGTCCGTTACTGCCACCTCCGTAACCACCGGCGGGTCCGACTCCGACATGTCGGAGTCTGGGTCGACCCGGTCGCGTCCATGGCTCACCGTGTCGGCGGGCGTGGCACTGTTCCTGCTCAGCGCTGTGCAGCAGTGGCCCAGCGCGTTCCGCTACGACGCCGCCGTCTACTGGAGCGGTTCGGTCGCGCTGTTCACCGGTGACTCCACGTACGACCGGGGCTGGCTGGAGCTGCGCGGGTTCCTCACCCCGTTCGTCTACGCGCCGGCAGCCCTCGTCGAACGGCTGTTCGCGGGCGCCGGCGGGCCCGCTGTGCTCGTCGAGAACGCGCTGCTCGTCGCCGTCGCCGGCGTGGTGCTCCTGCCTGGCATCGCCCGGACGGTCGGCGGGCCAAGGACGCAGGGGCCGTTGGTCACCTGGCTCTGTGCCGGGCTGTCCTGGCTGGTACTCGGCCGCTTCGCGCCGTACCCGCTGATGGACCTCCCCGCCGTCGTGCTGTTCCTGACCGTGCTGCGGCTGGCGCTCGTCCGGTCCCGCTGGGGGGTACTCGTCCTTGCCGGTGTCGCAGCCGGTGTCACGGTCAACCTGCGTCCCGCGTACCTGATCCCGGTCGGGGCAGTCGTCGTCGGGGTCGTGGTGCTGCACCGTTCGCGGGCGGTGCTGTTCCTGGTCGGTGCGGTGCTCGGCTCGCTGCCACAAGTTGTCTTCAATGTCGCCCGCGGCGCGGCCCCGTCGCTGATGCCGGCCGGTACGCCTGGGCTGATGAGCTTGCAGGCAAGTTACGCCTCGTACGTCGTCCGCTACGACACGATCATCGATACCAGTGGGCCGCCGCAGCAGTTCTACTGTGACCCGTCGATGGCCCATGCGGTGGCGGGTCATCCGGTGACCTCAACGGGACAATTGGCGAAGGCGCTGCTGACGAACCTTCCCGAGTCGGTGGCGTTCATGTTGAAGAAGGTGGGCGCGGCGCTGGCCTGGTCTTCCTCGACGCCGTACAGCACGGCAGCCGCTGTGGAGCGCTACGACCTGGCGTTGCCCATTGTGCTGATCACTGTGATCGGGGCGTTCGGCCTGGTCTTGGCCGCGCGCCGGCGGGAGGGTCTGCTGCTGGCCGGGTCGGGGCTCGCGGTCTGCCTGTCGCTGATGACATCGGCGACCGAGACCCGGTTCGCCCTGCCACTGGTACTGCTCGGCATCGTCGGCTGCGCCGTGACCGTCGGACTGCCGGCGACCCGGCTGCGGTCGACGCGGCTGCTGGTGGCTGCCGCGGCGGTCGTGGTGCTGGGCCTGGCGTTCGCCGCCTGGGGCGTCGCCGACGCCCTGCCGCCAGGACCGGCTGGGGCCGCACAGTGCGCAACCGTCCGGTAGGCGGTGCCTGTCACGCGGTCGGTGTTCCGCCGTCGTCGCCGGTCCGGCGCTTACCTGACCGGAACACCCAGAACTTGTTGATCGGGTAGAAGATCAGGGGCTGCATCGCGATGTAGACGATCGGCGCGACCGCGATCGGCACCCTCGCGACCTCCACCAGTAGCGGCACGATCGTCGCCGATCCGACCAGGCTGGTCAGCCCGAGCACGTAGAACCGAAGGAAGCCGGGGATGAGCGCGGTGTCGGCCCGGAACACGCCGTCGCGATACATGCGGAACGTGATGAGCGCGCACATCGAGTTGGCGATCAGCACCAGCGCCACATAGGGCACCCGGTTACCCACCGTCAGCCATAGGGCGAGGAAGATGCTGTAGAACACCGCAGCCGCGATACCGCCGGTCATCAGGTACCGCACGCGCTCGTCACGCAGCAGACGCCGTACCACGCTCAAGGTCGCCGGCTTTTCCGGTGCCGCCGCCAACTTGCGTGTCCGGGTCAAGTCGACGGCTCCTTCGCGTGACATGTGGTGATGCGAGCGGTGATCTTATCGTCACATCGCCGTTCGGCGAGCTTCCGGCGCTCGCTGACAGTGGCGCGTACCGGGGAACAAACTATCCCAAAGTGCGCACCGGAGGTTCATCTCTGCGCCCTGGGTCGCCATGCGTGCGCCGAATTCTGGGACGAAAAGTGTCTGGGTGACAACGACGCTATGCGCACTGCGTCGTTGGTGAAGAGGGGCAGGCTGCTTTGTGACCGCTACGGGTGCAACAGCCGGTGGCCATGCGTTACCGGCGAACCCCGGCTCGGTCGCGGTGACGCGCCACACCCCGGCTTGAACGCCCTCCACGAGTTGCCCCACCGAAAGGCCAGACACGATGCCCCTGCGTGCGATGAACGACCTCGTGGCGCACAACGCAAGCCTCGCGGACGAGCTCTCAGACGCAGTGATGCGCGTACTCAACAGCGGCTGGTACATCCTCGGCCGTGAGGTCAAGGCCTTCGAGGAGGCGTTCGCGGCGTACTGCGGCGTGCCGTTCGCGATCGGCGTGGCCAACGGGACCGACGCGCTGGAACTGGCGCTCGCCGGTGTCGGCGTCGGCCGGGGTGACCGGGTCGCGCTGGTGGCCAACGCCGGTGGATACGGCACCAGCGCCGTCAACGCTCTCGGGGCGGTCGGTGTCTACGTCGACGTCGACCTCGATACCCAGCTGATCGACGCGAGCGCCCTCGACCGGGTGCTCGCCGGCGCCGACATCCGCGCGGTGATCGTCACCCACCTCTACGGGCGCCTCGCCGACATGGCCGAGCTGATGGCGGTCGCCGACCGGCACGGGGTCAAGGTGGTCGAGGACTGTGCGCAGGCCCATGGCGCGTCCCGCGACAACCGGCGGGCCGGCTCCTTCGGCCATGTCGCCGCGTTCAGCTTCTACCCGACGAAGAACCTCGGCGCGCTCGGCGACGCCGGTGCCGTTGTCACGGGCGACGCGGCGATCGCGGAGCGAGTCGGCCGACTGCGGCAGTACGGCTGGGACCGCAAGTACCACATGACGTTGGCCCCGGCCCGCAACAGCCGGCTGGACGAGGTCCAGGCCGCCGTGTTGTCGGTCAAGCTGCCGCATGTGGACGCCTGGAACGCCCGGCGGATCGCCCTGGCCTCCTTCTACGCGGAAGCGATCACGCACCCGAAGGTGGCGCTGCCGGCCGTCGACGGGACGAGCTACGTCGCGCACCTGTACGTGGTGCGTACCACCGATCGTGACGACCTGGCCGCCCACCTGCGCGCCGAGGGCGTGCCGTGCGAGGTGCACTACCCGTACCCGGACCATCGCCAGCCAGCCGCCGGCGACCGGTACGCGGGTGTGTCACTGCCCACGACCGAGCAGCTGTGCGCCGAGGTGCTCACGCTTCCCTGCTACCCGGAGATGTCGGACGCCGACGCCGAGCACGTCGCGGCGGCGGTCAACCGCTGGGGTGCCTGAGATGTATTCATTAATCGTCCCGGTCTACCGCAACGAGGACTCGATCCACGACCTGCTGGCCACCGTCGACAACATGAACACCGAGCTCGGCGGGCAGCTGGAGGCCGTGTTCGTGGTCGACGGCAGCCCCGACAAGTCGGCGGAGCTGCTCGCCTCCCTGCTGCCGCAGCAGCGCTTCGCCGCCCGGCTGATCCTGCTGTCGCGCAACTTCGGCTCGTTCGCCGCCATCCGGGCAGGTCTGCAGCACGCGACCGGGCGGTACTTCGCGGTCATGGCCGCGGACCTGCAGGAGCCGCCGGAGCTGGCGCTGGAGTTCTTCCACACCCTCGAGGCGGGGGAGTACGACGTCGTCGTCGGCACCCGCGAGGGTCGGGCCGACCCGCTCGCCAGCCGGCTGTCCGCCAATCTGTTCTGGGGCGTGTACCGCAAGTTCGTCGTCTCCGACATGCCCCGCGGCGGCGTCGACATCTTCGGCTGCAACGCGGCCTTCCGCGACACCCTATTGACGTGCGAGGAGGCCAACACCTCGCTGGTCGCGCTGCTGTTCTGGCTGGGGTTCCGGCGCAAGCAGGTGGCCTACACCCGCCGGCCCCGCGAGCACGGCTCCTCCGGGTGGACCTTGAAGAAGAAGGTCACCTACTTCATGGACAGCATCTTCGCCTTCACCGATCTGCCGGTCCGGGTACTGATGACCTTCGGCGTGATCGGGCTGGCCGTGTCGGTGATCCTCGGCTTGGTGGTTCTGCTCGCCCGGCTCGCCGGGCTGTTCGACGTGCCCGGTTACGCCGCGACGATCCTCGTGGTGCTGTTCTTCGGCGGGATCAACGCTCTCGGCCTCGGCGTGGTCGGCTCCTACGCCTGGCGTGCATACGAGAACACCAAGCGCCGCCCGCTCGCCATTGTGATGCGTGAGCTGTCCTTCCCCGCGCAAGACGTCCTTTCTCACGGAAAGCCCTGACCATGTCCTTCTTCGTGCACCCCAACGGCTTGTGTGAGAGCACCGACATCGGCGATGGCACGCGCATCTGGGCCTTCGCCCACGTGCTGCCCGGTGCCCGCGTCGGCGCTGACTGCAACATCTGCGACGGGGTGTTCATCGAGAACGATGTCACGGTCGGTGACCGGGTCACGGTCAAGTGCGGCGTGCAGCTCTGGGACGGCGTGACGCTCGAGGACGACGTGTTCGTCGGTCCGAACGTCACCTTCACCAACGACCGCATGCCGCGGAGCAGGCAGTACCCGGAAGAGTTCCTGCGGACCCGGGTCGAAGCCGGTGCGTCGATCGGCGCCAACGCGACGATCCTGCCGGGTATCACCATCGGACGGTCCGCGATGGTCGGCGCCGGGGCGGTCGTCACCCGGTCCGTTCCGCCGTACGCGATCGTCGTCGGCAATCCGGCGCGGCTAACCGGCTACGTCGACTCCGGCCCGGTGCCGCCGCTCGACGCCGGCGTGCCGGTCACCGAACTCGCCGAGGGCGAGCGGGTCACCCGTACCAAAGTCAAGGGCGTCACGCTGCACAAGCTCGGCTTCGTCCGGGATCTGCGCGGCGACCTGTCCGTGGGCGAGTTCGAGCGGGACATCCCGTTCCCCGTCCACCGGTACTTCGTGGTCCTCGGCGTGCCCAACGAGAAGGTCCGCGGGCAGCACGCGCACAAGGAGTGCCACCAGTTCCTGGTGTGCGTCAAGGGGAGGTGCAGCGTCGTCGCCGACGACGGGGTGTCGAGGCAGGAGTTCCTGCTGGACAGCCCGGAGACGGGGCTCTACCTGCCGCCGATGACGTGGGGTACGCAGTACCGGTACTCCGCCGACGCCGTACTGCTGGTCTTCGCGTCGCACTACTACGACGCCGACGACTACATCCGCGACTACGCCGAGTTCACCGCGCTGGTCCATTAGCTGGATCACCGGGCGCTGGGAGCGGTCAGATCTGTCGTGCACGGCCGTGGCGGTGGGCCATGGCTTCGCCTCAGAACCCGATGTTCGTTAGGCTGCTGTACGACGATCGGCCGTAGTGTAATTGGCAGCACCTCACACTTTGGATGTGATTGTCCAGGTTCGAACCCTGGCGGCCGAGCTTTCCTTTAAGTCCGTTTAGTGGATCCGACACTTCCCGTCGGGCAGCCGCCTCCCGTACGCCAGGTAAACCCGCCGTCATCCGATCGGTACAACGGGGTGGGGCACGTTACCCCGACCGGTCTGCGGCGAGGGCCGGCTCAGTGCAGCTGACTACGATGAGATGTCCGACTCCGATCTCCGCCGAGGGAGCAGCTCGTGGGCGTCGACCAGGCAGATTCAATCCCATCCCGGACCTTGATCGTCCTCGCCGCTGGGGAGGGTAAGCGGATGAAGTCCGCGCTGCCCAAGGTGCTCCACCCCTTGCTCGGCCGTACCGTGCTCGGTCACGTTCTGACAGCGGCGCGCCAGGGCCTCGGTGCTGACTGCCAGGTGATGGTGGTCGTGGGCCACGGCGCCGACCAGGTCCGGGGGCACCTTGCCGAGATCGCCCCGGATGCGAGGTCGGTGGTGCAGGCGGAGCAGCGGGGGACCGGGCACGCGGTGCGGATGGTCACCGAGTCGGTCGACGATCTCCGCGGCAGCGTGGTGGTCGTCAACGGCGACTTCCCGTTGGTGCGCCCCGCGACGCTCGTCGGGCTCGTCGAGGCGCACGAGGCGGCCGGCGCCGCCGCCACGATCCTGACCGCTCAGGTGCCCAACCCGTCCGGCATGGGGCGGATCCTGCGCGGCGCGACCGGCGCGGTGCAGCGGATCGTGGAGGAGCGGGACGCCACCGCCGACGAGCGCGCGATCCGCGAGATCAACGCTGGGGCGTACGTGTTCGACGCGGCGAGCCTGCGGCAGATGCTGGGCAAGCTGGGCAGCGACAACGACCAGGGCGAGGAGTACCTGACCGACGTGGTCGGCCTGCTGGTCGCCGACGGCTACCCGGTGCAGGCGCATCAGGCGGTGGACCCGACGGAGGTGCTCGGCTGCAACGACCGCGCCGAGTTGGCGGTGCTGCGGGCGGTGCTCCGGGACCGGATCAACCTCGAGTGGATGCGGTCGGGTGTGAGCATTATCGATCCGGCGACGACCTGGATCGACGTGACGGTGACGCTGGGTCGTGACGCGGTGGTGGAGCCGAACACCCACCTGCGGGGCGCGACGAGCGTCGGTGAAGGTGCGGTCGTCGGGCCGGACACGACGATTGCGGACAGTGTCGTCGCGGACGGCGCGGTCGTGGTGCGGGCGCACGTGCTCGGGGCGGAGATCGGCCCGCAGGCCCAGGTCGGCCCGTACGCGTATCTGCGGCCGGACTCAAGGCTCGCGGCGAAGGCCAAGGTCGGCACGTTCGTGGAGACGAAGAAGGCGGAGATCGGCGCGGGCGCCAAGGTGCCGCACCTGTCGTACGTGGGTGACGCGACGATCGGTGAGGGCACCAACATCGGGGCGGCGACGGTGTTCGTCAACTACGACGGGGTCAACAAGCACCGCACGACGATCGGCAGCCACGCCCGTACCGGCGCGGACAACATGTTCGTGGCGCCGGTGTCCGTGGGCGACGGCGCGTACACGGCGGCGGGCAGCATCATCACGAGGGACGTGCCCGCCGGGGCGCTGGGCGTTGGCCGGGCGCCGCAGCGCAACGTCGACGACTGGGTGCCGCGCAAGCGGCCCGGCACCGCGTCGGCCGAGGCGGCGATGGCGGCCAAGGCGGTCGACGGCCCCGAGGCTACGGTTGACAGTGAGGTAAGTCATCCGGCTACCACGTCGGCCGAGGTCGGGCCGCGCTCTGACGAAGAATGATCGCGACTTCGACCGGCACAGACGAGACGGAAGCAGACCGCTGATGGGCAGCATCGTCGCTGATAACCGCAAGTCCCTCATGCTTTTCTCCGGCCGCGGATACCCGGGCCTGGCGGAGGAGATCGGCTCGGTGCTCGGCGTGGCGCCGACGCCGATGGACGCGTACGACTTCGCCAACGGCGAGATCTTCGTCCGGTACCGGGAGTCCGTGCGCGGCAGCGACGCGTTCGTCGTGCAGTCGGTGACGCAGCCGGTCAACAAGTGGGTCATGGAGACGTTGATCATGGTGGACGCGCTCAAGCGCGGTTCCGCCAAGCGCATCACCGTCGTGCTGCCGTTCTACCCGTACGCCCGGCAGGACAAGAAGCACCGCGGCCGGGAGCCGATCTCGGCCCGGTTGGTCGCGGACATGTTCAAGACCGCGGGCGCCGACCGGATTCTGACGGTCGACCTGCACACCGCCCAGATCCAGGGCTTCTTCGACGGTCCGGTGGACCACCTCTTCGCGATGAACCTGCTGGCCGACTACGTGCAGGAGAAGTACGCCGGGCGGCCGATGACCGTCGTCGCCCCGGACTCGGGCCGGGTGCGCGTCGCCGAGCGCTGGACCGACCGGCTGGGCGGGTGCCCGCTGGCCTTCATCCACAAGACCCGGGATCCGTTGAAGCCCAACCAGGTGGTGGCCAACCGGGTCGTCGGTGAGGTCGAGGGCCGGATCTGTCTCATCGTCGACGACATGATCGACACCGGCGGCACGATCACCAAGGCCGCGGAGATCCTGGTCGACGAGGGCGCGGCCGACGTCGTCGTAGCGGCCACCCATGGGATCCTGTCCGATCCGGCGATCGAGCGGCTCGGCAACAGCAAGATCAGCGAGGTGGTGCTGACGAACACGCTGCCGCTGACCGACGACAAGAAGTTGGACAAGGTCACCGTACTGTCGATCGCGCCGCTCATCGCGCGCGCCATCCGCGAGGTCTTCGACGACGGCTCCGTGACGACCTTGTTCGGCGGCCTGTCGTAACGGGATGGCTATCGACGCCGGCGGTGGCTGAGGTGCCGCCCCCGGCGCGATCGCCGGTCAGACTCGGGTAAGCTAGTGCGGTTGCCACGGCGAGGGTGTCCGCGGGCCGCACGCGCTTGAGTGCGCGAGCGATGACCAAGCGGGCTCCGTGATCGACGCGGTGCTCCGGGGCTGTGCCCTCTGCACCCTTGCCCGAGCACCGCCGCCGCCCGCCCCCGCAGTACAGATCACTACAGGAGTACTTCCGTGTCCGAGGTCAAGATCAGCGCCGAGCCCCGCACCGAATTTGGCAAGGGTGGTGCCCGTCGTACCCGCCGGGCCGGCAAGGTGCCCGCCGTGCTGTACGGCCACGGCGAGAAGCCCCGCCACATCGCACTGCCCGCGCGTGAGTTCGCCGCCGCGATCCGGCACGGTGGGGCCAACCAGCTCTTCAACGTCGACATCACCGGTGGCGGCAGCGCGCTCGCCCTCCCGAAGGCGATCCAGCGCGACCCGATCAAGGACACGTACGAGCACGTGGACCTGCTGGTCGTGCGGCGCGGCGAGAAGGTCACGGTCGACGTGCCGGTCCAGCTGATCGGTGAGGCGGCGCCCGGCACGCTGGTCGTACACGAGCACGCCACGCTGAGCATCCTCGCCGACGCGACCCGGCTGCCCGGCGGCCTTGAGGTCTCCGTCGAGGGCCTGGCGGCGGGCAGCCAGATCCTCGCCGGCAACGTGCCGCTGCCTCAGGGCGCCGAGCTCGCGGCCGACCCGGAGCTGGTCGTGGCCGTGATCTCGGCCGCGCCGACCGCGGAGGAGCTCGGGGCCGAGGCTCCCGCCGAAGCCGCCGAGGCGCCCGCCGAGGCGCCCGCCGCCGAGGCCTGATCGGCACCAGGACCGGTCCGGCCCGCGGGTTTCGCTGCGGCCTAGACCCGTCCCCGCCCCACTCCTGCGCCGATCCTGGATCGACGTGCGGTCGAAACCCGTGCGTCGATCCAGGATCGGCGTGAAGCTTATGGAGCGTGATGTCCCCGCAAGCCGCCCCGTGGCTGGTGGTCGGGCTCGGAAACCCCGGCCCGGAGTACGCCGGCAACCGGCACAACGCCGGGTTCATGGTGGCCGACCTGCTCGCCGGCCGTATCGGCGCGCGGTTGGCCCGCAACCGCAAGGTCGTCGCCGAGACTGCTGAGGGTCGGCTGGGCGTCGGTGTCGACGCGCCCCGGATCGTGCTGGCCAAGCCGATGACGTACATGAACCTGTCCGGTGGCCCGGTCGCCGGGCTGGCCCAGTTCTACAAGGTGCCGGTCGGCCAGATCATCGCCGTCCACGACGAGCTCGACATCCCGTACGGGCAGCTCCGGCTCAAGATCGGCGGCGGTGAGGGCGGCCACAACGGGCTGCGCTCGATGTCACGCTCGCTCGGCAGCAAGGAGTTCATCCGCGTGCGGTTCGGTATCGGCCGCCCGCCGGGCCGGCAGGACCCGGCCGACTTCGTGCTGTCGGACTTCTCCGCTGCCGAGCGCAAGGAGTTGGACTACTTTGTGGACCGTACGGCGGACGCCGTGGAGGCGGTCATCGAGCGAGGCTTGGAAGCCGCGCAGAACATGTACCACGCCGGCTGACCGGCCCGAGCGGCCGGCGTAACCCCGCAGCGCGTTTTTACCCAAAAGGTGAATAGTGCGAGCTGGCGGCGGCGGTCCAAGCTGTCGCCGGGGCAGGCGGCAGGCCGGACCCGCGATCCGGGAGCAGTGGTCGCTGTCATTGGACCTGGCTATCGTGTTACGAGCGCCGGGCGCCGTCCACGGAGCCTACTGAGAAGGTGACATGACGCAGAGTCTCGTCAACCGCGCCGACCATGAGGGTGCGCCGGCGGGTGACGCCGCATTCGCGCGCTGGTTGGCGTCGCGGGCTGGGGATTTGCTGCTCAGCCTGCGCGCAGAGATGGGGCACCGGGACATGGACGCGCTGCGCGCCGCCGGTGACGCCCGCGCACACGAATTCATCGTCGGCGCATTGGCCCGCTACCGCCCGGCCGACGCCGTGCTGTCCGAGGAGGGCAAGGACGATCCGTCCCGGCTGGCCGCCGACCGGGTGTGGATCGTCGATCCGCTCGACGGCACCCGCGAGTTCGGCGAGGAGGGGCGCGCCGACTGGGCCGTACACATCGGCCTGTGGCAGCGCACCGGCCAGCAGAGCGGCAAGCTCGCGGCCGGAGCGGTGGCCCTGCCGGCCCAGCACCGCGTCCTCGCGACCGGCGCCGCCGCCCCGCCGTACCCGCCGCTGTCGCACCAGGCCGCCGCGGGCGGCCGGCTGCGCCTGGCGGCGAGCCGCACCCGACCGCCGGCGTTCCTGTCCGCCCTGGCCGAGGACCTGGGCGCGGAACTGGTGCCCATGGGATCGGCCGGGGCGAAGATCGCCACGGTGATCGACGGTGACGTCGACGCCTACGTGCACGCCGGTGGCCAGTACGAGTGGGACTCGGCCGCGCCGGTCGCTGTGGCGACGGCCACGGGGCTGCACACATCCCGACTGGACGGGTCGGGATTGGAATACAATCGTCCGAACCCCCTGCTTGCCGATCTTGTGGTGTGCCGCAAGGACCTGGCGCCCCGGCTGCTCGCCGCACTGGCGCGGCGAACTGGCTGAGGCGTACCCAATGAAGGGTTGCGATGCGATGACGGCTGCCTACCGGGTCTCGCACCTGGATGCTCTCGAGGCCGAGAGCATCTTCATCATGCGCGAGGTGGTCGCCGAGTTCGAGCGTCCGGTCCTGCTGTTCTCCGGCGGCAAGGACTCCATCGTCATGCTGCGGCTGGCCGAGAAGGCGTTCGCGCCGGCGCGCATTCCTTTTCCGGTCATGCACGTCGACACCGGGCACAACTTCCCGGAGGTGCTCGCGTTCCGCGACGCCCGCGTCGATGAGCTGGGCGTCCAGTTGATCGTCGCGAGCGTGCCGGAGGCCCTCACGTCCGGGCTGGTGCGCGAGCCCGCCGACGGGATGCGTAACCGGATCCAGACCCCGGTGCTGCTCGACGCGGTGGAGAAGTACAAGTTCGACGCCCTGTTCGGCGGCGCGCGCCGCGACGAGGAGAAGGCCCGCGCCAAGGAGCGGGTGTTCAGCTTCCGCGACGAGTTCGGCCAGTGGGACCCGCGCAATCAGCGGCCCGAGCTGTGGTCGCTGTACAACGCGCGGGTCCACCCGGGTGAGTCGATCCGGGTGTTCCCGCTGTCGAACTGGACCGAGCTGGACATCTGGCACTACATCGCGCGGGAGCGGATCGGGCTGCCGGAGATCTACTTCGCGCACGACCGGGAGGTCGTCGACCGCGGCGGCATGCTGTACGCGATCAACGAGTTCCTGCCGCTGCGCCCAGGGGAGGAGCCGTTCGTCGAGCGGGTGCGCTACCGCACCGTCGGCGACGCGTCCTGCACCGCAGCGGTCAAGTCGGACGCCGACACGATCGCGAAGGTGATCGACGAGGTCGCCTCGACCCGGATCACCGAGCGCGGCGCCACCCGTGGCGACGACAAGGTCAGCGAGGCGGCCATGGAAGACCGCAAGCGTGAGGGGTACTTCTAAATGACCATCTCTCCGGAGGCCCCGTCGCGGGCCATGGACCTCCTGCGCTTCGCCACCGCCGGCAGCGTCGACGACGGCAAGTCGACCCTGATCGGGCGGCTGCTCTACGACTCCAAGGCGATCTTCGAAGATCAGCTGGAGGCCGTCGAGGCGACCTCCCGCTCGCGCGGTGACGAGTACACCAACCTGGCGCTGCTCACCGACGGGCTGCGGGCCGAGCGCGAGCAGGGCATCACGATCGACGTGGCGTACCGGTACTTCGCCACCCCGCGGCGCAAGTTCATCATCGCGGACACCCCCGGGCACATCCAGTACACCCGGAACATGGTGACCGGCGCGAGCACCGCCGACCTGGCGCTGATCCTGGTCGACGCCCGCAAGGGGCTGCTGGAGCAGTCGCGCAGGCACGCCTTCCTGTGCTCGCTGCTGCGCGTGCCGCACCTTGTCCTGTGCGTGAACAAGATGGACCTCGTGGACTACTCGCAGGAGGTCTTCGAGTCCATCGCCGACGAGTTCACGGCGTTCGCGGCCAAGCTCGACGTGCCGGACCTGACCGTGGTGCCGATCTCGGCGCTCAAGGGCGACAACATCGTCACCCGCTCGGAGAACATGCCCTGGTACGAGGGTCCGTCGCTGCTGCACCACCTGGAGCACGTGCACATCGGCAGTGACCGCAACCTGGTCGACGTGCGGTTCCCGGTGCAGTACGTCATCCGCCCGCAGTCGACCGTGGTGTCGGACTACCGCGGCTACGCCGGCCAGGTCGCCAGCGGCGTGCTCAAGCCCGGCGACGAGGTGATGGTGCTGCCCAGCGGCTTCACCAGCACGATCGCCTCGATCGAGACCGCCGACGGCCCGGTCGCCGAGGCGTTCCCGCCCATGTCGGTGACGATCCGGCTGGCCGACGAGATCGACATCGCCCGCGGCGACCTGATCTGCCGGCCCAACAACCGGCCGGCGGTGGCGCAGGACGTCGAGGCGATGGTCTGCTGGATGGACGAGTCCCGCCCGCTCACCGTCGGCGGCAAGTACGCCATCAAGCACACCACCCGCTCGGCCCGAGCGATCGTGCGCGGCATCCAGTACCGGCTGGACGTCAATACGCTGCACCGCGACGAGTGCGCCAACGGGCTCGCGCTCAACGAGATCGGCCGGGTGAAGCTGCGTACCACCGTGCCGCTGCTCGCCGACGAGTACCGGCGCAACCGCACCACCGGCGGGTTCATCATCATCGACGAGACGACCAACCGTACGGTCGGCGCCGGGATGATCATCGAGGCGGAGTAGCCGTACTCAGCGGACCGTCCAGAAGGCGGCCCGGGGCCGGTTGGTGATGATGCCGTCGACGCCGAGCGCGGCCAGCCTGCGCATCGCGGCACGGTCGTCGACGGTGAACGGGTACACCACCGCGCCGGCGGCGTGCGCCCGGGCGACAAAGGCCGCGTCGACGAGGTGGAACTCCGGCGCGACGCAGTCGTGGGTGACGGCGAGGGCCGGTTCGAGTCCGCCCGCAGCCCAGATCAGCGGGCATGTCCGTACGTCGGGGCTCGACTGTTCGAGCTGGCGCAGCGCGTCGTAGTCGGAGCTTTGCACGATCACCCGCGACCAGCCGAGCGGCGCCAGCGTGTTCCGGACGCCGAGCGCGTCGACGTCCTTGATCTCGGGGAACACCGAGATCCGGGCGGCGTCCGGCCGCTGGAGCCGGGACACCAGGTCGGACAGGCGGGGGACGGGCTGCCCGCCGCAGCGCACCCCCGCGAGCTGGGCGGCGGTCAGTGACCGTACGGGCGTGCCGGTGTGCGGGGTGCAGCCCCCTGGCAGCACCGGGTCGTGGATGAGGAACGCGACCCCGTCGGCGCTGTGGCGCACATCGGTCTCGATGTAGTCGACGCCGATCGCGATGGCGTCGTCGAACGAGGCCATCGTGTTCTGGTGGGCGTTCTCGACACCGCCGCGGTGCGCGAGCACGAGCGGCGCGCGGCCGGTCGCCGCGCTGCGCGCCACGGCGGACCCGGACACCAGCGTGAGCACACCGCCGAGCGCCAGCAGTGCCGCGGCCGCGCGAGCGGCGAGCCCGGCATGCCTCATCGTGTCTTGTGCCTCACCGTGGCTCCGGCGAAGAAGTCCCAGGCGTCGGCGACCATCTGCGGCAGCGCCGGCTTGGCCGGCTGCCACCCCAGCTCCCGCATGGCCTTCTCCGAGGAGGCGACCAGCACCGCCGGGTCGCCCTCGCGGCGCGGCCCCACCTCCGTCGGCACCGGCTGTCCGGTCACCTCCCGGACGACCTCCACGACCTGGCGGTTCGAAAAGCCGTTGCCGTTGCCGAGGTTGAAGATCCGGTGGCTGCCCGGCTGCATCGTCGACAAGGCCAGCAGGTGCGCGGTGGCCAGGTCGGAGACGTGGATGTAGTCGCGGACGCAGGTGCCGTCCGCGGTCGGGTAGTCGTCGCCGTACAGCTCCAGCTTGTCCCGCTTGCCGGCCGCGACCTGCAGGGCGATCGGGATCAGGTGGGTCTCCGGATCGTGGCGCTCGCCCATCAGGCTGCCGTCGGCGCGTACGTGGGCACCGGCGACGTTGAAGTAGCGCAGGCTCACCGCCGCCAGGCCGTGGGCGGTCGCCTCGCCGGCCAGGGCGTGGTCGACGGCCAGCTTGGAGGCCGCGTACGGGTTGGGCGGGCGGGTGGCCGCGGTCTCCGGGATCGGGACGGAGTCCGGGTCGCCGTACACGTTGGCGGTGGACGAGAAGACGAGCCGGCGGACGCCGGCCGAGCGCACTGCGTCGAGCAGGCGCAGCGAGCCGACCAGGTTGTTGTCCCAGTACTTCGCGGGCTTCTGCACGCTCTCGCCGGCCGCGATGAACGCCGCGAAGTGCAGCACGGCGTCGAAGTCCGGGGTAAGCACGTCGCCGATGACGTCGTGCACCCGACCGCGCACGAACTGCGCGCCGGGGGGTATGGCCACCTCGTGGCCGGTAGAAAGATCATCCAGCACGACCACGGAGTGCCCTGCGTCCAGCAGCATCGCAGTGACAACGCTGCCGATATACCCCGCTCCGCCCGTGACGAGCAGTTTCACCAGGAACCCCCGAACCCTTGACCAAGGGACATCTAACGCAGCGTACGGGCGGGCCAGGCCGTCCCGCCTACAATTCCGGGATGCGCCACGCCGGGGACCCCGGGCCCAACAGCACTACGGGCGCCGATCGTCCCCGCGCACCGGGACCGATCCGCCGCGCCCTGGCCCGCGTCCTCGTCCGCGGCGCCGACGCCGGGATGCGGTCGGTGACCCGCCTGCTCGGCGCCAGTCCGACCGCCGGCCGCGAGGAGATCAGCGAGGCGGAGCTACGCGACCTGGTCGCCGTGAACACGGTGCTTCGCGGCGAGGAGCGCCAGCTCATCGCCGAGGTGCTCGCGGCGGGTGCCCGTCACGTACGGGAAATCATGGTGCCCCGCACGGATGTGGTGTTCCTCGACGCGCGGCAGCCGATCGTCGAGGCGTTACGGGTCGTACGGGGCGCGCGGCACTCCCGGTTTCCCGTGATCGACGGCAGCTCCGACGACGTCGTCGGCTTCGTCCACCTCCGCGACCTCGCGATCCGCCCCGACCGCGACGACGCGCAGGTTGTCGGGCAGCTCGCTCGCGAGGTCAAGCGGCTGCCCACGAGCAAGCAGGTGCTCACGGCGCTGTCGGAGATGCGCCGGGAACGTCACCACCTGGCGGTCGTGGTCGACGAGTACGGCGGGACCGCCGGCATCGTCACCCTCGAAGACCTGATCGAGGAGCTGGTCGGGGAGATCCACGACGAGTACGACGTCGCGCCCGAGCCGCTGCTGGCCGGCGGCGCGGCACCGTCCGAGGTCGACGGCCGGCTCAACCTGGCCGACTTCGCGGAACTGGTCGGGTTCGCCCTGCCGTCGGGCCCGTACGAGACGCTCGGCGGCTTCCTGATGTGCCGCCTGGGCCGGCTGCCGGCCGTCGGTGACGAGGTGCGCTTCGACAGGTGGCGACTGGTGGTCAGGGCGCTCGATGGCCGCCGGGTCGCCCGGGTCACACTGGTCCGGACCATTCCCATGGGGGTACGCCCGAGCTCGCCGGGTGACGCCGGGGGACCCGGTACGGTTACCTGAAACCCCCGTTTCGGGCGACCCGAAGGCGCTGTCACCCCGAGCGGGCTGACAGAATGGCCGACATGTCCCAGGCTCCACACCACCGACCACGCGTACTGTCCGGCATCCAGCCGACCGCCGACTCGTTCCATCTCGGTAACTATCTGGGGGCGGTACGTAACTGGGTCGCGCTGCAGGACAGCCACGACGCGTTCTACTGCGTGGTGGATCTGCACGCGATCACGGCGGGGCATGAGCCGAAGGTGCTGCGGCAGCGGACCCGGGTGAGCGCGGCGCAGCTGCTCGCCATCGGGATCGATCCGGAGCGGAGCACGCTGTTCGTGCAGAGCCAGGTGCCCGAGCACCCGCAGCTCGCCTGGGTGCTGAACTGCATCACCGGCTTCGGCGAGGCCAGCCGGATGACCCAGTTCAAGGACAAGTCGGCCAAGCAGGGCGCCGAGCGGGCCAGCGTCGGCCTCTTCACGTACCCGGTCCTGCAGGCCGCGGACATCCTGCTCTACCAGGCCGACGCGGTGCCGGTCGGCGAGGACCAGCGCCAGCACCTGGAGCTGACCCGCGACCTCGCGCAGCGGTTCAACACCACGTTCGGCAAGACGTTCGCGATGCCGGAGCCGTACATCATCAAGGACACCGCCAAGATCACGGACCTGCAGGACCCGACCGCGAAGATGTCGAAGTCGGCGTCCTCGCCCAACGGCCTGATCGAGCTGCTGGAGGAGCCGGCCCGGATCGCGAAGAAGATCAGGTCGGCGGTGACCGACACCGGCCGGGAGATCGTGTACGACCCGGAGACCAAGCCGGGCGTGTCCAACCTGCTCACCATCTACTCGGCGCTGACCGGCCGATCGATCGACGACCTGGTGCTGGCCTACGCCGGCAAGGGCTACGGCGACCTCAAGAAGGACCTGGCCGAGGTGGTGGTCGAGGTCATCCGGCCGATCCAGGAGCGCACCAGGATGTACCTGGAGGACCCGGCGCAGCTCGACAAGCTGCTCGCGATCGGCGCCGAGAAGGCGCGGGCGGTGTCGTCGGCGACGCTGCGGCGCGTGTACGACCGCATCGGCTTCCTCGCCCCAGCAGCCAGCAGCTGAGCCGACGTGCGTACCACGATTGGCATCGCCATCGACATCCCGGAGCCGTGGGGCGGCGAGCTGACGAAGGCCCGGGCTGAGGCGGGTGACCCGCAGGCGGCGTACGTGCCGGCGCACGTCACCTTGCTGGGGCCCACCGAGATCGAGGCCGCGGACCTCGCCGTGATCGAGCGGCGCCTTGCCGAGATCGCCGCCGCGCGGCCGCCGTTCACCCTGCACCTGCGCGGCACGGGCACGTTCCGGCCGATCACCGAGGTGGTGTTCGTGGCGGTGGCGGCCGGGATCAGCGAGTGCGAACAGCTCAACGCGGCCATCCAGGACATCGACGTGATCGATCGGGCGAACAAGTTCCCGTACCACCCGCATGTGACGGTGGCCCAGGACGTTCCCTCGGCGCAGCTGGACGCCGTCTTCCGGAATCTGGCGGGGTTCGAGGCGCGGTTCCCGGTCAAGGGATTTACGCTCTTCGAACACGGCTCCGGTGGGCGCTGGCGCCAGCACCGGGACTACGTTCTGGGTTCGGCAGACGATCCCGCCGACAATGGACGTTAGGTACCGGCGGTAAACGGGGGAGGCTGACGTGCGGCGGTCCGTCGAGCGCCTGGTCAATGGCGCGACGAACCGGATCGCCGCGGCGCGCCGCCGGTCGCCCAAGTTCGACCACCTGATCAGGGCGTACGCGCGCTTCGACACGGTCAACGGCCACCGCCTCGCCGCGGCCGACGCCTACTACGGCTTCTTCGCGGTGTTCGCGCTGGCCATGCTGCTGTTCGGGATCCTCGGGCACGTGCTGCGCGACAACCCGCTGGTCGTGGGGGCCGTGCGGACCTACCTCGAGGCCAACCTGCCGAGGGTCAGGATCGAAGATCTGATCGGTACGGCGCAGAGCCTGGGCCGGTTGGCCGCCGTGGGCCTCGCGCTCGTCGGCATCGGCTGGGTGGAGACGCTGCGCTCGACCCAGCGGGCGATCTGGGGTCTGGACCAGCATCCGGGGCCCTGGCTGGTCCGGTGGCTGATCGATGTCGCCGTCCTGGTCGCGCTCGGCGTCCTGCTCATCGTGTCGGTGTCGATCGCCGGCGGGGTACAGGACCTGGTGCTGAATCTGGTCGGGCAGCCGCGCCAGTCCGCGCTGCGGGTACTGCTCAACCAGTCAGCCGCGCTGTTCGCCGGTGGGGTCGACTTCATCCTCGGCGCGGCGCTGCTGGCCCTCGTTCCCCGGCTGACCATGCCGCTGCGCCGCCTCGTCCCGTCGGCCCTGCTGTTCACGATCGGCATGCTGGTACTGAAGACGCTGGGCCGGTGGTACATCGGCCGTACCCAGCACAACCCGGCCTACCAGGTGTTCGCCGGCGCCATCGGGCTGCTTGTGTTCATGTACCTGTTCAGCCAGCTGGTGCTGCTGGCCGCGGCGCTGGCCGCCACGAGTACGCACGGAACCGTCCGTGACCTAGCGGCGGGGCCGGAGTCGGGGCCGGAGTCGGAGCCGGCGGGTCCGGAATCCGAGCAGGCGGAGCATGCCCTGGAGCCGCTTGCCGGCGAGCCCCCGATTCGGTGGACGAACACCTGAAGCCGCGTGACGTCGCTCGGGCTGTGTCAGCCGTTCTGCTGGTTTAGCGACAACTTGGTGTGAAAGCAGGGTCATCCGAGTCATGATCTAGTACGTGGGTGCACTCGTGACGTTGGAACTTCTGCCAGACTCGCCGGCCCTCGAGCTGCCGTGGATCATCACGTTCGGGCCGCTGAACGACGACGAGGAGTGGGAGCCGGTGGTCTGCGGGCCGTACGAGCGCGCGCATGCGATGGCTCTCGCCGAGTCGGTCGTCGCCGACGAGGAGCTGATGGCGGTCGTCGAGCCGCTGCAGCCGCACGTGACGGTCGACCAGATCCGCGGCGACATCGCCGCGGCCCGGCTCGCCGTCGAGGTCGACAGCGAGCCGGACTTCGCCGATGACGACTACCTGATGAACGGCCACGAGGAGACCGTGGTCGCCGGGCCGACCGAGCCGCCTAGCCCGGAGCAGATCCGAGCGGGATTCGCCCACATCGCCGCCCGGCTGACCGGCTGACCGGCGGCGCCTCAGGCGATCCAGGCCGCGGTCTCCCACCAAGGGGTCACGTTTTCACCGGTCCTGTCGAGCCGCGAACGACGAGTTCGGGGCGGAAGACGTATTCGGAGTTCGGGGCAGGGTCGCCGGAGATCTCGTCGACGAGGGCGCGGACCACGGCGACGGACATCTCGCGTACGGGTTGACGCAGGGTCGTCAGGGGCGGCTCGGTGAACGCCATCAGCGGCGAATCGTCGTAGCCGACCACGGAGAGGTCGCCCGGCACGTCGAGCCCGCGGGCGCGGGCGGCCCGGATCGCGCCGAGCGCCATCAGGTCCGAGCCACAGGCGATCGCGGTGACGCCCCGCTCGATCAGGCGTACGGCGGCGGCGTCGCCACCTTCGACGCCGAACAGGGTCAGCTCGATGAGCTCCTCGTCGACCTCGCCGAACAGTTCTTGCATGGCCTCCCGGTAACCGGCGAGCTTGCGCTGCACCGGCAGGAAGCGCCCCGGCCCCGTGATCAGCCCGATGCGCCGGTGGCCCAGGGAGGCGAGGTGCCGGACGGCGATCCTGCCGGCGGCGTGGTCGTCGCAGGAGATGAACGGTGCGTCGACGCCCTCGACGTACCCGTTGATGAACGCGACGGGCAGCGGCCGGGAGATCAGCTTTCGGTACCGGTCGGGGTCGCACGTCGTGTCGGCGTTGAGGCCGGAGACGAAGACGATTCCGGACACCTGCCGGTCCAGCAGCATCTCCACGTACTCGTCCTCGGTCACGCCGCCCGGGGTCTGCGTGCACAGGACCGGGGTGTACCCGGACTGCGCCAGCGACGACTCGATGAGCTGGGCGAAGGCAGGGAAGATCGGGTTGTCCAGCTCCGGCACGACGAGGCCGACCAGGCCGGCGCTGCGTTTGCGGAGCCGCTCCGGCCGCTGGTATCCGAGCACGTCCAGGGCGGTCAGCACGGACTGTCGGGTATCGGCGCTGACGCCCGGCTTGTCGTTCAGGACGCGCGAGACCGTTGCCTCGCTGACGCCGGCCTGCTGGGCGATGTCGGCCAACCGGGCCCGGCCTGAAGTGGACGGTGCGGGTCGGGCGGGGTGGGCTGTGGCCGCCTGGCTACCGGTTGCGCTGGAGGTCATGGCGGCACTTTAACCCAGCCCGCAAGCCCTTGCGAAAGATATCTGCAAGCCCTTTCATGTATCGAAATATCTTGCTAATGTGCCCGCCACGACCACCCCTCAGAGCAAGGAGATCATCGATGCGCATCCGCACCGCGGGTGTGGTCGCAGCGGCAGTACGGATGATGGTTGCCGGTGCCTGGGCCGCCGGCGGCCTGGCCCTGGCGGTACGGCATACTCGGCAGCCGTGGTGCTGTCGCGGCGGTGGTCGGTCTTCCTGGTTCTGGTGGCCGTGTGGAGCTGGCTGATCTGGCCCCGTTTCGCCGTCGCGATCTGGGCCGATCCGCGCTCGTGGCACGGCAGCACGCCGACCTCTTTCCTGTGGGTGCACGCGGTGCTCATCGTGGTGTCCCTGGTGGTCGGGGCAGCGGTCGGTCTGCTCGGGCTGCGCGGCTGGCGCGCCGCCCGTAACCGGTGAAGGAGCGGGTATGGAGGCTCTCCGGCTGGTGCTGCGGTACGCGCACCTGATCGGGTTCGCGGTGCTGCTCGGTGGGGCGCTCGCGCAGTACTTCTCGGGGCGGATTCGCATCAACGCGCCGATGCTGTGGGGCTCCGTGATCCAGGTCGTCACCGGCCTGGCGTTGGCGGCCCCGCTGCGCGGCGGCGGGGACAAGGAGCCCGACCCGGCCAAGTTGGCCGTCAAGGGCGTCGTCGCCGTACTGATCTTCGTGATGGTGTTCTTCTCCCGCAAGCGGCCGGAGGTCAACAAGGGCCACTTCCTGGGCATCGTCGTCCTGACGCTGACGAACGCGGCGGTCGCGACGTTCTGGCACTGATTGCGGCGCCCCGGAAAAAGTGCCGACCTTAGATGGCTCGGCCGAATTTCTTGCGGTCGGTGACCGTCAATCCCGCCTACTGTGACGCTAGGGAGGGATTGACGGTCCCCTCACGTTACAGGCCTATAACGTCACCCGGCGTTAGATGATTTTCCGCGTACGCTCCCGTCCGATGGCTACACCGCAACGTGGCGGTGCACTCGGAAGGAGATCGTCTTGCGCCGATCCCGTGGGATGAAGCTGCTCGCGACCGTCGGCGTGGCGATTGTCGCGCTCGGCACGGCCGCCTGCGGCGGCAAGGGCAACAGCAACTCCGGAAGCGGCACCGACAGCGGGTCCAAGAAGACCGTCAAGGTGGGCCTGGCCTACGACATCGGTGGGCGCGGCGACAAGTCCTTCAACGACGCGGCGGCAGCCGGTCTGGAGAAGGCCAGGAGCGAGCTGAACATCCAGACCCGCGAGCTGGAAGCGAACAAGGACGAGACCGAGAACGATAAGCTCGCGCGGCTGAAGTTGCTGTGCGAGGGCGGGTACAACCCGGTGATCGCGGTCGGTTTCGCGTACGCCGGCGACAAGGACACGGGCCCCATCGCCAGCGCCGCCAAGGCCTGCCCGGACACCAAGTTCGCGATCGTGGACGACGCGAGCGTCAGCGCGCCCAACCTGGCCAACCTGGTCTTCGCCGAGGAGCAGGGCTCCTTCCTGGTCGGCGCCGCCGCAGCGCTGAAGAGCAAGAGTGGCAACGTCGGCTTCATCGGGGGTTGCCAGGTCGACCTCATCAAGAAGTTCGAGGCCGGCTACGAGGCGGGCGCCAAGGCCGTCAAGGCCGACATCAAGGTCCAGGCCAAGTATCTGTCCACCATCGCCGACAAGTGCTCCGGCTTCAACGATCCGGCCAAGGGTCAGACCACCGCCGAGGGCATGTACGACCAGGGCGCCGACGTGGTCTACCAGGCTGCGGGTGGGTCCGGCACCGGCGTGTTCAAGGCCGCCAAGGGCAAGGGCAAGCTCGCGATCGGTGTCGACTCCGACCAGTACAACACCGTCACGCCCGACTTGAAGGACGTCATCATGACGTCGATGCTCAAGCGGGTCGACACGGCCGTGTACGACTTCGTCAAGGGGATGGGCGAGGGCAAGTTCACCGCCGGCAAGACGGTGTTCGACCTCAAGGTCGAGGGCGTCGGGTACTCGACGAGCGGCGGCCAGGTCGACGACGTCAAGGCCAAGCTCGACGACTTCCGCAAGCAGATCATCGACGGCAAGATCACCGTACCGGAGAAGCCGGCCGCAGGCTGAGGCGGCACATACGACTGACGCTTGGCGGGGTCCGCTCCTGGGCCCCGCCAAGCGTCATCAACGGGGCAGCCAGGGAGGGGATTCGATGAGCACCGATGCGGCCCCCGCGGCGCCGGCTGCGGGAGCGGACGAACCTCCCGCGGTGCAGTTGCGGGGAATCACCAAGCGCTTCCCGGGGGTCGTGGCCAACCACGACATCGACCTGTCGGTCCGCCGCGGCACCATCCACGCGATCGTGGGCGAGAACGGAGCCGGCAAGTCGACGCTCATGAAGACCCTGTACGGGATGCACCGTCCCGACTCCGGCGAGATCCTCATCGACGGCGACCGGATCGTCTTCCACTCTCCGCAGCAGGCGATCAGCGCCGGCATCGGCATGGTGCACCAGCACTTCATGCTCGCCGACAACTTCACCGTGCTGGAGAACATCGTGCTCGGCGCCGAGAAGTTGCACGGCATCGGCGCGGCGGCCGCGCGCCGGATCCGCGAGCTCTCCAGGCAGTACGGGCTGGGCGTCGACCCGGAGGCACTGGTGGAGGACCTCGGCGTCGGTGACCGGCAGCGGGTGGAGATCCTCAAGGTGCTCTACCGCGGCGCGCGCGTGCTCATCCTCGACGAGCCCACCGCGGTGCTGGTGCCGCAGGAGGTCGACGAGCTCTTCGAGAATCTGCGCCAGCTCACCCGCGAGGGACTCACGGTCATCTTCATCTCGCACAAGCTGCACGAGGTGCTCGCCGTCGCCGACGCGATCACGGTGATCCGCCGCGGCACGACGGTCGCCGCAGTCGATCCGGGCGAGGTGACGCCGAGGCAGTTGGCGGCGCTGATGGTCGGTAGCGAACTGCCGAGCCCGGAGGCGCGCGAGTCGACCGTCACCGACGTGCCCGTCCTCGCTGTTGCCGGCCTGTCGGTACGCACCGCCGGCGGGCGGTCCCTTGTGGAGGATGTTAGCTTCACCATCCACCGGGGTGAGGTCGTCGGCATCGCCGGGGTCGAGGGGAACGGACAGGCCGAACTGATCGAGGCGATCATGGGTATGCGGCCCTCGACCGGCAGGGTCACGCTCGACGGTGTCGACGTCAGCGAGCGGGGCACCAGGAAGCGGAGGGAGGCCGGCCTCGGCTACATCCCCGCCGACCGCCACCGGCAGGGGTTGCTGCTGGACGCGCCGCTGTGGGAGAACCGCATGCTCGGCCACCAGACCGAGGCGCCGAACGCGCGGGGGTGGCTGCTCAACAACCGCGGCGCCCGTCGCGACACCGAGCGGATCGTCGCCGAGTACGACGTGCGTACGCCCGGAGCCGACGTGCCGGCCGCCGCGCTGTCCGGCGGCAACCAGCAGAAGCTCATCGTCGGCCGGGAGATGAGCCACACGCCCAAGGTGCTGCTCGCCGCGCACCCGACGCGGGGCGTGGACATCGGCGCGCAGGCCGCGATCTGGGAGCACATCAAGCGGGCCCGCCGCGAGGGCATGGGCGTCCTGCTCATCTCGGCCGACCTCGACGAACTGATCGGCCTGTCCGACACGCTGAAGGTGATCTTCCGGGGCCGGTTCGTCGCCGAAGCCGATCCCGCGGCCGTGACCCCGGAACAGCTAGGCCTGGCGATGACCGGGTGCGGGTGAGGAGGCCGATATGAGTGCACCGTGGGTGCGGCTGCTGCCCCGACTCCTCGCGCCCGTCGGCGCCCTGCTGATCGCCGCGGCGATCTCGTCGATCGCGCTGCTGATCAGTAACCAGGACCCGGCGACGGCGTTCAGCAGCATGATCGAGTACGGCACCCGTCCGGAGTCCCTCGTCAGCATCCTCAACAGGTCGATCGACCTGTACATCGGGGGCGTCGCGGTCGCCATCGGGTTCCGGATGAACCTGTTCAACATCGGCGTCGACGGTCAGTACCGGTTGGCCAGCCTGGCGGCGGCGTCGCTGGGCGCGGCGCCGTTCCTGCAGTGGCTGCCGGGCGTCCTGCGCATCCTCGTGATCGTGCTGATCGCCATGGTGGTCGGGGCCTTCTGGGCCGGCGTGGCCGCGCTGCTGAAGGTCACCCGGGGCGTCAGCGAGGTCATTTCGACGATCATGCTCAACTTCATCGGCGGCCAGCTCGTCGCGTACCTGCTGACCACCAACCACCTGGGCGTGCAGGCCAAGGGCAGCAACGACGTGGCGACCCCGCTACTGCCCAAGGACTCCTGGATCTCCGGTATCCCGCTGATCCCGGACGCGCGCAGCGAGGTCAACGGCTTCATCGTGGTGGCCGTCGGAGTCGGGGTCGCGTACTGGTTCGTGCTCGGCCGCACCCGCTTCGGGTTCGACCTGCGCGCCAGTGGCCAGAACGCGACCTCGGCCGTGGCCAGCGGCGTCAACGCCAGGCGGATGGTGCTGTACGCGATGCTCCTGTCCGGGGCGGTCGCCGGCCTGGTCGGCATGTCGCAACTGCTCGGCGAGCGCCACGCGCACACCACGTCGGTGGGCGGCCTCGGCTTCACGGCCATCGGCATCGCGCTGCTCGGCCGCAACTCACCCGTCGGGATCGCGCTCGCCGCGCTGCTCTGGGCGTTCCTGGACAGGTCGGCGCTGATCCTCGACCTGAACGAGATTCCGAAGGAGATCGTCACGATCATGCAGGGCACGACCGTACTGGCGGTCGTCGTCGCGTACGAGTTGGCCGAGCGGATCAGCCGCCGGGGGCAGCAGCGCCGGGCCGGTGCGACGGTCTCTGAACCGGATCCGCGGCAGCCAAGTGAGGTCCCGGCATGAGCACTGTGCTGGCATCCGCTCCGGCTGCACCGGTCGCGCCGCCGCCGCGCGATCGACGGTTCAGCCTGCCGATCCTGTTGCTGGTGATCGCTGGCGGACTCGTGGCGTTGGCCGCGGTCCGGGCGATCACCGGCGCCAACGACCTCACCTCCCATGGGGCGGTACGCGCGGCGCTGCAGTCGGCCGTACCGATCGGCCTCGCCGGGCTCGGTGGCCTGTGGGCCGAGCGGGCCGGCGTGGTGAACATCGGCCTCGAAGGGCAGATGATCTTCGGTACCTGGTTCGGGGCCTGGGCCGGCTTTCATTGGGGACCGTGGGCGGGCGTGCTGGCGGCGGTCGCCGGCGGCGCCCTCGGCGGGCTGCTGCACGCGCTCGCCACGGTCACGTTCGGGGTCGACCACATCATCTCCGGCGTAGCCATCACGATCCTCGCGGGCGGCGCCACCCGGTACCTGTCGCAGCTGGCGTTCCAGGGCCTGCCCGGCGGCGGGGTGACCCAGTCGCCGCCAGTGCCCGAGCTGCCGCGGTTGAGCGTGCCGGGCGCCAGCGTGCTCGACCGCGTCGAACGCGCGCACTGGTTCCTGGCGAGCGACCTGGCCGGGATCCTGCGCGGCGCGCTGACCGACGTGTCGACGCTGACCATCGTCGCGGCGCTGCTGGTGCCGCTGACGTTCTGGGTCCTGTGGCGCACGGCGTTCGGGCTGCGGCTGCGGTCGGTCGGGGAGAACCCGCACGCCGCGGAGTCGCTGGGGGTCAACGTCTACCGGTACAAGTACTACGGCGTGGTCATCTCCGGCGCGCTGGCCGGTCTCGGCGGCGCGTTCCTGTCGATGGTCGCGTCCAGCATCTACCGGGAGAGCCAGACCGGCGGCCGCGGTTACATCGGTCTGGCGGCCATGATCTTCGGTAACTGGCGTCCGGGGGGCCTCGCGTCGGGCGCGCTGCTGTTCGGGTACACCGACGCGCTGCAGTTGCGCGGCGGCAGCCAGTCGGTGCACGCGCTGCTGCTGTTCCTGGCCTTCGTCCTGGCCGCGGTCGGTCTGTGGCAGGTGCTGCGCGGGCGCCGGACCGTGGGTGCCGTCGCGATCGGGGCCGCCGTGCTGGTCGGCCTCTGGTACGCCACGACCGACGCGATCCCGGCGGAGTTCGTGCAGGCAGCCCCGCACATCACCACCCTGGTGGTGCTGGCGCTGGCGTCCCAGCGGCTACGGATGCCGGCTGCCGACGGTCAGCGGTACCGCCGCGGCGGTTAAGCTGCGCGATCTAGGAGAAAGGGTGTTCTTCTAGGCAGTCGAACTCTGTGGGGAGCGTCTACGTGGACGTGGACTGGGACGCGCTGCGCGCGGCGGCCGTCGAGGCGATGCACCGGGCGTACGCGCCGTACTCCCGGTTCCCCGTCGGCGTGGCCGGCCTGGTCGACGACGGCCGGGTGATCACCGGCTGCAACGTCGAGAACGCCTCGTACGGGGTGGGCCTGTGCGCCGAGTGCGGCCTGGTCTCGGCGCTGCACCTGAGTGGCGGTGGCCGGCTGGTGGCGGTGTCCTGCGTGGACGGCGACGGTGTGCCGCTGATGCCCTGCGGCCGCTGCCGGCAGTTGCTGTGGGAGCACGGCGGCCCGCGGTGCCTGGTGGAGACGGCCACCGGGCCGGTGTCGATGGCGGAACTGCTCCCGTACGCGTTCGACGCGGGCGATCTCGGCCGTAGCCGGCAGGTCGCCGAGCCGGCGCCGGAGACCATCCCGAGCCGCCTGCTCGAGTTCGTGGGGCACGGCGCGGTGTTCGTGCACCGCGACGTGGCCGGCGGTCAGCCGGTGTGGACCGCGTACTGGGAGCGCGCCGCCCACGCCGACGAGGCGTCCGGGATCCTGCAGGAGGCGCCGACCTGGTCCGACGCGGCTGCGGCGGTAGCCTGGGGCCGGGCCCGCACCTCCCGCGTGATCGTGGTCGAGGCGGACGGCACCCTGAGCTGGGCCGGCGTGGGCACCCCGCCGGCCGAGGTGGCGCGCGAGTGGCGCCCTTAGCGGTGGAGGCGTCGTGGCGGAACTGATCGAGAAGGCGACCCGGGTGCCGGTGCCCGGCGGCAAGGTCATCGACGAGTACGTCGGCCGGGTGAACACGGGTGAGGACGCGGTGTCGATCGCGCACATGGTCGCGCCGGCCGGCTGGACCGAGCCGTTCCAGACCCCGGAGTTCGACGAGTACACGTTGGTCCTGCGCGGCCGGGTCACCGTCGAAACGCCGGACGGCACCGTCGAGGTCAAGGCCGGCCGGGCCGTCGTGACCAGGGCCGGCGAGCGCATCCGGTACGCGACGCCGCCGGACTCCGGCGCCGAGTACGTGGCCGTGTGCCGGCCCGCGTTCGCGCCCGACCTGGCCCGGCGCGACCCCGAGTAAATGGCCGTACCCGCGCCGGATCCGCACGACGTCCGGAAGGCGAGCCTGGCGGAGCTGCGGCGCTTCGGCCTGCCCTTGCCGCCGCCCAACTTCCCGCTGGTGTGGGACCCGGGTGACACCGTCGACCTGCGCCCGCTCCCCGAGATCGAGGCGCGGGTCGCCGTACTGAACGTGCTGCTGGGCCGCTGCTTCGGCATGCCGCCCACGCTCGCGCTCGGGTGGCTGCTCGACGCCCACCTCGACGACCGGCTGACCGGGCCCGAGCGGCGGTTCGTGACGACGGGCGAGGGCGACCCCGCCATCTTCGTGCTGCACCTGGAAGCCGTGTTCGCGCTGGCCTGGGTGCTCGGCATCGCCCTCGACCTGGACCCGCTGCGCCCGTCGCCGGACGGGCTCGTCGAGCGGCTACCCGACCTGCCACGCGGCGAGTCGTACGCGGACTGGCTCTCGCGTACCCTCACCGCGCCGCGGGATGCCCGGCAGGCGGCCGCGCTGCTGGACCTGTACTACTGCCTGGACTGGGCGCACCTGGAGGCGGAGCGCCGGCGGGCCGGACTGCCGGGCCCGCTCGACTCGAACGGGATCGGCCAGCGCCGCTGGGCGCTGGAGTGGGCGGTCGTGTTCACCGGCCCGCACCATGACCCGCCGCCCGCCTGGGACGAGATCGACCTGTCATGAGCGGGGCCGCCAGCGGGTCACGTCGACCGCGGCGGTGACCGTCATCGGTCCGGCCCCCAGGCTCTCCAGCCGTTCGGCGTCCGTGTGCCAGGCGCTCGGCCCCATCGCGATGGCGGTCTTCGCCTCGTCGGCCGTCAGCCGCAGCGACCACCGGTAGCGCCGCTCGTCGTCGCGGACGAACCATGGGTCGAGCGTGGCGGACAGCCGTTCGGACTTGGCCGGGTCCACCCGTACCAGGTCCAGCGCCTCGACGAGTTCGCCGAGGTGCTCGGGTGCCGGGGTGGCGACGACCAGGACGCCGTCGGGCCGCAGGATCCGGCGGAACTCCGGCCCCGAGCGCGGCGCGAACACGTCGAGCAGGACATCGGCCGCTCCGTCGGCCACCGGCAGGCCGCGCCAGGCGTCGGCGCGTACGGCGGCGAGGCGCGGGTGCGCGCGGGCGGCGCGGCGCAGCGCCGGCTTGGAGACGTCGATCGCGATGCCCAGGTCCTCCGGGCGGGCCTCCAGCAGCCCCGCCAGGTGCTGTCCGGTGCCGGCGCCCACGTCGACCACCAGGCCCGGTAGCCGGTCGCCGACCGCCGCGACGAGCGCTTCCGTCAGTACGCCGAAGTGCCCCGCCGCGAGCAGGGACTGGCGGGCGGCGATCATCTCGGCGGTGTCGCCGGGATGGGTGAGTCGGCCCGCGCTCAGGTCGACGTATCCCTGCCGGGCGAGGTCGAAGCTGTGCCCTTCGTCGCAGCGCACCGCGCCCGTCGCGCCGTGCAGCGCGGCCGAGCACACGGGGCAGCGCAGGTACTTCAGTATGTCTGCGCGCACCCGACCATCATGGCCGTAGGGTCGGGGGATGCCTGCACCCACCTACGAAGAGATCCGGCTGGCGCCGAAGGTGCTGCTGCACGATCACCTCGACGGCGGCCTGCGTCCGGCGACCATCATCGAGTTGGCCGACGCCGTCGGGCACCCGCTGCCCAGTACCGACGCGGGCGAGCTGGGAGGGTGGTTCGCCCGGGCGGCGGACTCGGGGTCGCTGGAGCGCTACCTGGAGACGTTCACGCACACCGTGGCGGTGACCCAGACCGCCGAGGCGCTGCACCGGGTGGCGGTCGAGTGCGCGCTCGATCTCGCCGCGGACGGGGTGGTGTACGCGGAGGTCCGGTTCGCCCCGGAGCAGCATCTGGAGCGCGACCTTGCCCTGCCAGGGGTGGTGGAGGCGGTCCTCGCCGGCTTCGCCGAGGGGTCCAGGCAGGCGGCGGTTGCGGGTACGCCCATCCGAGTGGGGACCCTGCTCACGGCGATGCGCCACGCGGCTCGGTCGATGGAGATCGCCGAGCTGGCGGTGCGCTACCGCGACTCCGGCGTGGTCGGGTTCGACATCGCCGGCGCCGAGGCGGGCTACCCGCCGACCCGGCACCTGGACGCGTTCGAGTACCTGCAGCGGGAGAACTTCCACTTCACCATCCACGCGGGGGAGGCGTTCGGGCTGCCGTCGATCTGGCAGGCGATCCAGTGGTGCGGCGCCGACCGGCTCGGGCACGGCGTGCGGATCGTGGACGACATCGACCCGGTGACCGGGAAGTTGGGCCGGCTCGCCGCGTACGTACGGGACAAGCGGATCCCGCTTGAACTGTGCCCGTCGTCCAACGTGCAGACGGGGGCCGCCCCGTCGGTGGCGGAGCACCCGATCGGTCTGCTGCGGGATCTGCGGTTCCGTGTGACGGTCAACACTGACAACCGGCTGATGAGCCGCACCAGCATGACCCGGGAGATGGCCCTGCTGGTCGAAGCGTTTGGGTACGGTTGGGGCGAATTGCAATGGTTCACGGTCAATGCGATGAAGAGCGCGTTTATCCCGTTTGACGAGCGGCTCACCTTGATCAATGAGGTCATCAAGCCCGCGTACGTCAAGCTCCTGGGGTAATGGTCGCGCAGCCGGCCGTTTAGGCTGTTTGCGCTGGTCAACATCGGCGCTTATGGGCAAGCCGTGGCAAAGAACCCACAAGGTCGGTCCAGACATTTACGACTTTCTGTTCCTCTGTACGGGATCCTGAGGGGTGATTTCGCTGCCTACGGCCATCGTGGGGTTTACTAGCGCGGCTAGGGGAGGGTCCGCTGGGCTTTCTTCTTGCCATCAGACGTGGTGGAATCTCGGAGGTCTGGCTCGAACTTGGGTCGGCCGGTCGCGGGTGCCTGCTGTTCGTCAGGCGCCGGTTCGGAGGGCGGTGAGGTGAGCAAACGGCCAACGGCGGGGACCGAGAAGTTCTCGCGTCTGCGCCTGCCGATGGGTTGGCTGCGAAATGCGCCAATCTGGTCCAAGCTCGGGCTCATCATGGTCGTTCCCACCATCGCCACCGTCGTGGTCGGCATGTTGGGTCTGATCGACAACTACCACCGGGCCAACGATGCCGACCAGGCACGCCTGCTGTCCGGGTTCACGGCCGAGAGCGGCGCGCTGGTGCACGAGCTGCAGAACGAGCGGGCCGCGTCCACCCTGTTGCTCGGTGCCCCGAGCAATGACTCCCGTGCCGCGTTCGAGCGCCAGACGGCCGTCACCACCGAGGCGTACAAGCGGTACCGGCAGCGCCGCTCCGCGCTCGCCAATCTCCCCGCCGACTTCCGCGGCCAGCTCAACCGCATCGACACCCAGCTGTCGGATCTGACCAAGCAGCGCGAGCAGATAAAGAGCAGCGGCCAGCAGAACGTCGCTGAGCCGACGACGCTGAGCAACGCCATTTTCCGGTACCAGACGCTCATCGGTGACCTGGTGGCCATTCGTGGCTCGGCGGCTCAGCTCGCCGGCGACCAGGAGCTGGGCGGCGACATGCGCGCCTCGGCAGCCCTGTCCCAGAGTAAAGAGCACCTGGCCCAGGAGCGCGTGGTCGTGCTGCAGGCGCTGCTGCAGCGCTCGATGCCGGTCCAGATGAAGGTGACGTTCATCGGCACCCTCAAGGGCCAGGAGCAGGCGCTGCGGCAGTTCCAGTCGTTCGCCACGCCGGAGCAGCGGACGCTGTACGACAAGACCGTGACCGGCGGTGACCGCCGGGAGGCGGAGACCTACCAGAGCATCATCTCCGGTCTCAGCACCGACGAGTTCCCGGCCGACATCTTCACCCCGACCCAGTGGGACCGGGCGATGGTCGGTCAGGCCAGTCTGGTTCGTAGGGTCGAAGTCGCACTCGACGAGCACGTCGTCGGCCACGCTGCGGACCTGCGAGACCGGTTGCAGCAGCGGATGGTTCTCCAGGTCGGCCTGCTGCTCGGGCTGTTGATGCTGTCGATCCTCTTCGCCTGGATCGTCGCCCGCTCGATGGCCCGCTCGCTCCGTGAACTGCGCCACGGCGCGCTCACCGTCGCGCAGTACGGCCTGCCGCAAGCGGTCGCCCGGCTGCGGGACCCGCAGCTGGCCACCCAGGCCTCGCCGCAACAGCTCGCGGCCCAGATCGCCGAGCCGTTGCCGGTTCGCAGCAACGACGAGTTCGGGCAGGTGGCCGAGGCGTTCAACGCGGTCCACCTGGAGGCGGTCCGCACCGCGGCCGAGCAGGCGGCGCTGCGGGCCAGCGTCGCGACGATGTTCGTCAACCTGGCGCGTCGAAGCCAGATCCTGGTCGACCGACTCATCGGCCACCTCGACCGGCTGGAGCGCGGCGAGGAGGACCCGGACCGGCTCGCCGAGCTGTTCCAGCTCGACCACCTGGCGACCCGGATGCGCCGTAACGACGAGAACCTCCTGGTGCTCGCCGGCGCCGACTCGACCCGTATCCAGCGCGAACCCGCGCCGCTGATGGACGTGCTGCGCGCCGCCCAGTCGGAGGTGGAGCACTACACCCGGATCGAGTTCGGCATGATCGACCGGGATGTCGAGATGGCGGCGCACTCGGTCAACGACATGGTCCACCTGATCGCCGAGCTTCTCGACAACGCCACCGCCTTCTCCCCGCCGGACTCGCCGGTGGTCGTGGAGGCGCGGCGGGTCGGCGACCGGGCTGTTCTCATCATTGAAGACCGCGGTATCGGCATCTCGCCGGATCAG
Organism: Planosporangium flavigriseum; assembly: GCF_011947225.1. Taxonomy (GTDB): domain Bacteria; phylum Actinomycetota; class Actinomycetes; order Mycobacteriales; family Micromonosporaceae; genus Planosporangium; species Planosporangium flavigriseum. The sequence continues at coordinate 87,721 of NZ_JAATVW010000002.1, read as the reverse complement.
CTGAGGGAGCTCAACGAGCGCCTCGCCAACCCACCCATGGTGGATGTCGCCGTCTCCCGGATGATGGGCCTCGTCGTGGTCGCGCGACTGGCCGCCCGGCACGGTGTCAAGGTCGAGCTGCGGCCGGCGCGCGAGCGCGGCACCATCGCCGACCTGACGCTGCCGGCCAGTGTGCTGGTGCCGCGGGCCCTCGCCGGTCGCGGTGGCGTGCCGGTCGCGGGTTCGCGAGAGCTGGCAGGTGCCGACAGCGCGAGCGGCGGCCAGGAGCGGTCGCCGTACGGACAGCCGCTGGCGCTCGAAAGCGCGTCGTCCGCTGTCGCGCCCACCGTCCCGTCGGGCGACCCCGTCAGCACGACTGGTGCTTTCCCGGTCGTCGGCGCGAGCCCCTGGATCGGTGCCGACCAGAGTGCCGCCACACCCGGTCCGGCCCTCAACGGCTCCGCCAGCGGTCCGTTCGCCGGCCCGGACGGTCAGGTCAACTCCCGCCCCTTCACCGACAGTGGCCAGGGGGCACCCGGCCTGTTCGGCGGATCCTGGCCGACCAGCGGTGCGCCCGCGGACAGCGGTGCGTCGCCGACCAGCAGTGCGCCCTCGACGAGTGGCGCACCCTCGACCGGCGGTGATGTCGGTCCGATCGCGATGCCGGGCCGTGGACAGCCCCCGGTGTGGTCCGATCTCATCGGCGGAGCGGGGGAGGCTGGGGTCACCCAGCCGCCGGCCTGGCCGCAGGAGCAGGCTCCGCTGTCGCACGAGCAAACTCCGCTGCCGCAGGACCGTGTTCCGCTACCGCATCGGCGCCCGACCGTCGAGCCCCCCCTGTCGGAGGGCCCGGCCGGTGGCGATACCGGGATCCCGCGCCAACGGCCGGTACAGGCCGGGGCGCAGGCCGAGGACGGTGTCCCGGCACTGCCGGAGGCGGCCGTCGGGCCATCGGCGCCCACCGCCCTGCGCCCCGTCGACGCGGGGAGCAGCCGGCCGGTCAGTGCCGCTCCCGCCACGCCGCCCGCTTGGCCGCCAGTGCCCAAGCAGGCCGAGTCCGAGATCGTCACCGGAGCGGAGCCACCCCAGGTGCCGACGGCGTTCTCCGCCGCCCTCGACATGACGGCGGAGATGCCGCGGGTGCGCGTCGACTGGGAGCAGAACGTTGAGCAGCCGGCGGACGGGGCCGGGCACGACCGGCGCACCGCCGCCCAGCGGTTCGCTGACGAGACGATGGAGCTGCCGATCTTCCGGGAGCTGGAGTCGGCCTGGTTCCACAAGCCCGGTGCCACGTCGGAGCCGACGGTGCCGACGAACGGAGCACCGACGAACGGAGCGCCGGCGGAGGAGAAGCCGGCGTACGAGTCCGAGGCGACTCCATCCGCTGCACCCGAGCCCGCCGAGGCACCGGTCGAGGCCTCGACGAGCCGTCCCGCAGCGGCGACGGAGGTCCCCGAGGAGTCCGTTGCACCAGCAGTAGCGTCGACCGAACCCCAGCCGGAGCCGGCGGAGCGCCAGGCGGCAGCGGAGTCGCCAGCGTGGCGCACTGCGGCGGACGAAGGCTGGAAGGCCGCCTCGGCGATTGCGGAGCAGCAGGACTTCACCACCACCGCTACGGGTCTGCCCAAGCGCGTACCCATGTCCCAACTTGTCCCAGGTGGGGTCGAGAAGGGTACTGTCAGCGCGCACAAGCGCACGCCGGAAGCTGTGCGTGGCTTGCTGTCGGCGTACCACCGTGGCGTTCAGCGCGGCCGGAGTAGCAAATCCGGCGATGCGAAAACCCCGGAGCACACCACGGCCGGACCACAAAGTTCGCAAGGTGGCAAGGAGCAAGAAGCATGACGACAACGCAGGATCTCGGTTGGCTGTTGACCAACTTCGCCGATCGCGTACCCGGTGTCGCACACGCGATCGCGGTCTCCGCCGACGGACTGCTCCTGGCCTCATCGCGTGACCTTCCGCGGGACCGGGCCGACCAGCTCGCCGCGATCGCGTCCGGCCTGGTCAGCCTGACCCAGGGGGCCGCCCGTTGCTTCGAGGGCGGTGCGGTGCTGCAGACCGTCGTGGAGATGGACAACGGGTTCCTCTTCCTCATGTCGATCTCCGACGGCTCGTCGTTCGCGGTGCTCGCCGCCCGGGCATGCGACGTCGGCCAGGTGGGGTACGAGATGGCGCTGCTGGTCGACCGGGTCGGTGACGCACTGACACCCGCGCCGCGGCCGGCCGCTTCGCTTCTAAGCTGAAAGGCCGCTGGAGCGACCAGCCGCACGTGTAATTCCCGGCCCGAGGAGTGAGGAGGTGAACGGCGAATATGGCCCAGCGTGATGAACCGAGCGGGGCACTGGTGAGGCCTTACGCCGTCACCCGTGGCCGCACCCGGCCGAGGCTGGAGATTGCGATCGAGGCGCTGATCGAGACCACCGTGCGGGGACGTACCGCCGGTGGGCGGGGTCACGCGCAAGGGCAGGAGCAGCAGTACATTGCCACGTTGTGCGATGGCCGGCTGCAGTCGCTCGCGGAGATCGCCGCGCGGATGCAACTGCCGCTCGGCGTGGCACGGGTTCTCATTGCGGACATGGCGGCGGAGGGACTGGTCGCCGTGTACGAGCCGACCTCGTTCGACGACAACGACGGGGTGGGCACAGAACTGCTGGAAAGGGTGCTGAGTGGACTTCGGAGGCTCTGACATGACGCCGCACCGCTCGTCGTCCGGGCGGGTCACGTCAGCGAAGATTGTCATCGCCGGTGGTTTCGGTGTCGGCAAGACCACGCTGGTGGGCTCGGTCTCGGAGATCACGCCACTAACCACCGAGGCGATCATGACATCTGCGGGTGTGGGCGTCGATGACACCCGGCAGGTGCCCGGCAAGCTGACGACCACGGTCGCCATGGACTTCGGCCGGATCACGATCGACCGGGACCTGATTCTCTACCTGTTCGGCACGCCCGGCCAGACGCGGTTTTGGTTCATGTGGGACGAGCTGGTGCGAGGTGCCATCGGCGCGGTTGTCCTGGTCGACACCCGCCGTCTCGCCGACTGCTTCGCCGCGATCGACTTCTTCGAGCACCGTCGGCTGCCGTACCTGATCGCCGTCAACTGCTTCGACGGAGTGCAGTACCACAACGTCGACGATGTACGTGAGGCGCTGGCGATCTCGTCGGAGGTACCGGTGGTCTCCTGTGACGCCCGCACCCGCGAGTCGACCAAGCAGGTGTTGATCTCTCTGGTCGAGTACGTGCTCACGATGCGACGCACCCGTACGCCCACGCCGGCCTGAGGCTTCCCTTTCGTACAACTGATCCGGCCCCGGACGCTCGAAGCGTCCGGGGCCGGATCAGTAACGTGACCACCGCCCAGCGTGGAGGGTGGTCACGTCGTCGTTTCAGCGGCGGGCCGACCGGTACTCGTAGCCGCGCTCGTCGTCGCCGTCCTGGTCACGGCTGAAGTCCCAGCCGCCGGACGACTCGCGTCCCGGCCGCCCACCGACCCGGTAGCCGCCGACCTCCTGACCACGCCGCCACCCGCGGAAATATCCGGACGTGTGGGCCGCGATCTGCGCGGGGTCGCGGACGACGCGCAGCGGACGCTCGGGCGCCCCGATCGGGGAGCCCGGCACGAGGTTCTGCTGCGGCACCCGGCGGGGCAGACCCGACTCGGTCTCCGCGCCGACGGCCGGCTCAGCCGCGTGCTTGGCGGCGCGCCACCCTTCATCGGACGCGTTGCCGAATTCGAGGTTGGTGTCGTCCTCGCCGAAGTGGTCGGTGAACCAGGCCGACCGGGCCTCAGCGAAGATCAACAGGTCGCCGTCGACCGGATCCTTTGCCGGCGGCTCCGCCTGCTCGGCGCTCGGCTCCCGGAACTCGACCCGGCGCCTCGGCAGGTCGTCGCCGTTGGTGCTGCTGGCGAGCCGGTCGTCGGCAGCGGCGTTGAGGGCGCTGCTGAGACCGCCGTTGCGCTCCACGAGGCGGAGCGCGGGCGGCTCCATGCGGAGCGCAGCCGGCTCGACGTGGGGAGCGCTGACCTCGTCGGGGTACCGCAGCGGCTCGCTCGACAGCGCCGGATCCGCCAGCGGCGCCGGCTCGACCAGCCGCAGCGCGGGCGGCTCGGCCGGTAGGTCGTTCGACTGCCAGGGCGGCACGATCCGATGCTCACGCTCGCCCAGGTCTGCGATCTGGTTCTCGCCGGAGGGGAGGTCGAGGTTGCGGGAGAAGTCGACGCGGGGCATGCCCGTCCGCACGGCGTCGTCGGACTCCCGCGCCTCTTCGCCCGCCAAGGGCCAGTTGGTACGGGATCCCGGCGGGGGTACGTCGACGGCCGGCCGCGTACCGACGTCGCCGGTGTATCCGGGGGCCCGCGTCGACGCGCTGGCCGCCGGTTCGGCCGGTAGCGGCGAGGACGGGACCTTCCCGGGCGCCAGCGTGAACTCCGGCGTCGAGGGCTTGGAAGCCGTGGTGGAGAGCGGCTCGGGTGCGAGTGGCCGCAGCGGCCCCGTCGGGTAGGTCGGCGTCAGGCCCGGCGGCGGTACGGATGGCGTCTGCTTCGGCCGGGCGGCCGGAGCCTCCGGCTGCGCCTGGGCCGCCGGGTGGACCGGGGTGGGCACCGCCGTCGGCGGCGGCACCGGAATCGGTGCGGGAGGCGTCTGTAGCGGCACCGGCGGCGTCGGCACGTGGACCGGGACCGGGGCGACCGGCGGGGTCTGTACGGGCGTTGGGGTCTGTGCGGCCGACTGCTCCTCGGCCTGCTTCTCGGCGGCTCGCCGTGCGGCGCGCGTACGCGGTGCGGGCTCGACGGTAGGCATCTCGGAGGTGGCAGCGCGGTGGGCGCCGGTGGCCGCCGGCGTCGCCGATGTGGCAGCGGGGATAGCGGGGCCAGCGGCGGCGGGCGCCGACGGCGCTGGGGCCGTGGTGGCCGCCGCGATCTGGGCTGCCGGGGCCGGCGCGGTCTGTGCCTTGGCGTTCGCCGGCTGCGAGGCGGACGTGCCGGCAGCGGACGTGCCGGCAGCGGACGTGCCGGCAGCGCGGCTACGGGAACGGGACGGCTGCTGGGCCGGCGTCGCCCCGGTGCTGGCCGGCATGCGGGCGGCGAGCACCGACACCAGGGCAGCCGCGCCCGCGTCGCAAGCGCGGACGGCGGCGACCGACTGGCGTACGGTCTCGGCGACAGCGCTGGTGATCGAGCGGTTCATCCCGGTGCGGCGGGGCGTCTCCGCGATGGCCAGGCGCAGCGCGCTGACGGCTTCGGTGAGGGTGTTCGAGTCGGCCACGCCCGCCTCGGCCAGTTCGGCAATGGCCTGAGTGTCGCGGCCGCGCCCGTGGGAGTTGGTGCCGAGCGGACCGGGCTCGGGCAGGGCGTCGAGGATGGCGAGCGGGATCGCCTCGGCGGGGTCGGGGAACGCGCGCAGCGCGGCCGGGTACAGCTCCCGGAGCACTTCGCGCAGGGTCGCGGCGGCGCCCTGCCGGCCGTTGGTGACCGCGGCGTGCGCGGAGAGGACCGGCTTGATCGCGATCAGGTCCCGCGGGGTCGGCTGGGCGACGGCGGACAGCACACCCGCCTGCAGGGCCCGCGCGAGTCCGATGGCCCGCCGCTCGGCCGGGCTGGACTGGACCTCGTCGGCGGAATCGGGGTTACCGAAGCGCTCGGCGTAGTCCTCGGCCGAGTCCTCGTCGGTGAATGCGAGGTAGCGGCCGGCCGCCGTGAGGAGCCGGGTGACGATGTGCTCGTCGCTGGCGGCGGCGATGGCGACGGACTCCAGCCCGTTCGAGCGCTCGGCGAGAAGGGAACCCAGTTCCGCGAAGCCGGGGGCGTCGTCGCTGATGTCGCAGATGTCGAGGAGGCGGCCGGCGTCGTCGACAACGGCGACGGTGAGCCAGGTCTCGGAGCCCGGTGGCGTGGAGTTCAGGTCTGCCGACGCCAGACCGCAGTACACCCGTACGAGCGCCACCGCGTCGTCCTCCTCTCGGGACAGTCGTCATGAGCCTGGAACACACCTGGCCGGCCCCTGTCCCTGGTCCCGCCCGGTGCCAGCCGCAGAGGTCAACCCCTACAGCTTTCACTATTCACCTGCGTGGTCGGTGGTACGACTCGACCTTGTCGCTGTGGTGTGTCATACCCACTCGGCCGGCCGGCCTAGCTTGTATGAGACACCTCCTGTGCTCATCGGGATGATGCTCCCTGGTCAGGGGTCAATCGCGCCAGTCCACAGCGCCAGAGATCTTGCCGATGACCGTGCGCCAGCTCAGCGCCGCCGTAGTTTGGGGGTCAATTTTGCGAAGTCGGCGACGTGCGAAGAAGGCCCCGAAGCCACCCGCTTCGACCGTCCGTAGGCCTTCGTCCAGATCGTCGAGCGGTGACCCTGGCGCGAGCGCGGTCATGACGGCCTGTATCCGCAGCGCGTACGCGACGTCCCGGGCGACCTCACCGGCCTGGACGATCAGTGCTGGGTCCCACACGTCGTGGCCGCCGCGCAGGTTCTCCACCACCAGGTCCAGCTCGTAGCGGTCCTCCTCGAGCGGGACGATGTCCTCCGGTTCGATGCGCTCGCGGACCTCCGCCCAGGTGTCAAGCTGGGCGAGCTCGTGCTCGGTGGCGTGCCGGACGTACTCGACGAGCCCCTCCGGGCTGCGGAACAGCAGGAGCTTTCCGTCCTCGGCCAGGAAGACGGGCACCTCCTCCGGCGCGGCCGCCTCCTCGGTCTCGGTGGCCTCCTCCTCGGGGGCCGCTTCGACGTCCGCCTCGGCGCGCTCGGCGCCTTCCTCGTCGCCGGTGCGGTGCCGGCCCTCCTGGTCTCCTGCGGCCAGCGCCTGGGCGGTCAACTCGGCTTCGTCGATCCCGCCCAGTTCCGCCTCGTCCTCGTCGGCGGCCACGCGAGCGGTCGACGGCTCGGGGAAGTCTTCCTCCCGGCCGCTGATCTCGGGCGCGCGCACCTCGGTCGACAACCGGTACGCCCGAAGCGTGTAACCCACCCCGGATGGCAGTGCGATCTCAACCGGCTGCACCCGGACGTCCGTCCACAGTGCATCAGTCTCGGCGGACCGGCCGGCGGCCGTCGGGTTGATGTCGTCGGCTTCGTCATCCATCGGGTCGTCCTCTTCGAAAGCGTCGGCGTCCAGGGCTCGCGGGGGTGCCGCTGACGACTCTTCGGCGCTTCCTGTTCCCGACGGCTGGCGGGCCACGGCGACCTCCGTATCGCTGATCGATGCGCGGACCGACGCGACCGTCGCGACGGCCAGTCTTGCGCACAGACACCCTAGTCGTACCGCACTCCTTGTGCGGTTACCCCCAATGGGCGACTTGAACCTGTGTCTAGATCCCCTTAGGGTGCCAGGCCGTCTTCATCTCCATGAAGGTGAGCATGCGCTGAACGTCGGGATCGGCTGCCCAATCGGACGATGCCGGCACAGGTCGGAGTACCCGCTTGAGGTTTTCGGCGGCCGCGATTTCGAGGTCGGTGGCAAGCCCTGCGTCGCGCACTCCGGCGAGGTCGAGCGCATCGACGTCCATGTGGCTCGCCAGCCACGGCGCGATCTCGGCGACCCGCCCGGTCAACAGGTTGACGACGCCGCCTGGCAGGTCGGAGGTGGCGAGCACCTCGGTGAGCGTGACCGCCGGCAGGGGCCGCTCCTCGCTGGCCACCACGACCACGGTGTTGCCCGGCACGATCGCGGGCGCGACGACGCTCACCAGCCCCAGCAGCGACGATTCGGCGGGTGCGACGATCGCCACGACGCCGGTCGGCTCGGGCGTGGACAGGTTGAAGTAGGGGCCGGCGACGGGGTTGGCGGCACCGTGCACCTGGGCGATCTTGTCTGACCAGCCGGCGTACCAGACCCACCGGTCGATCGCGGCGTCCACCTCGGACGCCGCCGACACGCCGTCTCCCGAGGCTGCGGCCACCTCGTCGATGAACTGAGCGCGGCGCCCCTCCAGCATTTCGGCGATCCGATACAGGATCTGGCCCCGGTTGTACGCAGTGGCGCCGGACCACTTGGCGAACGCCGAGCGCGCCGCGCGGACGGCGTCCCGGGCGTCCTTGCGGGAGGCGAGCGCCGCGTTGGCCATGAAGTCTCCGGATGCCGAGCGCACCGGGTACGAGCGCCCGGACTCGCTGCGCGGGAACGCCCCGCCGATGAACAGCTTGTACGTTTTACGAATCGCCAGCCGGGCAGCATGCTCGGCCGTCTCCGCAGGCGGCTCCTCAGCGATCAAGATAGGCCTCCAGACCGTGGCGGCCGCCTTCCCGGCCGTACCCGGACTCCTTGTATCCGCCGAACGGCGACGCCGGGTCGAACTTGTTGAACGTGTTGGCCCACACCACCCCGGCCCGCAGCTTGTCGGCGACGGCGAGGATGCGGGAGCCCTTCTCGCTCCAGATCCCGGCCGACAGCCCGTACGGCGTGTTGTTAGCCTTTTCGACAGCTTCGGCCGGGGTGCGGAACGTCAGCACCGACAGCACCGGCCCGAAGATCTCCTCGCGGGCGATCCGGTGCGCCTGGGAGACGCCGGTGAACACGGTCGGGGCGAACCAGAACCCGCGGTCGGGAAGCTCGCAGGGTGCCGTCCAGCGCTCGGCGCCCTCGGCGTCGCCGATCTCCGACAGCCGCCGGATCCGTTCGAGCTGGACGGCTGAGTTGATGGCGCCGACGTCGGTGTTCTTGTCCAGCGGGTCACCGACGCGCAGCAGGGCCATCCGACGCTTCAGGGCGTCCAGCAGGTCGCCGGCGATCGACTCCTGGACGAGCAGCCGGGAGCCGGCGCAGCAGACGTGCCCCTGGTTGAAGAAGATGCCGTTGACGATGCCCTCGACGGCCTGGTCGATGGGTGCGTCGTCGAACACGATGTTGGCGGCCTTGCCGCCGAGTTCCAGGGTGACCCGCTTGCGTGAGCCGGCGACCGAGCGTGCGATCTGCTTGCCGACCTCGGTCGAGCCGGTGAACGCGACCTTGTCCACGGCCGGGTGCTCGACCAGCAGCCGGCCGGTCTCGCCGGCGCCGGTCACGATGTTGACCACGCCGGGCGGAAGCTCGGCCTGCTGGCAGATCTCGGCGAACGCCAGGGCGGTCAGCGGCGTGGTCTCGGCCGGCTTCAGTACGACGGTGTTGCCACAGGCCAGCGCCGGGGCGATCTTCCAGGCGAGCATGAGCAGCGGGAAGTTCCAGGGGATGACCTGGGCGGCGACGCCCAGGGGGCGTTCCCCGAACCCGGCGTAACGCAGCTTGTCGGCCCAGCCCGCGTAGTAGAAGAAGTGCGCGGCGACCAGCGGCACGTCGACGTCGCGGGACTCCCGGATCGGCTTGCCGTTGTCGATGGTCTCCAGAACGGCCAGTTCGCGCGCCCGCTCCTGCACGATCCGGGCGATGCGGTAGAGGTACTTGGCCCGCTCCCGGCCCGGCATGGGCCCCCATACCTGGTCGAACGCCGTGCGCGCGGCGGCTACCGCCCGGTCGACGTCGTCCGAGCCGGCCTCGGCGACCTCGGCGAGCACCTCCTCGGTCGCCGGGTTGACCGTCTTGATCCGGCCGCCGGAGCCGTCGACGAACTCGCCGCCGATGAACAGCCCGTAGGAGGCGCGGATGTCCACCACGGAACGGGACTCCGGTGCCGGCGCGTACTCGAAAGCCATGGCCTCAGTCCAACGTGACGTAGTTGGGGCCGGAGTACCGGCCGGTCGACATCCTGGTGCGCTGCATCAGCAGGTCGTTGAGCAGGCTCGACGCGCCGAATCGGAACCAGTCCGGATGCAGCCAGTCCGCGCCGGCGGTCTCGTTGACCAGCACCAGGTACTTGATGGCGTCTTTTGCGGTGCGGATACCGCCGGCGGGCTTGACGCCGACCTGGCGCCCGGTCGCCGCCCGGAAGTCGCGCACCGCCTCCAGCATCACGAGGGTGACCGGTGGGGTGGCCGCGGGCGCCACCTTCCCGGTGGAGGTCTTGATGAAGTCGGCGCCGGCGATCATGGCGAGCCAGGACGCGCGGCGGACGTTGTCGTAGGTCGCCAGCTCACCGGTTTCCAGGATGACCTTGAGGTGGGCGTCGCCGCAGGCCTGTTTGACCGCGCGGATCTCCTCGAAGACCTCCAGGTAGCGGCCGGACAGGAACGCGCCCCGGTTGATCACCATGTCGATCTCGTCGGCGCCGTCGCGCACCGCCGACTCCACGTCGGCGAGCTTGACCGACAGCGGCACCTGGCCGGCGGGGAAGGCGGTCGCGACGCTGGCGAGATGGGCGCGACCCGCGAGCAGCGGCGCCGCCGCCGGCACCATCGCCGGGTAGACGCACACGGCGGCCACCGAGGGGCAGGACGGGTCCGCCGGGTCCGGCCGCAGCGCCTTGGCGCACAGTGCGCGGACCTTGCCCGGGGTGTCGGCGCCTTCGAGGGTGGTCAGGTCGACCATCCGGATCGCCAGATCGAGCGCCCAGGCCTTGGCGGTCGTCTTGATCGACCGGGTGCCGAGCATCGCCGCCCGCTGATCCGCGCCGACCTGATCGACGCCCGGCAGGCCGTGCAGGAAGGCGCGCAGCGCGGCGTCCGAGCGGGCCACCTCGGACAGGTTTGACGCCACCGTTGCCGTCATGCCGGACAGTGTACGCACGCCCCCGACAATCGATCTTGGATAGCCGCGCACGCGTCGAAACCCGGGCGCGCTAGGTTTGCTGCCCGTGGACGTACTCGTAGTTGATCACCCACTGGCCAAGTCGCGCCTGACGGCGATGCGCGACGCTCGCACCGAGCCCGGTCTCTTCCGTGCCGCCCTGCATGAGCTGACCACCATGCTGGTGTACGAGGCGACCCGAACGTATCCGGTGGAGACGTACCCCGTGCAGACCCCGGTGACGACCACCGAGGGGACCCGACTGGCCAACCCGCCCCTGCTCGTACCCGTCCTGCGTGCCGGCCTCGGCATGGCCGACGCGGCCCTGTCGCTGCTGCCCGAGTCCTCGATGGGCTTCGTCGGCCTGGCCCGCGACGAGCACACGTTCGAGCCCCGGGCGTACATGGAGTCGCTGCCCGCCGACCTGACCGGCCAGCCGGTGTTCGTCCTCGACCCGATGCTCGCCACCGGCGGCTCGCTCGAACACGGCTGCCGGCTGCTCGCCGACCGCGGCTGCACCGAGATCATCGTGCTGTGCGCGCTCGCCACCCCGGAGGGCCTCGCCCGACTGGAGCGCTCCGGCCTGCCGCTGCGCGTGGTCACCGCCTCGATCGACGAGGGGCTCAACGAGAGCAAGTTCATCGTGCCGGGCCTCGGCGACGCGGGCGACCGCCAGTTCGGCGGCATGCCCCGCTTCTGAGGTTGCGCGGATCTTGAGGGCTACCGGCCGAGCGCCGCGCGGGTCTCGGCGCGCAGTGCCACCAGCGCGGACGCCGAGCGCTCGCGCGCCGTCGGCACGTCGCCGTCCGTGGCCGGCGCCACCACTTCCAGGTACGCCTTGAGCTTCGGCTCCGTACCGGAGGGGCGCACCACGACGCGGGCGGAACGGGTGCGCAGCACCAGCGCGTCGGTCTCCGGAAGCAGGTCGTCCACGCTCGTCACCGGCTCGCCCAGCAGCGACGTGGGCGGCCGCGTCCGAATCGCGCGCATCATTGCGGTGATCTCGCTCGTGTCGGCCACCCGCACCGACACCTGGTCGGTGGCGTGCACCCCGAACTCGGCCGCCAGTTCGTCGAGGCGGTCGAGCACGCTGCGCCCCTCGGCCTTCAGGCCGGCGGCCAGTTCGCAGACCAGCAGCGCGGCGCTGATGCCGTCCTTGTCGCGTACGTGCTCAGGCGCGACGCAGTAGCCGAGCGCCTCCTCGTAGCCGTACACCAGGGGCGCGTCGGGGCCGCTTGAGCGGCCCGGAACGCCGGGCGCCCCGGCCCGCACGATCCACTTGAACCCGGTCAGGGTCTCGCCGTACGGCACGTCGCGGGCGGCGCACAGCTTTTCCAGCAGCGACGACGAGACGACCGTGGTCGCGTACCGGCCGCGGGCACCGCGGCGCATCAGGTGGTCCGCGAGCAGCACCCCGATCTCATCGCCGCGCAGCGCCCGCCAGCCGCCCGGAGCGCCCGCGTCGGCGACCGCCACCGCGCACCGGTCGGCGTCCGGGTCGTTGGCGATCGCGAGGTCTGCCCCGCGCTCGCGGGCCAGTGCGATGACGCGATCCATCGCGCCCGGCTCCTCCGGATTGGGGAACGCCACCGTCGGGAACTCGGGGTCCGGCTCGGCCTGCGCCGCGACGATCAGCGGCGGCGGGGATCCGGCAGCCGCCATCGCCTCGGTGAACACCCGGGCGCCGACCCCGTGCATCGGGGTGTACGCGACGACGATGTCACGCGGAGCACCTGGCGCGACCACGGCCGCCGCACCGTCCAAGTAGGACTGGACAATCTCCTCGCCCAGCATCTCGCCCGGCTCGCCGAGCGGGATCCGGTTCGCCGGGCCGGTTTCCCGGATGATCGCCTCGATCTCGGCGTCGGCCGGTGGCACGAGCTGAGCCCCGGCGCCGCCCGGCCCGCCGGCCGCCGCGCCCAGATACACCTTGTACCCGTTGTCCTGGGGCGGATTGTGGCTGGCGGTGACCATGACCCCGGCTGCCGCGTCGAGCGCGCGTACGGCGTGCGCCAGTACCGGCGTCGGCAGCGGCCGGGGCAGCAGCAGCGCCCGCCGTCCCGCTCCGGTCACGACCCGGGCCGTCAGCTGCGCGAACGCGTGCGAGCGATGCCGGGCGTCGTACCCGATGACCACCGGCCCGGCCACGCCGCGCGCGTCCAGCCAGCGCACGAGGCCCGCAGCCGCAGTGCGGACGACGGCCACGTTCATCCCGTTGGGGCCGGCGCGAAGCGGGCCGCGCAGCCCGGCGGTGCCGAAGCGCAGCGGGCCGGCGAACCGGTCGGCCAGGTCGGCCGCGCTGGCCGGCAGGGCGTCGAGGACGGCCCGCAATTCGGTCCGGTCGGACTCGTCGGGGTCGTCGTCGAGCCAGCTCCGCGCCGCGGCAGCCAGATCGTCGGCGGTCGTCACCCGGCGGATCTTAGCTCAGGCAACGAGCCGGAATGACCGGGTCATCTCGTCGTTGATCGATTTGCTCGTGCCGAAATCGGCCTCCGGCACGGACAGCGTCACCTGGTACGTCAGCCCGTTGACCACGATCGCGGTCCACCGCCCGTGCCGCAGCGGCTTGCCGGGCGGGGCGCAGGTGTACTCGAACGCGGCGCCGTCGACCCCGGCCAGCTTGGTGTCGCCGAACTGCACCTGCTGGTATCCGGGGCAGCCACCGCTGGGGGCCTGGAAGCGGCGGGCCGCCGCCTCCAGCACCGCACGACCGGTCGGCTGGCTGGTCTTCTCGACGTTGATGCGCACCCACCGCTCGGTGTTGGCCGGGTCGACGAAGTCCATGTAGCCGCCGGTTTTCGGGGGCGACTGCCGCCAGCCCTGCGGCACGTTGACCACGACACCCTTGGGATCGCGGTACTCCTGTACCGGAATCAGGGGCTTGTTGGTGTCCACCGTCGGCTTGGCGACCGGTTTGCCCGTGTCCCCACCGCCGGCCATCGTCGTGCCGACAACGATGCCGAGCAGCAGGACGCCGACGACCGCGCCGGCGGTCACGGCCAGGCGCCCCTTCGGCGACAGGCCGCGGAGCGCGGTGACCGCCCTACCCGAGGCCTCACGGACTCCGGCTGTGGTGCTGGCGAGCAGCGCGGCACCACGCCGGGCCGACGTGTCCAGGCGGGTCCGATCCGGCGTGCCGGCGGGCGCCCCGTACACGTTGCCGGCCGCCGCGGGGAACTCGCCGGTCGCGGGCAGCGCCGCGGTACGGGAATCGCTGGCGGCCGGCTCGGCGGGGGAGCGCTGCGCCGGCGTACGGGAGACCGTCGTCTGCCGGCGGCGGATCGCGCCGCTGACGCTCTCCCCGGGGGCCAGCATCGCCTTGCCGCCGATCTGTCCGCCGGGGTTCGCCGGTGGGGTCGGCGGCGTGTACGGCACCGGCCGCACGACCGCGTACGGGTCCGTCTGGTGGTGCGACGGTGCGTTGCTGGTCAGCGCGCCGAACAGCAGCTCGCGCAGGGTTTCTCGGGCGGTCGGCACGTCCCAGCGGCGGGCCGGGTCCTTCTCCAGCAGTCCGTGCAGCACGCCGGCCAGGACGCCGGCGCGTACGGTCGACGCCGGCTGCTCCTCGACGACCGCGCGCATCGTCTCGATCGGGTCCGGCTTGTCGAACGGCGGGCGGCCCTCGACGGCCGTGTAGAGCGTCACGCCGAGCGAGAACAGGTCGCTGGGCGGTCCGAACGGCGCGCCGATCGCCCGCTCCGGCGAGATGAAGTGCGGGGAGCCCAGGACCATCCCCGGCGTTGTGAGCTCGCTGTCCGACGGCATCCGTGCCACGCCGAAGTCGGTGAGCACGCACCGGCCGTCGTTGCAGATGAGGACGTTCGCCGGCTTGACGTCGCGGTGCAGTACGCCCGCCGCGTGCGCCATCTCCAGGGCGCCGAGCAGCGCGATACCGATCTTCGCAACAGCCCGCGGCGCGAGCGGGCCGTCCTCGACGATGATCTCCGCGAGGCTGCGCGCCTGCAGCAGCTCCATCACGATCCACGGCCGGCCGCCGTCGGTCACCACGTCGTAGACCTGCACCACGGCGGGGTGGGACAGGGCGGCCGCGGCGCGCGCCTCGCGCAGGGTCCGCTGATACATCGCGTCCCGGTCGCTGGCCGCCATGCCCTGCGGGAGCAGGACCTCCTTGACCGCGACGTCGCGGCGCAGCAGCGTGTCGGTCGCGCGCCAGACCGTACCCATGCCGCCGTGCCCGATCGCCGTGCGCAACGTGTACCGCGTGCCGATCACCGTGCCCGGCGCGCCTCTGGTGCTTCCCGGCGGATCGCCGGCGCGGCGGTCGGTCGTGACCTGCGGCTGCGCCTCGGTGCGGTCCTGGGCGTAGTCGTCGGACGGTCGGTCCATCGGAGATTCCATTGCCGTCGTGTCGTCACCCGAGTCTTGACTGCGCCGTGCGCTGCTGGTCGCCGTGGAGCCGGATGGCGGCACGGGTTCGCCGTGCCACGTCGGGAGCTGAGTCGTCACTGGCTTCTAACCGTAGTTCCGGGTTCGTGTCAGATCGGGACCGTGCGAGGGTGGCTGGCGAAAAACGAGATCTTCCGGCCAACTCCCATATCTTGCCGGTTACCCCGCCGGCAGGGGAAGCCGGATTCAAATTCGCAACCATAATCTCCACCCACGGGGGGCGACGGCCGGATCCGGGTGGCCCCCGCACCGGATTTTGTGCGCTATCCCTCACCGGGGCGGGCCGGTCAACGCCTTAACGGGCGCTTAACATCAGCGGGTATGACCCAGGGTAACCCTTCGTCCGATGGCGCCCGCCACAGCGAGTCCGGCTTCCCCGTCAAGCCGGTTTACCGCGACGCCGATCTTCCGGCCGACCTGGCCGAACGGCTGGGCGAACCCGGCGATTACCCGTACACCCGCGGGGTGTACCCGACGATGTACACGTCCCGCCCGTGGACCATGCGCCAGTACGCCGGGTTCGGCACCGCCACCGAGTCCAACGCCCGCTACCGGCAGCTGCTCTCGCACGGCACGACGGGCCTGTCGGTCGCGTTCGACCTGCCCACTCAGATGGGGTACGACTCCGACGCGTCCATCGCGCACGGCGAGGTCGGCAAGGTCGGCGTCGCCATCGACTCGATCGAGGACATGCGGGTGCTCTTCAACGAGATTCCGCTGGACAAGGTCTCGACGTCGATGACGATCAACGCACCCGCGTCGGTGCTGCTGCTGCTCTACCAACTGGTCGCCGAGGAGCAGGGCGTGCCGGGATCCGCGCTGAACGGCACGATCCAGAACGACATCCTCAAGGAGTACATCGCCCGCGGCACGTACATCTTCCCGCCCAAGCCGTCGCTGCGGCTGGTGTCGGACACGTTCGCGTACTGCCGCAAGGAGATTCCTAAGTGGAACACGATCTCCATTTCGGGCTACCACATGGCCGAGGCCGGCGCCACGCCCGTCCAGGAGATCGCATTTACCCTGGCCGATGGCGTCGCGTACGTGCGAGCGGCGATCGAGGCGGGGCTGAACGTCGACGACTTCGCGCCGCGCCTGTCGTTCTTCTTCGTGGCGCGCACGACCCTGCTGGAGGAGGTCGCGAAGTTCCGCGCGGCCCGGCGCATCTGGGCGCGGATCATGCGCGAGGAGTTCGGCGCCCAGAACCCGAAGTCGTGGATGCTGCGCTTCCACACCCAGACCGCGGGCGTCCAGCTCACCGCCCAGCAGCCCGAGGTCAACCTGATCCGGGTCGCGGTGCAGGCGCTCGGCGCGGTCATGGGCGGCACCCAGTCGCTGCACACCAACTCGTACGACGAGGCGATCGCGCTGCCCACGGAGAAGGCCGCCCGGCTCGCGCTGCGTACCCAGCAGGTCATCGCGTACGAGTCGGACCTCACCGCGACCGTCGACCCCTTCGCCGGCTCGTATGTGGTCGAGGCGATGACCGCGGAGATCGAGGAGGCCGCGGTCGCGCTCATGGCGCGGGTCGAGGACTTCGGGTCGGCCGTCGAGGCGATCGAGGCCGGGTTCCAGAAGCGCGAGATCGAGACGTCGGCGTACCGCGTGTCCCAGGAGATCGACAGCGGCTCCCGGGTCGTCGTCGGCGTCAACCGGTTCACCCTCGACTCCGAGGAGCCGTACGAGCCGCTGCGGGTCGACCCCACGATCGAGGCCGCGCAGGCCGCGCGCCTGGCCTCGCTGCGGAGTGACCGAGACAACGCCGCCGTCGAGCGTGCGCTGGCCGAACTGCGGGCGGCCGCCGAGGGTACGGACAACGTTCTGTACCCGATGAAGGAGGCGCTGCGGGCGAAGGCCACGGTCGGCGAGGTGTGCAACGCCCTGCGCGAGGTGTGGGGCCTGTACCAGCCGAGCGACCGCTTCTGACGGACTCGCTCCGGACCACGCCCCGCACGCCGCGCCGCCCCTCAAGATCTCAACAGTTTGGGCCAAACTGCTGCTATATCGGTGCCGGGAGGCCGCAGTTTGGCCCAAACTGTGTGGGTCTTGACCGGTGCGGATGCGGATCTTGACGGGTCACAGTGCGCCCCGGGCGCGCAGCACCGCTCTCAGCTCTCGCACGAATCCGTCGAAATCGTCACGTAAGCGCTTCGCGGTCACGTGCAGGACGACCCAGCCGGTCGCGACGATGTCGTTCAAGCGGCGCCGGTCAGCGTGGATCTGGGTCGACGACTCGGCGTGCCAGACGCCGTCGTACTCGACCGCCACCTGATACTCGGGCCAACCGAGATCCGAGCGGGCTACGAACCGACCACCCCGCGTGATCACGACCTGAGTCTGTGGCCGGGGCAGGCCGGCGCGAACAAGCCGGACCCGCAGCCGCGACTCCGGCGGGGACGCCGCCCCAGCGTCCGCCAGTAGCGCCGCGTCGAGCAGTCGACGCCAGCCGCGCTGTCCAGCCCGTTCCCGGGCATAGGTCTCCAACTCCGGCACCGAAACGACGCGACGCGAGGCGAGCGCGTCGATCATGACGACAGCTTCGACCAAGCCAGCAGCCCACTGAGCGAGGTCAAAGCAGGTACGTGTTGGCGTGGTCACCGGGATGTCGCGGAGGATGCGCAGGTCGCTGGAGTCGACCGGCGTGTGGTGCGCCCGTACGCCGGCAGGACGCACGTCAACGCCGTAGGGGACGAGGACGTCGACCGGTTCGTCGGCGCCGACCAGCGGAACTCCGTACAGGTACGCCGCGGACCGGCCCGCGATCGCGCCACCCGGCGGCAGAATGAACCGTGTCACCGCCAGGCATCGGAGCCCGTGTGTCGGGGTGATCGTGGCGTCGGCGTAGATACCCCGGAGCACCTGTTGCCAGGCCTTGCTGCGCAGGTCGGCGGGGGTAAGTAGGCCGCTGGCCACGGCGTCGCGGCCGAGAAAGAGCGTGCCGGCGAGCGGTGCCGGCCGTCGAGGGGGTCGAGGCACGCGGTCGAGCATGGCGACCGGGGCACAGTCGTCGCTGACCCTGTGGATGACGCCGCCGTGCCCTGTGGATGACGCCGACCGCGCCGGGTAGGCCACCCGACCGCGCCGGTGGCAACGCGACCGTGCCCTGTGGACAGTGCTGGGCACTCGGGTGCGCAAGGTGACGCCTTGTTGACGGCTCGTGGGGGCGCTCGATCGGGCCGGCGACAAAGTGACGGAAGTTGCAGTAAACGTCTGGAATGACAAAGCGGATAATTAACCTTGTACTACGTGTCTGACGTGGCGGATTCCGGAGAACGGCACGAAAGGGCGCACCGTCCGATGTTTGCTTCCGTATACCAGGGCAACGAGAGTGAGGCTTACTCCTGACACCCGCAATGTTGCCGACATGGGCAGGCGGGTGAAGGCGGTGACGGACTACTCGCGTGGCTGGACGCCAAAAGCCGTGCCAGCCCCTGCCCGCCGCCGTCACACTCTGTTGACCTGTAGCTGGTCCGGCTGGATAAATGCGTCGTCGGACCTAGCGATAATTGTCGATCATGAATCCATACGTGACCGCTTCGGCCGTCACGCGTTGTAGGAGGAGTGGCGCACGTGTCAGTGGCCGATAGCGAATTTGCGGCGAGTCCGGCGTCCCCAAATCGCCCCTACCAGGGCTTTCGTGACGTAGCGCTACGCGGTCGCTACGAGAATGATGTTGCGCTCCGTCACAATAACGGGGCTAGGCTGTCCGCGGCGCGCGCGGGGCGCGCTGATCAATACGAACGAGATCGAGAACTCACTGTGACGAGTGCGTTGTCGCTGCCACCGGGCAGCCCGCTGACGTCCTCCTGGCCCGAAACGCCGGCCGGGGCCGATCCGCTGCCAGGCCAGCTCGACCGTTGGCTCGCTTCGCGAGGGGCGGAGCTCGTAGCCGTACGACGCCACATTCACGCCCACCCGGAGCTCTCCGGTCAGGAGTTTGAGACCGCCGCTCTGGTCGCGCGTGAACTCGCCGCTGCCGGCCTCTCGCCGCGGCTGTTACCCAAGGGCAACGGTGTGATCTGCGATGTCGGCACGGGCGACCGGGTGATCGCGCTGCGGGCGGACCTCGACGCGCTGCCGTTGCCGGACACCAAGGACGTGCCCTACCGGTCGACCGTCGAGAACGTCTGCCACGCCTGCGGCCATGACGTGCACACGACGGTACTGCTGGGAGTCGGTCTGGCCCTGGCCCAGCTCGCCAAGCGCGACGAGCTGCCTGGCCGGGTGCGGCTGCTGTTCCAGCCGGCTGAGGAGCACATGCCGTCCGGTGCGCCCGAGGTGATCGCCGCGGGCGGCCTCAACGATGTGGCCGCCATCTTCGCGCTGCACTGCTATCCGCAGTTGCCGGTGGGCCTGGTCGGCGTGCGCTCCGGCCCGTTCACCGCCGCCGCCGACAAGGTGGAGGTGAAGCTCACCGGGCGCGGCGGCCACACCGCGAGGCCGCACCTGACCGCGGACCTCGTACACGCGCTGGGGCGCGTCGTGGTCGACGTGCCGTCGCTGCTCGACCGGCGGGTCGACCCGCGCGCCGGTGTCTCGATGGTCTTCGGGTCCATCCGGGCCGGGGAGGCCGCCAACGCGATCCCGATCGAGGGGTACGCTCGGGCCACCGTGCGGGTGCTCAATCGGGATGCCTGGCGCGAGGTGCCGGAACTGATCACGAAGCTCATCCACGACGTCGTCGCCGGTACCGGCGCCGAGGTGGAGGTCAAGTACACCCGGGGCGTGCCGCCGGTGGTCAACGACCGGCTCGCCACGGCGATCATCGCCGGGGCGGCCGGCGCCGCGTTAGGGCCGGATCGGGTGGTCGAGGCCGAGATCAGCATGGGCGGCGAGGACTTCGCGTTCTACCTGGAGCAGGTGCCCGGGGCGATGATCCGTCTCGGCTGTGGCATTCCGGGCTCGGACGTGAAGTTCGACATCCACCAGTCGGCGTTCGACGTTGACGAGCGGGCCATCGGCTACGGGGTACGGGTCATGGTGCACACCGCGCTGGCCGCCCTGTCCGCCGGCGCTTTCTAGGCGTGTGGGGGTCAAGCGCCCGCGCGCTTGACCCCCACACGTCACTCCGTCGCGGCGGGTGCCGGGGACGCGGGAGCTGTCGGTTCGGAATCCGGACGGGAAGGGCGCGGACGGCGTCTCCGGCGTAGTGCCCACACCACGGCCAGGGCCGGCAGAGCCGCACCGAGCAGAAACGGCAGCAGCGCTCCGAGTACGGTGAGCAGCACCTGCATCGAGGCCGTGAACGCGTGCCAGCCGGCCTTGAGCCCGGCCAGGAACCCGGTTTCGGGCTTGTTCGTCACTGCGGCCTGCGGTCCGAGGAGGACGGCGGTGACTGCCGACATCGCCGTGAGGTCGTCAAGCTTGCGCTTGCGGGACTTCAGGGACTCCAGGTCGGCTTCGCGGCGCGCCAGTTCGGACTCCAGTGACACGATCTCGCTGATGTTCTGTGCCCTGGCGAGAAGCTCGCGGACCCGGTTCACACTTGCCTGCCCGGTGGCGATGCGAGCGTCCACATCGGTCACCTCGTCGGTGACGTCCTGAGTGGATAGTTGCCGGCTCTCGTCCTTGCCGTTGCGGCCCAGTTTGCTGATGCCGCTGACCACCTCGGTGAAGCGGGCCGACGGTACCCGGAGGGTGAGCCGGGCCTGGGAGCGATCCTGATCGCTGGTGCGATCGTCGCCCCCGATGAAACCGCCGGCGGCGGTCGCGAGCGCGCTCACGTCCGACGCGGCGCGCCCCACGTCGGGGACCCGGATCGTGACGGTGCCGGTGAAAATCAGCGCCCGGGAATCGACCGGGACCTGCTTCGGGATCCCGGAGTCGGCTTTCCCGTCCGGGCCGCCGCCCCGGGCCGTCGCCGGTCCGGCCTCACTTTTGCCCTGCGCCGCGTCCTGCCGCGTGGCTGGGGCGCTCGAACTCTTGGTACTGCTGTCGCTCGCCCCGCAGCCGGCGACGATCATCGCCATCGACGTGCATGCCAGGGTCGTGGCGGCGAACCGTCCGGACGGCCGTATGACTGACATATCTCCTCCGTGGGTAGGGTCAGCTCCGGTGCAGCCGCCCGTCCGACGTGCCCGGCCTCTGCCGCGGTTCCGGCTGGCAGGTACCGGTTTCGATGCGAGGAGGTCACGATGCGGTTGACGAAGTTCTCCCACTCCTGCGTACGGCTGGAGCACGACGGTGGTGTCTTGGTGATCGACCCGGGTCAACTGTCGGAGCCCGAGTCCCTCGACGGGGTGGACGCGGTGCTGATTACCCACGAGCACTTCGACCACCTCGATGTGGAGAAGCTCGCCGATGCGCTCGGCAAGCGGCCGACCATCGAGGTGTACACGCACCCGGACGTCGTGGCGAAGCTCGGCGACCTCGCCGGTTCGGCCAAGCCGGTGGTCGCCGGCGACGAGTTCACCGCGGCGGGGCTCCACGTCCGGGCGTACGGGGGCCTGCACGCGATCATCCACCCGGAGCTACCGCGCGTCGCCAACATCGGGTTCTTCGTCGAAGCCGCAGGTGGCGACGGCGGCGTCTACCACCCCGGGGACTCGTTCGACGTGCCCACCGACGCCAATGTCGACACGCTGTTCGTTCCGGTGGCGGGGCCGTGGATGAAGCTCGCCGAGGCGGTGGAGTTCGTCCGCCAGGTGGCACCGCGGCGCGCGTACGCCATCCACGAAGCGGTGCTCAGCCAGACCGGCTTCATGGTCACCGACAGCAACATGAAAAACCTTGCGCGTACGGAGTACGCGCGGCTGGAGCCCGGCCAGCAGATCGCGGTGTAGTAAAGCGCCTTCCGCCAGCATCGGTGGACTTATCTGCCGCCCGACTACGCCCGACTACGCCCGCCTGAGCTCTGTACTGGGCGAAGATAGGCGAGTGAATGCCGACCAACTCGCCGATGCGACGAGCGAGCTCTATGCGCTGCCGCCCGAGGACTTCGTGGCGGCCCGGGACGTCGCCGCGAAGCGGGCCAAGGCGGCCGGTGACCGCCGGCTCGCTGCTGAGATTGCGAAGCTGCGCCGGCCGACGGTCGGCGCGTGGGCGGTGAACCGGCTCGCCCGGCAGCGGCCGGAGCTGATGGCCGAGCTGATCGAGCTGGGGGAGGCGCTGCGCTCGGCCCAGCGCGACCTGCGCGGTGAGGAGCTGCGGGAGCTGTCGATCCGGCGGCGGGCGGCCGTCGCCGGGCTGGTCCGCGAGGCGATTCAGCTCGCGGGCCGGGGCAACCTGCCGGCTGCCGAGATCGAGGCGACCCTCGCCGCCGCGCTCGCCGATCCGGTGGTCGCCGAGCAGGTACGCGCCGGTCGGCTCGCCAGGACCGTCGCGTACGCCGGATTCGGCGAGACGCCCCGCCCCAAGCTCCGCCTGATCCAGGGTGGTGAGGAGCAGCAGGCCGGGACCAAGGAAGCGGCGGCCAAGGAGGCCGGGACCGAGGAAGCAGCGGCCAAGGCGGCAGCGGAGAAGGCGGCAGCGGAGAAGGCGGCAGCCGCTGAGCGTCGCGCCGCGGAGAGGGCTGCCGCTGCCGCGCGCCGGGGAGCCCGGGCGGCCGCGCACCGTGAGCTGCTCGCGGCGCGTACCGAGTTGGCCGAGGCGGAGGCTGCACGGGCGCTGGCTGAGCGGCGGGTGACCGCGGCGCGTCGACGGATCGAGAAGGCGGAAGCCGTACTGGACGGTTTGGAAACCGACCAGTAGGCGTGACGTAATGCGACGATAACGGCACAATGAGCGGCGTGACGCCCGACCAGACTGCGTCCTTTGTCAAGAACGCCGTACTCGAACTCGGCGGCGCGTTCAGGCAGGATCCTCCGACCACCCGCAAGGCGCGTCAGCTCGGCCTGACCGGCTGGGCGTTCTATGTGGCGGGCCGCGCCGGGGCGCTGGGAGACGTCTGCCCGGACACCGCCGCCGCGGCGATGGCGTTCGTCGCGGTCGAAGCGGTCAGGGACGGCTGGGAAGCGGCTCGCAAGGTGGCGCCGCCCGCTGAGGTCGCCGGACACAGTGCCGCCGAGTGCGCGCGGTGGGGCAGGGAGAAGCTGACGTCGTTGTCCGGGCTGTCCCGCCTGGTGGAGCTGGCGGAGCGGGTCGTGGTGGACGCCGATCCGTCCGGTATGCCGTTGTTCGCCGCGTGGCGGGCGATGCCCGTACCCGAGGATTGTCTCGGCGCCCGGGCGGCCGTCCTGCTCCACCTGATGCGCGAGCATCGCGGAGGCGCGCACATCCAGGCCGTACGCGCGAGCGCGCTCACTCCGCTGGAGGCCATCGTCGCGGGGCCGGACGGCGAGTCGGGGGCGACGGCGTTCGGTTGGCATCCACCCTTCCCTCCGTTTGCCCCGCTGATGCGCAAGCGGGCGTGGGCGGAGGCGTTGACCGACCGGATCGCCGGCGAGGCCTACCGGACGCTGGAGCCGGGTGAACGCCACGAGCTGGTCGACCTGCTGGAGGCGGCGCGGCAGCTGCTGACGGACCCGCGCGCCGACCGCCGCCCCGACCGGGAGTGGCAGGTTCCCGCCCGGCCGGGCCGGACGTACGACTGGTCTGCGAACCGGGGACCTGAGTTCCGCTAGGACTTCTCGTCGCGGGTCGGGCGGCCGCGTAGCTGCTCGATGTAGTCGGCCGGGGCACCCGCCTTCTCCGCGGCGCGTACGAGTTCCGACAGGTACCAGGCGGTCGGCGCGCCGCCCTCGTACCCGGTGAACACGTAGACCCACGCGGTCACGTCGCCGTCGAGCGTGGCGACCCGTACGTGGATCTTGCGGTACGTGCCGGCCGTCACACCCTCGACCTCGTCGAGCTGTTTGCCGTCCTCGGGGTGCACGTCATAGAGCGCGACGAAGACCCGGTCGCCGGGCGACTCCACGAGCGTGGTGACCGCGCCCTCCCAGCCGAGGACGTCCTCGCCGGCGAAGGTCAGTCGCCAGCCTTCGATCCAGCCGACGCCCACCATGGGGGAGTGCGGGCAGTAGGCCCGCATGCGGGCGGGGTCAAGATTTGAGCCGTACGCGGCGTAGTGACGCACGCGCCGACGATATCGTCCGGCGCGCCCGGGGGAGAACTGTGCGGAGCGTGTCGGTGGCATATCCGGTGCGAAGCCCGTTCCGTTCGGATTGCGCTCTACCCTTGGCATGTGAATCGCGTTGTGATCATTGGTGGAGGGCCTGCGGGCTACGAAGCCGCGCTCGTCGCGGCACAGCTCGGGGCGGAGGTGACCGTCGTCGAGCGGGAGGGCGCCGGTGGGGCGTGCGTGCTCCACGACTGCGTACCGTCGAAGACGTTCATCGCCAGCTCGGACGTGGTGACCGCCTATCGGGACACCGAGGAGTTCGGCATCCGCGGCGCCAGCCTCGACAACGTTCGCGTGGACGCGTCGGTGCTCAACGGCCGGGTCAAGCGGCTGGCCGCGGCCCAGTCCAGCGACATCTGCGCGAAGCTGACCAAGGCCGGCGTCCGCTTCGTGCAGGGCACCGCCAAGCTGGGCACCGACACGGCCGGGCATCTTCACCGGGTGGTGGTGACCCCGGCCGATGACGAGCCTGAGTACACCGTCGATGCCACGGCCGTCCTGATCGCGACCGGCGCGACCCCGCGGGTACTGCCGTCCGCCCGCCCCGACGGTGAGCGGATCCTCGACTGGCGGCAGGTGTACGACCTGACCGAACTCCCCGAGCGCCTCGTCGTCGTCGGTTCCGGTGTGACCGGCGCCGAGTTCGCGTCGGCGTACCTCGCCCTCGGTGTGGATGTGACGCTGGTCTCCAGCCGCGACCGCGTCATGCCGACCGAGGACCCGGACGCCGCCGTCGTCATCGAGAACGTTTTCCGGTCCCGGGGCATGAAGATCATGGGTCGGGCCCGCGCTTCGGCCGCCCGGCGCACCGCGGACGGCGTCGTGGTCGAGATGGAGGACGGTCGTACCGTCGAGGGCTCCCACGTGCTGATCGCCGTCGGTGCGATCCCGAACACGGCCGGCCTGGGCCTGGAGGAGTACGGGGTCGAGATCGGCCGCGGCGGGTACGTCACGGTCGACCGAGTGTCGCGTACGAACGTGCCCGGCATCTACGCCGCCGGGGACTGCACCGGCGTACTGCCGCTGGCCAGCGTCGCCGCCATGCAGGGCCGGATCGCGATGTGGCACGCGCTCGGCGAGGCGGTCGCGCCGCTGAAGCTGCAGACCGTGGCCTCCAACGTTTTCACCGATCCCGAGCTGGCTTCGGTCGGCGTCAGCCAGGCCGACGTGGACAGCGGCAAGGTGCCGGCGCGTACGGTCATGCTGCCGCTGGCCGGTAACGCGCGGGCCAAGATGATGGGCCTGGAGGACGGCTTCATCAAGGTGTTCTGCCGCCCGGCCTCCGGCCTCGTCGTCGGCGGTGTCGTGGTGGCGCCGAAGGCCAGCGAGCTGATCCTGCCGATCGCGATGGCCGTCGAGAACCACCTGAGCGTCGACCAGTTGGCCCACACGATCACGATCTACCCGTCGATTTCGGGCTCGATCGCGGAGGCGGCCCGCCAGCTGATGCAGCACGAGTTCGATTGACGTTCTCGTCGTCATTGAGGACGACGGTCCCTCCGCGCTGCGCGCGAGCGTTGGCCGGCGGCTCGCGCCTGTTGCCGCATCAAGGGCGGTGTGCCGGCCCTCCTACGGCAGCGGGACCCGGACGTCGCGCTTGTGGTCGACCACGGCCGCCGACGAGATGGTCGCCTCGATCGGCAGGAACTCCAGGCAGCGACGGATGGCCTCGGCGAGCACCGGCCGGGGCACCCGCATCGACATCGTCGCGTGCGGCACCCACACGCCCGGCGCGTACAGTTCTGACAGCTCGATACCCGCTTCGCACAGCCGCCGCCACACCGCGGCCTGGTGGGTCAGCAGCGCGGTGCTCGGTGCCGGCCCGAGAAACAGCACCCGGCCGACGAACTGCCCGGCGTACTGGAACGACAGCCGCAGCGGCGGCGCCGCCGGTAGGTCGGCGAGCGCCTTGGCGACCGTCGGCGCGTCGAGCAGTTCCGCGCCCACGAGCGACAGGTGCGGGCGGTGGCGGCGGCTGAGCTGTCGCAGCGTCGGCACCTCGGCCGCGGCGAGGGCGTTCCAGAGGACGTGGATGCGCCGCTCGGCGACTCCGTCGAAGTAGAGCTCCAGCGCCGCGCCCACGGTCACAACACCTGGCAGGTCGGGCACCAGTACGAGTTGCGCCCCGCCAGCGGCGCCGTCCGCACCGGGGCGTCGCAGACCAGGCAGGGCTGCCCGGCGCGGCGGTACACGTACACCTCGCCGCCGTGCCGGTCCACCCGCGGTGGGCGACCCATCGCCTCCGGGGTGTGTGCGGCGTGCACCGTGTCGATTCTGCCCACCCCGACGGCCGCTCGCATCAGCACCTGCAGATCGGACCAGATCTCCCGCCAGCCTTCCGGCGACAGGGACCGGCCCGGCATCGTCGGCGGCAGGCCGGCGCGGAAGAGCGTCTCCATCACGAAGATCAGTCCGGTGCCGGCGACGATCGCCTGGTCGAGCAGGAGCGCGCCGATCGGTTTGGCGCTGCGCCGGATCCGCGCGTACGCCGCGTCGGGGTCGGCGTCGTCGCGCAGCGGGTCGGCGCCGAGCCGCCCGATCAGCTCCTTGACCTCGGGCGGGGTGAGCAGTTCACACGCGGTCGGCCCGCGCAGGTCGAGCCAGTGGTCACCGGTGATGAGCCGCAGCCGGATCTCGCCGACCGGCGGCGGCGCGGCGTCCGGCCCGTCGGTGAACTTCCCGTACAGCCCGAGGTGGATGTGCAGGGTCCGGTCACGGGAGTACCGGTGCAGCAGGTGCTTGCCGTACGCGTCGGTGGACTCCAGGACCGTGCCCGAGATCAGCGCTGCCCCGGCGGCGAAGCGCCCCTGTGGGCTCTCCGCGGTGACGCGCTGGCCGCCGAACAGCTCCAGGTGCCGGTCGGCGAGTCGGCGGATCGTGTGTCCCTCGGGCATCGGTAGACCGTACCCGCCGGGCGGACCCGCCTAGCCGTAGAGGCGCTCGGCGTACTCCGGGCCGTAGTAGCGCTCCAGCTCCTCCAGGGTCTCCGGAGCCCGTTGGACCTCCTTGACGAGCTGTGCGTGCGGCGGCAGCACGTCCGGGTTCCAGGTCGCCGGCTCCCACAGCGACGAGCGCATGAACGCCTTCGCGCAGTGGAAGAAGATCTGCTCGATCTCCACGATGAGCGCCAGTTGGGGCCGGTGCCCCTTGACGACCAGCTCGTCGAAGAACGGCGCATCCCGCACCAGCCGCGCGCGGCCGTTGATCCGCAGCGTTTCGCGGCGGCCGGGGATCAGGTAGATCAGGCCGACGTGCGGGTTGGCCAGGATGTTGAGGAAGCCGTCCGCGCGGCGGTTACCCGGGCGCTCCGGGACGGCGATGGTGGTGTCGTCGATGACGTACGTGAACCCCGGCGGGTCGCCCTTGGGGGAGACGTCGCAGGTGCCGTCCGTGCCGGCGGTGGCGATGAGGCAGAACGGCGACGCGGCCAGCCACTCCCGGTCGCGTTCGTGCAGTCGCGCCCGGTCCTTGGTGGCCGCCCGCGGCATCGGCTCACCGAGCAGATCCCGCAGTTCGGCTGCTGAGGTGATTTCCAGGAGTCCGGTCGTGTCCGTCATCGCGTACCTCCCCGTGCCCGAAGGCGCCGTGGGGTGAGCGTATCCCGGAGACCGTGCCGACCGGGGACAATAAATTCCGCGTCCTATATGGAGGATGAAGCAATCGTGCGTCAAACGGGTGATCCTGCAGGTAGCGCGCGTCGTACATAGGCGTACGCCGGCTCGCCTGATCCGAATTTCTGAATAGTCGTCCGTGTGGATCCGGCTGAATTGGGTAGCCAAACGGCACAACCTGAATCGCAATTCACGGGAGGTCAACATGGACGACGCTTACACCGGCGC
The DNA here is from genome assembly GCF_011947225.1 of Planosporangium flavigriseum. GTDB lineage: Bacteria > Actinomycetota > Actinomycetes > Mycobacteriales > Micromonosporaceae > Planosporangium > Planosporangium flavigriseum. Next base: position 59,848 of record NZ_JAATVW010000002.1, on the reverse strand, counting down.
ACGGGCCCCCGCCGCTGCAGCGCCCGTGCGCCAGGCGGTCGGCGAAGCCACCGACGCCGCCACGGAAGCGGCCGGCAACGTCACCGACACCGCGAAGCAGCAGGCGCGCCAGGTTACCGACGAGGTGTCCAGCCAGGCCCGCGGCGTGGCCGCCGAGCTTCGCGACCAGGTGGGCACGCAGGTTCGCAGCCAGAACGACCGGCTCGTCGACGGCATCCGCAGCATGGCCGACGAACTGGACGGGATGGTGTCCGACGGCACCGACTCTCCCGCGCGTACCGTGGTCTCCCGCGTAGCCCTGGGCGGCCGGCAGATGGCCGACTACCTGGCCGAGCACGGCCCGGAGGGCGTCCTGAGCGAAGTGCAGGACTTCGCCCGGCGGCGTCCCGGCGCGTTCCTCGCGACCGCTCTCGCCACCGGCTTCGTGGTCGGGCGCCTCGGCAAGGGCGCCTTCAGCGCGACGACGGAGACGTCGCAGTCGTCGACGGCCGGCGCGCCCGGGGGTGAGGCGGTCCGTGCGGAGGACATCCCACGGATGAGGGCTGAGTCGTACTCCACGACCTACCCCACGACCACAACCGCCTGGGGGCCGGAAAACCCGAAGAGCACGAGCGTGTCCGCGGAACCGCCGTTGTCCGCGACCGCCCGCGACTACCCGACCGCCGCGTCGGAACCGGACGTCGGCACCGAGTACCTCGCGACCGGGACCGGCCGGCCCACCGCGGTGACGCAACCGATCGGGGCCGGAACGTCGTTCGAACGCGGAGTCTCCGACGGCTCGAAGCGGTCCCGTGTTGACGACGCGACCCTGGACGGCCCGCGATGACCGGCCTGTACCCGTCTCGGGGCGACACGCTGCACACCGAGCAGAAGGAAACATCGATCGGCCAGCTGATCAGCGACATCAGCAACGACCTGTCGAACCTGTTCCGCCAGGAGGTGGAGCTCGCAAAGGCTGAGCTGCGCCAGGAGGCGGTCAAGGCGGGCAAGGCGGCCGGAATGCTCGGCGGGGCTGGCTTCGCCGGATACATGGTGGCGCTGCTGCTCACGCTGGCCGTCATGTTCGGGCTCGGCAACGTCATGGACCTGGGGTGGGCGGCGCTGATCGTGGCAGTCGTCTGGGCGGCCGTCGGGGCCGCGCTGTACGCCAAGGGGCGCAACAAGTTGAGCACCGTCTCGCCGATGCCCCGGCAGACCGTCGAGACGATCAAGGAGGACGCGCGATGGCTGAAGAACCCGACCGGATAAGGAACGACATCGAGCAGACCCGGGCGGCGCTTGCCCGGGACGTGAACCGGCTGGCCGACCGGACCAGCCCCACCCGCGTGGCCCAGCGCCGCTGGACCGCAGTCAAGGAGAAGGTGCGCGGCGTGAGTGACAAGGTGATGGGTGCGCCGAGTGGAACGACCCACTCGATGCACGACATGGCGGGGCAGGCCGGCGCGAAGGCCAGCTACCTGGCCGACCACGCAAGCGCGAAGGCCAGTCACCTGGCCGACCAGGCGAGCGCGAAGGCCAGTCACCTGGCCGACCAGACCAGCGACATGGCAGGTCAGGTCGGTGCCAAGGTGAGCGACGCGGCCAGCGGCGCGGCGGACACGGTACGCCAGGCGCCGCAGGCGGTGGCGAGCAAGACGCAGGGCAATCCGATCGCGGCTGGGATCATCGCCTTCGGCGCGGGGCTGCTCGCGGCGTCGCTGATCCCGGAGAGCGATGTCGAGCGCCGGGCCGCGCAGCAACTGCGCGACAACGCCGGTGACCTCGTCGACCGGGTACGCGAGCCGCTCATGGAGTCGGCGCAGCAGTTGAAGTCCGACATGGCGGAGCCGGTGCGTGCGGCCGTCGGACAGGTGAAGGAGACCGCCACGACGGCGGTGCAGCGGACCGCGGCCGACGCGAAGTCGGAGGCGAAGGGCGCCGCGGAGCAGGTACGCAGCGCCACCTGACGTACGTGGAAGTGGTCATCCGGCGGAGTTCGCCTCCGCCGGATGACCATGATCGATGAATTGGAATATACGCTCGACGTGTGTTAGTCGTCACAACGGAGAGTCTGCCCGGCTACGAGATCCGGGCCGTGCTGGGTGAGGTGCTCGGCGTGACAGCCTGCACCCGCAATCCCTATGTGGCCGGCTTCCGCACCCTCAACGGCGGCCAGGGTGCGGAGATGGCACAGGTGCTGGTGCAGAGCCGGGCGTCGGCCATCGCGCAGATGGTCACCGCCGCGCGCCGCCGAGGCGCCACCGCGGTCGTCGGGATGCGCTTCGACAACCGCGACATCACTCCGAACTGGGTGGAGTTGTGCGCCTACGGGACGGCGGTGGTGGCACGGCCGATCACCGCCGAGGCCCGTCAGCAGGCGGCTGAGGCGGAAGCCCTTACTTGATCTCGCAGATCACGCTGCCGGCCGGCACGACCTCGCCGACCGCTGCCGTCAGGCCGGTGACCACGCCGGCCTTGTGGGCGTTGAGCGGCTGCTCCATCTTCATCGCCTCGAGTACGACGATGGTGTCGCCCTCGGCCACCGTGTCGCCCTCGGCCACCGCCAGTTTCACGATCGTGCCCTGCATCGGGCTGGTCAGCGCGTCACCACTGGCGGCACCGGCCTGCTTGTGGCCGGAACCGCGCTTGCGGGCCGCCTTCGGGCCGTTCGCCGCTGCGGGTGCGGCGGCGGCGCCGAAGCCGGCGGGCAGGGAGACCTCGAGACGCTTGCCGCCCACCTCGACCACGACGGTCTCGCGGGGTTCGGCCGCGGTGTCCGCTCCGGCCCCGCCGGAGAACGGCGGGATCTGGTTGTCGAACTCGGTCTCGATCCAGCGGGTGTGCACCCGGAACGGCTCGTCGGTGAACGCCTCGTCCCGCACGATCGCCCGGTGGAACGGCAGCGCCGTGGCCATGCCGTCGACCACCATCTCGTCCAACGCGCGGCGGGCGCGCTCGATGGCCTGCTGGCGGTCCTCGCCGCTGATGATGACCTTGGCGAGCAGCGAGTCGAAGTTGCCGCCGATGACGCTGCCGGACTCGATGCCGGTGTCGACGCGTACGCCCGGGCCCTCGGGCAGGCGCAGCGTGGTGACCGCGCCGGGGGCCGGCAGGAAGTTGCGACCCGGGTCCTCGCCGTTGATGCGGAACTCGATCGAGTGGCCGCGCGGCGTCGGGTCGGCGTCGAAGCGGAGCTTCTCGCCGTCGGCGACGCGGAACTGCTCGCGTACGAGGTCGATGCCGGCGGTCTCCTCGGTGACCGGGTGCTCGACCTGAAGCCGGGTGTTCACCTCGAGGAACGAGATCGTGCCGTCGACACCGACGAGGTACTCGACGGTCCCGGCGCCGTGATAGCCCGCCTCCCGGCAGATCGCCTTGGCGCTGGAGTGGATCCGGGCGCGCTGGTCGTCGGTGAGGAACGGCGCGGGCGCCTCCTCGACGAGCTTCTGGTGGCGCCGCTGCAGGGAGCAGTCGCGGGTGCCGACGACGATCACGTTGCCGTGCTGGTCGGCGAGGACCTGCGCCTCGACGTGGCGCGGGCGGTCGAGGTAGCGCTCGACGAAGCACTCGCCCCGGCCGAACGCGGCGACCGCCTCGCGGGTGGCCGACTCGAACAGGGCCGGGATCTCTTCGATCGTGCGGGCGACCTTCAGGCCACGGCCGCCGCCGCCGAACGCCGCCTTGATGGCGACCGGCAGGCCGTGCTCCTGCGCGAACGCCACGATCTCGTCGGCGTTGGCGGCCGGTTCGGCCGTGCCGGGTACGAGCGGGGCGCCGGCGCGCTGGGCGATGTGCCGGGCGGTCACCTTGTCGCCGAGGTCCCGGATCGCCTGGGGGGTCGGGCCGATCCAGGTGAGGCCGGCGTCGATGACCGCCTGGGCGAAGTCGGCGTTCTCGGAGAGGAAGCCGTAGCCGGGGTGCACGGCGTCGGCGCCGGCCTTCGCGGCGACGTCGATCAGCTTGTCGATGCGCAGGTACGAGTCGGCGGCGGTGTCGCCGCCCAGCGCGTACGCCTCGTCGGCGAACCGGACGTGGAGGGCGTCGCGGTCGGAGTCGGCGTACACGGCGACGCTGGTGAGCCCCGCGTCCTTGCAGGCCCGGATGACGCGGACCGCGATCTCACCCCGGTTGGCGATGAGTACCTTGCGCACCTGCTCGCTCCTCCCGCTCTGGTCGGCCGGGAGGGCGGCGACGCCCGATGGGGTCATGCCTGACCGACCGTTATGCCGCGCAGTGTAGCCAAGTGGCTAATCGCCAAACTGCGGCCATCGTCACGTTGCGGCAATGATCTTTGTAACTGTGGTGCCAATCCGCGGCCACCGACATCACAGGTTAGTCAACAGGCGGCGCTGCCGACCCTGCTGCCCGGGATCCTGATGCCGGTCGGGGCGCGACCGGAACCGACTAGCGTTCCGTTGGTGCCCCGTCTGCTCGCGCGCGATCGTCTGACCTGGCTGACGTACGCCCACATCGCCATCTGGGGCTACTTCCTGTACGGCTTCAGCCCGGTGGTCCCGCTGCTGCGCGACGAACAGCACACCAGCCGTACGGTGGCCAGCCTGCACGGCACGGCCTTCGCGGTCGGTGGCGTGCTCAGCGGCCTGCTCCTTCCCTCCTTGATCCGCCGGTTCGGGCGCGCCCGCGTGATCTGGGGTGGTCTGGCCGGGGTGGCCCTGTCGGCGGTCGGCCTGCTGGCGTCCCACCCGCTGGCGGCGACCCTGACCTGGGCCGTCGTGGCATCAACCGGCGGCGGGTTGATCGTCAACGGCGTCACCGCCGTCCTCGCTGATCACCACCGTGACGGCGGCGCCGCCGCGATCAGCGAGGCGAATGCCGGCGCGTCGGCGGTCGGCCTGATCGCGCCGCTCGTCGTCGGCTCGGGCGTCGCGGCGGGTCTCGGGTGGCGGCCCGGTCTCGCCATCGTGGCCGGCGCCGCCGGGCTGGTCGCCGTCCTGGCAGTGGTCTTGCGGGTACGGGTACCCACCGGTCCGCCTTTGGAGACCGCTGGCGGGCGGTTACCGACGCCGTTCTGGCTGGTGTGGGTCAGCATTCTCGCCACCGGGTCGGTGGAGGTCTGCCTCAACCTGTGGGTGGCCGATGCCCTGCGTACCCATGCGCAGGTCAGCCCGGCCGGGGCGACGGCGGCGGTGTCCGCGATCATCGGTGGCATGTTCGTCGGCCGGCTGGTGGGCAGCCGGTTCGTGCTTCGCCTGCCCACCATCTCCGTCATGTTCGCCGCGCTGTCGCTCTCCGGCGTCGGGTTTGCCGTGTTCTGGGTGGCCACCGTGCCATGGCTCGCGCTGTTCGGCCTGGTAGTCGTCGGCCTGGGTAACGCGCTGCACTACCCGCTCAGCATGGCCCTCGCCGTCTCGCACTCGGCCGGCCAGCCCGACCTCGCGGTGGCGCGGACCTCGTACGCGGTCGGCGTGTCCTTCGGGGTCGCCCCGTTCCTGCTGGCGGCGGTCGCCGACCGGGTCGGCCCGCACCTGGCGTTCCTCCTGGTACCGGTCTTTCTTGTGCTGTCGGCCGTGGCCATCGCCGTGCTGCGGCACCGGGTCGCAGCCGCGTCCTTGGTCAGTCCACTCGCCAGAAGTCGATGATCTGCAGTCCCAGTTCGGCCATCATCCGGCGAAGCAGGGGCAGGGACAGGCCGATGACCGTGCCCGGGTCGCCGTCGATGCGGTCGACGAACGGGCCGCCGAACCCGTCGAGCGTGAACGCGCCCGCGACGCGCAGCGGCTCGCCGGTCGCCACGTACGCGGCGATCTCGGCGTCGGTGAGGTCGGCGAAGTGGACCGTCGTGGCCGCGACCGCGGCGGCGCTCCGGCCGGTACGCGTGTCGATCAGGCAGTGGCCGGTGTGCAGCACGCCGGACCGGCCGCGCATGGCCCGCCACCGGCGGACCGCGTCGTCGGCGTCGGTGGGCTTGCCGAACACCTGGCCGTCGAAGGCCAGGACGGAGTCGCAGCCGAGCACCAGCACCTGCTCCGGGGCGGGGTCCAGCCGAGCGGCCACCGCCTCCGCCTTGAGCCGGGCGAGCGTGCCGCTGAGGGTGTCCGGCCCGTCGGCCTGTACCGCCGACTCGTCGACACCGCTGACGATGACGTCCACCGGGATCCCGGCCGCCTTCAGTAGCTGCAGGCGGGCCGGGCTGGCCGAGGCGAGTACGAGTTTGGTCGTCACGCGCGCGCTCCCCATACGGATCTTGGAAAGTTTGACATCAAATACGATGTCAAACTTTCCAAGATCCAGAAAACGCGGGGGTCAGGGGCGGCGCCGCCGGGCCTGAGTGCGCTTGCCGGTCGCGGCCGCGGCCGGCTGTGCCGGCTCCGGCAGGGTGCCGACGGCCGCGACCGTGCCACGGCGAACGCCGATCTGGCGCATCACGTGGTAGACCACGATCGCGGCGACCGAGCCGAGCGCGATGCCGTTGAAGAGCAGGTTTCCGATCTTCCACGAGAAGTCCGCGATACCGATGATCAGCGCGACGGCCGCGGTCATCAGGTTGGCGGGGTTGGCGAAGTCCACCCGGGCCTGCACCCAGATCCGGGCGCCGAGCACGCCGATCAGGCCGTACAGGACGACCGTCGCCCCGCCCAGCACGCCGGGCGGGATCGTGTTGATGAGCGCGCCGAACTTCGGCGAGAGCCCGAGCAGGAGGGCCACCACGCCGGCCACCCAGTACACCGCGGTCGAGTACACCCGGGTCGCCGCCATGACGCCGATGTTCTCCGCGTAGGTGGTGGTGCCCGAGCCGCCGCCGGCGCCGGCCACCATGGTCGCGACGCCGTCTCCGATGAACGTACGGCCGAGCATGTGGTCCAGCGAGCGGCCGGTCATCGACGCCACCGCCTTGACGTGGCCGACGTTCTCCGCGATCAGCACCAGGACGACGGGCACGAACAGGACCACCACGCCGAGGTTGAACCGTGGCGCGGTGAAGTCGGGCAGCCCCACCCAGGCCGCCTGGCGTACGGCCGTGAAGTCGAGCTGGCCCTGCAGCGCCGCCGTCAGGTACCCGGCGAGCACGCCGACCAGGATCGACAGGCGCCCCAGGATTCCCCGGAAGGCGACCGTGACGAGCAGGATCACCACGAGCGTCACCAGTGCGGTCGCCGGCTGTTTGACGAAGTTCGACTTGGCGACCGGGGCCAGGTTGAAGCCGATCAGCGCGACGATCGCGCCGGTGACGACCGGCGGCATGAGCCACTCGATCCAGCCGATGCCGGCCTTGTGCACGATGAGGCCGACGATCGCGAACAGCGCACCCGCGACGACGATGCCGCCGAGCGCGGTCGCCTTGCCGTGCGCGGCCGAGGCCGCGGCGACCGGCGCGATGAACGCGAAGCTGGACCCCAGGTAGCTGGGCACCCGGTTGCGGGTGATCAGCAGGAACAGGATCGTGCCGATACCGGAGAAGAACAGCGTGGTGGCCGGCGGGAAGCCCGTGATCAGCGGCACCAGGAACGTGGCGCCGAACATCGCGAGCACGTGCTGAGCGCCGATGCCGATGGTGCGTGGCCAGCTCAGCCGCTCTTCGGGGGCGACGACCTCACCGGGGCGGATCTGCCGCCCGTCGCCATGTAGCCGCCAGTTCCAGTCGATCATTTTGTGCCCTCGCCCTAAACCGGGATGACCGGATTGGCCGGAGCGTAGCGGCTACGTCAGACCGCCTTGCAGCGGGGTGGATCAACCGGGCAGGCCGGAGGCGCGCCAGGCGCCGGGGCCCACCCGCAGTGAGCTGCCCGGCAGCGCGCTCGCCCGCCAGCGCGACCGCCTAGTCGCGGCAGCCGGAGCGGGCCCGGCGGAGCGTCGAAGCAGTACACCGACCAGCGCCGCCAGCTCCTCCGCGGTCGGAGTGCCGCGCAGCACTCGCAGCGCCGGAGTCGTCTCCTCGGCCACGTCACCTCCCGGAATAGCAACCGCGTCGTTACCGGCCCTGGCCGGCCGGCGGCACGCATACTCGACCTTATCGAGGGTTCCAAGGTCACCGGAAGTAGGGCGTCCACACCGCGCGCCGCTGTGCTCAGCGGCCTGCTGGGCGCCCTGATCGTCGTCAACTGCCTCGGTGTACCGGGTCCGGCCCGGGCCGCCGACGCCGTGCCGCCCGCGTCCTCGTCCTCGTCCGCGACCAGGTACCAGGTGACGTTCGTCGCCCGGTCCTGCGACTCGTACCAGGACGTGACCGCCGGCCAGGTGCGCGGCGACGACGGGGAGACTCTGGGCCGCCCGGGGCGCGACAGCCCGTACCGGCCGGGGCAGCCCGTCGATCCGCGCTTGGAGGACGGTACCGACGCTGGTTGCAAGGACCTGTCCGGCTGGCGCTTCACTCTCGGCTCCGGCCACGAGCGCAAGGGCCGGTACTCGACCGTGACCGGTCGGCCGGTCACCACGCCCGCAACCGTCGGCTCGGCCCCACAGCTCGACCAGACCGGCAAGGACACTGGGAGCAAGCTGAGCGGGGCGGTCACCGTGGCGCTCACCGACGAGCAGGTGGGGCTGGCGATGCGGCGCCAACTGTGGGTGCAGGGTGGCACGCCCGACAAGCCGGTGGGCGACGGGTACGCGTTCGGCGCGCTGCGCTGCGCGGTGGACGGGCGCACCGCCGGTAACCTCCAGTGGCTGTCGTTCCCGCCCGGCGTCCGGCATGTGTTCTGCTACGCGTACTACGTGAAGGGTGCCGAGGACAGCGGCACCGTCATGGTGCGGATGCGCGCCACGAGGCCGGTCGGTTTCCCGCAGCAGGTGCGGTTCGCTGGCGGGCTGAGCTTCACCGCCGACGGCGCGTTCACGCTCGCCAGTTCGGGCGATCAGGTGGAGGCGGCGTTCACCCGGGCGCCCGCCGGCTACCGGATTCAGCCCGCCGTACCGGCCGGTTGGCGGTTGGCCGGGGCGGCGTGTACCGCCAGCCGCGCCGACGGCCGGCCCGAGCGGAGCAGGTCGACGGTTGACGCGGCCACCGGTGCGACCGCCGTGACGCTGGCCGCCGACGACATCGTCGTCTGCACGTACTCCATGGAACCGCCGGCTGCGCAGCCGGGGCTGCGCCTGAGCGTGCTGAGCCCCGGCGCCGGCGGCACGTTCGGTCTCACCGTCGCGGGCGGGGCAGGGCAGCCGGCGCTGACGGCGACGACCGGCGACAACGGTACGGCGGTGGCCGCCAGCGGTGCGGACCTCACCACGCTGGCTCCCGGTCGGTACACGGTCACCGTGGCGCCACCGGCGGGGCCGTGGACGCTGACCGGTGTGCTGTGCAATGGCGCGCCCGCAAGCGTTACCGCGCTGACCTTCACCATCGACTTGGCGTCCGGGGCCCCGCTGGAGTGCGTGTTGGGGCTGGCCCGCAAACCTCCGGCGCTGCGTCTGCACACGGTGACGACGGGCGGCGTCGCGACCGCGGCCTTTGCGGTGGCCAGCCTCGACGGCGCGGGCGCCGGCTGGTGGGCGGCGGCGAGCACCACCGGGTACGGGGTACCGGAGCCCGCCACCGGTGACGTCCCCCGGGACCTGCCGTTCGGCACGTACCTGGTCACCGCGATCCCGCCCCGCTCCACCCGCACGACCGGATGGCGGCTGACCGCCTTGCGGTGTGATCAGGGGACCGCCATGGCGGGAACGACGGTGCGGGTCGCCCTTACGCCGGGCGGGCCGGACCCGGTGTGCACGGCCACGTACCAGGCTGATCCGACGACCCGGTTCGGGGTCACGTTGCAGGCCAAGGGCTCGACCTCCGGCCGAAAAGGCCCAGCCGTCGTCGAGGTGTCCTGCGCGGATGGCTCAGGTGGACGGCTGGTGCTGGCCCCGGACGCGACGGGGCCGGTCGCGTTGCCGGAGCCGTTGGCTTTTCTGGAGTCCACAAGCTGCCGGATCGAGCAGACGGCGACCGGGGCCGCCGGTACGAGTACGGTCACGGTCTCTGCCGTGCGGCGACCGTCCACGGGAGACCGGCCGTTGGAGTTGCCGGCGGAGCTGACCGTGGCCCGAGACGTGGCCGAGTACACAGTGGCCGTCACTGCCGAGTTCGGCGAGCCCACCGCCACCGCCGCTCGCGCCTCGATCCTCGATGAGATGAGCACGGTACCGGTCATCTTGGCCGCTATAGGAGTGTTCGGATTCGGCACACTTGTTCTTCTCGGGGTGTTTCTCCGGCGTCGGGCCATGTGACACTGACGGCGGTAAGAGTGGTGCTCGCGTATGTCTGCTGCCGAACCGGGTATGTTCCTCGGAATGTCGGTCACCCAGCCCCTTCTCGCCGAGCGCTACCGACTTATCCGGTCGCTCGGCCAGGGTGGCATGGGCCGCGTCTGGTTGGCGCGAGACGAGGTGCTGCACCGCGACGTCGCCATCAAAGAGGTCGTTCCGCCGGAGGGGCTCACTCCGCAGGAGCGCGAGGAGATGCGCACGCGAACGATGCGCGAGGCGCGTACGGCCGCCCGGCTCAACCACTCCAGCGTCGTCCGGGTCTACGACATCGTCCAGACCGATATGCATCCGTGGATCGTCATGGAGTACGTGCCGTCCCGGTCGCTGCACCAGGTGATCAACGAGGACGGACCGCTGCCGTCCAACCGCGTCGCGCAGATCGGGCTGCAGGTCCTCGGTGCGCTGCGCGCCGCCCACCGGGCCGGCGTGCTGCACCGCGATGTCAAGCCCAGCAACGTGCTGCTCACCGACGACGGGCGGGTGGTGCTGACCGACTTCGGGCTCGCGACGATGCCCGGCGAGGCGTCAGTGACCAGGCCGGGCATCGTGCTCGGCTCCCCGGCGTACATCGCGCCCGAACGGGCCCGCCAGGGCCACGCCGGTCCCGAGTCCGACCTGTGGTCGCTCGGTGCGACGCTGTACGCCGCGGTGGAGGGCAGCTCGCCGTTCCAGCGGTCGTCGGCCATCGAGACGCTGACCGCGCTCGTCACCGAGGAGGCGCCTCCGGCCCGGCACGCCGGTCTGTTGCGTCCGGTCCTGAGTGGACTGTTACACAAGGACCCGGCGGACCGCATCGACGCGGAGAAGGCCGAGAAGCTGCTGCGCCGGGCGGCCGGCGGTGGGTTCGCCTCCCGACTGCGGTCGGTGTCGAAGCCCCACACCGACGCGCCCGTGACGCCGGTTTCGGACCCCGCCTCGCCGGCGGTCGGTACCGCGGCGCCCATCTCGCCTGCCGCGCCCATCTCGCCTGCCGCGCCGGTTGCGCCTGCCGCGCCGGTTGCGCCTCCCGCTGGGGAGCCGGAGCCGAAGGCTGAATCGGAGCCGGCGCCGAATCTTGCGCCGGTCCCAGGCTCCACCGAGCCGACGACGGTCGTCCGCTCGGGGTCCGATGAGCCGACCGGGTCGGTGCCGGCCGAGCGCGGCACCCTCGTCGGGGCCGTACGGCGGCGCCCCTGGGTGCTCGTCGCCGCCGCGGTCGTCGTGCTGCTGGTCGTGGCGCTCATCGCGCTGACGCGCGGTGGCGACGGCGCGAACAAGGCGCAGAACGGGCCCGCGCCGACCCACAAACCGTCGGACAGTCACCCGACCGCGGCGCCCGGATCGCCGTCCAACGGGCAGACCGCACAGCCCGCGACCGGCCAGCCGGAGACGCCGGCCGGCACGCCGCCGCAGTCCACCCCGACCGGTCCGCAGCTACCGGCGGGCTGGCACACGTACACCGACCCGACCGGTTTCAGCGTCGCCGTTCCGGAGGCGTGGGCCGTTTCGCGCGAAGGCACGATGGTGTACTTCCGCGACCCGAGCAGCGGCATCGTCTTCGGGGTCGACCAGACCGACAAGCCGGCCCAGGACCCGGTCGCCGACTGGCAGCGGCAGGAGAGTGAACGGGCCGGCAGCTTCTACCGGGGCTACCTGCGCATCCGGATCGAGGCCGTGAAGTACTTCGTCTCCTGCGCGGACTGGGAGTTCACCTACGACCAGAACGGCACCCGGGCGCACGTCATCAACCGTGGGTTCGTGACCTCGGACCACCAGGCGTACGCGATCTGGTGGTCCACGCCGGAGTCGAACTGGCAGGACAATCTCAAGTACTTCGAGCTGGTCACGAGCACGTTCAAGCCGAAGCCCTGACGGGGTCGCCCCGCCAGGGCTTCGGTTGTCACAGCGGGATGTTGCCGTGCTTCTTCGGCGGCAGCGTCTCGCGCTTGGTGCGCAGGACCCGCAGGCCCTTCACGACCTGTGCCCGCGTCGCCGACGGTGGGATGACGGCGTCCACATATCCACGTTCAGCCGCGACGTAAGGGTTGGCCAGCGTGTCCTCGTACTCCTGGATCAGCTCCGCCCGCAGGGCCACCGGGTCGTCGGCGTCCTTCAGCTCCTGGCGGTACAGGATGTTGACGGCGCCCTGAGCACCCATGACGGCGATCTGCGCGGTCGGCCAGGCGAAGTTGAGGTCGGCGCCGAGGTGCTTGGAGCCCATGACGTCGTACGCACCGCCGTACGCCTTCCGCGTGATGACCGTGACCTTCGGTACCGTCGCCTCGGCGTACGCGTAGATCAGTTTGGCGCCGCGGCGGATGATGCCCTCCCACTCCTGGCCGGTGCCGGGGAGGAACCCGGGCACGTCCACGAACGTGAGAATCGGCAGGTTGAACGCGTCGCAGGTGCGAACGAAGCGGGCCGCCTTCTCACTGGCGGCGATGTCGAGGCAGCCGGCGAAGTGCATCGGCTGGTTGGCCACGACGCCGACCGGGCGCCCCTCGACGCGGCCGAAGCCGACGATGATGTTCTGCGCGTACAGCGGCTGCACCTCGAGGAAGTCCTCGACGACGTGCTCGATCACCTGGTGCATGTCGTACGGCTGGTTCGCCGAGTCGGGGATCAGCGTGTCGAGGGCGAGATCTTCCTCGGTCACCTCCAGGTCCGCCTGCTCGTCGATCACCGGCGGCTCGTCGAGGTTGTTCGACGGCAGGTACGACAGGAGCGCCTTGACGTACTCGATGGCGTCTTCCTCGTCGCTGGCCAGGTAGTGGGCGTTGCCGCTCTTGGAGTTGTGCGTACGCGCGCCGCCCAGGTCCTCCATGGCGACGTCTTCGCCGGTCACGGTCTTGATGACGTCGGGCCCGGTGATGAACATGTGGCTGGTCTGGTCGACCATGACGGTGAAGTCCGTGACGGCCGGGGAGTAGACGGCCCCACCCGCGCACGGTCCCATGATCAGTGAGATCTGGGGGATGACGCCGCTCGCCCGGACGTTGCGGAAGAAGATCTCGCCGTAGAGGCCGAGGGAGGCGACGCCTTCCTGGATGCGGGCGCCGCCGGAGTCGTTGATGCCGATGACCGGGCAGCCCGTCTTCATCGCCAGGTCCATGACCTTGACGATCTTCTCGCCGAAGACCTCGCCGAGCGAACCGCCGAAGACGGTGAAGTCCTGGGCGAACACGCACACCTGGCGGCCGTCGATCGTCCCGTACCCGGTGACGACGCCGTCGCCGTAGGGCCTGGTCTTGTCCAGCCCGAAGTTGGTGCTGCGGTGCCTCGCGAACTCGTCCAGTTCGACGAACGAACCTTCATCGAGCAGCATCTCGATCCGCTCTCTGGCGGTCTTCTTGCCTCGGGCATGCTGTTTTTCCACCGCTCTGGCGGAACCGGCGTGTACCGCCTCGTCGATGCGCCGGCTGAGATCGGCGACCTTGCCAGCAGTGGTGTGGATGTCAGCGGTCAGCTCTGCGGTCACGTCGTGATCGTAGCGAGCTAGGCGGGCGATGTGCTGTGACATAGGTCAGTGGTTGGCTTTCCACGTAGTGGGGCCCTCATGACGTGGAAAGCCAACCAGATCATCATCGTGCTCGGGGAATAGGCTGACCGGATGAGCCAGAGCCCGTACACCGACCTCGAGCGCCCACCGCTGAGCCAGCGGGCGCTGCGCCGGGCTCTGGTCGTACCGAATGGTCTGTGGACCGATGTCCGGGTCGTCGCCGAGACCGGCTCGACCAACTCGGATCTTGCGAAAGCGGCCCGTGACGGAGCGCCGGAAGGGCTGGTACTGGTAGCCGAGCGCCAGACCACCGGGCGTGGCCGGCTGGGGCGGTTGTGGACGTCGCCGCCGCGCGCGGGCCTGACCTTGAGCGTGCTCCTCCGCCCGGTGGGGGTCGACATCACGCGGTTCGGCTGGCTGCCGCTGCTCGCCGGGGTGGCGCTGACCGAGGCGGTCCGCCGGATCGCTGAGGTGGACGCGGTCCTGAAATGGCCCAACGACCTGCTCGTGGACGAGCGCAAGTGCGCTGGGATCCTCGCCGAGGCGATCCCGCCACCGGCCGGCCCGGCCGTGGTGATCGGGGTAGGGCTGAACACGACGCTGCGCGAGCACGAACTGCCTCGCCCCGACGCCACGTCGCTGGCGCTGGCCGGTGCCGTCTGTGCCGATCGCGCCCCGATTCTCCACGCGTTTCTGCGCTCGCTCGCGGCCTGGTATGAGCGGTGGCGCGACGCGGGTGGAGACCCAGATGCGAGCGGGTTGCGGGAGGCGTACGCGTTCCACTGTGCGACGTTGGGCCGGGAGGTGCTCGTCCATCTACCGGACGGGTCGCAGGTGCGTGGCCGCGCCGACGGAGTGGACATTGACGGCCGTATCGTCGTCGAGAGTCAGGCCTTCGCCGCCGCGGACGTCGTGCATCTGCGCTGACAGTGGTCTTCGGACGTGACCCGGTAACCTGCACTTCGCAGTTCGGAAGCACCTCTTCGTTCTTCATCCACAATCTGGATGGCCCTTGACGGAGGGTCCAGGTTAGCCTCGCGGCGAATTGCGGAATTGAATTCCCAGGAGGTCGCGGTGGGCTTTCCGGAAAGTGTGCTGACAAAAGACGAGCAGATCGTGTTACATCTGCATCCGCACTGGAAAGCGCTGATCCGGCCGCTTTTGGTGGTGATCGTGTCAGTTGTCGCCATCGTCGTGGCGGTGGCTGCCCTCCCCGCCATTGCGGTTTACGTCATCGTGGTGCTGGCACTGGTCGCCGTCGCGACCCTGGCCTGCTGGCCCTGGCTGGTGTGGCGTACGACCCATTACGTGTTCACCAACGAGCGCGTGATCATGCGTACCGGCGTCTTCTCCCGCTCGGGGCGGGACATTCCGCTCGGGAGGGTCAACGACGTGTCGTTCTCGCACGGTCTGGTGGACCGGATTCTGGGCTGCGGAACGCTGACGATCGAGTCGGCGGGGGAGCGCGGCCAGGTGGTGCTCACCGACATCCCGCGCGTGGAGCGGACCCAGAGCGTGCTGTACGAGCTGGTGGAGGCCGACCACGCCAGGCACACGTTCGACGACTCCGACCGCGATGCGATCGTGGAGAACGTCAGGGACGACGAGCGCTAGGAGTTTCTGCAGGCGTCAGTGCGTGCGGTCCGGTACCGGGACGGGCGCGCCCTCGGCGGGCGCGACGATTGCGGTCTCGATCACGGTGTCCGCCGGCGCGTCCTTGAACACGAAGGTGCGGTAGGTCCAGAACCGGAACAGGGTCGCGATGCAGATGCAGACGACGGTCGCAACGTTGAACGCCAGCCGGTGCGGCCGCTCGCTCAGGCCGAAGCCGTACTTCAGCAGGCCGGTGCCGGCGGACTGGATGAGCAACCCGACCATGTTGACCGCGAAGAACAGCGTGTACTCGCGGCGCATCGCGCGCCGCGGGCGGTTCTTGTACGTCCAGTGCCGATTGGCCAGGTAGGCGAGGTAGGTCGTCACCAACGTGGCGATGATCGTTGCCTTGACCGCGCCGATGAAGATCAGCCCGTTGAAGATGGCGAAGTAGAGAAAGAGGTTCGCCAGGCCGATCGTGGTGAAAGCGATGGCCTCGGGAGCCATGTGCTGCAGCCGCTGGGGCAAGAATCGGACAAGGCGCACTTGGTCACCTTACGTCAGGTGTCAAGTTCTTGCCTTTCGGCCCATATCGCCGCGAACCGCGTCGCCCCTCATCAACGTCGGCGCGGTCGGTGACGCTGTGTACCCGAAAGACGAACCGCCGGTAGGACCAGAAGCGGAACAGGGTGCCGCCGGCCATGCCGACGACGTTGGCGCTGATGATGTCGGCGAGCTCGGTCGTGAAGACCGGCCAGACCCGGCCCAGCAGGTAGTGGCTCACGCCCAGGCAGGCGAGGCCGATGCCCAGGCCGACGATGTTGAAGAGGAAGTAGAGGCTGTACTCCCGGTGAAGACCGGAGCGGGGTCGGTCGCGCCAGGTCCAGTACCGGTTGCCGAGGAACGCGACCGTGGCGGCGACCGCCGTCGACAGGGTCTTGGCGAGAAACGGGTTGACGTCGGCGGACAGGGCGAGCTTCAGGAGCGTGGTGTCCAGGACGTACGTGAGCCCGCCGACGATGCCGAACTTGCCCAGCTCGTGAACGAGGCCCCGGAAGCGCGCGAGGAGTCCGCGGAGGCCATGCGCGGGCGTGGCAGCCGACGGGGTGACGTCAGTGGCCGACTCCGGAACTCCGGTGTCCGGCTGATCGGACCCTACGCGGGATGCGCCATGCACCGGCCGAGCGTACGACATCCTGCCCCGGCGCCGGTGCTGTCACCCGATGGGCGCAGGCGGGTCTTTGATTAATGGAAGCTGATGTAAGTGATCGCGCCGCTGTCGGCGCCGTTCGCCCCGGCTCTCCGGCAACGCCAACAACTATTGCGTGAAACTGCGTAATGACTGCGATAAACGCACTCAATTGCGCGGCACTCCGTAAAATTTCGATTGCTTGTGCAGTTTTTCACAAGTCACCCCGATGCCCTGGCGTGGCTGCAGGTTTAACCTGAGGTCAACTTCCCGTACCCAATTTTTTGCATCGTCCCGTAAGCCCCCACGGGTCATCGGTGCCTTATTCGGGTACAGGTCAGAGTCGACCGCAAGGAGATGAACGATGAGTGCTCCGGCCACCGTCCCGGGGCTCGACCGGGCCCCGACCTCCCACCCACGGCTGCTGCGCTGGGTACACGAAGTAGCCGAGCTGACGACTCCCGACCGAGTGGTCTGGTGCGACGGATCCGACGCCGAGTGGCAGCGCCTGACCGATGAACTCGTCGAGGCCGGCACCCTGGTACGCCTCAACGACGAGAAAAAGCCGAACTCGTTCTGGGCGAGAACGGATCCGTCGGACGTTGCCCGAGTGGAAGAGCGAACGTTCATCTGCTCGGTCGACGAGGCCGATGCCGGGCCTACCAACAACTGGATGGCCCCGGCCGAGATGAAGCGCCTCATGACGGAGCTGTACCGCGGCTCCATGCGCGGCCGCACGATGTACGTCATCCCGTTCTGCATGGGCCCCCTCAACGCCGCCAACCCGATGTTCGGCGTGGAGATCACCGACAGCGCGTACGTCGTCGCGAGCATGCGGATCATGACCCGCATGGGTACGAAGGTGCTCGAGGCCATGGGCGACGACGCCGAGTTCGTACCGGCGTTGCACTCGATCGGCGCGCCGCTGGAGCCGGGCCAGCAGGACGTGGCCTGGCCGTGCAGCGAGACCAAGTACATCTCGCACTTCCCGGAGACCCGTGAGATCTGGAGCTACGGCTCCGGGTACGGCGGCAACTCGCTGCTGGGCAAGAAGTGCTACTCGCTGCGCATCGCCAGCGTCATGGCGCGCGACGAGGGCTGGCTCGCCGAGCACATGCTGATCCTCAAGCTCACCAGCCCCGAGCAGAAGGTCTACTACGTGGCGGCGGCGTTCCCGAGCGCCTGCGGCAAGACCAACCTCGCGATGCTGGAGCCCACGATCCCGGGTTGGAAGGTCGAGACGCTCGGCGACGACATCGCCTGGATGCGCTTCGGCGACGACGGCCGCCTGTACGCCGTCAACCCGGAGTACGGCCTGTTCGGTGTCGCTCCCGGCACCGACTGGAAGACCAACCCCAACGCGATGCGCACCCTCGACCAGGGCAACTCGGTCTTCACCAACGTGGCGCTGACCGACGACGGTGACATCTGGTGGGAGGGCATGGGTGAGCCGCCGGCCCACCTGACCGACTGGAAGGGCCGCGACTGGACGCCCGACTCGGGCGAGCTGTCGTCGCACCCCAACAGCCGCTTCTGCACCCCGATCACGCAGTGCCCGATCCTCGCTGACGAGTACGAGGACCCGAAGGGCGTGCCGATCTCGGCGATCCTGTTCGGCGGCCGCCGCAAGACCACCATCCCGCTGGTGAGCGAGGCGCGCGACTGGACGCACGGCGTGTACCTGGGCGCGACGCTGTCGTCCGAGACCACGGCCGCCGCGGTCGGCCAGGTCGGCGTCGTCCGGCGCGACCCGATGGCGATGCTGCCGTTCATCGGCTACCACGGTGCCGACTACTTCGCCCACTGGATCGAGATGGGCAAGGGCAAGGATGGTGCCGGCGACCCGTCGCTGCTGCCGAAGATCTTCTACGTCAACTGGTTCCGTCGGGGTGACGACGGCCGCTTCCTGTGGCCGGGCTTCGGCGAGAACTCCCGCGTGCTGAAGTGGGTCGTCGAGCGCCTCGAGGGCCGGGCCGAGGCGGTGGAGACGCCGATCGGCTACGTGCCGACGCCGGACGCCATCGACACCGACGGGCTGGACCTCTCCGCCGCCGACCTGGCCGAGGTGCTGCGGGTTGACCCGGAAGAGTGGAAGCCCGAGATCCCACAGGTTACCGAGTGGTTCGCGAAGTTCGGGGACAAGCTGCCGGGCGTACTCTGGGCTGAGCTGGACGCGTTGAAGGCCCGTCTCGGCGTGGAGTAGCAGCGGTTGTCGCTACGGCAGGCGTCCGGCGCGTTGTGAACACGACGTGACGGGCGCCTGTGCCTTTTGTGGCGGGTCTCGTCGCCGATGCGGAAGGTGGATACTCTGCTCGCCGTGGGCCTGCGTGACCTGATCTACTCCATCTACGAACGGCGCCTGGCGGCCAAGCTGGTCGGCAAGCCGCATCCTCGGCACGTCGGCGTCATGTGCGACGGCAATCGGCGCTGGGCCCGGGAGATGGGCTTCCTCGATCCCAACGACGGGCACCGGGTCGGCGCGGCCCGCATCCGGGAGTTGCTGCGCTGGTGCGACCTGGCGGAGGTCGAGCACGTCACGCTGTGGCTGCTGTCCACCGACAACCTCAGCCGGCCGGCCAGCGAGCTGGAACCGCTCCTTCAGATCATCGAGAACCTGGCGACGGAGCTGGCCGGGGACGGTAACCCGTGGCGGCTGCACATGGTCGGCGTGCTCGACATGCTCCCCGCGACGCTGGCCGAGTCACTGAAGGCGGCCGAAGAGCGGACCATCGGTCGCACCGGCGGCGCGCAGGTGAACATCGCGGTTGGGTACGGGGGCCGGCGCGAGATCGTTGACGCGGTCCGCTCGCTGCTGTTCGAGGCGGCGAAGGCCGGGCGGTCGATGGAGGAGCTGGCGGAGACGCTCGAAGTCGACGACATCGGCGAGCACCTGTACACCAAGGGCCAGCCGGACCCGGACCTGATCATCCGTACGAGTGGCGAGCAGCGACTGTCCGGGTTCATGCTCTGGCAGAGCGCCCACTCCGAGTTCTACTTCTGCGACGCGTACTGGCCCGGATTCCGTCGGGTCGACTTCCTCCGGGCCCTGCGCGCGTACGCCAGCCGCGAGCGCCGTTACGGCTCCTGAGCCGTTACGGCTTGTCGCGGCGGGGGAGCAGGGTAAGCGCCTCCCGCAGGAACGCGGGTACCGCAGCCGGCCCTTCCAGGTGCAGGTCGGCCGCGGCGGCCACCTCGGCACCCGTCTCCGGGTTTCGCACGGCCACCCGTACTCCGAGGAAGTTCGGGTCCGCGGCCTCGCGGACGGCCAGCGCCCGGAACGCGGCGAGGTCGCCCAGGTCGTCCCCGAAGTACCAGGCGCAGGAGAAGTCCTCGATCTCCTCGGCGACGACGCTGCCCTTGTCCCGCTGGACCGACGGCTTCAACTCGATCACCATCCGGCCCTCCTGCTCGCGCAGGCCGTGCCGGCTCGCCTGGTCCTGTGCCCAGGCGTGCACCGCGTCCCGCAGTTCCGGAGCCGACCGGTAGTGCAGCGCCACGGACAGTCGCTTGAACTCCACCAGTACCTCGTCGGGCAGTTCGCGCTCGGCGCGCCGGGCCAGTTCGGTCATCAGGTCGGCGAACGGCAGGGCCGGCGGGTAGGTGATGGTCTTGCCGGGAACGTACTGGCTCTCCAGCCCGTACAGGCCGTGCAGGGTCAGCGGAACGTCGGGGAACCGGCTGCGCAGGAAGTCCACCGGCCGCGCGGACACCAGGCTCACGCGCCGGACGCGGGCGGCCAGTTCGGAGATCGCCTCCAGGACGCCCGGCGTGACCTGGACGGCGTTGGGATCGTCCTGGATCGGCGCGAGGGTGCCGTCGAAGTCGAAGAAGAACACGCAGTTGTCCGCGCGCTCGGCGGTGGCCTTGAGCGCCGCTGTGGGGGACAGCGGGGCCTGCTGGCCTGATGGTTCCTGGGCCGTGTCGAGGGGAGGCATGCCCTTCAGCCTAGGAGGGCGTATCTGGGCAACACCTCCCATCCCGGGTGAGTGTGTAATGAACCCTCGGTGTGTCACGGCTAGCCGAAACTGCGGACTCCGCCTACCTTCTCTGGTGTGGGCCGGGGTCTTCCCGGGCCACCCGGGAGGCCCGGAACCGCGCGTACGCTGCCACGGGGCCCACACCCGACCCCGTGCCGGGCACCGGATGGTTGCCGCACGTGGGCACCGGGGTGACGCCCACCGGGAGTTGCCTCGTGACTGAGCGTCCGCGCACCGCCAAGAGCGCTTCGACTTCGACCCGCCGCAGATCCGCTACCTCCCGTCGTACGGTGGCCACCGGCCCTGACGACGGGGGCGGACCAGCGCTTCGCACTTTCGTCCTCGACACCTCCGTGCTGCTCTCCGACCCCGGTGCGTACCTGCGCTTCGCCGAGCACGAGGTCGTCATCCCGCTGGTCGTGATCTCCGAGCTGGAAGGTAAGCGCCACCACCCGGAGCTCGGCTACTTCGCCCGCCGTTCGCTGCGCTTCCTCGACGAGCTGAGGGTCAAGCACGGACGGCTCGACGAGGCGCTGCCGGTGACCGACGCGGGCGGCACGCTGCGGGTGGAGCTCAACCACTCGGATCCGGGAATCCTGCCGCCGGGCTTCCGCGCCGAGACGAACGACGCCCGCATCCTGTCGGTCGCGCTCGGGCTCTCGCATGAGGGGGGCGACGTGACCCTGGTGACCAAGGACATGCCGCTGCGGGTCAAGGCGGCCGCGGTGGGGTTGGCGACCGACGAGTACCGCCACGGCCAGGTGGCCGACCCGACCTGGACCGGCATGGCGGAGTTGGAGATCTCCGCCGAACAGGTGGCCCAGCTGTACGCGGGGGAGGCGCTGGAGTTGGACGGCGCCGGCGACCTGCCGTGCCACACCGGCCTGGTGCTGCACTCGAGCAACGGATCGGCGCTGGGCCGGGTCGGGCCGGACAAGTCGGTGCGGCTGGTACGCGGCGACCGGGAGGCGTTCGGCGTACGGGGACGCTCAGCGGAGCAGCGCATCGCGCTGGACGTGCTGCTGGACGAGTCGGTGGGGATCGTGTCGCTGGGCGGGCGCGCGGGCACCGGCAAATCCGCCCTGGCGCTGTGCGCCGGGCTTGAGCAGGTGATGGAGCGGCGTAAGTACAAGAAGGTCCTCGTGTTCCGCCCGCTGTACGCGGTGGGCGGTCAGGAGCTGGGCTACCTGCCGGGCAACGAGGCCGAGAAGATGTCGCCGTGGGGTCAGGCCGTCTACGACACCCTCGGTGCGCTGGTGCACGAGAACGTCATGGAGGAGGTCGCGGCGCGGGGCATGCTCGAGGTGCTGCCGTTGACGCACATCCGGGGCCGGAGCCTGCACGACGCGTTCGTGATCGTGGACGAGGCCCAGTCGCTGGAGCGGGGCGTGCTGCTGACGGTGCTCTCCCGGATCGGTCAGAACTCCCGGGTGGTGCTCACGCACGACGTGGCCCAGCGGGACAACCTGCGGGTCGGGCGGCACGACGGCATCGCGGCCGTCATCGAGGCGCTGAAGGGGCATCCGATGTTCGCCCACGTCACCCTGACCCGGTCGGAGCGCTCGCCGATCGCGGAGGTCATCACGGATCTGCTGGAGGACCTGCCCTTTGCGCGGTAATTTGCCCGATTCTTGACGTGAGGTCAGTCACAAACTCGCGCCGCCGCTTAGCCCTCTGGCTCGATCTAGGTCAGGGTACCCGTCGGTGCACGACATCGAGTTCTGGTGATGGTGGCTCCTGCCGGGGTCGGCCGATCGGTCACGATTCGTCCGTTTCGGCCGGTGATAGTGCCTGGCGGAGCCACGCCGGCGGTAGCGTGCCCGTAGTTGTCCCCGACGAAGGGAACCGTAAGTGGTCCGGCCGTGGCACCGGGTCGGTGTGTTTCGGATGCTCTCCGTCGCCATGCTCCTTCTGGGCGTGGTGGCCGGGGCGCAGCTGAGCGCCGCCCGCCAGTCCCAGGAACGGATCCTCCGAGCGGCCCACACCGCTCAGCCTGCGCAGGAAGACCTGCGCGCCGCGGCCGAGCGGGATCGGATCTCCGCCGTCTCGCGGGCGGCTCAGCGGGAGGCGCAGGCCAAGGCGGACGCCGCCGCATCCGTGGCCGCCGACCAGGCGAAGGCGGCGCAGAGTCCGAGCGCGAAGGCGCAGGCCAGGCCCAGCGCCAGCGCGAGCGCCAAGGCGTCCCCGTCGCCGTTCGGGCCGATCCCGGCCTCCTGTTCGGAGTACAGCGGGAACGTCGCGATCGGGTGCGCGCTGATGTTGGACGCCGGCTACGGACTGGACCAGATGCCGTGCCTGAACAACCTGTGGCAGAAGGAGAGCGGCTGGCGGACGAGCGCCGGGAACGCCTCGACCGGCGCCTACGGCATCCCGCAGGCCCTCCCGGGTTCGAAGATGGCCGCGTACGGCGCGGACTGGCGGACCAACCCGGCGACGCAGATCAAATGGGGCCTCAACTACATCAAGACCAAGTACAAGACCCCGTGCGGCGCCTGGTCCACCTTCCGGGCCAAGGGCTACTACTGACCAGTAGTCGAATACCGGTTCGCTGGTAGCGGTCTGCCTACGGAACTGGTAACACGGGTTGTGTGACGACAGACGAGGCACCTTCGTCGATTTCCCGTACGCGCGAGCGTGATCCGCGGTCGTTCGGCGGCGACGCGTTCTACTCCTCGATCGGCCGTGCGTTCGTGGCGATGTGCGCGTTCGTACCCGTGCTGTTCGGGATCCAACTGCTCGACAACCTGACCGCCCATCGTCTGCGGCGCGACGGCGGGGTGCAGCCGCACACCCTCCAGGGCCTCGACGGCGTCGTCCTGGCGCCGTTCCTGCACGCGAGCTTCGAGCACGTCACGGCTAACAGCGTGCCGCTGATCCTGCTCGGTACGTTCGTCCTCGCGGCGGGCACCCGGCGGTTCCTCGCGGCCACGGCCTTCATCGCCGTGGCCAGCGGGCTCGGGGTGTGGTTCATCGGCGACCCCCGAACGGTCGTCGTGGGGGCCAGCGGCGTCATCTTCGGCTACTTCGGACTGCTGGTGGTGCGCGGCGTCGTCGAGCGCTCCTGGTGGAACATCGCGGTCGCGCTGCTGATCGGTCTGCTGTACGGCTGGCAACTGGTCGGCGTGCTGCCCGGCGTCGACTCCACGATCTCCTGGCAGGGGCACCTGTGTGGGCTTGTCGGCGGCATGGTCGCGGCGGTGCTCTTTCGGCGCCGGCGACCGCGTGCACGCGCGCAGGTGCCGGCCAGTGGGGAGGAGGGCGCGCTGAGCCTGCCTGTTTCCTGAAATCGCGCTAAAGCGCAGGTGAGGTCCATTGCCGGCGGGGAAGGGTGGTCGTACGTTCATGGCAACCCGCCGCCTTGCGAGGAGCTGTCTAATGCGCGAGATCGACGTGGCCATTGTGGGTGCCGGCCCCACCGGGCTGTTCGCCGCGTACTACGCGGGGTTCCGCGGCCTGTCCGTGGCTGTGATCGACGCGCTGCCCGAGCCGGGTGGTCAGGTCTCAGCGATGTACCCGGAAAAAGTGATCTACGACGTGGCGGGGTTCCCCGCGGTCAAGGGCCGTGAGCTGGTCGCGAACCTGGTCGAACAGGCCGCCGCGTTCAATCCGGATTACCTGCTCGGTGCCCGGGCCGAGGAATTGACCTACGTGGACGGGAAGCCGGTGCTCACCCTGTCGACGGGCGAGGTGCTGCAGTGCGGCGCCATCATCGTCACTGGCGGTATGGGTAGTTTCACCGCCCGACCGCTGCCCGCGGCGGCCGGATTCAGCGGTGCGGGGATTGTCTACTTCGTACCTCGGCTCGCCGAGCTCGCCGGTCATGACGTGGTCATCGTCGGGGGTGGTGACTCGGCGTTCGACTGGGCGCTGTCGCTCCAGCCGATCGCCAATTCGATCACCCTGGTGCATCGCCGGGACAAGTTCCGCGCCCACCCCGGCACCGTCGCCCGGGTCCAGGGGCTGGGGATCCCCCTGATCGTCAACGCCGAGGTGTCCAAGATCCGGGGCAACGAGCGCGTCGAGGGCGTGGACGTGACCCTCCGGGGTGGCGAGACCCGGGAGTTGTGCGCCGACACCATCGTGGCGGCCCTGGGGTTCACCGCCGACCTCGGGCCGCTCGCCACCTGGGGCTTCGACCTCGCCAGGCGCAACATTCTGGTGAACACCACGATGGCGACCAACCTGCCGCGCGTCTACGCCGCCGGGGACATCAGCGAGTACCCGGGGAAGGTCCGTCTCATCGCCACCGGCTTCGGCGAGGCGGCGACCGCCGTCAACAACGCGGCGGTGGAGATCAACCCGGGCGCGCATCTGTTCCCCGGTCACTCATCCGAGAACGGCTGAGTGTCAGCCTTCCAGGCCGACCACCCTGGCCGCCGACCTCATCTGGTACTCGAAGAAGCTCTCCCGTTCTCCGATGACGTTATTGAGCTGCCCGAACACTTCGAAACTCACGGCACCGAAGAGTTGCAGCCAGGCGGTCATGCCGCGGGCCAACAGCGTCGGGGGCACCTCGACTCCCACCTCCTCGCTGAGGGCGGCCAGGTCCGGGCGCAGCGGCTCGGGCACCGGCTCGCCCTGGTCGGCCGCGAGCCTCCCGGCCTGGAAGCCGTCGTGCAGGATGCCGGTGATGAGCACCGGTACCCGGCTGGCCGGCGGAACGGTGTCCGCCGGCGCCGCGTAGCCCGGGACGGGGCTGCCGTAGATCAGCGCGTACTCGTGCGGGTGCTCCAGCGCCCACCCGCGTACCGCCCGGCAGGCGGTCAGCCACCGGCCGAGCAGGTCGGCGCGGTCGACGGCGGCTTCGGCCCGCTCGGCGGCCTCGCCCAGTGCGTTGTACGCGTCGACGATGAGCGCGGTGAGCAGCTCATCTCGGCTGGCGAAGTAGCGGTAGATCGCGGACGACACCATGCCCAGCTCGCGGGCGACCGCGCGGAGTGAGAGGTTGGCGCCGTCCGCGGCGAGGTGGCGCCGGGCGGTGGCCTTGATCTCCTCGGTCATTTCGGCGCGCACCCGGGCACGGATTGAAGCGGCGGTCATGCGATCAAGTGTCGCACAGCTTCGGAGCGCTAGCACGTTTTGAGAGCACTGCTCTTGACTTTGTTGCCACGATAGTGGGACTGTTGTTCGCAACAGAGAGCAGTGCTCTAAAAGGAGACCCCATCATGTCGCTGCATGTCGTTGTTGGTGCTGGCCCGATCGGGACCGGTGTCGCCACCCTCCTCGCCGACCAGGGCGAGCGGGTCCGGCTCGTCACCCGGAGCGGAAGCGGGCCGGAACACCCCGCCATCGAGCGCGTCGCCGCGGACGCCGCCGACGCCACCCGGTTGCGTGAGCTGACGTCCGGCGCGGCCGCCCTCTACAACTGCGCGAACCCCACGTACACCCGCTGGCTCAGCGACTGGCCGCCGCTGGCGGCCGCCTTGCTGAGCGCCGCCGAGGCCAGCGGCGCCGTGCTCGCGACCACGAGCAACCTGTACGGGTACGGGCCGGTGAGCGGCCCGATGACCGAAGAAACCCCGCTGGCCGCGACCGGGCGCAAGGGTCGGGTACGCGGGAAGATGTGGCAGGACGCCCTCGCCGCGCACAACGCCGGCCGGGTACGCGTGACGGAGGTGCGGGCCTCGGACTACGTCGGCGCGGGCGCGCAATCGGTGCTGACGCTGGCCGTGGTCCCCGCCCTCGCGGCGGGTCGGACCGCGCGGGTGCCCGCCGACATCGACCTGCCGCACAGCTTCACGTACACCGGCGACACCGCGCGCATGCTGATCACGGCCGCGCGGGACGAGCGGGCGTGGGGCAGGGCGTGGCACGTGCCGACCAACCCGCCGGTCACCATCCGCGAGCTCGCCCAGCGGTACTTCCGCCTCGCCGGCCAGCCGAACGCCAAGGTCACCGGCATCCCGCGATGGCTGCCCCGGATGATCGCGCCGTTCGTGCCCATGGTGCGCGAACTGGTCGAGATGGACTACCAGTTCTACGCGCCGTTCGAGCTGGACTCCTCGGCTGCCACCCGGACCTTCGGGCTCGTCGCCACCGACCTGGACACCGCCCTCAGCGAGGTGGCCAGGGCCGCCCGATCGTGACCGGCGCCGGCGTTATGACCGGTGCCGGGACGGCAGCGCCGCGATGCCGACGGCGACCAGGGTGAGCGCGATCCCTATCAGCGTGCTGGTGCCCGGTCCATGGGCGTGGGCGGGCACCAGGAAGTCGATCACGGCCGCCCCCACCAACTGGCCGGCGATCGTGCCGAGGCTCAGGAGCAGGACGCCGGTCCAGCGCACGATCGAGGCCGAGACCGCGATGAACCCGACTCCGATCAGACCACCCAGGTACAGCCAGGGCTCGTGTGGCAGGCTGCCGGTCGGCCAGCCACGCAGGGCGACGTCCACCGCGAACGCGACGAGGAGCGCGACGGTGCCGGCCAGGAAGTTGATGAACGCCGCCGACAGGGCGAGGCCGGCGAACTTGCGTACCAGGCCGTTGACCGCTGTCTGCCACGCGGTGCCGACACCCGCCAGCGCCGGCAGGGCGGCCAGGGCCAGCAGGCCGGGCCTCGTGGCCTGGCTGGACACGGCCACGAGGACGGCGGCGACGGTGAGCACCGCCCCGATCATCCGGGCGGGGGTGAGCGGGTGGCGGCCGGTCGGGCCCAGGCCGAACCGGTCCACGGCCAAACTGCTGATGGACTGGCCGGCGACGATGGCGACGC
Source organism: Planosporangium flavigriseum (assembly GCF_011947225.1). Classification (GTDB taxonomy): domain Bacteria; phylum Actinomycetota; class Actinomycetes; order Mycobacteriales; family Micromonosporaceae; genus Planosporangium; species Planosporangium flavigriseum. The sequence goes on along the minus strand of NZ_JAATVW010000002.1, from coordinate 32,717 downwards.
TGAACACCGCCACGCCGAGGGCTGGCACCGTCACCCCCTGGCTGACAACGAGCAGCGCACCGCAGACACCGCCCAGCAACTGCCACCGGCGCAGGTGGCCGGCGCCGACGGCCTCGCGAACCGCGGCGAGGCCCCGGCGTACCGGTGCCAGCGCACCCGCGAGGACCGCGAGGGCCAGCAGGCCGAGGCCGAACGAGACGACGGCCGCCGCGATCCCGTCGTGCAGCCGGGCACCCAGTTCACCGTTGATGCGGGACTGGATGGCGATCAAGGCTCCGCAGGCCAGGGCCGCCACTAAGCCGAGGGTCCGCCGATTGGTGTCAGCCGGGTGAAGGGAGGCAGTTGAAACTGTGCTGCCGGTGGTGGACGGGCACGGCGAAGTCGTCACACTTGATCTTTCCCCGCGGACGGTGCGGCCGGCCGCGATTAAATCCGGATCCCGGGTGCCGACGGCACCCGGGATTCCTGTCTCAGATCCGGTCGATCGGCGAACCGTCGAAGTCAACCACTGAGTACAGGTTGAGCTTCTCCAGCCGATGGTAGGAGTCGATCACGCGGATCGTGCCACTCTTCGAACGCATCACAATCGACTGGGTGTAGGCGCCACCGGAGCGGTACCGCACGCCGCGCAGCAGGTCACCACTGGTGACACCGGTCGCGCAGAAGAAGATGTTCTCGCCCTTGACCAGGTCGTCGGTGGTGAGCACCCGGTCGAGGTCGTGCCCGGCGGCGAGCGCCTTCTCCCGCTCGGCCTCGTCGCGGGGCCACAGCTTCGCCTGGATCGCACCGCCCATGCACTTGAGCGCGGCCGCCGCGATGATCCCCTCCGGCGTGCCGCCGATGCCGACCAGCAGGTCGACCTCGCTGGCCTCCCGGGCGGCGCTGATCGCGCCCGCCACGTCGCCGTCACTGATGAACCGGATGCGCGCGCCGGTCTGACGGATCTCGTGGACGATCTTGTCGTGGCGCGGCCGGTCCAGGATGCAGACCGTGACGTCGGAGACGTTCCCGCGCTTGGCCTTCGCCACCCGGCGGAGGTTCTCCGTGATGGGGGCGTTGATGTCGATCACGTCGGCGGCTTCCGGCCCGACCGCGAGCTTCTCCATGTAGAAGACAGCGCTCGGATCGAACATCGCTCCCCGTTCGGCCACCGCGAGGACGGCGAGCGCGTTGGGCATGCCCTTGCTCATCAGGGTGGTGCCGTCGATCGGGTCGACCGCGACGTCGACCTCCGCGCCGGTGCCGTCGCCGACCTGCTCGCCGTTGTAGAGCATCGGCGCGTTGTCCTTCTCACCCTCGCCGATGACGACGACGCCGCGCATCGGCACAGAGTTGATCAGGTGGCGCATGGCGTCGACGGCTGCGCCGTCGCCGCCTTCCTTGTCGCCGCGTCCGACCCAGCGCCCCGCGGCCATGGCCGCGGCCTCGGTGACGCGCACCAGGTCAAGGGCGAGATTTCGGTCCGGTGCCTGCGGCTTACGGACGGGCGTGACATTCGTTTCGCTCATGCGGCGCCTCCTGGTCCCTGGGCAGCAGCGGATTCCGCAATCCTGGCAGATCGGAGGAGTTGATGCTCGATCGGGTGGGCCGGCTCCGTCAGACACCTGGGCGATCAGGGAGTATTGGAGGCGTGTCGTCTGCCAGCCCCACCGCAGCGCCTCGTCGTATGGGCCGTTCGCCCCGCGACATGGCGCTGTCGCTACTTGTCCTGCTTGTGCCGATCATAGTCCTGCTCGGGGTGTACCGGTTCCTCGGCGGAGAGAGCCCGACGGTGGTTGACCCGTCGTCCGCCTACGCCGACGCCCGCGCCGCGAGCGCCTTCCCGGTCGCCGAGCCAGCCGTGCCTACGGGTTGGCAGCCGGTCAGTTCGGTGTTCCGCCGAAGCGACGCCGGTGCCGTGCTGCGCGTCGGCTTCCGGAGCCCACGGGGCGGCACGGCCCAGCTTGTGGAGAGCAACGTGCCCGCGGGCGCGCTGGTCAAAGCAGAGTTGAGCACCGACGCCCGCGATGAGGGCAGAGCCCAGGTGAACGGGCAGGAGTGGCGTCGGTACGCCGCGTCGAACGGTGACCGTGCCCTGGTGCTCAGCCAGCCGGACCGGACGGTGATCGTGATGGGGCGTGCGTCGGACGCCGAACTGAGCCAGCTCGCCGCGTCGCTGCACTGATCAAGTCGCTACCCGGCGCTGGTGCTACCCGGCGCTGGTGCTACTCGACGCTGGTGCTACCCGGCGTCGGTGCGGGCGGCGTCCAGCCGGGCCCGGGCACCGTCGAGCCACTGCTGGCACACGGTCGCGAGCTTCTCGCCGCGCTCCCACAGCGCCAGCGACTCCTCCAGCGTGTTGCCGCCGGCTTCCAGCTTCTCCACCACGGCGGCCAGCTCGGCGCGGGCCTGCTCGTAACTCAGTTCAGGTGTGCTCATGACGCTGCCACCCTACGGGAGCGACTGGTCTTCAGTCGCGGCGCGGCTGAAGACCAGTCGGAAGAACACGACCTCGTCGGTCGCGTGGAAACCGACACGGCCATAGATCCGCTGCTCGTCCTCGCCGGCCGGCATGAGGAACGTCAGGTCAGCGCCCGAGCGGTGTGCTTCGCGCGTCAGGTACGCCGTGATCGCCCCCGCGATGCCACGGCGGCGGAACGTCGGGCGCACGCCGACCCCGGCGATCTCGCCGACGCCGTCGAAGATCGGCGTGCAGATGCCGCCGCCGGCCGGCTCGCCGGTGTCCGTATCCCGGGCCAGGACCGCCAGCCCACCCGCTTCCAGCGCCTGTCGGGCGGCCGCCACGTTGGCCCCGGTCGGCGCCTCGGGTTCGTCGTACGCCTCGTGCTGGGCGGTGAGCAGGTCCAGCAGTTCCGCGTCGGTCGTCGGCGCGATCAGCTCGATGCCCGCGGGTACGGCCTGAGCCCCGGCCTCGCCCTTCGCGCACTCCATCACCCGTACCCGATCTTCGACGGCGAAGCCGGCGGCCAGCAGCGCCGGCTCGACGGCCGGCGCCAGCTTCGGCAGGTACTCCAGCCGCGGGATCCGGTCACGCTGCTCGTACGCGGTGATCAGCGCCGCGACATCGTCGGGCGTCGGCTCGGCCCCGGCGGCCGGGATCGCGTAGTTGACGAACGGGTTGGTGCTGTGCGGCGTGAACGTGGCCAGGAACGGGCCGATCTGCTCGGTCTCGCGTCCGACGGTCGCGGCGCGGCGGATGTACGCCTGGATCTGCGCAGACACTTCTGCTGTCGCCTTTCGGGAGGTTTCGATCATGTGACGATCGGCCCGTCGCCGCAGGGCGCGCAACGGGTTTTCAGCTGTCGACGGTCGCCGTCAGCTCGCCGCCGGCGAGCCGGATGCGCAGCTGATCCTTTGCCTCGACGTCGTCGGGCGCCCGGACCACCGCTCCGTCCGGGCGCTGCACGATCGCGTACCCGCGCTGCAGCGTCGCCGCCGGGGACAGCGCCCGGAGCCGGGCGAGAGTGTGGGTGAGGTCGGCTTCCGCGCGGTCGAGGCGGTGGCCGAGGGTACGGGTGCCGCGCTCGCGCAGTGCCTTGATCTCGGTCTCCCGCTGATCGACTATCACCTCGGGCCGCGCGAGCACCGGCCGGCTGCGGATCGAGTCGAGCGCGCGCTGTTCACGGTCGAGCAGGTGGCTCACGCCGCGCCACAGCCGCTGCCGGGCCTGGCCGATCAGGCGTAGCTCGTCGGCGAGGTCCGGCACGATCCGCTTCGCCGCGTCCGTCGGCGTCGAGGCGCGAAGGTCGGCGACGTAGTCGACCAGCGGGGTGTCCGTCTCGTGGCCGATCGCGGAGACGACCGGCGTACGGCAGGCGAAGACCGCCCGGCACAGCGCCTCGTCGGAGAACGGCAGCAGGTCTTCGAACGAGCCGCCGCCGCGGGCCAGCACGATCACGTCGACGGTCTCGTCCCGGTCGAGGGCGGAGAGCGCGTCGAGGATCTGCGGCACCGCCGTCGGGCCCTGTACCGCCACGTTGATGATCCGGAAGTCGACGGCGGGCCACCGCCGGCCCGCGTTCGTGCACACGTCCCGCTCGGCGGCGCTGGCGCGCCCGGTGATCAGGCCGATGCGGCCGGGCAGGAACGGCAGGCGGCGCTTGCGGGACCGGTCGAACAGCCCCTCCGCGTTCAGCAGCTTCTTCAGGTGCTCGATGCGGGCCAGCAGCTCGCCGATGCCGACCTGCCGGATCTCGTCGGCGCGCAGACTCAGCGTGCCGCGGCCGGGAAAGAAGTCGGGCTTGGCGTGGACGACGATGCGGGCGCCGTCGACCAGGTTGGGCGCGCCCGCATCGAGGACATCCCGGCTGGTCGTCACCGTCAGGCTCAGGTCGGCGGAGGGGTCACGCAGGGTGAGGAAGACGGTGCTGGCGCCGGGGCGGCGGCTGATCTGCGCCACCTGCCCGTCCACCCAGACCCAACCGAGCCTGCTGATCCACGCCGCGATCTTCTGACTCACGACCCGCACCGGCCACGGTTGTTCGGGGGTGGACTGCCCCGCCTGCTCTGTCACCCGGTTAGCGTACGCATCGTCGCTCGTGAGACGGCCCCGTACCATGGGGGCCGTGACCGAGAACCGTAAGCGTGTCCTGCTCGCCAAGCCGCGTGGTTACTGTGCCGGTGTCGACCGCGCGGTGCAGACCGTGGAGGAGGCGCTGAAGCTGTACGGTCCGCCGGTCTACGTGCGTAAGCAGATCGTGCACAACAAGCACGTCGTGGCCACGCTGCAGGCCCAGGGTGCCATCTTCGTCGAGGAGAACGAGGAGGTCCCGGAGGGCTCGATCGTGGTCTTCTCGGCCCACGGCGTGGCGCCCGAGGTGCACGAGCAGGCCCGGGTCCGCGCCCTGAAGGCGATCGATGCGACCTGCCCGCTGGTCACCAAGGTGCACCAGGAGGCCCGCCGATTTGCGGCGGAGGACTACGACATCCTGCTCATCGGGCACGAAGGACACGAAGAGGTCATCGGTACGACCGGCGAGGCGCCCGCCCACATCCAGCTTGTCGACGGCCCGGACGCGGTCGACAAGGTGACCGTGCGGGACCCCTCGAAGGTGGTTTGGCTGTCCCAGACGACCCTGTCGGTCGACGAGACGCTCGAGACCGTCGACCGGCTCAAGCGCAAGCTGCCGCTGCTGGTGTCGCCGCCGAGCGACGACATCTGCTACGCCACCTCCAACCGCCAGGAGGCGGTCAAGGCGATGGCGCCCTCGTGCGACGTCGTCCTCGTGGTCGGCTCGCAGAACTCGTCGAACTCGCAGCGGCTGCGTGAGGTCGCGGTCGACGCCGGGGCGCGGGCGGGTTACCTGATCGACTACGCCAGCGAGATCAAGGACGAGTGGCTGGAAGGCGCGTCGACCGTGGGCCTGACGTCCGGCGCATCGGTCCCCGATGATCTGGTCATGGAGGTCCTCGACCTGCTGGCCGAGCGCGGCTTCGGCGAGGTGGCCGAGGTGACGACGGCGGACGAGAAGTTGACCTTCTCGCTGCCGCAGGAGCTGAAGCGGGACATGAAGGCCGCTGCGGCGGCCCGTGCCGGTGAGGTCGCCGCCCTGGCGGCCGGTGCGACCCAGAGCTGAGGCCGTCCCGCCCGCGCCGGCCCGGCCGCGCGCTCATGATCCGCGCCCGCCCGCGCGCTCATGATCCGCGCCCGCCCGCGCGCTCATGATCCGCGCCCGCCCGCGCGCTCATGATCCGCGCCCGCCCACGCGCTCATGATCCGCACAGTTTGGGCCAAATTGCTGTCTCCCGCGCTCGGGAAGCAGCAGTTTCCCCCAAACTGCGCGGATCTTGGGGTGGCGGGGTGGCGGGGTGGCGGGGTGACGGGTCAGGGCGCCGGCGGCTCGTCGCGGCGCAGCTCGGCCAGCAGCGAGGCGTACTCGCTGTCGACCAGCTCCGGCGCCTGCAGATGCCGGGGCGTGACCTCGACCTGTCCCGGCGCGTCAAGCTCGTCCGACGAGACCCCGAGCTCGCCGAGTCGTCGCGCGCTGACCAGTACCCGGGACTCCAGCGACCCGATGGCCTTGTTGTACGCGGTCACCGCGCCCCCGAGCGACGTGCCGACCTTCGCCAGGTGGTCACCCATGGTCGACAGTCGCGCGTACAGCTCCTTGCCGAGCGTGTGCACGGCGAGGGCGTTGCGGGCCAGCGACTCCTGGCGCCACGCGTACGCGACCGTGCGCAGCAGCGCGACGAGCGTCGCCGGCGTGGCCAGTACGACGTTGCGCGCGAACGCGTACTCCAGCAGCGTCGGGTCTCGCTGCAGCGCCGCGTCGAGGAACGGGTCGGCCGGCATGAACAGCACCACGAACTCGGGCGTCGGCTCGAACGCTGCCCAGTAGGCCTTGGTCGACAGGGTGTCGACGTGCCCGCGTACGTGCTTGGCGTGCGCCGTCAGGTGCGCGTTCCGGGTGGGTTCGTCGCGCGCCTCCATTGCGGACAGGTACGCCTCGAACGGAGCCTTGGCGTCGACGACCACGTGCCGCCCGCCGTGCAGGCGCACCACCAGGTCGGGTCGGATCCCTCCGGCGTCCGTGGCGGCAGTGACCTGCTCGGAGAAGTCGCAGTGCTGCAGCATGCCGGCGGCTTCGACGATACGGCGCAGTTGGTGCTCGCCCCAGCGCCCGCGTACCTGCGGCGCCCGCAGCGCCGCGACCAACTGCCGGGTCTCCGTACGCAGCTCGCTGGAGACCTCGGACATGCCCTTCACCTGCTGGCGCAGCCCCTCGTAGGCGGCGACGCGGTCGCGCTCCAACTCGGCCACCCGCTGCTCGTAGCGCAGCAGCGTCTCCCGCAGCGGCGCGATGGCGTCGGCGACCGCGTCCTGGGTCTGCGCGCTCGCCTCGAAGCTGAGCGCCCGCAGGGACTGTTCGAGCCGCGCCTCGCCCTCTTTGGTGGCCCGCAAAGTGGCGTCGAGCCGGGCGATGTCGGACGACGATTTCACGCGGGCGGCCAGCCACCCGAGGGCGGCACCGACGAGCAGACCGACGAAGAGCAGAAGAAGTGCCACGATCGACAGCATGCCGTAAGACGGTGCTCGACACGTGTAGGTACCGTCGTACTAATGGGTTGGGTCGCGTTCTGGCTGCTGGTCCTCGTTTGTGTGGGAGTCCTGGTGATTTTCTCGTTGTTCGGACGTAAGCGGCGCGAGCAGGAGCTCGCGGACGCGCGTGAAGAGGCCCTGCGCTGGTACGAGCGGCTCGGCGGCCAGGTCATGAACCTCTCCGCCGGTGACAACGCGGCGGCCAAGCAGGCCCTGGTCGACGCGGGGGAGCGCTACAACGCGGCCGGCGCTCAGCTGGACCGGGCCACGACGCCGAAGCAGTACGAGCTGGCCCGGGAGACCGCCCTGGAGGGCCTGGCATACGTGCGCGGGGCGCGAACCGCGCTGGGGCTCGACCCGGGACCCGAGGTTCCGCCGCTGGCTGGCCAGCGGCAGGCCGGCGCGCTGACCCAGGAGCGCGAGGTCGAGGTGCAGGGCCAGCACTTCAAGGCCGGCCCGCGGCCGGGCCGCGACACGCCGTACTACTACCCCGGCGGGATGGTGCAGGGCCGCCCGGTGCCGTCGGGGTGGTACTCCCAGCCGGTGTGGAAGACCGCCCTGGCCGCCGGCGCCGGCGCGATCGGCTCGATGCTGATCTTCGATGCACTGTTGAGCCCGGCCTTCGGCGACATCGGGTATGACGCCGGCTTCGAGCAGGGCCTCGACTACGCCGACCAGCACGGCTGGGACCCGGGCGGGGACGGCGGCGACGGTGGTGGCAGCGACTTCGGTGACTTCGGCGGGGACTTCGGCGGCGACTGGGGCGGCGGGGACTTCGGCGGCGACTGGTAACCAGTCACCGTTGTCCACAGCCGTAGCTTGACCGTTGTGCGCCGCCGAAGAGGCGGCGCACAGTCGTTTCCATGCGCACAGTCGTTTCCATGCGCACAGTCGTTTCCATGCGCACAGTCGTTTCCATGCGCACAGTCGTTTCCCTGCGCGATGTGCTGTCGGCGCAGGGCGGCCTTGTCCACCACGATCAGCTCGTGCGGCTCGGCGTCACGCGTATGGCGCTGCGCCGACGGCTGGACAGCGGCCGCTTACGGGAGGTGCTCCCGTCGGTGTATGCGTCGTTCGACTGCCGGCCCAGTTCCTGGCAGCGGTCGATCGCCGCATGGCTCTACGCCGGTCGCGGCGCGGTGCTCACCGGCCGGGTCGCGCTGCGGTGGCACGGCGTCCGGAACCTGCCTGCTGACCCGTACGTGCGGGTGCTCGTGCCGCATGCCCGGCAGGTCCGGTCGGTCGAGTTCGTACGGGTGCACCGCACCCGGCGGCCCGATCCGTTCCCAGCCAACGCGGCGCCGATCCGGGTCTGCTCACTCGGGCGGGCGGTGGCCGACGCCGCCCGCTGGAGCCGTGACCTGCCCATGATCCGGGCGCTGGTGGGGGAGGTCGTGCAGGGGCTCGGGGTCGAACCCCTCCGTCGTGAACTCGCGCTGGGCCCCTGCGCGGGCAGTGGGCTGCTGCGGTTGGCGTTGGACGAGGTCGCGCCGGCCCCGGCCGGGGCGCTTGAGCAGTATCGATCGGATCGGCTCGGGTGACAGCGCTAGAACGCGCACGCCACGACTGGCCAGCATCGATAGAATCAGGATTCATGGTCGAGTAGCCATCGCTTGACCGGCAACCCCCACCGGAACCCGCCGAGCGAGCCGTCGGTGCGCAGCACCCGGTGGCACGGGACGAACAGCGCGGCGGGGTTGCGCGCACAGGCCTGCGCCGCCGCCCGGACCGCCGCAGGCCGCCCCGACAGCGCCGCGAACTCCGTGTAGGTGACCGGGTGGCGCACCTCGCGCAGCGTCCGCCAGGCCTGCTCGAGAAACGCTCCGGAGCGCTGGCGCACCGGCACCTCGTCGACCGCCGAGAGGTCACCGTCGAGATAGGACAGCACGGCCTTGGTGACGGGCCCGAGGTCCGCACGCGGCTGCGGCTCCGATTCCGGTTTCAAAGCCGGGTGTACGAGCGAAGCCAGCAAGCCGATGTCGGTGGTCCAGCCGCTGGCGAGAACCGTTTCGTCATCGGCCAGCAGGATCGTGAACGGACCGGCCGGAGTGTCCATGGTGGACGAATACCAGGTCATGCGAGTCTCCAGAGTCTGATCAGGGCGTACGAGCGCCAGGGTCGCCAGCGGGTCGCGTGGCGGGCCAGCTCGGTCGGGTCGTCGGACAGGCCGAGGACGGCGGCGCCCCGGCGCGCCCCCAGGTCGGTCGGGAGGAAGACGTCGGGGTCGCCGAGCGCGCGTAGCGCGACATAGCCGGCGGTCCACGAGCCGACGCCCGGCAACTCCAGCAGCTTCTTCTCGGTCTCCGCGCGGTCCGCGCCATCGTCGAGCACCAGGTTTCCGCTGGTCACCGCCGTGGCGAGGGCGCGGATCGTCCGCCGGCGCGCGGCCGGCATGGCGAACGCGTCGTCCGGGGCTTCGGAGACGGCGGCGGCGTCGGGGAACAGCCGGAGCGCGCCTGACGAGGGCGCCGCTGTGGTTGGTGTCTTGCGGGAGGGTGCCCCTGCGGACGGTGTCTTGCGAGAGGGTGCCCCTGTAGGCGTACAGGTGCCATGAGGGGCACCCTCCTGCGCAACGGGGGAGCATCCCAGCACCAGCTTCGCGAGCACGGTACGGGCCGCGGCGACCGACACCTGCTGGCCCACGATCGCCCGCACGGCGAGTTCGAAGCCGTCCACGGCGCGCGGTAGGCGTACGCCGGGCTCGTCCCGCACCGTCGACGTGAGCGCGGGGTCGGTCGCGAGCGCCGCGTCGACGGCCTCGGGGTCGGCGTCCAGGTCGAGCAGGCGGCGGCAGCGGGCCACGGCCGGGGCGACGTCGCGGATGTCGGTCAGATGGAGCGTGGCCTGCACGTAGCCGTCGCGTGGGGCCAGCGTCGCGGTGGCGCGGCCGTGCGGCAGGCGCAGTGTCCGGTGGTAGCCGTTATCGTCGGCGATCTCGACGCCGGGGATCGCGCGGGCGGCCAGGAAACCGAACAGCGCGTCCGCGTGCAGCGGCGCACGGTACGGCAGTCGCAGCGTGATCGCGCCCGGGGCGCCGGCTCTGGTCGAGGAAGACCGCAGCGCCGACGGCGCCCGCCCGTACACGTCCTTGATCGTCTCGTTGAACTGCCGCACGCTGCGGAACCCCGCCGCAAACGCGATCTCCGCCAGGCCCAGGTCGGTCGTGGAGATCAGGATCCGCGCGGTCTGGGCGCGCTGCGCCCGGGCGAGTGCCAGTGGGCCGGCGCCGAGCTCGGCGTGCAGCATCCGGTGCAGGTGCCGTTCGGTGTACCCGAGCCGGCTGGCCAGGCCTGGCACGCCGTCCCGGTCGACGACGCCGTCGCCGATCAGCCGCATGGCCCGGGCCACCACGTCGGCGCGGTTGTCCCATTCCGGCGAGCCGGGCGCCGCGTCCGGGCGGCAGCGCAGGCAGGCGCGGAAGCCTTCGCGCTGAGCGGCCGCGGGGGAGGGGAGGAAGCGGACATTGTGTCGTTTCGGCGTGACTGCGGGACAGGACGGGCGGCAGTAGATCCGCGTCGAGGTGACGGCCGTGACGAACCAGCCGTCGAAGCGCGGGTCCCGGCTGTCGACCGCCCGGTAGCACCGTTCGAAGTCCAACTCCACGCATTCGATCCTGCCCGGGTACGCGTACGGATGCTCGCGGTTTTCGGACATGGCAGTGCGCCGGATCTTGCCGGTCGGACCGCGTAGACTCGGCGCACGTGAGTCTCAGCATCGGTATCGTCGGCCTGCCCAACGTCGGCAAGAGCACCCTGTTCAACGCGTTGACCAAGAACAACGTGCTGGCCGCCAACTACCCGTTCGCCACGATCGAGCCGAACATCGGCGTAGTTGGCTTGCCCGATCCCCGGCTGAACAAGCTCGCGGAGATCCACAGCTCGGAGAAGATCGTCCCGGCTCCGGTGTCGTTCCTCGACATCGCCGGCCTCGTTCGCGGCGCCTCCAAGGGGCAGGGCCGGGGCAACGCGTTCCTGGCCAACATCCGCGACGCGTCCGCGATCTGCCAGGTCGTCCGCGCGTTCAGCGACCCGAACGTCGTGCACGTCGACGGCAAGGTCTCGCCCGCCGACGACATCGAGACGATCAACACTGAGTTGATCCTCGCCGACCTGCAGACCCTGGAGAAGGCGGTTCCGCGGCTGGAGAAGGAGGCCAAGCTCAAGAAGGACCGCGCGCCTCTTGCTGCGGCGGCCAAGGCCGCGGCGGAGCTGCTCAACACCGGCACGACGCTGTACGCCGGCGCGGAGAAGGCCGGCATCGACGTCGCCGAGCTGCGTGAGCTGCACCTGCTGACCACCAAGCCGTTCCTGTACGTCTTCAACGTCGACGAAGAGGAGCTGGCCAACGAGGCGTACCTGGACGAGCTGCGCGCCATGGTCGCGCCCGCCGAGGCGATCTTCATGGACGCACAGGTCGAGTCCGAGCTGATCGACCTGCCCGAGGAGGAAGCCCGTGAGCTGCTGGAGTCGATCGGCCAGCACGAGCCCGGCCTGCACCAGCTCATCCGCGTCGGCTTCCGGACGCTGGGGCTGCAGACGTACCTGACGGCCGGGCCGAAGGAGGCCCGCGCCTGGACGATCCCGATCGGGGCGACCGCCCCCGAGGCGGCCGGCGTCATCCACTCCGACTTCCAGCGCGGCTTCATCAAGGCCGAGGTCGTCGCGTACGACGACCTGGTCGAGGCCGGTTCGCACGCCGCCGCGAAGGCCGCCGGCAAGGTGCGCATCGAGGGCAAGGAGTACGTGATGCAGGACGGCGACGTCGTGGAGTTCCGCTTCAACGTCTGACGACCTGTTCCGCGATCTTGGACACTTAGGGCCGCTATAGGTGGCCTAAGTGTCCAAGATTCAAGGGTGGAAGCCAGCCCACGAACCGGTTGTGTAGCTCGCCGGCGACAGCTGTCGGCAGGTCTGCCGCGGCCTCCACCAAAGCTGACCCAAGTACTAGCGACAGAGAAACCGGGGCTTCCGCGTACTCGGCGAGGAGTTGGCGTCGTCGGCTCGGGCACGGCCACGGGTAGCCGCATCCGACGCAGCTCCAGCTCGGTCGGATCGGCTGGTGTGCGGTCATATGGCCTCGCCATCGCCGGCGTGCTTCATGAGCTTGGCCGCCCCGTCCAGCAGGGTGCGGGCGTCGGCCAGCGGTAAGAACACGACCGGAGCACTGATGGCGTGATGCGCCGTGACCAGTGCGAACAGGGCATCGTAATCGGGTTGCTGTTGAAGCCAGGCACTTGCCCTGCTCGTGCCATGGATCGTCTCGATCGGGTCGCTTTTGTGCGTACCGCCGACTGCAGCACGGCAGCGCCGGGGCGCGCACCACATCGGGTGATCCAGGTTCATCGCGACGTCCTTTCCGGGAGCCTGACGGCCAGGTGATGTCTGCGGTGGTTGGTTCACTGCGGCTCGTGAGCTGGTGAGACGCGTGCTGATCTCGTGCAGTCAGGACAGTTGAGGGTGGCTCCGCAGGTCTTACACCACCGCGTTTTCACCTTGAAGGCGAACAGGCCGGCGGCGAAGCCGACCACCAGCGCTGAGCAAATTGCCGTGAGCAGCCCTGCCATGTCGTCCCTCTACGAGAGGCGGTCCAGAGGTTAGGAAGATCGTTCTGTTCTGCGCCCCGCAGTTCCGGCAGAGCGACAGGGACCCAGGTCGAGTACCTTGACCAGGCACCGTTTCGCCGGCCTATGTCCTCTCATGAACGTAGGAACGCGTGCTCTCACACACAAGATGTCTTACGTCTTTCTTCTGACTGCGCCTACCTACCCATACAGATCATTACGGGCACCTGTGTTCGCGCGAGAGTGCATGCAATACACGCGTGCCCTACGGTGGCGTACTACGTCCTACAAGTGGGGAACTCGCCGTGTCAGTGATCGAGACACCGAAGTCGCAGTACGTACAGATCGCCGAGCTTCTACGCAGCCGGATCGAAGACGGCACCTACCGGGCCGGCGATCCACTGCCAAGCGAACTACGACTGGCCGACGAACTCGGCGTCTCGCGCGTGACCATCAACCGCGCGATCATGCTTCTGCGGGCCTCCGGGGACGTGAAGGTCCGACGCGGATCAGGCACCTATGTCCGCTCGCTGCCCCGCATCCTGCGCGACACCAAGAAGCGCTACGCCGCGCGCACGCAGGGCGGCGGGGCCGGCGAGGTCGAAGCCCACAGCCTCAACCTGCAATCGCGCACCGAGTACCGCGAGATCGGCCGCACCGTCCCGACCGACCGGATCGCGTCCGTACTGGGCCTGTCCAAGAACGAACAGACGTTGGTCCGCCGCCGGCTGCTGTACGCCAACGACGAGCCGACCCAGATTGCGGACTCCTACTACCCGTGGTCCGTGGTCAAGGGCAGCAAGGAACTGCTGCAGGAGGACGCCGGCCAGGGCGGTTCATACTCCCGGCTCGCCGATCTCGGGCACGCACCCGTCCGGTTCACCGAGGACGTGAACGTTCGCATGCCGACCGACCTCGAGAAGCGCACTCTCGACCTGGAGGGCGCGCAGCCGGTGTTCGAGATTTGGCACGTCGCCTACACCGCCGAGGACCGCCCGGTCGAAGTCTGCATCCACGTCATGCCCGGCCACCTGTGGACCCTGCGGTACGGCTGGGACGACGAGACGCCGGCCACCACAGCGGAATCGTCATGATGCAGGTTCGCCTTGCCTCCGAGCCTGCCCCGGACCGAGCGGTCAATGAGGACCAGGGCTTCGCCGTCGGAGGACTGGTTGGCGTGCTCGACGGCGTCTCCGTGCCCGATGGCGTGGACACCGGCTGCCATCACGGCGCGGCCTGGTACGTCCAGCGCCTGGCCGACCATCTCGTCACCGGCTACCGCCGCGATCCGGATACCCCGCTCGACCAACTGCTGGCCGAGGCGATCAGCGCCGTGCGCGGTGACCACGGCAACCAGTGCGACCTCGGCAACCCCGGCACGGTCGCAAGCACCGTCTGCCTACTCAAGAACGCCGACAGCCATGTCGACTACTTCGTACTCGCCGACAGCCCACTCGTGCTCGACCGCGGGGACGAGATCCAGGTCGTGGCCGACGACCGATTCGAGAAGGCCGTCGCGCAGTTACGCCGCACCGTGCTGACCGGCGACGCGGCGCTCGACAGCACCGAGCGCATCGCCCGAATGCGGACGGCGACGATCGAGAAACACAAGCTCACCAACCAGCCGCACGGGTACTGGATCGCGGCCGCCAACCCGTCCGCCGCATACGAGGCGGTGACTGGCACCGCGCCTCTGCACGGTCCGGATCGGGTACGGCGAGCGGCCCTGCTCACCGATGGCGCATCCGCCGCTGTCGAGCAGTTCGGCCTGTTCGACTGGGCCGGCCTGCTTGACGTGCTCACCGACCAGGGGCCGTACGAGTTGATCCGCCAGGTACGCGCCGCCGAGAACGCCGACCACGATGGACACGCCCGACCCCGCTACAAGCGCCACGATGACGCCACCGCCGCCCTGTGTCTGTTCGAGGAGGACCAGACGTGACCGCTCCCAACCGCCACTCCGTCAGCGTCGCCGCCGTCATCACCGACGAGCGCGACCGGGTCCTGGTCGTGCAGCGCCGCGACAACGGCAAGTGGGAGATCCCCGGAGGCGTCCTCGAACTGCACGAGTCGATCCATGACGGCGTCCGCCGCGAGGTCGAAGAGGAGACCGGCGTGCTGATCGAGCCCGAGCGGCTGACCGGCGTGTACAAGAACCTCAAGATCGGCGTCGTCGCCCTGGTCTTCCGAGCCCGCATCATCGGCGGCCAACCCGGACCGACCGAGGAATCCCAGCGGGTCGACTGGTGGACGCGCGACGCCGTCGTCGCCCAGATGGCCGAAACCTTCGCCGTCCGCGTCACCGACGCTCTCGACACCGACCAGCCAGCGATCCGGGTACACGACGGCGTCCATGTGCTCGCCGAGCAGAGCCCGGTGCCGTAGGCCTAACTGGCGACTCCCAAGAAAGCTCAGGGGTTTCTGGTGCAGCGGGCGCGGAACTCTTCCAGCCAGCCGCGTATCTGTTCGTCGCTATAGAGGTATGGGCCATCAGGGCCATGTTCCAGATCGATGCCGCAGAGCATATCCAGCCCCCACCACACCGCCTCGTCATCTACATCAACATCCTCGAGGTCCCACATTTGCTGGGTAGCCCACCGGTCGGCCGCATCACGCGACTGGCTGCCGTTGAGTACCGCGAGGAACCAGGACTCTACCTGCGCGCGACTCGGCGGCTGCGGGACTGGTGACATCAGTTCAGCTTGCCTGCGGCGTGAAGAGGGTCCTGACGGGGCGCAGGAGGAGGCAAACCAGGGCGGCGGTCGGCATGACAATTCCCCATGCCGCTGGGACCCGGCCATCACCGAACATGAAAGCGTCGAGGAAGTGCGCCGCTCCCGAGACCGGCAGCAGGCCAAAGGAGGCGACCCACCACACACGGCTGCCCGTGTACAGGCGAATGACTGCGGTGATCAGCGCAGCGCCGAGCCCTGCCAACGCCAACCCCGTACCAGCGGCCGTGAGCGTCCGGACGAACGCAATACTCACCACAGCGGCGAACAGCATCGGAACGCCATTGATCAAGAGCACAGCAGATGCGAAAACTAGCTCGGCCGGCCGGGCGCGTCTTGAGCTGCTGATCTCCATGCCGGGAGTATGCCAGCCGTCGGCCACGTGCTAAGACACATCGCGCGCCGCATGTACTGCCGAATTGATCTGTTCTGAATCAAGCGCGCCGCGCAAGCGCGGCGCGACCGTGCCGGCGCGGCGCGTCGCGCTCTGGACCTCCGGCCCGCCGCGCACGCGCCGGCCGGCCGCATCAGGTGGCAATGATCTCGGGCGAAGGTCAGCACGGCGGTTCCGGTTGCGACTCCTGCGTCGTGGGCTCCTGCCTATCCGCCTCAAGCAGCCAACGCTTGACACCCAGCTTCTCCAGTGCCATGGGCGCCATGACAGCCGACACGCCTATGAATCCGGCGGGCTGCGGGTCGAACCAGCGGTACAAGAAGTTCAGGCCGATGAACAGCCATGTCAGCCAGACCGCGGCCCAGATCAGATGCCAAACGAGCCGGCGAATCGTCATGATCCAAGTCAAGCAGAGCGGGCCAATCCGGTGGGCACTCCCGCGAAAATTCCGGTGATGCCGTCGCCAGGCCATCACGGTCGCCAGCAGACGCGAGCGCCAGGCCGAGACCGTCCCCCGGTGCTCGACCCTCCACGCCTCTCGGCCGGCGTCAAGGGCGCTTCACGTCGGCTACGCCGATGGCCTACGGCCACCCTTGGCCCCGCCCGAGAGTCGAGGACCCGGCACCTATCGGGGGACGGGGGCAGAGCGGCGACCATGTCGATCTCGAAACGCAAGCCCCAGTCGAGGCGTCCCAGCTCGACGAGATGAGTGCAGATGCGGCGGCGCAGCGGCTGGCGGAAACGCTGGCGACTAGTACGCGGTTCGTCAACAAGCCCCTGTACCAGCTCGTGGACATCGACCTTTCCCGTGACCACCTGGCCGCCACGGTGGCGCTAACGGACTTCATCAGCTACGCGCTCACCCTCGACCTACTCGAGGGCGAGTTACTTGACGGTCTCGCAGATGGCCGGCCCATCCGACCTGGGACATTGCCGCTACGTGATCGGTACCTGCCATCACTCGGCGCCGTCATCGAGGTCAACCGGCGCTTGTGCGCGGGCGGGCCGCTCGCGCTCTTTGCCGCGGCGCGGCCGGGCAGTCGGGCTCGGCGCGGTGAAGCCGACTACGTCATGCTCGTACAGGAACGGTCCGCCAGAGTCCTCAACTCGGCTCGCCGCCTGGCCGTGATTCCGAAGTCGTTCCATGAGCCCCTCGTCGACTTCAGCGACGACGCGCAGTTGTCAGCAACGCTGGAGCGGGAGCTGGAAGAGGAACTGTTCGGGCACACCGAGCTAGATGCCACCGAGGGTGAACGACGGAGCGCAGATCCGCTGCACCTCAGCCGCCTATCCGCACCCATGCGCTGGCTCATCGACCACGCCGATACCGAGCGGTGGCGCATGGAGTGCACGGGGTTCGGGCTCAACCTCGTCAGCGGTAATTTCGAGTTCGCCAGCTTGATCGCCATTGAGGACGAGGAGTGGTGGGCCAGCTTCGGTGGCCAGGTCGAGGCCAACTGGGAATCGGAGGGGCTACGCCGGTACTCCACCCGCGACCGTAAGGGTCTAGCACGACTGGTGCATGATGCGACGTGGAGCAATGAGGGACTGTTCGCCTTCCTGCAAGGACTGCGACGCCTCGCGGAGGCCGGTACAGGTCGGGTAAACCTGCCGTCGACCGAGTTGGAGATGTAGTGGCTGACAACTGGTACAGCGGCAACGCCAACGAGGACGCCAGCGACTATCGCGGGTGGCTCCTGGGGCACTTCATTGGCGCCGAGGACGGGGTGCGCAAGACCCCGGCGCTGGAAGTGAAATGGGGCATTCACCCCGCGGGGCAGGAGCGCGCCGAGTGGGTAACCGGCGAAGAACGGACGACCCTTCTGCTGCTGGTACGCGGGAGGTTCCGCATCGACCTTTCGGTGGGCAGCACCGTTCTGGCGCGTGAGGGCGATTACGTCGTCTGGGGCCCTGGTATCGACCACAGTTGGCACGCCGAGGAAGACTCCGTCGTCGTCACGGTCCGCTGGCCGTCGCTCACTGACTGATAGCTCGCCCTACTGGGCCTTTCGTCCAGGACGCCGCGCAGGCCGGCAAACGAAGTAGCCGCGCCCATGCTGGGCCTCAACGAGGCCTTGAGCTGCAAGCTTGGCAAGTACCAGACGTACCGTGGTTCGGCCTGCGCCGTGCTGTGACACGAGATCACGTTCCGAGGGCAACCTCTCGTCAGGCTTGTACTCGCCACGCTCGATCATGCCGCGCAGCGCCTGCTCCAAACGGTCGGTCACCTCGCCCATGGCCGCAGCGCAACTGATCACACCGCTACTGGTGCGGACCAGCCAGCGTTCGCAACAGGCGCGCGCTTCTCAAGGATCCGTCTGACGCTCGCCACAGAACGAGGCACTCGTTGTCAGAAACCCGACGCACGGGGTCACCATAGCGTCAGTTCCGTGATCATACTTCTCTATCCCAAGCGCCATCTTGTGCGAACGTGGTCTTGTCGGGTGAGCGCTTCTGAACACGTAGATCGGTTGGGTGCATGGCGACACACAACTACGAGGACCTAGGTGACGAGCAGTTTCAAATGCTGTGCCAGGCCCTACTTGTAAGGGAGTATCCCGGACTTCAGTGCCTCCCTGTTGGCATGCCAGACGGCGGACGAGATGCGCTCACACAAGGATCTTCGGGTCGCCGATCCGTGGTCTTCCAGGTGAAGTTCGCAAAAGCGCCAGTATCAATCGATGACCCAGTGAAATGGCTCAAGAGGGCAATCGATGGAGAACTGGAAAAGTTAGAAAAGCTCGTCGTTCGCGGGATGCAGCAATACGTCCTGATCACGAACCTCTCCGCCACCGCACATCTCGACACGGGTCGAGTAGATCTAATCCAGGAATACCTGCGGGTGAAGGCTCCAGTCGACGCGATCTGCTGGTGGAGAGAGGATCTGGACCGGAGGCTGGAGAGCGCCTACGATTTAAAGCTTCGGTACCCCGCTACGCTCAATGGCTCTGACCTTTTGCGCCTCATTTGGGAGACAGTTGCGGCGGGAGACAGTGCAGGTCGCCGGCACGCTGCCATAAATGCATACCTCGGACACCACCACAAACTCGACTCTACTATCCGCTTTAAACAGGTCGAACTGGTGTCGAAGTCGTTGTTTGAGCTATATGTCGACGTACCCGCTCGGGTTGTCCAAACCTCAACAAGAGAGGGAAGCATTGGTGAATCCGAGTTCAATTGGAGACGACTAGCAGCCCGTGCTGCACGCCGCACAGCCGAGGCGCAGCGCCGGAACGTCTATTACGTCGATGACGTCCCTTACTACGCGGACAGACACGGCCGATTAACTCTCCCGCCGGTAGGCGCAGCCGATCTGCTTATGGATCGGAATTTTGCAGCTCACGCCCCTCTTGTTGTCCTGGAAGGGGCGCCGGGACAGGGAAAATCGACTCTTACTCAGTATCTCGCTCAGATCCAACGCGTTCGAATCCTTGATCGCAAGGCCGACGTTGCCAAGTTGCCTCGTGCACACCAGCAATCGCAAGTGCTCTTACCCTTTCGGATGGAGCTAAGAGATCTAGCTGTATGGCTCCGGGGTGAAGATCCCTGGGCGGCTGAGCCCGGTACAAGGCACGACAAGCCCCCAACGCTCGAAGGCGCCTTGTCCGCGCACATAGCCCGCTACTCCGGCGGTGTCGCCTTCGACGTTTCTGATCTGCACCAAATCTTAGGGCAGTTTCCCAGCATATTCCTACTCGATGCTCTTGACGAAGTTGCCGACTTGGACGATCGAAGGGCAGTTGTCGAAGCTGTCACTGAGTCGCTTGCACGATTCGAAGGAAACTCGATCCGCCCTCGCGTCGTGGTTACGACTCGGCCTACATCTATAGTCGGATCTCCCAATTTCCCCGAAGAATCGTTCATGCGACTTTCGCTCGCTTCCCTAGAAGAGTTCCTCGCGTTGGAGTACACCCGACGCTGGGCCAAGGCTCGTCGTCTTGAGGGTGAAGAAAAGCAGCGGTTGCCGCAGACGTTGACGGAAAAGATGCAAGCGCCGCATATTGCTGAGCTGGCGAAGAATACAATGCAGTTGTCGATTCTGTTAAGCCTCTTGCAGCGGCGCGGTGCAAGTCTTCCCGACAAAAGGACTGAGCTTTACACTGCCTACTTCGATATCTTCTTAGATCGCGAGTCGGAGAAGAGTGAGGTTGTGCGAGACAATCGCGCTCTCTTGTTCGACCTGCATCGGTTCCTTGGCTTCCATCTGCACGCCATTGCGGAGGAGACCGGAAAGGGTGGTCGAATTAGCCTCAACAATCTCCGAGAATTGCTATCTGACTACCTGACGAAGGAGAGGCAGCCGCACGACCTAGTCGACGCTTTGCTGAAAGGTGTGGTAGAGCGGTTCGGAGCTCTAGTTTCACGGGTCGAAGGCCAGTATGAATTTGAGGTCCAGCCGCTACAGGAGTATTTTGCTGGCCGGCACTTATATGACACCGCGCCTTACTCGCCACCCGGTCGCGAGCGCCGCGGTACCCTGCCAGACAGATTTGATGGCGTGGCACCCAACCCGTATTGGATGAACGTCACAAGGTTTCTGGCTGGCTGCTTCAGCAAGGGAGAACTTGCGGACCTCGCTGAGAGAGTATGTACGCTGATACGTCAGCCTGAACAGAAGCTGAGCCCATTCCCGCGAAGCCTAGCGGTCGCGCTGCTTCAAGACTGGGTCTTCAGCCAGTCACCCAAGGCCACGGAACAAGTCGTAGATGCTGTATTCGACGAAGTAGGTCTTACGTGGGCTATCACCGGCAAGCTCGACCCCGATCAGACGCCCGAAAGGGTTCTTCGGCTTCCTAAAGGTGGTGGTGCCGAATACCTGGCAGAAATATGCTGGAAGGGCCTACTAGCTGAAGGCATGACGGAACGCGCTCAGGGTCTGTGTGCGTTGATTCGCCGAAACTCGCACGACGACGAGATTAGGTCCCGATGGCTCGTCGAGTATGGCAAACTAAGCGGAACCGTCCGGACTGACTGGGTTCAGGTCGGCGTGTGGCTCGGCGTAATGGGATTGCTCAACCGTCAGGAAGTAAGGCAGATAATCGACGAAATGATTGCTGCCGACTCAAAATTCATCATCACTGAGATTTGCCTCACGGATGCCGACACCTCGGGCTTGGAAGACTCTGCATTGGTGGAGACAGTAAGAGCAGTCTTAGATAGTCCATCGGCTAACGGAGGGATTGTCTCTGGGGCGAAGGCCGAGACTATCCTTAGCTACTTCTCTGGTCTTGTTCAGCCGTCACTTTGGTACATGGTGTCTCGATTCCGAGGCTGGCGGCCTACGCCGTTCCCAGCGGAGTTACGTCGGCAAGGAACAAAAGGCCCCACAGTGCGCTCGCTCAAGCGGGTAAGCATCCGCATGAATGAGCTGTTGCTCTCCCAAAAGTTTGGCGATGTGCAAACTTTTGGCGAGGCCTGTGCTGCGCTTGAAGAAGCCTTCGGTCGATCGTGGACATCAATCGAAATCGCACTCGTACCGGCTGCGCTTTCACGACTTGCCAAACCGAAAGGAACGGTCTCAGACTTAGTGGGAGGCGATGAGCCTCTGTATCTTAGGTTCATGGGTGCGAGAGCGAAGTCGTCGGATTTGGCGTGGTGGGATAAGCAGCGAAGTGAAGCGGCGAGCGAATACGACATTGGCTTATGGCTACTGGGATTGGCGCTTTGGGCGGATGTGGCAATCATCGCTCAGCGATTCCAGGAAATTGACGCAGCCGTACGTGATATCGGCGACGAGCACACAGAGCGCGTACTACGTGCGGCGGACCGCGCCGTCGTGTTCATGCCAGAGAGAAGGCGTTCGAGGCTGGAATCTGGTCATCGTGGCAATGTCTCCGTTGATGCTCTCTGCCTTGTGCGTGAAAGGCTGGCTAAACCCACGTCTCGCCAAATTCTGCGTAGCAGATTCTTGGAGGGCATGAAGGATTCCCGTACCGCCTCTGCCGCTCTTGCATGGCTTGTCGAAGATTTGGGGCGTGGGCGAGGAATCCCAACCGAGGAGCTACTCGGCCGTATGAAGATTGCGACAGCTCTAGGTGGAACTACAGGTGAGGCTACCTGGAGGAAGCGCTTCTCGGTGGGGCGGCTACGCGGCATGGTCGAGCAAGTATTCGCTACGCCACAATCGTTCCCGCCACGGCTCTTAGAAGTTGTCAGCAATGCAGTATTGGACAGGGGGCGGAAGATGCCGTCGGTGTTGAGTATAGGCGAGGAGCAAGGTTGGTTCTCGGAAACGGATGCGTAGGGACATCGCACGAGAAGCGGAACCAATGTCGCCTTTCTTGTTGACCACACGGGTTTAGGTGTGATCATTTCATCTGAGACCTGTGACCCGTTGGATGAACTTTTCCTCACGAGATCAAGGGCGCGCAAAGCGCGCCGGCGCGCCGCCCGCGTGCGGCGCGCCGTGCGGAACACGAACTCGAACGACACCGGCACCCTTATCGCGCTGGGGATCGACATCGCCCCGTCCTCCGTGTCTGCGACCGGCGCTCTTTCTTGGTGCACCTGCTTCGATGCACCGGACTCGGCGGGGCCAACCCGCCGGGGGCTCTTTGCCATGGCCGGATTGTCTTGGGAGAATCCTGGAACTCGACGCCGGACCTGTCAACGATTATCCCAAGACAATTTTGGGGGAGGGGCACGCAGTGGCTGTGCACTCGCGCTACCTGGACATCGCTTCGCAGATCCGAGAGCGGATCGAGAACGGCGAGTGGGCGCCAGGCGCCAAGCTCCCCACCCTGGACGCTTTCGCGGCGGAGTACGGCGCGAACCGGGACACGGTCGGTCGGGCGATCGGCGCCCTGGAGTCGGAGGGGTTCGTCTGGGCGGTGCAGGGGCGCGGGGTCATCGTCCGGCACGGCACGATGCGGCCGCGTCGACCGCGGGGAAACCTGGTGAAGCGCAACGCCACCGCCCCCGGCTACTCCTTCCCCTCCGCGTCCAGCCAAGAGGTGTGGAAGCACCACATGCCGCCGACCGCGTCCCCCGAGCCGCTGAACGACCCACGCATCGCCAAGCTGCTCGGCGTCCCCGTGGGCACGAAGGTGATGCGCCGCTTCCGGGTCACCGGACCCGAGTCGGAACCCCCATTCCAGATCAACGTCTCGTGGATCCACCCGCGCGTGGCCGACATCCCCGGCGTGGCCTCCCAGGCGCCCGGCCCCGGTGATTGGCTGTACCGGATCGAGGGGGCCGGCCACTGGCCCATCAGCTGGATGGAAATCCACCGGGCGCGGATGCCTACCAAGAACGAGGCGGCCCTTCTGGAGATCCCGACCACGCTGCCCGTACTAGAGATCGTGCGGGTGGGCACGTCCGGCAGCGACGACAAGCCGGTCGAGGTGACCGAGTACATCGTGGCCAGCGACCGGGTCGAAACCGTCCACGTTCTGCACCGCGACGAGAACGCACAGGATCCCTGGCCCGACGACATCGAGACGACCGACGATCGCGAAACGGCAGGTGAACCGTGACTTCGACTATCAGTGTTGAAGCCGCCGGCCGCACGCACATCGGCCTCGTACGCCGACGCAACGAGGACGCCATGTACGTGGGCCGGTCGCTGTTCGCGGTCGCGGACGGGCTCGGCGGCCATCCCGCCGGGAACATTGCCAGTGCCGCCGCGATCGAGGCCTTGCCGCACTATGACCGTCCAGTTGATCCGGCCGACCTTCCCGCCACCCTCGGACGAGCGGTCAGAGCAGCAAACGAGGCACTGCGCCACAAGATCGAAGCCGAGCCGCAATTGGCGGGCATGGGAACCACGCTCGTGGCGCTGCTGTGGTCCGGGACGGCCGCCATCCTGGCCAACGTCGGCGACTCCCGTGTCTACCTGCTACGCGACGGCGGGACAGTGCAGATCACTGAGGATCACACGTACGGCCACCTGGTGGCCGACGCCGCCAACGTGCCGAACCTCCCCGAACGCCTGTCCCGCTGGCTCGACGGTCGAGCCGACGGCCGATCCCCAGACCTCAGCACCTGGGACATGCGCCCCGGCGACCGGTTCCTGCTGTGCTCAGACGGCCTTAGTTCGTACGTACCGTTCGACCTCATCAACGCCACCCTCAGGTCACCGAGCGACCCGAACGAGGTAGCCGATCGACTCATCACACTGGCTATCGACCACGGCGGCTCAGACAACGTGACGGTGGTCGTCATTGACGTACGCGAGTACCGCGTCCCACCTGATGCTTGACGATTCCGTCCTAGGTGATGCTTGCCTGGGGGCGCGTGGAGGTATGTACCGCGCATCCCGCACGATCAGGAATGCGCGCCGCCGGCCATGAGGTTCCGCAGTTGTTGGACCCTGCGTTCTGCACCAGATCGTGAGTATGAGCCGAGCCCTCGGATGGGCAAAGCCTCGTTGTCGTCGCAGGTGCGTATGACCGGAGCGAACAGAGGCAGTCCCGCTCGTTGGTCGACCTGCTCGCACTGGACCGCCTCGACCGTGCTCCACGGTATGACCCGCTCACGGCTGTCGAAGCCGCGGATTCGCATTCCGTCTGAGTCGATGACAACGCCAAGTCGAAGTGCCCGCCACATCCCGGCCACGCCACTGATGACGAGCACGCACCCCAGCGTGATGCCGAACCAGTCGCGCTTGGCCAGGACTTCGCCATTGGTGAAGTACATGACGCCAAGCAGCGCCCAGACGACGAAAAGCACAACCAGGAGCGGCGTCTGGATACGTGGCCTGATGACGATGCGACCCATGGTCGATCATGCTACGGAGGCGACCTCGCCAAGGCTCCATTTCCGCCGACTAGGGCCGACTCTGACTAGGGCTACGCGCCTACATGTGTGGCCGGCCGCCGGCGTCTAAAACTGACGGTCATCGTTGACGCCTGGGTCTCCGGAGACTATGGAGACCATCTATGTCTAAGCCCGCTGTCGACCCGGGACAAGCCGAGCAGACCCCCGCCTGGGCCGCCAGCGTCCGTACCTACGTCACGGTCCGTTCGATGTGGCGGCCCACGCGGGGGCCCGCTCCCCGAACGACGGGTCGGCGGCGAACGGGATGGCGGAAGTGGCGGTCGTCTAAGGCAGTCCATATAGAAGCTTCAGTCGGTGCTGCGCTCCACGTCCGAAATGGAAGTCATCGGGGGCTGTCTGATTATCAAGCTCGGGCTTGTACCCAGATAGGCGTTGGACCGGCGTCTCCCGTATTAAGTCATCTAACGCCTGCGTGGCTGCCGGGATGAGTTGGTCGACGAAGACGTCTGCCTCAATAGTTGTCATTCCGCGTTCGGTATGGACTCCCCAAGCGGACGATCCACCGATATTTTCGAGCGCCTCGAGCACCTCATTAATTTCGTCTATCTCCAGCAATACTCGTGTTTCTGTGCCGCTAGTCTGCGAATAGGCGGCACCTTGAAGACCCTCATTGTGAATGGTGTTACGGAGTAACCGGCATACTGTTAGAACATCACTTGCTGGAGTGTCCCTGTCGACAAGGGCCGCCAGACTAGGAGCGACCGACTGTACGGACTTAATCCAATCGGCTCTCTGCCAGGCAACGTTTTGCTTTCGGGTTCCGAGCCCGCAAGAAATGTCGGCGACCCGGGCGGTCACATCGAAGGCGGCAACAAGGGAGACGAGCAGCCAGTCGAAGTTGGCAAGCAGGTCGTCCTGCCTGGTTCCCGTATGCGGCAAGTACGTCAAGCGGTGAATCTCGTCACGAAGTTTAAGTGTTCGCGCAATTCGTGTGATGCAAGAGCCAGCAAGTGCCCCGGCGACGGTGCTACCGCCTGAAAATGTATGGGCGTAAGCGGCACTCATCCACCTCCATGCAGAGGGCAGAAGAGCACGTGCAGTTGCCCACTGGAATCCCCACGCTGACGATTTGATGGTCAATCCGCCCATAAAAACGAAGTCGTCTCTACATCGCAATAGCAGGCCTATCAATGCGAGGGCTTGCTTCGGTGACGCGATATTGACGGCCGGAACGCTCGCTTTCCCGGAAAGGAGCCAATCGCAGTCAGTGACGACCAGGTCCGCTCCAATCTCGGAGCCAACACTCGAAAGCATGACCGCATCGTGTGCCTGTTCTTCGGATAGTCCGAGCGCCCTTCCTTCCGACACATATTTGAGTCGCTGCCGATAGGGCCATATTCCTCTGAGGGATTCGGCATCCTTCGACAAGACTCGAAATGGTCGCATGTCCTCATCTGGGTATGGGGCGTCTAGAACGACCTTCTTTTTGAAGGAGTCGCTCTCTACGCTCATTGCAATCGCATCAAGCGCTTTGTGGCGCAAGTACGATCTCAGCATCGTGACTGCGTCCGGGGTGCCCTCCATGGCATCACCGCCAGGTAGCAGTCGGAGGCCGTCGGTCGGGCCGGAAGCCAGGTGTGCGTCAACGAGAACCGTCAAGGGACGGTTCGCCAGAGGGTGGCCAAACGGATGCGGGTCTCGGGCCTTGGCCTGAGGGACTCGATAGCGGGGAATGGTCACGAAGATCACTAAAGCACGGCCGCGGCCATCGAGCCCACAAATCTTCCGCGTCATAAGCAAGCAATCAAAGCGAGCGACCCAGCCTATGGAGCATGGCGGACGCAAGCCCACAAGGGCAGGTTGCTTAGGTGCATGATCATGTCGATGAGAGGCGCCGCGGGCTCACGGCCATACCCCCAAGCTGATTGAACCGGGATGACAGCCGCTCGGACGATGGTGGTGTCGACGGTCGGACGACACTAGTCGCCCACTGCGGTTGATTGACTGCTTCGTGGCCGCTCAGGCAGGCATGGAGGACACACGGTGATCGGAATCGCGGGGCCTGACACGTTCGCCCACGGGGGGATCATCGACGCCCTGGCGGCGGTGATTGTCTGCGCCGCGTTGGGTGTACTGCTACTGGGGGCGTTCAGTGCGATACGTGGCCGACGCTTAAGCAGCGGGAGTCCACTCGCCAAGCAGACCGGGCAGGGCAGCGTTCGGCGCCTCGGCCTGGCGCAGGTTCTCTTCGGTACCGGAGCATTGACTTTGGGGCTACAACCCTTCCTGCTCTTGACCTGGTTGTCCCGCACTATCCTTCTGTCTCTGGCCGCCGTGCTCATCACTGCTGGCGCTGTCTGGATGGCTGCAATTCTCTTCCGTGCTGGTGCCCGCACTGCATGACCCGCAGCGACCCGGCCGAGCTGAAGAAGGTCGGCTCGGACCGGCAGTACAGCAGCGAAGTACAGCAACCGACCGCACCGAACCAGACCATGAGGAACCACAACAGCCCGGCTGACCTCCCACGGGACCACAAGAGACCGCGTTGCCCGTAGTTCACACCGAAGGGGTCAGGCGTTCCCATGACCGCTCAGTCCTGAGTATGCGTTCCAATCCCTTCGCTCTCTAGATCACCCAGTCAGTGACTTCTGACGGCGAGGATGGGGAAGCCCACGGGGACTTCTTGTCCAGGACGGACAAGGATGCCGGCGACTACACCAGCGACGGTGGCTGGAATCTCGGTATCGACCTTGTCGGTTGACACCTCCGCGACGGGATCGTTGAGCGCTACATGCTCGCCCACGCTCTTGCTAATTCGCACAACGGTGGCGCTGGCGACGCCTCGGCCGAGCGGTGGGACGGTTATCGCGACTGACCCTTCCGGCAAATCGGGCCATGGCTGTTGTTGCAGCACGGCTGCCTTCGCTCGCCGCCGCCGATCCCGTAAGGCGATCGCGATCCCAGCCCCGATGAGGACGACGGGCAGGACATCGGTCAGCACCGTATGAAGGAGGTCCAAGGTCCACGACACGTGACGAGTGTGCGGTACGGGGGCCTTGGACGGAAGCACGCCGGATGCGCCCGACGGTCAGCAGGACGCACGACTCGGGTGACAGCAACGCTGACAGCAACCGTGGCTGCCAACGTCGACCGGGCATGGACCTGACCGGACGGCTTGTCGCACCTCGCCGGCCACGGCTAGCGCGCCTCGGCCGAGCTCTTAATTCGGGGCTCCAACCACGGTTTGGTGAGATCATCAGATCGTGATTACCGCGACTGAGCGCCTCGGATGGCCGGAGAGGCGTTGGGCCGACTGGTTGTGGTTGCGGCCGCTGTGGCCAGGCGAGTATCAGCGCAGACTTGTCTACGAAGATCAACCCGGTACGCCGACTGCCACCTGTCATCTCCAGTTCGCAGACGACCGCCCCGCACTCTGTGGCTACCAGTGGGAGGGCCTCGTTGCCATCCCCGGTAACCCGCCGTTTGATTCGCTAGACGACTGGCTTCGGTGCGACGAGTGCGCCGAGGCGGCAACGCGCAACCCCTGAGCCGATACCGAGGCTGGGTGACTATCCGAGTGACAACAGGGACGCACGTTGGTGGATGTCCACGGACCTCGGCGGATTGTCTCCCCAGGTCAGTGGGTAAAGAAGCACAGGTCAAGCGACCGTGATCGTTGCCTGGGGGTCAAGGAGTCTCCGGATCGCGCCCAGCAATTTCGCTGTCCAACGCCGGGATACGTCGCGTTACGGATCATTCGTCTTTATGTAAGTGGTCGTCGTGCTCATATCGAAGTTGTGTCAAGAGCAGACTACCTAGGCCAAGCACCCCGATCGCGTAACGCCGTGCGTCGTCGCGTCGCTGAATACGGTGTCGGTCGACGTTGCTCAGCGCCTGGGCGAAGCCCATGGCGAGCCCCCGCCATCCCTCCCACTCGCCTCGTGTTCGGCCTAAGCGGTACTCGCTGTCATCTGCGAAAACTCTTGCATAGAGCCCTTTGCCGACAAGTTCGCCATCGTCCTTCGACTTCGGGTGGCCGGCCCACGCGCGAACTCGGTCCTCTACGAAGATGGCAGTTTGGCTCGCTATCTGTCCCCACTGCTCGTCCTCTACCAGGCCCTTAACGTGTTCCCACAGATCTGGGTCGTAGGCGCGCACGTCCACTGGCTCGGAGTCGTCTGCCACAAGGAGCTTTAGTTCGTAGATGGCAGCGTCGATGAACCCGACGGCTTGCTGAACCCCGGCGATGTACGACTCACGGTCAGGGTCAGGATCTTGGCCGCCAAAGTAGACGCCGAGATGGTACGAGATGTCGCGGAATCGCTCGATGATGGTATGAGTTGGGCCGAGTGAGCGGGTCAACACGGCTTCCACTCGTGCCTTCCATGAGGTGAATAGCGCTTCGGCTCGAATGGCGAGCAGGTCCTCAGATTCGGTCCGAAGCTTCTCCAACTCGGCTATGGCAACAGTGGGGCGCATGGTGGGACGATACCCGCGAGGGCTGGCGCTGCTCTGCGATGATCCCTGGCCCAACCTTCCATAGATTCTCAGTGGGGCAACGATGTACAGCAGGCTACGACGAATGGGCACCGTCAGACCACGACAGGCCGTCTGATCTCGTAGCCAACCGCGGACAACCTCACCGCCGTCACTTCGTAGGTTCATGGTGAGCGAGGCGGGGGCAGGCTTGATCAGGCCGTCTCCAGGCCGTGGGACGTAGACCAGCAGTGACCAATGTCGACCACGGGTGACGGACGTCGCCGCAGTTCAGGCGGCTTCGGTTCATATTTGCCTAGGTCTTCTCGTCCACCAGGCCACTGCAAGTGGAAGTAACGCCGGCCCGAGCAAGGGGCTGAGGCGCGTCGTGGGCTGTTGTAACCATGGGGGCACACACGGGGCACAAGACACCGTGAAACGTCGACAACGGCCAACCACTGACGTGAAGCCAGAGGGCCACCCGACCAGCGCGGCAGCTACCCCGGTCCAGGTCGGCGAGATAGCGGTCGTAGTTCCGCTTCAACGTCTGAATCGAGCACGGTCCGGCGCCCCGGTTGTGGCACATCCGGGGCGCCGGACCACGCGTCGGTGGATGCCCCTACTTTGCTGTCCAGCGGTCTTGGTGAAGCGCCGCGTCCAGTGGACGACGTTGCCGCCAGCCGTGGCGCTCCAGGTCGGGTGTGGTCTCCAGGTGGGTCACCGGGCCGAGGCACAGCCACGCGACGGGACGGATCCGTTCCGGGATGTCGAGGAGGTCCCGGACAAAGGGTTCACGGTAGAAGGACACCCAGCCGACGCCGAGACCTTCCGCCGTCGCGGCTAGCCACAAGTTCTGGATGGCCAGGCACACCGAGTACAACCCGGCGTCGGCGATAGCGTGCCGTCCCAACACGGCCGGACTGCCCCGGTCGGGGTCGTAGGTCACCACGATCGACAGGCTGGATTCCAGAACCCCGTCGATCTTGATCCGTGCGAATCGTTGCGCCGCCTCGGGATCCAGTGTCTCCGCGAAGCAGTCCCGCTCGTGTTGTACATGTGCGAAGAATTCGCGGCGTAGCGCTACGTCGCGAACCAGGATGAAGTCCCACGGCTGGGTGAGCCCAACGCTGGGCGCGGCGTGCGCTGCTGTCAGCACCCGGCGCAACGACTTGTCCGGGATCGGTTCGCCGGTGAACTGGGCTCGCACGTCCCGGCGCCGGTGGATAACGTCATAGATGTTCGCGTTCATGGGCAGGCTCCCGCTGCGTCTTGGCCACCGATAGGTGGCCGGTCATGCGAGGCCGGTCTTCGGACTCCCGGATCAACACCTCGCCACCTGCCTTCCCAGCCATCCGGCCAGTGGCTGCGCATACGCGCGTAGGTGGCAGCTCCCCGGTCACCGCGGCGGGCCCGTGCCGGACTTGCACCGGCTTCCCGATTCTCCCCGTCAGCGACGAGGCACCTCGCAACAGTTCGTGCCAGCCGAGACTCTAGCCCGGCTCAGTGGTGAAGCATTAGGTGGGGACGCGACTGTGCGGTATCAACCTGGACACGGTAGGACTCTTAGGCCGGCTATAAGCGTCCTAAGTGTCCAAGATCTATGGGTGGAAGCCCAGCCCACGAGCCGATAGTGCAGGTCGCCTGCGACGGGCGTCGGCAGGTCTGCCGTGGCCTCCACTCTGGCTGCCCTGCGCGTCGGCACGATCCTGTTCACGTCCACGATCGCCGCGCTGGCTACCAGCCCGGCACCACAGGATTGCCGGTCATGACGGTCCGACACCAACGGCGAGCGGCGATGCCTCCACGTCATTGGCTGTTATTCATGGCCAGTTGACGTCGAAGGTCATGCAGGTCGCCCAGGACCCAGGCGTCGGTGAGGAGGCCTGCGGCGGCGGTGAAGAAGGCTGCGCCGGAGTAGCTGAACCTACGGCCCGTGGGCGGGAAGTCGAGCAGGGGACCGGTGTGCGTACCCGAGTAGAGCAGCCGGGCGGCTGCCTGGTCGCCGTCGGTGACCAGGGTGATGATCTGGTTGTGGAAGTCCGACGAGCCGCGTCGTATGTGGTCGCGGTATGCCCGCCAGCCGCTGCGGCCGGTGGTCTGCTGACCAAGGGAGCCTCGAAAGCTGAAGTCGGACGCCAGCGTGTGCTCCACGGCCGAATCGTCCCAGTTGTTCCAGAGCTGCTCGTAGAACCGGCGAACCAGGGATCCGATGTCTTCGTGCACGCTGGAGTCCTTCGGGAAGCCACCGGACCGAGCTCGAGCCGGTGATTGATTACCTGACAAGGGTAGGCACAGCTTTCAACCAGGCTCTCCGCGCCGGTGAGCTGGTAGGGCCACCGGTGGTCGATCCGCCGAGGCCGCCCATCGGCGCGCTGCTCGGGTGCTGGCCCGTGGTGACCCCGACGGCCGCCGCGCCGAGGTACCCGGCCCGCCGTCCCGGGGGAGTAGACGATCCATGGACGGGGTACCAGCTACGGGTATTTCTCCAGGTGGGAGTAGCGCTGATGACTACCAAGGAACCGGCGGAGATCGCCCAGGCAGCTGTCGCGACGGGGGTCAAGAAAGCCCATTTGAGGTGGGACAAAGTTCTCGTCGGGGGCTTTCTCGCCGGCGCGTACATCGCCTTCGGCGGGCTCCTCGCCGTCGCCGTCTCGTCCGGGCTCGACCCCAAGACCTGGGGCAGTGTGCCGACTCTGATCACGGGTTCGGTGTTCACGCTCGGCCTGGTCCTCGTCCTGGTCGCCGGCTCCCACCTCGCGACCGGCAACATGCTCCTGGTGCCGATCGGTGCCATGCAGCGGCGGCTGAACTGGCGCGAGGTGGTCGGCAACCTCACCCTCGTGCTGATCGGCAACCTCGCCGGCGCGCTGTTCGTCGCGTACTTCCTCGCCGTCCAGAGCGGGGTCATCGGCCACGTCGGCGCCGAGTCGGGTACCTCCGGCGCGATGACGTACCAACGTCTCGCGGGTATCGCCAGCCTGAAAGCGCTGCACGAGAACGAATGGCAGATCTTCCTGCGCGCGGTGGGATGCAACTGGCTGGTGTGTCTAGCCGTGTGGATCTCGCTCGCCGCCGAGAACGTAGCGGACAAGGTACTCGGGATCTTCTTCCCCATCATGGGGTTCGTTGCGATGGGCTTCGATCACGTCGTGGCGAACATGTTCTTCCTGCCAGCCGCGATCTTCGCCGGAATGCCGGGCCTCGGCTGGGGCGACGTTCTGCACAACTGGGTTTTCGCGTTCTTGGGGAACCTGGTCGGCGCGGTGGTGTTCGTCGCGACGTCCTATTGGTACATGTACCTGCGCGACGAGCCGTCGAAGGAAAGACCGCGGGAATACACGTAAAGCCCGGGACCGGCACGTTTGACGTGCCGGTCCCTGCTTGCCGTGCAGAAACTACGGTCAGGAGGTCTCGGTCCGGCGTCGGTTGCGGCGGAAGTTGACCACGAGCAGGGCCGTGCCGATGCCGATCATGAGCAAACCGAAAGCGATCAGGGGTTGGATCGAGGTTCCGGTGATCGGCAGTGCCGGGGTGCTGGCGCCGGCGACAGGGGGCGAGTCGTTACCCCCGGTGCCAGCCGGGCTGCTCTCGGAGGGGTACGGCAGGCCGAGCCCGATGGTGGCGTGAATCTCGATCGTGGCGATGATGATGTTGGCAACGATGTTGATCACCGTCACCGTGCCCGCGCTGGGGTTCGCGATGTAGGCGTAGGCGCAGTCCCGTGGCGTTGCCGCCACGGTCGGGTTCGTGAGCCCGGAGATGGTCGTGCCGACCGTCTGGGTGGCGGTGTCGATGACC